>NZ_JBCNKF010000026.1:0-117884 GCF_039596155.1 Chitinophaga sp.
AAAATCGGGAGCTATTTGAAAAACTTTCCTTCTCAAAACGATTACCCAAAAATCAATATAGGGCGACCCTTAAAATGCTATATAACTCAAAAAAATGAGAGGGTGCCTCATTTACTTATGAGACACCCTCTTGCACAATTTGATCTTTTTGCCCCAGAATCTTAATATTCTATCTGGGAAAAGGTTTTGTTGGTTTGAAACTACCAAGATAATCTCGTTAAACAACCATCAACCAAAACATCAATATCTGGTTAACTTAGTTTTCTTTGTTCATCTTCAATAATCATTTTCAGTTCATCTTCACTAGGTAGATTAATTAGATATTTAGATACAAACATCTGCTGTGGTAAACCAGAAGTAGCATATTTCACCAGATTCTCATTTTTATTTGCGCAGAGAATAATCCCTACAGGCGGATTATCATCCTCCTGCATTTCATTATCTTTATAATAGTTTAGATATACGTTCATCTGACCAGCATCTGCATGTGTAAATTCACCAATCTTTAAATCAAGCAGAACATGGCACTTTAATATGCGATGGTAGAATACCAAGTCTATTCGATAATGAGTATTATCAAATGTTATCCGTCTTTGTCTGGCTTCAAAACAAAATCCTCTACCTAATTCTAAAAGAAAACTCTGTAAATGATTAATGATAGCTTGCTCAAGGTCTGTCTCCGTGTATATTGCTTTTTCCTCTAATCCCAAGAACTCAAGCATATAAGCATTACGAAATACTTACTATCAAGCTCATATCTTATCCTTTCTTCTTCAATCAATTGCTTTAGCTCATTTTCGTCAGGAAGATATAATCGATACTTACTAGCAAACAACTTTTGATTTTCTGCCAATACAGAATATTTTATGATAGTCTCGTCCTTTTCTGTACACAAAATAATACCAATCGTAGGGCTATCATCATCGCTCTTTTTCAAATCATCATACATTCTTACGTACATATCCATCTGATCAATGGCTTCATGAGTAAGTTTATGTGTTTTTAATTCGAGTAATACGAAACACTTCAAATAATAATTATAAAAACCAGATCAATGTAAAAATCAGAAGTATCAGTAACGATATGCTGTTGGCGGCCACAAATGCAAAGCCCTTTCCTAACTCCATTAAAAATTGCTGCAGATGATTTATTAGTGCTGATTCTATTTTAGTTTCCGATTGTTCTTTATCCAGCGGTAAACCTAAAAACTCAAAAAGGTATGGGTCTTTAATAAAATGCGCAGCCTCCTTTGATTCATCTTCAGGAAGTTTAAGCATTCGTCCTAAATATTGACTATCAACGTTACGTTGTAATGTACGGCTATTCCAATTTCCGTCAATAGCGTGACCAACCAGCAGCACCCTAAGAGACTGATTATCAACCCGGCTTATAATCCGATAATGAGTCCAACTCAATTCAGGACGCACCGCGTCCCAAATCTGAAATGCCAGAAAAAAATTCCGCATATTCCTTAAGTTACTCTCATCAAAACCTTTTCCAAACTCTAAGGTAAGTTTAGTAGCAAGGCTTTTCAGAACTGCTCGCCCATATGCCGCCCTATTCTTACCATTTTGCTCATCCTCAATAATGAGCTTACCTATTTCCCAATACGTTTTTAACAATATCGTATTGGTACTCCTATAAACTGTTTTCCTTGCATGGGCTATTACCTTAGCAATACGCCTTTCCAGAAATTCAAATTTACCGGAAAGCAAACAGACTCAGGATCAAAGATTCCAAACACTGGTTGACGCAAAAAAAGAAAGAAAACACTTCTTTTACCTGGCATTAGGAGGTTTACAAAGCAATCTTTTTTTAAGGATCTGTAATGATAATAATTGTATTTTAGACATTAGTTATACCCTGTTTGACATATGATAAGATTTAACCCTAAATTATGCTTGACGGCGATCGGCATGATCATACTGCTGGTATCCGGCGCACATGCGCAAACTGCCCCTCCTACCTGGCCTCCACGTGGCCTGAGAAGAGACTCCATCACAGAGCATGATAGCATACGCAGTATCACGCCATTCTTTAAACCTGCAACGACGGCCCAAAAAACACCCGATGTCGACGGCTTTATCCAGCGTTGGTTGCTACTGGAGCCGATCAATAAGTCAATACAAAGCAATATTGTATTTACGGTTGACTACCTGAAGAAAGCATTTGACACCAGTTATTTCCCGGACCAGTTCACCGTTATTCCTAAAGATGGGGAAAAGGTAAAGGTGGGCGAGCAGGAACTGGCATGGCACGCCCTGGAAAGCCCGACGTTCAATGTGAAATTATTCCGTTTCGCCTATGGTCTTCACAAGCAAAGCTACTCGGTTCTGTTTTGGGCGGTAACCATAGTGAACAGTCCGAGCGAAATGAAAAATGTAAGGTTAGCCGTAGGGTCCAACGGCGGGTCAATGTGGTGGCTGAACGGAAAACAGGCAGTGATACTTGATGGCGACAGGCGTATGGTAATGGATGATGGCGCTTCTGCGCGCCTGACACTTAATAAGGGGAAAAATATACTACGCGCGGCGGTGATCAACGGCCCGGGATTAAGCGACTTTTGCGTTCGCTTTCTGGATGAGAACGGAGCGCCGATAAAGAACCTTACCATCACCACAAATTAATAGTAAATATGAAGACCAAAATAGTAAGCGTTATAGCTGCGCTTTCGATATATACCGGCGGGTCAGCCGTTGCGCAAATTGGCAAGCCATTTATACATGATCCGTCTACCATCGCACAATCGGATGGGAAATATTACACCTTTGGTACGGGTGGTGGCGGCCTGATATCCGATGATGGCTGGACATGGAACGACGGCGCCGTGCGCCCGGGGGGCGGCGCCGCACCTGATATATTAAAAATTGGCGACCGTTATCTTGTTGTGTATGGTGCGACCGGGGGTGGACTGTTCGGGGGGCACAATGGAAAGATATTGACCATGTGGAATAAAACACTTGACCCAAAGTCACCCGATTTCAAATATTCGGACCCTATAGTCGTTGCTTCATCCAATGGCATCGAAGATAATGATGCGATCGATCCCAGCCTTCTTCTCGATCCGGCCACTGGAAAGCTATGGTTAACTTACGGTACTTATTTTGGATACATCCGCCTGGTAGAACTTGATCCCAAAACAGGTAAGCGGGTAGAGGGCAATAAGGCCTTGGATATCGCCATTGATTGTGAAGCCACAGACCTGATCTACCGCGATGGATGGTACTACCTGTTAGGAACACATGGTACTTGTTGTGACGGGCCAAACTCCACGTATAATATTGTTGTCGGGCGCTCCAAAAAAGTGACCGGCCCTTATATTGATAATATCGGCAGGGAGATGTTAAAGGGCGGTGGTAAACTGGTGGTGGCGGCCGGCGAGAGGCTTATCGGCCCCGGTCATTTCGGGCGTACGGTTTTGGGAGATGGAATTGAAAAAATGTCCTGCCATTATGAAGCCGACCTGGACCAGGGTGGCCGAAGTGTGCTTGGCATCCGCCCCTTGCTGTGGAAAAACGGATGGCCGGTTGCGGGTGATAACCTCAAAGAAGGAACGTACGAAATAGCATCTGAAAGACGGGGATATGCCCTACAAATAGACGTTGATTTTACCCGGATGGCAGGTGTAGCGCGCGGCTTTAACCGCAACAACAATGAGCCGGTAAAACCTATTCCCTCTCAGGAGCTGGCGGACGTAATAAAGAATTGGCCAACCGGGAACATTGGTGTAACAATAGGCGACTATATGTTTCGCCCGCATCAGAAATGGACCATTACAGCCGTTCCCGGCGTGGGCGGCTACCTCGGGGGACCTTATTATAAAATAACGATAGCAGGAACAGGTAGAGCATTAGCGGCTACCGCAGACGCAGAAGTGATAACAGTACCTGAATTTACCGGCGCGCCCGAGCAATTATGGATGATAGATCAATTGACCGATGGAACATACCGTATTATGCCTAAAGTAGTTCCCAACTCGAAAGAGCAGTTAGCACTGGTATCCTTTGGGGACAGTTCACCGACATTAGCTAAGTTTGATATGAAGAGCGATAACTGTAAATGGGATCTCAGGACGCATTAATAGTGTTCACTTAAAATGATTACAGCCATCCACACATCGCATGCGGCATTGGTTAAATTTAACAAACCTGATTAGAAATCCACTGTGGGCGTCTGCAAGTGTTGGGGCTGGGGAGATTAGCGCTATTTCATCTAAATCTTTTTAGAAGCCTTAGCCGTTCTTAGGATTTGTTCTCCTGCAGGATGCCACATATTGATATATTTTGTTTTGGAATGAAGTGATCCTAGTCTCGAGTTAGGCTTTCCGTACTCGTGTCAGTACTGCCATAATCCGATTGGAGAATAAGCATCCCCTTTCAATAGCATTTCACCTTTCCAATGAACTTGACCTTTTTCATAACTATTCATACGAAACGGCTGAATAGTACTTCTCCGAAAAGCAATGGTTGTTCGTCTCGTTTGATCGAAGTAACTATAGCTTTTAGATGCGTAACTACGCTTTTTACCAAATGGTAAATTTTGCACTATGGAGTATTATAACTTTGCACTATGGAGCGATTTATTGAATACATATTGCAGTTTGGCAATTTAAATAAACAGCAAATTGATTTGATTAAGAGCAAAGCGACTGAAAAAGAACTGCGAAAGGACGAATATTTTGTTGAAGCAGGTAAGCAGTTCAATAGTGCTGTTTTTATTTTAGAAGGCATCTTGCGTATTTGCTATTATGACAAGAAAGGCGATGAAATTACTAAGTATTTTATTGAAGAAAATCGCTTGTTTTCAAATCCGTACAAAGGCGAACCAATGACGGAATATATTCACGCTGCTACAGATTGTAAACTTATAATCTTTTCACAGCAGGATTGGGCCGAGTTGGCCAATACAATCGTAGGCTGGAATGATATTAAAAATATGATATTTCAAAAAGTCTTAGTTGAAAAATTAGACCGGCGAAGTTCATTGGTTTCAGAAGATGCAACAACTCGTTACCTGACCTTTTTGGAAAAATTCCCAACAGTTGTTAATCGTGTTCCGCTGTCCTATATCGCGTCTTACCTGGGGATTACACAACAATCATTAAGCCGGATTAGAAAAAATATCCGTTAAAATTACTTTTTACCAAATGGTAAACGATTCCATTTGATACAAGGCTACTTTGCAATATTAATTTTTTAAACAGCACAAAATGAAATCCGTATTAATCACAGGATCCAATAAAGGTATTGGATTTGAAGTTGCGTGGCAATCCGCGAAAAAAGGAGTGTACGTTTACTTAGCCGCTCGAAACTTAGAAAGAGGTTGACAAGGATAGAACCTGCCTGTGAATACCCTTGCGTTATAATTAAGCTGATCAATAATAGCTTCTAATAACGCATTACTTATACAATGATCATTTATTAAAAACACAAAAATGAATAATTATGTTACTGTGCTTTGGGAAGCACAAGCAAAAGTAGGAATGGAAGCTGAAATGAAATCTTTTATAACAGGTGTAATCACTTCATCTCGTTACGATGCTGGATGTATAGACTATGAAGCGCACGAAGTGGAGGGACAGGCGGGGAAATTTATTATCATCGAACGATGGGAAAGTATGGATGCGCTGCAAGGACATTTAAATAGCACCCGTTCGCAAGAAAAAGGCCCTCAATTATTAAAAATGATGGAAGGGTCTATAGAAAATGGCATTCGCTTTTTGAAACCTTTCCGGCCTGTCAATTAACATGGAAAGAACTGCATCATCAAACGTATCAGGAATTAGGTATCGTTAAATTGTAGGCTCCAGGTAGCTTCTCATAAGGGTGCGCATTTCTCCTTCTCCGTACCGAAACGCAGTTAAAATATCAAAGCCTCCAGATATGTAATCTGAAGGCTTTTTTTACAGTATTATTGCTGACCAATAACCAGTGGTTGTCTTTCTTTCGTTTTATCGTATTCTATTTCTAAATAATAGATACCTGTTCTCAATCCACTTACATTAAGCTGTGCATTATTTACGTTCGCGTATTTACGCCTTCTTAAAAGATTTCCGTTCTGATCGTAAATATTTACATTGGTAATTTGCGGTGTTATTTTCTGCACCTGCGCTGTTGAAGGTTGTATATTCACGGTATTTGACGCGGGATTAGGTGATACTACAAAAGCCAGAGAACGCGGGCAACTGCTGTAAACTGTTACACCATCATGTATTGTCTCACCACAGGCATTTGTAGCTGTAATATTGACACCACCACCACCGTATACACTTACATAAGAAGATGAGGAGCCGGAGCTATATATATTGATCTGGCTGTTGGTTGTGGGTGAGCTGGTCCAACTCCAATTGCTAAGCGGCATATTGGGACTGGTATTGACCATCCATCCCTGCCATGCACCGTTACATGGTCCGCTCTGGCTATAAGTAATATTCATCTTAGATATTGTAGTAACAGCCATTGACGCGAAAATACAGTTTGGTAAACTGGCAGTAAGCGTGAAATTACCGGAGCCGGTCTTCGTTAAGATTACAGTATTACCGGAAGCATTGACGGAAACATACCCTGCAGGTGTGACAGTCCAGGTAACTGTTTGGCCGGCTGGTACACCGCTTACTGTATAAGTAGCCGATGAGCAGAAGGCTGAGGTACCGGAAATTACCAGGTTGGCATTAGGTGGTGCAGCACCTACACCTACAGCATACCAGGCGTCGGTAACTGCCTTGACCTGGCAACTACCGGCACCATATAATTCGATCGCGGCATTGATGGTTGCAGTCCGAGCATCGTTATACTGGCTGTTTGGCTGGAGCTTACCGGTAGATTCTGCGTTCCATACAATATCGGCAGCAATGTCTATTCCCTGCGCTGTTACGGAGTAACTATTCCCCAGATCATTGGTTCCACTTCCTCCCTGACTCAGCCGGTAGAACCAGTGACTGAGCACTGTACTGTTCTGATGAGGTTCATTATTATAGTCCCAGTAGGTACCGTGATAGGTATCGGGATAAGATAGTGAATTGGGATCACTCATAGAGCGAAGGCAGGGTTGTCCGTTCTTCATGATTTCGTCTCCTATCAGCCAGGGTTGTTTAAAAGGTGTAGCATAATTCTCTACTACAGCACCCCATATATCGCTGAGGCCCTCATTCAACGCCCCGGTTTCGGTGTAACCTGGGACAAGAGCAGCGGTTGCCTGGCAGATGCCATGCCCTATTTCATGCGCAATTACATCGAGTGAGGTCACTGCTTTAAACTGGGTTGTACCATCTCCGTATGTCATACTATGCATGGTGGGATCCCAGAATGCATTATCATTATTGGGATAATACAGGGGGTTAATCCCATGAAGATCGGCATGTACGTAACCAAATAATGTTGCACCCAGATTATCATAACTATTCCGGCCTCTCACAGCCGCCCAGTAGTCAAACACTTTCTCCGTACCCCAGTGCACATCATGACCTGCATTGCCGGTCGTCCAGCCAGTACCTGAATTACTGAAGTCTACCGCCGCTGAATAGTTACTCCCGTTTTGCATGTCCAGTGTCTGTATCTGTGCACTGAGTCCGTTGGTTGTTCTGGATTCCCGGAGTCGGTAACCTCCGGAGTAGGAGTCCATAGTCACACTTTGCCAGCCATTGTACAACGTCGTGACGAATCCGGGAGTATTGGTATCCATAATGAGCTGCTCTTTTCCGATTACATTTCCGGTGATAGCATCGACATATACGTTGTAATCACCCAACGGTGCTACAGCATAAATATGAAATTTGTAAGTCAGCCGGAATGAGTGAGTGATACTGTCATCCCTGGTGATCACCAGTTCTCCTTTAGGATAAAGGGTTGCTTTGGGATTATTGGTTGCTTCCTGATATCTCTTTTGTGTGAATTCATCCTCCCATCCGTAAGTTCGCGCATGAATGAAACTTAGCCCATTTTTCAGGGCTGTTTGCTCGTCTACTTTCAACGCTACTGACGGTTTGCCAATGTCCTGAAAAAAGCCATTAGCCGATTCAATGATGCCATTATGTGAATGCACAGCATAAGTACCCGAGGGTACTTTGTATCCCTTATAATACTGCTGATAAAGAAGATGATTACGGTCATTTTGTGTAATCACTTTATCCAGTCGCAGACTATCATCTGCTGACATTCTCAGGTTCTTTCTCATAAAACCCTGAGCGTCGGCAGTTGATTGAGGGCCTTGTTTGGTGTCGAGGCGCATGAATTTCACCTTACCGTTACTGGCGGTATCGGTTTCCAGGATAACCTGTTGTGCCCATGAAGTTGTCTGTAATAGCAGGAGGCATGCGAAGAGTAAAAGTTTGTTCTTCATAAGTGTAAGTATTCATTAAGGGTTAAAATGTATGTGGGAATAGGTCCTAAGGCGGTATTAACAACAATCGGTATGTGGAATAACATAACTAATGTAACCGAATAATTTTGAATTACAATTTATTTTAGCAGAGAGATAGATTCATAAAGATATGGGCATATGGATATTCTTATATATCTATATGCCCATATCCTCATCAACGATTATTTATGCTGATTATCTTTTTTAGGTGTAAGTCTTTTTATCAGATCATCTACAGTGAGGCTTTGTCTCTCGTAGCCCGCAAAACAACAAAAGCCTTGCTAAGCATGGGTTTTGTCGTTTTACTTGATTTGCTCTTTTTATCCGGGAATACTAATATTCAAGCTGGTAAAGTGTTTTATTGGTTCGAAACTACCAAATTTCCTGGCGCATTCTTTAAACCAGGAATAAGAAATAATTGAGTTGGTAAAAAAACAAGAGCAATATAAAAGTCAGAGGTATCAGTTTCTGTTAATATATCCCATCCTTGATGGTATATTGAGGGTATAATTAGAAAATTAAGCAGGAAGCTCAGCTTGGGGTGCTACTATTTGGTACATAGAAAAATAAGAGCAAAGCCACAAATTACTTAACGTATTCTGCGGCTTTGCTCTTCTGCTTTCTTAACAGATAAAGGTAATCGACGTTTTAAAACATCCAACTATTAGTATCTGGGTCTAAATCCAGGTCTTGGGCCGGATCTGGAGAAACGATTATTTTCTGGTCTTTCAGGTTTTGGACGAGCCTCATACACTACTATTGTCTGGCCAGCAACTACTGAATTATTCAATTCCTTAATTGCCTGTACTGCATTGGAATCGTCTGGCATTTCAACGAATGCAAAGCCTTTAGAACGGCCACTGTACTTATCATAAGCCACATTAATACTATATACAACTCCAAATGGGTCAAATAAAGACCATATTTCATCTTCAGTTGTTCTGTCACTTATATTACCTACAAAAATATTCACAGTTATAATTTTAATTAAACACACATACTGCTAAAAAACAGAAACTTAGGAAGAAAAAGAAACCCAAAATCAATCAGAAGGGACCAAATGCAACCTTGTTAAAGGTAGAGCAATAAATTGGGTAATACAGGATTAATTTATAGGGATATTACATTATTATTAAATTCTCTAATAAGTATTGCTGTATTAGTCCTAACAGATCACGAGCAGATTTAAAATTACTACATCCATAGACAAATAACAAATGTCGTCAAGTGATTTACAAATCAATAAAAATTTGAATTTCAGTCAAACCGATGGATTGTCAGCTGGGGTAATATCAGCATCTCAGTAGCATTTAGCGACTACTGCCCGATCGACCCGACTTTAAGAAGGAAATCCTTAAAGACCGTTCGCTGTAGGAGAGGCCCTACAGGGACATGCCAATATTCGCTTTGCATACCTACCAACCACTATGTATACCTGCCAACCATTATGCATACCCTCCAGCTGGCCGCAGGCTTCACTGAATACTGGCATGGAATGATGATCATTCAGAACAAAAAGATTGTGTAGATGCTGAAGGGGGCTTAAGCTGTAATTACCACTGCCTTCGTTTTCTTACAATTCCAGCGAAAAGGCTGTTGCTACATTTGATCCAGCAAATAGCAAATGATGGAACAACTATATAAACGATACCTAAAAGAAAGCAAAGCCATTCGGATGGAGAATGGGATCGTGATGATACCGGACATCAGTGGTTATACAAATTTTGTCAACAGCATTTGTATTGAAGCCGGCCGCTACATTACCCGGGAGTTATTGTCAGTGATTTTAGAGGCCAATAGTACCGGGCTGGAAGTCAGCGAAATTGAAGGTGATGCTATACTGTTTTACAAATTCGGTCCCAAGCCGCCGGTGAAAGCGATTGTAAGACAATATGAGGAGATGCTATCGTCTTTCAATACCAAACTCAGGGAAATAGAGGATATCGTCGGCCATAGACTGGACCTGTCTTTAAAACTGATTGCCCACTACGGATCATTTTCGGAATATAAGATCGGGGCCTTTAAAAAGTTATACGGTGAACCAGTCGTCAGGGCGCACGCACTGCTTAAAAACAACGTCGAAAGTAATGCTTATATACTGCTTACCGATTCGTTAGCAACCGTGCAGGCGGATGGACAATCCAGGGATTTTTTTTTAATCGAATATGACCAGCAAAACATTAACAATCACCATAAAAAAACAAAACATGGAACAGATTACCAAACCAGCATTCGACAAGTCAGCCTTCAACCCAATCTTGTTTAAAGGTTACAAGGTTGCCAAGAAGCTCGTTAAATACGGGTTCTACTTAGCCCTCTTTTATTTAGTTTATAAGGAATTTATGGATTGGAAATAACATCTTTGCTTCGCCTTTCGCCATTGACGGTATCATCGTCAATGGCTTTTATGATTGTAAGTGTCCCTACATTTGTGATCGCAGGCATTTAACGTAAAAAGCCATAAATTGCATGAGGAGCGAAAAAAGTGATTTTGTTTAAAATATGGATGGTTATATTAGTCACCGCATAGCAGTTCCTCCTACTTTCGAGGAGGTCTTTTCCCATTTTTATTATGCTGAGAATAAAACAGGCGAAACGGTTGTAAAAACCCTTATGCCTTCCTACCAAACGATTATGATTTTCAGCTTTGGGACACCGGCATCTTTTATCGCAAAAAACGGAGAGGAGATTACGGTAGAAAAGTGCATTGTTCTGGGGCCTATCAAGCATTCCTTTACTTATTCACTAGCGCCAGGCGCAGAGATATTTGTCTGCAATTTCAAAGATGATGCCTTCTTCCGATTCTTCATTCATGCAGATTTGAGCCAGGAGCTTGCACTGCATCCGGATGATCTGCTGCATCAGAACTGTTTTACCCTTCTTTGGTCAGAATTAAGGCAACTCAGCTGCAACGAAAAAAGGTCGGAAATGATCCTCAACTTTGCAAGGCCCTATTTGAGGAACCGCGATCGCATAGCTGAACAGATTGCCGGCTTTGACTCCACCACCTCCAGTGCTATCAAGGAAATTTCCCACAAAAACAAATTATCGGAACGGTCCATTCAACTGAACCACAAAAAACATTTCGGTTACACTGCAAAGGAATTTCATCGATATAAGCGGTTTTTGAAGGCGATTCAGTTATTACAGACGATCGCCAGCGAGTCTAAAAAAGTGGACTGGTTTGAAATTATTGCAGCATGTGAATTTTATGACCAGAGCCAGCTCATAAAAGACTTTAACCACTACCTCCAGCTTAGTCCGGCAAAATACCTGAAATTCCAGGAGGCCATCTGCAATCCCAAACTCTGATAACGCCAGTAGTTCCTTTACCTTACCTTTTACTAACCGATTGCCTGCAACAGTCATCTACCCAGGTTACGAGGAGGCATATGGTCGGGCACTTTTGCCTTGTTATAATTTTTAGCTTTGGGATAGGCGCAATTTTACTGCGTGATCACAAGCAAACGTATAACATCGAAATATACGCCCGCCTTCTTTGCACGCTTACTGCTAGCTTCCATAGCCAACGCACAGTCGTATAAACTGGAGGTTTACATCCAGGAAGCGTTCACAACGCAACGAAAAATTCAACCAACGTTCCTTCGATCCCAGACAAGTCTATCAACCTTCCGTTGGGAAACCTGATGAATTCCGTCTGTACACCCTTGAACAGTCTCACCCAAAGTGAGCATTTCAAATCCTTGTCTAACACCGCGCAAAATTTTAACCTGACAATTTCTATGACCTCGGTTGCTTACGGCAGTATGCATGTACAATAAACAAAAATAATTATGACAAACGTATTAAAGAAGAGCAGATTAATGTGTAGAAAACAATGTAGCGTCCTGTAAAAGGCAGCTGGTCAGTGAGATCAAAACGGCCTGGTATCAATACCGGCCACTGGTGTAGGAAAAAAGAAAGTTACCCAATTACCCAAGAACAATAATCGCAATCCCCATTTCGCTTTCTTACAATTCTTCCTGAGGAATTCGGTCGAATTTTGAAGTATAAAATAACAATGATGAAACAAACCAATATTTTAATTACAGGAGCCACCGGGAGCGTTGGAACGCAACTGGTAAAGAAGCTCGTTAGTAGCGATGTATCTTTCAGGGCGCTTGTGCGCACCAGGGAGCAGGGTGATTTGATGAGCGACCTGCCACAGGTTGAACTGACCGTAGGCGATCTTTCGGACCCATGCAGCCTGGCTCGCGCCCTGGAAGGTATTGATAAAGTGTTTTTGCTCACCAATTCTTCCGAACATGCAGCGCAACTGCAGCTCAATTTTGTCAATGCGGCCTATAAAGCAGGCGTCTCTCATATCGTAAAACTATCGCAGCTGGCGGCCTGTGTTACTTCTCCGGTTCGCTTCCTTCGTTACCATGCCGTAGTAGAAAACAGGATACAAGAGCTTGGAATGGACTATACTTTCCTACGCCCCAACCTGTTCATGCAGGGTCTCACTGCCTTTGAGCCATATATCAAATACGAAGGCAAATTTTATGGGTCGCTGGGCGACGCTCACGTAAGTGCAGTTGATACCAGGGACATTGCTGCGGTGGCTGCAGCGACACTGACAGAACCTGGCCACCGGAATAAGGTCTATAATATCACCGGACCACAGGCGATTACCCATGCAGAGATGGCCGACACTCTTTCCCGCGTGCTGGAAAAACAGATAGCTTATATCGACCTGAGCCCGGAGCAGATGCAGGGCGCTTTGACAGTAGCGGGGTTTCCGGCATGGCAGGTAGGCGGCCTCATTGAGGATTATGCCCATTATTCCAAGGGGGAGGCTGCCGGGGTCTTTAGCACTGTTAAAGACATTACCGGCCATGATCCCATCTGTTTTGAACAATTCGTCCAGGACTATCGCACATTTTTCTCTTAAATACAATTCACTCCATCATACATTAAAATCTAAAAGACATGAAAAAATTTATCTATAGCGCATTATCTATTATCGGGTTGATTATCCTTATAGTTGCAGGCCTGGAGATGTTTAGCTCCTATACTGCATCTGAGTCTATTAACCAAAATGCGCCGGTGAAGACTTACCAGCAAATTACTATCCATGCCACGCCGCAAAAGGTTTACCAGATCATGAGCGATATCAATCACTGGGCACAGTGGCATAGCGATGTTAGCGATCCCAGGTTAAATGGTCCTTTTGAAAAAGGCAGCAGCTTTGACTGGAAGAGCGGCGGGTTGACCATCCATTCAACGCTGCATACCGCCATCCCTGGCCAAAGGATAGGCTGGTCCGGTAAGGCGTTTGGCGCATTTGCCATCCATAACTGGTCCTTTATTGAGGAAAATGGCTACACGACCGTCAAAGTGGAAGAAAGCATGGAAGGGTGGCTGGTAAACATCATGCGGGGCAAATTCCAGAAAGGACTGGAAATGTCTCTGCAGGTATGGTTAAAGAACCTGAAGGCAAAAGCGGAACAATAAAACTTGTTCCTGGCTTTACCTTCTTTACCCAATGATCAGCCAACAACTTTAAAAACTCAGCTTTCGATATTGAAGCAACCCCGCTTTATTTCGGGGACTCTTTCAAATCTATTATTAATTACAGCATGGTTTTGTTCATATGGATATTTTGCAGATTATCTGACAAAAGAAAAGCATATGGGTGAGAAAGAGATTATGTATGACCCGTGTTTTTTGATAGGTGTGGGTTACATGGTTTCTGCGGCACCCAATGCAAAAGAATTTGCCAACAGTCTTCAAACCTCGTTCGGAAATTTAGGGGTGTCTTCAGGAACAGCAATCGGAGGATTTTTTATTAGCCAGTATGGAATATCAATAGCACCCTGGGGCGGAATTATATTCGGTGTTTTAGCAATTTTTGTCATCATCTGGCGTGCTTACTTAGATAGGTTTTATGAAAAAGAAAATAAGCATTTGTAAACCAGCAGCACTAGTAGAGTTAATTAACGTAACCGAATTTTGATCCGAATAATTATTCAAAAATCCGTTGCTTCTTATTCCATATTTCCCAATACTTCTCCTTTTTCTCGTCACTTAAAAAGGAGCTATTAATTAGTGTAAGTACTTCTGTATTGAAAGCCTGGAATTTCTTGTAAGTATTATATCTCACTTTTTCAGGAATATTTAATACTATACCCAATGCTTCAAAATCTCTCAATTTAATATTCTTCTTCTTCCCGTTAAGTAATAATGCCATTTCTTCCTGATCCTTGGGAAAAACCAGATTAACATTCAGCAGGTCATACGCGGGACTTAATGCAATTCTATTCTCAAGATGAAGTAAGGAAAAGTTTTTAAGGTGCATGTCATTATTCCCTGTGAGATAACAGAAAAGCAGTAATTCGAAATATTTCAGGACATCAAGCCCTGAATTAGTACAATATTGAAGTATTAGCTTTCCGGCTTTCTCATAAGATCCTTTATACTTATTCTCTGTCAGAAAACCAGATAGCTGACAAAAGTCCTCAACATGAATCTTTTTCCCTTTTTCCCGATCAAAGCGTCTGGCAAGGTAAACAAGGCTTCCATCGGTGGCTCTGAGCAACGTATGATTACAAATGAGGATATCAAATACTTCTGCAAGGTGCATCGTAAGGTCTTCTGTTTCTGGCATGGAGTTGAGCTGTTCATGTTGAGGTTTCAATATGTATTCGCCCCATAACCCTACTATTGTAAGTCTGCCATCATTTTTAACTCTTTGCAGTGTAACTGATAACTTAGGCTGTACACCTGTTATTGCTATATGCTGGCTAATAGTCTTTTCTGCCAGATCTTTTAAAAGCTGTTTGTCCAGGGTCAGCTCTGGCATGGTATCAGTACCAAAAAAACGTTTCGCACATTTACTGTGATATTCGTTGTCCCCAGAATTCTTATAGCAGAATAAACAATTAGGCATATTATTCAATTTCTTTTTCGGGTTCAATACTTACTGCACCGATAGTATCACTGCAAGTAAGTAATAATAATTCAAAGCGATCATTGCCTTTAACTTTCCAATGATCTTTTGCAATATCTAATAGCCACCCTTCAGGAATAAGTCCATCAAAAAAAGCGAACAAGGTAAAACTGTGATAAGGCTCTTTTTTTAAGGGCATGGTTAGACTAATTGGTTTTGCTGATGCATCATCCAAATAGCTTTCATGGTATAAAAACCTATAACCACCGTCGTATTCTGTAAGCGAACCAGCAAGAATGCTGTTATAATATACTTTTGCTGTTTTACTCATTAGATTTTGATTTAGTTGCAGGTATAAGTTCCATCCCAAATAAGTTAAGTAACTGATTCACCTTGTCCATACGCATGGTTGTCTTTCCCTGTTCAATTTCCCGGATTAGCCGTAATCCCACTCCTGATTTTAGGGATAGGTCTTCTTGTGTTAACCCGTTTTCTTTTCGCTTAGCTTTAATAGTTTTAGACAGCAAGTTCATTCTATACCTTTTAGGGTATAAAGATACGAAAGTGTTTAATATTATACCTTTTAGGGTATAATATTAAAAAATTGGTACGTTTAAAGCAGTTGTAAATCAACACACTATATTGAAAATCAGATTACAACGTCCGTTTATGAACGATTGCATGTTCACTTTTACTACACATGATTAGTAATTTACCCCCGGTCTCAACAATACGCAGGCAATATCATTGAGGTGCGCTTTAACTGTCGAAAAAAATCAGCCTGGTCTAAACTGGTGCGAAAGTTGGATCATATTTTTGTAAAACAGCTACCAGAAAATAAAGAGATTATTATTTATTCGGGTCTGAACAAATCAGGCTAAGCGCTAGTTTTTTTCATAAGTCTGTAATAAGTGTATGTGAAAACCAGGCCTCCTGCGAAAGCTCCTATTAAATAAAAAATAATTACCCGTTCATCAAATCGGGTACCTGTCAGACCTATTCCAAATCCTCTTGAGTATTCTGCTGGCAAGAAAGCAAGTACCAGGAAAACTGAAACTATTGCAAAGAGTACGCTAATGATAGATGCGAATATGAAATTACTATTTGCTAAAAACTTTCTGCAGCTAAAAATGCCAATAGCAAATAAGAGTATAATAGCAATCTTAACCGCTGGGCCCATTTCGTCAGCTACCTCCCAGATTTGAATAAGGAAATTGATGAGTTTATTGGAAGAATGAGTTTTCTGTTGGATTGGTGCAAAAGCGACAATTAACATACTTGTTCCGAACACTATTGTTACCCAAGATGCTAATAACGCCTTTAAAATTTGGCCGGTATGACCTGTGGCTTGTTTCATTTTATTTATTTTAAGCCAAAAATAAAAAAGGAACTGGAGTATTATACATTGTATTGAAAGTCACAGGATACTTATTAAACAGGGGTGTATTCCACTTCCTATTGGTGCTAAAAGAACACAAGCTGTTTCCCTTTTTCATGGCAATCAACTGCTAACTTCCATTGATACGCGCAAATGGATGTATAGGTCAAAGATACTACTGACAGAAGTAGTGAGTCTCATTCAGCGTTATAAATTGTCCGTCTAATGTTATGTTAGGTCAGAACATGTACTATTTGTCTCCACCCCCTCTCAAGAAGGCTGAAAAACAGTTGTTCTTGCCCCACAAGTTTTAAAAAACCTTCAGGTGGAAAGATTTGGATGCTTTTTTGTTATTGCTTAGGCGTTATTTTATATTAAATACCCCTGTTATATGCGCTTACAAGCTTCTACATTCTTTGAATTCTATGCCGAGTACCCCGTTACCAGTATTTTCATGCTACGTTCCAAAAGCGAACCTACCCAGATCATCAGGCAGGAGGCATTTTTGACAACACCGTTGCTACCAGTGGCTGAATACATAGATGGGTATGGCAATATTTGCCAACGGACCATTTTGCCAGCAGGAATTTCTACCATCGAAAGCAGTGTGATCGCTGAGTGCGACATGGATATTGATGTAGATACAGCCGCTGCATATGTAGCAATAGAAGATTTGCCGGATCATGTATTGCAATATCTGCTCCCCAGCAGGTACTGTGAAGCGGACAAGGTTGCAGCGCAGGCATTGGAGATTGTAAAGGATATACAATCCGCGTATGCACAGGTAGAAGCTATCCGGCAATGGTGTTATAATAACTTATTACGCCAGTATGGTACCACGAACAGTTCTACATCAGCTATAGACGTGTTGGGGAGCAGAACGGGGGTATGCAGGGACTTTACCCATGTAGCGATGGCGCTGTGCAGAAGTATAAACATACCAGCGAGGATGGTGGTGGGATACCTGCATGGACTAAAGCCGATGGATTTGCACGCATGGTTTGAAGCTTATGTGGGGAATCGATGGTATACTTTTGACGCGTTGATGAAGCGGCCGGTGGGAGGGCGGATTATTATGGCTTATGGGAGAGATGCGGCAGATGTGGCATTTGCGAGTCATTTTGGGAACGTGGTGTTGGTAAAGATGGAGGTAAAAGTAGAAGAGATCTAAATAGAAAAGCAACGGTTGTAGAATAAGCGTTATTTCCATACCGGAATTTTTATAAAACTGCCAGTTTAAAGCTGAAACTTATGTTTGTTACAAAAGCAGTATAGCCCCAATACAATGAAGCGATCGTCCAGCCGATGAACTGGTATTTCCAGTAGGGAGATATAGTTATTCTGGGCTTCAAAGACTGTCATCTTATTTAATCAAAGCAAGGTATTTATTGCCAGTACTGGAAAAGTGGGTACATGAGTGAAGTTTTTTGGGGGATAAGCGCCTGCTTTATGTTGTTTTATAAAGGAGGGGAGGCTACGGAAAGAGGCATTGCGGGGATTTTAAATATTATTACGTTCCTCAACAAACTGGTTCGACGTTCGAGAAACCTGGCAGCATATAACGGCCAGGTTTCTCTATTTCGTTATTTTATCTCTTTGAACTGTTATATTAAAATCCGGCAGTCCGTTTGTCTTACAGTATATCCAGGTCACGCGCGGTATAGTAACTCGGCACCAGTGGCCGGAAACCGGTTTTGTTTCGCAGCTTCGAAATATCCTGGACTCCCTGAAAAGGATCGTTGAGTGGTTCTGTTGTGGTATCAAATGTCTCAGCTGCTTTTCCGAAAGAATCGGCCAGTTCATACAAAGTGATCGGCGCATCGTCTGCAACGTTGAAGATCTCTCCATCCAATCCTTCGGTATTGAGCAGCAGGATCAGGGCCTGGGCGACATCCAGGTGATGCACCATATGCATGCGCGAGCCGGGGTGTCTTTTTAGCTTTTTCAGCAATGGGATGCTTTCTTCGATATGTGGGTCCTTATCTCCATAGACAAAGCCCAAACGCAGGATACGTACATCAAAACCCTTGTTTTGTTGCAAAGAGATCAGTTCCTGTTCAGCTGCGATCTTGCTGGAAGAGTAAGCACGGGGATCATTGATATCGACGTTTTCATCTTCCCTGGCCGGGCGACCATAACCGGCTCCATACACGTTAGAGGTGCTGGTAAAAACGAACCGTTTAACGCCAGCTTCCAGCGCTGCCTGTGCCAATGCGATGCTGCCCTCCCGGTTAGTCCTGATAATACCTTCGTTGTCGGTGAATGTACGGAATAGTGCCGCCAGGTGAATCACGGCGTCCATACCGGCAACTGCCGGCGGTAAAGTTGATGGTACATACAGATCGCCGGTAATAGCTTTTGCACCCATTTCGATCAGGTCGGTTGCTTTGGCAGCGTCTCTAACAAGGATAGATATGTCATACCCTTTTGCCAACAAGCGAGGCACCAGCCGGCGGCCCACTTTTCCTGTTGCCCCTGTTACTAAAATTTTCATAGTTAAATGATTTGATGTTAAGGGCAAAGTTCCTCCGAAAATGCAGGGACAGCCAATCACGATCAAACCAATTATTATGATTTTCAAACCTTCCGGAAAGCGTTTGGTGTGCTGCCGGTAAGCCGCTTGAAGTAATTGTTGAAATAGGCCGGATATTCAAAACCGAGCGCATAGGCGATCTCAGCTACACTCCAGTCGCTGTGATGCAACAACGCTTTTGCTTCGGCAATGACCCGCGCGGTAATATGAGCGGAGGTGGGTTTGCCGGTTACTTCTTTGACGGCCCGGTTCAGGTAGTTTACATGTATGGAGAGGTGGCTGGCGTAATCCTGCGCCGTACGTAAGGCGAGCGGATCGTTGTTGCGTTCTATGGGAAACTGCCTTTCAAGCAGGTCGGTAAATAAATGGGCGATACGTCCAACGCCGTTTTTTAAAGGTTGTACCTGCTGGGCAGGTTGTATGCGCAATGCTTCATGTATGATGAGTGTGATGCAGCTTTTGATTAGTTCGCCTTTATGAAGATAGTCTCCATTGTATACTGTCAATATCTTCTCAAATAAGCCGGTCATAAAGCCCGCCTGTTCGGTATTAAGGGGTATAACCGGGTTATCGCCGACACGGAAAAGCGGGGAATACTGTAAGTCCCGGCCGCTGATAAAGGTTTCTGTGAAGATGCAGGAGTAACCGCCGGTGCGGTTTACGCGACCGACAAGGGAATGCGGTATTCTTGGGTTGATGAAAAGAAGAGCCGTGCCTTTGATATCCAATAGCTGTCCGCCATAGTTGATCGTCATGTCGCCATTTACCAGGCCCATTTTATAGAAGTCGCGGCGGCCGGCCCTGACAGGCGACACCTCTGTGGATGAAGGAAGTGCATACACTTTAAACCCATTCAATCGCAGGTCTGCCAGATTCAATCCGGGAATATCCGTGGTCTCATGGAATGTCATATTACAAAGCTAATAAAAATCAAACTTTTGTTATAGGTGGATGAGCTTGGGTAAACCGGGGGTAAAATGGATGGGAAGAACATTTTATTATTGAGCGATGACCATGCCAGCATATGGCCTTATGGAGTTCCATTTAATATGCTGTATACCTGCTAAAATATGCTAAAGAAAAGGGCCTGTATCAAACGATACAGACCCTATTACCTGGTTTCTGGAAAACAGGTAGCATTTTACAATACATCTTTCAAACTCGTTTCTGCCGCCCCATCCTCAAATAACCTTGTGAACCCTGTTATTTCTCCATTCTTTCTTACAAACCTGATCCGGAGATAATCCTTATCCTCCATGGAGAACAAATCATTCTCCATCGGAATCAAGCGGGTTTTAGGGCCTCCTACCTTAGAATAATATAGCTGTCCATTCTCCAAAGAAATCATCCTTCCTCCATAAGTTCCTGTGTAACTTTTCAGGCTATCCGGCGCTATTGTAACTGGATTCAGTTTAGCTTTTATTGCCATCAGAGCCCATTGTGCGGGCATATTATCTGCTGGTGCCTTGCTCAGCACTTTTAACTGGGCGGTGAGTAATGCATCCTTTGCAGCTACCAGTACATCAGGTTTTACCCCTGTACCTTCCCAGTCAGTTTTGGTAATCGTGCTGATAGACCTGCCCTCCGGAATTGTAATAAAAAAATGATCACTTGCTTCCGCCTGCTCTATGGGGTGAGCGCCGCCACCGGTAGTTTCACCAACGATGGTAACGCGCTTCAGGTTCTGCAGACTATAACTGAAGTCTTCTGCGGCAGAAAAGGTCTGCTGACTGGTGAGCAGGTACACTTCTACCCTGGGCATTTTCTTTCCCGGCACATAGGGTAGTGTTTTATATTGTGTAAGATGATTGGTAGGACGCCAATAGATATCCGTCAGTGGTTGGGGCTCTCCTTCAAAGAAATAACTCGCCAACAGTTGTACCATATCTGTAGAGCCTCCTCCATTGTTACGGAGATCTATGATCACAGCATCAGCATTGCTGAGAAAGTTCATGGCCGTTGCAGCGGTGGCCCCACCTATAGCCGGGTCTTCAAAGTAGCTGAGGTTCAGATAGCCGGTGTTCCCGTCCAGGATCTTCACCTCTTTAAAACCGAAATTTTTCGCCCGGGCTATATCAGGATTATTCTCCATCACCGGGTGTTTTTCAATAGGACGGGGATCGAAATATACACGCAGGTGTTTGTCATGGCTAACCGCCAGTAAGTCTGTCGTGAGACGATCTGCAAATGCAACGGGGTCTTTGATATTCGCATATTGTCCATTCCCGGCGTTTGTATATAACTGCTTAGACATCTTTTCTGCCACTTCCGGGTATACATACAATGTCTTTAATTTTTGGGAGATAGAATCGATGATCCTGGATTTTTCATTTTTACCAAAATCCTGTGCCAATGCGGGTGTTGCTAATAATAACAGGTATACTAATGCCTTCATATTGATTGTTTATCGGGCACAATGTTAGATGTAAATGCCATATCTTTGTTTGTACAAATCGGCCAATCTTTTATGGGTATCATTAAAACCAGTCCCCTCTTCCTGGCGAAGTATGTCCAATGTTTTTACTCTGTTATTGAGAATGACAGTAGCCATACTGTTCATCGCCGCCTGCCCGATGGTACCTTAGACCTGGTTTTTAATTTAAGCGACGCTGTTAGTTTGTCACGCGATGGGGAGCAATTTAATCCTATGCCGGCGGCATCCCTGACCGGACTTTATCCTGACAGAAGTTTTATTTGTTATGCCAACAAGGTACATCTTGTAGGAGTTGTATTCCAACCTGGTACCGCGCATCTTTTTATAAATGACAGTCTTGAGCATATCAAAGCCTCTACAATAGATGCTGCCG
Source organism: Chitinophaga sp. (assembly GCF_039596155.1). Lineage (GTDB taxonomy): Bacteria > Bacteroidota > Bacteroidia > Chitinophagales > Chitinophagaceae > Chitinophaga. The sequence goes on from NZ_JBCNKF010000026.1 coordinate 21,969, forward strand.
ATATCTTTGGAAAAGATATCTATATGTTGCCCGAACGGTTAGCAGCATTGCCTGACGAAGTAGCCAAACATTACTTTCTTGAAAAACTGCTCATGAAGTTTGTAGCCCATCGCAAGCAGGAGTATCATTTCAATAACATATTGCATGCAGTAAAAGGTATTCATGCTGCGGAAGGTAACCTTGACATCGGCGGGTTGCATGATACACACCTGATGAGCGAACGGAATTTTAGAAGAAAGTTTGTTGATTTTGTCGGCATGAGTCCCAAGCAATATGCGGGCATTATCAGGATCAAATCATTTAGTAAGCGATATAAGGCGTCCCGGCTGAATTGTAATAATATCCTCTATGACCTGGGATATAACGACCAGGCACATTTTAATAAAGATTTCAGGAAGATTGTGGGGGCTTCTCCTGGTGTGTATTTTAACGAAATGAACTCCCTGGCTGAAAATTTCATAGATCTGATATAATTAATTTTAAGCTATGCTCATCGTCTGCCATATTCCCTACCCGGAAATATAAAGTATCTCGTCGATATAAACATGCTATCCTGTCTGAGCTCCATATTAAATTACTGATTTTCAGCTTCCAGACAGGATCGTGTTCCGTGTTTTTGAGTAAGCATTCCTTTCTTAGTGGCTACCTTGAATTCTACATTAAAAAAATCAGCCACTTTAAAATTTTAAAAACATAATTTAGCGTCGTTAAGATTCCACTCAACCATATCTACTATAAATGGGTTCCCTCAGGTCTGTTATGTCAACAAAGACTGTCGTCTACGCTGTATATAACCATTATTAGTAAATCAACACCCTATGAGAAAAACCCGGTATTTAAAATTGATCATTCTTACAATTTGCTGCTTTTCAGAACTGTTTGCCCAGGCGCAATGTAGCCTGATAGGCTGGGCCAGTCAAAATGGAGGCGTAACAGGCGGAGGATCTGCTACCCCTACTGTAGTAAGCACCTATGATGCACTTAAAACCGCTATTACTTCTTCCAGCGTAAAAGTCGTGCATATATCAGGCACGATTACCATCCCTTCCGGCGGAAGGATTAATTTTCAGGATCAGTCAGCAAAGACAATTTATGGACTACCAGGTTCCAAACTGGTATCTAACGATCTGACCAAAGACGGTTCAGGAATTATCTATGTAAAGCGTGTATCGAATGTCATTTTCAGAAACATCACCTTCGAAGGCCCTGCCGCCTATGATACGGATGGATGGGATAATATGACCATCGACAACAGCACGAATGTATGGGTAGACCATTGTGATTTCCAGGATGGGATGGATGGCAACCTGGATATAAAGTCTGCCGCCGATTATATCTCAGTGACCTGGTGTAAGTTCTCTTACAATAAAGCGCCTGTTGCCGGTGGCCCGGGAGGATCTAACGATCATCGGTTCTCTAACCTGTTTGGCTCCAGTGATGGAGCTACAGGTGACAGGGGGAAACTGCGTATCACATTGGCCAACTGCTGGTGGGCGCAGGGTTGTAAAGAGCGGATGCCAAGGGTAAGATTTGGCAAAGTGCACCTGGTCAACAACTACTTCAATTCTACTGTTGCCGCTAAATGCATCATGGCAGGTTATGAAGCAGACCTGCTGGTGGAAGGCAACGTATTTGAAAACGTGAAAAATCCGATCGATCTGATGGACAATACATTCACAGCGATCACGCAAAGGAATAATATTTTCACCAATACTTCCGGCAACACATCAGGCAGTGGCACGTCATTCACACCACCCTACACACTGACAGTTGCTCCTGCCAGTACGGTGAAATCACTGGTTACTAATGGTGCGGGTGCTACTTTAACCAGCCCTGATTGTGGTAGTACAGGCACTGTACAATACACGCTAACCACTACTGCTGTTCCTGCAGCAGGAGGTACTATCACCGGAGCGGGCACCTATACTGGCGGTACGGTAGTGACACTAACTGCGACAGCTGCTGCGGGTTACACATTCACCGGGTGGACCGGCGACGCCTCCGGTACTTCCGGCACTACTACAACAACAATGAATGCCACAAAATCAGTGACGGGAAACTTCCAGGCAACCAGCTCTTCGGGCACTTCCACCATTAGGATAGAAGACAATGCCACTACTGGTCTGTGTAGCTATGATGGAGCCATCAGCAGCAATTCCGGGGCGGATAACGGCGCTGTCATCAATCTCTCCAATGCGTCAGGAAAAGGAGTGACGTGGCGTATCAATGCTCCAACTGCAGGTATCTACACGCTCAACTGGCGGTATGTAAACAGTGGTAGCAGTAACGCATATATCCTGGCATTACTCGTGAATGGCAGTACGATTAACAGTGCGCTATCATTTCCGAAAACCAGTAATAGTACAACTTTCTCAAACGCAACCACCTCTGTATCGCTGAAAGCGGGCGTGAATATGATCCGCCTGGAATCTACTGTAGCCAATGCAACTGCGGATATTGACTGGATGGAAGTGACAGGGGACTCACCTGCTGCTGCAAGCTGTGCTACATCAAATAAAACAGGCAGCCAACTTGCTATCAGTGATGAAGTAGTTGAAAGTAAGCTGAGTAGTATTTATCCGAACCCGACACGTGGCAATACTGCGATCAACCTGGTGCTTGCGAAAAATGAGCAGGGTATGATCCGCTTATTTAATGCACAGGGGAGGCTGGTAAAAGATCTGGCGGTGGTACAGTCAACTGCAGCTGGTACACAACAAGTATATTACAATTTCAGTGGACAGACGCCAGGACTCTATTTTGTGACCTTTATTAATAGCAAGGGTACAAAATCGACCAGTAAACTGGTGATAGAACAGTAAACATTGCATATAAAATCAGCGCAGGCGCGGTATCGGGAGTAATCAAACTGATTATTCCCGTTTTTTTTATGGATATGGACTGCTACCTGCATTCCAGGTGCATTCATACTGGTTGACCGGGTTTGTGCAGCTGGTAAAGCAGGCGGGTGTGTTGCGAAACGAAAGAACTGGTAAATAACGAGCTTTTCAGCAGGGTGACTATGAATGATAAATGAAGGAATATGGGTTATTGTGGGGCTAAAATGGGAATCGGATTGGCTTACTGATGGTAATAAAGTATTCAAAAATTTACGGCTGCTGCAAGCAGCATTAATCAGGTTAAGAAAATATTTTTGATTTAATGCAAAACAAATTTGGTAGTGTATAATCATTTATGCATCTTTGCACCCTCATTGTGAGGTAGAGCAGAGGTAGCTCGTCGGGCTCATAACCCGAAGGTCAGAGGTTCGAATCCTCTCCTCGCTACAAATAAAAGCCTTCAGATCTTTCGATTTGAAGGCTTTTTTCATTTCCATCATTCTCTGGTCCTATAGCTTCCTGCCGTTGAAATTGTAATCATTGCAATTCCTTTATTTCATTCATGGCAGCTGGTGATACTACATGGTGCATTCTGGCTATCTGATCTGCCTTTAAGCTATACTCTTCTTTGGGATGTTCCACAATGAAGATGTGATAACGGGCACAAAAAACACCAATACGGTTACTACAGATATTGTTACATCCGCCGTATGGCTTGCCAGCAATTGACTAAACACATGATTGGGAAAGAAGTGTTCAAAGAGTGACAGCAACAGCTTCAAACCTAATATACCAATTACAATGAACGCGGCCGTTTCCAGAAAGGCATACTTTTCCATGAGCTTAACAAACCACTGTGCGATAAAGCGCATCGCAAAAATACCAATGAAGACACCGGTGCAAACAAGGATGATATTTGGAGAAAAGGCGACTGCCGCAAACACATTGTCAATAGAGAATGCCATATCCATGATTTCAACTATACAGACAGTGGCCCAGAAGTTGCCCATAGCACCTACAGTCATCTTGTACAGCCAGTTGTTAGACTTGTCAATTGCCTCTTCTTCCTCGTTGCTACCACGGTACCAATCGTATACCAGGTACAATAGATATAATCCGCCCAATGGCTTCAGCCACCAGATCTTTACCAGCACAGCAGCAAAGATCATGGCTAATCCGCGAAATATATAGGCGCCCCAGATACCGAACTTAAGGGCTTTCCCTCTTTCATGTACGGGGAGGTCCATTACGATTGTTGCCAGTACAGCCGCGTTATCCACAGACAACAAGCTTTCTATGATAATGAGATTACAAATGACAGCGATACTCGTTCCTGGATGAGCGATAATATCGTTCCAGAGTAAGGATAAATCCTGTGATATATTCATTTATGGGAATTTATTAACTATTCAATACTTACTTCTACACGACGATTCCGGATGCGACCTGTTTCAGTGTCATTAGAGGCAATGGGATTGTCTATTCCTTTTCCTACAGCTGTGATCATACTTGCATCTATGCCTTTGGAGACGAGGTACTGTTTAAATGACTCTGCCCTTTCCTGTGCCAGCTTCAGGTTTACAGAAAGTTCTCCTTCACTGCTGGCGTAGCCATAGATAATGATCTTTTGAGATTGCCTGATTCTGCTTACTACTTCGTCTGATATAGACAGCGGAGCGGATGTGCCTTTATTAAATGAGGCTGCTACCAGCGCAGAAGCGGGAGCAGCTTGTATTGCAGTAGCTGCAGCCGTATCACGGGAAGTGCCCGGAGCAGGTGAAGATGTTATCTCAGTGGCAACAACCGTATCGCGAACGGGAGTGGGAACAGGTGTGGCTAAAGGGGTTGCAGCTTCAATACGTACTTCTTCTTTTTTGGGTATAAAATACCAGATAGCGCCACCTAGCACTATTACTGCTAATAATATGAAGACCCAGCCATTCTTGTTATGTGCCGGAACCGGATCATTATTCTTGCTAAGATTAAATGCCATAAAATATAATTTAAGTATACATATCAACTAATGTCTGTAAACTACCTGTATGAGCTCTTCCCATTGCCTCAAACTCCCACGAATTTCCTACACGAAACAAGCGTCCGAATTCCACAGCATCTTCTCTCGTGTATTTATCTTTTAAATCAAACCGGAGGATCTCATCGCCAGAACTTTCATTGATGATCCTGATATAACAATCATCCACCTGACCAAAATTCAGATTCAGTGTACGCCTGTCTTTCTTGTTGTCATGCGGATACTTACAGATTGTACAACAGATGATGATCTGCTCTACTTCGGGTGTAACTTTGGAAAGATCAATAAACATATCCTCGTCATCATCACCATCACTTCTCCTGCCGTCAGGGTCATCTATTGCCCCCATGATAGCACCGTCCCGGGTAATAGGTCGCATTAATCCTTTTTCTACGGGATCTTCTATGCAGTTCCCCATTCTCACCTGTCCATAAAAAACAAAGTAAGAATCAGATGGAATCTTAAATCCCGCATTCAATGCAAATGCAGATACGTCCAGATCGAAGTCCGGTCCTCCAGGTTGTTCATTGGGATCCCATCCCATGCCGATCCTTAAAAGCGTAAGGCCGGGGGCTGCCTTGTTTAAAATAAATCGCTCCCCTTTTGATAAATTAAAACTTGCCATAGCAGATGATTTTTATTGGTACATTTCAACCAGTGTATTCAGTCCCCCTGAAAATGCCTGTCCCACAGCTTCCAGATCCCATTGTCCATTATTCCTTGAGATCGTTGCAATAATCAGGGAATCTTCATTTTTGAATGCTTCATTCAACCTGTATTGACATAAAAGGCTATTATCAGCACCATTACGAATATTGATATAGGCGTTTTGTACATAGCCGAAGTGATGACCACGCACCTCTGCCTGATCGATGGTAACAGCAAAGTATAGGTATTCAATTCGCTGATCGATCTTACCCAGGTCTATCGAAATGATCTCATCGTCTCCATCTCCCGACCCGTCCCTGCTATCTCCTGGATAATAAGCGGCACCGTCAGGACTGGTATTGTTATTATAGAATACGAAAAACTCATCCTGTGGCAATTTGCCATCGGCGCCCATCATAAAGACAGAGAGGTCCAGGTCTACATTGTGACCATTTACATTTGCTGCATCCCATCCCAAACCCGCTATGATCTTCCGTAGTCCGGGTGTTGTTTTTTCAAGGGAAACGGGCTTCTTTTTTTCTAAATGAATTGCCATAATTTACTTTTTTGAAGGTGGTAAAGGTGGAGGTGATGGTGGTTTTCTGGGGGTTGCAACCGGCGGTAATGGCGGCTTTGCTACCGGTAAGGGCGGAGGTGGTGCCGAGGTGGCTGCAGGAACCGGCGGTGATTCCGGCGCAGGACGGGATACCGGGGGAGCTGGCGGTGATACCGGGGGAGCAGGCTGCGACACCGGCATTACCGGTTTAGGTGGTGGGGCTACCTTCCGGGACAATCCCTCAAATACAATCTCCATCGTATCCTTCAACCAAACAGGCTCCACTATTTTCACATGTGGATATCTCTTCAATAATTTATGTTGGAAATAAGATGTGCTGATTTCTTCCCCGACTAACAGGATGATTGTGTTATCTACATTCAACTTATTTTCCTCCAGCAAGTCATCGATATTTGTATACACTGCCTGGTCATTGGAATAATACTGCAATCGTTCATTCAGGCTACGTTCGCTCACCCTGAACCAATACTTGTTTCCATCTGTCAGCTCAACCTCTCCCTGTATCACCGGGGTCAAATGATTGACCTTATCTGTACAGAAGGGTAAGATCCCATTCACTTCCAGTTCCGTATCGATCGACAAAAATGATTGTTGTGCAATGATATATTCTATGATCATTTCTGCGAGTAACTTCACTCTTGGATCAGCGCCCTGTCCTTCCATCGAAAACATATTCACCGGTTGCCGGAGGTAGTTATCAAACAACTTAAAATACAGGGTTCCATTGAGCCCGTTCAACAACAATACATGTTTACCTGATGAGATTACCCTGTGCCTGGCCAATACCTCAAACAAGGCAGCATCATAATTCACCCTACCTGTGCTGATGTATCCCGCATCGTTGAACAAGCTTTCTACCAGCGCCTTCTCTTTTTCCTCAATGTCTACATCGTATAAAAAATGGAGGGAAAAATGCTGTCGATAAGATTCTATTGCATCACTTTTATATAAAACTGTATTGATAAAGAATGACAGACATTGTTCTACGCCATAGTAGAATAATTGTTTTACAGGTTTTTTATTACCATAAATAGTAAAATGCTTCGCAGGATCTTTGATGATTTCAAAATAATTACCATACGCATTAGGATGATGCTGGTTGTACAAATCTCTCGCTGCATTCCCAAATATGAAATCGTTTCCATTCACATAGAAATACAACAATACCTCATTGCCATCCTTCATACTCAAAGGAGCATATCCCTGGCTATTAGTCTGATACCAGAATGATACCAAGCGTCTGGAAACCTTCACAAGCATGCGATACATCATGGCTACTGGATTTTAATTCCTTTCAACAGGTGTTTTTCGAAGAATTTCATCCCTTCAAGGATAATGATAGGCGCCACATAGTCGAACTTTTTCTGTTCATCCTGTTTTCGCTTCCTGGCTTCGATAAACTCTGGGATACCTTTGACGTAATTTTCGATATTCATATCATGGAATCCCGCCATAAAATCTGCGGAGCTCATTTTCAATCCAAACATGGTAGAAGCGACCTTATAAAAAAGATCTGCAAAGTCCATAAATCTCGGGCAGGGATGGCTCCCCTGTGGAGGATAATTAATGAAGTGATCACCTATATGTTCCAGCATTTCCGGGGTGATGGAATTGGTAGACTCAAGGTATTTGAATTCACCATTTGGCATTACGATACAGAAATGTTCTTCTCCTAGAATTTCAATGGCCTGCTTATTAGTAGGTACGAGGATCTTAGTGATGTCTGTAGGAATCGCCAATCCTTTAGACACCTCATACTTCACATCTGCGTAGCTGTCGCTTTTATGAGAATTGATGTCTATTATTTTCAGGGGGTGCTGGTTCACAGGCATGATGGTCTTTCTTGCGACCGCTTCGCCGCCAATACCCCGGATGAACATTTGTGTGTAATATGTATTGGCTGCAGCGGGATCTACGGCACTGAACCAGTCGAAGATGCGTGCGCCCTTACCAGCAAAGGCAATCCTTATTTTAGGAGGAGTATTCTTTACTGCGGGCGGCGCATCTTCTGAACGTATGATCTCCGTTCTTAGTTTATGTACCAGTTGACCAGCATAGAACATAATCAACCCGGTAATATAGAGGTTCACACTCATCATTTCCTGGCATTCAGCGGCAACCAGTCGATAAAATGCACTAAAATCTGTATGCTCCAGCCTGTCCAATACCTGTTCGAAATAATAGGGTGCGGTATTCTCTGAAAATTTGTTCTCTCCTTTATTCAGCCCCTGTATAAATATTCCTTTTCTTTCACACATCTTCAACAACACCGTTCTGAAATTGGGAGAATACCGGGTGGCCTGGGCCATGCGTTCGGCAGCAAACCTGATAGAGTTTTGCTTGATCATCGCCTTGCCGCCTGACATCTGGCAAAGGGCGGTTATATCTGTCGTACTACCTCCGATATCAAAGCATAGCACTAGTTCACCGGGGTTCAGAGAATAACCACCATTGGGTCGTACGAGATAATTTGCTACGGCGCAGGCTTCTGATAATGATTCATTATTCCCTAATGGTTTGAAATCAAAACGGATTGGAGCAGTATCGACCGGTATTTCCACAATTTCTTTCTTTTGTGCTTCTACTTCACTTCCCCAGCCGATTTCCTGGCTCGCTCCCCAGCCACCGACAACAGATGTATCGTTGCCCATATTCCACGTAGTACTTCCCTGCACATCATCAATATTGCCCAGATCAGATGGTGGATAGGTTTTTAGCGTGACGCCACTGTTAATCGGGCTAATGTCTGCCAGAGAATCCCATAATGCTCTGTATTCATTTAACAGTGCTTTGCCCATAGAAGAAGGATAGGACCATTTCAGGGTATGCGGTTCATGGTTTTCTACGAAAAGTTGTGCATATACATGCAACATTAACGAGCTCAGGTAAGCAGTCTTATAGCTCTTGTCGATGCTCTGCGTTGACCACTTCATATTGTATACCAACTCAGCTTTCCCCACTCTGTTATAGGTCAGGAAATACCGGTTATCCAGTGCGGTATCGATAGGCAAGTTCTTTTCAAAACAAGGGAATCCTCCCTTCACAGCCTGTGCCAGCAGGAAATCAGACTGGCTACCTTTTTCATTGACAATTCTCCTGGGATCGTGAATGGTGAGTACAGACTTAATAGCATTAGACAAGATCTCATCATTCTGGAAGAAGAAGATTTCATCTTCTACCGCAGGCCTCTCATCATTGTTCTTAAGATCGGTGGATAGTAATGAGACTCTTTTATTTGTTAGTTTCAGGTCTTCCCTGATCATCTTATCACTATCAGAGTAGTAAGCTATGGAAGAATTGGTACTACCAAAATCCACTCCCAGGAAAGCGGGATACAAAGTTTTCGTTGTATTCAGCATATTCCAGGGGAAGGCAGGATCATCGCCAAAAGACTTGTACCTGATGATACCAAAACCACAGTCTATGCCGGCATGCGCAAACTTAATCCCCTTAAAGGGTTGGTTGCTTTCATAAATTTCGTACTTGTACTTATTGTCCGCCACTGCATTGTTCGATGCTACATGCAGCTGGATCTTCATGCCAGGTATAGACGACGCCCGTCCTTTCTCTGCCAGGTAGAATGGTATTCCTTTATCATTCAACGCGATCCGGAAAAAATCATCGTTCACATTGCCGATGAAAGGAGTTGCCTGAAACTTTGCATCGTTATGCGGGATCTCAGAATATAAGAAATACCTGTTCCACTGTTTGGATATAAAGTTGGGCCACATCAGGATATCTTTGCCCATAATAGCTTCCTGTGTAACCTTGTATACAACCTGTTTGATAATTTCATTGCCGGTATCGGTGAATAGTTTCAGGTGTACGATCAATTTTTCCCCATCCCTGTCATTAGGATCATATATAGCTGAGATGCGTGATTTGACATTAGAATTAGGAGACAACCCTGTTAGTGCATCGAGGTTAGCGCCGAATACATTCAGGGCAAGGGGTGTCAGGGGCAGTGCGAAGTAGGCGAAACTATTTGCCTGTCCTTTTGTATCTGCGGCTAATAAAAGGATTGGCTTGTTAGCTAAAAAATTCCTTTTTTCAGCACCTTCTTTTCCAAAGTCAATCTGCGCAATTTCTGTAGCATCGGGTAGTAACAGGTCTTTAGGGTCAAATGGTATACTGAGTTCGGAACCGGAGACCTGTGTGATGATCCCTTCAGATCCAAATAATAAAGTGGAGTAATTAAATAGTTTGCTGAACGGCTGTGCAAATAGTGTCCCTACTTCAGGAGGCGTTTGATTATTCAATCTTGGGAAGCTCCTTTGCTCCTGGTATTTCTCCATATCCTTTATCCAGTCCTGCAGACACGCGCTGATATTCTCGTAGGAAGGTCTGATATCAGCAGAGAGGTTGCTAAAGTGCTGCCTGAACTGCTGGATATTGTCAAGGATATGTTTAGCGTATCCATATATTTTATTCAGTTCTTCCGGTCGTAGATCTGATTTTAAAGGATCAACAAAGCGGCCACTCTGTACATTGACAAAGGGGTATCTGCCTTTGATATGATAAGAGACGGAGGTAAACAAAAAGCAATCTGGAGAGGTACCACCAACTACACTGCCCTGAAAAGAGATGACATCAATAAATGGGACTTTCTCTGCATTGTCTGACAGTGATTGATCGCACCACAGCGGTTGTCTTTCAAACAGTGAATTACCGAATGCGCCGGTAGGTTCATAGATATTTTCTGTATCGCCGATCTTTTTACCATCTGAATAAACCAGTGGTACCCTGTTTACTTCAATGTCCTTATAGTTAAGTGCGATACAGCTGATAAAGCCTTTCCACTCACTTATCAGTGATCTATAAAATAACATGAGTCCTGAAGCGGCTGCTTCCTGATCGATGATGTTGTTCAGCGCATGCCCGAATAGCTCTGCTCTTGCGAACACAGTAGGGATGCCAGATACGAGTGTACCAATATTGACTGCGGCGCCACCATCCTGTTCTACAGCGATTTCAGGGATGATGATATTCCTGGTAAAAACTTCGAGCTGAGGGATCTTATCCCAGGCAAATTGTACTCCCTGTAATTCTGTTTTAGGGTGTACCTTGATAGTTAAGGCCTTTATTTTGTTGCTCATGGTAATTTCAGATTAAATGGAAGCCCTGTGATTGTGTGATCGCGTTGTAGATATGAGCGAGGAATTTCTCTTTTGTTGTATGCACCTGCTGCTCGTCCCCGGGTCCCAGATTGATCAGTTTTTTAACAAAAGTGTCATACCTGTTAGCTAGTATACCACCCTTGGGCCAGTGATTCTTTTCATCCAGGAAAATGGTACCTACGTCCAGTTTTTTCAATTCAGAGAGGCTATCCGGGAAGGCTTTGCTATCGAAAATGAAGGTACCGGGAGCTACCGTACTCCTGACCTGGTAGAGCCAGCCTGGCATAAACCGGGCATTTTCGAAGGTATATGCGAAGGCTTTGAAGTAATCATTGATCTCGGCACATTCCGCATCCGTGATGGTATTGTACTGGGTAATCTTTTGTTCCTGACAACGCGTAATGAAGCCTTTGATACCCGTATCACCATTCGCTGCATTATTGACTGTAAGCGAAATGTGAGCGAGAGAAAAGAAGGCGCCGATTTTATTGGCGAACCTTTCTCCTGCCTTATTTCCATTCCCGACAAAGTCGTGGATAGAGAAACTGAATGCATTATTACTAAAGTCAACTGCCTTGTATACGTATTCTGTTTTATCCACATCCAGGCCAGTTGTTCTGGTAAAGAAATCGTAGGCAGCGCAGGCAGCGAGGAGCTCAGTGATGTGAGCAGCATTTTCCTGGGTAGCACCGCCTGTGATGGTTTGGGTACTACCGGTATCCACAGGTTTACTTTCTATTGGCCAACCGATGTGATATAACATTTTGTAACAGCGCTGTACTGTAGGATCGCTTTGGTAGAATTGCAAAGCAGCCTGGCTATTCAAGGGAAAATAAGAGGCATCCGCAATGACGCTATTTTCTTTACTGGCCTTTTGTTTATCGTTTGGTTTTTTGAAAGTAAAATATTCCGTGAGTAGGGTAGATCCGAACTTTGCTTTAGAAAAATCTATGCTGGCGGCACCTTTGGAGCGTATTTTAATAAAATCCTGTAAGGCTTTTGGAATAATAGGGATAGAAGATGCACCTGTACCACCAAAGATAGAACCAAAGATAAATACTCTTGCATCCTGGCCTGCCAGTTCCAGTTTAGTAACGAATTCATCCAGTTCCTTTTCCTGCACTTTGATATCCGTACCTCTTACAATATTCCTGGCGGCTTCGATCATGCCGTGATACATCAGCATGGAACCCAGATGCGTTTGCGCACGGTAACCGTGAGATAAGTCGAACTCCTGTACAGAATCATTGTCCAGGAAAAGATCTGAGATGAGTTTATTCCCTTTTTGTTGTTCCGGTGTGCCTGTATTTAATTTCGAAATATTTTTATAGTTTTCTCTGCCCTGACCTGAGTAATTGGTGTAAAACCGATAGAGGTTCAATTTGGAAGAGAAGAACGTATTAGCGTTTGGCGTACCACCGGTTTTAATCCGGTTGTAAAGTTGAATCAGCTTTTCCACACGGCCTTTGTTGCCATTGGCCTGATCGGTGTCGAGGGTAAGGACTTCAATTTCCTTGCTATCGAACATGCCGATTGCACAGAGGTGTGTAAACGCTTCGAGACAGCGCATGCCTGTACCGCCTACGGCGATAACAAATAATTTATCCATAATGAGAACAGATTAAAACCAGTGACCTAGTTTACCATTTATGAAGAGGCGACTAAGGAGGAAGCCTAACAGAATGTATAAGAAGAAGCCGGCAACAGTACCGATGCTGAGGGCAGTGATATAGTTTTTCACGACTCTCACATTACCATCAGGCATGAAGACAAAGAAACCCAGGAGGAAGATGAGAACCGGGTTCAACAGGCATAAGATCCAGAACCAGCGTTTCCTGATTTTAGGATCTTTAGGTTTGCTGCCACCTTCGAATTTGATAAGGTTAGCGATGATAGCGGCAATGAATAGGAAGACAAGGGTAATAATAATGGATACGATGTAGGCAGTGATTGATTCCATGACTTAGTTAATTTTGATTCGTTTTGATGTAATAGGTGTAGATAGTTTTATTTGCTGGCGTGAGCTCTTGCAGAGTATTGATTACAGATTGATATAGCGCGGTATTTTCTGTCCCCTTTGCATTGACCCATTTGAATTTTTGTAGTGTAGGATTGTCTACATTAGGCGTGGCGCCGGTCAACACAATATTTACTCTTAACAAAGTATCGGCGTCCGACGGAGAGAAATGCGGATCGAAAATAATTCCCAGTTCCACATGCTTATTATTGCTTTTACTTGTATTTTCAAATAAAGGCTGGTTGAGCCGGAAATAGTTAGGGAGCGGATTTAAGGTCTGAGGTTGGTATTTGCAGTTAGGTTTCAATGTTCCATCATCATTGTAGCATTCGAGAATGACCTGATCTTTTTCATCGTCTGATATTCTTGTTTCCCCATTCTTTCCTTTTGTTGTTGCGGGAGGATGATGAAGCGCATAATCTGTCTTTGCAAAGTTCTCAAAGTCTGCCGTTACATTGAATGTTTGTACATCAAATGCCTTGAAAGAATAGCTATCCTGATTACTGAGGTCTATGAAGAGATTGCGGAAGATATCAGTGAAGTTGGGATCGTCTTTACGAACATCTGCGATATCTTTCCAGCCAAGACCTAATGGATAATATTCAAAAGATTCATTTTTTATGTACTGATCTTTCCTGAAATCGAGTATATTCTTATCATTAACAATTCCGCCAGTTGCAGGATCAGCATAATTTGTGGACACACTGAAGGAACTTGTAGACAAGTCGAATCGTGTGCTATAGGGGGTCAATTTAGGCGCGAGTTTAGCAAGTAAATTGTTACTGCTATTAAAAATAGTGAAATAGATATGCTTATTCACATTACCTTCTTTATAATCTACTATAAAGAAATTGATAGTGTAGCCTTTAGCCAGCCATTTCTTAAATGGTAGTTTCAGATAGGCCGTGTTGGTGACTTCTACTTTATCCATCCATTCTTCGAAGTCAGTAATCAGCAGGGCATCATTATCTGCGTCTGTAATATGATCTACAGCTTTCTGAATGGGGGCCCAGATGTCTTTGTAGTTTGACTGGTTGCTGATTTCCTGTCCCAACTGGGTGGTATTCGTGACAGGTAGTGGTGTAACCTCATTAGATCCCAGTTTATATACTTCAAACTTGTCGGTCAGGATCGTGTTAAAGCATTCTGACAGCAGGCTGCTGACGGTAGAAGTTTTGAATGCATTGTTGATACCAGCCGAGAAATCGATAAATAATCCGGGTGTTTCTTTTTTAACTGCAGTATGTACATTGTTATATGCGTTGAGTCGCTCATTCAGTCCCGGGCCATAAGGATCGAAGGGTTTATTCTGATCGCTTCTACATGCTACGAAGCACGTAGCCAGCAGCAAGCCATACAAAAAACGGAAATTAGTCATCATATCATTAGGAGTTAATAGCTGAGTGTCCTGGCAATAGTTTTCCACCTGCCCTGATCATGCATCAGCGCCAGAAAATACTATTCAAAAAAATTCATGAATCGGAGGTGTAAAACCAGGTGAAAATTAGAACTAATTTCCAATGCGGCAAGTGTAGAAACGCAAAAAGGGGATTAATCCCCTTTTTGAAAATGATATTGAATATTTGCTTTATTTTAAATATCCTCCTTTCACCATATCTTCCAAGAGTCCTCTCTCTTTAGGTACCCAGCCTAAAACCCGCCTGGTCTCCTCTGCTGAAGACACCACGCCCATTTGAGCAAAATGCGTAAACCATCCAAAGTGTGCTGCCGCATCTGCACCGGTTTTACTTACAGTCGGTATATTTAGTCCATTGCCAATGGTTGTTGCAATATCTTTAAAAGGTACCCCTACTTCATCAATCGGATGAAATACTTTTTGGGTCGGCATTTTCTCTAAAATGAGTCGATATAATACGGCTGCATCAAAACGATGTACTGCGGCCCAGGTATTACTCCCGTCACCGATATAAACAGATTCACCTTTTGCTTTTGCCATATTAATAATTATAGGCACAAAACCATGATCGCCTTCACCGTGTGTGGTGGGTGGAAGTCGTACAATATAGGCATTCGTGCTCCTCGCTGCCTCTTCGGTAGCGGCACGGGGCACCTGATCGGATGGTGGAGGTACATCGTGTTCCGTCACTGTACGCCCGTTATTGAGCAGCCCCAGCGCAGAGGTAACAATCATTGGACGCCTGGCTTCACCCAATGCCAGTATCAGCTGCCCGTCTTCCATGCAACTTTCTTTGTACCTGGAAAAGTCATGATTAAAAGCTGTATGGATAATTGCCTCACATTTTTCAGCACCGGCTATCACACTTGCAATGTCATTGATATCTCCCCTGTGCACGCCGGCACCTGTTTGCGCTAATGTTGCTGCCGCGGTGTCGGAGCGAACCATTCCCAGCACCTGATGTCCTGCCTGCAATAATTCTTTTACGATAGCGGAGCCTACGAATCCTGAAGCTCCTGTAACAAATACCCGCATAAATGAATGATTTAATTTGTTGGTACAAATTTCATTCAATGCAGTAGGGAAAATGTGGTCATTTGACCATAATTTAATTAGCGATGTAACTGTGCATGCCGGATGCGGGTCAATGTCTTTAATGACATACCCAGGTAAGCTGCTATCATGTGGAGGGGAAGCCGTGGCAGTAATCCCGGGTTGTTCCGTACGAAATCGTCGTACTTTTCTTCCGGTGTGCTACTCAGGGTAGTAAACAACCGATGTCTGCCGATATAATTGGATTTTGAGACCATTAGCTGGGAGTATCTATCCAATGCCGGAATCTCCCGCAATAAGCGATCAAACGCCTCTTTGTTCCATTGCAATACATCTGTACGCTCTATGGCGGTGATATTAAACCTAGTGGCAGTGAGGAGGTGGTAGCTCTCCGGATCCAGGGTCCAGCTACGCTCGGGTGAGAAGTGCAGAATGTATTCAGTGCCATCGGCCGCAGTGCCATAACTGCGCAATAACCCTTTTATTATGAATGTCTTATGCCGGCATATTTGTCCCTGCTTTAACAGATCTTCATTTTTCTGGAGAGTTCTGGGTGTAGCCAGTGTACAAACCTGATCTATCTCCTCAGGGGTGAGATGGGTCATTGTGCGGCAATATGTCTGAAATTCAGCGATCATACACACGCTAAATTTACTTCTGAAAAGAAAAACTACCAAATACTTTCATTACAGGGAGAATAAACTTAATGAGTGGAATACCTGTGATCCGGCGGCGCCCCCCTGTGCCTGCTCAGGAACTGAGGATGTGCTACATCCTTACAGATATATCGTCTATCTGTAGCGGCAACTGAGTATTCCCGCATATGAAACCTATGGGAGTGATTTGAACACAACAACCTTAGATTTGGTTAAATCAGAGTGGCTGGTTATCGACAGCTTTGTGGTACAAAATCAAACCACATGAAAATCGTATTAACAGGCTCTTTAGGTCATATTGGATTTCCCCTCACACAATTACTAGGGCAACAGGGACATGAGTTAACTGTTATATCCAGTAAGGACGATAAGAAAGACGCGATCAAGGCATTAGGCGCTACACCGGCAGTGGGTTCTGTCGAAGATGTTGCTTTTCTTACCCAAACATTTACAGGGGCAGACCTGGTATATACCATGATCCCACCCATTGTAAATTACTTTGATCCCCATGCAGATCTGTTTGCTGCTGTGGAAAAAGTGGCCGGCCACTTCAGACAGGCCATAAGGGATGCCGGTGTGAAAAGATTGATCCACTTAAGTAGTATCGGCGCACATCTGGAGCACGGCTCGGGATTAATTAAACTACACTACATTACTGAGCAGACGTTGAATACGCTTACAGATGTTGACATCACTTACATGCGGCCGGTGGGGTTCTACTATAATTTGTATCCTTATATCCAACTGATCAAACAGCAGGGTGTAATTGCTTCTAACACCGGTGGGGATGATATTGCCACGCTGGTAGCGCCGGCAGATATTGCGGCAGCTATTGCAGATGAAATAGCACTGCCCCCTGTTCATCGGAAAGCCAGGTATGTGGTGAGCGATGAAATGACTTGCAATGAAGTGGCGGCCATTTTAGGAGAGGCCATTGGCAAACCAGATCTGCAGTGGATCACGCTGACCAATGAACAGTACCTGCAAGCATTATTAGCGGCGGGTATGCAACCTGCGATTGCGGAAGGCATGGTGGAAATGTATGCGAGTATGCATGAAGGCGTGCTGTCTGCAGATTATTTTAAAAACAGGCCAGCGGAATTTGGGAAGGTGAAGGTGAGGGACTTTGCAAAAGATTTTGCGGCCGCTTTTTTAGCGAGATAATATCAGGAGGTTCGGATTATTTTTTACTACCTTGTATCATGGCCGGAAAACGAATTTTCACTTTTAATACCATTTCTGACTTTCACGATTTCAGGGGGTTCGCTAAACCGGAACATCCCCTCATCAGTGTGATCGACGTAACTACGGTCAAAGATTTCACTGATGTTGAGCCAGCCAATATTGTCTTTAACTTCTACCTCATCAGTATGAAGGAAGGATATAATGTAAAAATGAAATACGGACAGCAGGAATATGATTTCAATGAAGGCGTGATGAGCTTTTTGGCTCCCGGACAGGTATTCAGTATAGAACCGCTGGCAGATGAAATTCATCAATCGGGATGGGTACTACTCATCCATCCCGATTTTTTATGGAATACCCCGCTGGCAAAGAAGATCAGGCAATACCAGTATTTTGATTATTCCGTCAATGAAGCGCTGTTTCTTTCGGAAAAAGAGAAACTGACCGTTTCCGCTATCGTTGAAAATATCAAAAGAGAATACCATACTAACATTGACCAGTTCAGCCAGGAAATTATCATTGCGCAATTGGAATCTCTGCTCGCTTATGCAGAACGGTTCTATCAACGGCAATTCATTACCAGGAAGATCAGCCATCACCGGATTTTAGAAAAGCTGGAAGTATTGCTGACAGATTATTTTAACAGTGACGAACTGGTAAAAAAGGGGCTTCCAAGTGTAACGTATATTTCTACTGCACTGAATGTATCTGCTAACTACCTCAGTAATCTATTGAAGGTATTAACGGGTAAAAGCACCCAGCAACATATACAGGACAAAGTAATTGAAAAAGCCAAAGAACGGTTATCCACGACCGACCTGTCTGTCAGTGAAATCGCCTATAGCTTAGGGTTTGATTATCCACAGTCATTCAGCAAATTGTTCAAGGCGAAAACTCAATTATCACCGTTGGAATTCAGGCAATCATTTAATTAGCATGACAGATTTTCTTCTCTTTTGTAAACAGTTTTCGCCACTGGATGAGCATATTCTGCAAATATTGCAGCAACAAACCACTACTAAAACATATAGTAAGGGAGAATTCCTGCTCCATAGTGGAGAGACCTGCAAGTACCTGTATTTTATCAACGAAGGATTGATTAAATCTTATTCAGAGAAAAATGATAAAGAGTTCATCATGCGATTCTTTGCTGAGAATGTACTCTTTTCTGTATTCGACAGTTATATTACCCAAACGCCTTCGAAATTTAATTTAGTGACGTTAGAAGATACCACTGTCACCCTGATCCGTTATGAAACCATGCAAGACTTATGTAAACAATTTCATGCCGTGGAGACCTTTTTTCGCAAGCTGGTGAGCATAGCTGCTATCAAGATGATGAAAAGGATCAGTGAGATGCTGGAAGAGAGTGCGGCAGATCTGTATAAGCTGTTTATAGAAGAGAACAACGGTATTCACCAAAGGATCAGTTTGGGTGATATGGCAAAATACCTTGGCATTACCCAACAATCCTTAAGCAGGATCAGAACTATCCGATAATTATTTACCCTATGGTAAAATATTCCACTCATCAGCGTTATAGCTTTGACAAAAAATCAAACTATGACGCAATGGAGCATTGATCCCGGGCATTCGCAAATCGGTTTTAAAGTTAAACACCTCGGCATTGCCAACGTATCGGGGTATTTCAGAAAATTCAGCGGCACTGTATATTCGGACGACGATGACTTTAAAAACGCCACGGTTAACTTCAACCTGGATGTACAAAGTATAGACACGAACAATACAGAACGCGATAGCCATCTTATCTCCCCGATTTTCTTTGATGCTGTACAATTTCCAACCATTTCTTTCCATGGTGTATTAGTGAATGATACTTTAACAGGGGAGCTGACTATCCTGAATACTACCCGTGCAGTTACTTTACAGGTCGATCATACAGGTACCGGTATTGGCCGGTTCAATGACCATAGAGCTGGATTTGAACTAAGTGGTACAGTTAACAGGAAAGATTTCGGACTGCACTTCCACCTCCTCAATGAAGCCGGGAACATGGTTGTAGGGGATAATGTGAAGTTATCAGGTGAAATAGAACTGATCCGGCTTTAGCAAGGTTTTTGTATATTCAGTCACATGAAATATACAATTTACTTCATTTGTTTGCTAACGAGCATCGCCTGTGCTGGCCAAACCAATAACCCGACTTTCAACCAGATCTATACGCTCATCATGCAGAAGAATTTCTTCCATGCAAAAGCCATGTATGACAGCAGCCAAACCGCCCTCTCCGGCGCTCAGCAAAATTACTTAGCGGCATTGCTCGACAATGCATTTAATAAAGTAGACCTTTCGGAACGGCGTATTGCCAATCTGAAGGGAGATTTCTCTGATAGCCTGTGGTTTGAGCTCTACAAAGTGAAGGAAGATAATGCCGTGAAAACGTATGACTAAAACGGCTAAAGTGACAGCCCAGACGATGCTACAGCAGTATAAATACCTGCTATCTCCTGACGCACAAAATGATTTAAAGAATAGCCTGCACATGTGGACCTCTCTTGAGCATACTCCTCCACAGCGGGTAATCATCAATGGCACCAGCAGGTTAAAAATGAAAAAAGATAAAGCTGGCCTGAACAACCTGCATGCTGTAGTTGGGAAAGACACAGCAGATTTCATTTTTGATACGGGTGCAAATATGTCGACTATATCACTCTCTACCGCCAAACGCCTGCACATGCAGATCATACCTGCGGATGTAG
This sequence comes from Chitinophaga sp., assembly GCF_039596155.1. Taxonomy (GTDB): domain Bacteria; phylum Bacteroidota; class Bacteroidia; order Chitinophagales; family Chitinophagaceae; genus Chitinophaga. Next base: position 42,231 of record NZ_JBCNKF010000026.1, read on the forward strand.
AAGTAGGTGCGATTACCGGTGCCTCTGTGAAAGCACAACTGGGTGTATGCAAGCAATTTAAACTTGGTAATATTGAAGTCAATAATGCTGTATTCCTGGTACTGGCTGATTCGGCGCTGGCATTTCCGCAGATCAGTTATACAATTGAAGGCATTTTAGGTTATCCGGTGATCTGTGCGCTGAAAGAAGTGCAGATTACCCAGGACGGGTATCTGATCGTACCGGAAAAAGAAACGGCTATTCACAGTGCTCCCAATATGGCAATTGACCGCTTATCTCCCCTGATCTTTATCGATGGTAAACATTTTACTTTCGATACCGGCGCCGATGAGACCTTTCTCTATAATAATTTTTATGAGGAAAATAAAGCGGAAATCACCTCCCGGTATCAACCCACACATATTCGTTTTGGTGGTGCAGGCGGCAAAACAGAACAGGAAGTATACAAGATCAAACATCATTTCAATATCATGGAAAAGGAGGTGGCCCTGGATAGTGTACCAGTGCTCAAAGACAAAATCAGCCATGAAATGGTATATGGAAATATAGGGCAGGATATCATCAGGCAATTCAAAACTATGACCATCAATTTTGATAAAATGTTTATTAAATTCGACTAGTAATCCCAATCCTGGTCGCTATGAAAAACCAGCTGAACACCACGAAAATTTTGTACTGGTGCCTGCAGTGAGTATTTTCGCATCATGTATTCCAAACAGGAAGTTTCCAAACTAAAAGAGCATTTCTGGACCGCCTTCGGCAAGTATATGAAACCTGTACTCTCTGCAGATGGCGAACCTATCAGCTGGTTGAACTATAAAACCGGCATCCCGGGTATATTTTTTAAAATGGATGCCGATAGCCAGCAAGCCAGTGTGTCTATTGTTATTACCCAATCCGATTCCCGGTTCTACAACCAATTTGTAGATAACAAAACCTTTCTGGAAACTACCCTTGGAGAAAGCTGGCTGTGGCAACCTAATAGGATGGATGAGTATGGCAAAACTATGAGTACTATCAGTACCCGCATACAGCATGTGAACATATTGCAAAGCGAAGACTGGCCTACGATTATTTCCTTTTTCAAACCCCGTATCATTGCGCTTGATGAATTCTGGAGTATGGCTAAATACGGCTTTGAAGCGTTGTTATAAAATATTGTTAAAACAGGCTGTTATATTGCACAACTAAAAATTTAGTTTATTTTTGATTTGATAACCTAGCGGGACAAGTGTAGACGGATTAACCCATGCATCAAAAAATTACTGATGAAAGCAGGACCTATACTCCTCTTTTTATTTCTGTGCTCAAGTTACCTATATGCCCAGCAGCCTTATGCCGTGAAAGGAAGTTTAACCGATTCCGCTGCTGGAATAAAGATTACTGATGCCACGATCAGCGTACTCAGAGCAAAGGATTCCACCCTTTGTAAGTTCATCTGGAATAATTCCAGTAACCATTTTACTGTGCCCCTCAAAGAAGGTGGCCACTTTATACTGCTTGTTTCGTACCCGGGATATGCAGATTACACAGCGGAATTTAGCCTGGACTCCTCAAAGCCGGTATATGACCTTCACGGCATTAATATGCTCCTGAAGTCGCGACTCCTGACGGAAGTACTTATCCAGGGTAAGAAAGCGGAGATGAAAATCAAGGGAGATACTACAGAGTATGACGCCACCGCCTTTCATGTTGAACCCAATGCCAAAGTAGAAGACCTTATCAGGCAGTTTCCCGGCATTGAAGTGGACAAAGACGGTAAGATCACCGCACAGGGTAAAACTGTCAACAAGGTGCTCGTAGACGGCGAGGAATTCTTTGGGGACGATCCTACGCTCGTGACCAAAAATATCCGTGCCGATATGGTGGATAAAGTGCAGGTATATGACCGAACCAGCGACCGGGCCACCTTCACAGGTATTGATGATGGAAAGAAAGAGAAAACCATCAATATCAAACTGAAAGAAGACAAGAAAAACGGTTACTTCGGCAAGGTCGATGCTGCTGGCGGTACAGATAATTTTTATACCGGCAAACTCATGTTCAATACCTTCAAAGGGAAAGAGAGATTTTCTGCCTATGGTATTCTTGACAATACCGGCCACTTTGGTATGGACTGGGGCGAAAACAGCAAGTATGGCATGAGCAATTACAACTTCAATTTTGGCGATGATGGTAGTATCAACATCACCGGCGGCAACAACGATGAACTGGAAAGCTATAATGGGGAATACTATGGAGAAGGTGTGCCGACAGCCAGAAACGGCGGCCTGCACTATGACAACAAGTTCAACAACGACAAAGCCACTGTCAATGTTAATTACAGAATAGGCTCACTGGCTGTAGATGGGACTAAAAATGTAATTACACAAAACACGCTGCCTTCTTCATTTATTAATACCAATTCAGATCAGAAGTTCCACAACTTCCTCTTCCGTCATAAAGGAAATGGGCGCTTTGAGTTCAAAATCGATACCACCAGTACACTGATCGTAAATGCTGCAGGCGGCTCCAGACATAGTTCGGTAGACAACGAATACAATACTACCAATCTTCGCCAGGATAGCTCCCTGCTCAATAGCAATAGCAGAGCTGTGCATGCTAAAACAGATGAAACCACTTTCAATGCAGGTGTCTTATTCAATAAACAACTGAAAAAGAAAGGTCGGAAATTTTCCCTGGGTATCAGCGAAAGTCATTCCAGTACCAATGGCAATGAAATGCTGAAATCTGCTATCAATTACTACAATGATAAGGAAGTACTGGACAGTAGCGTAATCAATGACCAGAACAGGGTACAGCATAGTGACAACAATACGCTGAACGCCAATGCGACCTACAACGAGCCACTGTCTGACAAACTACAAATTGCCTTTTCTTACGATTTTGTAATGACCAATGCCAACAGCAACCTGAACACATTCAAAAAATCTGCCGATGAGAAGTATGATGTGCTGGATAGCCTGTATAGTAATGACTTCAAGATTGACAATTTCTCGCACCAGGGAGGTGCAATGTTCCTGTACAAAGCTACCAGGTTCCGTTTCAGTGGTGGTACCAAAGTATCTACTGTCTCTTTTGAACAACTGAACCGTTACGACAATAGCACCTTTAAACGGAACTTTGTCAACTGGAACCCCCAATTCAACTTTACGTATACATTCAATCAAACGAAATCTATCAACATCAATGCTGTAAGAAAAACGCAGTTGCCAACCGTGTCCCAGTTACAACCTGTGAGAATCAACACTGACCCACTGAACGTGCGCCTGGGTAACCCGGACCTGAATCCTTCTTATAGTGAGGAGATCTATTTGAATTACAATTCTTATAAAGCGATTACGCAGCAATACACTTACTTAAATGCAAACCTTTCGCTCAGGCACAATGCAATCGTTTCGAACGTGACCACAGATTCAGCGGGTGCCAGCAAATACCAATATGCCAATATTGACAAAGACGGGCATAACGTAGGCATTTGGGCGATGCATGATTTTAAAACCAGTTTATGGGATATGCACCTGGCAGCCAATTTATCTGCCAACACCAACGTGTCTTACAACATGGTGAATAGTATTCTGAACAAGTCCACTTCCTACGACATTTCACCTGAATTATCGCTTAGAAAAAATGCCGATAAAAAGGGATACCTGGAACTTAGCTTCAGCCCCAACTATACTATTCAGAAATCATCTTTATTGCCTAACCTGAATAGTAACGGGCTTGGCTTCACCGCTGGTGCCGATTTCCGGATCTTTCTTCCGGCCAGCTTCGAGTTCTGGAACAGAACGACCTTTACCTATACGCCCAAAACCAAATCGTTCAATACAGACCTGAAGAGAACGATCTGGAATATGGAAATAAGCAGAAAGTTCCTGAAAGAAAAACAACTTCGGGTAGCAGCTTCTGTGAATGACCTGCTGAATCAGAATTCCGGTTTTAACAGAAATGTATCAGGTAGCCAGATCACACAGAACACTTATACTACTATCAGGAGATATTTTATGTTCACCATCACCTGGGATTTCAATAAGATGGGTGGTGCAAAACCTAAATCATGAGAACGCACCATATACTGATTGCCATCTGCTTATCAGGCATACAGTCTTTAACTGCCCAGCAGCGCTTTCCATCCAGCGGCACGATCACGTTTGAGAAAACGATCAATATGCATGCGTATATCAACAAGCGTATTAAGGACAGACCTGATGACGGGTTATCAAAAGAGTTTTTTGAATCCTATAAGAGCTCCAATTCCCAGTTTAAAAGGCTTCAGTCCAAACTAACTTTTTCCGGGGCTCATACCTTGTTTACGCCATTACCAGATCCGGCTGCACAGGATTTTATTTCAAATTCACCGGGAATTTATCAGTCAAATACTATTTATACTGATCTGACTACCGGTTTGTATACCTGTCAAAAACAAATTTATGGCGATAACCTGCTGATCAACGATACCACCAGGACTATACAATGGAAGATCACGAGCGAGACCAGGGAGATAGCCGGCTATCAATGCCGGAAAGCAAATGCCATTATCATGGATTCGGTGTATGTGGTGGCATTTTATACGGATCAGATCCATGTATCCGGAGGCCCGGAATCTTTTACAGGATTACCGGGAATGATACTGGGCATTGCTCTGCCACATGATAACGTCACCTGGTTTGCCACGGGTATAGATCTCACCAGTGTGCCAGCCACCAGTATTGTACCACCTAAAAAAGGAAAAGTGTTAACGGTAGCCGGCATGAAGGAAAAGATCAAATCGATCTGGGGTAATAACGCTGGCAGCATTATGTGGTGGCTTGAATTGTAGTTATATGGTAAATAGCTGAAATCGTAAAAGAGCTATTTCCCCGGGCGGGGAATGGTTCTTTTACGATTTGGAGGACTGCTATAGGGAAGCGATCACCTCCCTTGGTACGCCATGGTTTATTACCTGTTGATTTTAACCCGGGTTAAAATTTTCCTTCCGGCTTCTCCAGAGATTTGTGTTACTAAAACAACAAGCAATATGATCTCTTTATCAGTACTCGGTACCATCCACACTATTATCGCAATTGTCGCGATTATCTTTGCAATTGCAGCCTTTATTCAATCGGGCAAGATCGTTCCCGGCACCACGACCGGTAATTATTACGCCATTCTTACTGCGATTGCCTGCTTCACAGCATTCGGTCTATCAAAAGCGGGCGGTTTCAATCCCGGTCATGCGCTGGCTATCCTGATCCTGCTCTTCCTGGCAATTGCCTATTTATTGCGTGGCTCCAAACGTTCATGGGCGCCATATGTACAGGCATTCCTCATGACCACCACTTTATTATTATCACTGGTTCCTGCTGTGAATGAAACGCTCACCCGGGTTCCACTGGGTCACCCGCTCGCTACAGATATCACCTCCCCGGCTATTACTAAGACCCTCATGGGGCTACTTATACTGTATGTACTTGCGCTGATCTTACAGGCCGTGTTCATCCGTAAAATGCAGACGGCTACCTATAAATGATAACCGTACTCAGGCGCTGACATGGTGCTCTTTTACCTGTATCAAAGATGTCGATTCCAATTTATTCAACCTTCCGGGTAATTTATTGAATAAAGTACTCGGGAGGGTTGAACTGTGAGGAGGGATTTGGCATTTTTTGTACGTGGAACGCGTATTTCCCATTTCAAATGGGGTAATAGTAAGTAAGTTTAAGCTATAACAATGGAAACATGCCATGCCAATCAGTGAGAAAATCTGAGCGACATCAGTGGAAGGACTGCTCACCGTCAGTTATCTGGAAAAAATATCTGGTGAACTTTACCTTATGAACACTACGACGTTGCACCACTTCCATATCCCAGTTCTCGGCCTGGGGTATACCATCGACACACCAGCCAAAGTGGCGAGATTCGGGATCTCGTCCGTCATATCGATTACCGACGATGTTGTGATAGAGAGCATGCGGGCACATTATTCAAAACTCTTAGATCATCCTTACCAACCTATCAGCGAGCGCGCAGAAGATTACCGGGCCAGAAGAATCACAGGTTACCTTGACCTGATCCACGAAATGGTGGAACGACAGATGACCACATTACGCGCATTACCTTTCTTTGAAGATAACGAACTGAGTAAATACTTCGAACTGCTACCTGATGATGTTCCTTTAAAAAAATTGTACCTGAAAATGCTGGAGGGTGAACCTGTAGACCAGGATTACCTGCGTAGCCAGTTGGTACCAGGGGCCATTGATGTGAACATTATGTGTAAGGTAGATAACCTGCGTACGGATGCGAACGGGGACCTGCTTCCTGAAAAGTATTCCGATGCCATTGCAGCGCTGAGAGGCTTTGCTGCCAGTAAACTGAGCAGCTCTGTGGTACTGTCTGCCGGATACAATCCCCGCTTGTATAATTATGTTGAGCAACTGGCAGATTTTCTTCCGGACGAACAGGGCCAGCTGAAGAAAAAGATTATTTTGAAAGTGAGCGATTACCGCTCTGCATTGATACAAGGTAAACTTTTTGCCAAAAAAGGGATCTGGATCTCTGAATTCAGGATCGAATCCGGGCTGAATTGTGGCGGACATGCCTTTGCCACCGACGGTTTACTACTTGGACCTATCCTGGAAGAATTCAGAACCAGGAGAGCGGATCTGGCCGCTGAATTATTTGCGCTGTGCAGTGCAGTAAGAAACTATCCCGTACAACCACCACAACTGATCACCGTACAGGGTGGTATCGGTACCGCGCATGAACAGGAATTCCTTTTAGAATATTATGCGATGGATGCTACAGGCTGGGGTAGCCCATTCCTGTTGGTACCCGAAGCTACTAACGTGGATGCTGAAACACTTCAGCAACTGGCTACTGCCAAACAGGAGGATTATTATGTAAGTGATGCGTCTCCACTGGGCGTACCTTTTAATAATCTACGCAATACTTCATCCGAAAGACAGCGGGAAAACAGAATTGCGAAAAACAGGCCGGGTAGCCCTTGTTACAAAAAGTTCCTGGTAACAGATACACAGTTTACACAAACACCTATTTGTACTGCATCAAGGGAGTATCAAAATCTGAAGATTAAAGAACTGGATGCACAAAACCTGAGTGACGAAGCATATAAAGAGGCGTTTGAAAAAATAGTGGTAAAAGATTGTCTCTGTGAGGGATTGACCAGTTCTGTACTGATCAATAATCACCTGCCATTAAATCACAACCTGTCAGCAGTCACTATTTGTCCGGGGCCAAACCTGGCATACTTTTCAGGTACGTTCTCGCTGACTGAAATGGTGAATCATATTTATGGCAGGGTAAATATTCTGAATAAACTGTACCGTCCGAACATGTTTATCAATGAGCTGCATCTCTATATAGATTACTTTAAAAAGAAACTGGCGACCAGCAGCTCATTGACAGCACAGCAGGCAAAATCTTTACAAACATTCAAGAAGAACCTGCTGAGTGGTATTGAATACTATAAACAATTGGCAGAGCAACTGAAGAAGGAAAGCAATGAATACATTGCACAGATGCGGGCAGAACTGGATAACGCGGTGATGATGCTGAACATGCCCAGTCTTAATCCCTGCCCGACAGTATAATACACAGGCAGGCAAAATATGTGCGCCGCCGTTCATGCAGCGAGACATCTGTATGCTTTAAGGAGGCATGTACAGGTATACAAGGTATTCATGATACTGGTTAGCTTACTATTCAATACGCATTGCCAGCAGGGCATTTCTGGAACTTTCTATAAAGGAAGTGTCTGCATCGGGGGAACGTTTTTCAAATAAGAGTGTTAGCGTCCGTCCTTTTCTAAGCGTTGAGGCCTCCACCGTTTGCAGATAGAAAGAGTCCTGCTGGTATTTACTTCCGTAGATGTAAAATTGATTCCCATTGATATTCATCATGGTATCAATAAGTAGTTGTTCATGTTTTGAAAATAGCTGGTGAATTGAAGCCGCCGTATCATAGCTTTTATCGACAGACAAATAAACTGTGAGTCTGTCGCTGTTATTCAGAGACATTGTCCTGGGCTGGTATCGATACAACAGATAGTCTTTTCCCATTTCATAATGGACAAAGGAGAATGCTGTATCATACTGCGGCGGCAAATTAATAGTGATAACACCTATACTATCTCCTAAGGGGATTTTTCTGCCTTCCGGCAGGAAAGAAGATTGTTTGCATGCAAGGGCTATGCAAAAAGGCATCACGAACATGTAAGTTTTCATAGGTTAGGATGTAAATTATACCATTGCGCAAAAATATTTTTGTGCAGTGTCTACCTTAAAAATAACGTATTTTTTGCAGGTCCTGGTATGTTTTTAAGGCCAGCGATTGTCAAAAAATACATATTTTTCTATACCATCCATGCGTTTTCAGACGTTCCTTTCTTAAAAACTTATTTTCCAACAAATTGCAATTCTATACATTTTGTTAAAACTTTTTTGGAATTCAAAAAATAGTTATAACCTTTGTATGGTAATAATATTTACAATGTACAAGCAACCCGCAAATTGCAACTTTCGTAATCTGCACGACCTAATCAACACGATCTTTAATACTTCCCCACCAGTATTTTAATCCAACTTTCAACGACAATTACGATCGCGTTCGCGCACTCATTCACAGGTATCGGGACATACCTGATATGGATTCCTTTTTCTTATACTTAAATACATAAACCAACAACTTTTATGCAAACAACTGATGTAATCAGGTGGCTGATGCTGCTTGGCATCCCCGTACTATGCCTTGTATTGTACCGTTTCATTCTCCGCGTATTCTTTGGCCTTGTGATTGTACCCGAAGATAAGATAGGTCTCGTCACCAAGAAGTTCGTACTAATGGGTAAACAGGAACTCCCTGAAGGCCGTATTATGGCCACTGACGGAGAAGCTGGTTTTCAGGCCCAGACACTTGCCCCGGGTGTTTATTTCTGGAAATGGTTCTGGCAGTATGACGTTACTTTCCAATCGTTCACTGTGATCCCTACAGGTAAGATCGGACTGGTATTAGCAAAAGATGGAGCTGAGCTGCAACCCGGTGCTATCCTGGCACGGCGCGTAGATTGCGATGCATTCCAGAATGCAGAAGCATTCCTGAAAAATGGTGGTCAGAAAGGTCGTCAGACTGCGATCATGACTCCTGGTTCTTATCGTATCAACACTTATATCTTTGAAATCGAAATCACTGATATGGTGAATGTGCCTGACAATGCGGTGGGTATTGTCACTACACTCGAAGGTAAAGCCATTGAATACGGACAGATCGCAGGTAAGATCATCGAAGGTCACCGAAACTTCCAGGATGCAGATGCATTCCTTGAAAAAGGTGGCTACAAAGGTTTACAGGAACAGGTGATCCTCTCCGGTTCGTACTTTATGAACCCCTGGTTTGCCAAAGTAGAGATGCGAACCATGACTGAAATTCCTATCAGCCATGTAGGTGTGGTCATCTCTTATGTTGGTAATGAAGGTGAAGACCTGAGTGGTACTGACTTCAAGCACGGTAATATTGTAGGCAAGAACTACAAAGGTGTATGGGCAGAACCGTTGGGCCCTGGTAAGTATCCTATCAATACTTACATCATGAAGGTGGAATATGTGCCTACTACCAACCTGGTACTGAACTGGGCAAGTGCCCGCAGCGAGGCACACCAGCTGGATAAAAATCTTTCTACGATCACGGTACGTAGTAAGGATGGTTTTACCTTCAACCTGGACGTGGCACAGATCATTCACATCCCGGCTTCCGAAGCACCTAAAGTAATTGCCCGCTTTGGTAACATGAGCAACCTGGTGACCCAGGTACTTGAACCTACCATTGGTAACTACTTCCGCAACTCAGCGCAGGATGCTGATGTAATCGACTTCCTGAAGAGCCGTAAAGAAAGGCAGGAATCTGCGAAACTACACATCGGCCGTGTACTGGAACAATACAATGTATTCGGTGTAGATACACTGATCGGTGACATTGTTCCTCCGGAAAGCCTGATGAAAACACTGACCGATCGTAAGATCGCAGAAGAACAAAAGGTTACCTATGATACGCAGATGCGTGCACAGGAAACCAGGCAGGCACTGGAAAAGGAGACAGCTATCGCAGAGATCCAGAAAGATATCGTAAAAGCAGACCAGGGTGTACTTATTGCTGAAAGAATCGCCGATGCGGCTGTTAAGAAAGCGACTGGTGATGCGAACAGTGTACGCCTGCAGGCCAATGCAGAAGCAGATCGTATGAAACTGCTGGCAAGTGGCGAGGCCGAAAAAGTAAGAGTGCTGGCAAAAGCGGAAGCAGAGAGAACAGAGTTAACAGCAAGAGCAGAAGCTGAAAAAATATCCTTAACAGGTAATGCGGAAGCTGAGAAGATCCTCGCCATTGGTAAATCAAGTGCTGAATCTTATAAGCTGGCGGTGGAAGCGATGGGTGGTAACAACTTCACTCAATTAAAAGTGATGGAAGCGATCGGTGAGCAGCATATCAAGATTATGCCTGACATCCTGATCGGTGGTGGCGGCGATGGCAATAACGGTCCAATCAGTGGGCTGCTGGGTCTGAAGCTGCTGGAGCAATTAGGTGAAAAGAATAATCCACAACCTAAAGCATAAACCGGCCTGCATCCTGTGTTATCCCTATCCTTTACCACGAGGCTGTCTCAAGTATATTGAGCAGCCTCTTTTCTTTGAGGATACCAGGTGTGTTGTGTAGGTTTTTATCCCACAATCAAATGGTTTAATCACATTTAAAATTTGGTGCAATCCGGCTAACCTAATATTGCCTTATCAAAATTGCACCGACATGAAGTCCTTCTTAATATCCGCCCTTGTTTTCTGCGGCCTGTCATTGTCTGCACAGGATTTCCAGCTATTGAACGGTAATATCCTGATGGCAAAGAATGGTAAAGTTGTGAACAGTCTTTCTTATGGCTATGCCGATTTTCCTTCACGCACACCTAATACAACAAAGACACCATTTAACCTTGCTTCTATATCAAAAGTATTTACAGCGACCGCCATTCTACAGCTGATGGAAAAGGGGAAGTTGCAATTGGATGAACCTTTCCAGACCTACTTCCCTGATTTTCCATATCCTGACATTACGATCAGGCACTTACTCTCACATACTTCCGGACTGCCGGACCTGGAGTTGTTTGAGCCACTTATTAAAGAATACCCGGATACAATTATATCCAGTCATATTCTGATTGACCAGTTGAAAACATCTCACCGGGTGCTGGCCTTTAAGCCAGGTGATGAATTTCGCTATTGTAATAATGGGTATGTATTATTAAGTCTGCTGGTGGAAAAGATAGGGGAGGAGCCATTTGAAGACTATCTGAAAAAAAACATTTTCAGGCCGGCGCGCATGTATGAAACATTTCTTTACGATCCCACACAAAAAAAATTACCAACACAGGTCAGCAAGCATGTCTATGAAAGCTTTGCGATAGATACCTTGTCAAGAGTATGCGATTCAAAAAGATACAGGTATACCGATTATAACAACGATGCCGCTACAGGTGCATCTAATATCATCACGACAGTCAATGACATGTTGTTATTTGATAGGGCCATCTTTGGGTTCAAACTACTTAAACCGGCTACCTTACAATTGGCCATTACACCGGTTAAGTTGAATAATGGTACATTCTTCTCCGAAAAAAGAATGGATACTATGGAGGGAACAGGAGAGGGTTCTTATGGGTTAGGTTGGGAATTATTTGACCAACCCGGCTATGGCAAGGGCGTGGGACACGGTGGATTTCAATTTGGGTTAGCCACCTTCTACTATCACAACCTCGATAAAAACCAAACCATTGTTGGCTTTGACAATACCGCGGGACCTTCTTTTGGTACTGTAGTCACCAATGCATTGCATGTACTGAACAATGAGCCACCCCTGCAATATGAGCATAAAAAATCACTGGTCAGAATCTATGTAACCACATTAATTAAAGAAGGTGCGGATGCTGCTGCTACTCAACTCACCTTGCTGAAATCAGATACTGCGCATTACTACCTGAGTGAGTGGGAAATGAATAAGGCAGGGTATGAGCAGCTGTATGATTACTACCGCATAGATGCAGCCCTGGAGATCTTCAAACTCAACTGCCTGCTTTTTCCACTTAGCTACAATACCTACGATAGCTATGGGGAGGCGTTGAATAGAGCTGGTAAAAAAAAAAGAGGCAATCGCACTCTACGAACATTCCATTCTGATCAATCCGAATAATAAAGGTGGCATTAAAGCCCTCAGTAAAATTAAATCCCGTTAATAATTTATCACTCTGGGAGAAGATTAAATCACTTTAAAAATTATTATAAAACTAACCCCTTTACTTGTTATTTTTAGGATCCACAATTCAGATAAATGAATGATTGTCAATAAATTTAACAGGTAACGATGAAGATCAGACAACGAATTATCATGCTTGGGGTACTGGTGCTGGCCATTGGTCAGGCTGGCGCACAGACCTACAAAAATGCCAAAGCACCAGTTGAAGCCAGGGTAAAGGATCTACTGCAAAGGATGACACTGGAAGAAAAAGTTGGGCAGCTGAACACACTGCTCGGCTGGCCAATGTATGAGAAGAAGGGGGATGCTGTTGGTATCAGTGCAACATTTAAGGAAGAAATTTCAAAAAGACATATCGGTAGTTTTTGGGCTACACTCAGAGCCGATCCATGGACACAGAAGACCCTGGAAACAGGTCTGAGTCCACGCCAGAGTGCAGAAGTCACCAATGCGATGCAGAAATATATGATGGAAAATACCCGCCTGGGTATTCCATTGATCCTGGCAGAAGAATGTCCTCATGGACATATGGCAATTGGTACAACCGTATTCTCTACCAGCATTGGGCAGGCAAGCACCTGGGACCCTGCGCTGATCCAGGAAATGGCCAGTGCTATTGCGGCTGAAGCACGTGTACAGGGTGCGCATATTGGTTATGGGCCTGTACTGGACCTGGTGCGTGAACCAAGATGGTCCAGGCTGGAAGAAACTTATGGTGAGGACCCTTACCTGATCGGGCAGATGGGCATTGCGATGGTAAAAGGTTTCCAGGGTAGTAGTCTTACCAGTGGTAAAAATATCATTTCTACCCTGAAGCACTTTACAGCCTATGGTTCACCTGAGGGTGGACATAATGGCGGCATTGCGCTGACGGGCCCCCGTGATTTGTATATGTCTTACCTGCCTCCGTTCAAAGAAGCGATTAAGGCAGGTGCTTTATCTATCATGGCTTCTTACAACTCCATCGATGGCATTCCCTGCAGTGCCAACGCTTTCCTGCTGAAAGATGTACTGGTGAAAGAGTGGGGTTTCAAAGGATATACTGTATCTGATCTGCATGGTATTCCAAGCATGAATACCAATCATCGCGTAGCGGCTGATATGGAACAGGCAGCCACTATGAGTATCAATGCCGGTCTGGATAATGATCTGGGCGGAGCCGCTTATGGTGATGCACTCATAAAAGCAGTAAAAGATAAACTGGTGACGATGGCCACAATTGATTCCGCCGTCGCACATGTACTGCGTGTAAAATTCAAAATGGGGCTATTTGAAAATCCATATGTAGATCCGGCAGCTGTGGAGAAAGTGGTAGCGACTCCTGCGCACATTGCGTTGTCTAAAAAAGTAGCGCTGGAATCTATTGTATTACTGAAGAATGAAAACAACCTGCTGCCACTGAGTAAGAATATTAAGCATCTCGCTGTAATAGGGCCGAATGCAGACAATATCTACAACCAGCTGGGGGATTATACCGCTCCGCAGCCAGAAGAGAAAATTGTGACGGTTTTAGAGGGTATTAAAGCGAAGCTAGGTGCAGGCACCCATGTCAGCTATGTAAAAGGCTGTGCAATTCGTGATACTGCCAACGATAATATTGCGGCTGCGGTAGCTGCTGCAAAAGATGCTGATGCGGTAGTACTGGTACTGGGAGGTTCCAGTGCCCGGGATTTCAAGACGTCTTATCAGGCAACCGGAGCGGCTGAAGTAAAGTCAGGCGAGAGCGCTGTGAGTGATATGGAAAGTGGTGAGGGCTATGACAGGGTAAGCCTGGATCTGATGGGATTACAGAGTAAACTCATGAAAAGCCTGGCCGCTACAGGCAAACCGGTTGTACTCGTGTTGATCGAAGGCCGCCCATTGAATATTACATGGGCCGCTGATAATATTCCTGCGATCGTAAATGCGTGGTATCCTGGTCAGGAAGGGGGCCATGCGGTGGCAGATGTATTGTTTGGCGATTATAACCCTGCTGGTCGTTTGCCGGTATCAATTCCTAAGTCTGTAGGTCAGCTGCCGGTGTACTATAACTATAAGAATGCAAGCCGTCATGACTATGTGGAAATGACGGCTAAGCCACAATATAGCTTTGGTTATGGCCTGAGTTATACCACTTTTGGTTATGATCATCTGCAGGTACAGGTGAATGGGAAGAAGGTAGCGGTGAAATTTACGGTGAAGAATACCGGCACAGTGGAGGGAGACGAAGTTGCGCAGCTGTACGTACGGGATGACTACAGTTCTGTAGTGACGGCTAATGAGCAGCTGAAGCGTTTCCAGCGTGTGCATCTGAAAGCTGGTGAATCAAAGGAAATCAGTTTTGAATTGAATCCGGAAGATCTACAGTTGCTGAACGTGCAGAATAAGTGGGTGGTAGAGCCGGGAACATTTAGTGTGATGGTGGGAGGAAGCAGTGATGATGTGAAGCTGACTGATAGTTTTACTATTAAATAACACATCCAACATCTTTAGCCTTTGGTAAAAGATGTTGGATGTAGAAAGGGTCGCTGGCGCTGAGTCATCAATTATAGCACCGGTGTCAGCGGCTCTTTATGTTTAACGGGTATTCCGATTATAAATGTAGCCCCTTGCTCCAATTGGCCGGAAGCCGTAATAAATCCATTGTGTTGTTCCATGATCTTCTTACAGATCGACAGCCCGATTCCCGTGCCCTCTATCTCATGGTAGCTATGCAGCCGTTTGAATACAATGAAGATATCCTCTGCATACTGACTCTCAAATCCAATCCCATTATCAGTAATAAAGATCTTATACAACTGCCTGTTCTCATCTTCCGGCGCTTCCTTTTGTGCATAAATATGTACAGAAGGCGCCACATCCTTTTTCCTGAATTTGAGTGCATTGCTGATCAGATTATAAAACAACTGGCGCATCAGCGTAGGGATCACTTGTATAGAGGGTAACGGATCAATCTTAATCACCGCATTGTTCTGCTGGATTTTTATCTCCAGTTCATTCAGTGCGTCTTTAACAATTTCATTCAGGTCGGAGTCAACAAAGTCTCCTCCCTGTATAGAATGACGGGAGAAACGGAGTAAGTCGCTCACAAGTTGCTGCATGCGAATAGTGGCATTCGTAATTTTCATTACATACCTGTTCACTTCTTCGTTACTGCTTTTCTTTTGAATGATCATATCACTAAACACCCTGATCTTGCGGAGTGGTTCCTGCAAATCGTGTGATGCGATATAGGCGAACCTGTCCAGCTCAGCATTCACCGCTTTCAGGTGAATATTGTTTTGCATCAGTTGCTTGTTAAGCTCTAATACTCTTCGCTCTGAGGCTTCTCTTTCTTCTATTTCCTTCTGAAGGGAAGCGTTTGTATTCAGTAGTTTTTGTTCCTGTGCGATGAGTGATTGTGTCTTCCTGTACAATTCAACGAACAGTCCTACCTTGATACGCAACAGCTCCGGGTTAATTGGCTTATAGATAAAGTCGACAGCACCTGCCTTATAGCCTTTAAAGATCACTTCTTCTTCGTGGCTATGTGCGGTGATGAATATGATCGGAATATCCTTTAGCTTCTCGCGCTGATAGATGAATGCGGCTGTTTCAAAGCCATTCATATCAGGCATTTGTACGTCCATCAGGATAAGGGAGAAATCGAATTCCCTGAGCAGGATCTTCAATGCAGCCCGCCCCGAATTTGCCTTGACGATAGTGTAGCTTTCCCTTTCCAGTATGGATTCTATTGACAAAAGATTATCCGCCCGGTCGTCAACTACTAATATTTTTATGACATCGTGGTGCTGCACCTATTCAATTTTTTCAGGTTGAATATACATTAATAATTTTAGCGATATAGAAGGTTTTATATTAACGGTATAACCATACTCTCATCAAAGATAACAGCTGATCTATTTTCAATGGTTTCGTGATATAATCAGATGCGCCGGCTTCCAGGCACTTCTCTCTATCTCCCTTCATTGCCTTTGCAGTCACCGCTATAATCGGCAATGCACTGTTCTTATGTTCCCTACGTATCTTCTGCATTGTTTCATATCCATCCATCTCCGGCATCATAATATCCATCAGTACAATATCGATCTGATTATTTTCACTCAGAATGCTCATTGCTTCTTTTCCACTCTCTGCCGTAATGGTATTAATATGAAAACGCTCAAAAGCTGTAGTCAGTGCAAACAGGTTACGCACATCATCATCCACCACCAGTACATTTTTATGGATCAGCACATCTTTCTGAGAACGGAGATCTTCTATCAGCTTTTTCTTTTCAGGCAGTAAGGACTGATGGTTCAGGTGCAATTGCATGATCGTTTCTTCCAGCAACAGATCCAGCGAGTTAACCCCCTTCAGCAATATTTTATTGGCATACTGCTTCAGTTTGGATTTTTCAGTATTGCTAAAATCACGTGCAGAATAAACAATTACCGGTGTTGCATTGTACCGGTTCACGGTATTCAATCCTGCCACAAAATCGGCACCATCTATATCCGGCAACATGTAATCTGCTATGATACAATCATAGGTATTTTGATTAATCGCGTCAAGAGCCGATTTACCGTTGTCTACGAACTCCATTTCTATGAGGTCTCCATTATCAAGAATGCGAGCTATCTGGGATGCATCCGGCTCATTATCTTCTACGACCAGTACCTTCTTGGTCTTGCGCTCATGCTGATCGATGATATTACTGAAGAGGACATGCAAGGCCTCTGACTTCAATGGTTTCAGACTGAAGCTACGTGCTCCCCGGTGCATAGCCAGTAACCTGTTTTCCTCACCTGAGATGAGGTGAATAGGGATATGCCGGAGATTGATATCGTTCTTGAAAAGGTCCAGTACCCTCCATCCGCTGGCATCCGGCAGCTTCACATCCAGTGTTACGGCGATCGGATTGAACTTATTTGTAAGATCAAATACTTCTCCGAAGCTGGTCGCCACGACTACTTTCAGTCGCATTTCATGGGCTTTTTCCTGCATGATTTTCGCAAAGCGCACATCGTCTTCCACAATCAATACCACCCTGTCCGTATCCATGATATGAGTTCTGTCGTCACCAATTTCGTTGATGATCTCGTTCAATCCTTCCAGGTCTTTGGTTTCACTTACCGTACGGCTTGGTATCATCGGCGGTTCATATGGCTGTGGCATGGTGTATTCGCCTACAGTCAGACTGCTTTGTTTCTCTTTCCGGATCACCGATGGGTTATAATCCAACGGCAGGAAGAGGGTGAAGGTGCTACCCTGACCGGCTTCACTCATCAATTCAATAGAACCGCCTAACAGGTCTGCCAGACCACGGCTGATGCTCAGTCCCAGACCGGTACCGCCATACTTACGGCTGGTGGAACCTTCTGCCTGCTGGAAGGCTTCAAAGATGATGTTCTGCTTATCTTTGGAAATACCGATACCTGTATCCCTGATTTCAAACGCCACTACTTTGGAGGCACTATCCAGGCTGTCATTCTGTTGTTTCCAGTTATGACGTGCTTCGTAAATACGGAGCCTTACCTCACCTTTTTCAGTAAACTTAAATGCATTGGAAAGGAGGTTCTTCAGGATCTGGTTCAGGCGTTGTACGTCAGTTTCCAGTGTTTGTGGCAACTGATCGTCCATTTCAATTCTGAAACGCAGGTTTTTGCTTTCAGAGATATGTTTGAAGGTAGTTTCCACGAATCCGATCACTTCGTTGAAGCGAACCTTTATAAAGTCTGTAGAGATATAACCAGATTCAATCTTAGACAGATCGAGGATATCGTTGATCAATTGAATCAGGTCATCTCCACAACTATGGATGGTCTTCGCATAGCGAACCTGTTTTTCATTCAGGTTACCGTCATGGTTTTCGTATAACTGCTGTGCCAGGATGAGCAATGAGTTCAGCGGGGTACGCAGCTCATGCGACATATTGGCCAGGAATTCTGATTTGTATTTAGAAGTCAGCTGCAGCTGTTCTGCTTTTTCTTCCAGAGAACGACGGGCTTCTTCCACCTCTTTGTTTTTGTCTTCCACTTCGTCCTTTTGTTTCACCAGCAGGTGGGCTTTATCCTGCAGCTCTTCATTGGTTCGTCTCAGCTCATCTGCCAGGGATTGTGACTGTGCCAGCAGGTCTTCTGTACGGGAGTTGGCTTCGATGGTGTTCAATACGATACCAATTGATTCCGTGAGCTGGCTCAGGAAGTCAAGGTGTGTTTCCCCGAAGGCATCGAAGCTGGCCAGTTCAATGACCGCCTTGATCTCTTTTTCAAAGAGCACGGGTAGTACGATCAGGTTCATCGGTGCTGCCTCTCCTAAACCGGAGCTGATCTTAATATAATTAGAAGGCACATTGGTGAGCAGGATACGTTCTTTGTCAAGTGCTACCTGTCCAACCAAGCCCTGTCCCAGTGAGAATTCGCGGCTGATGCTTTCTTCTTCGCCGTAGGCATAGGAAGCGAACAATTTCAGTTTAGGGTTCTCCAGGTTCTCTTCCTGTTCAAGTATGTAGAACATACCTTTTTGTGCGCGTACCACGCGGGCAAGTTCTGAGAGAATGCGGCGGGTTACCGTATTGAGGTCTTTCTGACCTTGCAGCATCTGCGTGAATTGCGCCAGGTTAGATTTCAGCCAGTCCTGTTCCTGGTTACGCAGGGTCGTTTGTTTCAGGTTGGCGATCATCTGGTTGATGGTATCTTTCAATTCTTCCACCTCACCTTTTGCTTCCACCCGGATCATCTGGGTCAGGTCACCTTTCGTTACCGCGGAGGCCACCGCGCTGATAGCACGTACCTGTGTGGTCAGGTTTTCTGCCAGCTGGTTTACGTTTTCAGTCAGGTTCTTCCAGATACCAGATGCGCCTGGTACACTTGCCTGCCCACCCAGTCGCCCTTCTACCCCTACTTCGCGGGCCACGGTAGTTACCTGGTCAGCAAAGAGAGCGAGGGTATCGATCATTTCATTGATGGTATCAGTCAGCTGAGCCACCTCGCCGCGCGATACGATAGAGAGTTTCTGCTTCAGGTTACCGGTTGCTACGGCGGTTACTACTTTCGCGATACCACGTACCTGGTTTGTCAGGTTAGAGGCCATCATGTTTACAGAGTCGGTAAGGTCTTTCCAGGTACCCCCCACGCCCTGTACTTCGGCCTGACCGCCGAGCTTACCTTCGGTACCTACTTCACGTGCCACACGGGTTACCTCTACAGAGAAGGAGTTCAGCTGGTCCACCATCGTGTTGATGGTATTTTTCAGATCAAGGATTTCTCCTTTTACGTCGATCGTTACTTTTTTGGTAAGGTCACCTGAAGCAACGGCTTTCGTTACTTCGGCGATGTTACGCACCTGCGAGGTCAGGTTACCGGTCATCTGGTTTACGGAGTCTGTCAGATCTTTCCAGGTACCGGCTACACCCGGTACGAATGCCTGACCACCCAGTTTACCATCAGTACCCACTTCGCGGGCCACACGGGTTACCTCAGAAGCAAAGGCGCGGAGCTGATCCACCATTGTGTTGAGGGTTTCTTTCAGCTGAAGAATTTCTCCGCGTACATCCACCGTGATCTTGCGGCTCATATCTCCGTTTGCCACGGCGATGGCCACATCAGCGATATTACGTACCTGAGCAGTCAGGTTACCGGCCATCTGGTTTACGGAGTCGGTCAAATCCTTCCAGGTACCGCCTACACCAGGTACGTTTGCCTGACCACCCAGTTTACCTTCCGTACCTACCTCGCGGGCCACACGGGTTACCTCAGAGGCAAAGGCACGGAGCTGTTCCACCATCGTATTGATGGTATTTTTCAGTTCAAGGATCTCTCCTTTTACATCTACTTCAATTTTACGGGAAAGGTCTCCATTCGCTACTGCAGTTGTTACTTCTGCGATGTTACGTACCTGAGAGGTCAGGTTGGAGGCCATGATATTTACAGAGTCAGTTAAGTCTTTCCACAAACCTTCTACGCCTGGTACATCTGCCTGACCACCCAGTTTACCTTCGGAACCTACTTCACGGGCAACCCTGAATACTTCGCTACCAAATGCGTTCAGCTGATCCACCATCGTGTTGATAGTATTTTTCAGCTCCAGGATCTCTCCTTTTACGTCCACGGTAATCTTGCGGGAGAGGTCACCTTTTGCCACGGCAGTGGTTACTTCGGCGATGTTACGTACCTGTGCTGTCAGGTTAGATCCCATTTGGTTCACCGATTCTGTGAGGTCTTTCCAGGTACCACCCACGCCCTGTACTTTTGCCTGGCCACCGAGTTTACCTTCAGTACCTACTTCCAGTGCCACACGGGTTACCTCGGAGGCGAAGGAGTTCAGCTGATCCACCATTGTATTGATGGTCTTTTTCAGTTCAAGGATTTCTCCTGCCACATCCACGGTGATCTTTTTCGAAAGGTCTCCATTAGCCACAGCCGTGGTTACTTCGGCGATGTTACGTACCTGCCCTGTCAGGTTAGAAGCCATCTGGTTTACAGAGTCGGTGAGATCTTTCCAGGTACCACCCACACCCTGTACTTTTGCCTGGCCACCGAGTTTACCTTCAGTACCTACTTCCAGTGCCACACGGGTTACTTCGGAGGCGAAGGAGTTCAGCTGGTCCACCATCGTGTTGATAGTGTTTTTCAGTTCAAGGATCTCTCCTTTTACGTCTACGGTGATTTTACGGGAAAGGTCACCTTTTGCCACGGCAGTGGTTACTTCGGCGATATTACGTACCTGTGCTGTCAGGTTAGAACCCATCTGGTTCACAGATTCCGTGAGGTCTTTCCACACACCATCTACCCCTTTTACAGTTGCCAGACCTCCCAGCTTTCCTTCGGAACCTACTTCACGCGCCACGCGCGTTACCTCGGCAGAGAAGGAGTTCAGCTGGTCCACCATCGTATTGATGGTATTTTTCAGTTCAAGGATTTCGCCTTTTACATCTACTGTGATTTTGCGGGAGAGGTCTCCTCTCGCAACGGCGGTAGTTACTTCGGCGATGTTTCTCACCTGGCCGGTAAGGTTAGAAGCCATCTGGTTTACAGAGTCGGTAAGGTCTTTCCAGGTACCGGCTACTCCTTTTACTTCGGCCTGACCACCCAGTTTACCATCTGTACCTACCTCACGTGCCACACGGGTCACCTCGGAGGAGAAGGAGTTCAGCTGGTCCACCATGGTGTTGATGGTATCTTTTAGTTCAAGGATTTCCCCCTGAACGTCTACAGTGATTTTTTTAGAGAGGTCGCCTTTCGCCACGGCAGTGGTTACTTCAGCGATGTTACGCACCTGGTCTGTCAGGTTACCTGCCATCTGGTTTACAGAGTCTGTAAGATCTTTCCACACCCCGGCTACATCTTTCACCTTGGCCTGACCACCCAGTTTACCTTCAGAGCCTACTTCACGGGCAACGCGCGTTACCTCGAGGGTAAAGAGGTTCAATTGTTTTACCATGCCATTTACCTCTGTGGCAATACGGGCAAATTCCCCCTGCAGCACATGATCCTCAATTTGTAAGGGCATTTCCTGTGAGAGATTACCTTTTGCCACAGAGCTGATTACATGGGCGATTTCGATGGTAGGATGCACCAGATCAGAGATCAGGTTGTTGATGGAGACTTCTGCCATATTCCACGAGCCTCTGGCTGTGCGGGGCATTTGTACCCTGTGATTCAGCTTCCCCATTTTCCCGATAGTATTCCGGGCCAGCATGAGCTCTTCCACCAATGTTTCGTTGAGGGCAATAATATCGTTGACAGTGTCACAGATCTTTCCGCTTAACCCAATATTATCTGCCGGCATCCGTACAGTGAAATTACCATTCTTCACTTCGGAAAGGACCTGCAATAACTGGCGCATATCCAGTTCATCTACGACACTATCGGCCGCATGATTGTACATTTTCGGGGAAGACTGTGGAGTGTTTTCCACATCAGTAGAAGGCAAGGGTGTGGCGTCAGAATTATTCTTCCGGGTGTTCATGCTGCAAGTATTAGCGACTTTATGCTTATATATTCTGAAAAATCTATCTTTAATGCGTGACCAGTCAATGATTTAAAAAGAAAACAAGGTTTGTTCTAGGTAATCATACATTGTATGCTTTGAAATGGTAATTTAGCGTTACATAAACATTAAACATTACGAAAAGATGCAATTTTCAGGCCATTCGAACCGGCTTATCCTGCTAGCTGAAGATGATATTGATGATCAGGAATTACTAGAAAATGCATTCAGTGAAATAGATCCTACCTGGCAACTGGTATGTATCCCTAACGGCAGAAAATTCGTTAAATACCTGGAAAGTATTGAAGACAAAGCACTTCCTGCTTTAATGATCCTGGACTATAACATTCCGGAACTGACAGGAGTAGAGATTGTAGAGGAACTCAATGACCAGTCGCGCTATCTCGGCATTCCTAAGATCATCTGGAGTACATCCAGCTCTCCGGTTTTTAAAGCTCGTAGTATTGAGCTGGGTGTAGTTGATTATATCACGAAACCCAGTGACCTGGCTTCTTTTTTAACTATTGCTAAATATATGTTGTCCTTTGTGAAAGAATCATAAGATCGTATTGTAACTCCAAATTATTTACCCCAAAAAATACACACCACATTCGGTATGCAACCAACACTCATTGCTATCGGAGGCGAGAAACAGCTCCCTCCAATAGAGCCACCCACCGACGCTGCGGGACTTTGGCTCCAGGCAACCTATCGCGTAGATTCCACTACCAGAGGCATTAACACAGAAAAACACCAGGTCACGCTGGGCAATGATGACCTGCTGGAACTTGAATTTTCTGATGGCTCCACCTGGATGGTAGACAGGAATACGATGGACGATGTATTCCCCACCGCCAATACCAGGTCTGACAATCAGGTATTTGAACTTCCGCCCGTAATCATCACTTCCGACAGAGACAGAGGCATTCTCAGCACCATTGCGCTCTCTGTAGTACGGCATTTTGTAAAGAATAGCCTGGACAAAAAAGTAGCAGAAATTGCCATTGCCTTTGAAGATAAAGCACTGGGGAATAAACCGGGCTTATACAAGCTGGATACGGGTTTCAATTTCCTGCCACTGAATGCCATGGATAAGGATAAACCTTATCTTCTATTCCTGCATGGCACAGGCTCCTCTACCACCGGCAGCTTTGGGGAACTAAAAGGAAGCAAATTATGGTCGTACATCTGCCAGACGTATGGCAATAATATACTTGCACTCCAACACCGTACGTTAACAGTAAGTCCGTTACAGAATGTGCTGGAGCTTGTACAGCAATTGCCGGATATGATTTCCCTCCATCTCATTACTCATTCCAGAGGTGGATTGCTGGGCGAGATCATATCCCGCTTCTGTATTACAGACGAGGGTACCAACGGATTTTCGGCAGATGAAATTGCATTACTGACCAAACTGGATCGTGATGAAGATGTGAAAAACATCCTGGCGATCCGGGATGCCATGAAGACCAAGAAGATTACGGTCCGCAAATTTATAAGAGTAGCCTGCCCTGCCGCAGGTACGACGCTGGCTTCTAACAGGATGGATCGTTTCTTTAATGTATTGGGCAACCTGCTGCCAGCTTCCATCGATGTATTAAAAGAACTGATCGCCGCTATTCTCGCTACCAAGAATGACAATCATGTATTACCAGGATTGGAAGCAATGGATCCTGCTTCTCCGTTCATAAAAGTATTGAACAATGCTTCGTTCACAGGTACGGTGAGTGCTCCGCTTATGGTGATATCGGGCAACTGCCAGCTGTCACTGAGCCTGAAAGCATTTGTGGTCATTATGAGCAAACTGTTTTACCTGAGGGACAATGATCTGATCGTCAATACCGGATCTATGTACCAGGGTACTAAACGACCTGCTATCCAATATTTCTTTGACCAGGGCGCCAATGTAAATCACTTCCATTATTTCCAGAACGAGTCTACCCAGCAAATGATCCAGCAGGCGCTGGCATATACCGGAGACGGGCTGGCACCTGGATTCCAGTATATGAGTGCGACGGAAGCTGCTGCTTCAAGAGGCCTGGAAGGTGGTCCATTATTTATGGATACAGTGACCGGCAAACGCCCTATTGCCGTGTTACTCCCTGGCATCATGGGCTCCAACCTGGCTATTGACAATGATGTACAGTGGATCAACTACCTCCGCTTTATAAAAGGAAAACTCACACAGTTGAAAATGGATACGCCAGCTGTAACGGCGCCATCTATTGTAGCCACCTCTTATCGCAAGCTGGCAGAGTACCTGGAAGATACATACGATGTAGTTACTTTCCCTTTTGACTGGCGGCAACAACTCAATGATTCTGCTGCATTATTCAACGACAAGATTATTAAACTCCTCGAATACAACCAGCCCATTAAGATCATTGGTCACTCTATGGGTGGGGTATTGGTGAGAGACTTTATACTCATGCACCCTGACACCTGGCAAAAGCTCAACGCCAGCAAAGGTTTCAGGCTACTCTTCTTAGGATCACCACTAGGTGGTTCTTTCCGTATTCCTTATGTATTGTTCGGACAGGATGCGATCATCAGTAAGCTGGCTATGATCGACATTTTCCATACTAAAAAGGAATTACTACAAGTTTTCTCTCAAATGCCGGGTATTTTAAGCTTATTGCCGGTCACTACGGACAAAGACAATGACATGGCAGACCTGGGTGTGTGGCAGAAAATGCGCACGGCTTTTGGAAGTCCAGACTGGCCACTACCTTCACAGGCATTGCTGGATGCTTTTAAAAAATACCGTGACTTCATCAATCAGGAAAGCTGCAATATTGATTTTAGCAATGCCGTATATATAGCAGGTAAAGACAAGCAAACTACCTGTGGTTATGAGATCCGGGATGGGGAACTTTACTTCCTGAGCACCGGCGAAGGTGATCAGAGTGTAACCTGGGCGACAGGTATTCCCTCTCAACTAACAGCAAAAGATGCTGTATATTATGTGAATGTTACCCATGGGGCACTGGCCAATGAACGCTCCATCTTCAATGGCATTGCTGATATTCTGGCTAATGGTTCCACCAGGTTGCTAAGCAAGGTGCGGCCAGCTGTGAGAGGCGATGAAAAAGTGTTCCCGACTATGCCGGGGGCAGATTTCGACATGACAGCCGTAGGTGTGGAAAACACGATCCTGGGATTGGATAGCACCACTACTTTCGAACAAAGTGAAGTACCACTTAATGTCTCCATAAGCCAGGGAGATCTGAGCTATGCCGCATTCCCGATCTTGATCGGACACTTCAACGGAGATGGCATTCTCTACGCTGAGAAAGCAGTGGATCACCATATGGAGAACAGGCTATCCAGAAGACATAAATTAGGCTTATATCCGGGCCTCATTGGTACCAGCGAGATCCTGCTGCCACATTCCCCTGATACAACCGGTGCTGTAGTAGTAGGCCTGGGTGCTGCAGGCGAACTGACAGCGTACCAGTTGGCAAGAACTGTAGAACAGGGCGTGGCCAATTATCTGTTACGCATGGATAGCCAGGCAGGTTCCTCCGGGGAAATTGGTTTATCTCCGCTCATTATCGGTTGCGGTTATGGCGGTTTGACCATAGAAAACTCGGTGAGGGCAATTCTGCAAGGTATTCAACATGCCAATGCCAAGATCCGGAAGCTGCAGGATAATAAGATCCGGCCTGTGGCACATGTTGAGTTCATTGAGAAATATGAGCATCGTGCACTGGCCGCTTATTATGCACTTAATACATTGGAAAATGAAAACTCTAAATCTTTTAACATCCGCATATCCAACAGGAAAATAAAAACGCTGTTTGGGCTGGAAAGACGTTCTGTGCTCAAAGAAACGGACGAATGGTGGAACCGGATCAATGTGCAGCTGGTAAAGAAAGATGACGACAAACCGACTATTAAATGCCTGCAGTTTAGCTCTTCTACAGGTGCAGCAAGAGAAGAACAAAGAAAACTTTACAGCAGTATCAATATCATTTCATCTATAGTTGCCGAGATCTCTAACAGTGATCAATGGACCGCTGCAACTGCAAAGACAGTTTTTGAGTTACTGATACCCAATGACTTCAAAGAGCAACTGAAAAAGCAATGTAACATCAACTGGATTCTGGATAAAGATACTGCAGGCTATCCGTGGGAACTGCTGCACGATGGTACGGAAGACAACTATCCACTATCAGTGAGTGCAGGTATGATCCGGCAACTGGCGACACAGAATTACCGGCTGACCATCAATGCAGTCACTAAGAAAAATGCACTGGTAATAGGAGATCCTGTCACAAACGGTTTTCTACATCCATTGCCGGCTGCTGAAAAAGAAGGTATTGAGGTCACAAATATCCTGCAGGCAAATGGCTTTGCCCCAGCGTCTATGATCAAATCTTCTTCGTTTGAGATCATCAAAGCGTTGTTCGCATCTGGCTATAGAATCATACACATTGCAGGACATGGTATCTTCGACGAAGCAAACCCGGAGAACTGTGGCATCGTGATTGGGAAAGGTGTATTCCTCTCTACCCGGGAGATTGCCCAGATGAGCAATATACCAGAACTTGTATTTGTAAACTGCTGTTCACTGGGTGCAGTCGATGCAGCAGCAGAAGAGTTTTCTCAGAACCGTTATAAACTGGCTGCCAATATTGGCGTGCAGCTGATTGAAAACGGTGCTAAAGTTGTTGTAGCCGCTGGCTGGCCGGTGAATGACGATGCCGCCATGGACTTTACTACGACCTTCTATCAACTCATGTTTGCCGGATACAATTTTGGTGAATCTATCAGGAGAGCGCGTAAATTCATTTTCGAAAAATATCCACGATCCAATACCTGGGGCGCTTATCAATGCTATGGTGATCCATTCTTCAAACTGGTAGAACATGAACATCAGCAGGAAAAGAATACGACCAGTTATGTCATAGCACAGGAGGCAGAAGATGATCTGTTCAATCTGTTCAACAGGTTGCAAACAGGTAATACGCCATTGGAATCGTACCTGGATGAACTATCACATATTTCCCTGGCTATTGATGTTGCTGACATCCGCACCGCTTCTATCACTGAAAAAGAAGCGATGATCTATACCGAACTGGCTGTGTATGATAAAGCTGCTGCAAAATTTGAAGAATTGTTCGCGCTGGAAAAAGCAGAATATTCTGTCTGTGCAGTGGAGACTTACATCCAGGTTCGTTGCCAGAAATGTATGGCAGATTACTTCCTGTATCCGGGAGATCAGAAAAGGCAGGAGCTACAGAAGAATATGCAGGAGGTGCTCACTTACCTCGAAAAACTGAATGCCCTGACTGAAACAGCAGTCAGATTCAATCTGCTGGGACTGGCTTATAAAACGCAGGCCTTCATCAGTGATGATCATATTCCGGACATGCGGATTGCAGCTGGCAAATACCGGTTAGGATACCTGAAAAAACCGAACGGTAATATGCTCAATAGCTGGATAAGACTCGAAATACTCCTCAAACTGGCGGGTAACAAACCTTCTGTAGCAGATGGATACGAGGTAGACTTTGATGCACTGGAGAAGATGTTGCACGAACAGGTACAGACCTTCAGAGAATCGGCCGTCACTATGGACTTCTGGGACAGTGTGATGTTATTGAACTATAGAGTCACCTTACTCATGCTACATCCACCTGCACAGGCCAACGATCCGTTGTTACAGCAGGTTGCTGCCAGTATGCATAGTCTGCGTGGGGGGTCGATTGGTAAGAAAGCAACAGAAAAAGAACACCTGCGGTTTGTAGTCACCGCGTTGAGTTGGTTCAAAGATCCGTCAATGACCTGCCTGAGCAATATGCTGGAAAGTGTATTGAAGGAATGGTAGCCTTTCGCTACATTTGTACCAATGGTTGACAGCGCGCATTATCTGGATTTATATCACTCCCGGAACGAGGAAACACAACTGGTAATAGACATACTGGCGGTCTACATCTACCCGGTAGATAAATACATGCTCACAGATGCGGTGCTGAAGATCCTTGATATAACACAGGATGTAATTACTGACATATTACAAGAGCTCATAGCAGCGGGTGTTGTGGTCAGGCATGTGACCGGCAATTATTCACTCGATCCTGCTATGAGCTTTTTTTTATTCCCAGAAAAAGTAAGGCAGCCACAATATCTGCAATTAATTCAGCAGGTAAAACCGTATTCTTTTTATAGCACCAGCGCGCGTATCCAGGAGCTACAGCAGTTACTCATCGCTTTTTTTACGGGAGAGAAGTCTTTGCTGAGAGCACCTGTTATGCGGATAAGTGGTGAACTCAATGAATACCTGCCGCATCTCTGTTATATTTTATATTTCCCCGAATACAAGCCGTTATTGCAGTTGTTCGACGCAGAAAGCATCTCCAGGCTCTATCAGGCGGCTATTCACCTGCAACTTCAAAGTATGTCGGCGGTGTCTATGCTGGCAACTGAAGCACCTGTTACTAACTGGTCGGTATTATCCGGAATGAACCAGCCGACGGATGATCCTTTTGCACAAGCCGTTCATGCGCTCTATGACCAGCAGCCGGATGCCGCATTTCTCCTGTTTGAGCAAGGCATTAAACAGCAACCGAAAACAGACCGTAAACATATGGTACCGTTATCGCCGGTATTATCGTTTATATACGCTTTTAATCTGACCTTGTTACCTGATTCCAGGTCGTATCCAATGATCACAAAAGTGGTCGCTTTCTACGAAAAAAAACTGAAAGCAGAGATCACACCAGCTATCAGTCTGCTTCATTTTCATCAGGGGAGAAAGGAAAAGGCAGAAAATACGCTGCTGATCTTACTACAGGGCAATCACGGGGACCTGATCAGTTATCTGGCAATCATTTGCCTGCAGATCTATTTGCCCACCAGTAAATTGCTGAAGACATACAAGGATCTCAGCACACAATTACTGTATAAGGGCATTCAAAATAATTACCGCTTTCTTACCTACGAATATCTTTACCTCTTCAAGGATGAAGGGTTTCGCAAAAAGGAAGGCGCTTATCAGGAAGCAGCTTCCGTGATCGGCAGGAAACCGCTGCTTTCTCAGCTAAAAAGGACGGCGGAATGGGAGCGGCTTTTACAACTTCTTTCGGTGCCGGAAGCGCCAGTGTCAGAAAAGCCACAGCAGACCACACGGATTGCTTACCTTGTAGAACCCACCAACAAAGAGATCCAGGTCATTCTCCAATCGTTCAGCAATACCGGAGGATGGAGCAGAGGCCGTCCTGTAGATATGAAGCGATTCAGGGAAGGTGTGACTCCCGGTATGACACCGCAGGATGTGCGAATAGGGGAGTGTCTCATCAAGCAAAGCTTTTATAGTTACGGCGCCGACGATTATGTATTTGAAGACAGGGTATGGCCGGAAATGGCCGGGCATCCTTATCTCTTCATGGCCTATGACCAGGATATTTCTTTGGACATTGTCAAAGGAGAGCCGGAATTGCTTGTCAATAAAACCGGCAAGGGATTTACTTTCGACAGCAATCTTCCAACTACAGATCTGTCAAAAGAGATCATCTTTATCAGGGAATCTGAAACCAGGCTAAAAGTGATCAGGTTAACGCCCAAACAACGTTCCCTGTTACAAACAGTACAACAGATCCCGATAGTACCAGCTGACGGAAAAGAGCAATTGCTGAACGCCCTGCAACAAATGGGCGCACACATTACCGTGCATGCCAATCTGGAAGGCACCGCTCTCAATATTCAGCAGCGCAATGGCGATGCCCGCATCACCATACAATTACAACCGACTGCCGATGCACTGAAAGCTGCTTTCTATGTAAAACCATTCGGTGCAGATCCTCCTTATTGCAAACCTGGTGAAGGTGCTGCCCACATCATAGGCATCATGAACGGAGAACGCTGCCAGGCTACCAGGGATCTGGATAAAGAGAAAGCCAACTACACCCGCTTACTGGAACTTATTCAACAGGCCGTGTCACAGGAAATAGACGATGACCACATCATCTTTTCCGATCCATTGGATTGCCTGCAACTACTGGAAGTGATTCACGAACATCCTGATATTGCTGTTTCAGAATGGCCGGAGGGCGAAAAATTACGTATCCGGAAAGTGGTCACAACACGTAGAATGGCACTGACAGTGAAATCGAACCGGAAGTGGCTGGAATGTCAGGGTGAACTGAAAGTAGATGAAGACATGGTACTTTCACTGAAAGAGCTATTGGATAATACGGTGCAACACAGAAGCCGTTTCATTCCATTAAAGAATGGCAGCTACCTGGCACTCACCAAAAAGCTGTACCGGCAATTGCAGGAAATGAACAGCTTTTCCATAGCCGATCATGAGTCTGTGAAGATACAGCACATGGCCGCACACATGCTTGATGAAATGCTGGAAGAAGCAGGTAGTGTGGAAACAGACAATG
Source organism: Chitinophaga sp. (assembly GCF_039596155.1). Taxonomy (GTDB): domain Bacteria; phylum Bacteroidota; class Bacteroidia; order Chitinophagales; family Chitinophagaceae; genus Chitinophaga. The sequence continues at coordinate 72,866 of NZ_JBCNKF010000026.1, forward strand.
CTTTCAAAGCTCAAAAACAGCGCTGGAAAGAGATCATTTCAGTAACACCGGCTATCCCCCTGGCATTGCAGGCCACACTGCGTCCGTACCAGGAGGAAGGTTTCCGCTGGATGGTGCGGTTAGCAAATCTTGGCGCAGGAGCTTGTCTGGCGGATGATATGGGCCTGGGAAAAACTATTCAGGCGATTACCCTATTGCTCCACAGAGCAGCGGAAGGACCTGCATTGGTGGTTTGCCCGGCTTCTGTATTACCCAACTGGATCAATGAGATCAATCGTTTTGCACCTTCGTTAAGGGTAGTGATGCTGCATGCTGGTGGAGATCGGAAAGAACTGCTGGCATCAGTAGGCGGCTATGCTGTCGTGGTCACGACGTATGGTCTGCTGCTGTCTGAGAGAGCGTTACTTACAACTATTGAATGGGATAGTGTGATCCTTGACGAGGCACATGCCATCAAAAACCATCAGACCAGGACTGCAAAAGCGGCTATGGCACTTCAGTCGCACTTCAGGCTAATCCTTACAGGTACGCCTGTTCAGAATAACCTGAACGAGATCTGGAGTCTCTTCCATTTCATCAACCCGGGGTTATTGGGGACACTCAAACATTTTACCAGGCAGTACACTACACCAGTGGTATATAATCCTGATAGCACTGTCAAGGTGCACCTGAAAAAGCTGATAGCGCCCTACATGTTGCGCAGAACAAAAGGAGCGGTGCTGGATGAACTACCGGAGAAAACGGAGATTGTCAAACTCATTCCTTTGTCGCACGATGAAAGGGCATTTTATGAAGCGATCCGCCTCAAAGCAATAGAAAATATCCGCAAATACCGGGTGAGCGATAGCAAACAGCACCTGAATACCCTCACAGAAATAGGCAAACTGCGGATGGCAGCCTGTCATCCACAGATGCTGCATACAGAAGTGAATATTCCTTCTTCCAAACTTTCCACATTCCTGGAGATTGTAGAGGAGCTGATCTCCAATAAACACAGGGCACTGGTATTTAGCCAGTTTGTAAGACACCTGGACCTGGTAAAACGTGCGCTGGATGACAAAGGCATTTCCTACCTTTATCTCGATGGAGCAACATCTATTCCAGACAGAGAGGAACGTGTCAAACAATTTCAGGGAGGCACTGCAGATCTCTTTCTGATCAGCCTTAAGGCTGGTGGCCTGGGCTTAAACCTCACCGCAGCAGATTACGTCATACACCTGGATCCATGGTGGAATCCGGCAATAGAAGAGCAAGCCTCTGATCGTGCTTACAGAATGGGACAGACAAAACCCGTGACCATTTACCGGCTCGTGATGCAGGATACGATTGAAGAAAAAATTATTTCCCTGCACCGGAATAAGCGGGATCTGGCCGATCAACTGCTGGCAGGCAGCGATATTACCGGTAAGCTTTCCACAGAAGAACTGATTGCTCTCATCATGAAATAATTTGAGCTATATTGTATTCGAATATCTAGTTATGCACGAGAATCCCCCCTCTGATCAGACCGCTCAGGCAGATCAGGAGATACAACAAATCAAAGCCGCCCTACATGCAGTAGGCATCGGTATCTGGGATATTGACATTCTTCAGGGTAGAGTTACGCTGGACACCACTTGTAAAGAGCTATTTGGCTTACCGCCGGTGGCCAATATCACCTATGATATGTTGTTGGGAAGCCTGCATCCGGCAGACAGGCAGCTGGTACGGGAGACTGTACGGAAACTCATGAAAAAAAAATCTGACAACAACATTAACCTGCGATTCAGAACAGCAGATCTGGACAATCGTTCCCTACGCTGGTTGCAGGTAAAAGGTCAGGTATACTTTACTTCCGAAGCTACCGCTACCAGGCTCTCTGGTATGGCCATGGATATCACCGGAGAAGTGGCCGCCAATGAAAAAGCGGAAGCAGCAGAAAGACTTGCTGCCATCGCTATGGAAGGTTCCGGTGCAGGTTCATTCACCATCGATTTTGCCAGTGACACGATTACCTATTCCCCTTCGCTGGCACATATGATCATGGGCGAACGGATAGGTGGTAGCAACTTCAGAGATATATTTCTACCATACGTTCACCCTGAAGATCGCCGGATCAGAGAACAGGCTTATGAAGAAGCCATGGACACCGGCATCCTCAACTACGAATGCCGTTTCATCTGGAAAGATGGCACTGTGCATTGGGTAAAGATCAAGGGTAAATATTACTATGACATCAACGGCCAGCCTGTATCCTTTTCAGGCATCGGACTGGATGTGACAGAATCCAGGGAACGAACCCGTCTCTTAAAAGAAGTAGAACAACGCTTCCTGCTGGCATTTAATAATTCCAGTATCAACATGGCATTTCTGGATAAGAACGGCGTCATACAAGAGGTGAATAAAGCCTTTGCGGGGCTGTTGGGATATACACAGCAGGAGCTGTCCGGCACGCGCTACAGAAACATTGTGCAGGCAGATTACCGGAAAGAGAGTGATCAGCTGTTTACCAGCCTCGCAAATGGGGAAAAGGAGTTTTACAATCAGATCAAACAATACTATCATAAAGACGGTGGTGTACGCTGGGTACAGGTAAATATTGCCAGGGTAGCGATGGAAGAAGCCAACACCACGCATATACTCGCCATTGCATTTGATATCGGCAACGAAGTGGCTGTGCGCAAGGAACAGCAACAGCTACTTTCATTGGTAGAAAATAGTAATGACCTGATCATGGTAACCAACCTCGAAGGTAATATTACCTACATCAATGAATCAGGTGTTCGCTTGCTGGGCCTTTCCAATAAGTCCGCGGCTATTACTAAATCAATGAAAGACTTTTTTGAGCCCTCCTTTTTCAATGAGGTTAAAAACGTTATCATACCTGAACTACTCAGAGAAGGTAAATGGACTGGCAGACAAACCTACCAGCACCAGGAGACGGGAGAACACCTGCCTTTCATGACGAACGCTTTCAGACTGGACAGTCCTATGAGCGGAAAACCCATTGCCATAGCGGGTGTAGCCAGAGATCTGCGTACAGAACTCGAAACACAGAAAGCCCTCAGGGAAAGTGAAAACAGGTTCCGGTCGCTGGTAGAAGAAGCCCCGGTACCTACCGCGCTCTTTGTGGGTAGAGAATTGATCATAGAAGTGGCCAATGATGCCATGCTTACCCTGTGGGACAGGGGCCGTTCGGTAATCGGTCGGCCACTCGCCCAGGCAGTACCTGAACTACATGGACACCAGTTCCTGGATATCATAGATGAGATCTTCAATTCGGGAGAAGTGTATCATGGCCGTGAAATACCTGTCGAAATGCTGATTGATGGCAGCATGACGCTCCTGTACCTGAACATCACTTTCAAACCATTACAAGATCCACAGGGAGAAGTATATGGTATTCTGAATATGGCTACCGACAGCACTCAACAGGTACTGGCCAGAAATAAAATCCTGGAAAACCAGAGTTTCCTGGAATCAGAAGTATTAGAACGTACCGAAGAACTGGCGGCTTCCAACGAGGAGCTGGCAGCGATGAACGAAGAATTGCAGGAGGCGAATATGCACCTTGTACGATCCAATCAGGAACTGGAGCAATATGCCTATGTGGCTAGTCATGACCTGCAGGAACCCCTTCGCAAGATCAGGATCTATGCAGACCTGCTGTCAAAAAAGGATGATCTGGGTGTGGAACATAAACGCCTGGTAGATAAAATCAATCAGTCGTCCGAGCGGATGTCTATGTTGATCAAAGACCTGCTGGAATTTTCCCGCCTGCTGGAGGTAGGAAATATGACGCGGGATGTGGACCTGACAGAATTGTTGTTGACGGTGAGCAAAGATTTTGAACTGATCATTGAAGAAAAGAAAGCCCGTATTAATATCGGCAAGCTCCCTGTAATTCAGGGTGTGCCCCTGCAAATGAACCAGTTGTTCTACAACCTGATGAGTAATGCATTGAAATTCACACAGGAAGGGGTAACGCCGGTAGTAGAGATACAGGCACGTGTCATCTCACTGGCAGAAGCAGCGACTTATCTCCGCATGCCGGAACCGGGTAAGCAGTATTACGATATTTCATTCAGAGATAATGGGATAGGCTTTGATAATAAATATGCAGAGCAGATCTTTGAAGTGTTTAAACGCCTGCATAACAGGAATCAATATCCCGGATCGGGCATTGGATTATCACTGTGCAGGAGAATAGTAGTTAACCACGGTGGACATATGTATGTGCTGTCAGCACCACAAGAAGGGACAATCTTTCACATCATCTTACCCGGAAAACAGGGAGCGGTATAATATCAAATTTTTTATTTTTACAACATGAACTTGTTTGGCCTTTGGAATGATTCCTATTACCTGATAATTGGTCTACAGATCTTTTGTATTATCCATTGCCTCAAAACTGGTAAGGGGGATTACATCTGGTTACTGCTTTTCCTGCCTTTTATAGGTATGATCATCTATTTTATCCGTGAAATAATGCCGGAAATTAACAGGGGAGAATTCCTGCCTAATATACGCAGGGTGTTCTTTCCCAAAGCTGCTATCAGAGATTGGGAGCACCGCGTAAAAATATCTGACACCGTTGCTAATAAAATGGGACTGGCAGCAGCTTATGCAGATCAGCAACAATATGACAAAGCTATTGCGCTGGCGGAAGAATGTCGCCAGAGTTTTCCCAGAGACTTAGGTATCCTGCAACAGCTGGCGCGTTTTTATTTCTATGCCGGGCGGTATGCAGATAGTGTTGCCGGTATGGAAAAAGCATTTGCACAAACGAATGCAAACCTGATCAAACAGGAAGATGAATTGATGTATGCCCGTGCACTGGAAGCTACTGGTATGCTGCCTCCGGCAGAAGAGGTATACAAAAAGGTAGTACGCGTACACCACTCTATAGAAGCCATGTATCACTATGGCGTATTTCTCAAAAAACAACATAGAAACGAGGAAGCCCTGCGACAGTTTCAGACGATTAAAAATGAGTTTCACCTACACCCAAGATATGTACGCAGGATGAATAGTAAGTGGTTGCTCCTTGCCAAGAGAGAGATGGCTGGCCTGTAAACCAACAACTCCCGGCGCCACAGTCATTGAATGACTGCTTTGCCAGGAGTGTTTGTGACTATACTTACCGAACTGCTTGTCAACTGCTGATCTTGTGAACTACAAGATTATCATAATAGATATACCCATCTGTTGAAGCTTCCCAATAATCCTGGCTACCGCCACGGAAGGTATGGAAGGTCAATCCTTTGATCAGCCGCTTGCTGTCATTGGTTGTCCAGCGGATATCCGTGTCTAATACGATTGTATTATCGATCACGTATTGTACGTGACCATCTGTATTACTACCTGTATTACTTTTTACATACAGGTGTACGTGGTACCATTGCCCTTTATTCAGACTACCTGAAGAAGGGTATGATTTCCCGAAAGTTTCTCCATAGTTGCCAGACTGGTCTTTGAAGTAGAGGTACGGCTGAAAGAACACACGACCGGCATCAGTCTGATACCACATAAGCCGTGCGCTACCTCCATTCCCATCCCATCCCGGGTCGCCACCGGTATTGCCATCACCGATTGAGAAGCCAAAGCCTAACTTCCCTCCTTTGGACCATTCGAACTGGCTATGAAAACGGATATCATAGTCCACTTCGTAGGCCGAGCCGTCGGAGATGTCGACATTGCCGACTACGCCGCCGGCACCGGAGAGAGCGTTGGCAAGGAGCTTAATCCGGCAGGAGCCGTTCGAAATCCAGCAGCGGCTATCTATCCAGCCGGTAATGTTGCCAAAGTCAGAGGCAGCAGCTGTGCTGGAATAGGTACCATCGGCATAATTGTTCCAATTGATTGACCAGCTGCTGTTTATTGCTGAACCTACAGCGGTGGTCTGAAGAGCGGCGGCGGCAGCAAGTGGGGAAGGTGAAGCGGCCTCCTTCCTGCATGCGCCGATTAAGGTGAGAGCGCAAAGAGCATATACGCCTACCTTGACGGTTAATTTTGATGTCATTGATTTTGGTTTTAAGAGGGAAAAATGGTTTTTCAGGAGGGATGTCGTATAGCGAAGAAAGAAGTACTATCTATATAAGAAAAAAGCTTCTGCCGGATGACAGAAGCTTTAGAGAATTTAGTGTTTTGTGTTATTGACAATGATCTTTTGCCGGCTCACTATCCGCTGCCGCTCATCTGCGACCGTTACAACGTAAAAACCAGCTGGCAGGTTGCTTACATTCAATGTAATGCTATTTCCCTGCGCTATGCGTGAAATCAGCTTCACGCCATTCAGGTTATATAATGATACGATGTAGCGAGATGCCTTCCGGGGCAATGATACATTCACAATGCCTGATGCCGGATTAGGCCATACATGACAGGTGGGTACTTTCACGGTATCCACTGTGGTATCTGGTACTTCCGGTGCATCCGGGTAAGTAAAAGGAAAATCTATTCTTGCCTGTTTAAACTGCATCTCCAGTTCATCATCCCACTTGAATGCAGTATCAGCCTGATTCTTCAGACTATACTTCACTGCACCACTCCAGAAGTGCACAAACTCACCCAGGTTCAGATCTCTTGTATATTCGCCGTTGTGTTGAGGAAAATATGCCGCCAGCAATGTAAAGAACCGGTTCAGTGCTGCGCTGGAATCTGAACGTGTATAGATAGGATAGAACCAGTCTCTGAACCAGTGTGTACCCGGCTTAGGATAGTTCTCTACACCACCGATAACGTCATTATAGGTACCCTGTGCATCAGCATTCCAGCCTAGTCTCTTCTCAACATCGTAAATAAAGATCTCCATCCATTTACTGTCATGCCAGATGGAAAAGGCAGGAGAGTTCTTGACGCCTTTACTACCACCTTCCACAATATGTCCTATTTCATGAATAGAGGCACCCAGGTTCCAGTCACTTCTTGTAGCCCAGTCACCACCCAGGTCAGCAACATTACGATAGTCGTGCGTATCATCAAACACAGTGGCAGGATGGCCGCCAGAGAAACCAGCCACACTATGATACACCATATTTACTTTGGGATCACTAAAGCTGCCGTAATTTGATTTTACATACTCCCATACCTTTGTCATATCATCATTCATCCAGGTGATATTACGTGGTACAGCACTATCATAGTACATATTGATACTGCTATTGCTATATACCAGTGACAGCAGCTCTCTGTGTTCAAACCAATGCTCCTTCCAGGTAGCTGGTGGCGTATTTGTCAACGTTGTATTACCGGCATATACCCATTCAGAATTTCCTTGACTATTTTCTGCTCTTACGCGATAATAATATGGAGTAAGCGGGGATAACTCAAGGGAATTGAAATGTGTGGAATTTGCATTCAGCACTTTTGAGAAATTCCAGTTACTACTGTCAGCAGAACGTTCCAACCGGTAGCTTGTTTCGGTGGTGGCATTATCAGACCAGTCTAACTGAATCTGGTTGCCGGATACGCTGGTAGCTGTCAGGCCACCAGGTGCTGCAGGAGCGCCTGTAGGCAAGGTACCACTGCCGGTACCATAGATCTCCAGTTCTGAAAACTGGATCAGGTTATCCCCATTATTTGCAGTAATATTTAAACGGTAGTATTTATAAGCAGTCGTGTTAGGGAACACAAAAGTTCTCTTTTTCTGCCTGCCTGTAAATACCTGGTTCGTTTGTGTATTCAGTGTTACCCAGGTAGTACTGTCATTAGAGCCTTCAAATACCCAGTCCTTCGGGTCTCTGCCCTCCGCATCATTACCGGATGTTATGGCATATTGTGTAGCAGTGCCCGGGTGTGCTAATTTGTATACTACCCAGGTAGCAGGATTGTAGGCCAGGTATTTGGTGTAAATACTGTTGTCCGTTGCTTTGGCAATACCTTCTGCCCCTGTTGTATTGAATTGATCTGATACTACTCCGTTTACATAATCCGTGAGGTCTGTTGCATAAGGCGCGTTCGCCGTTTTTACAACAGGCGATTTGGCAATAGCAGATACACCGGTTGCATTCACTGCCCTTACATGATAAATGTAGGCGGTTCCTACACTCAGGCCACTGTCAGCATAGTGCTGCACATTGGCGGCCACGGTATCCAGCGTATGAAAATTTACACCATCAACAGAACTGGAGATAATGTATCCTGTTTCATTTGTGGCATTATCAGTCCAGCTCAGGTAGGCATTATATCCTGCAATGCTGGCGTTCAACTGGGAGGGTGCAGCAGGACCTGCAACAGATCCGGACAGTTTCCATTCTGAAAACTGGATAGCTCCTGCGCCGTTGGCGGCGGTGATGTGAAGTCGAAAATACAGGTATGCGGTGGCACCGGATACTGTGTATGTGTTGGTCTGAAAACGGGCTGAAAAAGTCTGTGCGGTCTGACTATTGAGCGTTACCCAGGTACTGCCATCATTGGAACCCAGGAGCTCCCAATTTGCGGGATCTCTTTCAGGTGCATCATTGGCAGCAGAAATGGAATATTGACTTAAAATAGCGGAACAGGCAGACTGGTACTGTACCCAGATGTCTGTGTGGGCAGTGTAGTACTTGGAGTTAACATCATTGTCGGTGATGTTTTGATAGTTTTCCTTCGCGTTGTCGTCGTTGTTATACTGTACAGTGACGGTACCGCCATTTCTGGTAAGGTCTGTCTGGGCAAAGGTGCCCAGACTACTGCATAGGCATACAGCGTACAAAGATAGCTTTGTAAAAGTACGGGTGATCATGATTGGCGTTATGCGTTTTGATTAATAAAGTGCACACTTAAAGGTGGATGTCGATTTTGGTCTACAGTGTCCTGGTCACAACGATGTTTTATAAAAATAAGCACAGGGGGGTTATCAACCTGTCAACGGATTTCAAATGGATTGTTAATGGATTTTAAAGATATCTTTCAGGGTTTTACGGGCGGCGTGATAGCCGCACATACCATGCACACCGCCACCGGGTGGGGTTGCAGAAGAACAAACATAAATACCTTTTGCGGGTGTGCTGTAAGGAGATAAACGGATAGCTGGGCGGGTATACAGTTGTGTAATGTCTAAAATACCACCATTGATATCGCCGCCTATATAATTAGGATTATAGTCTTCCATCTGTCGGGTGTTCATCGTATGCCTGCCAATGATCAGGTCACGGAAACCAGGCGCAAAGCGTTCAACCTGGTTTTCGATCTGTGTGGTCATATCCACGGTAGAACCATGAGGAACGTGACAATATGCCCAGGCGGTCTGCTTACCTTCAGGTGCACGGGTAGGGTCAAAGATGCTTTGCTGGGCCAGCAGTACAAAAGGTTTTTCCGGATGATGTCCTTTAGAGGTGAGGTGTTCATTGGTGGTGATCTCTTCCAATGTATTTCCTAAATGCAGGGTACCAGCTTTACGGCAATGTTCATTGGTAAAGGGGATAGGGCCATCCAACGCCCAATCTATTTTGAACACACCCATCCCATAACGATAACGTTGCAATTGGTATTTGTAGCAGCCTTTTATTTTTTCTCCGGCAATATCCAGTAATTGCCTGGGTGTGACGTCCAGCAGGATAGCGCGGGCAGGAGGGAGTTCATTGAGTGAATGTACATAAGTATTCGTTTGTATTTCTCCGCCGATAGATTCAAAATAAGCTGCCAGCGCATTGGCAATGGCTTGTGAGCCTCCTTGAGGTGCAGGCCAGCCTTCCAGATGTCCGTTGGCTAATAACACCATGCCGATTGCAGCAGTCGTGAGGTTAGTCAATGGTTGTATAGCATGGGCTGCCATACCGGCAAATAGGCCACGGGCTGCCTTTCCCCGGAACTTTGCGGCCAGTGTTTTGGCTGGTAATAATGCTTTTATGCCAAACCGCGCCATCGCACCGGGATGCTTTGGAAACTGTAACGGGCCAAGTAAAGCAGGCGCCAGTATTGGCCAGTCGTTTACGACCGGGTCCATGAGCTGGTGATAGGTATTTTCGTCTACACCAAGTCCTTTGGCTGTCTCAGCCAGAGAGCGATGTAATACGGCAGCTGTGCCATCGTCGAAGGGGTGTGCAGCTGCAACGGCGGGTTGCAAAAACTTCAACCCAAAGTCCGCCAGTGGAAGTGTACGAAAAAAAGGAGATCCTGCTGCTAATGGATGTATGGCAGAACAAACGTCATGAACAAAACCGGGCAGGGTGAGTGCTTTGGAACGGAGTCCGCCACCAATCGTATCCCGGCCTTCCAGCAGCAGGACCTGTATACCCTGCTGTTGCAGCGTAATAGCTGCCGCCAGGCCGTTTGGACCTGCACCTACAACGATTGCATCGTACGCTGATTTGTTCATACAGTTGTTAATATTGTCCTGCTTCGATGGTACTTTCAGACAATGTATATCTTTTATCAGGCTTATCCAAAATTACGTAAGTTATCATGCAGACCTTAGAGAATGATGACCTGCAATACCTATAACGCGGAAAATTGTGCACAGCGTGGCGATCTTTGCACTCAGGCAGGCTCCTATGGATTGAAAGGAAATTCAAATACGGGAAGGCATCAATTGTTCAAGGTGTTCTATAAATGAAATGTGGGTGCATTTTAGACGCAAATCCTGCTGGTTTATGTGGGGGAAATTGCCTTCGCTCGCGAGGTATCAAAATACAAAGAGCCTGTACCATTTCTCGATACAGGCTCTTTCCAATCCATTACCTGGGGTCACATCAACGTTCCATCATATCAAGAATATCAGTCCAGATAATTCGCGCGATCTGCTCACTCTCCACCATTCTGATTCTTTCTGCCGGCAGCACCATACTATCTTCCTGCCAATCAATCTGGTCCGGCGAGAAATCTTTCAGAATATTACCACTTGTAATTACTTCATAGGTGGTTTCATGACGTGCTTCATTCACACTGATCACAATCTGATAGGACCGACCCTCTATATATACCGTAATTGTATTCTTTTCCATAACAAACAAAAATTAGTTGTGCTATCGCGACAATATGTCGCAACAGTAGGGGTACAAATGCTGTAAGATCAGATATAGAAAGCTAACCATGATTGGCCGCGCGATGTCATGCTTTTTTCGCCACGCCGGTAGGATGGGGTCCCCTGGTTTTTTCCTTGTTGATGGTCAGGCCAATGGCTTCGGCCTGACTGGGATGCTTCACTTTCTTTCCACTTTCATGCTTTGTTCCTGTTTCCTGGTTTTTTGCCATGTCGACGCGCATTTTAATGGGTGAGTAATAGAAGAACACTGATGATAAATCAAAAGGTTTGCCAGCTTGTTCACCATACCGTTAAATAATGTTAATGAATTGTAAATCAGCCGATAACAGATTCCATTTCCTGGATCTGTCAGGTAGTGGAGGGATTGGAGAAGTGTCTACAAAGGGTTCCAATGAGCACCCTATCGGAATAGGAAAGGCTGTGGAGAACCCGGCAGATGAAGGGTAGCGCCCGGAGCAGGGATAACACAAAAAGGCACGCTGCCCACCAGGGGGTTAGCAGATGAAAAACCTGTTGAGACCTGTATCTCGGCCTGGCTGGCAGCATGCAGTTTACAATTCAGCGTACTTGTATCGTGGTAACTTTAGCACAAAGGAGAGGACTCGGCCCCTATCAATAACGTTTATCTATGTATTCGTTATCGCTAAATTACCAATACCATCGTTTAAAAGTTGTCAATGAATTTTAAACGAATTGTAAATGAAATTTAAATTTCCGATATTTAAATATGAACAGAAAAACGCGGATGGGGCTCAACCTGGCGATTGAAAGAATATATTTGTCTTTCAGGAATTATTTCATGAGGCATCCGGTTAAGGTTTATATCACTTCTTCTGTTATCTGTTTTATCGTATTGGCAATTGTTCAGGTCATGTTAGTATACAATACCTATGATCTGCTGAACAGAAGATTCTACTATGAGAAGAAAGGACGTATCAATGAACGTTATACCAAAGCTATCATCAATGACCACGTCTTCCCTGGTGGAAAAGATATCATAGAAAACCTGCTATCACCTCATTACCACGAACTGGAAAGACTTTACAAGGAGGGTGATACCACCCGGTTTAATCAGGCATCTCAACAATTACTACAGACTATTTTCAATACACTTATCAGCAAACAAAATGCGGATGCGTTACTAAGAGATATCAAGGACAAAGAAGGTATCCGTGATTCACTCAAATACCTGCTCGTGATATCCCGCATCGACCTGCAATTTGCGGATCTGAAATATGTGAATATTTATGACAAGCGAAAAAAGTATCCGCTCATAGATGGTCATATTCAGACGACTAAAGGGATCAGGATCTTTGGTGATCTGAGTGATCCCGATGAGCAAAGCCAGATCATCGGCCTCTTTGTATCTGATCCTAAACCTTATACTTATGCGATTAGTTTTTCGCTCTACGCGGATCCTTACAACCGCCGGCAGTTAGTGTTCAAACAAATGCAGGGCATCCTCACCATGAGTCTGCTCTCCGTGCTTGCGATCGTCATCCTGTTCTTTATCACGCTACGCAACTGGATCAAACAGAAGCATATTGCTGATGTAAAAACAGATTTTATCAACAACATCACCCATGAGTTCCATACCCCGCTCTCTGCGATTATGGTAGCCAATAAGAACATACAGAACGAAAGGGTACTTGAAAACAAAACGGCCATCCGATCACTTTCCGATATCATTGAGCGGCAATCACAGCGATTAAAGCTATTAATCGGGCAGGTCCTCGATATTGCGGCAGTAGATCAGTTGTATGTAAAGAAAGGTCCTGAGGACCTGCATGTGCTGATCAGTGAGATCCTCACTGATTTCAGCATCAAATTCCCTTCAGAAAACCTGCAATTGTCTTTTTTACCCGCACCGTCCAGTATTGTAATCAATACAGACAGCTTTCACTTTACTACCCTGTTACTCAATCTCCTTGATAATGCGGTGAAGTACAACCTGCAGGAGGTGAAGCTCATCCAGGTAGCCGTTGTGGAAACAGACACTGATATACAAATCTCTATCAGTGACAATGGAATTGGTATGGATAAAGAAACAATCCGTTATATCTTTGATAAATTCTACCGGAACCAAAAAGACCTGACGCAAAATGCCAAAGGTTTAGGACTTGGCCTGCATTATGTAAAACAATGCATAGATGCTCACCAATGGAGTGTAAAAGTGGAAAGTGAACCTGGCATGGGAAGTACATTTGTAATCATTATACCTAAGTGAAAATTGTAAGGGGATGAAACACAAAATTCTGTTAGTAGAGGATGAAGCAGACCTCGGAAACGTTGTAAAACAATACCTGGAATTAATGGATTTTGATGTGGACTGGCAGCAAAATGGCCGGACCGCCCTGGACGTGTTTGAAAAATCGCCCAATGCGTATCATATTCTACTCATAGATGTAAACCTGCCGGGACTGAATGGATTTGAACTGGCTGAGCATGTCATCAAACTTAACCCGGACGTACCATTCCTCTTCCTTACTGCGAGAGGAGATAAAAATGACCGTCTGAGCGGGCTTAAAATTGGAGCAGACGACTATGTGGTAAAACCATTCGATGTAGACGAACTGGTATTACGCATCCGTAATATCATCAAGCGGAAACAGCCTGTAGTCAGCGCAGAACCTGCACAGCAGAAAGTGATCAATATAGGTACCACCCAGCTCTTTGTAGATTCGCTGAAGCTGATAACAGAACAGGGTGAAGAGATCATTCTCACCCCAAGAGAGTGCGATTTGCTGGTATTGTTCTTTAACAATGTGAACCGTGTTCTGAAGCGGGAAGAAATTCTCACGAAGGTCTGGGGTTCTAATGATTACTTCGTAGGCCGCAGCTTAGACGTATTCATTTCACGTTTCAGAAAGTATTTCCAACATAATATTAATATCAGTATCAAGAATGTATATGGTATTGGTTTTGTATTTAATGTGAAATAGCGATCGCCCTGTTAGCGCGGTTATAAGCTGTTTGCTGCTTGTATTCGAACCATTTTTTACCCAGCAACTTCCGCATCGCATCGTCAAAACGGCGGGTGATAAAGATGTTCCTTACACCAATGGCCCGCTTGGTCAGCGATACCGGCAGTGCCCTGTAAGCCACGGAATAACCGGCCGTTTCATATTGTATATAATGCCAGTATCCTGACGGGATAAAAATCGTATCTCCTACATCCAATGTACACTCGTACCCATTTAACAGGCGTAAGCCGGGATACCTGTCATAATCAGGTTGCCGCAGATCTGCAAGACCATGGAAGTTCCAGGGTAAGCGATACAGCAAACTTGCCTGATCATTTGGGAATAGCCATACTCTTTTTTTGCCATGCAACTGGGTGAGAAATACATGCGACATATCAATATCATAGTGGTACCGCACAGAAGATCCTTCTCCACCAAAGAAAAGGAATGGTAACCAGGTCAGCAGGTTATCCGCCAGCTTTTTTACCTGCAGCTCCTTCCTGATATGCGGTTTTTCACGCAACAGATTGAAAAGAAATAAGCGGCTTTCCGTAGGCCCGGAAGCGATCAAATCGAGATAATCTCCAAAAAGCATTTTATTTCCGGCCTGACTGGTGGCCTTGTCTAAGTGCGCATTTTCCTTTTCATGCACTGCTACCAATGTATTACCGGCTTCTTTTTTAAAATATTCATAGTTCCACCTGGTTAATATATCCTGGCTTTCCGGTAAGATAAAATCCTTAATCAACGCTGGTTTTCCGGGCTTTACAAATGCTGCTGTAAATTGCTCCCGGCTATAGCCGCTGACTATGTCTACGGGTTTCAGATGCATATATATACTTGTCTTTTATTAGTGCCTGGTATCTATACAGACGATCTTCGATGTGGAATCGACGCTGGCAATCGCAATGCTTACGGCAGGTGCATCCTGCTGGTTATTTAACTGATGTTGTTCTACACTCACCGATATGGTAAATGCGGTGATCACCGCGATGACACCTAAGGAGGCAAATGAAGCCGCATACTGTCTGCATAAATTCAGTTTCATGACTTTTCGTTTTTTAGATGGACTGCAAGGCTGCTTACACAGCCCTACAGATCCAACAACAGAGAACAGAAGGTTGATTTTTGGACCCATTCCCGACGGTATATGCATAGCAATGCCCCATCCGGTGAAGGATCAATTATCTTTCAGGGTGAATAATAAAACTGAATCTTTTGAACAGTGGTGGGCTGTTTCAGGTGGTGGTAACAACAAATTTAATAGGAGTGGATCTAATTTCCAAAAAATAGTTCATCAATTTTGTAGACTAAACGAAAGGGAATGATTCTCAATACAAAGCAAAAGAGATTGATTGCGAAAATTCCCTTTCGCAGTAATTACATCTTGTTTCTTAGTGTGGGTTATCAGTGCGTAGCCTTTCTGCTGCTGTAGTGATATACTGTTGTTCGCTGTCTTTCTTTGCTCTCTTTGCCTTTGTGACCGTAGATTTTGTTTACAATAATAAATACAACTGTAATGCTCGCAATGATAACATAATGCAATACGATTGAAGGCATAATGTCAGTGGAATAAAATTGTTGATAGTGCTGTTTAGTGCTGTTAATAGTGCGCCCTTAAACTTACCCGCTTTCTCATGAAAAGATACTGCACTGAAACGAAATTTACATCACACTTTCCTGTTATTAACAAATATTAACATCGCTTCCTGAGTCCGCATTTATTTATCACTGCGAAACATATTAAAATTATTATTTAAGGCACACGTAATACCGTCTTTACAGACACTGGTTTGCCCAAAACAGGCATCCCTTCCTTGTCCCAGGTGAAAGGCTGCATACGGGGAGAACGCTTATTACCACATCCATCACCCGGATTATCATTGGCATGATACAGGATCCAGTCTTGCCTTCCATTAGGTGTTGTAAAGAAGGAATTGTGCCCGGGTGCATATACCCCGGTTTCCGGTGATTGCAGGAATACGGGCCTGGGACTTTTTCTCCAGCTGGCAGTATCCAGCAGATCGCTGTTAGCATCAGCTACCAGCATCCCCAGGGCATAGAAATCAGTCCAGCAAGCACTGGCACTGTAAAACAGGAATATTCTATTGCCATGCTTCAGGATCTCCGGCCCCTCATTCACGTTGACATGAGGCAGGTTCGGATCATTCAGGTCGCCATGTGTTTCCCATTCCAGTACCGGCCGGGATAGTCTTACACGTGAGCCCTTAATAGTGAGCGGATCGTTCATTTCTGCTATATAAATGTCCTGCTCCCCATTCTTATCGCCTTCCCAGCCAGACCAGATCATATACAACTTTTGTTTGTGCTCGAATACAGAGGCATCAATCGCCCACTTGTCAGCAGGGTCTGCAACCTTGCCCTTCATTTCCCAGTTGCCTTTCATAGGATCGGGAGAACTGTTCTCCAACACATAAATGCGGTGATGCTGGTTATCGCCGTCGTCAGCGCAGAAGTAGATATACCATTTCCCCTGCAGGAAGTGGATCTCCGGTGCCCAGATCTCTTTGGAGAAAGGCCCTGTGGCGGGAGGTGTCCAGACGTTCTTGTGAGGCGCATCCGATAGCCTGGCCATATCAGGGGTTTTCCACAACTCCAGGTGATTCCCTACTGTATGCATATAATAGTAGTATCCGTCCTTATAAGTCACCCAGGGATCAGGCCCTGAGGATAACAGCGGGTTACGAAAGGTGTTTTTTTGTTGTGCATTGCAGGCGAATGCACAAAGCAGCAGAAAAAGCGGGAGCATCGGTTTCATATACAAGAATTAAAAAAACCGCTGCCTGCAATTTCATTGCACGCAGCGGTCCACTGACTATAAATATTAAAGTTCAACTTTTACTATTGGTGAATAGAGCAGATCTTCCACGCCGGCAATCTTTACACCGACTCTTGCATATGCATAGTTCTGCACACCGGTGGTACCTACTGATGACATAGAAGCAGGGATAGCTACGGACATAGACACGTTGTTCAGATCCGTGATACTCCCACCGGCTACCGCAGTCCTTGCTACATAGTTGCTCTGGTCTACGATGGCTGTCTGGTTCAGATAAAGATACACGTTTTCAACACTTCTTGCATTGGCATCTGTAATGATCTGTTCCAATTTGAAAGTAGCAGTAGCATTAGTACCACTCCGGGCAATCTGCTGGTTACGGATCATATAGTATGGCATTACCTCGATGTTCATGGTGGTATTGCCAGACAGATTCAATGGAATCGTATCGGTATTGGTAGCATTGTTAATCACTGATCTGAATGGTCCCTGGCCGGCAGGAATGATCAGCTTGTAATGGCCGTTGAAGAGGAGGGAAGAGAAAGAACCATCTTCTTTTACCTGCACGGCAATTGCGCCGCTCTTACCCCAGCCGGGTTCCCACAGTTCAAAATAGACTGCCAGCGAAGCTACATTGATGGCTTCACCCTGGTAAGTAATGCTACCCTGGAAAGTAGTTTTTGGTTCGTCATAATTATCCTTCCTGCAAGCGAATGCAGTCATGGCAATCAATAGCCCGGTGATATATTTTCTACGAAACATAATTTTCATTTTACTGATTAGGATTCTTTACCAGCTTAGGATTGTTACTCAATATATCCGCAGAGATAGAAGAGTAATAGTTACCCAGGTTGAAGCGATGTGCAGCTGTTACGTTAGCGGATTTTACTACTTTGAACACATACTTGCCATTATTCGCACTACCGGGATTGTAAATCTTATATGGCCACAGACCGTAAATCTGCGTATTCACTTTATCAGCTTTGCCGATGTTGGCTACAACTTCCGCTGCACTGATACTTTCGCCATTCCATACTTTGTGTGCCAGGCGCCAGCGTTTGTTGTCAAACAATTCGTGGCCTTCAAATGCCAGTTCTACCTTTCTCTCATGCACGATCCTGTCGAAGGTGATATCGGCAGCAGCCAGCGGAGTTGTCAGGCCAGCTCTTGCGCGAACAGTGTTCATATAACCGGCAGCTACAGCTGGCTGCCCCAGTTCAAATGCTGCTTCTGCTGCATTCAGCAATACCTCGGCATAACGGTAGCGTACCCACCATACTTCACTTTGTGTACCCAGCTGACCGGAACCTGTTGCAGGATCCATGAACTTACGTACCAGGAAACCAGTCTGTGCGGAATATTCTTTACCATCGATCGGGCCATCAGTACCTACTACCTGTACGCCTGTCGGCCCGCCTGGGATATTACCAATCTCACCATAAGTATCACCGCTGATTATGCTGTAAGCACCATTATTCCAGTACATGATACCGGCCCATATGTCAAGGTCTTTGCCTTTGAATTTAGAACCAGGCAACATGATCGTACCCCCTAATCTCGCATCCCTGCCGGCGAAAATATCGCCCGGATGATCGTAGTAAATGTAGTCACTGCCGGCATTCGTGGCAAATGGTGCGTACGTATTGTCCAGCTTTTCAAACTGCTCAGCGAGGTTAAGGGAAGGATTTACACGACCCCCCTGTTGTTCTTCGGCTGAAGACCATGGTTGGTTCGTGATCGTCCATCCCTGTACCTTTCCGCTTTTCAATTTGAAATCCTGTGCGAAGATGACTTCCGGGTTGTTTGATTTATCATAAAAAGTTGCTGCAAAGTTGTCCTGCAGATCTTCTGCTTTCTTCTGGTACAACGCATATTTACCACCGTTGATAATTTCCTGTGCAGCAGCCAGTGCCTTCTGGTAATAACCAATTGCTTTATCAGCAGGGATGCCTACTTCGCCACCTGCAGTAGCTACGGATGGTGTACCGGCTCCATATTTTGCAATAGACGCTGCATATAAGGCAGCTCTTGCCTGCAAGGCCAATGCTACACCTTTGGTCGCTCTTGACTGTATACCTGCGTTATCAGGTAACATCGTTTTGATCGTATCCATTTCTGCAATCACAAAGTCATACACTTCAGATTCCTTTGCTCTTGCATGTTGCAGGTAGGTAGGATCGCCACTAAAGTCGTAAGTCATCGGCTCCGTGATCAGCGGAACTCCACCCATGCGTTTTACTTCTTCAAAGTATAGTGCCGCACGCAGGAAGCGGGCTTCCCCGAGGAAACGGGTACGTGCTTCTTCACCTAATGCAGTGGCAGCGGAACACTTCTGAATAAACAGGTTCAGATCACGCATCTGCCCATAATCCCACAGAGACCACCATTCATAAGGATAGTTAATCTGCTGTACACGCCAGTATTCGCTGGCCTGAGAGGGGAATGCTTCGTCAAAATTCGTATACTCCACCCAATTGGTAATGGTCTGCTGATCTACATAACGGTTATAGAGGTCAGCCAGTACTGACAATACCAGGCTTTCACTTTTCCACACGGCTTCGTCTGTCAGCACATTGGAAGGATCAGTTTGCAGGAAGTCAGCATCCTTTTTACAACCCAATACAAACACAAGGGCTGCTGATATGATTAACAGATATTTTCTCATCTAATTGCTGTATTAAAGGATCAAAAGGAAAGGTCAAAACCAATATTCACATACTTACTTTGTGGATAAGTCAGACCGTTATCATCAGCGACTTCAGCGTCTATACCTGTTTTACGCAGATTGTCGATAGAGAACAGGTTATAAGCGTTGATATAGGCACGGAAACGTTCAATTTTGGCTTTTGCGAGGATGTGTTTGGGAATAGTGTAGCCCAGTTCCAGTGTGCGCGCCCTGATGTAGTGAACGTTCTTCAGCCAGAAGTCGGAGTCTACATTGTAATTGCTGTGGCTTCCATTGTTGAAACGTAGTGCAGGATACTTACCCGGAATCCACTTGCTGTTTACATCATATGGATCTTCTCTGTGCCAGCGATCATTGTAGAACTCGGCCAACAGGTTGCCCTGGTTGGTATAGGGAATACGCATTTCCCATTTGCGGTTGAAAGAGTAACCGGTACCTGCGGAGAAATCAGCTCTGAAGTCGAAATTGCTATATGCCAGGGTAAAGTTGAAACCACCGTTCATAATTGGGTTCTTGCCTGTACCCCATCCTATAGGACGTGCATCCAGGTCGTTGATCACACCATCTCCATTCCAATCTTTATAAATGAGATCACCTGGTAATAATGTTTTGTTTCCCGCCCCGTCGATGTTTACGTTATAGTTGTTGATCTGATCCTGTGACTGGAATTGCCCAATTACGTTATATCCCCAAAAGGTATTGCTGTAGCGGTTCTCCTGAGAATTACGATAGTGATCGATGGAGTTCAGGAATACCGGTTTATAGCTTTTCAGGTTTTTTGCGCGGGCATAAGAGAAGTTAGCCCCTACTGTGAAACGTACTTTCTTAATCTGGCCCTGGTAGTTGACAGAGAATTCAGCACCAGATACCAGGTCGCTCTTTACATTTTCGTAAGGTAGCGTATAACCCAGTTCGCTCGGTACAAGGATATCATATTTTGTACCCAGTAAACCTGTCCTTTTCCTCTTGAAATAGTCTACAGCGCCACTGATCTTATTATCAAGAAAACCATAATCAGCACCGAAGTCCAATGTTTTACTTACATACCAGGAGATATTATTAATAGGTACCCCTTTATAAGCAGAACCTATTACCGATTTGCCATCCAGGATTACGGTAGAAGAGTTATAATTATAACCGGAGAGATAATCATATGCGGTCAACGGAATTGCATCATCACCCAGTTTACCATAAGAACCTCTCAGTTTCAGTTCACTTAGTATTCTCTTACCTCCTACCAGGTGCTGGAAGAATTGCTCTTCGCTGATACGCCAGCCAGCCTGCATAGCGGGAAATGTTCCCCAGCGTTTGTTAGGTGCAAACTTCCAGGAGGCATCTCTTCTTGCAGAAACTTCGAGGTAATACCTGTTATCATAGTTATAAGTAAAACGGCCGATATACCCCAGGCGTGCAGTAGTAGAGTCGTAATCATTATATGTATCCATTGTACTGAAGTAGATCAGTGGCAGATCGTTGGTAGTCGGAACAGCATGCAGCCAGTTGTCGATCTCCCTTCTTTTGATCCTTTCTGCTACTACCGTACCGCCTATGTTATGCTTACCAAAAGCATGTGCATAGTTCAGTTGTAACTGAATGGTAGGAGACAGGTTGGTGTGGTTATCTCTTTCTCTCCACGGGTTAGAGCTGCCACCAGATACATTATAAGAGTCGGTATTAGGATCATAAGTATACACATTATAGGTGTACTCGTGACCATTCATAATCCTGTTTGCGTAGTAATAGGAGAACAGCCCTTTTGCACTCAGACCATCGATCGGGAATTTGTATTCTGCGGTCAGGTTAGTCTGTAACACCCGCCAGTCTTCATGCCAGTAGCCGGACAACTTCTTATTCTGCAATGCCCAGTTTTCTGTATTATGACCGATGTTGTTAGGATAATTGGGATTATCGTTGGCATAAGGGCGTTCTATGGGGGTGTTCCGCAGGATAGCGAAACGTGCTTCCCAGTAGTCATCAGTACCTGGTACTCCTGGCTGGTCCCTGGTTTCCACGCGACCATTGATCTGAGCTCCGATCTTGAAGTTGTCAGATACTTTCGCTTCGATATTACTCTGAATGTTGGTACGTTCAAAAGTAAATTCTCTGCCCAATACAGAATATTGTTTGAGGTGAGTAGCTGATACGTAGTAGTTGATCCTGTCAGAACCACCACTGAAGTTCAGGTTCAGGTTGGTCAGGGGAGCATTGTCTTTTACGATGAATTTGTACCAGTCAAAGCTCTTGTAACCAGGTTCAGTACCGGCTTTCCATTTCTCCAGTTCTGCGGGGGTAATGGTGGTAGAGCCGTACTGGTTCATTTCAGCATCTGCTTTACCAGCCATCCATTGGTAAGCGTTTACACCTTTAGGGAAGCGGGTCCAGTTTTGCCAGCCGGTATAAGCAGCCAGGTTGATCGTATTGCGGCTGTTCAGTTTACCTCTCTTGGTGGTTACTACTACTACACCGTTCGCAGCACGCATACCATAAATAGCAGCAGAAGCGTCTTTCAGTACAGTGATAGTTTCGATATCGTTTGGGGCGATATTGTTAAACTGGGTAGCATCCTGCTGGATACCATCAATTACATACAACGGATCGCCCATGTTGCGGATCTGAATAGAAGCACTCGCACCCGGACGAGAGTCGGACATGCGGAAGGTAACACCAGGCAGTTTACCTGCCAGTACGGTACTTACAGTGGAGCCTGCGTGCACATCGCCCAGATCCTTGGCGCTGATAGCGGCGATTGCACCTGTGAGGGATTCTTTCTTTTGCGTACCATAACCTACGATCACCACATCGCTCAGTGAAGTGGAAGAAGGCTCCAGTGTTACATTGATTACGCTGTTCCCGTTGATCTCTACTTCCCGGGAAGTATATCCTACATAAGAGAATACAAGGGTGCCTGAGAGTTCAGGTACATTGAAAGCGAAGTTACCACCCGCATCTGTAACACTGCCGGCATTGCCTACTTTGAGTTTTACATTTACACCGGGTAGTGGTGTGCCTTTCTCGTCTACCACTTTACCTGTAATACGCACCACTGCATCGGCAGCATAGGTAAAATCTTCTACCTTGCGTAATCGATTGAGTACAATTTGCCGGCCATCGACGTGATAGGAGAGTTGCAATGGAGCGAGTAATTTGTCCAGTACCTTTCCCAGGGGCTCCTGTTTAGCTTCCAGGTTGACTTTCCGGGAAGCGCTGATGAGCGTGGAAGAATAGAGAAATTTCACATCTGCAGCCTTTTCAATTTTAGACAACACCTGGTCAACTGACTGTTGACGGACGTCGATAGATACGGGCTTGGTGAGAATTTCCTGGGCCTCGGTGGACTTTGCAAAAGCGAGACCGGTACATAACGTGGCAATTAGCAGCTGGTAAAAGCATGTACGCATAACCATAAAGATTAAATCATGGATTCGTAGTCTTTTTTTCATAACTTGAATTGTGTTCCTGTTAGTAATGGGAAATAGAAAGGGCGTCTTATCCCAGTGGAGCGGGTATAAGGCGGTGCCGCAAGAGTATTATTTTTTCAGCCAGTGGTACGGCCATACCGCTGGCTTTTTCATTACGTGATGTAAAGCATAAGTATCAGTGTAATTTTTTTGTTCTCAATAACGTATTTCGTGGAATAGTGTATCAACGGGGGAATCTCTACATTCCTTATTAGCTACGCGTACGTGAACACTATTGATGACATCCTTTGGTTGTTACAGTAATTTTGTCTCCTTCGATCGTACAGGTAGCTTCCAGTGCCTGGCAGATAAGTTTCAATTTTTCCTTGAGTGGTTCGTCATCCAGGGACGCTGTCAATCTACAGCCGGCCATCAGGGTCTTGTCATAGTTGATTTGTACACCATAGGCTTTTTCCAGCAGGTTAAACACACTATCTGCAGGGGCATCTGCAAATACAAACGAATACAATGCCGTAACAGTTGGCAGGGCAGGAGCTGCAATATTCATTGGCAATACATCCAACGCATGATTGGAACGTGTAAGTACCGCCTGCTGATGTGCAGATAAATTTACCCGGGCATCGTTCTCTTTTGGTTGTATGGCAATGGCTATCTTTCCTGTTTTTACAGCCACACTTACCAGGGTATCTTCGTCATAAGCACTCACCATAAATGAGGTACCCAGTACGTTGATCACCATTTCGTTGGCATATACTACAAAAGGTTCAATGTTTCTTTTTACTTCAAAAAACGCAGCGCCGGAAAGGTACACTTGTCTAGGGCACTTGCCGGCGAGGCAGGTGGAATAACTGATTCTTGCACCGGGTTGCAGCACTACAGAACTACCATCGGGCAGGCTGACCGTTTCAGGTTTCTTTCCTTCGTTAATGCACTCAGCGAAGGCATTCTTCCTGGTAGCAGCTTTTGCCACCAATTCATGATAGACACTATGATCCGTTTTGTTCATAGTGAACCACATGATAGCAGAGGCAACCAATAAAACGAGTACTGCCGCCGCCATATACCAGGGACGTAAATTCCTGACTTGCCTTTGCGGCTCGTCCATTTTTTCACGGATATTCTGCCAGATGGCAGCATCGACCTCGCCCTTCAGCCCAAATGCAGGAAGCTGTGAAGCGGCCTGTATAATGGTGCGTGCCTGCAATATGGCCGTACGCTGTTCAGGATAATTCCGCACAACAGATTCCCAATGGCCCGCATTTTCGCCATTCTTTACCCAGGCAACAAAGTTGTCGTCGGCAATGAAATCGGCAATATCGAATTTTGAGTAATCCATGTATAGTAATAAAGAGGGGGAAGAGGCGTTTTAACTCACTTAAGCGAAAGTTTTTTTAAAATAATTTTCCGGCACTACAACAACTCGCGCAATTTGACCACTGCACGCTGTACCAGGTTACGAACAGATTGTTCATTTACACCCATAATACCGGCAATCTCCTCCCAACTAAAATTATCGTAGAAGCGGAGACGGATGGCCTCCTGTTGCCTGACTGGCAATTGGTGCATGGCTTTCTGCAACCGAAGTTGTTTCAACAGGTCTTCTTCATCCATAATACGCAGATCTTCTGCCGACGCCTCTTCCTGCAATGACCAATCCAGCACCTGAGCCGCCTTTGCATCGGATAAACGGTGCAAACGCCTTCTCAATGACCTGAAAAGATAATATTTCACGGAAGTCGTTGCGGAGAGATTATGCCTCGTACGCCAGAGATCGGCAAACAGATCCTGCATAGCATCCTGCACCTGTGCAGCATCGCCCGCAAGGTGGTAACCATAGTTGTATAATACAGCAACAAAACGCCTGTACATCTCACTAAAGGCCTGTTCATCGTCCTGTCTGAAGGCATTCCACAGTACCTCTTCTGCTATGAATGACTGATGGCTGTTTCCGGACCCCAATTTACCTGATTTAAAAAAGTATCACCTGTAGTAATAGTATTATTCACCAGTCCATTCTCACTGGCTGCGGGGACTAAACTACGAACTATAAAAATCATTTACGAATCATTGCTTATCCTGGTATGAGTCAGACCCAAAAAAATGGGGCCTGATAAATATCAGGCCCTCCCCAAATTAACCATTAAAAAAACTCATTTGAATTTTGCTTGGCATCAAAATTAGAATGAATCTCCTTCAAATCTGTTAATCATAAGTTAATGATTATAAATAATATGGAGGGGCAAATGCGTTGGTTATAAACAAGCTAAGCACAGTATCAGATGGGTGAATCAATTGGTTTTTGCGGCAAGATCTACTGTAAAAAAAAGGTCCCCGCAAAAAATTGCAGGGACTTACCATTTAACCTATATTCTGTACTGTAGCATCAAAATTTTAAATATTTTTCAGAGGCTTAGACTTTATTGCTATCTATACTTCAATTCGTTTCTCTAAAGTGTCGCTCTCAAATATTTTCTGTATATAAGACGGTGATTAATATCCGAAGTTTAACGGGTTTCAAATTTTTTTTCAATTTATTTCTAAATTACCTGCTATGAACAGGATAGACCGCCTTTCTGCCATACTTATTCAATTGCAGGGAAAAAAAATTGTAAAAGCTGCTGAGATAGCTGAACGCTTTCAAATCAGCCTCAGGACTGTATATCGTGATGTACGAGCACTGCAGGAAGCCGGGGTACCCGTAGGTGCGGAAGCCGGTACGGGCTATTACCTGGTAGAAGGATATCACCTGCCACCGGTGATGTTCAACAGGGAGGAGGCCGCAGCCCTCCTCACAGGGGAGAAGCTGATGGCTCAGCTCAGCGATCACTCTAACCGCAAACAATTCGGCAATGCTATGCAGAAGATCAGGGCAGTACTGCGAAGTAGTGAGAAAGATTTTCTGGAATCGCTGGAAGAGAATATTGCGGTTGTTTCACGGAGACCACCAGCGGATAGTGAGTTTCCTAACCGTTTCCTCTCAGATATCCAATATGCACTGGGCAAACACCTGATGCTCAGGCTGGATTACTTTGCCCTGCACAGCGAAACCCTGACTCAAAGAGAGATAGAGCCGATCGGGATAATCTATATGATGGGGTACTGGTACCTCATTGCCTGGTGCAGGTTACGGCATGCTTACCGGAACTTCAGGATGGACCGCATCAGGAATCTCACCGTCACTGAGGTATCTTACGACAGAGACAGGCACATTTCGTTGAAAGAATACATGGAGAAATATGCGGAGCCGGCTGCTTACCCACATGTAGTTAAGTTGCGGTTTACGGCCGGAATGGCAAAAAAGTTGGGCAATCTGCGGTTTTATTACGGATTGATGGAGGAACAGGTAGTAGGGGAGTGGGTAGAGATGACTTTCCTGACTTCTCACCTCGAATGGTTTGGAAGATGGGTACTGACAGTAGGAAAAGAAGTGGAGATTATTGGTCCGGAAGAGTTGAAGGGGACGATGCGGGTACTTGCCAAAGAATTGCACGACCATTATCTGTCAGATCAGGGAGCGATCTGATAAATATAATGCTACTGACATAAGGTTGTCACAAGGCGCGCTTTCCTTTGCATTATTAACATAATGCTCATGTCCAAACTCGACCTTACCAAAGCCTATAAAGAACTCTATACTGCTACCGGCAAACCGGCGCTGCTTTTCGTACCTCCGGGCCATTACCTCTCTATCGAAGGGCATGGTGACCCTAACGGCGAACACTTTGCTGCCTGTACCCAGGCCCTGTATACTGCCGCCTATGGCATCAAAATGCACTACAAGAAAATGGAACTGGACTTCGTTGTCTGCAAACTCGAAGGTCTGTGGTGGGTAGCCGATGTGGAAAACTATAAAGATTTTAGTGAAGTCATGCAGGTACCCCGCGACCAATGGCATTGGCAGCTCCTCATCCGCATGCCCGACTTTATCAACAAGAATGACGTCAAGGCCATCCTTAAAAAGACCTACCAGAAAAAACCTGTGCCACACTTCAACCAGGTCTATCTTCAAACCCTGGCCGAAGGGCAGAGTGTACAAATATTGCACACAGGTCCTTATGCTACCGAACCGGTATCACTACAGATCTTACATGACTTTATGGAGGAAAAAGGCCTGACCTGGAATGGCCGGCACCATGAGATATACCTCAGTGACCCACGCAAAACTGCGCCGGAAAAACTAAGAACGATATTAAGACAACCGGTAAAATGATACGGAAACGGGTTATTTTTCTCCCAGCCCCAGCAGCTCTATCGCCTGCTGTGCAGCAATCTGGCTGGCATCTTTCTTATTGAAAGCCTTACCACTGCAAATGAGCTCCCCATCTACTACTGCGCCCACAGTAAAGATGCGGCGGCCATTGTCCATCTGTTCTTCCAGCAGGTCGAACTCCAGGGTTTTGCCGTGCTTATTCGCCCATCCATACAGCTTGTTTTTGTGGTTCATTTCCACACTTTCAAGCAATTCAAGATCGATATAAGGCATGATGATGCGTTGATGCACAAACTGTTTGGTGCGGTTATAACCTTTGTCGAGGTATACAGCGCCGACCAATGCTTCGAGGGTATTACCAAAGATCTGGGAAATCTTCAGAAAGCTATTGTACTTATCATAAATGGTCAGCTTACGCAGGCCCATTTTGATAGCAATATCATTAAGCTGCTGGCGGTTCACAATCTTGGACCGCATTTCGGTGAGATAGCCTTCTGTCTTATAAGGATATTTCTTGAAGAGGTAATCGCCGATAATAGCCCCAAGGATGGCATCACCCAGGTACTCCAGCCGCTCATTGCTCTCAAGAAACTTCTCCTTGCTCGAGCGATGGCTCAGGGCTACCTCATACAATGAGAAATTGCCCGGGGCAAAGCCCAGCAGGTTATACAGATCCTTGTAGAGAGTTCTCTTACCGGATACAAATCGATATAAAAATCCTGGCAGTAATTTCACACAATCAAGCAACAAATTTTTTGAAAATCACGGATGCATTATGCCCTCCAAAACCGAAGGTATTACTTAATGCAGCGTTTACTTCTCTATGTTGTGCGACGTTAAAGGTAAAATTTAATTTGGAGTCCAGTTCAGGATCGTCCGTAAAATGATTAATGGTAGGAGGAATAATACCATGTATGACAGACATGATAGCAGCAATCGACTCAATTGCACCGGCAGCACCGAGTAAATGTCCGGTCATAGATTTGGTGGAGCTGATATTCAATCGATATGCATCTTCACCAAACACCTGTTGGATCGCTTTTACTTCGGCAATGTCTCCGAGAGGAGTAGAAGTACCGTGTACGTTAATGTAGTCAATTGCATTGGGTTGCATTCCAGCGTCTAACAGGGCCATTCGCATTACGTTCATAGCGCCTAATCCCTCTGGATGGGGTGCTGTGATATGATAGGCATCTGCTGTAGCGCCACCTCCTGCCAGTTCAGCATAAATTTTGGCACCTCTAGCAATCGCATGTTCATAGGATTCTAGCACCAGTGCTCCTGCACCTTCTCCCATTACGAAACCATCACGGTTCAGGTCAAAGGGTCTGGAGGCTGTGGCCGGGTCATCATTTCGCTCGGATAGGGCCTTCATAGCGTTAAAACCGCCTACACAGGCATCGTTAATAACGTTCTCGGATCCTCCGGTGATCATTACATCCGCTCTGCCATACCTGATGTATTGCATCGCCTCTATAATGGCATTGGTAGCGGAAGCACAAGCTGACACCACGGAGAAGTTAGGTCCCCGGAAACCATGTCGTATAGAAATGTGTCCTGCAGCAATGTCGATAATTAACCGGGCTATAAGGAAAGGACTGAAACGGGGCGTCCCGTCGCCCTGACCAAAATCTTTCATTTCCTGACAGAAATTGATCATACCACCAATACCAGATCCCCAGATCACCCCAACCCTGTCCATATCGACAGAATTACGGTCTATCCCGGCATCTTGCACAGCCTGGTCAGCAGCTATTACAGCTGTCTGCGTGAAAGGGTCCATCTTACGGGCCTCCTTCTTGTCCAGGTAATTGGTCGCGTCAAAGTTCTTCAGTTCGCAAGCAAAACGGGTTTTGAACTTGGAAGCATCAAATTGTGTAATAGGCCCGGCACCGGATACACCGTCCGTCAATCCCTTCCAGTATTCGGATACGGAATTGCCGAGCGGTGTAAGTGCGCCTAAACCTGTAACGACTACTCGTCTTGGTTGCATTAAAACAAATCTGATTAAGTAGGATTATTTTACATGTTCTTCCAGGTAAGCAACTGCCTGGCCAACAGTAGTAATAGTTTCAGCTTGTTCGTCAGGAATGGAGATGTTGAATTCTTTTTCGAATTCCATGATCAGTTCTACCGTATCCAAAGAGTCAGCGCCCAGGTCGTTGGTGAAGGAGGCTTCAGGAGTTACCTCAGCTTCGTCAACGCCCAATTTGTCAATAATGATCTTTTTAACTCTTGATGCAATGTCTGACATAATTTTAAGTGTTTTTGGTTTAAAACTTGAGTGCAAAAATATAATTTTTATTGAATTGACAAGAACAGAGCCGAATTTTACCCAATTTACTTTAGTGTTATTGCCCCTAAACCCATCTCCATAAAGGATTAGCCAGATATTTCGATTTCCCCCATTCCCAGGCAAACACCCCCTTTTGCCATAGTATATGCTTCAAAGTATACATATAATATTGCCCTTATTTGCCATTCAACCACCTATTATGCCTCCTATATACGGTTAAATGACAATTAACTTTAATTAACACATGAACCACCCTATCCGCAAGGGCTTTTATTAAATTTGCCCCGGGCAATATCCCCTACAACATAAATATGCGAACAAATGGCTGGTAACAAAAAGTACCTGAAAACAGTCGTTTACCTGATCCTGGCTGTAGTTATTATTGGTATCATCTATACCAGGTTTGCTGCTCCTAAAAAAGAAGCAGCACCCAACAAAGAAACTGTACGTGGTAGCAAAGGAAACAAACCCTTGCTGGTAGACGCCTTTATTGTACATTCCTCTTCCCTGAACGAAGTCATCTATGCCAGCGGTACCCTCCAGAGCAACGAAGAAGTACAGATCCAGCCCGAAATCACGGGCAAGGTCACTGGCCTCTTCTTCAAAGAAGGTACCCAGGTAAATAAAGGTGCCCTCCTCGTCAAGATCTACGATGAAGACCTTAAAGCTCAGCTGGCCAAACTGGAACTACAGCAACAACTGGCGAAAACTACCCTCGAAAGACAGGAAAACCTCCTGAAGATCAATGGTATCAGCCGCCAGGATGTAGACGTTACCCGCAACCAGGTGAGCGCCTATGGTGCTGACATGGAGTATACCCGCACCCAATTGCAGAAAACAGAACTCAGAGCCCCCTTCAATGGCCGCCTCGGCTTGCGCAATATCAGCCTCGGCGCTATCGTCAACAATACCACTATTATTACTACCCTGCAACAGATCGACCCATTGAAGGTAGATTTCACTGTTCCGGAAAAGTACCGCAACGTCGTTAGACAAGGCGATGCCGTCACCTTCAAAGTAGCGGGCGATTCCCTGCCCTACAAAGGACAGATCTATGCTATCGATCCAAAAATCGACCTCGCTACCCGCACTATTAAATTAAGAGCCATCGTACCTAACCCCGGTCAGTTACTGCCCGGTGCCTTTGCTAACGTACAGATCGCTCTCCGTAATATGCCCAATGCCCTTATGATCCCATCGCAGGCCGTTATTCCAGGTACCCGCGATAAAAAAGTGATCATCGCGGAACAAGGCAAAGCAAAATTCGTTGTCGTTGAAACCGGTCTACGCGACGCAGATAACGTAGAGATCACCGGCGGCCTCCACCAGGGAGATACCGTGATCACCAGCGGTATGCTGCAACTCAAACCTGGTATGGTACTGAAGTATAACAAGATCAATTAAACAAAGTAGACCATGAGCCTTCCCTCTCTATCGCTCAAACGTCCTGTATTTGCCATTGTGATGAACATTATCATTGTCATCTTTGGCTTTGTAGGCTTCAACTTTCTGGGGGTAAGGGACTTCCCTGCCATAGATCCACCCATCGTTAACGTACGCACTTCCTATGCAGGTGCTAACTCTGATATCATTGAAACACAGATCACCGAGCCACTCGAGAAATCTATCAACGGGATCGCCGGTATCAAAAATATATCGTCCAGCAGTAGCCAGGGTACCTCCAATATCACCGTGGAATTTGAACTTGGTATCGACCTGGAGGCCGCTACCAACGACGTTCGGGACAAAGTATCGCAGGCACTCCGTAACCTGCCTCCCGATATCGATGCCCCACCTGTAGTGTCCAAAGAAGATGCGAACTCTGACTACATCCTCTCCATGACTTTGCAGAGTAGCACCCGCAATCAGCTGGAGATCACGGAATATGCCAACAACGTACTGCTGGAAAGACTGCAAACCATTCCAGGTGTCAGCTCTATCCGCATCCTCGGTGAAAAGAAATACGCTATGCGCCTCTGGATGGATCCTGCCAGGCTCTCAGCTTATAGTCTCACACCGTCCGATGTACAACAGGCCCTTGCAAAAGAAAACGTTGAACTGCCATCCGGTAAGATTGCCGGCAATGCCACCGAACTAACGGTACGTACCTTTGGCCGCCTCAATACCGAAGAAGATTTCAATAACCTGATCATTAAGAATGTAAATAGCAGTGTCATTCACTTCAGGGATATCGGTCAGGCTGTATTAGGCCCTGAAAATGAGGAGACCATTCTGAAAGAATCCGGTGTACCTATGGTGGCCCTGGCGCTCACCCCGCAACCTGGTTCCAACTATGTAGCCATCACCGATGAATTCTATAAAAGGTATGAACAACTGAAAAAAGACCTGCCACCGGATCTGAGTACGAATATCGCCATCGATAATACCCGCTTTATCCGCAAGTCTATCGAAGAAGTAGAAGAAACACTCGTCATCGCACTGGTACTGGTTATCCTTATCATCTACCTTTTCTTCCGCGACTGGCTCATGGCCTTTCGTCCGCTGGTGGATATTCCCGTGTCCCTCATTGCGGCATTCTTTATCATGTATATATGTGGCTTCACCATTAATATATTGACCCTCCTGGCTATTGTATTGGCAACAGGATTAGTAGTAGATGATGGTATCGTGGTCACTGAAAATATCTATAAGAAAATTGAAGCAGGTATGCCGCGTATGCAGGCTGCGAAAGAAGGCTCTGAAGAGATCTTCTTTGCCGTTATTGCAACCAGCATCACCCTCGCTTTCGTATTCCTTCCGATCGTATTCCTGCAGGGATTCGTAGGCCGCCTGTTCAGGGAATTTGGGATCGTGGTAGCAGGCGCTGTACTCATCTCCGCATTTGTATCCCTTACCCTCACCCCCGTATTGAATGTAAAACTGGGTCGTAAAAAACACACCCATTCCTGGTTCTATACCAAAACAGAACCCTTCTTCACCTGGATGGAAGATGGTTACAACCGCGCACTGGAACGATTCATGAAAGTGAACCGGATCGCTATCCTGATAGTGCTGGGTTGTGTGGTGATGATTATCCTCCTCTTCCGCAACCTGCAGGCAGAACTCGCACCGATCGAAGACCGCAGCCAGTTCCGTCTTTCCATTACCGCACCGGAAGGCACCTCTTTCGACTACATGGAAAGATACATGGATGGCCTCACCCAATTCATGATCGATTCCATTCCTGAAAAGAATATCATCCTTACCGTAACGGCACCCGGCTTTAGTGGCGGAGGAGCGGTAAACAGCGGCTTTGCCAATATTGTACTCACGGAGCCACACGACAGGACCCGTTCACAGAAGGAGATTGTGAACATGGTGAACCGCAATATGTTTAAGTTCTCCGAAGGCAAGGTATTCGCAATAGAACAGCAAACCATACAGGTGGGCCGTCGTGGAGGATTGCCGGTGTCTTTTGTATTACAGCATATCAACTTTGATAGTTTGTCGAAAGTGTTGCCCATCTTCCTCGATGAAGCGAACAATGATCCTACTTTCTCTGGTGTGGATGTAGACCTTAAGTTCAACAAACCGGAGCTGCGTATTCAGATCAACCGTGCAAAAGCGAGCGAACTGGGCGTATCTGTTGACGATATCTCTCAAACTTTACAGCTGGCACTGAGCAATGTGCGGTATGGTTATTTCATCCGCAATGGTAAGCAGTACCAGGTAATGGGACAGGTATTCAGAGGCAGTCGTGATAAACCCACTGACCTGCAAAACTTCTATGTACGCAACAGCAGGGGAGAGGCAATCCAGTTAGATAACGTCGTATCTATAAAGGAAGAAACGAGTCCGCCTATCATCTATCACTTCAACCGTTACAAATCAGCCACTATCTCTGCGGGTCTTGCGCCGGGCAAGACTATCGGAGATGGTATTGATGCCATGTACCGTATTTATAATGACCTGCAAAAGCAGGGTGTGATCGATGATTCTTACAATGCAGCATTGTCAGGTTCATCCAGGGACTACGCAGAGAGTGGCTCCAATACCATGTTCGCATTGTTGCTGGCGTTGGTGTTGATTTACCTGGTATTGGCCGCACAGTTTGAGAGCTGGGTCGATCCATTCATCATTATGCTCACGGTGCCGCTGGCATTTGCAGGCGCCCTGCTATCGTTATGGATCTTTGGCCAGACATGGAATATCTTCTCACAGATCGGGGTCATTATGCTGATTGGTTTGGTGACGAAGAATGGTATCCTCATCGTGGAATTTGCGAATCATAAAAGAGATGAAGGATTAGAAAAAGGCCCGGCTGCAATCATAGCGGCGACAATGCGTTTACGCCCGATATTGATGACGAGTCTTGCAATGGCACTGGGTGCATTGCCGATTGCCATGTCGCTGGGGGCAGCCGCTACAAGCCGCATTCCGCTGGGTATTGTAATCGTGGGTGGGATTGTGTTTTCACTGATCCTGACATTATTTGTAATCCCTGCGATGTATACACTCCTGAGCAGAAGAAAACAGGCAACTGAACCAGTAGATGACGGAGAAGGAACTTTGCATATTGCTGAGCAGAAGAAAACAAGTCACTAACTGGTAGCAACTTTTGACGCGACTGAATAAATGCATGACATGAAACGTATCCTCATATTCTGCCTGTTGCTATCTGCCCTCCACGTATCTGCACAACAGGTGCTGACAGTAGAGCAGGCGATAGATCTGGCATTAAAGAACAACTATGATATACGGCTGGCAAAGAATGACGCCGCCATTGCTGCGAATGATTATGCTTATGCCAACTGGGCATTTGCACCAAAATTAAACGGAACTGCATCAAGAGTGTGGAATACAACCCGTACCAGGCAGGAGTTTGTAAATGGTTCCAAGCGGGATACGAGCGGGATTCATAGTAAGAACCTCACCGGGAATGTGACCTTATCCTGGACACTGTTCGATGGCTTAAAAATGTTTGCTACCAGGCAAAAACTGGAGGCAATAAGAGACCTGGGAGATGCGTCATTGAAAGATGCGCTGATTACCACTGTGGCCAATGTAATAGCCAGTTACTATGCAGTGGTACAGGGGAAGCAGCAACTGCACAACTTATCAGAACAGTTATCGATTGCAGATGAAAGAGTGAAACTATCAGATGCGAAGTTCCAGACAGGATTAGGACCGAAAACGGATTGGCTGCAATCAAAAGTAGATTACAATGCATTGAAAGCCGCTTACCTTCGTCAGCAAACCGTGATTGATCAGGGCAAAGTGATCCTGAATCAGTACATGGCTATAGAAGGAGGGAATACACAATATGATGTGCAGGATAGTATCCCGCTAAACACAGACCTCGACTATGGTAAGATGCGGGAGGAAATGTTGCAGCGGAATACCAGTTTGCTGGTAGCCAGGCAAAACCTGCATGTATCACAGCTGGAATTGAAGGAAAGTAAAGGAGATTACTTCCCTATTATCAATTTCAATTCAGCATACAATTTTACAAAAGTGAATTCCAATGCAGCAACGAATTCATTCAGTCCTGTATTCAATCAGAATGGCGTGTTTAATTATGGTTTCTCAGCTACCGTTCCCATTTTCAATGGACTGAATGTACGCAGGCAGGTAAAGAATGCGGCGCTTAATGTAAGCTATCAGCAGCTCTCATTAGAAAACACCCGGACCAAGGTAGATATGGCACTTAGCAATGCATTCAAAGATTACGGGTACTACAAGACAGCGGTCGACCTGGAAGAGGAAAATCTGGGCCTTGCACGCGAGAATGCGATGGTGGCATTAGAGCGGTTTAAACAAGGGGTATCTACAACCATCGAAGTAAAGGAAGCACAGCAAAGTTTAGAAGATGCCTACAACCGGTTGATTAACGCCCGCTATAATATCAAACTGGCAGAAACACAGTTACTCCGCTTAAACGGTGATCTGATAAAATAATACAGCATTTCCTCATCCAGACATCCCTAAAACTAAAACAGCTTTGCCTTTGGCAAAGCTGTTTTAGTTTGTATGCTATTCAATGAATAAAGTGCAAAATCATATTTCATCCCCCTACTGCTCATCCTCTTTCTTCACCGGTGGCAATGTTCCGGCCGCTTTATCTTTCTGATACTGACTATAACTATTCTTTATATACAACATCAGATCGTATTCTGTCGCATCCTGCATAAACTGGTATCCTGGCCTGTACCGCATCATAAAACTGTCCAATTCATTTCCGTTCAAATGCGTCATCTTCTCCACCAGCTCCGGACTATACCTGTTATCAATATACTTCTCCTTTTCCCAATAAACCAGCTGCTCTTTAAAATGCTCATTTCTCTTCCGCTGCTTACTTGGTACCAGGTACGTCAGTGCCGTAATCGGATGTGATGGTAACGTCTTCAACACATCCATCGCCCCGGGCTTCTTATACCCGAAATATTTCGCATATTCCTGTCTCGTTGCAGCGGAATCCCTTACATAATTCCTGCCTCTTACATCCACTCCCTGTATGGTGATTACCCTTTTCGTCATATACACATTAATGAACATAGACGAAGCCGGAACTGCTATAAATTTCCTTTCATATGTCAACATCGTGAATTCAAGGGTATCTCCCGGCATTGCATCAATTTCAAAACGACCACTTTCACTCCCTAATACCCCTGATCGCGTCTTTTTATTAATAATACTAACGTTTGGAATTGCCTGTCTGTTATCAATATCAGTAATAAGACCCGACACTCTCACCTGCGCACTGACGTGCTGCAGACAGAAAAACAGGCAAAAAAATAGTGCTCCAAGCCAGATGGAAAGCGTTTTAATTCGTCTAGGCATCGCTCAAAAATAAATTTCCCCTCGCAAATGAAACGTTAAAAATATAGATTAATGTTCAATAATCGGGGTTAATGGCTGTTAAACATACCATTAATTTATAAATAATTACTTTTAACCCTCATATATTCCAAACACTATGCCTCAGAAGATCATTTTTGCAACACAGCGCTACCAGTATCTCAAAAACCGCATACTGGCGCTGGCCCCCCATTGGGAGGAAGGGAAACTGGAAATTCGTGACTTTCCGGACGGGGAACATTATCACCGTATCCGGAGCCAGGTACATGGCAAAGAGGTCATAGTGCTGGGAGGTACCATTGACGATAAGGAGACACTGGAACTATTCGACATTGCCCACGGCTGTATCCAGCTCGATGCGCATGCTCTGAACCTCGTGATCCCGTTCTTCGGTTATTCCACCATGGAAAGAGCGGTAAAATCCGGCGAAATTGTAAAAGCCAAAACCCGGGCATTATTGTTTTCGGCCCTGCCCGCTACTAACAGTGGTAACAAAGTCGTATTGATGGACCTCCATGTAGATGGTATCACTTACTACTTTGAAAGTGGCGTGAGGCCTGTTCATCTATATGGAAAAGACCTCGTCAAAGAGGCTGCAATGGAATTAGGTGAAGGAGAACCCTTCGTTCTGGCCAGCACAGATGCCGGGAGAGCTAAGTGGGTGGAATCACTTGCCAATGATCTGAATGTAGAAGCTGCTTTTGTATTCAAGAAACGTATTTCAGGAGAGACGACACAGATCACAGGTATCAATGCAGAAGTAGAAAATAAAAACGTGATCATATATGATGATATGATCCGTACTGGTGGCTCACTTATACATGCTGCACAATCTTACCTCGATGCCGGCGCAAAAAATATCTCTGTCATTACAACGCATGGAATATTCGCTGGTGGAGGATTTGAGAAGATTAAAAAAAGCGGCATCATCAAAAAAGTGATCTGTGCAGATACACACCCCAATGCATTGAGCATACAAGATGAATTACTCACCGTAAAGTCAGTAGATAAGATTATTGTAGATTACTTCCAACAACACGGGTAATCACACCCGGCATGAGTACTACTGCACAAATACTACCCCCTCCGTTGGCAAGGTGTTTGATATACAGCGTCCTAGACTTGGATGAGCTGTAGAGTAGTGCTGCGCAACAAACACACACAGAAATAAAAATACTGATTTGATTGAAGGGTGCTTCACCGCTGGTGAGGGGCAGGGAAATACTATACGCGGATGTTGCATTCTCACACCTATAGACCAACACTGTAGATGCCACTGGTTATGGTATTTTACAGGCATCCCCGAGAAATAATCCTGAGCCGGTTCATTGTACCGGAGATTTCGATTGTATTATAATTGAGCGAGGGGCTCAGGTATTGAAAACAGGAATAACGGAAACCTGTTACGTAAAAATTTTAAACCAAATCTTGCAATATAACAATGAGAAGCCATGTACTTACCTGGTTATGGCTGTGCTTTGCTATTTACTGTAGTATAGGACCCAACAGAGCAAGCGCAAACGTTAACCGGCCATTTCCAACGTTGTCTGCTGTAACAGCAGTAAAGCAACAACCCAAAGACACTACCGTGAAGCCTTCCGCTTCCCCTGTAGTGATTACACCTTCTGCCAGCAAACCGGCCACAGACACAAGTAAGCCAGCAACGGCCACGCCTGTGACGATTACGCCAAACAAAAATAATCAGACCAATAAAGCAGATACTACCAAACCTGCTGCGGCTGTGATTACTCCTAACAATCAGGCAAAGGATAGTACGAAAACAGATACTACCAAACCTGCTGCGGCTGTGATTACTCCTAACAATCAGGCAAAGGATAGTACGAAAACAGATACTACCAAACCCGCTGCGGCCGTGATTACTCCTAACAATCAGGCGACTGACAGTACCCGTAAGGATACCACCAGACCCGCTACTGCTGCCAGTGACAGCTCGAAGAAAAAAGCAGCTGATACATCTGCACTGATACTACCTTCAGATAGTAACACACTGAAGAAAGAGATCGGTCAGTTCACCCTGAGTGGTGTGGTAAAACAACCGGGTGGCCAGCCTATTCCGGGCGCACAGGTGGTGAACCTGTCCACTAAACAAGGTGTAGCAGCGAATGTAGATGGTACCTATTCGATCAAGGCTTCTCTGAAAGATACCATAAAATTCTCGGCACCTACTTTTGGCGATCAGTCAATACCCTTGACCAGCAAGGATTCTCTGCCAGTCACATTGACGACAGCCTCTACCGGGAAAAAACAATTGCAGGAAGTAGTAGTGACAGCACTCGGTATTCAGCGTAATACCAGAGCGGTAGGTTATGCTATCGAAGATGTAGGTGGCAGCGCCGTACAGGAAGCCAAAGAAGTGAACTTTGTGAATGCACTCCAGGGTAAAGTACCTGGTCTGCAGATCTCCTCCAATACAGGCTCCATGGGCGGTTCCAATAAGATCACTATTCGTGGTACGAAATCAATATTAGGCGATAACAATGCCTTTATTGTAGTCGATGGAACACCATTCGTAAACAGCAACAGCAACCAGGCAGGTCAGCTGAATGGCGGTGGTGGTTACGACTATGGCTCTTCTTTACAGGACATCAACCCCGAAGATATCGATAACATCTCCATACTGAAAGGTGCTGCTGCAACTGCCTTGTATGGTAGCCGTGGCGCAAATGGTGTGATGCTCATCACAACCAAAAAGCGCCCGGATGTAAGTGGTGGCATTGGTGTTACATATAGCCTCAATGCACAGGCAGACCAGGTATCTATTCTGCCTCATTATCAAAATGAATATGGCGGCGGTAGCGGCGGTAAATTTGAAAAGTTGTATTACAACGAACATCCCGAAGCATTCCTGAGCCAATCTGCAGCTACCTATGATGATAATGATGGATTAGGACGATATGACCTGATGCCTATCTATAAAGCAGATGAATCATGGGGACCCAAATTGCAGGGCCAGCTGGTTCGTCCATACTACTCCTTTGACAAGGATAAAGGCAATCCTTACTTTGGCCAGACTACGCCATGGGTAGCACAGCCAAACAATGTGAAGGATTTCTACAGAACGGGGTATACCATCACCAACAATATTGCCATGGCTGGTAACAGCGATAAAGGTTACTTCCGTCTCTCTTACGGCAATATGAATCAGGTATTCGTACTGCCTAATGCCAGTATGAACAGAAACAACGTATCATTCAATGGTGGATATGAAATAGCAAAAGGCCTGAAAGCAGTAGCCTCTGTAAACTATACAGCGTTTGCCGCGAAAGGCAGGCCAGGTACCGGCTTCACGGGCCCGAACCCCACCTTACAGTTTACCATGTATGGTCAGCGCCAGCTGAACCTCGATATGGAAAAGAGATATAAATATGAGGATGGCTCACAAATAACCTGGAACCGTACAGCATGGGATAATCCCGCTCCTGCATCCAGCAATGGACCATACTGGAACCGCTACATGGATTATGAAACAGATAGCCGCAACCGCATCTTTGGTAATGCAGGTCTGGATTATGAAGCCAACAAATGGTTAACCATCAGTGGCCGTGTATTCATGGACAGCTACAATGCATTACAGGAAGAACGCACTGCAAAAGATTATTTCATTGGCGGCTACATCAAGAGATTACCTACTGCAAGAGAACTGAACTATCAGCTGACGGCTAACATGAAGTTCGACCTGGGCAAAGACTTCAAATTGAATGGCCTTGTAGGTGGTAACATTATGCATCGTAAATGGACAATGACGGGTGGTAGTACCAATGGCGGTCTCATTCTGCCACTGGTGTATAACCTGAACAACTCTGTGACAACGGCTACGCCATATGATGAGTACTATGAGAAACAGATCAACTCAGGGTTTGCTACCGCATCACTCTCTTACAAGAACTTCCTGTTCATGGACCTGACCGGCCGTGCGGACTGGAGCTCTGCACTGATGAGTAAGAACAATCCTTATGTGTATCCATCTGCATCAGCATCCTTTGTATTCTCAGATTTATTGAAAAGCTGGAAATGGTTGTCCTTCGGTAAATTACGTGCAAGTATCTCAGCTGTGGGTAGCGATACAGATCCATACCAGATCTACGATATCTACCAGTTTGTAGCTGGTTTTGGCAGTAACCCGATTACACAGGCTTACCCTACCAAATACAATATGGACCTGAAACCTGAGCGCACACAGGAATATGAGACAGGTATCGCCCTGAAATTCCTCGATGAACGTGTAGGTCTGGACTTCACTTACTATCAGCGCACAACCAAAGACCAGATTATGCCGCTGACGGTATCTCCGGCTACTGGTTATACCACTACTTATGTAAACGGTGGTAGCGTGCAGAATAAAGGTATTGAAGCATCTCTGTCACTGAATCCAATTCGCCTGAAGAGTGGATTCCGCTGGGACATCGTAGCGAATATTGCACGCAATAAGAACAAGGTGCTGAATATGAATATTGACCAGTATGGCACTTCCCTCACGCAGCTTACAATTGGTACCGACCGTCGCACGACCAGGGTATCGGTAGTAGGTCTGGTAGGTCAGCCACTGGGTACACTGATGGGTACAGACTACGTGTACAATGATAAAGGAGAACGTATTGTAGGTGCCGATGGCAACTACCTGATCTCCGACATCAAGCCTATCGGTTACGCCTATCCTGATTTCACTGGTGGTGTGAATAATACCTTCTCTTACAAAGGTATTTACCTGTCTGCACTGATCGACTTCCAGCATGGAGGTAACTTCTTCTCTTACACTAATATGTATGGTAAGATCTCCGGTCTGCTTGATGTAACTGCAGCTAACAATGTACGTGAAACAGGTATCATTGCAAAAGGTGTGAAAGAAGATGGAACGCCTAACGACGTTGTACTGGATGCGAATACATACTTTGTCAACAATGAGAATAAAACCCTCAGCAAAGCAAACCTGTATGATGCAAGTTATATCTACCTCCGTGAAGTAAAACTGGGGTATAATATTCCGGAATCATGGTACAAACGCTTCCACGCACAGAGTGCAAGACTCTCTTTATATGGACGTAACTTATGGTTGATGCATAGCAATGCGCCGAACGTAGATCCGTCCAATATCCTCAACTCAAGTTCCAACATTGTGGGTATAGAAGGTGGTGCGTTGCCATCCATCCGCTCTTTTGGTGTTAACCTCAATGTTTCATTCTAAAAAGTGAATCAAAATGCTTAACCGTATCATAAAATATAGCTGCCTGTTGGCTTTCGTGGGGCTGGTGATGGCTGGATGTAGAAAGCTGGACAGCATCAATCACGATCCGACTAAATCAACTACGACAGAACCTCCCTACCTGCTGACAGGTGCGGAAAAAAGTACAATGGACATACTGTATAGCTCATTGCAGAATGGTTATATCGGCATGCACTACGCACAGTTCTGGTCTGGCAATACAAGGGTAGCAGACAGCCAGTATTCGCTGGACGAAAACAACAATGGTGCACTATGGACTACACTGTATGCAGCAGCGCATAACCTGGATCTGATCCGTACCCTGAACGCTGATGGCGCCAATCCCGCTGCACAAAATCAAAATGCGATAGCTGGTATTCTGAAAGTATGGATCATGCAGATCCTTACAGATGCTTATGTAAATGTGCCTTACACACAAGCGCTGGATGTAACTAAATATGTAACACCGGCGTATGATGACGCAAAGACTATTTACAACCAGCTCACTGATTCCCTGACAGCAAATATCAATGCACTGGATGCTTCTAAACCTACTTTTGGTGATGCAGATGTGATCTATAAAGGTGATGTGAATAAATGGAAGACTTTAGGTCACAGCCTTATGCTACGCCTCGCTATCCGCATGGCAGATGCAGATAATGCAAAAGCAAAAAGCCTCATAGAAGCAAACTATCAGGGAGCAATGACCAGTAACAGTGATAATGCGGAATTTGCATACCTGGGCGCAGATCCCAACAGGTATCCAATGGATGAAACCAACAGACCCATTATTGACTTTTATGTATCAACCACGCTGACTGATTATATGAGAGAGACCAGCGATCCAAGGTTGACC
Organism: Chitinophaga sp.; assembly: GCF_039596155.1. Lineage (GTDB taxonomy): Bacteria > Bacteroidota > Bacteroidia > Chitinophagales > Chitinophagaceae > Chitinophaga. Next base: position 115,063 of record NZ_JBCNKF010000026.1, read on the forward strand.
ATCTATGCAAGACCCGTGGAAGGGTTGACGACAGATACCATATATGGAATGCCTTATGGGATGAGCACGACAGATCCTAACAGACCTACAACGGCTTCCTATCCCGGCACTAAAATTTATGGGGCAGACATGAAAGGAATCTTAATGACTTATTCTGAAGTGGCCTTTACACTTGCAGAGGCAGCGGCGAGAGGCTATACAGTAGGTGGTGACGCTGCTACTTATTATGCATCAGGTGTACGCGCATCGATGAACTACTGGGGTGTGGCAGACAGTACTGCAAATGCGTACCTGGCACAAGTGCCCTACATGAGTGGTGACTGGAAGAATGTAATTGGCACCCAGAAATGGCTGTCGTTATATCCACAGGGCTTCCAGGCATGGTTTGAAAGAATCCGTCTGAACTTTAAAAAACCTGGTGGTGCTGATTTGTTTATTGCACCGGTTTCCGGTTCACTTGATCAGCATGTAACAATGGTACCTTACCGCCTTACTTATCCAATTGTAGAGTCTAACTCCAATAGTACCAACTACGCAGCTGCCGGCAGCGCTATTGGTGGTGACAACAAGGGCACCAAGAACTGGTGGATCACTTACTAACACAACTATCACTCATAAAACCCTGCCGGCCTGCTTTCAAGCGGGCCGGCTTTTTTTATGCCCGTATTTCTTATTTTTACTACTCAACCTATTATGTAGTTAACTATATGCGCACAAAAATTTGCCTGGCACTATGCCTGCTTATGGGCGGTCTGCAACTTTCCGCACAGGAACTCACCCAGGGCTATAGCCACTGGTATACTTACTTTGGTACCGCACAAATAAACCAGAAATGGGCGATAGCTTACGACTTCCAGGCGAGGATCAGGAATGGAATCAGCAATAAAGGGCAGATTCTGAACAGAGCCGGACTACAATATACACCTGGAAAAAATGCAAGCTATTTACTGGGGTATTCGTTTATCACCACTTACAGCGATGGAGCGGATCAGTATTTTCCTGAACACCGTATCTATCAGCAGTTCATTTACAAGAATAATACAAGGACATTCAACATGACCCACCGGGTGCGATTTGAGGAGCGTTGGGTAGGTCAGAAGACAGCTGCCGTGAAGGATGTACAACATTGGAAATATGGACACCGTTTGCGGTATTTTAACCGTACACAATTTCCGATCAGGAAAGCGGAGAAAGTAACCCCTTTCTATTTTGCATTGCAGAATGAGTTCTTCATGAATGTATTCAATAGTGAGATCAATAATAAGTTTGTAGACCAGAACCGGTTTCTAATTGCACAAGGCTATGCTTTAAAACCGAATCTAAAGGTGGAAGCGGGGTATATGAATCACTTTGTACAACCTGCAACAGGCAATAATTCCATGACACATATTCTACACCTGGCAGTATTCCACAATTTCAACTTATAAAAATTACGATCTTCAAAAACCGGGGCAGGCCGTTTTCACGGCCTGCCCCGATTTTTTTTCTACAAAAAAAGAGGCCGGTCCTTTGGACCGGCCTCTTTTGCAATTATTTTAAAACTAAATTTCTCTTAGCTGATATTCTTTTTCGCCAACCGCTCAAACTCCCGCTGCTCTAACTCCGTCTTAAACGCACTGGTCGGTACCAGAAAAAAATCTTTCTTTCCCTTGTATAAAAAGAAAAAGTTCTTTGCCTTTACTACCTGCGTAAACGCATGCCACGACAACTCCTTCTTTACATCACTTCTTCTCGTCGCAATCACAATCCCGTCCTCAGAATAATTCAATCGTATATCGTCCTGAAATGTAGCTGCCTTATTATAAATCGATACCGGCAACATATACCAAAACACCAATCCAATCACCACCGACATTCCCAGAATCCCTATCAACGCACCTATTGTTACCAGCCGATAAGAAAACCCCACTAAAGTAAAAGTCAGCAAAATAAAAAGCGTGGTTCTGAAAACTTTTATTTCCCCCCGCTGCAGGAAATGATAGCGTAATGCATTCAAAACCTCCTCCTTATTGTAACTAAACTCCAAATGCATTATGGCAAGGCAGACATTTTTTATTTAACAACTGGAATGGAAATCTGGCTTTCCATATCATCTCTTGTACTAACCGGAGCGTATTTTTTATGACTGGCCACAGGCGCTTTCTTAGGCGTACCATCTGTCAGATCATCTTCGCTCAGGCCAGGGAAATTATTCTTGATAAACTTAAAATACTGTTGTAAAGTCTTCGTATCCACTTTAAAAGGGAATACAGGCTCTTCGGCCACTGCTTTCATATCGCTCGTATTAATACGGTTGCCATTCTGCAGGTACCATTTATACAAATCCACTATTCCCTTCTTCAGGTCCTCCTCGTACATCTTATCTCCATCCTGATCTTTCGGTAACATCCATACATACTCTTCTACACGTGCAGCACGCGCAGTAGTTTTAGTTACGGTAGTAGTTTTATCAGAATTATCGCAGTTAGCAGACTTGCCTTTTTCTTTATCTCCTTTTTCGCCTTCCTTCTCTTTCTTTTTCTCCTCGTTCCAGGTATTATCCAACTTCTTCTTTCCGCTAATGGCGCTCGCTGATGATACTGTGGCACAACCTACCAACAGCAGGAACAGCAGCTTTTTCATAGTGTAAATTATTTGTAAGTCTAAAAATACAAAATCCCTGGTAAAAAATGGAAACTGTTTTTGGCTCAAAAGGCTGTTTTGGCCTTTCAAATAGAGAAAAAACCGCTAAAAAAACAAAAGCAATGGATAAACCATTGCTTTCGAGAGTCATTTTACATTGCATGAAGAGTCACGCCTGTAGGAATTAATTGGTTTTTCAT
>NZ_JBCNKF010000027.1:0-114440 GCF_039596155.1 Chitinophaga sp.
ACCCTTATCTCCTTTTACACCTTGAATACCCTGCGGACCAGTGGCTCCCGTATCACCTTTATCCCCTTTGTCTCCTTGTGGCCCTGTTGCCCCCTGAGGTCCAGTTGCTCCTTGCGGACCAGTGGCACCTATATCTCCTTTGTCCCCCTTTACACCTTGAATACCTTGCGGACCAGTAGCACCTATATCCCCTTTGTCACCCTTTACACCCTGAATCCCTTGCGGACCAGCAGCACCTTTTTCACCATTACATATATAAATTGTAAGGTTATTATCAATCTCCCCATTTTCCAACACGCCATTATTATTACTATCTGTGCCTACTTCCACCTTAGATCCACCGCTACTACAGATTGTACCGGCAGTAACAACCGTTGTCTTAATTAATGCATTCGAACCATTTGCACCAGCTGTTCCCATCGCTCCAAGACTAGTCCATTCCGGCGAGACAGCCGTTCCTTTATTATAATAAAAACCATTGGTTCCATCAGTCTGATAAATCAATAAACCAGTAGCCGGACTTGCAATTGCAGCTTTTTGCGCAGCAGTCATTCTTGGTATAAGTAAACCTTTAACGGTGCTCTTTACATCCAGCATAGCACTATTATCAGGTTGAGAGCCATCAACGTTAACGCCTACATTTTGTGCAGTAGCCTGTAATGTGAATGCAAGCAAAAAGCCTGTAAGGATTTTTCTAAATTGCATGGGTATTGAATAAATATTAAGGATTGAATTTTATTATTTTAATCGCCTTGTCAGAAAGGTTAACCATTTTTAAGTAGTATGTGCCTGCCCCGGCACTGCTAATATCAATTGATACGGTGTTAACCCCGATTGCTGCATTGATCTTTTTACGGGTAACCATTGCACCGGTATTACTTATGACTTCTACATACACCTCCTGCTCAACAAAGCTGTTGAATTTAATATTTAAAGGACCAGTAGTGGGGTTGGGAGTTACCTGCAATACAATGTTTGGATAACCAGCAGGTGTTAAAGTGACTATATTTGAATACTTATAAGTACTATCAGTAAAAATGATCTTATAGCGATAGCTCCATACATCAGCTACAGATGTAGGTTCTGTATAAGAATACGCCAGGGTGGAATTGGAGTTTCCTGCAGCGGGCAACGTGGCTATGTTGCGGAAATTGTTATTGTTTGAGCTGCGCTGTAATTCAAAACGAAACGTATTTCTCTCATATCGTGTAGTCCAGCTAAGCTGAGCCCTGTTTTGATACAATTCACCCGACAGGGGAGAGGCAATGATGGAGTCAACGTTATTATTGCCAATGATATATCTTCCGTTAAATGAATCGTTATTGATCTGGATAGTATTGTTATTTACGTCAGCAGCATAAGGGATGCGCCATATGCCTGGTGTGTCAGGAGACTTTATATAATAAACAGCAAGCTCATTTTCAAGGTTGCCATTTAATTCATTATCAAAATAGTGAAATGTGATATCTTCTTTACCGCTCGTCCCGTTTGTTGCGGCTACATCATAAAACCGGTTAATACTATTATTGCTTCCTGCCTGTAACGCTTGTTGTCCTCTTTTTATAACAGTAAGACCCAGATTACTGGTGGGTGTAACTATCATGCCTAAGTTACCCGGATTCACACTACCGCCAGCGGAAATATCGGCAGTCCTGATCAAAAAGCCACCATTTGGCCCAATGACATGTGCAGCAGCTGTTTCACCATTCAAAATCCCGGTATTACCCAAATCCAGGTTATAACCATTCAAGTCAATATTTCCTGCAACCATGTTTACCTGACCATTTGCACCGGAATGCTGCAATAATGTTAATGTACCCGTCGACTTACTGAGTGTTATGGTATTAAAGTAAGTGATAGACGACCCCGATACGGTAGCGGGTAAAGAGCCGGTAAAAACAACTGAACCGTTTCCTCCATTAAATATTCCGGAGTTGGCAATACCACCATTATTCACTACAATTTTTGCAGAATCTTTTACGACCAGATTACCACCATCACTAATAATCAAACCTTGGGCAGAAACTTGTATAGAAAGGGTTACTGCTGCCGTTGCAGACAGAAAGTTTACGAATCGTCTAGGGATCATTTTTTGTGCCTTTTGCAAGTAGATATTCCGCGAAAGTAATATTTATTTTTTGGTTAATAATCCATTTATGCCCGGATTTTTTTTAAAAAATGGTTAGTAGTGCAATTTAGAAGTTTGAGCAGGTTGTGTTTTTTGGGTTAGTATTTCATAGGCAACACTTTTGCTGTTTCCCGGTATCCATCCTTCGACAATGAAAAACGACTACTTATTTACTGGTGCAATTTAACCAGGATCGTAGCCTGGTCATCGTGATTATTATACTACCCTAAATCGCATTTTTGATACCGGGGACTGCCTGCCGGGCTTTGGCCTGGAATTCGCAAATATTCTCCGGGGAATGGATTGATTAATATACAAGAACTCCTGGAAACAGCCATGCAGCTCCGGCATGCCAGCTCCTCTCAGATCGGATTCCAAATTTTAGGAATAGTTCTATCCGCGGGATAAAATATGGCGTAAGATCACAATTATTTGCTGGAGACACGGAAATATTTCATGCCTACTTCACCCGAGCTCCCGAATTGGATTGGATAAAGTATCAATTCATCGGGGGTTAGTGTATATGTATAACTTGTGGTATCGCTTTGAAATCCGTCATTTCTATAAGTGAATATGACGCTGTCTTCCACCAGGTATCCGTCGGAATAGTAATCGCCAATTCTAAAAGCATTATACCGCTCATCTTTCATGCTGCCATCCATATTAAACTCTACATACTTGTCCTCAACCACAGCCCTCCAATTTATGAAATCATCGGTAATATAATGGTCCTTGTAAATTGCCATCAGTTTCCATTTGCCGGCAAGACCCTTAAATTCGTTTGGGAGCGGCGTATTTCGACGCTTACAGGAAGTAAAGAAAAGTGCTATCGTCAATGTCATGTAGAATACAGGTTTCATGGAAGATCTAAGGTTATGAGCTTGTTTTAAATAATGTAAATAAAATCACCGTATTGTGAACACACTATTAGCAGTGTTTTTTAGTTTATTATATACATCGAATTTATAATCACGACTGAACATTTTTTTCTGGCATTTTGGCCTTAGGAATAGAACATTTTTATTCATTGTCTGGTATTATTTTTACGCCGGAAACGGGCAATCGTGACTCCCCACAACCAGGTACTAACTACGAATAAAATAACACAAATCCACAAGAAGATCATACCAACCAATCCTGGCATGCCGCAGCCAGAACTGGCCGGTGCCATTATTGGCAAAACGTAGACCATCTTCGCAGAAAATAAAAAAATAGAACTGAAGATCACGGCTATTATCAGCAAAACATATTTCAATAGTAAGGGCTTTTTCCAAAGGTATCATTTTTATAGATTCATATTGGGTAACAAAGAGAAAGTTTCAGCAAGTATATCAATAACCATCCTATAAGCAGGGTTTTACAAGGGCGTACCTGGAATTGAACCGGTTAGTGATTGTCCATGAATGAGTTATGGGGTGGGTAGCTTTAAATTTGAAGGTAAAACCCACTATGATGGTGTTTCTTAATGTATAAAAATAGTAGCCCAATTCTCCACTTTGAAAGTAAAGGATATCATACAGTACATGCCTGTGTAATTTCAGTAGCCATTTATGGCAGGTCAGTCACTTTGAAAAATTTCCCTCCCGTCTTCGCCCCACATTTGCATAAAATCAAGTACAAAAATGAACTGGACCAAGACGAAGAAAATATTGTTACTCCTATCCGTAGTAATTATTCTATCGGTAGGTATCTATTTCAAATTAAGTGGCAACCAGGCAGCTGTTCAGAACGAAATAAAAGAAGAGCAGAGCCTGGGATGGTATAATGCCCAGGCAGCAATTGTTCGTGATACAATATTTATCGATTCTCTTGTATATCGCGGTTCAGTGGAGGCCGGCCAGACTACTACCGTAACGGCTGAAACAGAGGGTAAAATAATCTATTCTGCTATTGAAAAAGGAATACAGGTTTCTAAAGGATCGCTATTGGCAAAATTGGATCCTGTTACTAAAGCGGCCACTCATAAAATCAATCAGGATGTCTATGAAAAGGCTGTTAAGGATTATAATAATCTAAAAGCCCTGTTATCCACTGGCAACGCTTCAGAAATAGAAGTATCCAATGCAAAACTACAAATGCAGAACGCGGCATCTCAATTAAGTATCAGTGAGAAACAAATAGCTCAAACTGTGGTGACCGCACCTGCCAGAGGTGTCATTTTTGAAAAGAAAGTAAATAACGGAGAATTTGTTGCTCCCGGTACTCCATTATGTTCAATTGCTTCCCTCGATGAGGTCAAAGTCACTGTATATCTACCCGAAACAGTGATTGCTGGTGTTAAAATCAACGACGATGTAAAAATTAAAGTAGATGCCTACCCGGATGTTCCTTTTTCAGGAGAAGTAAATGCGATTATTCCGGTTGCTTCTGATGCCAGGACATTCCCTATAGAAGTTATAGTTAAGAATAACCGTCCATTTAAGCTATTGGCAGGGATGAGTATATCTGTTGTATTTAATGCAGATAGAACCATTAAAGGTACGGCTATCCCACGTACAGCAATGATAACAAATAAAAAAGGAAATTTTGTTTACGTGATTCATAAATCAGATAAAGCTGTATTGACAGCGATAACTATCGGAAAGTCATATGGTGATTATGTAATGGTCACAGATGGTATTCAAAGAGGAGATACCATCATGATTAATGGTATGTTGAACGCTGCCGATGGCAAGCAAATTCAGCACGTGGATATTCACCAATAATTGTATAATATTTCAATGTTTCGATATGAGCATCACCGGACTTGCTATTAAAAGGCCGATCTTATTTATAGTACTTTTCCTGATTTTAGGCGGACTAAGTTTTCTGAGTTACCAGCATCTAAAATATGAGTTATTGCCCGATCTGGCTACGCCTGCTGTTACCATCATCACTGCATATCCTGGTGCGTCACCGGAAGACGTTGAAAACAGCGTAACAAAGAAGATAGAAGAAGCAGTATCCACCGTTAGTAAAACCAAAAAAGTAAGTGGGAACTCTTTAGAAAATGTTTCCGTTGTTTCTGTTGAGTTTGTCGCAGACGCAGATCAGGAACAGGCATTACAGGATGTTCAACGTGCGGTGAACACTATTTTGGCCGACTTCCCCGCGGGGGTTAAAACACCTGTGTTGGAAAAATTCAACGTAAATGATTTGCCTGTCGTAAAGTTGGCGGTAACATCAGATTTGAGTGCGTCATCATTATATGATCTGGTAAATAACCAGATTAAAACAAGGTTGGCACAGTTAAAGGGGGTAGGTAAGGTAAAGATACTGGGAGGTAGGTCAAATGAAATTAAAGTACTAGCCAGGCAGGATAAGCTGACCAGTATCGGCTTGCCTATTACAGCTTTGTTTGAAGCTATTCAGAGAGAGAACCTTGATTACCCGGTTGGCACTATTAAAGATAATGATGCGCAATTTGGAGTGAGAGTAAGCGGTAAATTTTCGGATACCAACCAGGTGAAAAGTATTGTGGTTAAAAAGTTTGATGATGGTAGCATAGTCAGAGTTGGAGACCTGGCATATGTGTATGGTGCACCGAAAGAGGAAGATGTACGTAGCCGTTTAAATGGCAAATCATCAGTAGCAATTTTTATAAATAAGCAATCAGGATCAAATGCCGCAGCAGTAGCAAAGCTGGTGCGCGAGGCAATCGTTGATATGGAAAAAGATTATAAACAGGATCATCTGCAATTCAATGTTGCACAGGATAGTTCTGAGTTCACCCTCGCCGCAGCGCATCAGGTATACGAAGATATAGGTGTAGCCATCCTGCTTGTAGCACTGGTCATGCTGGTATTTCTGCATAGTCTTAGAAATGCAGTGATTATCATGGTGTCGATACCTGCCTCTCTATTCAGTGCATTTATAATGATGTATGCACTTGGGTATTCACTGAACCTGATGACGTTGCTTGCTATCAGTCTTGTAATAGGAGTATTGGTTGATGATTCAATTGTGGTACTCGAAAATATTTACCACCACCTTGAAATGGGAAAAGATAAAAGAGTGGCAGCACTGGATGGACGTAATCAGATAGGTTTTGCGGCATTGTCAATCACCTTTGTGGATGTAGTGGTATTCTTACCAATGGCATTGGTGACAGGACTGGTAGGTAGCTTAATTAAGGAGTTTTCTCTGGTAATTGTTGTATCTACCTTGTCAAGCCTGGTTGTCTCTTTTACACTCACACCAATAATGGCCTCAAGATTTTCTAAACTTGAACATTTAAGTCCGGCAACCTTCTTAGGCAGGGCAGGACTTTGGTTCGAGGGCCGAATCCGGCAAATGACCCGGGGGTATGGAAAATTACTTCACTGGAGTCTGAAACATAAAATTATCATTGGCATTGTTGCTATATCTACGCTTGCAGGAGCTATTTCACTTTTAACTACGGGAATTGTAGGCACTGAATTTTTGCCGGCAGCTGATAAGGGAGAGATGAGCTTGTTTGTTGAATTAGAGCCAGGTGCGAAGCTAAATGCAACAGATTCAACAGTGAGAATTATCGAGGGAAAGCTGAAAAGCATTCCAGAGGTAACCAGGTTATTTTCAAACATTGGGTATCAGAATGACGGGTTTGACGAAAGGTATAATACCAATATTGCGACCGTAAATATTAGCCTTGTACCTGTAAATGAGCGGAAAAAGTCACTTGCTAAATTGTCAAGAGAGGTAAAGGCCCTTGCCATGCAGGTGCCGGGTGTAAAAAGCAGAGTGTCTCCGATTGGTCTGTTTGGTGCAAATGAGGCACCTATACAATTGTTGGTTACCGGCACCAACCGGGATAGTGTAAACCTGGCTGCAGAAAGGATCTTACAACGTATCAGACTTATTGAGGGAGTATTGAACCCACGTTTATCCTCCCAGGAGGGCAAACCAGAATTGAAGCTGGTGTTAGACAGGGAGAAAATGGCGGCAATGGGTCTAAGTACCGCAACTGTTGGCAATGCACTGCGTATGAGCGTATATGGGTATGATGAAATGAAATTCCGGGACCATGATAAGGAAAAGGACATCCATATTCAGTTAAATGAAAACGATATTAATCATACAGGTGAACTTTTGAACCTTAGTTTTGTGAATGAGAAAGGGCAGATCGTTTACCTGAACCAGTTTGCAGAGGTAACAACACAGGCAGGTTCATCGGCACTGAACAGAAGGAATAAGCAGCCCTGCGTTGCAATTTTAAGTCAGGTATCAAGCCGCCCGGTAGGTGATGTCGGGGCGGATATTAAAACTGCGATAGATGGTTTACAACTCAATAATGGTATTACTGTGAAATATGAAGGTGATCTGGAGTTGCAGGATGATTCATTTGGTAGCCTGATAACGGCATTACTGGTATCCCTGATTCTTGTTTACCTTATCATGGTCTTATTATACAATAACTGGATTTCTCCATTTATTATTTTATTCTCAATCCCGCTGGCGCTTTGTGGTGCATTGCTGGCATTGGCACTGACCGGGAAGTCATTGAATGTTTTTGCGATTTTTGGTTTGATTATGATGATGGGGTTGGTCGTTAAGAATGGTATCCTGTTGGTGGACCGAACAAATGAATTGCTGGGAGACAATGTTAGCACCAGGAGATTAATTCAGGCATTGGTTGAAGCGGGTGAATCCAGATTCAGACCGATCCTGATGACAACACTTGCCATGGTAATTGGTATGTTGCCGCTTGCATTGGCAAGTGGGGCGTCTGCCGCCTTCAGTAGTGGACTGGCGTGGGTACTTGTCGGGGGATTGAGCAGTAGCATGTTTCTTACCCTGGTGGTAGTGCCGGTTGTTTATTATGTGGTAACCAGGTTGAGGAGACGGTTTCGTTCCACCGGAGGTAAACGGCTGGCCTATATACCGGCGAAAGCGGTTCTGCTGTTAATGATTATTGTCAGTTTTACCATGAAAGGGAAAAGTCAGGAGAAGGTATCGCTTTCACTAAAGCAGGCTGTTGATTCAGGTTTGATAGCCAATCAACAAATAAAAATAGCAGAGATTGAGGCGAAGAAAGCTAAATACAGTCTAAAGGAAGCGCAGTCATATTTATATCCCCAGATTGAGGCGACTGCTACTTACATGCGTAATATAAAACCTGTGGTATTTTATCTGCCTACCTTTGGCATAAATGCAGCCGGGCAGATTACCTACGATGCTAAACAACTACAGGCTATTCCTGCATCTGCTGCAAATGCATATACCGGGACCGTAAATGTTAATATGCCATTATTTAACGCGACCGTTTCGGGCAATGTTAAGTCGGCAAAATTGAATGAAAACCTGCAGATGGCAAATGTCGAACTATCCCGCTGGGAGCTGGCGGATGAAATTCGTAAAGCCTATTTCAACGTGCTGATTTCCAGGCAACAGCTGGCGACAGGTGTTGCGGCATTGAACAGGGCAGAACAGCGACTGAATGAGAGTAAAACGATATTATCAAAGGGCTATGCCAGCGTTAATGATACGTTGACGGCATGGAGTAATGTGTCGCTGATGCATATTAATGTTATGAAAGCTCAGACAGCGGTGGAAATCAGCTCCAATTATCTGAAAAGCATGCTGGACCTTTCCCCTGATGCAGAACTGGATTTGACTGATACTATAGGTATGTCCTTATTAGGTGATCAGCAATTATTAGTAGAAATATCGAAAGCAGAGAGTAAACGCCCGGATTTCCAGGTGAATGACTGGAAAAGACAGATAGCTGAGCAGGAAATCAACAATGAAAAGGTCAAACGTTTGCCGTCTTTAGGTTTTATCGGTCAGTATGGTATACAGGCACAATCCGAAAATTTTAAATTCGGTAGCTATCAGTATCCAAATAACGTGTTTGTCGGTGTGCAGCTTTCAATACCCATTTTTACCGGTTTCCGAACAGATGCCAGGGTGAGGCAAAGTATGTTGCAGCTGGACCAGTTGGCTGCTGAACGCATATTACTGACTAAACAGGCGAGCTTACAGATACGTAATGGTATGGCATCGTTAGTGGAAAGTAAAAGTAAGATAGAACGGTTAAAGGAGTTATGTATAGCCAGGGAAAGATCCCTTGAATTTGTTCGCAGCCGCTGGAAAATGGGTTTGGTTAAATATACTGAAGTGGCAGATGCTGATCTGTCCCTGTTACAATCAAATAATGACTATACACAGGGTGTGTTTGAATATTTATCAGCAATCGCAACGTTGTCTAAGGTGACAGGGAGTATACATTAAATAGTATTTACAGGGATTGATAATTATAGATTTGCGAAAAAGCAATGCAGTTGTAGGATAAGTAGACAGGCCCGATATTCCTATCGGGCCTCATAAAAACACATTATAAACAGATGGCTTCGGAAATTGTTTTAAATATTATTAAGTTAGCGTATGCGTAACCATAATTATAGATTGTTTAGAATATACGGGTATCCGATTTTCGGAGTACTATTATATCTTTTCTTTCAGCTGATCAATCCCGTGGAGAATTGGCTGAGAGACTTTATGTCAATGAGTATTGGTGAGTTCTTTTTGCAAATTCTGTTCTGTGTAGGTTATGCTTCTATTTTATTTGAGTTAGGCATTCAGCTCACACATTTGCTAAATAAATGGTACCCATGGGAGAGAAGTATAGGTAAGCGAATTGTTATTCAGTTTGGAATACACAGTATAATCACCTTATTGTTAATACTATTCTTTTTCGAAATATATCTCAGGTCATATTTCCATGATGACACACTTTACCGGCAGGTAATGATAATAGGAATAATACTATGCGTACTTAATAATGCGGTATTCACAGCTGAATATTTCTTCCATAAGTGGAATGATGCCAGTGTAAGGGGGCTGGAGTTGGAGCGTCTTTCTAATCAGGCACAGCTGGATGTACTGAAATTGCAGCTCGACCCACATTTTCTATTCAATAATCTAAGTGCAGCAATTTCATTGGTGGAAGATGAGCCTAAGGTTGCTATTAGTTTTATCACAAAACTGGTATCGATATATAGGTATATGCTTTCCAATAAATCTCAGCATATTATTTCGTTACAGGAAGAACTGGATTTTATCAAAGGGTATTTATATTTATATCAAACCCGGTATGGCGATAGCATCCGGGTTGAGATAGACGAGTTTTCACAGGCGCATAAATATGGTGTACCTCCGTTAACCTTACAGCTTTTAATAGAAAATGCTATCAAGCATAATATGTTTTCGTTGGATGAGCCGCTGACAATTCAAATACTTATTACAGATAGGGAATTGATTGCAGTTAAAAATAACAAGTCGCCGCGATTGCATAAAGGAATTGGATTACAGATGGGGTTAAAGAATATAGAGCAACGATATTTACTGATGAATGAGGTAAAGCCTGTTATAATTGATAAGGAAGGCTCGTTTACTGTTGAGATTCCTTTAATTAAATTGAGTGACCAGGAATAATTTAATATATGATATCAGCATTAATTATAGAAGATGAATTACCTAATATCAAAAGACTTGAAAAATGCCTTTTGGAATTGGATATAGTAATTTCGGTTGTTGGCCGGCTACAAACGGTTAAATCCAGCGTAGAGTGGTTGCAAATGAACAACCATCCTGATATTGTTTTTATGGATGTACAGTTAACAGATGGCAACAGTTTTGAAATATTTAACCAGGTGGATATCAGGTCATCTGTTATTTTCATAACAGCATATGATGAGTATGCATTAAAAGCGTTCCAGGTAAATGGAATTGATTATCTGTTAAAGCCATTAGAAACAGATAAATTACAGCGGAGCATTCAGAAAGTACAGTCAATGAACCTAAAAGTAAGAGATGAGAGTCTGGTTCAGTTGTTGAAAAATATGCAACATAAGCAAACGGTTTACCGTACCAGGTTCCTGCTTCCACATCGGGATAGATTAGTGCCTATAGGAGAGTCGGAGATAGCCTACTTTAGATCGGCCAATAAAAATACTTATTTAACTACGCATAAAGGCGATTTGTTTGTAGTCGATCAAACATTGGAGGAATTGGAGAATGAAATGAATCCCGTCAATTTCTTCCGGTTAAACAGGCAGTATCTGGTTAGTTTGAAAAGTATAAAGGCCATTCATCTTTCTCATAATGGACAATTGAAAATTGAGTTAGCTCCTGCCGTCGAAGACGAAATTTTAATTAGCCGGGAGCGTTCCAACCATCTTAAAAAATGGTTGAATCAGATTTAATTTCTTAATCATTCGCTTTAATTATTAGTAATCACATGCGCTGGTTTTCGGCGTACGGGATATTATTGTCAAATAAATTGTACCATGAGAAACCTGTGTCTTTTTTTTCTTTTTCATCTTATCAGTGTGGATGCGCGTGCGCAGTCTTCGGGCCGATCGTTTTTTGATAAATTATACTTACCGTTTGGCATCGGGTATGGAGTATCTCCTGGCGGAGGTATTCAGTCTGGCACTACCCTGAATACCGGTGCGGAAGTTCGTATAAAGAACAGGCAGGGGCTATTCTTGCGGTTTGATTATAACAGCCGTAATAATAATTATCAAAATGAGGCAGTGAATAATACGAATGTCTTAAAAGGGGAAATTAGCGCGAACGATTTTCTGCTAGGAGTGGGATATCGTTGTAAGATTTATAAAGGGATAGGAGCGTATGCCTTAGTTCAGGGAGGAGCCAGTAATTATTCATATCCATATATAACGACGGTAACTGATGGGTATAGCGTATCGCAGCAATCGAAAATGGTTCCAATGATGGCAGGTGCAGGTGGCATTGAATTCTATTTTGTTAAAAGTGCAGCTATTTTTATTGAGGGTAGGTATCTCTTTCATATGGAACAGCCCTTTGTAAAGATCAATAGCTACGATGTAATAGGTATTTCAGTAGGTATAACGACGAAGTTATTTTAATCTAAACGATATGAGACATTTATTTGTAATGGCAATCTTTTGCTTTGGAACAATGCATGCCTTTGCCCAGATTGAAGGACAGTGGAAGACTTTCAATGATAAAACCAGGAAGGCGGAATCTATTATTGAGATATTTAAAAACCAGGATGGAAAGTTTTATGGGAGAATCGTTCAACTGCTGGTTGAGCCGGAAAATCATAATTGTGTGGCTTGTGTAGGTGATAGGAAGGGGAGACCGATGATCGGATTGGAAATCATCAGAGGGCTACAGAAGGATGGTAATGAGTATTCAGGAGGGAGAATTATGGACCCCGAGTCAGGCGATGAGTATAAGTGTATTATAAAGCGGGATGGTAAGTATTTGAAGGTACGGGGGTATGTTGGTTTTGCTGCTATGGGAAGGACGCAGGTATGGGAGAAGGTTGATTGACGGGAATTCAACTGTTAGAATTAAATGACAACTTCTTCAGTTAAATTCCTTGATTTGCATTAAAATGCATTTATGCTATATTTTTGCGCAGACGTTGGCTAAATGTGGGACTGAATATCTGCAGGGATATTCCGTTGCATTTCAATTGGACTTTAGCAAAAACGAAATGCAATGATTGTCGAGCAACCCAAACTTAGTGTATGAAACGCACCAGTTTTTGGCTGAAATTCCGTATCAGTATCGGAATAATGAGTTTTCAATTTTATACAACGTTTACATGACTATTGTAATAAATCCGTTTCAATACAAACCCGTATTATTGAATTTCATATGAAGAAAAGAACAATAGTTTTAATCGCATTCATAATATTAAAATTCTTATTACAATATCTCCTGATAAGCCCTGAATACGATTTACAACGGGATGAATATTTGCACCTTGATCAGGCACATCACCTGGCATGGGGTTATTTGTCAGTACCTCCAGTGACCTCCTGGATTTCGTTCCTGATCCTGCTACTGGGAAATTCAATCTTCTGGATTAAGTTCTTTCCTGCGCTATTCGGAGCCTTGACTATTTTAATAGTATGGAAGGCAATTGAAGAATTAGATGGAGATATGTTCGCCTTAATTACAGGAGCAACCTGTGTATTGTTTTCAGCCATATTGGCTTTAAATACGCTATATCAACCTAATTCACTGGATGTTCTGAGCTGGACGGCCTTTTACTATTGCATCATCAGGTATATAAATTCAGAAAAACAGAAATGGTTGTTGCTTGCCGCCATTGTTTTCGCCATTGGATTCCTGAATAAATACAACATAATATTCCAGCTCCTCGGGCTGCTTCCGGCACTTGTACTATCACCTCAACGAAAAGTATTTACCCGTAGAGGGTTCTATCTGGCGGCTTTACTTGCATTCGTACTTATTCTTCCGAACCTGCTTTGGCAATACAACAACGATTTTCCGGTTGTGCGCCACATGAAAGAGTTATCGCGTTACCAATTGGTGAACGTAAGCAGGGTGGTTTTTTTAAAATCCCAGTTGCTTTTCTTTTTTGGTGCAGCTATTGTAATTTTATCTGGATTAGGTGCTTTGGTAGCATACAGGCCATTTCAAAAATATAGGCTTTTCTTCTGGACATTCATCTTCACCTTATCTCTTTTCATCTACTTTAAGGCAAAAGATTATTATGCCATAGGTGTATATCCTGTTTACATAGCTTTTGGCGCTGTTTTCCTTTCCAGGGTATTGTCAGGGGACTGGAAAAGGTATTTACGTCCTTTGGTAATTATTATGCCCCTGCTCGTCTTCTTTCCAATGTACAAGGTGGCTTTTCCCAATAATGGTCCCGAATATATCCTGAAGCACCAGCAGGAATATAAAAGGTTTGGACGTCTTCGCTGGGAGGATGGTAAAGACCATGCGCTACCGCAAGACTTTGCAGACATGCTTGGATGGAAAGAACTGGCTCACAAAGTGGATAGTATTTATGCGCAACTTCCCACCCGGAGCAAAACCCTGGTGCTTTGTGATAATTATGGACAGGCAGGCGCCATAAATTATTATTCTAAAAAAGGTATACAGGCAGTCTCATTTAATGCTGATTATATCAATTGGTTTGTACTGGATGAGCGGTATGATAATTTGATCAGAGTGAAAGAATATTATGACAGGGGTGATGAATTGCAACAAACAGGTGGTTATTTCCTTACTGGGGTGGCTGCTGATTCTGTCACCAATCCGAATGCAAGGGAATATGGGACAACCATTTTCCTTTTTACGGGCGCTAAAATAGATATAAGGGCGCGACTAAAAGATGAAATTGTAGAAGAGAGGAAGTATTAGCAGGTTGTTGTTCTTGTCTTTTGGGGGGGCTATAGATTGTAAATACCAGATCACATGATTTATGAAAAATTGTCCAATGATATCAGATAAGGAAATTTCTAGCTGGCTTACCAAACAACTTCGTCTTTATATTCCGGTGTCGGACCAGGATGCTATGAACATTGCTTCTTCCTTCAACTGCCGTGTTGTATCAAAGGGGGAATACCTGCTGAAGGAAGGTCAGTATGGTGATTGGTGGGGATTCGTTTATGAAGGCTTACTTCGGTCTTATTCATGCGATGCAAAAGGGAATGAATATACAAATTCATTTTTCAGAGAGGGCTCATTCACCTGTGAGCTGTTGAGTTTCCAGGGCGGTACAGTTAGTCAGTCAAACGTAGTAGCATTGGAGCATTCCAGCATCATTTGTGTAAATAAGCAGGCTTTAGATCTCTTATTCAGAAATTTCCCTGATTTTGAGAAATTCGGACGATTATTATATGAAAAGGTGCTTGTCAGCTACAAACAACATATGCTTTTCAGGGTCAGGTTGAACGCACGGGAACGGTATCTTTATTTTTTAAAAAACGAGCCTGAACTGATTAAAAGAGTTCCTTTAAAATATATTGCCTCTTATTTAAATGTGACTGATAGCAGCTTGAGCCGGATTCGTAGCAAAATGCGCCAGGACTGATTTCTTGTCTTTGGACAAGCGTAACCCGTATCAGACGGCGTTACCTTGCATTCAAAAACAAGATGGAAGTACGACAAAAAATAGCCCTGATAACCGGAGCTAACAGGGGATTGGGTCTTGAGATTGCCCGTCAGTTAGGTAAAAAGCAGATCAAAGTTTTAATTGGAGCCAGAAATGCAGTGGCTGGCCAGGCAACTGCAGAGCGATTAATGGCCGAAGGAGTTGATGCAATATTCCTTGAGCTTGATATATCAGAACTCAATAGCATTGCCCATGCAGCGCAAGTTGTCAGCGAACAATTTGGATATTTAGACATTCTGGTTAATAACGCTGCCATCCTACCTAAAGCAGGTGATGAAGGAGCACCCAGTCTTGTCAACCCGCAACTACTGCTTACATTTTTAGAAACTAATTTCCTGGCGCAGGTAAGTGTAACCCAGGCTTTTTTACCATTAATAAGACAAAGCAAGGCTGGTCGTATTGTTAATATGTCTTCCTCCATTGGGTCGGTGACTATTGCCAGCGAACATCTCCACCAGAATGGCCCTAAGCCGGCGCGCCTTCCTTATGCTGCATCAAAAGCTGCTTTAAATATGTTTACAGTTTCATTAGCCAAAGAATTAAGACCTGAAGGGATTAAGGTGAACAGCGCAGATCCTGGCCTTACCCAAACAGACGCAGGTGGCCCTAATGCTCCTTATACTGTTGAACAAGGCGCAAGACCCGCAGTATGGTTAGCCTGTCTGGAGGATGATGGCCCTACCGGATGTTTCTTTACTCATGTAGATGAGCATGTGGTCAATAACCCGTGGTAGGCATTTTGAAGTCTACGCTGATCCAGGTTTATTCGTTCTTCAATGAGTTGCCAGGCAACAAATTTTTAGCCTATCCCGAAGAATTCAACCTGATCCGTAAAAACATTTGATCTATTGACAAGCAAAAACTAAAAATGGCCCTGTAAATCAAGTGATTACAGGGCCATTATGTGCTCGGTAGCAAAACTATTCTGGAGAAGCGGACAGGTTATTGTCCACGTCAACGAGTCGTTCTCTATTTAAAAATGTTCAATTCCTCATTATAAACAGGACTTTGAATGCCCAAAAAATTTAAAACACTGTGAAATACATAGTCTTGTGACAATGAACTTTCTGTGTTCAATTGTTTTAAACTGTTATCAGATGTCCAAACTATAAAAGGAATATCATATTGTTGTTTCGGCGCCAGGCTTAAAGGCAAACCGTGCATGTATAAATTTTTTTCTCCTAAAGATTCGCCATGGTCGGAAACAAAGATCATGGCACTTCTATATTCCTTTAATTGTTTCAAGTCTTCAATCACATTGTATAGAATATAGTCGGTATAACCAATGGTATTGTCATAAGCGTTGACCAGTTCTGTATTAGAACATTTTGCTAATTCAACGCTATTACAAACTGGCTTAAAAGTTTCGAACTGAGGCGGATATTTCTTGCTATACTCAGGTCCATGACTGGTACTTGTGTGCAATACTATCAATACCTTGTTTTTTGTACTTGCTGCTATTTGCTCTTTCAGGTTATTCAAAAGAACTTCATCGTAATCGCATCTATCTCCTTTACAATCTTTCATCAGCGCCTCTTTGTTCAGGTAATTTTTTATATGAACGGGTGGCTCTCCCCAGTTTGTGGTTCTCCAGGCCACCTCAACGCCATTTCTATATAAATAATTGGGCAAAATCTCATACAAATCGCCGGTATTCTTATGTTCTAAAATACACTTTACGCCAGCAGTAGTATAGGTGGCGCAGGAAGTAGCATTAAAATGAAATACACCAGGGGTTTTTGAGAGTAATGGATTTGTATTCTTGCTGTACCCGTATAAAGAAAAGTTTTCACTTCTGGCGGATTCTCCTATCACTAAGACAACAACCGACTTCCGGTTATCTTTTATGGTAGCATCGGGCAGTAATATTTCTTTTTCGTTTTCCTGCTGTTTATGTATAAAAAACAGCGGAAGGTTTACAGAGTAACTCCATGGCATTGCAAGCCCACCTAATACTTTTGAATTTTTATCAACCCACAACCAATTTGGAGAATTGGCAAATACTACCGCTAGCATAAATAACAAACTACCTGAAACGATGACTAAAAATCGCTTGAATGTTACAGGTACTATTTTGGTTTTAATGATAATAATGGCAGGAATAACACCAAGCAAAATTATATAGAGGAGTAATTTTATGGAAAAAAAACCAGATGCCTCGGAATACTTGGTATTTACCACATTCCCCATCATTTCGGCATCTATTATAATACCGTAAGTATTAATAAAGTAAACTGCAATTGCGCTGAAAATAAAGAGTAATGCCAGTATAACTTTTCCTACAGACCGTAATAGAAAGAACACCAAAAAAAAGACAAAAGCATTTGCAACCACCATTAGAATAACAAAGCAAATAACGATGGTAATGCCGTTAGAGCTTTTATAATCAACATTATTAAAAATAAATTTGAAAAAAGGAAAATGAAAGAATAAGAAGTTAAGAAAACCTATTAATAAGGAGAAGGGAACGATTTTTACATTATCTTTTAATAACCGCATAAGCCATTTTATAAAACAGTACAATCGATAAAATTAATACAAAATATAACATTGTCAAATTTTTGTTAATTTTTAGCTGATTGGCAACACGAAATAGACCAGTATTAGTAATATAAAAATCATATAGTACCCTTTATTGTTAACCGAAGCCCGGATTCTATATTTCCGACTGATACCGATTGCTGCCCGGCGGGGAGATATCCGATAATACTGCCAATAATAACGTTTAGGGGATAATGCGCTCCTATGCTACCCATATAAACGAAATAATTAGCCCGGTTGGGGTTGTAAAAAGAACCCATAAAACTTCCTGGGGCAGCTTTCCGGGCATATATGCAGCCAACAGATCTTTTGACCCAGCATTTGGATGTAGTATACACAGACAATTACAAACAATGGAAAAGTTATCAAGCACCCCCCAAAAGGCTTTTTTTTGAGTCTTATTACAGAAGTTATTACATTTGTTTTCGCCTCAGCATCAAAATATCAACCAAAAGGAAGCAGTCCATGTGATTCCAATTCTATACGTACAACAAACAATTAGATGAAAAACAAATTTAAACAAGTGCCTTTTACATTCGGGGTACTAGTATCCCTTCTTCCCTTATTCACTTTCCTGACCTGCTCTGCACAATCTTACACCCTCAAGATAAAAAAGGGGGATTACTGGCTGGGAGGAGGCTTGGGCATACAGGGTTCTGTAGCTCCCATGGGGCAGTATATTGGTACGTCTGCCAGTCTTTCCGCCAAAGGAGGATATTTTGTAGCAGATAAGTTGTCCGTCGGGATAACCGTGACCGGGGGATATAGTATTGTGGACAAGAAAGACAAAGGAGTCTATAACCGTGGGATCAGTTTCCTGATGGGCCCTCTTGTCAATTATCACATCACTATTTCCAGAAACTTCTTCCTTGAACCGATTATCTGTACTACCTGGGGACCTGTAAGTGTGAAGAGCATGGTGAGTGCCAGTCCAGAGCAGTATGTAAAAGTGAAAGGTCATGCTTTTTGTGAGATTGGCGGGATAGGACCTTTCTTTGAAGTCATTCCGCAGAAAGCGGAGTTCGGCGTACAGCTGCTGGTGGCTGTGTTACAGCAAAGTACGACCATCTATGGATCAGATGGGGCGGCTGTTCCCGGGTCAAAGGTGTGGGACAACAAGACAGGGCCTGCAATGAATGTAGAGTTCAGATTGCATTTTTGATGTGATACCCGTTCTCCGGGGTGATGTAGCTCCCGGTCTTCCGGCTGACAGTTTTTTAAGTTTGACGCCTTCACTTTTTTGAAGTGGTAGGGTAGGAGGTACAGTTATAAGAAGGTGTCTCATAAAATAAGGTATCCTTCTTTTTTGTGTAAAACACTGTTTTGTTTATTAATATTTAAACGCCTTCTGCCATATTTAAATATGGCAGAAGGTAAAACTTTATTGGTAGTATTTAAAAGCACTCATTAGAATCACGGAATACTTTTCCGTCCTGCCTATCAGTAACGTGCACCACTTTATTCCTCTTTCTTCAGTTATTTACTTTTACCCGAACCGCACGAGGGCTATTATTTATCGATATCTTGTTATTAACAATGACCTCCCGCTGTGCCTCTCCCCATTCCGCAAGGACAGCGATGATCGGCTTTGTGGACTCCCCATATTCCGTCAGTTCATAAAAAACGGCAATAGGTTGTATGTTGCTGACCGATCGCTTAACCAGGTGGTTCATCTCCATTTCCTTTAACTCCCTGCTAAGTACCTTTCCTGAAATACCGGTGATGTCCCGCAACAGATCGGAATACCGTTTAGGGCCGAATAACAAAGCGGCTATGAGATGTATTTTCCATTTACCACCGAGAATGTACATAGCATCGTGTACGCTCATGATTGCTTTTTTGCAGTCGTGTGTAGGGGTGGGTGTGATTTTAAACATGGTTACCTGAATGACACTATTACTTTTTGTCTGTCGGTGACAAAAGTAAACCAAAAATCTTCAACTTTGCTGAAAAATTGAAAATATGAACGTTACAGAAAGTCTCCAATGGCGTTATGCCACGAAAAAATTCAGTGAAAAAAAAGTGACCTCTGAAGATCTGAATAAAATTCTGGAAGCTATTAATTTGTCCGCCTCTTCAACGGGTCTTCAGCCATACCGTGTTTTCGTTGTCGAGAATGCAACGTTGCGAAAGGAACTTGGTGAAGGGTCTTTTAATGCCCAGATCGCAGCATCTTCTCATCTTTTGGTCTTTGCTGCCTTTGATAGGATAACCAGCGAACATATTGATACCTTTATTTCCTACCTGGCAAGTGAACGCAATATTCCGGAAGATGCACTGGCTGGTTTCAAAACGGCATTAATAGGAGGGCTGCTGTCAAGGTCTGATGAGGAAAATGCTGCCTGGGCGGCAAGGCAGGCTTATATAGCTTTAGGAACAGCATTAATCGCTGCGGCGGAATTGAGAATAGATTCAACCCCGATGGAGGGATTTGACACTGCAAAATTCGATTCGCTGCTTGGGCTTACACCTAAAGGCCTTAAATCAGTTGTCATCTTATCATTAGGGTATCGTGATGCGGAGAATGACCCTTACGCATCGCTTAAGAAAGTAAGGCTTCCTCTTGCTGAGTTTGTAACCTTTATTAATTAACCTGGAAACATAACAGGCAGCCATCCGTTAGGATGTGCCTTCAGCATTATAGCATTATTGAGGGCGAAAAGTTCGCCCTCAAATTTAATTTTAGTTATATGTAAGCCATGGGTCCAATTTTCAACCCGGTTACATCATCCTGCAACTTCCTTCGCCTGCTGTTATCGATACAGCGGTCGGTCGAATTGGAAAATTTATCGCACCAATTAATATCGATCTTTAATAAGTTGATATCGTTTGAGCGTATTAATTTAAGAACAAAAGAAACTGTTATTTGGCTGCCAGTTGTTGTAATGCCAATGTCGTGGTGGGCAATCCATAGGCATCCAATACATCTTTGTGATTTACAAAAACGATATCCTGGTCCATCACTTGCGCCATTGCAAGCAAAGCTTGTTTTTGAATGGGACTGATTTTTTTGAATGCTGATGCTGTAGGAAACAATATAGCGCATATTGCATCCAGCAGCGTTTCCTGTTTCAGTGCGTTTACATTTGGCAGCATTTCTATGACAGGTGCAATATTCTCTCTCAACACATCTGGTTTCGCAAAGCCCAGTACCATCAGCATGTATTCCTGCACATCATAATCTCCTATGTAAGGATGCAGTTCATTAAAATTTTCCTCAAAAGGAGCGGGATCTGCAAAGGCGTTGACTATTTCTATTAACCATTTATCCTGTGCCTGTTTTTTTGTAGCTGTCACGAGTTGTAGCGCCAGTATGAGCCTGCTGAATTTCTCAGTGGCGGTATCCAGCAAGGAAGAAAATTCGTTGACTAACCTTTCCTCCTGCTTAGTGCGCAGGTACAGTTCGCCCAGTGTGAACAAAGCATAGCTTCTTCTGGTGAGAGAGTTCTCGTGGTTTGTCCACTGCTGGTTAAAGAAAGTTGCAGTCAGATTATTTTCCAGACCTGCATGTAATAGCATGTAGTATGCTTTTAATGCTACTGCGTCATCTGTATCGGCAGCGATGTCAAGCAGTTCCTGCTGTGCGTCTGAGAAAGCTTTTATCAGTTGTTTATAGAACTTCTTATACGCTTCAATACCTGGCAGTGCCAATATGGAGAATATGAAGTCCATGAGACGGGAATAGACTACAGGTGCATTTTTATAATGATGACGACACCTGGCGATGATAGTTGCTACCCTGTAGGTTGCTTCGTAAATACTACCCTGGTGTTCTATCTCCAGCCATATGTGATCTGAAGCTATGGATGCAATTGCTTCGTCCCCGGCAAACAGGGCATTGATATAGATGGGAAGTTTATCGCCTCCATACATTGCTACATCCAATTCTTTCCATTCGATTTTTTTCAGTTCTTTCTCCAGGAATGCCGGTACAGGCAATGCTGCCAACCGTTCTTCTTTCTCCTGCACTGCTTGTTGTTTTTTGAAAGCAATGGCAGACAGTTCCCAGTCAGTTTCAGTAGTAGTTGATGTAAAATCTGAGTAGGAGGTAAGGAACGCTGAACAGGAAGCGTCTTCTTTAAATTTCTTTTCATCATTCACAACCATTGTCAATGCCACTTTCCCATTTTCATGGTACTGCCATTTACCACTACCGTCGTTGTTTGTTACATATTCTATCATCACAGTACCGTCAGGATAATAATAATGTACATTGATCTTGTCATCTGTGAGGTCGGATTCATAAGAGAGCACATCGTTGTAATACCTTTTGTTGTGCAGCTCACTGATCTTCTCTGTTCGTAACGAGTAGAGTTGTTTACCGGTTGGGTCGAAGAAGGTATAAGTACGAAACCTGTTATCATTTACTGAGTGTACACTTTCTTTAACGACCGGAGGGGTGATGTTATCATAAAAATAGCTGGTCAGCGTTTGATCACCGGGGCCATTTATAAAGGATTGATAGATTAGTCCATTGCGGTATTGATGTTCTTCCAATACCTGGAATGTAGTGTGGTGGTATACACGTTTTACAGCCTGATTACCCTGTTCGTCCCATTCCTCATATTCATCAATAAATTTCCCCGTTAACCCGTTGATCTGTCCGGCTACCCAGCAGCTTTTTCGGTTATGGGTAAGAGAGCCGTGTACGAAGTGGGCATGTACCGGTACACTGGCCGGTCTGGGAGGCAAAGGTTCCCCTATGATGGAGACCGGTTGGTGCTCCTTATTGAAATAACGCTGAGCGTTATAGACAGCTTCTTCCTCTGTATAGTCAAATTCTACAATCCATATATTGGGGTTGTCCCGGGCATTCCCTGCGGGAAAGGGTTCCGGAGATGGGTTTTCACTTTTAATCCAGCGGTAAGTACCTTTCCATTGCTGGCCGCCGTACCAATTGCCTTCCTGCGAAATACTGCCATCGGGATGGTAACCGGTGTACCTGAAGGGGGGATGTCCATCTTTGTAATCGATCGTACCTGTCAGGTAACCATCTTCATGCCATGCCTGCCAGAGACCTGTTTTTTGATTTGTTGTGTTGTATTGTCCAAGTTCCCACTGGGCGTCTTCGGGGTTCCAGTTCGCGTTAGCCGGAACTGTTTCGGGTCTTTTCATGGTGATGACTAATGAGCGCTGTAAAAGTATGTAAAGTATTTACTGTGTTATGGTAAGGTAAAAAGCGCCGGATGCATTCCCAGTCGATTTAAACTATTTCATCAACGTTTCACAAATCTCCCGCGTTTCCGGCTTCTTACCAGCAGCAGGTTATGTATTTCACAGGGGTGGACGGCCTTCGTTCAAGGAACGTTGACGCTTTCGCTGTTCGAAAAGCCAAGGCAATATCAATGCAATTTGTTAGGGCGCTTGTAGCACAATACTGGTCCAATAAATTATATCCCCCGAAGTCATAATCCTGCATTTCGATCAAGTTACAGTTTACGTCAGGATGGAGGTTGTTACATCCATGAACCTGTATATCCATTGCCGGAATAACCTTCTATTTTACGGCGTATACTTTCTGCCAGGAATGAGAGAAAACATAGTTTCTGTGGCGTAGCCGCTGCAAAACATCCTCTTGCCTCAGCACCATATTGTAATGTATCTACCCATACTTCTCCTTCAAATTCACCGTTCATAATCAGGAATAAAGGGTCCTGTCCGTATGAGTCCCCGAAACACCAGCATCCATCCTGGATTGTTGCGCCATCAGGTAATCCAAACAAGGTTTCCATATTTGCCGATTTTGGAAAGATCTTCAGCTTTTTCCAATCTTTATCATCGGGATCCGCCCATACATCCCTTCCCCAATTATCGTCAATGGGATGCATTTTATCAGCCGTGATAGGAAAAGGCTTTCTAATATCTGCCAGTTCTTCATCTGTTAGCATCGTAATGCCATTGTAACAAAAATATTGTCTACCTCCTTCACCGATTTCCATCAGGTACACTTTAAGCTGATCCGGCAGACGGATAGCATGTGTTTTTTCATAAGCAGCGATGTCTTCTACGGACCATTTCTTAAGTTCAGCCAACCACTTGTCAAATTTAGTACCTGGCGCTTGCCATTCAGATTTTTTATATTGCCTGCGTAGCTCAATCTCCAACATCAATTGTTTGATCAGGTTAAGCGAAGTAGCATGTTCTTTTATCAAAGGATGATCCGGGTTCACAAACTGGTTCACAAGTTTTTCCTGTTCTTTTTCCATAAACAGCAGGAATGTCTGATAATTGGCTTCTTCTTTGATCTTTGCAGCAGCCTCTCTTTCTTTTTCTTCCTCCCACCATTGCAAAAACTTTTTATCCGTTTTGAAATCCGTGAAATCTGCATGATCAGGATTATGTATCAATCCTTCCTTAATAATTTCATAACCTTCCGCCTCCCGTCCCATTTTTATCAGTAGACGTGCTTTGGTATCTTTAAGATAACTATACTGGTACCAGTTAGATCGTATAAATCCTTTTTCAAGTGTTGCCAGTGCTTCCTCCAGTTTCCCGGGGTCTTGCTCTTCCAAAAAAGCGGTCCATCCGATTACGTTGGCACTTTCCAGATAAAAATCTCTTTCCCAGGCAACCATGGTCGGTTCAAAGTGAAACTTATCCATGCAATTTTTTGCCTGCTCCAGCCTTAGTGGTTTGTATTTTGCCACTATAACAGGGTCTTTGCTTAGGAATACTGCCTGAGACAATAATTTGAATTTCCATTTTTCCAATGCCATATGTACAGAATGTTCAAGCAAGATCTGCACATTTTCGGGCACTGAATAGCTTACAAATCCACTCTTATTTTTTTTTGCTATCTGTTTCGGCTCATCTTCCGGATCATTTAAATTGATCAGGAGCATGCGCTGTGTACTTTCGTACTCCAATATCGGTGGGAATTGTATCGGAAGCATGCTAATCATTTCATCTATATTCGCAATGGCACGATCTACATTCTCTTCCAGTATTTTACCGGTTTTCTTCGCTTCTTCTTCAAAGGTAACGATCAGGGAATTACAACTTGTGAAAAGACGTTTGAAGGACTTTATTTTTTCGTCTGTTATTATTTGCTTCGAGTCCATAATAGATAGTTGTTGGGCAACACTAAAATTCGGCCAGGTTTTATACAAAAATGCTAATGTAATAAATAATTAATAAAATATATATTTAATTTGTATCTAGACTCTTTTAGGTCTTTTCTTAAGTAATGGTAAAAAATAGATAGCCTATGTAGAAGGCGGTAATAATTGTGAAGATCAAAGAAAGGTGCGTATAGAGATCAATTGACTGAGGTGCGAAGAAAGTGCAGCAGAGTTTACGTGGGAGGAGGGCTAAAGATCGGGTCATGGAGATCATCCGGATATTTTACCTAATGGAGATAATGTGAAACTGGAGTAGTTCCTTTCTGCGTCTGAATGACTGATGGCATTTTAAGAAAACAGGTTCATCAATCAGCTTACGTTTGTACCCTTTCAGTTCCAGCCGATTCACAGATCGTGATCTTCAAATCCATTGAGTGAGCATCCGGAATCGAACCTCTTTACCCCTGATTACAAATTACTTATTCAATGATTATAAAGACTGTAAAATAGTAAACCCGCAACTAGTGAGGGGTTACTATTTTGGTGCTCAGTAGCCGGACATAGCTTTTTAAATTATCCAAAGGAAAGGAAATTTGACATTTACTATTTCTTTTTGAAAATTTTATCCCAAAGAAAAGTAAGGTGCCCTGAGAATTAAGTTTGATGCTAAAAAAAAACAAATAATGCAAATATAAAACGTTATAGGCTTATTTATGCTTTGGGGCATAGTGTCGTTCGCCCCCAAAGAAAAGTGAATGGCTTCGGTTATAGACGTGCGATCATTCTTTTATGGACCGAAAGCCAATGTCTAATATTTTGTTTAAATTCTCTAAATTAATATCTGGATAACTGCTTTTTTTATATTTAATATTCCCGTTAGTGTCAATTAGGTAAATTTCGGGATAACCCATGACCTGGTAAAGTAAACTGATACTATCATTGTTAACAATATGAGTCCAGTCCAATTGTTGCTCTTTAATTAATTGCCGGACTTTCTCAGGCGGCGATTGATAGGCAATGGCAATTATTTCTAATTGATCTATCGAATACTTTTTTCTTATTGCTTTCAATAAAGGAATCTCATCTATACACGGTTTACACCAGGTGCCCCAAAATACAAGCAATACCTGCTTTTTTTTATAAATTTCATTCAATACGATCTTGTTACTATCAATATCTGTAGCTGTAAATGATAAGGCTTTTTTCTTATCCTCCAAAATAGCTCTGTTTAATAAATAGTTCTTAACACTGGCTCCTTCTTCACTATTCTTAAATCTGGCTGGAAAAATTGTTGCAAATTGTTGTAAAAGAAGATCCGGTGATAAGTTAATAATAGAGAACTTTTCAAACAGTGAAAAAGAATAATAAGAATATGAGTGTTCCCTTATGTATTCCAATCGTTTGTTTTCAATTGCTATTCTGGCTTCTTTAAGCCTTTCAAATGCAAGGCTATCATGTGGAGTCCATCCAGGTACAATGGAATCATACATTTGATTATATCGTTCCTGAGGTTCCTTGATATAGGCTGTCATAGCTGAAATCTCCTGTTTCCAATCGAGTGCGTTTATTATTGTAGCATTGTTAAAAGGATCAGCTTCATTAATAGGTGAATTGAGCGTTATTGTAGCCGGTTTCTCAGTAGTAACTATTGACATAAATGGCCTTTTACCAAAATTATAATCTATGAGAATCTTCGCATATATAGTATTATAGCTATGGGAAATATTTGCCGTGTTATTAGTATAAGTTGCAGAAACAGGAATGTATGACCTTTCTATGCAATCATAATAATAAAAATTCATCTTTTTGACATATGCACTATCCGGAAGTACAAAGGTTACATTGAACTTTTTTTGACCCAATATTAAAACTGGGCTAGCGAGTGTGATCAGTATGCAAAGGATATATTTCATAAAAAAAATAATAATGTAGCATCATAACTCACGTGTATGCTTATTCTTTAATAGCTTCCATTAGCCGGTTAACAATTGTAACGTCCTCCGTAATGTCAAACTTTCTGGCCCACAATTTATTTGATTCAATCAAACTTTCAAAATCTTCCGCCCTGAAAATTTTAGGGTGACTTTCATGTTTATTGAAAATGATGTATTTCAAATTATCATTAACTACCTTTTCACAAAAAGGAGAGTTCATTATAACTGTTTGAAAAAAAAGCTCATCCGGTATAAAAGAAAACTTAAAAAAATCTAGTAGAATTGGGTTGAAGCGAATGAATTTTAATATATATATTATACAGTCTGATGTTAAGCACCACCATTGGGATCCTCCGAAAGGATGGAAATCTTCGAAAAAGGGGCGTGGTAGATTGTTCTCAATTTGAAATTGATAGAAATTTCTACTTATTTCTGTAGGAAGAATATCTCCTAGCCAGTAGTATTGAATTCTCTCTAAACCGCCATTATTCCAGTTTTTAAATGGAAGTGGATCACAGTTAATAAATTCCGATCCGAAGTTGTCTGCAAGGAATGAATGAATTTTATGATTAGATTGAATCGGAAAATCTTTACCACTCAATAGTACAAAATATCCTCCGGTCCTGCTCCTTTTTATACCAGATTCCATTAAGTTAAGGGTTGCCTCAACGAGGCTAAATCCCCCCCAGTTTAAAGACTTCCTTCTTTTTAGAAGGGTTACATTTTTATTTTTATAAAAACTGTGAGATTGTATCTCTTTTAGAGATACCTTTTTATCAATATGAATATGAAAATAAGTATTGGGCATCATCAGCGTATTAATCATAAGATCAACCTGCTGAAGATTGGAATGGGCCAGTATAAGGTAATTTATTTCCATGGTAGATCAACGAATTGTGTTTTTTTAGCGTTTATTTACAATGCCTGATGTAAATATCCTGATGTAATGCCAATGTCTTCTCACTATTACTGAATATCCGAGTGATAAGACCCTTGTATTCTTGGTGAAGAGGTGTTACATCTGAGTAACCAAAGTCTTTCTGAAAGGAAATGTACGGATAGAGTAGCATTTTATTGCTTGTCATGGAAGGTAATAAAATATCCGCAATGACTGTCTCATCATAAGGTTCATCCAATATTTGCTGGAAGAATTTTTTATAAATGATAATAAATTGAGTAGAATAGCATGGGTTTACCCAAAACCTGTTTTCAGTAATAGGAAGTGCATAATCAAAACCGCCACTTCCTCCAGAAATGTAGTCGGCACCCTGAAGGTGTGCTTCCAAAATGTTTTTGAATAAAAAGTCACGGGAATAGCCAGCAGAAAATTCATGATCATCTTCACAAATAAGAATTACTTCGTCATCATTTTCGATAGCCAGATGAATTATTTTTCGGATAGTCTGCCAGAGCCCATATGCACCTACTGAATGTTTGACAGCTTTAATTAACTTGTAGTCAAATTCCGCTCTTCCATCAAATTGCCCAAGTATGTGTATTCGACGTTCTTCTCTTTCAGGAAGATTAATTATGTATGTTGGTAATACCATTCCTTCATAATCGGATGTTTGAATCGATTGGGTAGGAATCAATTCATGATAATATGAATACACCTTAGTTAACAGATTGGCGGTTGTAGCACTTTTTTCAAATAATTCTGTTATTCTGCCAATTTCATTATTTTCATTTGTTGCGTCTGAATAACCGAATTCTTTCTGTGTTGATATAAATGGATATATAAAATATTTATCGTTCGATAATGTTGTATATAATCCATCTGCGGTTAGTCCTATATTAGCCTTCGCATTAATGATTGACTTGAAACACTTTCTAAATAATACTACAAATTGAGTCCCAGTAAAATCCTTCACCCAGTTTAAACGTGAATCAATAGGTATGAAACCCTTAAAAGCACTTATGCCACATAAAAGCATATCAGCATCTTTGTTTTCGGCTGCTGTAACCGCTTCAAATAGTAATTCCTTAGAATAATGCTCAGTGAATTGATGATCATCCTCTCCTATAATAATATAACGAGCAGCTTCTGGCACCATTGTGCTTAATATTTTTTGTATGGTTAAAATTAATCCCAGAGCCCCATTTTCGTGCCTGATGCCTTCTACAATTGTAAGGGAGAATTCCTCTCTGTTGCTAAATTGTTTCCTGGTATGGATATTTCGATCTTCTCTTTCTTTAAGATTAATAATGTAAGTTGGAATTTTATTCATACGAATTTTTCCTATAATCTTGAATTGTTTGCAAATACAGTTCCTGTTTTGGCTAAGAATTCAGCGCCTTCGATTTTAGCAATTCTTCTGATTCTATCAGTGTCTTCATGTAGCAAGTGACAATTATATTGTTTTAAAGCTTCTATCCAATATTCGGTTTCCTGTTCATTTACATGATGATGACCGCTCTGCCCGGGCAATGCATTAGTCATAACAATAATCCTCCCATTCGCCAGCGACTGTAGTAAATTTTCTATGTATTTTTCTTCAATGTGCTCTACCACTTCCTGGCAATGTACCAGATCTACCTGGCAATGAATTGACTGCTTTGTTAGATCCATTTGAATAGTTGGATATATCGCATGCTGTATGTTTTCATATAAACCATCAACAGCAATAACTTTCAGCCCCTTTTTATGAAAATAATGAGATGAATAACCAATTCCACTACCCAGATCCAATACAGATGTGAGTGCAAAGCGCTCTATTAAATACTGCCAAACGTTAGGGGCAAAAGTGTGTGGGTCGCCTTCCGCAATATTACCACCCAAATGTGGTAATTTTTCATTTGATACAAAATGAAGTCCTTCGTATGCCATAATTATTTTTCGGTTTTTAAGTTAATAATATTCTTTTTTTTAATAGCCTTACAGAATTTAACAACCTACCATTTAAAATTGATAGGTTGTTAAAACTAGCGATTAGGCACGTGCACAATTTCTAGGATTCCCAATTTCGCAATAACAATCACCTAACATTTTTCTCGGAACACAAGAAACAGAGCTGGATTCTCCAGTGCTACAAGTTCCTGTACATGAATAATTACCGGAGGAACTTCCACTGCCATCATCTCCTCCCATGACATTCTTAAGTTGGGATCTGGATAAGATTTCTTTGGCTCCAAACTGGAGCGCCTGTAATTTTAACTTTTTCATTTTTGATTTGGATTTAATTGATTGGTAGAAAACTCCTATACATTATGTAAGGGAAACTTAATTTATAAGTGGAGTATTTAATTTATTTAAATCGGGTTACTGTTTGCAATAATCTTTTTAAAATTCAATTTAGTATTATCAATAACCGGCCATTTGTATATATAGTAGTTTCATTAAGCAACAGCGCAACCAATGTCGATGCCTGACGGAAAATAGCAATCCTTGAACAATGGTCTTGGAACACAGGAGGTACTGCTGCTTTCCCCGGTTAGACATCTTCCTTTACTGGATAAGAGGGAGAGCCTCCCGTGCTGCCATCATCTTCTCCCATTACGTTTTTGAACTGTGATCTGGAAAGAATTTCCCTTGCACCAAATTGTTAGTGTTTGTAATCTTAGCTTTTTCATTTCTTGATCTTTTTTTAAATGATTGAAAGAAAGAAAACCTTTAAGATGTAATAAGAGTTAACTAGCAAGGAGGAATTTTAAATCAGTTACATTATAACTGCCTGGTATACGAAAACCGTTTATATAGAATGTTGGCGTAAATGATATTTCTTCTTTAGTACACCAATTATGCATTAATCCAAGAGCTTCCTCCTGTTTCAAAAGGGCTCCATCTATAGGATATTTCATAGCGAAATTATCATAAACTTTATTTTCGGTTAAATACCAATCATCAAGGGCCTCTTTTAATTTTTCAGAACCATATAACTTTTCAATTGCTAGCAAATGTTTAACAATATTACTGGATTCTTCAGCAGGGGATATCCAATAAATTATCTGCACTTCAACATCTGGGTTAGTACGTAATATTTCTTCAATGTGTTTATGTGCATCGGAGCAAGGGGTACAATATGGATTACATACCTTTATGATTTTTTTATTTCCGCTTCCAATTTTTATTCCCATTTCATTCGGTGAATAGATTAACTGCTTTTGTTGTTTTAGTAATAAATCAAATACTTGCGGGTTATGCTTTAAGCGAGCTAGTTCCTTTTGGGTATATCTTCCTTCTTTCGCTGAAATCAGATTTGGCATCAAAATAGAAAGGGTTATAGCAGGTAGAGAGTATGCAAGTACTACTAAAGCCAGCAATTGTGGCTCTAATAATTTATTCAGGTGTGAAATATAATACCACCCGGATGTCATGTTGACCATAAACTGTAATGCCAACAGTATTTGTACTACTAAGCATAATGAACACCATACTTTAGCCTTCGTTTGGAAGGAAATAGAATAGATAGTATATGGTAATGCAAGTGCATTAGTGAAAAAAAGTGCGTTTTCAATCGCTGACTGATTCGTGAAAATATTAAATAACCCTAAAAGAAGCTGCCCTGCAAAATATGTAAAACCAATGGCACTCCAGCTGATACCGGCTATTTTTGAAAATTTTGAGCCAAGGATAGCGCTACAATTTATTTTTCTGCCTTTGCCGCAAATGCTTTTTAAAACAGGATTGTGCTTATCAACATCAAATCCCAATAATAAGATCGTAGTGATACATCCGGTTATACTTAGTACCAGATACATACTTGAATTAACAGCTTTCGCACCAGAAATTATAAAGTTTAAGGCAATTGCAAGAATAGATAATAATGGTAAGGATATATATGCCAGATATTTAAATAGAAGCTGACGGCGCTCAGCAAATAAATTTGCTTTATAATCTTCCTCTATAACAGGTTCCTCTGCCTGGAACATCATTACGAAATTTCTATTCCATTTTGGGATAAAATCTTTGTGGGATAATGTTTTCCAGCTATGCAGGTCCGGGTCAAAATAACTTAATTTATTGTGTGGTCGAGGCTTCACTATCGTATACATATCAATATGATATTGATCGCTATGGATAAGCGTCAGAAATGGATCATCTGCTCTGTCCAGAAATTCTTCCGTCACAGTAAACGAGAGATTATGTATTTTTAGGGAATCCAAAAGATCACTGATACAAATGGCGCTGGGATAGTTCGGATGAGATGTTATTCTCTTCTCTATAGTTGTGAATGTTATGCTTGCGTTTAGGCTTTCAAAAAGTAGGGAAGTAGCTTCCACGCAATTTTCTCTTGGATTAATGAAAAGTTTTCTAAACATGGGTTACATCTATTTGTATGGGAGAAAACGTATTGCAGTGTGTCCACTACAATACTATAAATTTCATCGGGAATTGTCCGGTCATATTTTAACTAATATTAACCGTATTTTAGCCTTTGATGAATGTACACCACTGCGCTTAAATTGATCTCATATTTTTGATTTTTTGACACATATTGAATACATTTAGTTAACTTTTCTTTGTTAACTATACATTGTCCTTTCATGAGTTTTCCTTTTTATCGCCAGCTAAATGCTATGGATTGTGGCCCTACTTGCTTAAGAATGATAGCCAAATTTTATGGAAAACATTATTCAACGGATACAATCCGGCAAGTTTCCGGATTCTCGAAATTAGGTGTTTCTTTGTTAGGAATAAGTGAAACCGCAGAACAGATAGGTTTCAGAACAAGAGGCGTACAAATAAATTATGACAAGCTACAGATTGTACCACTGCCTTCAATATTACATTGGAATCAAAAACACTTCGTCGTATTAACCAGGATAACAAATAGATATGCGATAATTGCTGATCCGGCAGGTGGAATGATTAGATACAAAAAAAAAGAATTTTTGACCCATTGGAAGTCGAACGAAATTGAAGAAATCGGCGCTGTTGGCACTGCACTAATATTGGAACCAACTGCTTTGTTCTATGAAGGAGATGGAGAGAAGGAAAACAAGTTAAGCTGGAGGCTGGTAACCCAATATCTGCGATTTTGCAGACAACCGCTGATGCAGGTATTTATATCCTTGTTAATTGGGATGCTTTTGCAATTGATCGTTCCTTTTCTTACTCAAAGTATGGTGGATGTAGGCATTAAATCTCATAGTATTGACTATATCATTATTACACTTGCAGCTCAAATGATGCTCAGTATAAGCAGTACGATTAATTCCTATATTAGAAGCAGAATTCAGTTGCGTATTTCCAGTATAGTGAATCTGTCCCTTTTATCCGATTTTTGGATTAAGCTTACCAAGCTTCCCTTGTCCTATTTTGAACGGCATCATACAGGTGATACGATGCAAAGATTGGGAGATAACAAGGCCATTCAAAGTTTTCTTACTGGAGGACCGTTATCTACCATATTTTCTATATTAACCTTTTTTATATATGCCATCATACTTGTATATTATAATGCTACCCTATTTATGGTATTTATGGTTGGAAATTTCTTTTATTTCCTATGGCTAAGGATATTTCTTCCTATAAGGAGAAAGCTAAATTATGATAGCTTCTATATTTCTTCTATTGAAAATAATGCTACCCTACAGTTGGTACAGGGAATGCATGAGATCAGACTTAATAATGCAGAGCAATTGAAGCGTTGGGAATGGGAGGATATACAGGCAAGGATTTTTAAACTGACTTTTAAAAATCTGAACTATTCACAACTACAGTCTGCCGGTGCGCTGCTTATTAATAATGGGAAAGATGTGTTAATAAGTTTTATGGTGGCACGTTTAGTTGTGGAAGGGCAACTCACATTTGGAGCTATGTTATCAGTCCAATATATAATCGGGCAATTGAGTGGCCCTATGAATCAGTTAATTGGCCTGACGCAAAGTATCCAGGATACTAAAATAAGTTTGGAGCGGTTGAATGAAGTACATGAAATGGAAGATGAAGAGCCGCTGAATAAACACTTTATAAAGGAATTGCCTCATAATAAAACAATTAATATTGATCACCTTTCATTTCGATATCCAGGAGTAGATAATGATCTGGTTTTAGATGATGTGTCATTTACAATTCCGGAAGGGAAAGTTACAGCAGTAGTAGGAATGAGTGGAAGTGGCAAAACAACCATTTTGAAGTTGCTTTTAAAGATCTATGGAGAATATCAAGGTGAGATACGTATAGGGGATAGTAATTTCAAACATATTAGTCCGAAATCATGGCGCAGACAAACTGGTGCTGTACTACAAGACGGCTATATATTTAATGATACATTCGCAAGAAATATAGCAGTAGGAGATGAATTTGTAGATATGAACAAACTCGTTAAAAGTTGTAAAATAGCCAATATCCTATCCTTTATAGAGTCTTTGCCTAATGGGTTTAATACCCGGCTGGGTGTAGAAGGAGTAGGAATCAGCCAGGGTCAAAAACAGAGATTGCTAATTGCCCGTGCAGTTTACAAAAATCCTGAATATCTATTGTTTGATGAGGCTACCAATTCATTAGATGCTAATAATGAAAAATTGATTGTTGAAAATTTGGATAGGTTCTTCAGAGGCAGAACGGTTATTGTTGTTGCTCATCGTCTAAGTACAGTTAGAGATGCAGATAAAATTATCGTTATAGATAAAGGAAAGATTATCGAAGAGGGAAACCATTATTCTCTAATTGCTAAAGAAGGAAAATATTATGAATTGGTAAGAAACCAGCTTGAATTAGGTAACTAAAAATAATATAATGGACACCGTTGATATAAACGCTGAGAAATTTAACCTTCTACATATTGATGAGGGAGTAAGCGACACACTGATAGATCAGAGATCCGAACTGGCCCAGGAAATAATATCCAGAAAACCCGGATTTTTTGAAAAGTGGGCGCTACTATTGTTTTTGTTGATAATAATCATCATGGGCATAAGTACTTTTTATATTAATTATCCTGATGTAATTGAAGGCTCGGCAATAGTTGTGGCTGTTAATTCTCCCAAAGCAGTCATTTGCAAACAGGAAGGCCGGGTGGTGAAACTATTAAAGAGAAATGAAAACAAGGTATCAGCAAATGATATCATTGCATATATGGAAAGTACGGCTGATCATACAGCGGTATTGAAACTGGAAAATAGTATCGATAGCTGTTTACAACAACTTCGAAATGGAAATACGCATAAGGCTGTTACATTTATGGAACGCGACTTTTATAGGCTCGGGGAAATTCAAGAAGATTACCAGATTTTTAATAAAGAATTTGAGTTATATAAAGATTATTTTTACAACGGATTTTATGAGAAAAAAAGAGCTAACCTTATGAAGGGGTTTACTAGTTTGCGTAATATTGATACTGCTATCAGCACAGAAATTTTGCTTTCTGATAAAGACATGGGCCTTACTGAAGCATCATTCAATATGAATACCCTTCTGCATGATCAAAAGGTAATATCTTCTGAAGGAATGCGATTAGAAGAAGCTAAATTGATCAATAAGAAAATATTGTTTCAACAACTGGAAGTTTCCCATATGGCGAATGGTGCTCAGATGTCTCAAAAAATGCAGGAAATTACACAGCTGGATCATGATAAAGAACAACAGAAAGTTATCTTTGAAGATGCTTTACTTACCCTGAAGACTGCCGTTGATGCCTGGAAACATAAGTTTTTAATTCAAGCTCCGATCACAGGAAAACTTATATATACTATTCCTATAAAAGAAAATCAGGTTTTGAACATTGGAAAACTGATTGGTTATGTTAATCCGGAAGATACTATGATGTATGCTGAGACCTATTTATCTCAGCATAATTTTGGTAAGATTAAAGTTGGTTTGCCTGTGTATTGCCAATTTGATGCCTATTCCTATCGTGAATTTGGTTATTTAAAAGGGAATATAAGCTATGTATCCTCAATTCCTTCAGATAGTGGCTTCTTTGCTATTATAAAGATCGATAATAACTTAAAGACAGTAAACGGAGAAAAAGTATTTTTACAAAATGGACTAAAAGCGCAGACAACTATTATAACCAAAGAAACCAGGCTCTCTAGCAGGATCCTGGAAGTATTTAAACATGGAGCTAATTAATTTATACACTAACATTTAAATGGCCTCTGCTTATTCACTCACTTTTAAAAACAAAAACCTTGACTAAACACCTTGTTTGAATTATTAACCCAGTTGACCGATGAGCAGGATGCATTGAACCGGTAATTCGTTTCATTTCTATGGGATTAACTGACATTGAAAGTGCTTAGCTGGCGAGATATTCGCTTATTGTGGACTAAATTACTCTTTTCAGGTAAATTTTTTATCCAAA
Source organism: Chitinophaga sp. (assembly GCF_039596155.1). Taxonomy (GTDB): domain Bacteria; phylum Bacteroidota; class Bacteroidia; order Chitinophagales; family Chitinophagaceae; genus Chitinophaga. The sequence continues at coordinate 35,799 of NZ_JBCNKF010000027.1, forward strand.
CTCACCCATTTACCGGAGGAATTCCCCTCTGTAAATACCGTTACATTTTCACTATATAAATATAGCTCGTAGTCGCAGAAATGTTTTAAAAATTTAATTGGGGCAAAACACAAAGTGCAAACTGTAATCTATAACTACGAAACAGCTAGTTGGAAGGTTGGTGTTGAAGTAGGCACCATAAGGATTGGAAATGTAACGTATCTCCGTACAGATCCGGATCATACTGAAAAAGACAACCTGGGGAACCTGCTACTAATCGATGACATTCGATAAGGTAATATTACCTTTCTCCCCGAGAGAGGTAATAGGTTTTACAAAACGGTTGTTTCCCTCTCTCTCAGAGAAAGAGTCCGCAGGCAGAGAGGTTGGACTGGTAGCCAATAATGATCACGCTCCCTAGTGAGGGTAGAACCTTTATTACCAACCAAAAAAATGATCTTGCTTCATCTGCTGCACCAGCGAAAGGGGGGGGCTTTTGGGACCTGTTGCTCAACTGAGTATTTCACTACAAAACTAGCCACCTGCCTTGGCTCTTTCTTGCTGCCTTTAAAAATGAGGCAGCATATTGTGTAAAAGGGATTCATCAACCTATTGTGTCAAAACAATTATTTGATGACGTTCAGGATATGTTAATGGGCAAAAAACGTAAGGCGAGGGTTAATGTCTTTACGGAAATCGATATTCATCTACCTCTTAGGGGATTTCTGACCTGTCAGCGTTGTGGTAAGCCTTTAAGTGTAAGTGGTTCCCGTGGTAACGGAGGTGTATACTACTATTATCACTGCCAGTCTGTTAAATTGTGTAAGAAGCGGTTTCGAACCGAAACTGCCAATGAGATATTTGTAAAGCAACTGAGTCAAATCGCTGTAAATGCACTAATCATAGGCAACTAATCAATAGAACATGCATTTAGTATGTTCAATTGAGTAGTTGCCGGGTATAGTGACATAACTTGACATAATTCGACAAAATTCAGCATAATTCTTCCCAAAACTGCCTAAAGCGGAAAGTGAATTTTTACGTTGGTTACTTTTTTTTTATATATCATCAGCATTAAACAGGAAGCCCAACACCGTTTACCCATTAAGCCAACATTAAATGACGCAAGACAATTGCTACAGGCAGATATATATGCTTATACAGAAGAGGAACTTCCCCTGATTATTGATTTCATATATCGGTTAGCTGCCATTGACCTTATCATTTATGAAGAATCTTTAAGAAACGATCGTTAATCAGTTCTTAACTATCTTTGATGACAGAGTGAAAATCTAAATTATAAGATAATCTCGATTTTATTATTTAAACACTTAACGAAATAGTCCCATTTAAGAATTGTTTTCCTCTACCATCGAAAGAATTTAAGTTCCAAAGCACTTCTGGAATCAGATTTCCATGACCTCTGTTTTCAGGATATTAAAATCAGCTATTTTCTTATGGAAGTAACTATTTACATATGTACTATAATAAGGTAGTCCTTCTATCAGTCGTTGCTTTTTTTCACCCTCCTGAATGATCTGCATCGCTCCTTTAAAATCGCCGCGCTGTTTCAATAACCTTATTTCAGCTAAAATAATTTCAAGTTCGCTGGTATTATAAGTAGCGCTATCATCATAAGATATTTCGATGAATCGGAAATAAGATTTCGCAAGGTTCATTAACGCTTTGGCGGCATCAATACTTACATAAACATCGCCCACTTTGTTTTCTTCAATTAACCTCACTTCAAGGTCTGCCAACAAGTTACAAATGGCTATAATGTTCTTGTAAATTACTTTGCGGATTAAGCCGTATTTATGTTTTCCTGCAATCCATTTAATATAACCGTCCTTTGCCATCATCAAATACTCCCGGGCAGTAAATGCATCATCTTCAACGAACTTATTATTGATAATTCCATCATACAACCTGGCCACATACAACATACCCGTACCATGTGAAAACCGTGGATCGGAAAATCTGTCTTTTTCAAATGTTTTACTTAATTTGATGCCTTCTTCAATGCGGTTATTCCGGCGGTATAGCCATAGCAACAAATATTGGATCTCCGGAAGTACAGCCGTTTTATGGGATTCAAACGTTTGAATATGTTTTGTCTGATTAGATTTTCCAACGTCTACTTTTTGAAACTGTATACCGCAGACCTCTACCAGCATTTCCAGGTTGTTTATAATCTGCTCCTCAGTAATTAATTTATTATTTGTATCATTGGGTTGATTACTTTGAGCAACAAAATTGAGATATGAAACAAACATATCTTTAAATATTTTGCCTTCTATATGCTTCACTTCGTTCGCAGAAATAATATCAATAATTTTATGCAAATGGAGCTGTAATCTTTTTTTGTCGGGGTTTTTAAAAACTGCAGACAGATTTAGAAACCCATATACTATTTCCTGCTGTTCATTTGTGAAATAAACATTCAGGTCCAGTAAATACGGCAAGTGATGAAATGGATCCCTGATCGTATCGCAACCAAACTTATAAACCGGGTCATAATTTACTAGCCCACTATAAACATCCTTGATGCTAATAGTCTGATTCAACCTGGAAATAGACTGGTCCAACCGCATATATGTACCCTTCAGTTCGGACCAATTACTCTCCAGTTCCTTTACAGCATCTAAAATCCTCGTATCTACACTTCCACCCTGTGGCTGATCGTCCAGGTTATATATACCATTATATTGATCGTATAACTTTAAATAGAAATGATTGTCTACAACATTGGCATTCTCCCGAAATAACTGATCAATTGACGTATTGATTTCTTCCATACCGGGATTACTATTTCCCGGCACATACTCCACATCACTATGCCGGGCCTTGAAGTTTTCCTTTATTGCGTTCAACACAGAAATTCCTTTTTCTACATTATCTTGATAGTCCCTGGATATGATCTTCAGCAGAAAATAATGATAAATATTCCTATGTATATTTACAAAAGTGCTTCCCAGTTCATGTTTACAAAGCGTTACAAGTTCCTCCGTTTTCTTGGCCGTAGAAAAATAAATCACTTTACATTTAAGCCCGGAATCCCTTATCTTTTTATCTATTTTAACAACCCGTTCAATCGCTCTTATATCCCTGTAGGTATTATCTAGGTAAATATTTCTCAGCTGAGGATCTTCAATGGCAAGCAATCTCAACTTAATTTTATCAATATACTTTCTGAAAACATTAACGGACAAGCCAGACGGCACACTATCCTCAAAAATATCCCTCAATTTCCCTATAAGCTCTGACGGGAAATTTTTAAAGTCATATACATCCAATCTATCAGTAAGAAATGAAACGAATTCAGTTAATATATTTCCCTGCTTTTTGTTAATAATTAACATGGCTAATATAAATTCCAGGTTACTTTCGAAAAAAGCCTTCACTTTTTCAAGATCCTGGGTAAAATCCTGGGTTATTTCCCGCAAAGATTTTAAATTATCAAGAATTCTCGCTGCATCTGCTAAATGTTTGCTAAGCTTCTTCTTAACAAACAAAAACTCTAATTTATATTCATCCAGCAGCACAGATTGGGCATCACTATGACTTCCAAAGAAATGGTCATAACATATATATTTGTGCGCCCTATGCTCAATATTCTTTTCAGAAAAGAGGTTCTTTTCAAAATATGGTAGATAATTTTCTACCATATCAAATGTATCAATGGCATATACAAATCGAACACCCAGCGTGGTCCGCTTAAAGTCATCAATAACAATATCAATATCCTGTGGGGTATACCAACTAAATAAAAACTCCCTGTCATTCAACGAAATCGGCTTCTTTCCGGTCATAATTTGAATATTTTTTTATAATATTTTCCATTACTTCATCTATTTTCCAGCTCTCTGGTGATGCCTTACCGAGATACTCGTACTCACTATCAGGGCGCTCATCATCATGAATAACTTCACCTATCCCGTTAACTTCCATTAAGCTAAGTTTTTCCATATCAGCGCCAACGTCCAGTAACGATTCATCCACCTTCCACACACTTAAAACACTCATTTCCACATATTCCGATCTTAGCATCCATTGAAAGAGAGAATTATTTTTCGTCACATCATCTTCCGTGATATGCTTCCTGTTAAATGAGTTGGATATAAAATCACTAACTGCTTTCTTATATTTTCCATCCAGAAAAATCTCTTTATTAAATAAGTTATTTAGAGTCACTTTTACGTCCTGAAAAAACGTCCCTCCTTTCCCAAGAAAAATCAAATCAGAAAATGCAATACATCCGTTTAGACTATTTAGTTTTTTAAATCTGTCCATCACCTCACCCCAAAACTCATTTGCATCCAGCTTACTCTCTGAAGATGATATTTTGTTGGAAAGCTTCTGTTCAAATATGTTGATATTATAATCTGGTTTCAGCCGTTGCTGCAGGGCGGCAGATTTACCGTAGAGTTCAAAAAAATTGGAAATCTCCAGTCTTGTATAAATATTCAGATTTTCATCGTCTACATATTGAGCTAGGTACGAGACAACCTCCTCTTTTTTACCAAAAAATAACAAGACCACATTCATCCCAATCTCCATTTCAGGGTTATCCTCCTCATCTGGTCTATCTACTCTTTCAGATTTGATAAATGTGTAGATAGCATCCTGCCCAACCTTCACAGTTATCCCTCTTTCTACAGTAATTATTTGTTCTCTATCAATATCTATTTCCTTAAATCCATTAATTATCCCATCTTTCACTTCCTGATAAAAATAGGTCTGTTGGCTGTTTTTAAATATTGACATCACAAATCGCCCGCTACCGGGAGCAGGCTTTACAGCGCCTATATAAGTATAATCAACCGTTTTGTGTACAGAATTTACAACATCCTGCAGCAGATTTCTCACTTTATATGTCACAATAAGGAGTTAAATATTCTCATTAATACAACTGAATGCTTTACATACATACTTTTCCTGACTCATCTCCTTCAATACTCTCTTCACCTCGGTCCTTAATAATTGGTGGCAATCAATAGGAGGCAAATCCTGATGTTTATCATATTCATCCTCTCCGTAATAGGAAATGGCTGCTCCGTTATACAATTGTTTAAATGCATCTTCTTTATAACTGTCATTATCACGAACAATAGAAGGAAGTATGATATGGAATGGATGCATAGGCATTTTGTCTAAATACCTTACTTCTATGGATGCTGATGGATAACCATATTTGTTTTTTTTCATCTTGTAAACATCACGGATGATGCTCAAATCATTTCTTTTTTGTACCAGCAGATCTAGTCTTTCAAAATGTATTTCATCACTTAGAAAATTATCATTGTCCCCAAAAAGCAAACTGACAAAGACGGGTAAAATGCAGAGACAGGGGTCTTCATAGGAAAAATTGCTTATAGTATAATTTTCGTTCCCTGTAACTTTACTCAATAGACTGGCATCAAATGAAGATACTTTGTTTAGTTGGAAATTATCAAACTTGTCAAAGTTGAATAAAAATGTAATTGGAGGATAAGCGTCAATTTTACCACTATCATTCTCCCTGAAATAAGGTCTCCCATAGTACAACAAAGCGCTGCGACTATCATATGGTTTATAGTTTAACAACTCAATATCATACTTTCTCTCAAATATGCTGGGGTCTTTAAATGTCACTGTGTAGCAAAGACATAATGAGGCCGGTACCTTACTGGACTTTTCTGCGTCCAGCAGTTCTTGAAATACTCCCACTTTCTTCTATCATTTTGGTTACAAAGGATTGTTTGTTATTTTTTCTTTGCGCTAACTTTATATTCTATAAAAAACTCTTCTTCCCTGCAAGCGTTCCGAAACTCGTAAAATTCCTGCTTAGTCATTCTTTTCTTTTTCGTAGCCTCAATGTGCGGTTTTAAGAGCATTGTATTTTCGTCATTCGCGAAAATATTTTCATCGTTCATGATCAACAATCTACCCCTGCTTTTTATCAGCAATTCACTTAACAGATCATAACTTGGCATAGTACGGCTCCATCCGGGACCAATCTTATTATAATCGAGTGTACACATTGTTACTAAATCACGGTGGTTCATCATTTCTAATCCCAATGCCCTGGGAGTACCATTGTAACTTAAATGATGTGAAACTTTGTAGAACACCGTCCTGTTTAGCAATTCTTCTGTTAAATGCTTCTGCCCGTTCTTTTCTTCGGTGTCCCATTTTAGATCATGCCAGGCAGCCCATCCTCCATATTCTGTGTCCCCAGGAAACAACAATACTTTACGGTCATTTTCTTCTCCAAATTCTATCGCAATAGCTAGGCTCAGATTATTTGTAACGGTGTTCACTCTCAATCCCAGTTCCCCTGCCCCATAAAGCCAGTCATGATCTATTTTCCGCCATTCGGATTCCTGTTGATACCGGCTCAGTAAATCATCCTCTGATACAACGTAACTTTCATCAAAAGGGGATGTACTGTTCCTGTCGCTGAGTAATGCTTCAGAGAAACCACGCCATTCCGCTACATCCATATAATTGCGGGTATAATGGCTCCCCTCTTTCACAGATTTTTTCCGAATCTGTTCCCATGAAGTAGATGGCCCCATGATATAAATCTTCACTCCGTCTAAACCTCTAATATTTCCACGTATAGAACCAGGCTCCGGATAGGAAATTTTATTGGGAGCACCTATTATCTCCTTTACCACATTCATACCTGCCAAACCTCCTTTATATTCATAATCCACTCCTTTATCCATATGTAAATCGGCAAATTCCATAATCTTCTCCACCATCTCCCGCTTTTTTATCATCAGCGGTTCTCCATTCATTTCATGCTTATACATATCTTCAAAAGCCTGCGTGGCCACTGCCTGTTTAAGTCTGGAGGCAGCTTTTGCTAAAGCCTTTTTCTTCTGGCCGTAATCCTTTTTCCATTTATTTGCAAGAGGCGATTCTTCATTTTCCGTCCAGGCCAGCCATACATTTTTTACATTTAGTTTTTTAGTAATCAATTCTTTGCACACATCAAATCCATGAACATGGTCTTTATGTTCATGCGTTACAATCAACAGATCTATAGAATTACTTACGTCACCTAATAATTTCTCAATAACCGGTGCCATGTCTTCATAAGTACCCTGGCAGGTACCACAATCAATCATCATTTTAAATGTGCATTCATTCTCTGCTTCAAAAAACAAGACAAAACAATCACCAGTGCCCATTTTATACATGCGTACTCTTATATCAGTTATCTGGCGCATAAAATTAGTGTTTATGTAGTAATGCAAATGGTTCATCATGAATGGTATCGACCATCGGCTCGAAGTACCGGTTATATTCACTGGCGCACCTGTTCCTGTGCTCCACCTGGTAGTTGTATTGATGTTCAATACGCGTCATATTAAGTTTAATATGTCCATTCGTTGTAAAGCATTCTAAATCAAGCAACGGTTTACTAATTGCATATTTTAATTTCATCGTATCCATATCAAAAATGAGTGTGCACCCGCCTGAAAATACTAATTGTTTTTTCTTACCGTCTTTTTCTGTATTTGAAAGCTCAGAGCGTTGTGTAATAGCGAATACGATCTGATTTATCTGGCTCCCATCTGGCCCTACTCTTGATACCAACCTTAACTGTTGCACAGCAAACGGAGGTCTGTCATAATTATCATCCTCTGTTTTATTACCAAATTTCTTCCAGGTATTAAAAAAGATCAAACCGGTCAGTACTTCAAAAGCGTTTTCCGCTTCAATCTTCTTTTTATTACTGCTATTAAATTCGTTATCAATTTGTTTTTCCAGACCCAGAAACTCATCGTTCCCTTTTCCCGACATGTACCTTCTGGAAATGTCATATATTTTTTTTCTATCTTTTACATACACGATTTCATCTCTATACTTTTTTAGAAATTCGGAAATAATGTCCAGCGGCCGCTTCACGACCTTATTAATATCCACAGGCAGTCTATACCGTAAGCTATCCACACTCATGGTCCGGATTCCTTCGGGGTAAATACCCCGTTTTTTGAAAGCTTCAATAAAAGCCAGCCTGTAGTTTTTCACATCTTCCTTTACCAGGTCAACATCAGCAGTAATTATACCGCGCAGGAAATCCCCAAATGTAACATCCACTGGAGGCAGATAGTCTAGTGCCCTGATACACATGCCCAGCACATGCTTAGCAGCTCTCGAAGCCTCCGTTGCCAATCTGTTTACCAGATCAGGATGTAACTCTCCCTCTGGAAGTACGCCGGAGCCGTTGGTATAAATCCTTAATAAATCCGCCGCACCTTTTTTGTAAATATTGATAAATGCCTCGAATACGGCTGCTACCAGAATACTTCCTCTGGCATGTGGCTCCATTTGGGTTTGATACTCTGTTCCATCTGGCTTGGCGGGCTCCCAGCGCTTCTCTTCCTCATTAAATTTGCCAATGGCCATTCTAAGACTACCATACTTACCCATCGAATAACCAAACTCCTGCGCAATCTCACCCAGCAAGCTTTGTTGAGCACCAATATCACCTCTTGTTTTTGAAATCTGATCTTTCAGTACTTCTGTAAAAGTAAAATGTTGAAACAGCGCAACGATGTCCGCAAAGGCTTCATGAAATGCATGAACATCCGGGTTCGTGGGTTCATTATAATGACGATGCAAGCCATCAATGATAGCGTGTGTTACTTCGTGCGCTATAATATCATGATTAAGACAGGTAAAGATAACGGCGCCTGGCATCTGCAATGTAACATTTGCAGGCGAGGCGTTAAAATATCCAAATAACAACGCCTTTTTCTGAGGACTATAATAAGCGTTTGCTTCTCTTAACGCATGGGGATAAATGCGTAAGCGTTGAACGTATTCCTCTTTTTTTTGCTTAAATTTCCTCTTCTTTTTCTTATCAAAAATCTCCTCAAAACAATGCCTGCTGGCCCAAATAATTTTACGACCTAAGCTCCTCTCAAAATTCATAATAGTGGTCATTGCCACTGCATACACCATTTGCTGATGAAACATAGGATTACTTTCACTGGGGTCAAGTCCATCCTGTGCCAGGATATAAGTTTCATTCAGATTAACAGGTTTGTAAAACTTCTTGGTTGTCGGGTCATAATCTATAATTTCAAGATATTCCCCAACAGGCCCGGCACCCTGCTTTACATCAGATTCATTCTTTTTAGTCCTTGTGCTGTTATTTCTTAATTTTTCAGTTTCAGCCGGTTCTAAATCTTCCCAAAGTACATTGTAAACAATCTGGTTAATAGATGCGGTTTCCATCTTACTTGACAAAGCAGGATCAAATGTATAACCCCTTAGCTTCCGAAATGGAGGTACAATTTTCATGGCTATTAAGAATCTATTTAAGAAATCAGATTATCAGGAGGCCGCAGATTGATCTACTTTATCAGTTTCCTATACAGCCAAGAAGGCTCTTTCTGGAACTTTCCCCAATCTTCAATCAGCTGTTGTTTTAATTTTATCAGTCCAGGCGTGGCATCGTCAAACTGCCAGACGTTGATCATTAGGTGGAAACACATGGTAGCCTGACCCGCAATAATGATTGACTCCATTCTCTTCTCCGCTACATCGTGTGCTGCAAACCATAAGGTAGTATCCATTTCCAGGCCTCTGTCAACGATTGCTCGCAATTGTATAGAAGGTTGCAGATACTGAGACAAGTCTGTATTATTATCTTTGCTTAATTTTAACCCTACATATTCAGGTCTGGCCAGAATTCGCTTCAGCATAAAATCATTCTTTGTGGATAACAAATACAATGCTGTTACCCCCATATGATCTCTCCAGCCCTTTCCGGGATTTAGCGGCACAGGCACTGTACTTTTATTAGCACCCTCTACCATTTTTTTATAGACGTCCAGCTCCTTCACTGCAAAGAGATAGTCATAGCTGATTCTTCGGATCTTTTTAAGATATACTGTACTGGCCAATAGCAGTACTGAAGTCAATCGTGACTGCAGCATTGTCAGCAACCCACCTAAAGGCAAACTAAACAATTGACCTTTATATTTATTGAAGGTAGTGCCCCAGGAGTCGGTGCCCTTTGGAGCTAACCGCTCCACTAATACATTCACTAATTTCCTTTTAAGAATCGACCAGAGTAAAACCGGAATAACAATGGCCGCTGCTGAGAAGCCTGCCAGCACTAATCCTAACCTGGATATAAATGCATTCAATATTACTCCCGCAACAAATAGAATAGCTGCCACCGTCAGGTATATGCTTATGCCGCGTTTGATCTTGCTGATTAATGATGGGCATGATTGTTTTAGCCATTCGGCGGATGATGGCGTTGGGTATTTGAACGGTTCCGACAGAAAATTACTGGTTACGTCGCAGGAAAAATAAAAATCGAACGACTGCTGATGTCTGCTATCAGCTAGTAAAAAGCCATAGACACCCTGATTATCATCTATACCCCCGTCCATAAAACCGAAAATAACTTCATCATTTGTTTGAGAAGCCGCTGTTTCTTTTTCTGTATAATTATTACTTTGATAAATTGCCTTGTTCAATTGTTGTTTGGTAAGGTCACTATGCGTAAAGTCAAATGGAAACATAACGGGTTCAAACCCTGCCGGGAAACAGGAAGAACAGGCTAATATATCTCCCAACAAAATTTTACCTGCGGTTTCCTGCGATTCTCCATCCTTGTTAAAATGCAGAAATTTATTCCCTATCAAACCAGTCCCTGTTCCAAAACGGAAGTTCATTCCATTATCAAACTCGGTTGTATTAATACAGATCTCATCCACAATATATCCCTGCCCCGATCCCACTTTTTTCAGATCACTTAATTTTCCTCCGGCAAACACCCGTTCGTTATAAACAATAGCAAATGCGTTGATCAGGTTTCGATTTTTCTCTGGTCTGTTTGTCCAGATGCTGTCGTCATGCAGCGTTTCAAAGACTCTATCAATAAGTTTATCGCCGGTCATAAATGCCACTTGTTCCCTGAATATATCTTCAAAGCCCACTTTCTCCCTAAGCTTATAACTCATAAACAAATTGGTAATACTGCCGCCCGATGCAGAAGAAATAAACTTTACTTTGTGCAGTAGCGGCTCACCTTCATAAGGCAACTGATGTAAAAAAGAAGCACATCCTAAAGTGAAAGAAGCAGCCCTAAAGCCTCCGCCTGAAAAACTCAGCGCAATATTCTGAATCCCGTTTGGAAGAACAGGTAATGTTGGGGTAGACATAAATTAATTATAATGTAAATGCTAATTTAAGATTGCATTAATAGTTGATATAATTTAATGGACGAAATTATACCGTATTTTATTCCAAATCAATACCAACTAGTTTGTATTTTTCGTTAAACGCCATACTCAAAAAATAGGGGTTTCGGCTGAAGAATTTAAGGACATAAAGACAGATCTACTAAAGAAGATAGAAGAGCTTGAAAGGAGGAAAACGAAGTTGCTATCAACTAAGGATAACTATCTGGAATATTTATCCCATGGGGGAGAAATCATAAAAAACATAGCCACACGCTACATTACAGCCTCCCCAGTCGGCAAAAAGCAAATCGTTGGTTCGATATTTCCTGAAAAACTGATTTTCTCAGAAAATCAACTTCGAACCGCCGAACCTCATGTATTACTAGAGCTAATAACGCGGTCCAGAGCGGACCTTGACCCCCTAAAACAAGAAAAGGTCGGAGATATCTCCGACCTTTCCGCCTTTGTGCCCAGAACAGGAATCGAACCTGCACTCCCTTTCGGAAACAAGATTTTGAGTCTAGCGCGTCTACCAGTTCCGCCATCTGGGCATAACAAGTACCACCACTTGCGGGGTGCAAATGTATTTAATTTTTCGTCATCTCAAAAAATAATTCTTCCGTTAAATTCCCCCATCACCCACCCAACACCAGCTCCTTCTCCGTCGCATTCCCTGGCAAGTCCACCGCTATAATCACTATCTTCCCTTTAACCGGCCTGTCAACCACCTTATAATACCAATCCACCCCATTCCGCCCCACAACAGCCCTTCCATTTTCCCGCACCTTTCCCTGCTCATCAACCACCCGTACCTGCACCTCCGCTATCCTGAATTCATCCTTCGCCGTCACGACGACAGTATCCTCTTTCAGTGCTATCTGCTGTACTTCGGGAGATCTATACGCATCCTTAATCGCCATATTATAAGCATTCTGTCCCGGACCGGCCAACGATTGATAATATGCCTTTACCTCCGGATCCTTCAGAATCTCCTTTGCATAAGCTGCCGCAATAGCCATTTTTTCCCTGGCTGCTACCTGCTTTTTAGTCGGTTTTTTCTTTGATTTGGCGCGTTTTTTAGCCATTATAATCTGGCCATTTCTTTCGTAGATCGTAATCTGATCGCCAAGCGTGCCTCGAACGGCATGAAGAAGTAAGCTGTCTTTTACAAGAGCCATAACAAACAATTTGATTCAATTTAATAAATAGTACTTGTCTACAGTGAAACATTTGTACTAAATGAGTACTAATACATCACCAATTTATCACTACATGTGCACCTCAATATCCAATCGATATACAAGTGTACTTTTGATGTACTTGTAATGTACTATTGATGTAGGTATCACCTCGAAAGCTCATTGAAGCTGCCCCCTGTTTAGCCAAAGGATTTCATCATCACCGGTTACATGACAATGGTAGTTTTCCTATATTTATCTCCAGTTCACCCGGACTAAATCGGATAGTGAATTGTTACACCCATACTTCCGCCATTCCAGTACTTTCTAATCCGCAGGATCAAAAACGCTCAACCATGAATAGACGCAACGGTATTATGACAGCTATTACACTCCTGACCCTGTTAGTCGTATTCTATTGGTTTCACGGTAGCTCCTATACACAACTACAACCAATCCAGGTCGACGATGGTAAAATGGTCGTAATTCCCCTCACCAATAATATGATCAGGAATTTCCCTGCTGTATTGCAATACTATCATGTGCCCTATACAATAAATGGCTCCGGCTTGTTGATGATCCCGGTCAGATATGCCAGAGACAGGGATCTCCTGTTGACGATGACCAATTGCACATTAGATAGTACCCAAATGAAAATGATAAGAGGAAAATAGAACTGCCTCATTTTGATAGGAAAACAATCGCTCTTTATAAATTTGCTTTCGGTCAATGTTGAAAGAAACAATAGATGGATCTGAAGTCGTCGGTTGTATCAATAGGGTAGAGGGCAGCAAAACCAAACAGTTATTTTTGCATCTTAAGCACTTGTAAATAATGCCTTTTACATAGGTTAGTGAGCTTTCATGTACCGGTAAGCGTTATCTTCCCCCGCCGAAGATTATTGCCTTTCATGAATAGTAAGTATTGCCTTCCCGCTGCCGCGAAAGTTTACTTTTCGTCAGCCCGTACGTATTATCTTTCATTAAACAGAAGTATGTCTTACCTTATTTATACAGCTGGATTTGCAGTAAGTATGCCCCACACGACTATATCCACCTGTCGCCCCCTCAAATATCTATAAACATTAAAATAAAATCCCTATTTTGTTATTGTAATGTTCGTTTATGAAAAACTTGTCTCAACGTCTCTTATCTATCGATGCCTTCCGCGCTATCACCATGCTTACCATGATCTTCGTCAACGACGTCAGCGGCGTATCCAACATACCCGCCTGGATTGACCATGTAAAAGCCAATGAAGATGGGATGGGTTTTGCAGACACCGTATTCCCCGCGTTTCTGTTTATCGTCGGACTTTCAATCCCATTCGCGATCGGCAAACGCATTACCAAAAAGGAGTCTTTTATAAAAACTGAAGGACATATTCTAACCCGTTCACTCGCGCTGATCATCATGGGATTCTTTCATGTCAACCTGGAAGGATATAACAGCGCGACTGCGCTACTACCTTACGCAGTATGGGAAATCCTGATTACCATCGCATTCTTCCTGATATGGATGGACTATAAAAAGAAACAGTACCTGCTACAGGGATTGGGTATTGTATTACTAGTTGCTATGGCAGCATTATATAAAGGAGAAGGCGGACAATGGATGCGGCCTTCCTGGTGGGGCATCCTTGGTATTATAGGTTGGGCATACCTCGTCAGCGCCACGGTATTCCTGTTGGTAAAGGGCAAGTTCCCTGCATTGGTAGCCCTGCTGGGTGTATTCCTGGCAATCAATTTTGCAAAGCATACCGGCGTGTTGTCATTGAATATACCCATCATTGGAGACGCTTCTTCTATTAGCCTAATCATGGCAGGCGTGGTCATTTCCAGCATACCTAAAAAAACGATTCCCCTGCTGGTAGGGATAGGCATCGCCGCTATTGCTATCGGCCTGATTGTAAGGCCTTATACAGAGGGTATCTCAAAGATCCGTTCAACACCCAGCTGGGTATTGATCTGTGCTGGTATCAGTACCGTCGTATTCGCAGGCATGATCTGGTTGGTAGACCAGAAAGGAAAGATGCACTGGTTTTCCTTTATCAAACCTGCAGGAACAAGTACGTTGACCTGCTACCTGATACCTTATTTATTATATTCAATCATGCTATTGGTTAACTTTCAGTATCCCGCTTTTCTAAACAGCGGACCGGGTGGCATTCTCCGTTCCATAGCAGTGGCTTTTATTGTCATTTGGATAGTGGGGAGAATGGAGAAAATCAATATAAGACTGAAGATATAATGACAGCGATAGAAAACGAGGTTGTATCAAAAGTAAAATTTCCCGGATTTAATTCAAATACCTGATGGAGAGGAATTTTAAATTCTCAATGTCTTCAAATTACTTTGGATACAACCTCGTTGAAATACATAATATGTTGGTTTAAATGGAAGCCCTCTTCCTTCTCCTTACTCCGCCTTCAAACTATGCACCGGGTTCGCCAGCGCCGCTCTCACCACCCTGAAACTGATCGTTAGCAAAGTAATACTGATCGCCACCAGCGCCGCAATGACAAACACCGCCCAGCCAATACTGGTACGATAGGAAAAGTCCTGCAACCAGCGGTTCATCAGTACATACGAAAGCGGAGTCGCTATCAGGATTGCCACAATCACCAGCCTCAAAAACTCCTTCGACAACAGCGCCACAATACCCGAAATACTTGCCCCCAGTACCTTGCGGATTCCGATCTCCTTCGCCCGCTGCTCCGCTGCGTACGTTACCAGGCCAAACACGCCCATCGCTGCAATAACGATCGCCAGTACCGCAAAGATTGTAAACACCTGCCCCGTACGCTCCTCTGCCTTATACATGCGATTAAAGTCCTCGTCCATAAACGTATACCTGAAAGGTTGTCCCGCCATATCCTGCTGTCCCTGGTACTTTGCTTTGATCTGTGCCACCACCCCGGTAAGGTCATTACTTTTAATCCGGATCGCCATATACTGGCGATATTCGCCCAATCTGAAAATAATAGGAGGAATCCTGCTCTTCATTGTACCAGCATTAAAATCCTTCACGATCCCCACCACGGTAAATTTTCCATTATTATACAGGTACCTGTCCTTCAGATCCTGGTATCCTAATACTTTTGCCGCTGTTTCATTCAGCAACACGGCATTGGTATCACTTGGCATGAGCGGCGAAAAATTACGGCCTGCGACCATTTTCATACCCATTGTCGGGATATAATCCGCATCTACCATCCATTCCACCAGCGCCATCAATTTACCATCACCCGCCATAGGTGTTTTTGAATAGGCGTTCGTATTTCTGTTTTCAGAAGTTGGCAGTGAACTGGTCATGGTTGCATTGACGATCCCAGGAATCGCTTTGATCTCCTGCTGAAAGCTCTTAGCATGCGTCCATAGCGCGCCGATATTCTGTAACACCAGCACCTGCTCACGATTATAACCTGTATTGCTGTTCCTGATAAATTTCAGTTGCTTATAGATTACCAACGTACCAACCAGCATCAGAATAGTAGCTGTGAACTGGAAAACCACCAGTCCATTGCGCAGCCAGCTGCCTTTCATGCCTTTGGAATACTTCCCTTTCAACACTTTCACCGGTTCAAATGAAGACAGGAAGAATGCGGGGTAGCTACCCGCCAGTAAGCCTACCACCAGGCAGGTTACAATAAGACCGGGCAGAATCCAGGTCAGATTGCTCCAGTGAAGGGTGATTGATTTATCAGAAAGATTGTTCAGGTAGGGCAGGAGGACGCCTGCTATGATTACCGCAAGCAGGAGCGCAAAAAATGCAGTTAAAACAGACTCACTGATAAACTGGAAGACCAGGTGCCGCTTTTCAGAACCTAATACTTTACGTACCCCGACTTCCCGGGCCCTGCCTGCAGAACGGGCAGTACTCAGGTTCATAAAGTTGACACAGGCAATGAGCAGGATCAATATGGCAGTAATAATAAAGATGTATACATAGGTGATATTCCCACCGGGTTCCGCCTCGTCAGTATTGGTAGAGCGAAGGTGAATATCTGTTAAAGGAATAGCATTGTAACGAAAGAAACCGCCGTGCTTTTCCAGTTGTGCGATATTCTCCCCGAGATAACTAATAAGACCCGGCTCTATATATCGCTTTGTGCACTCGTTGACGATTTGTTGTACCCGGGCAGCAGAAACGCCCGGCTTTGCCATTATGTAGGTTATAAAACTATTACTTAGCCATCTGTCCATCATGTCGTCTGCACGGTGAGCCATGGAACGGATCATATCAAAATGCAGGTGAGACTGGGGCGGGGTGTTTTTAATAACCCCGGTAATGGTATAATATTCCGTATTATCCATTTTCAAGGTCTTTCCCAGTACGTCAGTACTCTGGAAATACTTCCGTGCCACCCGTTCTGAAATAACAAGTGCATTAGGCTGTGTCAGCGCGGTCGCAGGATCTCCGGCAAGAAAGTGAATGGAGAATATTTTGAAAATACCATTATCTGCAAAGCTGGTATTTTCTTCCATAACGGTTTCTTCACCTTTCTTCACCAGGGCCTGGCCCATATTACCAAAGCGGACAAATTCTTCAATCTGTGGGTAATCTCTTTTCAGGGTAGGGCCAAAGGCGGCAGGTGTATTTCTTTCATGGAAGGCGGTACCGTTGATAAGGAAGTCTGCATCCAGGCGATAAATCCTGTCAGCGTTCGGGTTAAATTTGTCATAACTCAGTTCATCTGTCACAAAAAGGGTGATCAGCAAACAGGTAGCCAGTCCAATCGCCAGTCCAAAAATTGTAATGGCCGAAAAGCCTTTATGCTTCCACAGGTTACGGAGTGCTATCTTTAAATAATTCTTCAGCATGCAGATCTGTATTTGAAGAGGTGGCTCACTAAGAAAATGCCAAATTAAATGGAATTGTAAATCAATATGTTGTAATGTCGATGCGGGCGCAAGTGTCCGTTTTTGATACGAATGCTGTGCGGTTTTGATTATCTTTCCTGTCGAAATTTAATTTATGATACTGGATACATTAGCACAATATTCAAGGTATACGTTTTTAGGCCCTAAATTCACCCGGGCGTTTGAATACTTATTGTCTACCGATTTTAGCAAGGTAGAGAAGGGAAAATATGAAATTGACGGGAAAGATATTTTTGCCATCGTGAATGAATATGATACGGTGGATGCGGCTGAAGAGCAAATGGAATCGCATAAGAAGTATATCGATATTCAATATATCTTAAAGGGAGAGGAGCTGGTAGGCCATGATTTTATGTTGCATCATCAGCCGGCAAAGGCATACGATCCGGAAGCGGACTTTATGTTGTTTGCAGAAAAGCCGCTGTTCTTTTCCGTATTAAAGACAGGGATGTTTGCGATATTTTTTCCTACAGATCTGCACATGCCAAATATTAAGATTGACAAACCGGCGGCGGTAAAAAAGGTGGTCATTAAGATCAGTGTCGACGCCTGAGTAGATAACAGATAGCAGCATGGGTTGTCAAAGGTAGTAAGAGTCGTTTATATGTGATTTCGTCCTGTTAGTGACCGGGGAAATTCTGATGGCCTTTACTTCTGACAACCTATAATGCTGTATCAGTTACCGTAATGGAGCCAGGTGTTTGTTCAGGGAATGCCCGGGTCCATGCATGCTGATGGCCCTTACTTCTGACAACCTGTAAGGCAGTATCAGTTACCATGATGGAGCCAGGTGTCTGTTCAGGCAATGCCCGGGTCCATGCATGCTGATGGCCCTTACTTCTGACAACCTGTAAGGCTTAATCAGTTACCGTAACCGAGCCAGGTGTTGGGTCAGGCAATGCACGGGTCCATGCATTCTGATGGCCCTTACTTCTGACAACCTGTAAGGCTGTATCAGTGACCCTGATGGAGCCAGGTGTTTGTATAGGCCATGCACCCGTCCATGCGTTCTGATTTCCCTTACCTCTGACAACCTGTAAGGCTTAATCAGTTACCGTAACGGAGCCAACTGTTTGTTCAGGCCATGCACCCGTCCATGCATTCTGATTTCCCTTACTTCTGACAACCTGTAAGGCTTAATCAGTTACCGTAACGGAGCCAGGTGTCTGTTCAGGAAATGCCCGGGTCCATGCATGCTGATGGCCCTTACTTCTGACACCTGTAAGGCTCTATCAGTGACCGTGATGGAGCCAGCTGTTTGTATAAGCAATGCCCGAGTCCATGCATTCTGATGGCCCTTACCTCTGACAACCTGTAAGGCTTAATCAGTTACCGTAACGGAGCCAGGTGTTGGGTCAGGCAATGCCCGGGTCCATGCATTCTGATTTCCCTTACTTCTGACAACCTGTAAGGCTGTATCAGTTACCCTGATGGAGCCAGCTGTCTGTTCAGGCAATGCACGGGTCCATGCGCAGGAGCCTATAGCACCTTCCCCCCGAATATCCAATTACCGCTGTTGTTTTGCCAGCTCACTTGTATGTTCTAATGCAGCCGGGCTCGTCCCTCCCAAATGCCCGGGAATGACATACTTTGCGCCGGGAAATGCCTGCTGCACCCGCGCTATACTCGCTGGCCATGCTGCCAGGTTTGATTCAGCCACATATCCCGCATCCTTTGCTGCCAGGCTCTTAACAAAGCACCCCCCGTACAGCACTTTATCAGGTCCAAACCAGATCACAATATTGTCTTTCGTATGCCCTTCCCCCGGATAAAAAGTCTGGAATGCATACCCCCCGATTGTGAAAGTAGTGTCTCCTTTAAAAGTATAGGCCGCTTTAGGCGCTTTGTATTGTTCACAAAGCGCAAACGTCAATTGAGTAGAATAGGTTGGAATACCCATTCTTTTATAAACATCAAAACCACCCGCGCGGTCCGCATGATGATGGGTAGCAATCACCATGACTACCGGCTGATGATGTTTCAATCGGATACTATCATTCAATGGCCCGATCTGCGTCGTATCCCAGGGCGTATCAATTATGACCACGCCTTTGCGGGTCACCAGGTACATGCCGGTTGCCGGATACTGTTCCCCGTCGTTTTCATGCCAGGTAACATATGTGTAAAGTGGGCCGGTTAAGTGTTGAATCGTCAGACCTTTTTGTGCGAACACACAGCGCGGAAAAACAAAGACGCTAAGTAATAAAAATATGGTTCTTTTCATCTGATAAAAATGAGCCCATAAATGTAGTTTATTTGTTTGTTAACTTCTCATTAACTCGTTCCTGATAATAGATAGCCTACTTTTAACATCTGTAGTATCAATAATTCGTTTGTCATGGATAAACAAGCTATCTCAGAACTCGCTGCCGGTGCGGTAAATGCGCTTAGTGCTAATCTGAATATAGGTGGCGCTGTGGAAACTCCCCTGTCAAGATGGATTAGCAGCAGGCTTTCTGCAACCATTATCGCGGCGCTTCGAAAATCTCCTACTGATCGGTCCTTACAGGAAAGTGCAGAACATGAATTAGTGGCTTTGTTAACAGCGCAGCCTCCCCTGATTCAACAGCTTGCCGGCCTGATGCGCATGGCGCATAACGGTATCGTGATGCCACAGGATGGAAAAATTTAAAATAAACCCCATCTTTTTTAAATACCCCGGATTTTCTTTTCAAACAGCACAACTTTTTACCTAACTGTACAAAATGTCGATACCTTCTCTACTAACCGCTGCTCCGGCCGAAGACCTGTTCGAAGGAAGGAGAACCGACCTGGACGCTATTAATACTTTTGCCGGTATTTCAAACAGGGTCGTATGTGTGAGCGGTATAGCGGGTATCGGTAAAACTGCTTTGCTGAAACAGTTTTTCAACACAGCAATCCGTCGGCTCAATGTTATGGGACAGCCTTACTACCAGCATGCATTGTGGCTGGAAAATGATTTTACAGTGCTGATGAATTGCTGGCAGTTATCCAGTGTACATGAAGTACTCGATAAATTGGTGCACATGGGCGGTGATAAGTTGTTATGTATGGATAATGCACCAGGCGATCCTTCACTCCTGGCTTATCTTACTGCATACAAGTGGACGGTCATCGTAACATCAAGAGAGCGGATTCATGAAACGATCCCATATGAATTGCAGGAAGTCAATATTGACGATGCAATCAGGATCTTTGCGTTGTATTATGGAATGGATCCCGATTCCCTGAATATTTATGAAACCGAGATGATCAGTGATATTGTATGCCGGTTATTGCAGCATACGAGGGCCCTTGAAATGATGGGGAAATACGCCGGAGAAAAAGGATGGAGTTTGCAGGACATTAACCGGGTGCTGAAAGAAAATGGGCTGAATATACCGCGCCTGGCTGATATCAACCGGCAGTTGACAGCCGGGAAAATGACGGTAATGTTTGAGCAGCTGGGGAAGATATTTCCGGTAGGAGAGGAAATGGTTTGTTGTAATAAATAAATATTTATTGCCCATAGCAACGGCCATGCAGGTACCTGCCAATAAAGAAATTACGTGCTATATACCTCAAATAATACACGACTGATATATCATGATCAGCATCCTTCGAACTGTTTATTTACCGGATTAAAGGATGTATAATACACGACTAATACGTCATGGTCAACATCTGTTTATTGACCAGATTAAAATATGTTTAATACACGACCGATACGTCGTGTTCAGAATATACCAGATTAAAAGATCTACACCTTAAATAATACAAGACTGATACGCTTTAGGCGTGATCCCTTCCAGCTGCTTAAATACCCTTACAAAGTAATTCACATCACTAAACCCACATTGCTTACTCACGGTATTCACATTCTGCGCGGGTTGCGATAATAACTGTTTCGCCAGCTTTACCCTCTCCCTGTTTATATATTCCAATGGCGTAATACCAAATTGTTCGCGGAACCATTTGAAAAAGAGATTACGACTCAGGTAAGCTTTCCGGCTCAGGGCATCTACTGCAATCTTTTCTGTCAGGTGTTCCTGTATATAATGCAAAACGTATTGCATCCGGTTCTGGTTATTAGAACTATGCAACGACGCGTGTGCATGTTCCAGGTGCTGACTTTGAATAAGGCGAATCAACAATTCTTTCAGATGTAAGTCAGCATAAATGTTCTTTGCCCTGTCACCACTGCTACATACACTGATCAGTTTATTGATCAAAGCCGTGATGTCGTCGTCGTTTTCAAAATGATATTTATTGAAGGAGAGTTGCCAGTCAGTCTTATCGTCCCCGATATTGTAATAGGAGTGCAGGTAGGCTATGGTATCTTTCAGATAGGAGTCGTCTACGGCCAGTGCAATACATTGGGTGGGGTTGTCCCGCGAGGCTTCAGGAAAGTCGATGATCATTGTTTCGTTAGGCGGTACGATAACGGTTTCACCCGGAAAGTAGTCGAACGAGGGGCGATCCATCAGGTGCATCACTTTGTGACCACGCACCATAGAGGTGATAACGAGATCGTGGAAGGTGAGCGGCACATGTTGAGCCTGCTCATAGCTCTCAAATATATTTAACTCACAATTTCTGAGATTGAAGATCCTTCTGTTTTCTACCAATGTCTGGAGTTCGCGCGACGACGATAGTGCAACGTGGTTTAAATGATTTTTAACCTGCATGACAAAATCATTTTATTATTACTTTAAGTAAGATAAGCTAATTTTTTCTGAACGATTTGTTAAACCCTGAAACGTATTGCTTAATTAGAGTACAATCGTGCTATAAATAAGTACAAAAATCACTCCCTCTCAGGCTGACATACCTGAAATTAGCAATATTGTTTCACGAAATAAATTCCACCGTAATGAGCAACACAGTCGCCGTGGCTCCCACACCTAATGTGGCGGAACGCCCAACTTTCAAATCGAAATACGATCATTTTATCAATGGTGAATGGGTCGCCCCATCCAGCGGAGAGTACTTTGACAACATCTCCCCGATAGATGGCAAACCTTTTACCAAGGCGGCCCGTGGCAATGCCCAGGATATTGACAAAGCTATTGACGCCGCACATAAAGCATTTGAAACCTGGGGCAAAACTGCCGCAGCGTACAGGAGTAATTTACTCCTGAAGATCGCCCAGACTGTTGAAGACAATCTCGACTATCTCGCTACTGTTGAAACGATCGACAATGGTAAACCCATCCGCGAAACCAAAGCTGCCGACCTGCCGCTGGTGGTAGATCACTTCCGCTACTTTGCCGGCGTGATCAGGTCTGAAGAAGGTACTGTCAGTGAACATGACGAAACAACCGTCAGCATCAACCTGCATGAACCTATTGGTGTTGTAGGGCAAATTATACCCTGGAACTTCCCGCTGCTCATGGCTGCCTGGAAAATAGCACCCGCATTGGCTGCAGGCTGCTGTGTAGTGGTAAAACCAGCAGAACAGACACCTACCAGTATTATGGTAATGATGGAATTGATCGGACATGTATTGCCTAAAGGTGTGTTGAACATTGTAACCGGTTTTGGTGTCGAGGCAGGTAAACCACTGGCCTCTTCTCCCAAAGTAAACAAGGTGGCTTTTACAGGTGAGACCACCACCGGGCGCCTGATTATGCAGTATGCTTCTGAAAACCTGATTCCTGTAACCATGGAACTGGGTGGTAAAAGTCCGAATATCTTCTTCGAAAGCGTGATGGATGCAGATGACGAGTTCCTGGATAAAGCCATCGAAGGGGCGGTCATGTTTGCCCTGAACCAGGGTGAAGTATGTACCTGTCCCAGCCGTATCCTGGTACATGAACATATTTATGATGCCTTTATTAAGAGAGTAGTCGAACGTACCAAGGCCATCAAATTGGGAAATCCGCTGGATCCTACAGTCATGATGGGCGCACAGGCGAGTGAGGACCAATACCAGAAGATACTGAGCTACCTGGACATCGGTAAGCAGGAAGGTGCGGAAGTACTGGCAGGAGGGGAGGCATTCAAACAGAATAGCGGTTTGGAAAATGGTTATTACATCCAGCCTACCTTGCTGAAAGGGCATAACAAGATGCGCGTGTTCCAGGAAGAAATTTTTGGACCTGTGAGCTGCATAACAACTTTCAAAACCACGGAAGAAGCGATTGCCATTGCCAATGATACATTATATGGCTTGGGTGCGGGTGTATGGACCCGCGATGCACATGAATTATATCAGGTGCCAAGAGCTATCCAGGCGGGCCGTGTATGGGTAAACTGTTATCATGCTTACCCTGCACATGCCCCATTTGGCGGATACAAGAAGTCTGGTTTCGGTCGTGAAACACATAAGATGATGCTGAATCACTATCGGCAAACCAAAAACATGCTGATATCCTACAGTAAGCAAAAGCTTGGATTTTTCTAGAATATTGTGATTAAGTGGACAAGTGAGGGCTGCTGCCCGGATGGGAGCAGCCCTATATTCAACTGGTTGTGATAGCCGGTAAAAAGTAGTAGTAGCCAATATTGACGAAGCCTTGTTGCCGCTATACGATCAAAAAAACTAATAACCGTTGTGCATGATAGCAAGAATCCTCGCTACACCAGCCGCCATTGACCTGATCGAAACACTCAGGCAGCAGCATGGTCCACTGATGTTTCACCAGAGTGGAGGTTGCTGCGATGGCTCTCAGCCCATGTGCTTTCCGGAAGGGGAGTTCAAAGTAGGCCAGTCAGACGTCCTGCTGGGCAATGTGGCCGGCTGTAAATTTTATATGAGTGCAGACCAGTTTGCCTACTGGAAGCATACCCAACTCACGCTGGATGTAATTCCCGGCAGGGGATCCAGTTTTTCTCTCGAAATTCCGCTGGGCGTAAGATTTCATATCCGCTCCCGCGTTTTCACAGCAGAAGAACTCCAGGCAATGGCTAACTGATTTCATTTTGCATTGTTTGTTTTATATAACAATACACCCGTTGCCGCCAGCAATGTAAATACCGCATTAAATGCAATATGTGCCGGGTAAGACATCTTCCCTAAAATACCACCACAGGAACAGGGAATGTTGGTATAAAAAAAGTATAGCGTACTTAGGTACAAAGTGAACAACAACATCACAAAGAAGGACAAAAACAACCCCGACTTCCGGGTGGCCGCAAAGCTCAGCAATGCCACTATCAAAAACTCCACACCCAGTACCCCTGGTCCTAATATCTCTTTATCGTACTTCACCAGCAAAGGAGACTTACTCATATCCGCTAAAAATAACCCGTAATCCATTGCTTTTACCACCGCCGCGTACATAAATAGTAAACTCAGTAAACCCACAATCGGGAATACGAGATATGCTCGTTTCATACCTGTTTCAATTTAAACCGTAAGATGTTCCGTTCGTAAACCGCTATCAATGTATCCCCACATTTAGCCAGTTGCAGAACAGGTTTATTCTGGTAACCCGGCAACCTGAAACTACCCGCATAATGTGTGTCGCCAATATTATAAACATCTACTGCAGGCCCCCTGTAACCACTTTTAATCGCATCCTGCGATAGCACATAGGATAATACATATAAACGATCGGCATCTGCAGTGGCAGTAGAATTCACAATCACCGCTTTGGGAGAACGGGCGTAAATATTCCCCTGGGGAACGGCAATATTGACCGGGGGAGACTGGTCAATGGTTTGAAACGACGTCACCCTGTTTTGGGCCAGATCATATCGCACCACGCCTGAATGATAGAATGGAATGTAAAACTGATACCGGCTGTCATTCACAAAGAATCCGTCGGCGGATAACCCGCCATCATCAAAGTGCGTAAACTCCGCTATCGTACTATCTCTATAATGCAATTGCGTTCCTTCCCTTGTCAGGAAGTTTTCACTGCTTACACTATCCGTTTTCCGGGTAGCTGGCTGGTAAGCAGTAATGTGTTCCTGCGTATCGTCGAACAAGTAAAAGGTCTGTGCGTCAGGAGAAATTTCAATACGGGTAATAATAGGCATCGGACCATTATACAGGGTATCCATTCGATGCAGACGGGTATCATAATTAAACACCGCTTTCTGGCTATATACGTAGCCATAAATATGATCACCCGCTGCTCTCATAATACTCACCCTCCCCGGGAATGCAATCGTATCCAGCGTCTCAAGCTGGAAATGGGAATACTGGCGGCTCACACCCGAAACAATGCGATCAGGTTCTGCACCGCGGACAAGTATGTACATGATAATAAACGCGCTGCAAAAAAGCGCGGATAAAATGATCAGATTTCTTTTCATAGCAAAGGTGTGAATGTATAAGCAACCGATTACAGTTACGTAAATAACAGGCCGCTTCTCATAGCAAAGTAGTCCATGCAAAAGACCCGGATAGCAGTCTTTTGTTCAAACGAACTTTTCTCTATGACCAGACTGAAAAGGAAAGAGAGGGTGCTTATCACACCCTCTCAAACAACAGCTAAATGAGTGTGGGAAGCAGATCAGGGGCAGATCTGAGTTTTAATGCCCCATGCGCCGGTAGAATTACACTTCAGGTCAGGTTCACAATGGCAATATGCAACTCTTTTAGTTTGGCCGGCTTTTACGGCTACAGCGATAGTAGTGCCTACAGCTAGCACAAGCATCAGAAACGCTAGTTTTTTCATCGGTTTCGATTTGGGTTTTGAGATTGTGTAATGAGAATTAATAAATGAAAATTACAGGGTCTTCTTTTGGTTGAAATCTTTGATGAATTGGGTGTTACAATGCATTGTATAGTACACTCAATCTAGGAAAGTTTCCTGAGAGTAACAATTATTTTTATGAGTATTATTTTTTAGCGCTAACCAAAATGTTTTTGCCTAAAACGCGTTATATTTATTAGGGAGACATGAGCTATTTAACAGACTGAGCGTTCATTTTGAGCATGATACACGTTCCATTATTTACACAGAATTTCCCAAATCTGGACTTATTGAGCAGGCGGAGCACTAGATAAATCAATGAATATTAATTTGTTATCTTAATTGGCATGTACTATGCTCCTAATAGTACAACGCTTTATTTATAAATGTAGTAGTAGTTATTCTGAACTGGGCATTACTAATACTTAGCAGGACATTATTATAAACTCACGGTAACCTTACTAGGAGATCATACGCAGCATTTGGACTATCAGCCTTCAGCTTGCCAGCAGGCTGTAACCCTGATGAGGCAATTATGGTCTCCTATTTTTTTTTCTTAACTTGTGTGTACCCTTTCCCCTATAACATAAAACATTTAATCATGAATACTTATGGGGTATTGATACTGGGAGCGGGCAATTCATCCCGCCTGGGACAGCCTAAACAACTTTTACGCTATCAGGGCAGAACCCTGATCCGGCATATGGGTGAGGAAGCGATTGCTGCGGTAGATACACCCGTAATGGTCGTAACCGGAGCCAACGCAGACCTGGTGGAAGAAGCGCTGCGTGAGCTCCCCATCGAAGTAGTGGAAAATGATCATTGGGAGGATGGAATGGGTACCTCTATAGGTATCGGGATTTCAGAAATGCACCTGCTGCATCCCGAACTCTCCAGCGTTATTATTATGGTTTGCGACCAACCATTCGTAAATGCCGCCTTGCTCAGGAAACTGATACAGTACCAGCAGGTAACCGGAAAAGGAATTGTAGGAGCCACCTATGAAAATACAATCGGTACCCCTGTGCTTTTTGGCAATCAATATTTTCCTGCATTGAAGGAACTACAGGGGCCGGATGGCCTACGCCAGGTACTACGGCAGTCGACAGGCGACATCGCTATTGTATCTTTTCCACTGGGAGCGCTTGATATAGATACGGCAGATGACTACCAGCAGTTACTTAAACGATAGATAAACATGAGAACCATTTGTTTCCTCTTTGTATTTTTTTGCTTCCAGCAGTTAAAAGCACAATCTATTCAGGTAACCGGAGAAGTGACCCAAAAATTAAACCTGACAAAAGAAGATCTTGCAAAAATGAAAAGATCGTCCGTTACATCCAAAGACAAAGACGGGAAAGACCATATATATAAAGGGGTGGCCGTTGCCGGAATACTGGAGCTGGCAGGTGTTACCACGGGCGCACAATTAAGAGGAGAACACCTTTCTAAATATTTACTGGTGAAATGTGCGGACGGTTATGCCGTGGTATTCTCTCTGGCAGAACTGGATGCTGTCTTTACTGACAAGGTCGTGCTACTCGCCGATGAAGTGGATGGCCAACCGCTGCCGGCGGACAAAGGCCCCTGGCGTATCATTGTGCCCGGCGAAAAGAAGCCGGCAAGAAGTTGCTATAGCGTGCGATCATTTACCATCGGTTGGGCTAAATAAATCCCCGTCAGTCTAAACTGGTAAAATAGTACCCAAAATCACGTTTTCAGGCATCAACTGCTGAATAATACCTAGATTTCCAATTACTTATTATTATTACGCTCCCCTTCCAACCGCCCAACGCAAAATGGAGGGTAGTTTATATACTATTATTTCCCACCCTGATACTAACTTCTCATATCTGCTAAATCGAATAACCAATTATCTGTTAATATTTGTTAATTTTTAATATAACTGGTTGCTGATGCAAATAATATAATATATTGAAAAGTAACTATTTGGGTTAATATTTAATGGATATGATGCTTGTTAACAGTGATTTTGCTGACAAGAAGTAGTACTATTTTGCTTGTTTTGAATAGAAGAGGTTGTAACTTTGCATCGCTTTCCCAAACGAACGAGATGTGCAGACTGATGGTAAAGTAACAGCAAGCGGACCTGCTTAGCTGTCTGTTATAAACTCACGTATACTGATTAACTAACGATAGGCTCGTCTGGTACGGGCAGGGCATTCATTGCCCTGAAAAATTGAATGTTAATATAAACAGATAAATACTCATGAAGATGAAAGTTTTATTCCTGATGGGCCTTCTTGGTGCTGCGTTTTTTCAGGTAAATGCGCAGTCTCTGTTGAACAATCCGATTGGTGAAAAATTGAGCAGTGGTGTACTGGAAGAAACCTATTTGTCAAAAAAGATTTCTGCTTTTAACAAAGTACGTGCTGACTATCCAAACAGCGATACCGGTATCAATATCGCGCTGTACGATCAGGCCAGGTATTCCATTGCTATCAGCATGGCGGATGCCCAGCAGGCGCTGAAAGTGAAAGAGATGATCAAGTCCATGACCTCAACAGGATACAAAAATGCTGCGACCACGAATGCAGCTGTGCGACTGGCAGAAGCAGGTTTGTTTAATGAAGCGCTGGCACTGTTAAAGCCGAATATGGATACCATGGATTTTATCCAGAAACAAGGTCAGTCACAGGCATTTACCCCTGAGTTTATTTCAAATTATACCAATTATACAATTGCCAAGGCAAAAGTGCTGAATAAGAAAGGTGATTACAGGCAGGCTTTTGAACTGGTAAAACCACTCTATGAGCAGCACGATCCTAACTCCTTCACCCGTGTACAGGAGCCATACATCATAGCACTGTCCGGTATGGGTAAGAAGGCAGAAGCTTTCGAGCTGATCAAACACGCTATGCTGAAGTCTTCTGCAACTGTGGCGCTGAAAGCTGAAGCAAAAGAGATCTACCTCGACAACTACGGTAATGAAAGTGATTTCGCTGTGTTCGTGGATTCTACCAACGTTGTTGCTAAACGCCGTATGAAGGAATCTATCGCATCCAAACTGATGGAAAGACCAGCGCCTGATTTCGTACTGACTGACGTAAAAGGTCGTGAAGTCTCCCTGAACAGCTTTAAAGGTAAAGTGGTAATGCTGGACTTCTGGTCCACCTGGTGTACACCTTGTAAGAAATCTTTCCCTGTTATGCAGAAAGTATTCAACAAGTTCAGACACGACACCAGTGTTGTATTCCTCTTTGTTCATAGCTTCGAAACAGAAAGAGATCCTAAAAAGGCCACTTCTGAAGCTGCTAAGTACATGATGGAAAACAACTATCCTTTCAGAGCCCTCATGGACCTGAGAAGCACTACTGACAGCCGCGTAGCGAAACTGTTCGAAGTAAATGGCCTGCCTTCCAAATTTATCATCGACGGTAAAGGTAACATCCGCTTCTCGCTGAGCGACCTGGATGAAGATGATGATGTAGAAGCAGAAGAAATCGTACAGATGATTGGCATGGCTGAAAAGGGAATGCAAAGCGTACTATAAGATTTAAATAAGTAGTTTGATTGTAAAGGGAGACCGTCTCAAAAATGAGACGGTCTTTTATTTTTGTTAATATTGATAAATGGTGTACCATCTATGGTTGCAATTGTACATCTTACATGTGTTGAACCTGTGGGCATGGTAATTGTGCAATTTTGGCAGTAATAATTAACCACACCATGTTATCGATCTCCAATTATCTGGGCGAAGACGCCGCCTCATTACTCGAGCATATTTGCGGAAAGATTACCGCACAGGATATTGCTCACCCCGGCCAATGGCAGCAGTTCTTCATGGAAAGTAATCGCCCGGCTCCCGTACTGAATAGTCTGGCGAGAATTTACGGCCATGGACGACTTGCCAATACCGGTTATGTGAGTATCCTTCCTGTTGACCAGGGCATTGAACATAGCGCTGCCTATTCATTTTATAAGAATCCGATTTACTTTGATCCGGAAAATATTGTGAAACTGGCCATTGAAGCCGGTTGCAATGCTGTTGCTTCTACCGTTGGCGGCCTGGCACTGCATGCGCGGAAGTACGCTCATAAAATTCCGTATATCGTAAAACTGAACCATAATGAGCTACTTACCTACCCGACCAAGTATGACCAGGTGCTTTTTGGTAGTGTACAGGAAGCCTGGAATATGGGAGCAGCAGCTGTAGGAGCGACTATTTACTTTGGCTCCGGGCAGAGTGACCGTCAGATCCAGGAAATTGCTGCTGCCTTCGAAGAGGCACACGCACTGGGCATGGCTACCATCCTTTGGTGTTATACCCGGAATGCTGCTTTTAAAACACCGGAAAGAGATTATCATACTGCCGCCGATCTCACAGGTCAGGCCAACCATATCGGGGTGACTATCCAGGCCGATATCATCAAACAGAAATTACCGGATACCAATTATGGATTCAGAGACCTTAAATTCGGCGTGTTCAATGATGCCATGTACGAAGCCCTCACGACTGCTCATCCGATAGACCTCTGCCGTTTTCAGGTTGCGAATTGCTATATGGGGAAAATCGGATTGATCAATTCAGGTGGTGGATCTGCCGGAGAATCAGATACTGCTGCCGCCATAAAGACCGCGGTTATTAATAAAAGAGCCGGTGGAACAGGACTGATCATGGGAAGAAAAGCTTTTCAAAGACCCTTTGCAGAAGGAGTGGAACTGATCCACCAGGTGCAGGAGGTCTATCTCGATAAGGGAATTACTATTGCCTGATTTTATTTACAAAAACGGAGACCATGCGCACGATCTATGACCGTTCTCAGTTGAACGATTTGGCTTTTTCGAATAGTAAGGAGTTTTTGACAGTAGCGGCAAAAGGGAATTATGCCGCAGGAACGATTGCTGGTTGTAATACCCGCAAGTATCATGGGCTGGTCGTTGCCCTGCAGCCGCAGATCGATGAAGACCACCATGTATTGCTGGCAGGATTGGACGAGACGGTGATAAATGGTGACCAGACCTTTGACCTCAGTATTCATAAATACCCCAATGTATTTGCACCGGATGGCCCGCAGTATATGGCCTCCTTTACACCCTTGCCCATACCTTCCTGGACTTTTGAATTAGGTGAGATCGTTGTGAGCAAGGAACTGCAGATGGATGATGAAGGAAGTTTAACTATCCGTTATACACTCACAAAAGGGGAAACACCGGTTACTCTGCACCTGCATCCTTTGCTGGCTTTCAGGAACATGCACTGGGTACGCAGGGCGGATGAGCAGGCAGATAAGACCGTTCATTACATTCATGGCGGTATCCGTATGCAGCTGTATCCGCAGTATTCACCCCTCTTTTTGCAGATGAATGGAGATGCCGTGTTTAAGGAAGCTGGTTATTGGTATTACAACGTGGAGTATCCTGTAGAACGCGAACGGGGATATGAATACCAGGAAGACCTGTATGGCCCCGGATACTTTGAAGTAACCCTGCAACCTGGTGTGCCTGTGCTCTTTTCCGGTGCCATTGCTGAGAAACAGCAGTTGGTATGCAGGGAACCTAAACCGGTACCCCACACAACGACGGAACATTTACTGAGGGCAGCTTCGCAGTTTATTATTCATACCTCCGGCGGATTAAGTATCAAAGCCGGTTACTACTGGTTTGGCAGCTGGGGCAGGGATACCTGTATTTCACTGCCCGGGTTGACTTTTTTAGCTGGCAACGCCCCTGCATTTACCAGTATCATTGCATTGCTGCGCGTGCTCCTTAAAGACGGTTTATTGCCCAATACAGGCAATATCCGGGATGATAGCAAATATGCCACTGTTGATGCTTCTATGTGGCTTGTATGGGCCATCCAGCAATATGCCATTCACGAGGTAGGAGAAGCGGCTGCATGGAACCTGTTCCGGGACGTACTGAAAGATGTGTTGTATCATTACAGGTATGGCACTGCATTCAACATTCACATGGAACCGGACGGATTAATCAGTGCTGCCTATCCCGGCAAGGCACTGACATGGATGGATGCTGTGATCAATGATACTCCCATTACCCAAAGACCCGGTAAGCCCGTTGAAGTCAATGCCCTCTGGTACAACGCTGTCTCTTTTTGTGTACATGCAGCCCGTGCTGCAGGAGATACCGTGTTCGTAGAAGAATGGAGCGGATTCCCCGCCATGATAGCGGCCGGTTTCGTAAAATGTTTCTGGGACGATAACCGGCAATATCTGGCAGATGTCGTACACGAAGACGTGCAGGACTGGTCGGTAAGACCCAATCAGATCTTTGCCGTGGCATTGCCTTACAGTCCACTGAACGAAGCACAGCAAAAAGCGGTAGTGTCAATTGTAAAGAACGAGCTGCTCACACCACGTGGATTGCGTACACTATCCCCGCATGATCCCAATTATATCGGGCATTATGGCGGCACCCAGCTGGAACGTGATCACGCGTACCATCAGGGCACGGTGTGGCCCTGGTTAATGGGGCATTATGCGGCCGCCGTTTTGAAAACAGGCGGTCCTGAAGGCAAAGCTGAGTTACACGAATTATTCAGTCATGTAGATAGTGCATTGGAAGAGCTCTGCCTGTTCTCTATTCCGGAAGTATACCATGGAGATGCCCCGCATGCAGCCGGAGGTACGGTCGCACAGGCATGGAGCGTAGCGGAGTATATCCGTTTCGGGAAAATGCTGAACTCCTGAAAATTTAAATGATAAAGGCCTTTAATTTTATTGACCGGATCAGTTCATAGCGGTGAACTGATCCGGTTATATTTGTTGAAATAGCAGGATTGTTTTTCGGCTAACCCTGTTAAAAAACTAACCTCCGTCTTCCTGACAACTATCATTTTTACCTTTGACCATAGACATTGCCGGGCGGCGTTTATATGCGAACCTTTGTGTATAAACCCTCCTTGTTATGCACACCGACGTATATCAGCCTTCGCCACCAAATAATGTCGCCATTGCGGATATCTTCCATCATATGGCAGCCTGTTACAGGTATATGGGCAAGGACCATTACGACCAGGTACAGGCCTATGAGCGTGCAGCAACCTGCCTGCGCAGACTGCCTGTTGACATTGAAGTATTCAGAACCCGTCTCCGGGAAGTGGCTGGCCTGACAGATGTGATCAGAGGTGAAATCACAGAATACCTGGAAGCCGGTGCCATACAGCATTACCAGCGCTTTAAGAGTAAAGTTCCTTTCGAACTCCTGGACCTCCTGGAAATAAAGGGCTTCGGACCTTCTACCGTAAAATTATTACATGAAACCTGCGGGATTCAAACCCGTGATCAACTCATCACTGCGCTGCAATACGGCAGGCTGGATGATGTAGGAGAGATCAGTCCTGCAAAACTCGACTTACTCAAACGTAGTTTCAAATTACATAAAAATACTGCCAACCGCCTGCTGCTGTGGGATGCAATGCTGCAGGGACATGAGATCCTGCGTGTATTACGCCTCATCAGGGGCGTTAACCATGCAGAAATTGCCGGTAGCCTGCGCCGTGGTTGTGAAACCATTGGCGACCTGGATATCGTATTGCAGGTGGACGAGCCGGAACGCGAGCAGGTAACGACACAGATCGTGCAGTTGCCACACGTAGAAAGCGTTGTGCTCTCTGGCAGGAACCGCATCTGTGTAGTACTCTACAATCATACACAACTAGACATCAGGATGGCCGGTGCTACCGCCTTCGGGGCAAGCTGGCTGTATTATACAGGTAGTCGTGAGCACCTGCTCCACCTGAGCGATCTGGCCGAACAAAAAGGATTTACACTCACACCGGAAGGTCTCTTCGATACCATGGGCAACCATGTAGCCGGTGCGACTGAAGAAGGTATCTATCAACAGCTGGATATTGCATTCATTCCTGCGGAACTGCGGGAAAGCGGCAAAGAAATACGCCGCGCTGTCCGGCATATGTTGCCCAACCTGCTCGCACATCACCAGATCAAAGGTGACCTGCGCATGCATGTAGATGAACACCTGCACGACAGCATCGCCACAACCGCACATTATGTCATGAATGCCTTTCCGCAGTATGAGTACATTGTAGCGGCTGCACACGGCGATACGCAGGACAGGAAAGGACTGGCTGCATGGATCAGCAATATTGACCGCATCAACGAACAGATTGGCTGGACTTTCCTGAAAAAAGGACTTACAGTAGAAATCTTACAGGATGGTACACCAGCACTGCCTGCTTCCCTGCTGCAACAGTTTGACTGGGTAAGCGGTGTTGTATTGAAAGATACAGACAAAGAAGTGACCCAACGCCTGCTCACAATCTGCGAGCATCCATTTGTCCATTGCATCGGTAATCCGTCCAACAGGATCATTGGCAGAAAGAAACCATCTGTTGTGAACTGGGAGCTGTTGTTCGAAAAAGCTGCGGCCACCTGCACTGCGCTGGAAATAAATGCACAGCCCTGCCGCATGGACCTGCGTGATGAATGGGTGAAAAGAGCTGTGGAGAAAAAAGTATACCTGGCCATTGGTAGTTGTGCCGCTATTATGCGACAAGTGGACTATATGCAGCTGGGAGTCACACTGGCCAGGAGAGGCTGGTGCAAATGCGAAAATATTCTGAATACCATGCATTGGGAAGCCATTGAACAATTCAAGCTGTCCCGCGAAAATGCATTATCGCTCACAAACATAAAACACGCGTGATATGAAAACGATTTTATTGGTGCTGAACGGCCCTAACTTCGCAAATACGATTGCTTTTGGCTGCTATCTGTCAGGTATTACAAGAGCCAGGCTGGTCGGTGTATTTCTGTGTGATAAGATCAGTGAAACAACATCTGCGCTGAAGGAGATGTATGGATATAGCTATGTAGAAGGTATACTGGCCGAAGACCTGCCCGATCGTACGCACGAGCGGATGGAGCAACAGATAGGCCTCTTCAAGGAAACCTGCCGCAAAAAGGGAATCAATGCAACCATGTATTCCAATCAGCGCGTTACTTTAAAAGAGGTGCTGGCAGAAAGCCGTTTCGTGGACCTGATCGTGACAGACAGTGTGTTCTCTAATGATAAGTCCAGGGAAGGATTGCCGGACAATATGCTGAAGATCCTGCTCGCCGGTGCTGAATGTCCCGTACTGATTACACCGTTCAAGCCTTCACCGATCGAGGAAATCGTGTTCTGTTATGATGGCAGTGAGGCTGCTTTCTTTGCTATGAAACAACTGGTGTACCTGCTGCCCGAGCTGGACGAAGTAAAAGCCACTGTGCTGGAGGTAAACAGCGGACAGATAATCGAAGAGAATGAACAATTGCAGGTGTCAGACTGGCTGAGCCGTCATTATAGCTACACAGAGTTTGTGATTGTGAGCGGTAAGCCTGAGGTGGAGCTGTTCTCTTACCTGGCACCGAAAAAGAATACACTGGTGGTAATGGGGGCTTATGGCAGAAGCATTTTGTCCCGTTTCTTCCAGGAGAGTAAAGCAGATAAGCTGATCAAACAACTGGCGTTCCCGTTATTTATTACGCACCACTAAGAAAATCCGGGAAGCATTATTATTTTAGTGTAATGGATAATAATGTTACAGGTTTTTCCCGCCGGGGTTTTTTAAAATCAGGCGGTGGCGTACTGGCAGGTATGATGATACCAGCGGGGGTGAAGGGGTTATTTGTGAAAGAGAAGGCCAGTATCAGCGTAGATGTAAATGATGTGAGAGGCATGGTCGCACCGGAGATCTATGGGCAGTTCATAGAGCACCTGGGTAGGGCAATTTATGGTGGTATCTTTGACGAATCAACAGGTCATTTTCGCCAGGACGTGCTCTCGGCCGTGAAGCAACTGAATACGCCCCTGATGCGCTATCCCGGTGGAACAGTGACTAAAATCTACCACTGGAAAGATGGGGTTGGCCCGGTAGATAAGCGGCCGGTGAGACGCAACCTGATCTGGGGCGGTGAGGATAGTAATCATTTCGGTACGGATGAATTTATGCAATATAGCGCTGAAATAGGCGCGGCGCCTTTCCTCACGGTGAATATGAATACCGGTACCCCGGAGGAGGCGTCAGACTGGGTGGAGTATTGTAATGCGAATGGCAACAGCTACTTCGCCACCTTACGTAAAACGAATGGACATGCAGCACCCTATCAGGTGAAATACTGGGGGCTTGGAAATGAAGAAGCCGCCAAAGAGGACGCGGGTTTGCTACAGAACCCTGGCGACTATATTAAAAGAGCATGGTACTTTGCAAAGCTCATGAAGTTGCAGGATCCGGGCATAAAGCTCGTGCTGGTGGGGGATACTGATGAGTGGAACAGGAAAGTCCTACAGGAGATGCACCCGGTGTGTGATTTTATATCCCTGCACTTGTATGCGGGCACACAGCCGGGCAAACCCGCATCATTGTTCTCTTCTATTGCTGCTATGGAAAAAAGGATCGAGGAGACGGCGAAGCTGATCCATGAACTGACGCCGGAGAAGGTGGAAAACTTTAACAAGTGGTACCGTTTTCCCTGCCGGCAGAAACCTGTGAAGATAGCACTGGATGAGTGGGGGATCTGGGAGTCAGGCGGAACCGGCGACTATGGACTGGAAGTAAAGTACAACTGGAATCATGCGCTGGGGGTAGCAACGTTCTTTAATATTTTTCACCGGCATGCCGATGTGATCGGGATGGCCACATGGGCGCAGACTGTGAATGTATTGGCACCGATCATGACGGATAAGGAGCGCCTGTATTTGCAGACAATTTATTATCCAATGCTCATGTACAGGCAGTTGTGCGGGGACAGGAGTGTGGCAGTGAAGGTGGAAGGGCCCACATTCGAAGGAAATCCGGCACTGGATGTGTCCGCGACTACAAAGGAGGGGGTGTTGACGCTGGCGGTGGTAAACAGGGATCCGAAAGAGGATATTGAGATAGCTTTGAATAAGCGTGGTGATTGGAAAGTGTATGTATTGAATGCGCCGGGAACAGCAGTGGAGAATACGTTTGGACAGGACGTGGTAGTGCATGGGGAGCGTGTATTGAAAGGAGGGAGTTATACAGCCCCGGCACACAGCATTTCCTTTTTGCGGATAAATATTTAAGCAGTTGTAATATTTGCTTGTAGAGATAACATCAGCCCTTCGATCATTTTACTTTAAGAGGATGATCGAAGGGCTGATGTTTTATTGACACAGTTCTCCGTCTTATAATTATTGGTTCTACCATCAATCCAGGTCAGGGTCAGTATCCAGCACCTGTACCCGTCCTACCTGCCCATCTTCCAGTCTCACCTTGATCCCTCTGGAATGAAAGGCTGCTGAGGTCAGCAGGTCCTTTACGATCCCATAAGTGATCTTCCCACTCCGCTGGTCTTTCTTTAAAATAATCCCTACTTCCAGCCCCGGATAAATGTCTTTTCTATATTGTCCTTCTGATTTCATAAAATAAAATTAAATCCTTTGTCCGGATTTTCCATTTTCCTGTGTCTTTAAGAAAACAAAACCCACAAAATATGGAAAATCGTATCGTATCGCATGCTGAATGGGTCGAAGCCCGCAAAGCCTTTCTGGTAAAAGAAAAGGAATATACGCGCCTGGGTGACCAGCTGGCCAGGGAACGCCAGGCCCTGCCCTGGGAAAAGGTAGAGGAAAACTATGTATTTGAAGGCCCCCATGGAAAAGTCACCCTCGCTGACCTTTTCGGGGGACGCAGTCAGCTATTGCTGCAGCATTTTATGATGGGGCCGGACTGGAAGGAAGGTTGTATCGGCTGTTCCTTTATGGCAGATCATATTCCCGGCACCCTGCCCCATCTGAATCATCATGATGTATCGTTTGTAGCAGTATCCAGGGCGCCAATTGAGCACATAGAGGCATTCAGGAAGCGGATGGGCTGGAATTTCCCATGGGTATCGTCCGGGCAGAACAATTTTAATTTTGATTACCATGTATCTTTTAAAAAACAGGAAACTGTATATTACAATTACGAGATAAGCCAGTTCGGTGGAGAGGAATTACCGGGAATCAGTGTTTTTTATAAGGATGAGCATGGGCAGATCTTCCATACATATTCATCTTATGCAAGGGGAAATGAATCGTTGTTAAGTACATATGTGATCCTGGATCTGATGCCGAAAGGGCGGAATGAAGACAACGGTTTGCAGGACTGGGTGAAGCATCACGATAAATATGAGGTGGTGAGTGAACATAAATGCTGTCACTGATGGGGTGCAGTTGCGGGCCTGCCGGGCGTGATCAGCGACTGGCAGGAGGGAAGCATACTCCGGCGGGTACTGAGCGGCGGGTGGCAGGTAAAAAGCTGGTTCCTGTCCGGATATTGTTGCCCGGCATCATCCTGTTTCTAATACCTAAATGTCCGCTGTGCCTGGCAGCATGGATCGCGCTTGGTACCGGCATAGGTATTTCATTTACAGTAGCTGCCTGGCTTCGCTGGGGGCTGATTTCAATATGTATTGTTTCCCTTTGTTATCTTATATTTAAAAGTACTGTTCAGTTATGGAAAAATTCATGCTCCTCGTCAGGGAAGACCTGAAGAAATTAAAAGAATTCACAGATAAAGACAGGGACCACGGTGTAAAGGAAATGATGGACTGGGTAGATAGTCTGGGTGATAAGTTTGTAGGCGGAGAGCCTTTATGGCCGCAGGGCAGGTATGTCACGAAAGACGAAATTGTATCAGACGGTCCGTTCATTGAGGCGAAGGAGGGCATTAGCGGGTATATTATGATCCATGCAGAGAACCTGGAGCAGGCGGCAGCGATGGCGCAGACCTGTCCTATTTTGCAACGTGGCGAGCTGGATATAGAAGTAAGGCAGGTGTTGATCTCAGACTTTCCGAACGGCTGAGTTTTCAGATCTCCTGAAAGGAATGCATGAAGCAGCTGGAGTGGGCTGTAGAACTGCGTACATGGTTGGTTGGAGACCAGGGCTGTAAAGTTGAATGACTGAGTTTTCAGATCTCCTGAAAGGAATGCATGAAGCAGCTGGAGTGGATTGTAGAACCGCGTACATGGTTGGTTGGAGATGAGGGCTGTAAAGTTGAGTGACCGAGTTTTCAGATCTCCTGAAAGGAATGCATGAAGCAGCTGGAGTGGGTTGTAGAACCGCGTACATGGTTGGTTGGAGATGAGGACTGTAAAGTTGAGTGACTGAGTTTTCAGATCTCCAGAAAGGAATGCATGAAGCAGATGGAGTGGATTTTAGCAACGCTTACATGGTTGGTTGGAGATGAGGACTGTAAAGTTGAATGGCTGAGTTTTCAGATCTCCTGAAAGGGAATGCATGAAGCAGCTGGAGTGGGTTGTAGAACTGCGTATATGGTTGGTTGGAGACCAGGGCCGTAAAGTTGAATGACTGAGTTTTCAGATCTCCTGAATGGCTGATTGGAAGAGGGATGCATAAAGCCGTTGGAGTTGACTGTTTAAATGTCTATCGTAGATGAGAGTTGTAAATTGCCGATCCGGGTTGTTAGATGCCCGGATGGCAGGACCAGCAAGGACAACTGTAAGTTGACTGACAGAATAATCTGAATCCCGGGATGACTGATCAAAACAATACAGTAAAAATGCAACAGGTGATTGACCGTTTATACAAACAACATTATGGAAAGATGGTCGCTTCCCTGTTGCGTTTTTCAAAAGAAATTGACCTCGAAACAGCAGAAGACATTGTCCAGGATGCCTTCGCAGCTGCCATGTCGCACTGGGCAACACAGCTGCCTGCTAATCCCGCAGGCTGGATCTTCAGTGTATGCAGAAATAAAGCGCTGAATAAACTCCGCGATGATAAGAAGATGCTTCGGCTACACCAGGCGCCGGAGCCTGAAGATACTGTCTCCGCTTTTTCCGCTGATTTTCCCGACGATGAACAGCTTCGTTTGCTGTTTGCCTGTGCACATCCTGATCTTGCGCCAAAGGTACAGGTGGTGATTACCTTAAAATATGTGATCAACCTCAAAGTCGCGACCATCGCCAGCTTACTGGGCATGACCATCGATGGGGCAGATAAGTTACTACTGAGAGCGAGACAAAAGATAAAGGACGAAAAGATCCTGCTCGTTACCCCGGCACCAGCAGCTATGGCAAAGCGGTTACCTATCGTGCATAAAATTATCTACCTGATATTTAATGAAGGACATACTTCCGCAGAAGGGAAAACACTCTTAAGAGAAGAACTCTGTGAAGAAGCCCTGATCCTCAATAAGGCGATTT
This sequence comes from Chitinophaga sp., assembly GCF_039596155.1. GTDB lineage: Bacteria > Bacteroidota > Bacteroidia > Chitinophagales > Chitinophagaceae > Chitinophaga. The sequence goes on from NZ_JBCNKF010000027.1 coordinate 75,810, forward strand.
TAGACAGCCATATGGGCAATATTGACAGCTGTGCCTTATATGCACTGATGTTGTTAAATGCCGCGCGATTTAAGGCCCGTTTTGACGACAACGGGGAGTTGCTGGATCTCGACCAGCAGGATCGTTCATTATGGAACCAGGACCTGATCCGGTTGGGTGCCTATTACTTTCAGCAATCAAAAGGTGAGCAGCTGTCTTCCTATCATTTTGAGGCATACATTGCATACCTGCACAGTACGGCACCTTCGTTTGCCGATACTGATTGGAAGACGATCGCACAGTTGTACAAACATCTTTTACCGAATCCATTTGTAGAATTAAATTACGCGATTGCATTGTATTATGCCGGCGAGCAGGACAGCGCATTTGAAAAGCTATTTGCACTGCAGCGCACACCATTTATGAACAGCTACTACCTGCTCAATGCCACACTTGGCAAACTGTTTATGCAGAAAGGTGATCATGCACAGGCCGCTGCATACTATTCTAAAACCCTTACCCAGACCAGATCTGCAGCGGAAGCAAATTATATCAGGAAGATGTTGTCAAAGTTAAATTTGTAGATATTATCTTTAGGTATATTAATTGAGTTATGGAAGCAATCATGGCAGCAGATTATGTGAACAATGCATCATTGGAAACTATTATTAAAGATGAAGACTGGAAGGGAACTCCGGTGGATACACGTGGACGTTATGTAAATTTGCAGCATCCATATTCACCTTCTTTTATGGAAGTGATCCGGTGGAAGATGAAGGAGAATCCATTCAAGGCAGAAAAGGAAAAGCTTCGCTGGAAACCGGATGTCATGACTGATGCCTCCTGGTTGAATGGAGATGATGATGTGATCGCATGGCTGGGGCACTGTACCTTCTTCATTCGCATTGGTGGTGTACGGTTGCTGACCGATCCTGTATTTGGAGATATCCTTGCAGTGAAGCGGGTGTCGCCATTCCCTGTGAATCCTATCCTGTTTAATAAGCTGGACTATATTTTGCTCTCTCATGATCATAGGGATCATTGCGATAAACCAACTTTACAACGTTTGTCCAGGAACAATCCGAAGGCAACTTATCTTTCGGGATTGGGAATGGCGCCGCTGCTGAAGGAGTTTACAGGGAGTGAAAATATACAGGAGGCAGGCTGGTATCAGCAATATCAGACAGAAGGAATCAGGATTACATATGTGCCTGCGCGTCATTGGGGCAAGCGGGGAGCTTTTGATACGAACCGACGCCTGTGGGGAGGATTTGTTATAGAATCCGCACAGCGCAGGATCTATTTTGGCGGAGATAGCGGGTATGATACACATTACCAGCAATTACAGCAGGTATTTGGTGGATTTGATTATGCATTGCTGGGAATTGGCGCATTTGAGCCGGAATGGTTTATGCATCCGGTACATCAGTCGCCGGCGCTGGCTATTAAAGCGATGGAAGAGCTGGAAGCGAAGTATGCCATACCTATGCACTTTGGGACTTTTGATCTGTCGGATGAGCCGCTGGATTTGCCGTTGAAAGTGTTTAAGCAGGTGGCGACAGAGAATGGGGTGGAAAAGAGGATCAAACCGCTGCGTATAGGAGAGGCGTTGCATCTGAAATGACGTTGGATGGATTGCCTGGCAGGTGAAGTAAATAGGGAGTTGCCCTGAAAAGTAGCGTCTACATGCTGTTAACCATATTTTAATATCATCTTTGTTTTTAGGAAAAGATCATTCATGTCTTTGCAGATACATTTACCCTGGAATTAATTTCCCCGGGTTATTACCTTTTGAATATCATAACAGGTTCCTGCCTGGATGACGGCTTACTGTCAGATATGGTTCATATATAGTTAATCCGGGTTATAATCCTGCTATGCCTGCACAGGAAAATGCCGTATCATTGAGTGGTACAGATCACAGGAACTTCGCGAGAGCATTTTTTGTTCATCCATAATCTTCCACTCTATGAAACTCTTAACTACAGTACTGCTAGCCGTCACCACACCCTTTTTATTTTCCTGTGGTAAGCAATGGCAGGAAAAAGCGCCTGCTGCAGTCAGCGCAAAATCAATTGCTGCTGCCCAGGCTGCCGAAACATGGGAAACGGTATTAGATGGCAACTCATTTGCCAGTTACACTGCTTTTGAAGCTGCATGGAATTATCTTTACCCATGGGGCTCTGATCATAACGGAACTGCACGTATGTATGGCAGCTCCACAGATCACAATCACATCTACCTGAACAATGGTGTCCTGACCATCAAGGCGACAAAGATCACCTGGGATGAAGGCACCAGTAGTTCTACCCCTCATCTGGCTATTCATTATCATTCAGGGGCGATCAACACAAAAGAACATGTGTTGGTCAACGACCAGTTTCCAAACTGGGAAGTGAAATGCGATTTTCAGGTGCCTACCGTCACTGGCTCATGGCCTGCCTTCTGGCTCACAGGTGTAAATAGCTGGCCGCCTGAAAGCGATATTATGGAGTTTAAAGGAAGTGCTGTCAACTGGCAGAATACTTTCAGAACGTCTTCGGATGTATCCAATACACTGACCACGGTTTCTTCTCCCGGTAGCTGGCACACCTACCGTGCCTGGATCACCAAAGTGAGTGATACCAATGTCGATATTCATTATTATATAGATGGTGTATGGAAAGGTGTACACAATGCCAACTTTGTAGGTAAACCGCTGTATGTGATCATTAACATGCAAATGGAAGGATCCAGTGGCACACCCGGGCCTACAGCAGATACATATCTGAATGCAAGAAATATTTATATAGGACGAACCCGGGCCTATTAATTCAGACCACCCTGTGATCTGTACTTTTGTTTATCTGATCTGTACCTTACCTCTATGCCCATCCGGTTTGATCTTCAGCCACTTTACCAGCAGCGGCAGCGTGAGCCCCTGCATCACCAATGATATAACCACCACCAGGACGGCAATAAATATGATCGTATCCCGCTGTGGAAACGGAGCTCCACTCTCCAGCCGCTCCGGTAGTGCAAGCGCGGTCGCCAGCGATACAATCCCCCTCATACCAGACCAGCCTAGTATAAGACAGGTTTTCCAATCCAGTAACGCCTTTTTATGCTTGTCTGTACCGGTTTTACGAAATGTCAGGTAATGCTTCCTGCTTTCTAAAAATATACGTACCACACGAATGGCAATCGTTACAAATACAATCAGGAAACTATATCCTATAAGCGGCAGGATCTGTACACTCTTTACATTATGGATCACATAAGGAAACTCCAATCCAATAAGTATAAATACGAGTCCGTTCAATATAAAAACAATGATATCCCAGAATGCTTTGGATTGTGCTTTGGTCGCAGCAGGAAAGTACATACTGGTAAGTCTGGCCGTAAGGATACCCAGTACCACCACTGCAATGACACCTGATACATGCAGGTCCTCAGCCAGTGAATACGTCACAAAAGGAAATAACAGTGTAAAACTGATCGCCACAATCCCATTCTGCCTGGTATGATGCAGGATGAACTGTAACAACTTGCCGGCGGCAGTTCCCAGCAATACACCGCCGGCAATGAGCACAATGAACTGCCAGCCCGCCTTATACCATACAAAAGTACTCCCGGCTACTGCCGCTACTGCAAATCGATAGGCGATCAGGCCCGAAGCGTCATTGATCAGGCTTTCACCTTCCAGTATGGTGAGTGTCTTATGATTTAGTCCCAGTCCTTTCGTGATACTTGTTGCAGCTACAGCATCTGTAGCCGATAACACGGCTCCCAGTACAAATGCCAGCGGCCAGGGCATTCCCATCAGGTAATGTGCCAGCAAAGCGATTCCGCCGGTGGTAATGAACACCACCGTGAATGCCAGTGTATTAATCGTTTTACCATTATTCCTGAACTCCTGTACCGAAATATTACAGGCAGCATCATATAACATTGGAGGAAGGAAAACAAGAAATACAATCTCCGGGCTAATTGTGATCTGTGGCATTCCGGGTACGAATCCCAATGCAATACCTGCTGTCACAAGTAATACAGGATAAGGTCTCCTGAGTTTATCCGCAAAAGCCGAGAGTGCCATCATGACACCCAGGATAAGCATGACGATGCTGTAATTTTCCATTTAATGCTAAAACCGGCAAAATAATAAATTATTTTAATACGGTGTATGTAATAATAAAGCACCCTGCAAGGTTTCCGCGTTTTCCAGCAGACTTTTATCCTTGATATATGCAGCGATATCCCATTCTTCACTCAATAAATTTCCTTTATAGACTTTGGAAAAGTCATAATAGCGGAGGTCCATTTCCCAGGTTATTGTAAGGTGGTTATAAATGGCCCGATTCGTTACAGGGAGCCTGTTCTGATCAATTACCAGGCAGGATTCTTCCGGTTGTAGCAGTAAATGTTGCAGGATGCGCTGGTTATAGGTGATCCATGCTTTCAGGTATATGTCACCGTAGTTATTTAATAGTTGCTTTTTCCGGTACGGCTGCTTGAAGTAATCCCATATCAGCCGGGCCACGCCTCCTTTCATCGCGTACCTGTGTGCTGATTGTTTAAATCGACGGCTTAACAACGAACTGACTACACTCCGGTAGTCCCGCAGTATGACTAAGTATTTTGCACCGGGTAGTATTTCCCGGTAAACGTCGAGAAACAGGCAGGTCCGTGGATCTTTCCAGCCCCATTGGTGTTGGGCGGCCTGTTTTTTTTCAACCAGTGTTTGTAAAATATTTTGCTGATCAGCAGGAATGCAGATATTATCCAGGTTCAATAATCCTTCATCATTACCAGTCAGCTTACGTAAAATACCCCGGTGTGCTTCCACAAAATCAATATCCTCGAAATGCCCGTCTGTATTGCCGATACCGGCACCCAGGAATTGTTCACCTATATGCAGGCCACACTTTTGCAGCCACTGCGTAGTCAATGAAGTCCCTGACCGGTGCATACCGGTAATTACTAAAACTTTATTCTTCATCATCGTTTATGCTGTTACTGCCTGGTAAGGATGAGTGTGGGTTTGAAAGGATTGCAGGATAAAACTAAACAGCTCATTTGTGCACGCTGCTATTGTTTTCTCATGGGTTTTTAGATGCAGATCCGGCGATATGGGTACTTCAAAGGGATCGTTCACGCCGGTCAGGTTATGTAGTTTGTCCGGATGATGATCCGGCAACAATGCCCGCTTATAAAGGCCTTTGGTATCCCGCTCCATGAGTGTGTGTACCGGGCAGTCAACAAATACTGTTTTCACATGCGCATAAGCATTAGAAAGTTCTTCACGCACGGCATGGTAAGGATTGATTGCGCTGATGATACATATAATACCATGTTCCGAAAGACGACTGGCTACAAATCCCAGCCTGCGTATGTTCTCACAACGATCAGCTTTGGAAAATCCCAGGTCTTTGCAAAGAAATGCACGGTAATTATCACCGTCAATAATTTCGACCGGTGTGCCATAGGACAAGGCTTTTCTTTTTACATTGTGGGCAATCGTAGTCTTTCCTGCGCCGGAAAGTCCGCATAGTTGAATAATCATCGCATATAATTTTACAGGTTGACAATTAGCCGCAGATAGTGGAATAACAGGTTACATGGCAGGGTGAACGTAGAAAAAAGAAGAGATAACAGTTCGCATTTGATATCCCTTTCACTGATGTGCAGGATAGGGCTAAAATAGAAAAAATCTTTATAAAACCGCGTATGTTAAGATGGAAAATGTAAAACTATCGACGAACGGGCATTAATCATGTGGTGCGGTACCGTGTCAATGACACATTTTACCTACATTTAAGACCGGTTTACCACCACCACGTGTAATTTTTGTTTCGATGCTTTGTTATGCCTGTGCTCCGCTATCCGGGAGCAAAGAAAAATACCTGAACAGCCATCATGAAATATTGAGCCGCTCGTTGGATAGTGCATTCTTTGGATGGCGACCGACAGCCGCAGGTCCTGGGTTGAATAGCCCTTTAGAGCTGCTGCGATATGCAATTGCAGCATGACAGCTTCTTCAGCCTGAACGCCTGTTTACCGGCTCTTGTTTTATCTGGCTGGTTATTATAACGGAAACGGGATTATAAACAGTCAGACAGCCTGTTAAATAAATAGGAAAGCCATTCCTGCAGGCCTTCATATAAAACCTTTGATCGTCAATGCAGGTTTGCCTGACCGGGCAATTTATTGAATGGATTTTAAAATTTATCAATCATGTATAAACTGTTGTTAACTGTCATTACAGGTGCTTTCCTGATGAGCGCCGCACCGCATAAGCCTACTTTGTACCTGATCGGGGATAGTACCGTTAAAAACGGGAAAGACAAAGGAGATGGAGAGTTGTGGGGGTGGGGGCATTTCATCGGTGATTATTTTGATTCCACAAAAATCGATGTAGCGAATCGTGCGCTGGGCGGTACCAGCAGCCGGACTTACAGGACGAAAGGTCTTTGGGACGCCGTGTTGGAAAAATTACAACCGGGTGATTATGTCATCATGCAATTCGGGCATAATGATGGAGGGCCATTGGATGATACGGCACGTGCCAGGGGTACCATCCGGGGAGTAGGGGATGAGCAGGAAGAGATCTATAATCCGATCACCAGACAACAGGAAGTGGTGCATGCTTATGGTTGGTACCTGACGCAGATGATAAAGGAAGCGAAGGCAAAAGGTGCCATTCCGATTGTGTGTTCACCCATTCCGCGCAATGTGTGGAAAGGAGGTAAAGTAGCCAGAAATAATGAGGACTACGGCTTGTGGGCGAAGCAGGTGGCAGAGAAGGAAGGAGTTGCTTTTATAGACCTGAATACACTGATTGCAGATGTGTATGATAAGGAAGGCGAAACAAAAGTAGCAGGTACTTATTTCGGATCAAAAGATCACACCCATACGATTGAAGCCGGGGCCAGGTTGAATGCGGAAGAAGTTGTTGTGGGAATAAAAGGGATAAGCAAGTTGAGCCTGAAAAAATACCTGAAGTAAGATCAGCATTCAGCTGTCTGCCTGCCGGGATAGGTTCCCGGCGGGCTAACTCACTACGAATATAATTGCACTTTTTCTATCATTTCTACGATGTTTGTGACCTGCAGCTTCTCACAGATCCTTTTCTTATAGGTACTTACTGTAGATACCTGTAAACTCAGTTTCTCCGCAATCTCAGCCACACTCAGTCCCTTTATCAGCAACTGCATAATATTGCTTTCCCGGTTTGAGAGGCGGTCAAGCGGATTGATGGTGTTCTTCTTCCGGGTGATATTGTTGAGTAAGGTCTGTTTCAGCGCCGGGCTGAGGTATTTTTCGTCTCTTAGCAGGCTCTTGGTCGCATTTTTAATTTCTTCGATCCCCATTTTCTTGGAAAGGAAACCATCTGCGCCGGCTTCCAGATAGCGCCAGCCAAAGATCTGTTCATCATAACTACTGAATATGAGAATCTTAATATCCGGATGCCTTAAGCGGATAACGTCAAGCATCTGGTGATTATTACCACCAGGCATATCGATATCAAGAATCACAAGGTCAAAGTGCTTGGAAGACAAAATCTTCAGCGTTTCCTCAAAACTCCCCGCTTCACTCACATGTGCATCCTCGATAGATTTTTGTAAAATAAGAGTTGTCCCGTAACGTACAACCTCCTGATCGTCTACTACTAAAATGTTAGGCATATGGGAGATATTAAGTAAATATACGGGGTAACGCGTAAAGATCAAAACGGGGAGGGCATTTTTGTAGTAAAAAAACTACAACACTTTACAACTTCTACTAACAGTTCGGGTTATTAAGATATATAATTTTGTTCTATGTGATTTGGTACAATATGCGAATAGCAAAAAATTAAAACGGCTAAAATCTGGGGTAATCCCATACAAACGAAACCATCCCTTCACCAACATCAGAAAAGAGTGGACAATGTGCTTAACACGTTAGACGTGTCTGTCTTTTTTGTGTATCAACGATTTTACTACAAACCATGAACAATATAAGTAATGGAGCAGCGGAAGCTGTTTAAAATAACTATTACCTATCCTATATCCCTATCCTACGTACGAACAAAGGGGCTTTTCTGTCTGGCCTCGGACAGTAAAAGCCCTTTTACTTTTTTATCCTTTACTAATTTTTTGTACATTCATCTCCCAGTGCTTCAAAAATAAGCACTGCAATAGGAACTGTTCTTATGCCCACGTTAATAAACTAAACCATCATCATGAGCTCTCGGAGAATTTTTATGCAACAAGCCGGCCTGATCGCTGCCGGACTTATGTTGAAACCGTCGGACATCTTCAGCAGAAGTCGCGCAAATACTGTTAATAAAATAGGGATCCAGCTCTATACCCTGCGTGACCAGCTGACCAAAGACGTAAAGGATACTATTCAAAAGGTGGCAAAGATCGGTTATAACCATGTGGAAACCTATTACGGTTATAGCGGCCCCAATGACCCGGCTAAATTCTGGGGCCTCAGTCCTAAAGAATTGAAAGCACTCCTTACTGAAAACAAACTCACTACGCACAGCGGACACTATCAGCTGAACGACTTCCTGACCAGGGGCAATGGAGATGACACCGCCCTGAAGGCACAGCTGGAAATGGCTGCAATCCTGGGGCAAAAGTACCTGGTGGTGCCTGTGCCGCCTATGAACCTGATCGCGAATTTAACAGGCGCTGATTTCAGGTTCATGGCTTCCCAGTTGAACAAAGCGGGCGAACTGGCTAAAAAATCCGGCATGAAAGTCGGCTATCACAACCACTTCTGGGAGTTTAAACAACTCCCCGATGTAAAAAGCACCGGCTACGACATCCTGCTCAAAGAAACCGATCCCAATCTGGTGGTGCTTGAACTGGACATCTTTTGGGCGGTGAAGTCAGGAATCGACCCTGTAGCCCTGTTTAAGGCGCATCCGGGCCGTTTTGCTATGTGGCATGTAAAGGACATTGATAAGTCGGCTGCAGGCAAAATAACCGGCCCCGGAGAGGATGAAAAGGGGTTGAAAGACCTGATGAGTGAGATCAAATTTGCAGAAGTGGGTACCGGTGTTGTCGATTTCAAAAAGATCTTTGCCAATGCCAGCGAAGCTGGGGTGAAATATGCCTTTGTTGAGCAGGATCAGATCACAATAGATCCTTTTGTAAGTATCAAAAAGAGCTATGATTACGTAAAATCTGATCTTTTAGTACGATAAATATATGAGTCAGGGGGACTAATGCCTCCTGACTTTATAACACCAACGTGTTATCTATTAATAGTTTCTTAATATACCTCCTCGAAATAAAAGTTAAACCTTTGCCGGCAGAATAAATTAAAACTGACAGATGAAAGTAGCCATGATCGCCCTCATGTTGGGCATCTCAGCATTCGCATTTCCCGGAGAGGACCAGTTACCACTGAACAAAGTACAACGCATCGGATCTCACAATAGCTACAAGATCGCCATAGATCCTAAAGTGATGGCCGTAATTCGCCAGCGGGCCGGCGAAGCCGCCAATGGTTTGGAGTATACCCACCTTTCGCTGGAGAAACAGCTGGATCTGGGGCTGAGAGGGCTGGAGCTGGATGTATATGCGGATAGTGCCGGCGGTAAATATATGCACCCGTATGTGCTGGAACAATTAGGCCTGCAACCTGTGTACAATACCGATGTGATGAAGGAACCTGGCTTCAAAGTGTTTCATATGCAGGATGTTGATGTAAACAGCCATTGCCCTACCTTCAAAATGGCGCTGGAGCAATTGAAAGCATGGTCAAATGCTAATCCGGGGCATTCTCCTGTGTTCATCACCATGAATGCAAAGGATGAAATTTCCAGTCATCCTGAATTTACAAAGCCGGAACCTTTTACACCTGCGGTGTATGATCGCCTGGATAAAGAGATCACTGATTACTTAGGTAAGGATAAGCTGATCACACCAGATGATATCCGTGGCAATGATGCGACCCTCGAAGCCGCAGTGCTCCGCGGTCATTGGCCCACCACATCTCAGGCAAAAGGAAAATTCATTTTCATTCTGGATGAACAGGATCCTAAAATGGCAGATTATGTGCAGGGCCATCCTTCACTGAAAGGACGGGTACTGTTTGTAAATGCACCTGCCGGAAAGCCGGAAGCTGCGATTATGATCATTAATGATGCTATCAAAGATCAACAGCTCATCCGCGAAATGGTAAGGAAAGGATACATTGTACGTACAAGGGCAGACGGCGATACCAGGGAGGCGAGAACAAATGATTATACAAGGTATAAAGCAGCGTGTGAGTCAGGTGCACAGATTATTAGCACGGATTATTATACTAAAAGTACTTTATTCCCGTCTGATTATATCGTGAACTTTGGCGACAATGTGTATAGCCGGAAAGATATCAGGTAAGTCGTTTTGACCAGTTAGTTTTTTACGAGCGACGCATTCGGAAAGACGGGTTTTGTTGATGGCAAAACCCGTCTTTCCTTTTTATGGACCGGCGTGTTACTGACCCAATACAAATCTTAATGTCAGCCCACCTGTGGTCGTCACGGTAGGACTGGATGTAGACAACACCGGGATCGTTTGTTTCCTGGTATAATAGAATTTCAGGTTCATTTTTTTATTCAGTACATAATCAATACTTGGTGCTACACTTATCACCTTCTGTCCGGACGTCGGTGTTGATATCCCTCCATCCAGCTGATTATTCACCGACTTCTCATCCCTATAACTCAGGTCCAGGCGCATATTCAGGTCATTATCCAGCTGGTGGGACCCGTTCTTACCGACTACAAATGGCAGCTTTAGTCCTCTCAGTCTATACCCACCTCCTAAAGTTATCTCTGCAGTACGCGCCTCTACCAACTGATAGTCAGTCAGACTTAAACTCAATGACCTCGTTCGCTTATAATCCATATGCACGTTCATATTGTTCTTCAGCGTCATGTCCACACCGAGTAAAGGAGATAACTGTTCTATCATCGTTACATTCGGTACGGTGTAATAAGGAACATAGTTACCGGAGGTTGAATCGATGAAACTCGGGTTCCCCAATGAGTTCTTATCCATATAATTCGATGATGTGTTATACGAATTCATACTCAGGTTGCTCACATAAGAGTGATTCAGCGTCAGCGTCTGCACAAAGTCACTGAATGGTGCCAGTCTTGCTAATCCATCGTACGTAATACGCCAGTTAGGCAATGGCACTATATTCCTGAAAGGATTGCTCCTGATCTTATCTAAACCACTTGTAGCGATTAACCCCACCTTATTAGGATCCTTGCCGGTATACGCGGCTATAAATGAGGAGATCAGTACATTCTGCTCATATTTGCCGTAGCCATACATGTAGGCGTTGTCACTGGTGTCGTAAGTGGGCAATGAGGCATCTTTGGTATACGGATTCTTTGACCAGTAACGCTTTGACAGAATAGCCCTGTACCTTCTGAAGTTGGTGAAGGCCTGTGCCAGCCCTCCATGCATAAACAACGTTTTCAGCATGATAGATGATACCTGGAAACCACCTGTTTCATAAGCATCCAGGTGCTCGAAGTTCCCAACGCCGTACCTGTCCTTGAATGTTTCCGTATGATTTTTGGTAAATGTTTTGGTCAGTGACAGGTCGATGCGCAGACCCGGCAACGGTTCTAATTGAGCCTGCACCTGCAGGTTCTGGGAGAACTGCTGTACCAGCTGATTGTTGAAAAGTGTATCCGATGAAATTAACCCCCTGGCTGCTTTTTTGTCGAACCAGTTTTTATTCGGCTGATAACCGAATACAAATGCCATTCCGGGTTCCATACTCCGCCAGTTCATACCTAATGCCTGGGTGCTATCCATCCACCCCGGCAAACTGGTATAATTATTTTCTGCATAGTTGATATTGAGACGCCTGATGGCTAAGATGGGTCTGAATAGCGATTTTACCAACGGTGAGATCTCCGGTAGCTTTTCTTCTTTCTTTGCCGGCTGATGCTGCCCACCGGCAATTGTTTTCACGGGGGCCTGCTTAATGGCTGTGATCGCCTTCAGGAACTTTGATTTATTATAGAGTTCAGTAAATTTGAATTCACCCAGCACGGCTATTACCTGTGTGTTTTCAATGGTATTGCCCTGTATCCTGTTAGAGAGCGATGCCGCCGTCCACTTGTATTGCGCTGTATACTGCACGGCAAAGTTTGTCCAGTTCAATACAGGCAGCTTTGATACAGGCAGGGTATAAGTTGCATTGAAGGTCTGGAAGTAATTGGTAGTACGACCCAGTTTCAGCAGGTTATTCCACATAGTATCCCGCCTGGCAGGAGTATTCAGTCTGCCGGTAGGTTCGTCAATGCGGGCGTTGTTAGTTGCCGTCAGGTCCAGACTCAGATTCCGCGTCAGGTCCCATTTCAAACCGTAATAACGATCAAACGTGAAGTATTTGTTATACGTTTCTGCCAGCTTGTAATTACTCCCTACATTCCTCAGTTGCGTGGCGCTGAATTGCCTTGACAGGTCTGCCCGGAAGCTGATCATCGAAGGTAGAGGGTTCAGGTTGATGTCTTTGAACAAGCGCATCCAGGGCGATTTGCTTTTGATGATTTTTTTGAACGGCTCCCAGAATTTATTGGTGCCTGAAAAGTTATAACCCAGTACGCCCCTGTTTTTCGTCAGTTCATAATTCTCCGTAGCCGGGTTATGCATCCTGGTGCCTGTGTATGCATAGGTGAAGTCAAAGTTCTCTATACTCCATGGCCGCAGCTTTTTTTTGCCATCACTCATCCTGCGCACATTTGTTACATTGAAACTGGTAGTGGTGGTAGCGTCTTCGGCCTGTGCCCTGATGGAGTCTCTTTCGTGTTTATTGGCCGCTAATTTCAGTTTTTCTTTTAGTTTAATGTCGAGGTCAAACGGATCCCATTCGGGCATGCTGGTGGTCCTGGATTGCCCTACATACAATGGGATCTGGAGCTTTGCACGCCTGGGCAGCAGTTTACCCATTTCCAGGCTCAGGGACGCATCATAACTCAGCAGGTTGTCCTGGTAGCGTTCATTCACACTTTGATTCACGGCGCCATATCCTGCAGTATGCATGGTACTGGTCACTGCCAGTTGGCCGAGATCGGCCAGCTGCAAATTTAGTCTGCCCGTTGCGGCATACCCACCTTTTTCATCCAGCCCTGTCAGCCGCAGTTCATCGAACCATACTTCCGCACTCTTACTCAATCCATCGTCCAGTGGGTTGTATACCCCCATCATCATACCTTCCACATCCCCTAAGTTCGGGTTGCCGATCACCCCAATCACATTTCCGTTTGCCAGGGTCTTTTCGTACAGTGCGGCGGTAGACGCACCTGCATTATTACGGGCCTGCTTCAGGGTACTGAAGTCTGAGAGGGAGATATCGATATTGTTGGCAGTCGGCCAGATGGCAGCCTGTGAAGTCGCGCCAAAAGCAGTTTTGGTGAGTGGTATCCGGTACTCGTAGAAATTCTCTGTATAGTCACTACCGATCCGGATCACCGCCTGCAGGTCTTTGTCTTTTAAGCTGTTATCGTCGTCTACGGCTTCTTCGTGAATAAAGAGCTGCAATCGCTTATACCTGCGCAGGTCCATACCCAGTGCTTTGTACACTGCTCTTGTCTTACCATCCTGTAGTCTGGCCAGCTGTAAAGACAGGGATTGCTCATTCAGCAGCAGGGTAGTATTGCTGGTACTGAGGGTACTTTGTCGTTGTAAGCCGGGTGGTAGTACATAGTTGACCGGTGTACGGGAGGCATTTTCTTCGATATTTACAGCCGTAGTATTGAAAGTAGTGGCATTGTCCGTAGCCACCAGATCGCCTGCACCGGTCTGCAGTTCGTAGCTATATTGGCGCCACTGGTTCCTGACCAGCTGGAGCTTGCCGAAACGCAGCACCACGGAGTCTGAAAAGTTCGTGAGGAACATACGCATGAACCGGATAGACTTAAAGTCAGCAATACCGCCGATAGCCGCGTTATATTGCTCGATCGGGATCTTAAACTGGTACCAGGTTTCGGTACCGGTGCTGCCATTGGTGTATGTTACGTTTGCAGCTACCTTATCGACGATATAGTTTTGCCCGATAGCCATGTTGGGGCTTAAGTGCACCCGGTACTGGAAATAAGCTTCTGTTTCATTCATGGTATTGTCGAAGTTCAGGTCTTCTGACTCCGGAATATTGGTAGCAGCAGAGGAATAGGCAGATCCGCTGGTCGTGGCAGGGGAGTTGCCATCTGACATCGAATAGCGCTTATAACGAGCCAGTATCCCGTATTTCGCCTTGTCATAATCATCTCCTCTGTAGTGGTGATAGTTATCATTAGACGGGTCGGCAAGGGCCCTGGTGTACACTTCTGCACTTATGCCGAAATTATTGCGTAACTGCTGGAGGAAGTGGGTGCGGTATGTTACTTCATCTGCTGTACGCAACCCATCGTATCCTACATCCTGGTATTCTCTTACACTTTCATCGTTGTCAAAAGCACGCGTCAGCTGCGTAGTGTAGTTAGGCGTATGGCCCCAGGTACTGGAGTCGTAGTTGGGCGTAGTACCAGGTGCCTTCATCCCATTTTCAAAGAACTTGTAGGAGTCTTTCAGCACATCTTCAGATACTGCCCCCAGGTTAAAATAGAGGTCACCACCCGTGCTGGTGCTGTTGTTGATGAAGGGATCCTGTACCCAGAATTCAATGTACTGTATATTGGATGTTTCAAAATCAGTATTATCAAGCGCGCGCATGATACCACCCCAGTGTTTTTTGGGGTTATTCAGTGTTCCATCGGCATTTACGGCTGTGCGACCGGCTTCGAAGTTGTAAGGTCCGCGTTCTTTAGGATAATAGGCAAGATCCAGTGTAGTGAGCTGCGTAGACGTATAATCTGTAGAGAGATTTGGGAAGATCTCTTTCTGGTATACGATACGGGTACGCGGATCTGACTGATCGTCTTTCGTAATACCTGCCGGCTGACTGGATGTACTGTTTACCTGTAGCGTCGGTTCAATGATATACCAGGCGAGGAGGGACCTGTTTTTACCATAGTCAGCAGAGTCACTCAAAGCTGCCTCCGGAAACAGGATATTGCCTGTACTGTCTGTGGCCCCCACCGGTGTAGATGCCAGGGCCCAGCTGCTACTGGGCGTCTTCAGGTCGTAATTGCTTTCCGTGCCTTCAAAGTCATCAATATACACCTGCCCTTCACTGGAGCCAAAGGCGTTGATCAGTTTACTGTGACCGGGAAATAACCGGGCAACTTCACCCTGCAGGCTCACGGCAGAAGCAGACCTGGTATTATAGTTGGGCAGCTTGTTGAGGAGCCTTGTCAGCCCTTTCCAGCCGGATGTATAGTTACCATCCAGCCCTACGACTGTATTGTTGATGGGATCTTCTCCATAACTCACTTTGGAGGTATAAGGGCGTTCACTCATATGCACGATGGTGGAGCCAAAGTTCAGTTTATCGTTCACAGCATAGTCAAACCGGGTACCTACATAGTTACGTACCTGCTGGCCGTAAAGTCCGCTGTTTTCGAAAGATACGTTGACAGTGGTCCCGGAACTGAGTATACCATCATTGATGATTTTCACCCTGCCCAGGTTATAGTCTACTGTATAGTCTATATTTTCTACAAGGGTTTTACCACCCGCTGTTACAGTAACGGAACCGGAAGGAATGTTATAGGCGTTCAGCGAAACTTCTGAAGAGGTACCTGCTTTATAACTCCCTTTGATGATAAACCTGTTCAGTGATGAATACTGCTGTGCAGCAGTTTTAGTAGTATCATAGAGTTTCGTGAACAGGTATTGTTTTTCCAGTGCGGCATCTCCTCCAAATGCTTTGGCAAGATCTTTACCAAAGGGTTCCAGTACGGGGAAGATGAGTTTACCATTAGCCACATCTACGGTATAGCCGCTTACAAAATCATACACACCATCTGGCTGGGGATCGTTATTGGTATTCAGGTTATCCAGGTTAAGAATGGTGATGATCGGCGCACCGCTATAAGGACCGGCAGCATCCGGCAGGTAGCGCCTGGGACTGGCTGCGCGGTTATCACTGCCTGGATCATTGTAATAGACGTCCGCAGTAAAGTCGGAACTACTTAACTGGTATCCACCTGTGGAATAGATGTTTTTCATCATCAGGTCCCAGATCGGCAGGATCGGACGCGCCGCAGTAGCCTTCAGCATTTTCAGGAAGAGCATGCGGCTGTTGTTACTATTGGCTGCATCTGGTGGTACATCCTGTGCAAAATCGCCAACCTTGTAGTTACGGCCATTGTAACTGTATTCATAGGCTACAGCCAGCACCTGGTCGGGCTGTAATGCACTATTCAGGGCGATGTAACCGAGCTTTTTATTGATAGTATATTCCGTACTATCCAGCTTACGTGCATATGTTTTTTCATAGTCCTGAACAGCGGAAAGGCCGTAAGACTGCAATTGTGAAATGACGGTACTGGGCTGTCTTGCGGCATCGTCGGCAGCCAGTTTACTATAGAGATCGTTTATGCCGTTGTAAGGAAGTTTACCACTGCTTACAATATGAACCGAATTTGTATTGTAGGGGTTATATTCCGCAAGGTCCATCAGACCGACTACATTGCGGGTGTTGGTAGTGGTACCTGTTTTGTTGGTCACCCATACCTCGATACGTGTAATGTTTGCCAGTGAGCGGATACTCGGCAGGTTGCCCATGGCATAGTTGAAGGTATCACGAAAGAACTGTGCAAGGAGAAAGTTTTTGTTTTCATCGTAAGCATCTGCTTTAATGCTGTAGCTGGTGGTTTGATTGCCTCCTTTCAGGGTGAGTGTCTGCTTCTGAGACTTCTGACTGGACAATACGCTGGTCATGGTCAGGCGACCGAACTGCAATTGGGTCTTTATACCAAAAAGAGATTGCATTCCACTGATGAGCGTAGTAGGCAATGCAAAACTCACGTTGCCGGCTTCAATCTTCTTAATGATCTCATCATCATAACCAGTGTATTCGAGTTTAATCTGGTTTTCGAAATCATAAGTTGATTGCGAGTTATAGTTCGTAATGATCTTTAGTTTATCACCGATTCTACCTGTCACATTCAGATTGATATTCATGTTCATATCAAACCCACCGCTACGGCGGGCCGTCTCTGTCAATACGGGGTTATTGATATACTGACCGGCATAGCCCATAGACACTTCCAGGTAGCCTTGTGGACGGATGTCAACTTTATTGCCACCAAATAATCTATCGAAAAGCGTATTTGACTTTTTGAGTTCAATAACGCTGCTTCTGTTCAGGTTTCCCAGTGTAGAAGCACGTTTCATGAAATAGTCATTTTCACTTTTACGGGCCTGCATGTTATAAAAGTCCTGGAAGCTCATGGACGTGGGATTCCTGTAATAGTTATCGCCGATCTTTTCGGAGATAATATATTCTTTTGTTACAGGGTCATATGTTACATCCCGCATGATCCCCTTAGGGTCCTTCAAGTCAATAGCGTTCCGCACAGGCTCCACGAGTGCCGGGGAATGCCTGTCTCTGATGGGATATTTTAAAGAGTCTTCCCCATTTTTTACAGGTATAACAGAGTCATTCGCAGCACGACCGGGACCAGCAACGATAGGATAGTAAGGAAGGCTCCGGGTGCCCCTTGCTGCAGAATTAACCATGAAAAAGACAACTATGCAGCATACAGTCAGGGCCGCATAGTGCTTTCTAAGACGTTTTCTAAGGGATTTCTTCACGCGTTCTTTCTATAGCAGCAGTTCGTAAATACCAATAAATACCGGCCCGTATAGTTCGACTATACGAAATGCGGCTTCGCATCAAACGGGCATAATTACAGTACTATTGTTTGTCGGCTACAGACAGGAGAAATGTATAGATGAAACGGTAAAGTGGATAGCCGAAGGGCAAGACAGCCCTGGATTTGCTGCAAGATAGGGGAATTTGCTATGGGAATGCGGTAAACGGACTTTTTTACTACGAACAGTTAAAATCCATAGATGAAATGCAAAAGTCCGCCTTCGGAAAAATCAGGAAGGCGGACTTGCCGGGATCTATTTCTTTTTGAAGTACAAAGCAAAACTTCCTGCTAATAAGATCAACATGATTATATAACTGGCGAGTGATACTTTTACCCCTGCGTAATAAGCTGTAGGTGCAAAAATGAAAGTGATGTGATGCGCACCTGCCGGAACGGACATGCCTCTCAATGCATAATTTACGCGGCTGTAAGGAGCCTCTCTGCCATCGATATAAGCTTTCCATCCCTGGCGGTAATACACCTCTGAAAACACGGCAAATTGAAGTGTTGCCGCCTTCGATGTGTATGCAATTGTATCCTGATGATTGAATTGTAATTTGATGATGGCGCCCGAATCAAACTGAAAATCGGTTTTTACCAGTGGCTTGTATTGCTGATCGATCACTACCGTATCTTTCGGATGGAAGTTAGTGAGCGCATTCATCTCAGCATCTGCGTCGGGTACCCAGCGGATAGCTTTTACAAACCAGGCATTGCCCAGTGCGTCCGGGTTCTGATGCACGGTGGGACCCTCCACCCCGTTTGTGATGATGTATTTCGTATTCAGCATGTTCAATACCTGCATGTTGTTCTGACTGAGCTGCCTTTCGATCAGGTCCTGGTATAACTGCAACTTAGCAGCATGATAGCCGCCTACGCTCTTATGAAAGTAAGAAGTCATAGCATCCTGGAATGGGCTGCGTGTGAGGTTAAATACCCTGTAGTAAGGGTCTTTGTCCTGCAGGATCTGCAGATCTGCAGGAGAGGCCTGGAATGGCTGGCTATAGGAGCCGGCATCCACAAAACTGTCTTCATTCAGGTAACGCCTGTCTACCTGTATCAGATCTATCACGATCAGAACCGTTATGGCGATGGTAAGATAGCGACCTTGTAATTTTCCTTTTAAAAAGAACCACAACAGGCCGAAGGCGACTGCTGCAAAGAAGATAGAGCGGAATACATCTTTCCTGTACAGGTCTGCCCGGTCCGCACGTGTAGCAGCCATCAGCTGATCTGCTATTTCTGTGTGGCCCTGCACCATTTGTACTAACTGACTGCGGAACTGATCGTCGCTACGCGGGTTATTATTATCGCCAGTGGCGTTCGTGTAGCGTGCACTTGTAGAGGCCAGTAATAACAATACCAGCAGACCACCCATAATGTATCCGGACCATTTCAGTTTTTTCAGTAAGTCTGCTCTTTCATTTTCGGAATGTAGCAATTCCTGCAAAGTCATTACGGCGAGTATGGCAAATGATAATTGCGGGATGATTAAAGCCTGTGAAGGCGCACGGAATTTATCGTAAAAAGGGAAATGATCGAACATGAAATAGTTAAACGCTGCAAAGTTGCTGCCCCAGGCCAGCAGGATGCCGAGCACTGAGATCCCTATGAGCCACCATTTATGCCAGGAACGGATGACGAACAGCCCAAGTAACGCCAGCAGGCATACCACCACGCCGAGATATACAGGACCTGAAGTCCCCAGCAGTGATTGATCGCCCCAGTAGAGGTTCCATCCACTCACCAGTCTTTCAGCCTGGTTTGCCGGTACACCGATACTGGTTAACGTTTTGTAGGTCTGGGAGTTTTCATCCAGTTTGCCGCTGGAGCTACCTCCGTAAATATCCGGTGCAATCAGTGTGAGGGTTTCAAACTTACCATAGCTCCACTGGAAAGCATAGTCCTTCCCGTTATGTTGTTCGGCTGTTTCCCCAGGCAAAGGATGCAGGGCAGATTTGCCACCCCTGTTACTTTCCTTTGAATATTGGTAGGTCGTCCACAGACTGACCGCGTTGGATGCCAGCGCCAGGCCGACTGCCAGGCCCACTGATAATGTTCCTGTGAGCAGTGCACGGAAAGTCTTTTCCCTGATACAGTATACCGCATAGGCAATGCCAGCGATGGCAAGGATCAGGAAGAAATAATACGTCATCTGCAGGTGGTTGGCAGCAATAAGGTAGGAAAGGGACAATGCCATGATACCCGTACCAGCCAGGTAATTGCGTCTTGTAATGAGTATCAGTCCTGCTATCACCGCAGGCAGGTAGGCCAGTGCAACCATTTTGGTGTCGTGGCCGGTGGCAATAATAATGGGCGAATAGCTGGCATATGTGTATGCCACAGCACCGGCAAAACCAATCCACGGGCGTGCGCCTATCACGACACAAAGTAAATAGAAACAAAGCGCCGAGAGAAACAGTACGTTGATGGGCTTGGGTAATCCAAGCGTCAGTATCGCCGGGATAGCGCTATCTATGTGATAGGGAGATTCCATGGCCAGCTGGTAGGTAGGCATCCCGCCAAACATACTGGTAGTCCATAAAGGAGGAATGCCATGTTCCTTTTTATAATCCATGGCTTCTTTGGCCATTGCCTGCCACTGCACGTTATCACTCTGGCTAATGACTTTGTCTTCTAATACCGGTTTGCAATACAATACCGCGAGTAAAAGCAATGCGGCAACGGCTGCCAGGTGTGGTAGCAGGGATCTGAGCCAGTTGGGTTTCATAACAGTATTTTAGTGGTGCGTTATTCTTCTTCTTCCTTTGGATCGTTTTCAACATTGCAGATGTGCACCTTGGCAATACGGTGCTGATCCATCTTCACGACTTCCATTTTCAGGTTCTTCCATTGCAGGCTATCGCCGCTTTGCGGAATTTTACCCAGTTTGTCGAGAATGAAACCGCCGAGGGTTACAAAGTTCGTTACATTCACTCTCTGCTGGTCAGCATCTACACCGATCAGTTCCAGGAATTCCACGAAAGGTAGCTGGCCGTCTACCAGCATACTACCGTCTTCCTGCCTGATCACTTCATATTCAAATTCGTTTGTTTCGGAAATGTCACCTACCAGGGCGTCCACGATATCGTTGATGGTAACAAGGCCTTTGATAGATCCAAATTCATCTACAACCATGGCCTGGTAGATACGCTCTCTCTTGAAGAGTTCCAGCAGCTGGTAAGTACGGTTATGTACCGTCACCACGAGCAGTTTGCGGCTCAGGGAAGAGAGGTTATTGATAGCGGTGCTGAAGTTGTCGCTTAGCAGGTCTTTTGAATAGATAAAGCCGGTAGTATGATCCAGGTCGCCGTTGGCCAGGGGATACATAGTGTGTTTATGTTTCAGGATCTTGGCTTTATTAATTTCCGGGCTATCCTGAATATCCAGCCAGATCACCTCATTACGTGGCGTCATGAGGGTGGATACATGCCGGTCACCCAGGTTGAATACGTTTTGAATGAGAGCCTTTTCTGTTTCCTCGATCACACCGCCCTGATGGCTTTCTGCGATGATCACACGGAGTTCTTCTTCTGTATGTATATCCTCATTTTCATGAACGGGGGTAATACCAATGATGCGGAGGATGACATTGGCCAGGCCATTCAGTATCCAGATGAAAGGGCGGAAGATGATATAGAATAATTTCAGGGGCAGTGCTACGGTAAAGGTGGTAGGCACTGGTTTGCGGATAGCGAGCGATTTGGGTGCCAGCTCGCCAAATACGATGTGCATGATAGTAATAGCGAGGAATGCAAAGCCAATCGCTACTTTTTGGGCAAGACCTACATCCGGGCGGAACCCGAGGGAAGTAAACAGGTTAATAATCATTTCAGTCATCACCTTTTCGCCTACCCAGCCAAGACCCAGAGAAGCGAGGGTGATACCTAATTGTGTTGCAGCCAGATAGCCGTCAAGGTTATTCAGGATGTCTTTAGCAATCTTGGAGACTGTTTTGTTGCGACCTGCGTTGACTTCTATCTGCGAGGATCGGACCTTTACGATAGCAAATTCCGCTGCTACGAAAAATCCGTTCAGCAATACCAGGAAAATGGTAAAAAATATTTCTATGCTCATTATTGCGTGTCTTAATTTTTATAAAGGCAAATTAGTCTTTTGTTTTCTTAGGTCTGTGTATATCCCCCCATTCAGAAATAATCTCCAGCATCGGCTGCAGGGAGGCCCCGTCTTTGGTGAGCTCATATTCAACCCTGGGTGGCACTTCGGCGTACACCAGCCGGTTGATCAGCCCGTCTTTTTCCAGTTCTCTCAATTGCAGGACGAGAATTCTTTCAGATACATCGGGAATAGATTTTTTCAGTTCACTGTAGCGTAGCTTGCCATTAAGCAGGCTCCAGAGGATAGTTGGTTTCCATCGGCCGCCTATAACGTCAAGCGTATACGCCATGCCGCAGTTATTGCTGATGTTATTCCTGTTCAATGTATTAGCAGAGCTTTCTTTTCTCATTACTTACATTTTTGTCAGTACTCTATTAAAATATCAGTACCCCCAAAGTTAAGATTAAACAGTTAAAGGAAAAAACTATTATAAAAGGTACTGTGCGTCTAGTATTTTGTACAAGTCATGCGCCAAATTATCCAAGTTAGCCACCTGCCTTGCCGGAATTCACATAGCAGGCCATGGTCACGCTGCTGGCCTGTTCATCGACAAATGGTTAGTATAATTTGAAAAAAAGTAATAGCTTACCCAGCTAATTAACCATTTTACGTTATGATGAAACAGGTCGCAATCGCCCTTATGCTCATTTGTTGCTTACCTGGTGCCCGTCTGTTGGCACAGGAAAGATTTACCACCAGCACGGATCATTTACAACTGGATTTCGAAGTAGATGGCAAAGGACGCCTATTACAAAAGTATTTTGGGCCTAAACTTGCTGACGGGGGAGACCAGCTTCGCCCCACAGAGCGATGGGAAGCCTATACCCCTGCTGGTACCAATAACCTGTTTGAACCGGCTATACAGGTGACCCATACTGACGGTAACCCTTCGCTGGAGCTGCTGTACATCAGCCGCAATACTGTAAAAACAGACGATAATATAACTTCGACTACTATTACCCTGCGTGATCCCAAATATCCTTTCACCGTATTACTGCATGTCAATACCTACGGAAAAGAGGATATCTTCAAAGTATGGACAGAAATCAGCCATAAAGAAAAAGGGGCTGTTACCCTGGCTAACTTCGCATCGTCCATCCTGCATTTTAATGCGCATAAATATTATCTTACCAACTTCCATGGTGACTGGGCGGAAGAAATGAAAATGGAAGAGAATGAACTGACCAGCGGCATCAAAATACTGGATTCCAAGTTGGGTACCCGTGCAGATATGTACCAGATGCCTTTCTACATGGTATCGCTGGGTGAACCCTCCACAGAAACCCATGGTACCGTAATGGCAGGTACTTTGGCGTGGACCGGCAACTTCCGTTTTGCATTTGAAGTAGATGAACTGAACATGCTGCGGGTAATCTCCGGTATGAACACCTATGCTTCTCAATACAGGCTGCAACCGGATCAGACCTTTGAAACACCTGCTTTTATCTTCACTTACAGCGACAATGGGCGCGGTACGATCAGTCACAATTTTCACCGCTGGGGAACAAAGTATGGCGTGGTTGACGGCAATACACCACGCACTGTATTGCTCAATAACTGGGAAGCAACCGGCTTTGATTTCAACGAAGAAAAGCTCACCGGATTATTTGATGATGCACATAAGTTAGGCGCTGATCTGTTCTTATTGGACGACGGCTGGTTCGGTAATAAATATCCCCGTAATGCCGACAATGCAGGCCTTGGCGACTGGCAGGAAATGAAGGCCAAGCTGCCGCACGGACTAGGTTATCTTGTGAAGACTGCTGAAGAGAAAAAAGTAAAATTTGGTATCTGGCTGGAACCCGAAATGGTCAACCCTGCCAGTGAACTGTATCACCAGCATCCTGACTGGATATTGAAACTACCCAACAGGAGTGAAGACTACTTCCGTAATCAGCTGGTACTGGACCTCGTGAATCCCAGGGTACAGGACTTTGTATATGGCATCGTGGACAATATGATGACGGCAAATCCGGGTATTGCTTACATCAAATGGGATTGTAACCGAATGATCACGAATGCGTATTCACCTTATCTCAAAGACAACCAGTCTGCCCTGTATATAGAATATACCCGCAGCCTGTACCAGGTGCTGAAACGTATTCGTAACAAATATCCCCACCTGGCCATTATGCTTTGCTCCGGCGGTGGTGGCAGGGTGGATTATGGTGCCCTGCAATACTTTAATGAGTTCTGGCCAAGTGATGACACAGACCCATTTGAACGGGTATTTATACAATGGGGATATTCCTATTTCTTCCCTTCATTCACCGTCGCCGATCACGTCACTTCCTGGGGCAGGCAATCCCTGAAGTTCCGTACAGACGTAGCCATGATGGGTAGACTAGGTTATGATATCAACCTGGATAAATTCACCCCTGATGAGTGGACATTCAGTCAGCAGGCAGTAGCAAACTATAAGCGCCTGCAACCAGTTCTGGCTCATGGTGACCTGTATCGCCTCATTTCGCCTTACCACGAAAACAGGGCGGTATTGATGTATGTAGATGGCGATAAAGCAAAATCCGTATTATTCGCTTACAACCTGCATACCAGGTACGGTGAAAACTTTGCACCGGTAAAATTACAAGGCTTGGATCCTAAAAGACAATATCGGGTGACGGAAATCAACCTGAAACCCGGCGAAGAATCTCATTTGTATGAACACAATAAAATATTTTCGGGTGATTATCTCATGAAAGCGGGTATAAATGTATCCGGCAATGAGCCATTAACCAGCAAAGTATTGGAAATTGTGGCTGAATGAAATTAAACATCCTGATATTATTATTCTGTTACTGTACACATCTGCTGGTGGCACAAAACATAGTGCCGAACGCCAGTTTTGAGGAAGTAAATATCTGCACGGAATACATAGCGCCCTGCGCACCCTGCGGATGGATGGCTGTTGCACCGGAAATGATCAAAATGAAATACCTGTGTAATGGCGCCGCGCTTCAGGGGCAGCACTATGTATCCCTTTTGCAGGAAGGGCCGGTGGAGAACCCGGATGCAAGGGTGTACATACAAACAAGGTTGTTGTGTGCCTTGCAAAAGGGGCAGGCCTATAAGATCAGGGTGTATATGAACACTGAGAACTACCCCTTGCGCATCGGGCTTCGGTTTGACACCGCGTTTATCTTTAGTGAAAATACAGGGTGCCTGACGCAGCCGGTGAGTATAGAGCTAAATGAAAATGATCAGCAAAAGAAACTGTGGCATACCAAAATGCCCTGGTATATTTTAGAGAAAACATATGTGGCGACTAATAACGCGACACATCTCATCGTTGGCAATTTCAAAGCCCCTGTAAGGAAAAACGGGTTTTCGGGTTACACCAATGCACAACTCTTAATAGATAGTATCAGTATCACCCCTGTAAATGAGCAATTGCAGATGTGTAACGATACAGCTGCCACCAGGGCTTCGTTATATGCGGAACATCACCGTCATTCAATTCCTGAAAGCCTGACACCGGGAGCACCTGTTTTACATACGGTAAACGGAAGTCAGGAAGGGTGCGATACTTTGATCCTGAAAGATGATCTTTTTAATCAGGACCGTACCACTATCAGTGAACGATATAAGCAGCCAATCAATGAGGCGTTGGGAAAATACAGGGGCGATACAACCATGCGAATACAGTTGGTCGGCCATGCATGGCAAACTGCTTCAGACGAGTATAACAAGATTATCTCCTACGATAAAGCCAAGGCCGTAGCTACTTATCTCGTATACAATGAAGGATATAGTTTTGATGATTTTCAGATCAGGGGAGAAGGAAAGGATAATCCAAGATATGATACAGCTACCGGAGATAACAACAGGGTCGAAATGATCCTGTGTCACATGACACCCCCTGTAATGGTGTTAAAAAAAGTAGTACCTCCGCCGGATACGCTCGTGATTCCGGATATATTATTCAAATTTAACAGTAGTGATTTGAATCCGGCTTTACATGTAGCACTTGATAGTTTGATGAAAAAAATACCCCGGGATGGAAGTGTGCAATTGCAGGTAACAGGACATACGGACAATGCTGGAAACGATGATTATAATTATAATTTATCATTGCGTAGAGCGAATGCCGTAGCAGATTACATGCAGCGGTACGGAGTGGGGAACGATATACGCCAGATTAGCGGTGCAGGAGAAACCCAGCCGGTGGCAGATAATAAGACCCCCGAAGGACGCAGAAAGAATAGGAGGGTGGAGATTATTATCTTTCACACAACGGATTAGCATCTTCGATTTTATTGGATACAGCCACAGTCCACCTGTGGTGAAAAAAGCTTCTACCAATGGTGGAAGCTTTTTTTGTAAATATTTATTCCCTAAATTTAAAAGGAAACCAGAATCAATTGCCTAAAAAAGATTTGTCTAACTCAATCATCTGAATAGCCTCATTGTTCACCTAAAACTCAGCTTATGCAATTCTTGTCATGGCTGGTGCTACTGTTATGCATCACCTCGATTTCCTTTGCGCAGCAAGGAAAATCAATACACGGCACTGTCACCGCCGGGGATAGTAAACAACTATTGGAAAGAGTCGTTATCATCGAAAAGAGCACCCAGCACCATGCCTACACTGATGCCTCCGGAAACTATTCGATCACTCTGTCAACTGACAACGCCACCCTCATCTTTTCTTACGTTGGTTATACCACCCAGGAAATTCAGGTAGGTGATCAGTCTGCTGTAAACGCCGTTTTACAGCCTTCCCGGAAAGACCTGAGTGAGGTGGTCGTTACCGCATTTGGTGTAAAAAAAGAAAAACGTGCATTAGGGTATACGATCCAACAGGTAGATAATGCAGACCTGAATGTAAACCACCAACCCAATGTGGTCAATGCGCTGCAGGGCAAGGTAGCAGGTGTACAGATCACGAGCACCGGTGGCGGACCCGGTCAGAGTTCCCGGATCATTATTCGCGGTATTAATTCACTGGCGGGCGACAGGAACAACCAGCCACTATTTATAATAGATGGTGTGGAGATAGATAACAGCACCTATACCACCGGGGGCGCTGAGACCCGGGGCATGAGTAACCGTGCTTCGGACATCAATCCCGATGATATTGACAATATCTCAGTACTAAGAGGCGGTGCCGCTACCGCTCTGTATGGTATTCGTGCAGCTAATGGCGCTATCATCATCACAACGAAATCTGCTAAAGCCGGCAAGATCAGGGTTTCCTATAATGGAATGTATGGCTTAGACCAGGTAAACAAAACCCCCGAAGTGCAATCGACCTATACCCAGGGCTATCTGGGGGTGTACGATCCCGCGAGCTTCTGGCCCTCCTGGGGACCTACCGTTGCAGCAGCCCGGCAACAGGATCCTACGCACCCGGCTAAACTCTTTAATAATTATAAACAGGCATTTCGTACAGGTATGCAAACACGCCATACCGTGAGCGCCGGTGGCGGTACCGAAGCTGCACAGGTAATGGGATCTGTTTCCTATTTTGATCAGAATGGCGTAATTCCCTTCAGTGATTACACCAGTTACAATGCCTGGCTGAATGCGACTTTCAAAGTAAGTGATAAGGTTACTGCAGGAGCTTCCCTCAATTACATCAACTCCGGTGGCAATAGGGTAAACGCTGACCGCTACGGGGAACAGATCATCTACTGGGCGCCGCGTTGGGATATGAAGGATTATAAGAAAGCAGACGGTACGCAACAAACTTATAGCAGTGGTACAAATAACCCCATTTACACACTGTCAACCAACAGGTTCAAAGATAATGTGAACAGGGCTATTGCCAGTGCTTATGTCACTTACAAACCGGTATCATGGCTGAGTTTTTCATACCGCTTCGGGAATGACTTCTATACGGATGGCCGCACCCATACGGCCCCCGGGCCGCTCAGTGTTGTAGATGAAGCGCCGAACCTTGACGACAATGCATATGGGTTTATAGATGAATATAACCTGCGAAGCAGAAACCTGACATCTACTTTCATTGCTAATTTCACTAAGACTATCCATGATAAATTCTCTATTGACTTTAAGGTCGGACATGACCTGCGCGATCAGCGGGTAAGGAGAACCAGCGTAGAGGGAGATACCCTGGTAGTGCCGGATCTGTTCCTATTGGGCAATGCAAAGCGGGTGAAAGGAGATTCTTATATACTGGACTATCGTAACTATGGCTACTTTGGCGACCTGACGCTTGGCTGGAAGAATTTACTGTTTTTAGAACTGACGGGTAGAAATGATCTCACATCCACCTTATCCCGGCAGAATCGCAGCTACTTTTATCCAAGTGCCAGCCTAAGTTATATTTTCTCTGATATGTTCAAATTACCAGATTGGTGGTCCTACGGCAAACTGAAACTTTCATACGCACAAATAGGTAAAGACGGCGATGCATATGCGATTACCAATGGTTTTGAAACAGGGGATCCGATCGGTACAACCGTTCCTTTTTATCAAAGCCGGACTTTAGGTAATGCAAATCTTCGTCCTGAGTTTACAAATACCAGTGAAATTGGTACAGAACTGCGTTTCCTTAATAACAGGTTAGGGCTGGAAGTAAATGCCTATCAGCAAAAGAGTAAAGACCTGCTGGTGCCGGTATATGTTTCCAACGCCACCGGCTACGATCAGGCTTATGTAAATGCGGGCGAAATCAATAACAAGGGACTGGAAGTAACAGTCACAGCCATGCCGGTGCGTACAAAGGATTTCAGCTGGGATGTTAAGATCAATTTCTCTACAAACAGGAACCGGGTCATCAAACTGAATGAACAACAAGGTGCTGAACTGAAAGAAATCGTTATTTCCAGTCAGTATGGTTACCTCAGTTCCACTGTAACCAGCAAGCTGGTACCCGGCATGGCCTATGGTGCCCTGTATGGACGCAGCTATAAACGCTATTATGCCAAAGGCGATGATGATGGCGTGACACTGCGTAAAGACCTGCCCTTACTGATCGGAGCGAATGGCTTTCCCGTCCTGGATGATGTTACTAATCAGCGGTACCTCGGTAGTACCTTGCCCAGGTGGATCGGGAGTACATTGCAGACATTCCGCTATAAAAACTTTACACTCTCGCTCCTCGTCGATGTAAGGCAAGGGCAATATAAATATAACCAGTTATCGAACTTTCTGGCGGCATTTGGAGAGTCTGGGATAACTGCGAACAGGGACCAGACCATCGTATTCGACGGTGTACTGGCCGACGGATCGCAGAATCAGAAAGCAGTTTACTTAGGACAAAGTAAAGGGCCTGATGGCATAGATTACGGAGCTGGATACTACCGGAATTACTATCGGGGTGCCAGCGAGAAATTTATAGAAAACGCATCATGGGTAAGGCTTAGATCAGCAGGCTTATCTTATACGCTGCCAGCGGAGTGGTTGAAACCTACGCATACTATTTCAGGAGCCACTGTTTCTTTCACCGGAAATAACCTTTGGTTGCACACGAAGTATACCGGCTTTGATCCTGAAACCAGTTCAGCAGCCGCCAGCAGTAATGGCGCAGATAGTTTTGCCGGCTTTACTTATCCTGCTACCCGAAGCTTTTTGTTTAGTGTGAACCTTCAATTCTAAATGCATGAAACGAATATATATCTTACTGATACTATCGCTCGCAGCCTGCTCCAAAGGCTACCTGGATGTGAACCAGACCAATCCAAACCAAACCACCAATCCGCCTATCAATGGCCTTTTATCAGAAGTGACCTACCAAACCGGTATTAATGTATTCAATGTTGGCAATATTACGTCTTATTACGTACAGCAGCTGGCGTCGCCCAATGCCTCCGGCAGTACGGATGTATATGATGATATTGATGCCAGTAGTACCTGGAAGAATATCTACCTCACGATAGAAGATATCCGGCAGATGGAAGCGCTGGCGGTGACAAAAAAAGCTTATCAGCACATGGGAGTTGGCCAGATCCTGGAAGCTTATAATATGAGTATGCTGATTGATCTGTGGGGAGACGCCCCTTATTCCCAGGCATGGCAGGGAGCTACTTACCTGACACCGGCTTACGACAAAGGATCGGCTATTTATGATAGTTGCCTGCTACTAATAGACAAAGGAATCGCTTCACTCAGGCAGGCAGATCCGCTCATTACCCTGGATGCAGAAAATGACCTGGTACATGGAGGGGTTGCTACCGGCTGGATTAAAACCGCCTATACTCTGAAAGCACGTTTACTCAACCGGCTCAGTAAACAGGCAAACTACAATCCCGCTGCCGTACTGGCCGCACTGGACAGCGGGTATACCAGTAACAACGATGATGCAGCGATCACCCGTTTTCAAAGTCTGAGTCCCTGGAATGAAACGGCGGTAGGCAATGCCAGCGGAAACCTGGATGGCTGGTTAAGTGCGACCTTTATCAATGCCCTCAATGGCACCACCTACGGCATTTTTGACCCACGCCTGCCACTGATCACAGATACGACCCGGTATGGCGACTACAGGGGTACAGTGAACGGTGCCGGGCGGGTAGGATCAGGTACCGACAAGGGGCAGTGCTACCTGTCCGTCAACGGGTACTACTCAAAATCAGGAGCGCCTTTGTTGCTGCTCACGTATGCGGAAGCAAAGTTTATCGCTGCCGAAGCATATTACGGAACAGATCAGACCAAAGCTTACCAGGCCTACCTGGACGGAATTAATGCGAATATGGATAAAGTGGGTGTGTCGCCGGCGAATAAAGCAGTCTACCTGGCACAGCTGCCTGCATTTTCAAAGGGACTAATATTCAAAGAGAAATACGTAGCGATGTTCTTACAGCCTGAGTGCTGGACCGATGCCCGGAGGTATGATTATCAATACAAGGATTTCACACTGCCTGTAAATGCACTGCTAACTACATTTATCAGGAGGGTGAGTTATCCTGCTTCTGAGACTAGCCGGAATGCAGCCAATGTGCCGGCAGTTAACTCTTTAGCAGCGTTTCTCTGGTGGGATAAGTAATCAGATAATGGAACAGCGGGGTCATGGGCTCCGCTGTTTAATTGTTTTTTTACTGAAAAGTTCTGATCTGCGGGGCAAGGGGGACTGGATTGAAAGAGGTCATTTTTTCGGTGGACGCGGTTTTTCATTGGACTGATACTCACATTGAAGGCTTTCAGATCTGATGCCAGCCTTACTTTTCTTATGCGGATAACCTGCCATCGGCCGCCGGATCCGCCAGGGGGATCGTTGCATAAAAAGTGGTTCCTTTCCCTAATACACTCTCAAACCATAGTTCACCATGCTGTAAAGCCTGTAATTCCTTACAAAGTACTAATCCCAGTCCGATCCCTTTTTCATTATTCGTTCCAAAGGTAGACTGTGTCTTCAGCGAGAAAATCTCTTCTTTATGTGAGCTGTCAATCCCGATACCATTATCGGTTACCATCAACTGACAAATGCCATCTTTCACCAGCAGGCTAATGGTGACCTGGCCGTTATTAGGTGTAAACTTAATGGCATTATTGACGAGGTTCCTGATAATCAGTTCCAGCATATTGTTGTCTGCCGTCACGTATACAGCAGGATCAATTTTAGAAGTCAGCGTCACATGCTTTTTGTCCGCAAGTATCTGTTGAATAGCCAGTACCCTTTGCACAACTTCATATACATGTACAGGGGATAACCGTACCCCACGACCATCCATCTGCATCTTGGACCAGGTAAGCAGATTCGTGAGCATATTAGAAGTGTTCTTGGTCATGGTCAGGAGTTCATCGCCCAGCATTTTACGTTCGTCTTCAGACAATTCGTATTCAGCAATCAGGTGAAGCGTGGTGATGATGGAATTGAGTGGACTTTGCAGGTCGTGGGCAATAATAGAAAAAAGCTTATCCTTTTTCTGGTTCAGTTGTTCGAGATTAACATTCTGAATATCGATCTTATCGGCCCTGTCTTCCGCATTCTTTTTCTCTCTGTTGTAGTTATTGCGCAGATAGTTGGTGATCAGAAAAGTACAGGTCAGCGTCACAAAGTAACTCGATGCCAGGTCAATAAACCGGTTCTGCGCACTCTGGTAGCTGTCTGCAATCCAGCTAGGCTGCATGTATTCCTTCGTGAGCAGGGCAATGGGTATGAGCAGGTGCAGGGTTGCCCAAAGCCAGTGCTGCTTACGGGGACTGAAGGCAATCAGCAGATTAAAGGTCAGAAAAAACAGCAGTAGCACGGGACCGTGGCTACCGGAGTTCAGGTAGTAGGTGGCGGTAAGCGTAATATAGCTGACGATCACATAAGCCAGCATACTTACATTGTAAATACGTTTAAACCTGGAAAGCCAGAGGAAAAAGATCTGTAAAAAGAGGAGCACCAGCACAATGATCCACACAGCTGTAAGTCCCAGCCACATGTTGAAAGGTAGCAGAACAGTGAGTAGTGCCATTGTAATGACACTAATGGAATTGAAAGCACGGTTCTCCAGTGTAAATTCCGCCGGATCACCTACCAACACTTCCCACAAGTTGGTTAGTTTACGCAATACATTTCGCAAGTGTGAGTCTTTATTTGTTAGTCGATTGTCCCTCAGTAGTGTCCTACAAAGGTCGGGGATGCAAATTAAATATGTTATAACACGAAAATGTGATAGTGGTTTTCATAAATACAACCATTTTATTGGAATGATATTCGCTGATACTCATATAAACAACATTTTATGAAGAACATCATGATAGCAGGCCTTCTGTCACTTGCTATATCCCTGCCTGGCCTCACTTCTGCACAGTCAAAGGGGGATGAGAAGAAGGCGGCTATAACTAACCTGATTAACAGCCAGTCATATGTTTTTATTGCTCAGTCTTCAATGCCTTCGGGCCCGTCTCCTGACAGGCAGTTGAATGGTAATTATGACCTGACCGTAACGAAAGATTCGGTGATCAGTTATCTGCCTTATTTTGGCAGAGCTTACACGGCACCGATGGATCCTACCAAAGGAGGGATTCAGTTTACTTCTACAAAGTTTGACTATAAGGTAACGGAGAAGAAGAAGGGTGGATGGACAATTGTGATTAAACCGCATGATACGCAGGAGGCAAATCAGTTAATACTCAATGTTTCGTCAGCGGGGTATACAACACTGCAGGTAATTGGGGTTAACAGGCAGCCAATAACATTTAATGGTGTGGTGGATGCGAGGAAGAATAGAAAGTAGGTGATTGGTATTATTCTCAACTGTATATTTCAGATATCTCACATCAAAAATATGTAAACACTTACTGGTGCAGTATATACTAAAGCTTATCGCTTTGTAGCCGCAGTGAATTAAAGAAATCTAAACGATAAGTTAAAGTTCTCTTAAGATGGCCAATAGATTAGCATAGCGGAATGGTTGTTGTTTTTTATTCTACGAACCAAAAACAGATACCATGTCTAAGAATAACAAAGAAGGTGTAAAGCAATCCATACAGGAGCTGGCCATGGGAAACTATAGGAGCTATCCCGAAGAGTATAATGAAGTATCAGTAGCAACAACTGAGAATGTTCAATCACTCGCAAATGGTTACTGGGATTCCAGGGATGATAAAGAAATTCAGCGCGATGAGCGTTTAGGAATAGGCCTCGAAGATTATCAGGCGTGGACACAGGAAGCATTTGTGGCGTTTGTTGAACATGAGCACATGTTGAACTAGGATCACCTGATATAGTATTAAAACGCAGAAAGGGTTACACACTGTAACCCTTTCTGCGTTTTTTTATATCTTTAGGCAAAGCACAACCTACTACGCCGTTATGAAAAAATTCTCCGCCAGCCGGACAGCCCAGTACATGGCCCTATTCAGGGCGCTCGAAACCCAGCGGGCACATGATAAACTGGTTTATGACCCGTATGCCATCAATTTCCTCGACCGTCGTTACCAGTTAGCCACCCGTCTTTCAGCCTTACCGCCCGTCCGCCGGATGATCCAGCGTATTATTCAAAAGCGGATACCGGGTGCTTATTCTTCTGGCATAGCCCGCACCCGGTATATCGATGAACTTGTGCAACAAGCTGTGAACCAGGGTGTACAACAAGTGGTAATATTGGGCGCCGGCTTTGATACCAGAGCCCTCCGCCTTGATTTTCTACGCCTGCTGCCGGTAATTGAAATAGATCATCCTAACACCTCGGCAGTAAAAAAGGAGAAGCTGGGTACTTTGCCTTCGCACGTGCAATATTTACAGGTCGATTTTAATGAGCAATCCCTGGATGACCTGTCACTCAATGCTTCTTTGCCAACGGTGTTTATATGGGAAGGAGTGACCAATTATCTACAGGAAGAATCGATCGCAGCCACATTCCGCTTTATAGCCGGATTTCCGGAAGGATCTTTTGTAATCTTTACATATGTAGATGAAAAGGTGCTGCGGGAACCAGGTGCCTACTTTGGGGGCGAAAAGTTGCTGAATGATGTAGCAGAACTGGAAGAGAAGTGGATATTTGGCTGGAAACCAGGTGATCTGCGAAAATATTTGCAGCAGTTTGGATTTGAATTGTTAGAGGATAATAGTGCTGTAGAATATAGGCGGCAATATATGCCCTTGCGAACGGAGAAAGGATATGAGTTTTATCGTGTAGCTTTCGCCGTGAGAAAATAGGATTTGTGAATTATCTGTAAGTTACAGATAAAAAGATCCAGGTTTGAAAAATAATTAAATAACTTATAGTCCGAACAACTATAATATCATCACATTACATAACCAGAACGACGTTTTATGAAAACTAAATTGTATTGTTTCCTGATCTTATTTTGTACACTAACGACGCTTGCATTTGCTCAATCTAAAGATGAAAAGGCTGTCGCTGCCCAGGTGGAATCCCTGCGAAAAGCCATGGTAGATGCTGATAAAGCCACATTGGAAAAACTCGCAGATGCAAAACTATCCTATGGCCATTCTGGTGGGAAAATAGAAGATAAGCAAACCTTCGTAGAGAATATTGTAAGCGGGCATTCTGATTTTGTGTCTATTGACCTGACTGACCAGACTATCGTCATTAGCGGCAATACTGCAATAGTAAGACACAATCTGGTAGCCGCAACTAATGATAACGGCAAACCCGGCAATGTGCATTTGCATATATTGTTAGTATGGGTAAAAGAAGGAGGGCAGTGGAAGCTGATCGCCAGGCAGGCAGTTAAGCAGCCTGTAGCTAATACATGAGGGGTATGAAGGTGTAGGCTCGTAATTGGCAGCTTTTCACTCCGCCACAACGTCAAAGCCCTGCAAACTCAGAAAGGTGCCTATATAAACACCTGAGCACGTCTCTTTATTTACCCAAACTGATGACTACTTTGCAGCCCTTGTTGCCTGTTGATTTCGCCTGTTGCCTTTCAAACGCCTGTAACGCCTGTTTTGGCATGATGGCATAATTTTTCTATTGGTTATCATAACAAAGAGACTTATTACGGTCTTATCTGTTAACCAATAAAAAAGTATTTTATGCAAGCGACAATGGAAACCATAGAGATCCTGAATGATCTGGTACAAATCAACAACGACCGCATCGACGGTTATGAAAAAGCGTTAGGAGAACTGAAACAGGAAGATACTGATCTGAGAGCGTTGTTCTCATCTATGATCAGTGAAAGCCACGAAATCAGACTGGCATTAGGTACAGAAGTGAATGCATTAGGTGGCGATATGGAAACATCCACCACTACCAGTGGAAAGATTTACCGCGCATGGATGGATGTGAAGGCATTGTTTACCGGTCATGATCGTCATACTGTACTGGCCAATTGCGAACGTGGTGAAG
The DNA here is from genome assembly GCF_039596155.1 of Chitinophaga sp. GTDB lineage: Bacteria > Bacteroidota > Bacteroidia > Chitinophagales > Chitinophagaceae > Chitinophaga. The sequence goes on from NZ_JBCNKF010000027.1 coordinate 111,369, forward strand.
ATGCGGCACAGAAAGCGTACAATACCGCGCTGGAAGATGAAGAATTACCTGCTTACCTGCGTGAAATGGTAGCTGAACAGCAACAGACGCTGAAACGCTCTCATGATAAAATTAAAGAGCTGCGTGACGCATCTAAATAAATATTTTACAGGCTTCTCATTTAGTCTATTTTTACCGGACTTCCTCCATCACGGAGGAAGTCTTTTTTACGAATACGATCAGCATTCTTTCCCAATGGGAAAAATGTCCTGTTTCCAATGCTTCCGACCTGTATCTACATGCTCCTGAATCCTTCCGGAAGAAAATGTCACACTCCCAGTTGTTTCAGATCTTCTTCCATGCCCGGCTTGATCTCCTGAAAAATCTTCTTTAATCGTCCCACTAATTCCTCCACCTCTTCGTCCCATTCGCCCAGGCCCTCCAGCTTTAAAATAATTTCCTTAGCCCCCTTTACCTCCATACTCAGTACACTCGGCTTCAACTTATGTATTGTCCTTTTCAGATCATGCAATACTTTTGTTTCCTGCAATTGCTGCAGGTCACTGGTATATTCAGTTACAGAATTGATGAAAAGGGCAATCATCTTGTGGATGAATGCAGGATTATCTGATATTTTGTAGAGATAGTGATATGAATAAAGTGCATGATCAGCTTGCATATAGTCTATAGGTTAATGACTCCAGGCTCAGGCACCTTCAATCTCGCCTGTCTGTAACATTTTATAAATAGTTGATTTACCAATATCCAGTTTCTCTGCCACCAGCAGTACATTGTCGTTGTACCGTTTCAGGTAGTTCCGGATGATCAGCCTGGTATATTCCCTAAGGGTTAACTCTGTATTCAGTACTGTATCTACATCGTGATTATTACCGGAAAGGAAGGTGATATCATCCGGCTCAATTATATTGTTTTCTGACATGACAGCTGCCAGTTCTATTACGGATTTTAGTTCGCGGATGTTCCCCGGATAATTATAACTCAGTAATTTATCGCGACCCGCAGGGGAGACCCTGATTTCCGGGATCTTATTATCCTTGCAGTAATTTGTAAGGAAGAACTGGGTAAGCAACAACAGATCATCTTTCCTTTCGCGGAGAGGAGGGAGGGCGATAGGCAGACCTACAATACGGTAGTACAGGTCTTCTCTGAAATTACCTTTCTTTACCTCATCAGCCAGGTTCTTGTGCGTCGCTACCACCAGGCGAAAATCCAGTTTTATTTTACTGTTACCCCCCAGACGGATCAGTTCTTTTTCCTGCAATACCCTAAGCAGTTTACTTTGGATATTAAGGTCCATTTCCCCGATTTCATCCAGGAAGAGTGTACCACCATTGGCTTCCTCGAAACGGCCGATTTTACGGTTCTGTGCCCCTGTAAAAGCACCTTTTTCGTACCCGAACAATTCGCTTTCCACCAGTTCTTTTGGAATCGCGGCCATGTTTACAGCTACATAGGGATGACCACTGCGGTTAGAGTTGTAATGAACAGCTTTGGCTACCAGTTCCTTACCTGTACCTGTTTCCCCGGTAATGGATACGTTGATCATGGATCCGGCAGCCTTATCGATCAGGCGGAATACGGCCTGCAGGGCAGGACTTTTTCCAACGATAGAGGTGGAGTAGTCGTACCTGGTTTTAAGTTCTGCTTTTAATTGGGTGATCTCATGTTTCAGGGATTGATTCTCCCGTAGTCGTATGATAGCTTTCCACAGTAATTGCTGGGTATTCTCGTCTTTTACCAGGTAATCTTCTGCCCCCATTTTAAGAAGGTCTACGGCAGTTGTGATCTTCTCCTGGGCACTGATGATAATGACAGGAACATTGGGTTGAGCTTGCTTTATCTTACGGTATAGCTCTTCTCCGTTCATATCGGGAAGACCGAAGTCGATAGTGATCAGGTCTGGTTTACGATGCAATTGGGCCAGGCATTCCTTACCTGAGCCGATGAGGGTTACTTCGTAATCGGGATTCTGAGTGAGGTAATGATGCAAGAGGTTACCATACCATTTGTCGTCTTCAACTATAAAAATCTTAAAATCGAGCATTCATGGAATTTTCCGTTAAATTAGGAAATTTTCCAATCATGATCGATTCAAGAGATGACCAGTTTTAGTTCATTTTGATACTGGTAGTAGTAAAATTATCTATTGGTGGTGGTAAAATCTGCTGTTGGCGCTGGTAATTGTAGTGTAAATGTGCTGAAAATCTTTTGTGCTAATGAGACAAAATATATGGTTGTTTTTTAAAACCTGACCCATCCCTGGCCCCACTCCGCATCATACAACAACTTAATCACGTGGGGCCTGGATGAATCGGTTATGAAAAAAGCACGATAATTTGATATAGTTCCTGTTAGATAACCGGGCTCTAATTTCTTATTACAGAAATTGACTCAATTTTCTAACAAAACGGCAGATAATTCTTTTTCTCTTCTATTCACCGTCTGACTGATGAATCATCTCCTGACCCCTTTCTTTTCACTTGTCTGTTTTCACAGGGGCCGGGATGACGCATTCTCACAATTGTTCACTAGTTTCTAAAATTGTTGGTTGGTTTTTAATGACAAGCTCTATCGTTAGCATAGGTATTCAATACACCCCTATTTTTATAACTTTCTTTTGTTGGCGCAAAACTCAATTGTTAGCATAGGTTATGAGCTGCTGCACTAATTCAATCTACACATTTCATTGTTCACTGTTCCCAATTACACTGGCAATGATTTCCTGCATACACAAATTGATGATCTCTTACACATCACTTTCCCTTTTCACTACTCATTTTCACTATTCAATCATATCACAATAAATCTCTCAATCTCTCTTCACGATCTATCCGCACCTTCCAATCTTTCTTCACGATCCATCCGCACCGCTCAATTTCTCTTCACGATCCATCCACACCTTCCAATCTCTCTTCACGATCCATCCACACCTTCCAATCTCTCTTCACGATCCATCCGCACCGCTCAATTTCTCTTCACGATCCATCCACACCTTCCAATCTCTCTTCACGATCCATCCGCACCTCTCAATCTCTCTTCACGATCCATCCGCACCTCTCAATCTCTCTTCAC
>NZ_JBCNKF010000028.1:0-112831 GCF_039596155.1 Chitinophaga sp.
GCTGCCGATAGCGGACAATGGCTAATCGATCAGGGATTTGAATCCGGGAACTAGCATTTCATTTACTAAATACCAATCGATGAAATAAACCCGCTGCCGATAGCGGACAATGGCTAATCGATCAGGGATTTGAATCCGGGAACTAGCATTTCATTTACTAAATACCAATCGATGCGATAAACCCGCTGCCGCCGACAATCACCCATACCCCTCCAAAAACTCAACACGCGGCATAAAACCGCCGCACTAAATATCCTATTCACGAAAGCGCAATCCGCTAACAAGAATGAACAAGGGCTGACCAATACTTTTGGTCAGCCCTTGTTCATTCCGGTATATGCATGTATGCCCTATAACGTTAAAATGCACTCCTTAAAAGCTGGCATAATGCTTCGTAACAATATTAGTGATCTCGCCATAAGACCTGGATACCGCCGCCTGAAACAGCTCACCCACTGAAGGAGAAGGCAGATCCTGCCCGCCGATCAACTTCCTGTCTTCCGGTGATAACACCCTTTCATCCCCTTTGAAATAAGTAAAAGAATTACTCCACCCTGCATCCGCCGGCAACACAATCTTCTCCATATCATCATCATTGGCACCATCTATCAGGTAACAGACGATGTTTCCCCCGGTCACCACACTCACAGTAGTAAAATAGAGTACCCCATTGTACGTTTCCTTCCTGATCTTCTCCACTTGTCTCGGTCTTTTCGTCGTGTCTGCAGGTTCTACAATCTCCACCGTCTTTACCAGTTCCCGGAAATTCTTCTGAATATTCGGTTTGCTCACGACGAAATCCTGTACCCTGATATCCACGATATAATCTGCATGCAGTTTATTTTTTACGACTTCACTTTCCGGCAATATCTGCACAAAACTGTTGTTATTCTTCGAACGCAGGTTGTTCAGCACCACATCCCTGTATGCCGCCGCATTGGGTTCCAAAGCCCGCTGATCATATTGAGAAACCAGGGCGACATCGCGTACCATCATAACAGCCATACCCATCTGGTAAGCCTGGTCCATCATTTCTCTGGCATTCCTGTAATCAGGTACCAGGGACAGTGCCGCCTGGAAATTGCTGTATGCCTTACGCGCACCGAACTTATCCCCGTTTCTCAGCAGCGCCATGCCACGATCATACCGGGTAGCAGCAGCAGTATCTTTAGAGGCATTGATGGCATTCCGGTAATCTTTCGGAGACACCACAGTCTGACATGCGGGGCATGCCTGAATATTGTTATAGAGGTTTTGCAGTACCTGGTATTCCGTCAGGGCTGCTTCAAATTTTAAATGACCAGTAGAGCTCAACGCTGCCGTTGCATTCTTTTCATGCAATTGTACAGCCTGCGCATAAGCCTGTGGAAGTAAAGTGAGTGCAGTCTGGTTCGTAGGACTTTTACGGAGTTTCTTTACAAAGGCAACGACGGCTTCGTCGTAGCGACCCTTATTATACAATTTTTCTCCTGACTTACAGGACAATACAAATACAAATGGGGCCAATAGCCACCAGCGACAGTTAGGTTTATTATTCATGGTGTAGGTATAGCCGCCCTGAGGAAGAGACTGTATTGATTAACCATCTCTTCACTAAACGTAGTGCTTGCTGTTTTGAAACAAAAAGACTACTTCAGATACCGTTTGATTTCTCGCTGTGTATCTCTCTGCTTAATTGACTCACGCTTATCATGCAATTTCTTACCCCGTCCAAGCCCTATCTCCATCTTCGCCAACCCCTTCTCACTTAAAAAGATACGCAATGGAACGATGGTAAACCCTTTCTCTTTAATCTTCCCCTCCATCTTACGTAACTCGCGTTTTGTCAACAGCAGTTTACGTTCACGTAATGGGTCATGATTCGCGTAGGCGCCATGCGAATATTCGGTGATATGCAGGCTTCTAACAAACAATTCTCCTTTAGAAAAATAGCAGAATGAATCATTAAAACTTACCCGGCTCTGGCGGATAGATTTAATCTCAGTACCTGTCAATACCATCCCGGCAATAAATTTATCCTCTATTGCATATTCATAAAATGCCGATCTGTTTCTCAGTTCTGCCACCTTAAATTGGGATTTACAAATTGCGGATTACAGACGGTATGTTGCCACACCAGTCGTAATCCGCAATACTTCTATAATTAGTTTTTAAATAACTCGAGCAACTGTGCCAGCTTAGCCTTCATTTCTTTACGGTCTATGATCAGGTCCAGGAAGCCATGTTCCAGCAGGAACTCAGCACTCTGGAAACCTTCCGGCAGGTCTTTCTTGATAGTCTCCTTAATGATACGTGGACCAGCAAAACCGATCAGGGCTTTAGGCTCTGCGATGTTCAGGTCACCCAGCATTGCAAAAGAAGCCGTTACACCACCGGTGGTAGGATCTGTAGCCAGGGAGATGAAAGGCAGTTTCGCATCTGCCAGCTGGGTCAGCTTGGCAGAAGTCTTTGCCATCTGCATCAGGGAGAAAGCACTTTCCATCATACGCGCACCACCAGATTTGGAGATGATCATTAATGGCATCTTATGTGCGATACAATAATCAACAGAGCGGGCGATTTTCTCACCAACCACGGAACCCATAGAACCACCAATGAAGGCAAAATCCATACAGGAAATCACGAGGTCGTTACCAAATACTTTACCAACACCTACACGCATAGCGTCTTTCAGGCCGGATTTCTTCTGCGCATCCACCAGTCTTGCTCCATAAGGCTTTAAATCTTTAAAGCCCAGGAAGTCTTTTGGATAAATATTACCAAACAGCTCTTCGAACTGATTGTTATCGAACAGGATTTCGAAATATTCAGCAGAATCAATGCGATTGTGATAATTACACTTATCGCATACATAAAAATGGTCCTTCAGGTCCTTTACCGTAACTGTTTTTTTGCAGCTAGGGCATTTGTGCCACAAACCATCCGGCGCTTCTTTCTTCTCACTTGTAGACGTTTGAATGCCTTGTTTAATTCGCTTAAACCAGCTTGACATATTGTACTATTAGGTTACAAAATAGTTGTGCAAGATACAAATTAAATTAACTTCAAAAGTATCTCATCTGCAATATTATAACAAAACAGGTTGGCTTCCATGATTTTCCCGTTCAGCCCGGGTAATAACAGGGGGACGCTAAAACACATCAGCTTTCGTGTTTTTTGTGCAAATCTGAAGTTTGACAGGAGTTTCCTCTAACAGACCGTAAAATTTATCAATGAAATTCAAAATATAGGAGTGTTTATAAAATGAAATGATCACGTCAGGTCTTACCGCCGGCTGAATCTTGCAGAAGCCCAATATACATGCAGGAAATTCGCCTGGGGAACCTTCGTAAAAGAAAAAGCCGGTAATTATGACAATTACCGGCTTCCCTGAAGTTAATTCCCTCAATATTAAGCATTTCTGCCAATGCAGTTCAGATCTTTAAACGCTTCTTCCAGGCGTTTTACAAAAGTCTCTTCACCTTTACGCAGCCATACACGAGGATCGTAATATTTCTTGTTTGGCTTATCAGCACCTTCCGGGTTACCCAGCTGAGCCTGCAGATAATCCTTTTTACCTTCGTAGAAGTCATGAACACCTTCCCAGAATGCCCACTGCATATCTGTATCCAGGTTCATTTTGATAACACCGTAACCCAGTGCTTCAGTGATCTGGTGTTTAGGAGAACCTGAACCACCATGGAACACATAATAAACTGGTTTAGCAGCAGTTTTATGCTTTGCCTGGATGAACTCCTGGCAGTTCTGCAGGATTTCAGGACGCAGCGCTACGTTACCCGGAGAGTAAACACCATGCACGTTACCGAAAGCCGCAGCTACCGTAAAACGAGGACCTACCTGAGACAGCTGCTCGTAAGCAAAGTTCACATCTTCCGGCTGAGTATACAGCTTGGAGTTGTCAACACCGGAGTTATCAACACCGTCTTCTTCACCACCGGTTACACCCAGTTCGATTTCGATGGACATACCCAGTTTGTTCATACGCTCGAAATATTTTTTAGAGATTTCGATGTTCTCATGGATAGGCTCTTCAGAAAGATCCAGCATGTGGGAACTGTACAGTGGCTGACCAGTTTGTTTCTTAAATTCTTCACCCGCGTCCAGCAGACCGTCGATCCATGGCAACCATTTCTTAGCAGCATGGTCTGTGTGCAATACCACTGGCACACCGTAGTACTTAGCTACTTCATGTACGTGTTTTGCACCGGAAATGCCACCGGCAATGTTTGCCTGCAACTTATCATTCGGCATTCCTTTACCTGCAAAGAACTGTGCACCACCGTTAGAAAACTGAATAATAACGGGTGAGTTTACTTTTGCAGCAGTTTCCAGTACAGCATTCACTGTGTTGGTACCTACCACGTTTACCGCAGGCATTGCCCATGCATTGTTCTTGGCATCATTGTACAGCGCTTCCAGCTCTTCGCCGAATAATACGCCAGCTCTGTATTTTCCCATAGCTTTCGGATTGTTTTACATTTAAGGACAGCAAATATAAGTACTAAATAACAAGTTTTATAGTGTTAGAATCATGTTTTCTAGTGATTTATATGATATTCGTCAAAAAAAATCCTGATTTTGGTAGAAATTCTCCCGAAAATAGGCCGCTGCGCGCAAGATTCTGCTGCCGTACCAGCTGAACATTTCTCCGTCTGCCAGCTGGACGGGAAGGTGCCTGAAAAAAGAGAAATGAGTCGCTTTGAAAGGAAAAGGTTCAGAAGAGAGTAGAACTAATTGACAATCAGTAGCCATTAATTCTTCCAGGGATATTTCAGGGTAACGGCTCCTGTCTTTATATACATTCTCCCACCCACACTGCTCCAGCATCGCCGAAATAAAAGTGTCGCCGCCGGCAACCATCCAGGGATCTTTCCAGATAAAGTATGCCACTTTGAGTCTGGATCGCCTGTTTTGGTTCAAAAGCGCCAGCTCTCCAAAAGCATTCCTGATCTCCGCACACAATTGTACCCCCTTTTCGACCCGGTTTGTAATAGTACTCACCTGCATGATCATTTCCAATGCACTCGCCAGGTCATGTACATCCGTTACCCACACCGGGAAGTCCTGCATCAGCCGCTCCACCTGCTCCCTGTCATTCTCTTCTTTATTGGCAATGATCAGGTCCGGCTGCAGGGCCTTGATCTCATCTATGTGCAATCGCTTTGTGCCGCCAATCCGGGGCTTATTATTGGCAGGGTGTATACAAAACTTTGTTACAGCAACGACTTCATTTGCTAATCCCAGGTCAAATAATAACTCCGTTTGTGAAGGTACCAAAGACACAATCCGGCGGGGAGGAAAGGACAACTTCACCTCCCTGCCAGTTTGATCTATATAAACTACAGCCGCTGTCAATGTCTTTGTATTTAGCTACCAAGTGCCTGAATTACATCGTATTTGGTGATGATGTGGGCCTTTCCACTTTCATCTCTTGTCAGCACTGCACCATTTTCTTTATTGATATACACCGACAATTTTTCTATCGGCGTATCCATTTTTACTTCCGGGAAAGCCGCCTGCATCACCTGTTTTACCTGTGCATCTTTCAGGTTCACGTCGTCAATCAGTTTGCTGAACAGACCACTCTCAGAAATTGATCCCACTACCTCCTGTTGATGCAACACAGGAATATGTTCAATATCGTATTTCTTCATTTTTGTGATCGCTTCACTTACCTTCTCTTCCTGGTCAATTGTTACCAGCGGCTGGTTGCGACGGCCATTCACCACATCTTTCACCGTCTTCACATCAAGGAAACCCCTCTCCATCATCCACTGATCATTATATACTTTTCCTACATACCGGCTACCGGAATCATGGAAGATCACCACTACCACATCTGTTGGTTTCAGTGATGCTTTCAGTTGTAAAAGACCCGCGATAGCTGAGCCGGCAGAGTAGCCTACAAAGATGCCTTCTTCTTTCGTGATACGTCTTGCCATGACCGCACCATCCTTGTCCGTTACTTTTGTAAACGCATCAATCACACTCATGTCATAGTTCTGTGGCACGAAATCCTCCCCGATGCCTTCTGTTATGTAGGGATAAACTTCCGACATATCCAGCTCCCCGGTTTCGAAGTACTTTTGCAATAGTGAGCCATAGCTGTCTATCGCCCAGACTTTTATGTCCGGATTCTTCTCTTTCAGGTATTTGCCCGTACCCGTAATCGTACCCCCGGTACCCGTTGCTACAACAAGGTGGGTGACCTTGCCATCTGTCTGTTCCCAGATCTCAGGACCGGTTTGTTCATAATGGGCATCACGGTTAGCGAGGTTGTCATACTGGTTTACATAGAAACTATTGGGTACTTCATTCGCCAGGCGTTTAGACACAGAGTAGTAGGAGCGGGGATCTTCCGGCTCTACGTTCGTAGGGCATACGATCACTTCGGCACCTACGGCTTTCAGGATGTCCACCTTCTCCTTGGATTGTTTATCGGTAGTGGTAAAGATACATTTGTAACCTTTGATCACGGCGGCCAGGGCCAGGCCCATACCGGTATTGCCGGAAGTGCCTTCTATAATCGTACCGCCCGGTTTCAGCAGGCCTTGTTTTTCGGCTACTTCGACCATTTTCACGGCCATACGGTCTTTGATAGAGTTACCAGGGTTAAAGAATTCTACTTTGGCAAAAACGGGGCAGGGTAAACCTGCGGTAACGCGGTGGAGTTTTACCAATGGGGTGTTTCCTATCGTTTCAAGGATGCTGTTGCAAAACTTCATAACATAATGATATTGATCGGGGCGAAAATAAGATAATTGGGTGATTTTAATCTTTTGCCAAACGCTTTCCTCCCATTATTCACCCTATGAGAAAATTACTATATAATTAATATACAATATCTTTGCACAATTATGACAAACCGCATCTTCATCACCGGCATCGGCACAGGCGTAGGCAAAACCATCACCTCCGCCGTTATTACAGAATCTCTCCAGGCAGATTACTGGAAACCTGTTCAAACCGGACTGACCGAAGGTACGGATACCCATACCATTCAAACCCTAGTATCCAACCCGGTTACAAAATGCCACAAAGAGGCCTACTGCCTCCGGGAACCGGCTTCCCCCCACCTGGCAGCGCGGCTCGAAGGCGTTAACATCAATGTGAAAAGAATAACAGAACTAGCTGATACCTACCAGCCTGCCAGCCGGCCATTCATCATCGAAGGCGCCGGGGGCCTGATGGTACCAATTACCGAAACCATCTTTACCATAGACCTGATCCAGCAACTCAAAGCCAGTGTAATCGTTGTAGCCGGCAATTATCTCGGCTCCATCAACCATTCCCTGCTCACCGCCAAAGTACTCCAACAGTCAGGTATCCCTGTACTGGGGTGGATCTTCAGCGGCGATACCCATTCAAATGAAGATGAAGTGGTGGCATGGTCCGGATTTCCCAAACTAGGCCGAATCCCCCAAACCAGCCATATCGACAAGGCTTTTGTAAAGGAACAGGCAGAAAAGCTATCTTTACAGTTAAAATAACTCAGCGGACCATTTGTTAACAAAAAAGGATATACGCCGGGAGTTTCTTGAAAAAAGACTCAATACTCCCACAGACCAGATCACCACGCTCAACGCGCAGCTGCTTGCTCAATGCCGGCTGCTGGACTTCAGCTCTTACAGGCTGGCACACATTTTTCTACCTATCAGGGAAAAAAAGGAAGTGGATACACATGCCCTTGCAGACCAGACCCGGGCCCGCTATCCGGATCTCCAATGGGTGATTTCCCGCTCCAATATGGCTGATGGCAGTATGTTGCATTACCTTTGGGACCAAAATACCGTATTGGAAAAGAATACATACGGCATTCCCGAGCCTGCCGGTGGCATCGTCATCGACCCTCAGGACCTGGATGTGGTATTCGTACCACTGCTGGCCTTTGACATCGCCGGTCACCGTGTTGGCTACGGCAAAGGGATGTACGACCGCTTCCTGGAACAATGCCGCCCGGATGTGACCACCATCGGGCTGTCACTTTTCGACCCGGTTACAGGTATTTCCGACATCGGACCCTGGGATGTTCCACTCAACATCGTGGTGACACCCGATACCATCTATCATTTCACAAAAAGCTGATGCATGCTTAATTATCTCAAGATCTTATTATATCCTTTCTCATTACTGTACGGCCTTATCATGTGGACGCGGAACCGGTTCTACGACAATAAAGTATTGACCGCCGTGGAATTCGACCTGCCTGTGATCGCTGTCGGCAACCTGTCCGTAGGTGGTACCGGCAAAACACCGCATGTTGAATACCTCATCCGGCTGCTCAAAGACCGTTTTCATATCGCTACCCTGAGCCGCGGGTACAACCGCCGTACCAAAGGATACCTGCTGGCAGATGAAGACAGTACCGCTTCGCAACTGGGAGATGAACCCATGCAGTTTCACCAGAAATACCCTGACATCAGTGTATGCGTCGGTGAAGAAAGAATGCTGGCCATTCCCCAACTACTCATGGAAAAGCCCGATACACAGGTGATTCTGCTGGATGATGCATTTCAGCACCGCTCTGTAAAACCCGGTATGAACATCATGATCACCGACTACAGCCGCCGCTTTACGAAAGATCATGTGGTGCCGTTTGGCCGCCTCAGGGAAGGACGTAAGGGATACGAAAGGGCCAACTGTATCATCGTATCCAAATGTCCGCCCGGGCTTTCTGAAACAGAAAAGATCGCCATCAGGCAGGAAATCAATCCTTTGCCCGGGCAACAGGTATATTTTACAACCCTGCAGTATGGGCAACTGTACGACATGTTCAGCAGCGAACCTGTCACCATACCAACAGCTACAACCCTGCTCCTGGTAGCTGGTATCGCCCGTCCGGAACCATTACTGCAACAATTGAAAAGCAGCCACCGGGAGGTCTTCCTGCTGTCTTTTCCCGATCACTATTACTATGCCGGACACGACCTGGACAAGATACAACGTGAACTTGGCAACCTGCCAGGGGATCATAAAATGGTGATCACCACCGAAAAAGATGCCGTTAGGCTACAGCTCCTGGCCCCGCAACTCCGGGAGCGAAACATAACCATCGCCGTTATGCCGGTGGAAATATCTTTCCTGTTCGGGGAAGGAGATTCATTTAATAATTATATTTTTGATTACGTGGAACGGTTTGGAAGTAACCATGATTAAATGTTACGAGAATGACTAAAAAGAAGAAACCTCAAAAAGCAAAAGCTGCCGGCAACAGAGATAAAAGTGCTGGCAACAGAGAAAAAACCGCTGGCAACAGAGAAAAAGGATCTGGCAATAAAGAGCAAAGATCCGGCAACAGAGAAAAAGGCGCCGGCGGACAAAAGAAAACCTACAATGGAACAGTAGAAATCACCCGTTCCGGCATGGCCTTCGTGATTGTCGAAGGGCAGGATAAAGATGTACTCGTCAGACAGAAAAACCTGAATACCGCTTTAGACGGAGATGAAGTAACCGTTGATGTGATTAAACAGGGTAAGAACCTGGGCCGGATGGAAGGAGTGATAACGGGGATTACTAAACGTAAGAAGACAGAGTTTACCGGCACCCTGCAGGTAAACAAGGGATTCGCATTCCTTGTACCTGACAAGGGCACTTTTATGCCGGATATATATATTCCTGCTAACGCAATGAAAGACCTGAAGACCGGCGATAAAGCCGTAGTGAAGGTCGTACAGTGGGGCGAAAAGACCCGCAAGCCCGTTGGCGAGATTGTAGAACTACTGGATGCCAGCGATACCAACGACCTGGCAATGAAGGAGATCCTCATTGAAGCGGGCTTCCCACTCAGTTTCCCGGCCGAAGTGATGCAGGAACTGCAGGAGATCAGGGAAGAGATCAGCAGTGCAGAAGTAAAGAAGCGTAAGGACTTCCGTAAAACCCTCACCTTTACCATTGACCCTGTCGATGCAAAAGACTTTGACGATGCACTCTCTATCAAAAAGACCCGCGGTGGCTGGTATGAAATAGGGGTACATATCGCCGACGTCAGTCACTATGTACTGCCGGATACCGAACTGGATAAGGAAGCAGACAAACGGGCTACTTCCGTATACCTGCCGGATCGTGTACTGCCAATGCTGCCGGAGAAGATCTCGAACGAACTCTGTTCACTGCGCCCGCATGAAGATAAACTCACCTTCTCCGCTGTATTCAAAATGAATGAGAAAGGAGAGATCAAAGAGCAGTGGATTGGCAGAACCCTGATTCACTCTGATCACCGCTTTACGTACGAAGAAGTACAGGAGATCATTGAATCTGGCGAAGGGCCTTATAAAGAGGAAGTGCTGCTGCTGAACAGCATGGCGCAGACCATGCGCAAAGCCCGTATTCAGCATGGAGCGATCAACTTCTCCTCCCAGGAAGTCCGTTTCCAGCTGGATGAGCAGGCAAAGCCAATTGGCATCATGATCAAAGAAAGCAAGGAAGCGCACCAGCTGATCGAAGAATTCATGCTGCTGGCCAATAAAAAGGTAGCAGAATATGTATACAACATCCGCATCGGCAATAACCAGCAGGTGCCGTTCCCATATCGTACCCACGATACACCGGACGAAGAGAAGCTGAAAGTATTCTCTGGTTTTGCCAGCAAATTCGGGCATAAGCTGGACCTGTCAAATCCCGATGCACTGGCGAATAGTTTCAATGCCATGTTACAGATGGCAAAAGGCAAGCCGGAACAACATGTGCTTGAAACACTGGGTATCCGTACGATGGCGAAAGCCGTTTATCAGACAGAAGATATCGGCCACTATGGACTGGGCTTTGACCACTATTGTCACTTCACGTCTCCTATACGCCGTTACCCCGATGTATTGGTACATCGCGTGGTGGCACAGTGCCTGGCGAATGATATCCATCCGGATAAGCGCATGGATGCAAAATGTAAACACTCTTCAGAAATGGAACGCAAGGCCATGGAAGCAGAGAGAGCTGGTAATAAATACAAGCAGGTAGAATACATGCAGCAGTTCCTCGGCGAGACGTTTGATGGCGTTGTGAGTGGTGTTGCACATTTCGGATTCTGGGTAGAGACCGTAGAAACCAAGTGTGAAGGGTTGGTAAGTCTGCAGAGTATGACCACCCGGGATGAGTTCAGGTATGATGAAAACGAATATTCACTGATCGGGATGTATACAGGCAGGAAGATCAGGATTGGAGATAAGGTGAAAGTTCAGGTGGCTGCTGCTAACCTGGTAAAACGCCAGCTGGACTACGAACTGATAGAAGATGAAGATGCAGATTTTCCACCGCAGGGCCGTGTAGCAGCAAGGAGAGCAGATGATGAAGAGGGTGGTTGGTTCAGCGACCGTGCCGATGATGCACAGGGACGTGCACCCCGTGGCAGGAAGCAACCGGCAGAGAAAAGGAGTGGTGCTGCCAGAGGAAAAGCAAAATCTACCGCTGGTAAGAAGAAATCGACATCAGACAAGAAGGGCGGTGGTGCTTCCCGTAAAAAGGCATAATTTCGACCCGATTCATAATTATTGACAAGATACCATGCATTCATTTCAGGAATTAACGATCCAGTTTGGAGAACATTTTGCGAAGGAACATTTTCCGGAAAAACCAAAGAAATTGTACAATGCGGCCAGCCACATACTCAAAATAGGAGGGAAGAGGATCCGGCCGATACTGGCCCTGATGGGCAACGAATTGTTTGATACGATTCATCCGGATGCTTACCAGGTAGGTACCGCGGTGGAGCTGTTTCACAATTTCACGCTCGTACACGATGATTTGATGGACAAAGCGCCACTTCGCAGAAACCAGCCCACCGTACATACCTTATATGGGGATACAGCGGCCATTCTGGCGGGAGATGTGATGCTGATCAATGTATATGAATACCTGAATAAAGTACAGCCACAGTACAAGCAAAAGCTGCTGGCTGCATTCAATAAAGCGGCTATTGAGGTATGCGAAGGCCAGCAGATGGATATGGATTTTGAGGAGATGGAGCCGGAACACGTGCAGTACAACGATTATGTAAATATGATCGCACTCAAAACATCTGTATTACTGGCTGCCAGTCTGAAGATGGGGGCTATCATCGGCGGCGGAAGTGAATATAACCAGGATCACCTGTATCAATTCGGTAAGAACGTGGGAATTGCGTTTCAGATCCAGGACGACTTTCTGGATGCATTCGGAGACCCGGAAAAGTTTGGAAAACAGCAGGGGGGAGATATCTTAGTGAACAAGAAGACATTCCTGTTGCTCAAGGCACTGGAGTTGTGTAACGGTGTGCAAAAGACAAAATTGAAGGAGCTGCTGGCAACTAATCCCGAAGATAAGGTGGCACAGGTGCTGGAGTTGTTCCATGATTGCCGGATTGATAAGTGGGCGGAGAAAGAAAAGGAAAGCTTTCACGACCTGGCGCTGGCACACCTGGAAAAGATTGCAGTGCTGTCTGCCAGAAAGCAGCCATTGATTGAACTGGCTGATTTTTTATTGAAGCGGGAGCATTAATGAACGTACTTTCTTTTATAAAGGAATAATGAATGAAAGATAGTCTGTCGGGGAGAACCGGTAGACTGTCTTTTTTTTATGGTAAGGGGCCGCTTTTTCAGCCGGCAACTAACTGATTTACTGCTGACAAGAGCGCATTAATTTAATTTCAATATCTTCGTACCATTCGCTAAACCTAAGAAAAGGTCAACAACAAAATATCACCACCAGATGTCTAAATCGCTGTTTCGTAAGAAATCTATTACTACTATTCTGAGAGATGCACAAGATGGTTTATCAGATGACGCACATGGTGGCGGCTTACACAAAGTACTGAAAGTAAAGGACCTGACGGCTATGGGGATCGCTGCCGTGATTGGCGCAGGGATCTTTTCTACGATCGGAGAGGCCTCGTACCATGGCGGTCCGGGGGTGTCGTTACTGTTTATCATCACCGCTGTAACCTGTGGCTTTTCAGCCCTTTGCTATGCTGAATTTGCCAGCCGGGTACCCGTGTCGGGAAGTGCGTACACCTATTCGTACGTCACATTTGGAGAACTGGCAGCATGGGTGATTGGTTGGGCATTGATCCTGGAATATGCCATTGGGAACATTGCAGTCGCCATATCGTGGAGCGGGTACTTCAATAACCTGCTCACCGGAGTAGGGAAAGCGGTAGGTATGAACCTGTCATTGCCGCTGTGGCTGACGAGCAACTACGACAGTGCCACGCCAGCGATCTATGCTGCCGCGCCCCGTATTGCCGGATTGCCCGTAATTCTGAACCTGCCTGCTTTTATTATAGTTGTATTAGTCACTTATCTCGCCTATGTCGGTATCCGTGAAAGTAAAAAGAGCGCCAACTTCATGGTTGGACTCAAGATCGCGGTAATTCTCTTCGTCATCATAGTAGGGTCATTTTATGTACATCCTGACAACTGGTCACCGTTTATGCCGAATGGCTTCTCCGGTGTACTGAAGGGCGTGTCTGCCGTATTCTTTGCCTATATCGGCTTCGATGCGATTAGTACGACCGCAGAGGAGTGTTCCAATCCGCAACGTGATCTGCCCAAGGGTATGATCTATTCATTGATCATTTGTACGGTATTATATATCCTGATCGCATTTGTGTTGACAGGCATGGTATCTTATTCTCAACTGAAAGTAGAAGATCCGCTGGCGTTTGTATTCAATGCCGTAAACCTGCATAAAGTGAGTTTCCTGATCTCCGTTAGTGCCGTAGTGGCGACTACGAGCGTACTGCTTGTATTCCAGATCGGTCAGCCCCGTATCTGGATGAGTATGAGCCGTGATGGATTGCTGCCTAAGAAGTTCAGCAAGATCCATCCAACCTTTAAAACACCTTCATTTGCAACGATTATCACCGGTATAATTGTAGGTGTACCTGCATTGTTCCTGAACCTGACGGTGGTAACAGATCTGACCAGTATAGGTACGCTGTTCGCATTTATCCTGGTTTGTGGTGGTGTATTGTTACTGCCACCGCAGGAGAAAGATGGCAGCAAGCGATTCCGGTTGCCATACATCAATGGGCAGTATATAGTACCTGCGATCATCCTTGTGTTCATTTTTATCTTCAGGAAGGAGCTACCGGCACGTTTTTCATTTGACGGTGGATGGGATGTATGGAAGCATAATATTCCGTTCTTCTTCTTTGCAGTGGCTTCGGTGATATTTGTGGTGCTGTCATTTATAAAGAAGCTGTCTTTAATACCGGTTTTAGGATTGCTCAGTTGTTTTTACCTGATGACTGAGATTGGTTTTAGAAACTGGGTAGTGTTTACCATCTGGCTGATCATTGGACTGATGATTTACTTCGGATATTCATACCGGAAAAGTAAGTTGAATGAAGATGTGCCTAAAGTAATTATCAACTGATTTTTAAGATAAAAAAAGGAGCCGCTTTTGTGAAAACGAAAGCGGTTTTTTTATGGAAAATGGGTTTGCTGCCTGCTACTGATTGTAAAAAGAATTCCCTGAAGTTGCCACCGCAGTCGTTTTGCTTAACTACCTCATCCCTAACTATTTGTAGTGCTTATCTAATTTGGAAGTTTCACAAAAAATCCTTATATTTAAATCAGTTCTTTGATCCTAAACTCATATTTTATGAACCTGCTACAGCGAATTGACCATTGGGGCGAATCGCATCATCCTAAATGGATAGATGGTGTTCGCGTTCTCCTTGGAATATTTTTGTTCTGGAAAGGAGTTGTATTCATTCAAAATATTGATGTGCTCAAAGCAGTGATAAACCAAAGCCCGTTTATCACGGTGTTATCTTTCTGGCTTGCTCATTACATTGTCTTTGCTCATCTGCTGGGCGGAGTCCTTATTACATTCGGCCTCCTTACCAGAGCAGCTGTCCTTGCACAGATCCCCATTCTTCTTGGCGCCCTTATCTTTGTGCATATCCCGACAGGGTTATTTAATGTGCACAACGAATCCGGCCTTTCTATCCTTGTTCTGCTGTTGCTTTTGGTATTTTTAGTAGAAGGCAGTGGCCCCCTTTCATATGATGGCTATATGCGCAGGCATCCTGCATGAGCGGATGTAACGGTATAGTTTTGATGTATTAGCATTTGTCGTTTGATTATTTCCAATTGCCCGGGCAGGAGAACCTGCTCATGGGAAACGCATGAGCGATGCTCACTGGGGTAGCCCGCTAAAACTACCCTGGTAAGGTCATGACGCGAAGCGTACGGCCCCGTCAATTCCCTGCCTCATCCACCTTCCACACTACCCGGCATCGCCGCAAACAGGTAAGAGTCCCATAATTTATGTAGTTTTGCGGCACTGCGATACAGGTAGCAGGGAATCCTGTCGTCTGTCTACAAGAGCCGCAGTGTAGTAATCATGAAGTACGAGATTGGAGATAAGATATTATTGCTTCACTCAAAAGAAGAAGGCACTGTTGTCGATATCATCAACGCCGATATGGTGATGGTAGAGATCGGCAAGGTGACGTTCCCGGTATACCTGGATCAGATCGATTTCCCTTATTTTCACCGGTTTACCACTACGCCAAAGAATGGCAATCCACCCGCCAGAAAAGCTGGTTTCGATATTAAGCCTGAAAAGAAACAGGATACTTTCAGAATGGACAAAGGCGTCTTCCTGTCTGTATTACCCGTATTCCGGGTTGAAGGATATGAAGAAAATGTGGAGTTACTGAAGTTTCATCTCGCAAATGAGACCAATACCGCCTGGAAGTTTCATTTCCAGGTTTATCTCAAGAACCAGCTGGAGCTGGAAATGAAGAATGAGATCCAACCTTTTACTAATTTCTATCTTAGCGATCTTCCCTTTGAAGCATTGAATGACGGCCCGAGAATAGAATTCACTTTTTATCCGAAAGAACCAGATCCTAAACTGGCACCTTCCTTCCAGAAGACCTGGAAGATCAAGACCAAGCAGATTTTCCAGCAACTAAGTGATTTACAAGCCAGAAGGAATGCTACATTAAGTTATTTACTGTTCGAGAAGTTCCCTCCAAAGCCGGAGAAATCAGCAAATGATTTCGATACTTCGTCGATTGGTAAGTTCTCTGCAGGTGGAACGACGGTGACCACTAACACTGTTCCAGAAGTGCCAATGACGCCAAAATACGAGCTGGATCTGCATATTGAGCAACTCACACCGGACTGGAAAGGCATGAAGAATATTGAGATCCTGGCCATACAGCTGAATGAATTTGTACGCTACCTGGAGCTGGCGATATCTCACCATCAACATACCATGTTTGTGATCCATGGCGTTGGGAAAGGCAGACTGAAGGATGAGATTCATAAGATCCTGAAGGATACACCGGAAGTAGATAAGTTTGCGAACGAGTACCATCCGAGATATGGATTTGGTGCGACTGAGATCTTCTTTAAACATTCCTAAAGCGGAGGGCGGCACAGGCAGGCAGTCCCATAATGATCTTTAATTCGTTAGCGGCATTGAAAACCGTCCCGGATTTTTATATTTTTGCAAAAACTACAAACCGTGCTATCGTTCCAGGCAACTGGTAAGGAAAGTCCGGACAGCATAGGGCAACGCACCACCTAACTGGTGGGGACCTGTTCACCTCGTCGCTGATGAGGCGTACAGGTCACAGACAGTGCCACAGAAAATGACCGCCTTGTCTTGTACAGGGTAAGGGTGAAAATGTGGGGTAAGAGCCCACGTTCTGGGATGGCAACATAACAGAAGGGTAAACCTTGCGTGCTGAAATGCCATGTATACGGTCGATGAGGGCGGCTCGTCCAATGACCGAGGGTAGGCAGATACAGGTGGCGTGCGAACGTCATCGCAGATAAATGATAGCATCAGTTGTCGCAGGACAGCTGAACAGAATCCGGCTTATAGGTTTGTAGTTTTTGTTTTTACCCTTACATTTATTGCTACACCCAATTTATACCAATGGACCAAAAAGAAGAAAAAACCTGGGGCATTTTTATTAGCCTTGCTGGCATTATCGGCATGAGCATCATTTCACCCGTAGGAAATATTATCGCCGTACTGATCCTCTGGCTGATCAAACGGGACCAATCCTCTTTCATTAATGAGATCGGAAGAGAAGCACTGGGATTTCAGATTGTCATGAGTATTGCAGGCTTCGTTTTGAGAATAATAGCAGCTATTATCTCCGGCATGTTTGCGTTATCATTCTGGCTTTTCAACCCGTTTACCAGCAATTTTCACTTCTCAGGAAGAAGCTGGGGACTGTTATCCATCGTCTGGATCGTGAACGTGGTATTTTCGGTGATTGCCGCTTTGAAAGCGAATGATGGGGTGATCTACAGGTATCCCTTCAAAATCAGGATCCGTTAACAAAGCTGTTATCATAAAAAAAGGGCTTTTGCTACCAGCAAAAGCCCTTTTTTATGCAGATAATTATCCTTTTTTAATCTTCATTACCTTCGGTTTCTTACCCAGCTTTTCGATCTTCTCCGGTTTCAGTGTACTTGCCAGTTTCAGGGCATCGTACGCATTTACCAACCCACCAGTGGCAGACAGGTCAGCAAAAGGGACCATTTGTCCGCCAGCGCCTGGTTTATTCACCTCTTTCGTACCATCAGGCAATGGTTGCGCGGATTTAAGCAATACATATTTGATCTGTTCAGCTGACAGGTCAGGATAGTAAGACCATACCAGTGCAGCAATGCCTGCTACAACCGGACAAGCCATACTGGTTCCACTCAGACTGCCATATTTATTACCTCCCGGCAGGGTAGCATAAATCTGTACGCCTGGTGCAAACAGATCCACGGTACGCTTGCCATAGTTGGAGAAGCTGGCCACTTTCGCACCTGTTTTACCATTGCTGCTGGCACCTACAGTAATAACATTCGTAGCTGTTGTACCATCCAGGAAATCAGTGTTTGGGAAGTTGTCCGTGCTATCCACATTCTTACCGTCATTACCCGCTGCATGGATCAGTAAAACATTGTGTGCAGCGGCATATTTAAATGCGGCATCTACCCACTCTTTATGAGGAGAGAATGATTTACCAAAGCTCATGTTAATAATACGTGCACCATTGTCTACCGCATAGCGAATAGCAAGAGCCACATCCTTATCACGTTCATCGCCGTCTGGTACGGCTTTTACGGCCATGATCCTTACATTGTCAGCAACACCGTCCATGCCTACACCATTTTCTCTCGCTGCCGCGATAATACCTGATACGTGGGTGCCATGGTAGCCAAACTGGCCCATTACGTCATTGTTGCCGTAATATTTATCATTGATATCATTGATATTATCACCAACGATATCAGCGCGTTTTGCGTTAGGTGTATAGTTATCAGAGATCTCCGCTTTCTTCTTCAGGTCTTCGATGTATTCTTCAAACTCAGGCTTGAAGTCAGCGTAGTTAATGGTAGAATCACCGGTACTGTTGAACAGGCGGATCATAAAATTCTTAGCCACCATCACATCCTGGTCCGTTGTCTGGATACTGTCCAGTTTCGGTACATTGAAGTCATTCTGGTGCAGGTAAGTGGTGAGCAGGCTACTGGCCTTATTCACATTTTCCTGCAGTTTCAGCATGGCTTTGTAAGTCGTTTTGCTTTCAGCAGAAGGCCTGGTGATTTTGCCTGATACCTTTTGCCAATATGCATATTCTTTAGAGCTATGGTCCAGTGCGGAGTCCGGGTTTACATATTTCTCCTTTAATCTTACGTATTCGCGGGTAGCTTCATCGGAATCATCTTTTAAGCTGCGGCCATCTTTACCGCCAAGGAAATTCCATCCATGTACATCATCAACATACCCGTTTTTGTCATCGTCAATTCCATTCCCGGGAATTTCTTTGGGATTGATCCATAGAATGGACTTCAGGTCTTCGTGCAGGGTATCGATACCAGAGTCGATCACTGCTACGACAATAGGGGTGCTTTTCTTACCCTTTAGCAGTTCAGTGTAGGCACGCTGCACGCTGGTACCGTATACGCTATCAGCAGCGTAGTCGAGCAAGTGCCAGTTTTTAGGTACTGCTTTACCCTGAGCATAAGCCGTGTTAGTTGTAAGTGCAGTCATCATCGCAACACATCCTGCCATGACTGCTATTGCTCCGCTAGATTTCATTGGTCTGTTTTTTTTCACAATAAGCATAACAATACGAATACCATAAAAGGTTAAAGGTAAATTAAAGTGTAGTGGGCCAAGATAAGACGAATTGGTGAAGGGGTGAAAAAGAATGTTATGATCAGCAGAATCTCGTGGTAGATGGGGGGAAGTACCTATACGTAGAATGAAATTACTGAATATTATAAAATATTTTTCATTATCTGGCAGGGGGTACTATTCTTTGGAAAGTGGCTACGGGCACAGCAGTGCAAGCGTTTGGGGGCTAAACTGCTGAAATATAGGCAGGAAAGTAGCACGAAAGTAGAATATGAAATTCCAGAAAAAAGTGTAAAATTTAGTGCTGGAAGAATAATTTGGACGCCGTACTGGTGCCAGTTATTTTTCTCATAAGCATGGTTTCCGTTTAACGAAAAAGCGAGGTTCTCTAACCTCGCTATTTTTATGTCTGTATGATTGGTGAGGTGTTGTAAATGGTACCTGCCGGATGGCTGAATGCGGCTCGATATGATTTTATTTTATATCATTGCTCAGGCAATAAAAAGCATCCACTTCAACTCATTGCAAACGCAATAATTAGTTGGGTTACAAGTGCCTCAGACAATAAAAAGCATCCACTCAAATCACTGCAAACGCAATAATTCGTTGGGTCACCGAGTAACTCAGACAATAAAAAGCATCCACTCAAATCACTGCAAACGCAATAATTCGTTGGGTCACCGAGTAACTCAGACAATAAAAAGCATCCCTTCAAATCGCTGCAAACGCAATAATTCATTGGCTCAACGAGTACCTCATAAAATAAAGCATCCCCTCAAATCGCTGCAAACACAATAATTCGTTAGCTCACCGAGTACCTCAGACAATAAAAAGCATCCCCTCAAATCACTGCAAACGCAATAATTCGTTGGGGCCACCCGGCACCTTTAACTAAACCTGCTGATGTATCTATTCTAATTGAACCTCACAAACGGTCTCATTTCCGGGCAGATCTGCTGCTACCACTATCACCTTATTTCCGGCCGCCACATTAGCTATTACATAACTCCAATCCACACCATTCCTGCCTAAAACAGCCTGGCCTCTTTCCAGTATCACCCCTGCAGCGTCCAACACCCGCACTTCCACAGCTGCCACCCTGAACTCATCTTTGGCAGTTACTACCACCGTATCATCTTCCAGCTTCACCTGCTGTACTGCAGGAGACCGGTACGCATCCTTTATCGCCATATTATAGGCATTCTGTCCCGGACCGGCTTTTGATTGATAATACGCCTTTAATTCCGGGTCTTTTAGCATCTCCTTTGCATAAGCTGCAGCTTCCATGAGCTTATACCTGGCTTCCATTTGCTTGCTGGTTGGTTTTTTTCTGGACGGACCGCGTTTCTTCGCCATGATAATCTGTCCGTTCCGTTCGTAAATAGTGAGCTGACCGCCAAGCGAACCTTTGACGAGTTGAAGCAGCATGTTGTCTTTAACAAGAGCCATAACAAACAATTTTGAGGTTACAATATCAATGTTACTGCTTAGTTCGAGTATTCAGTGCTTCTTTTATACCAATTGAGTACTAATACATCACTTAATAATCACTATATGGGCACTTCGATATCGATTTGATATACAAGTGTACTTTTAGTGTACTTATAGTATACTATTGGTGTACTGAAAATGTAAAAGCAGACACATAAAAAAAGCGCACTTACCCGGAGGTAAATGCGCTTTCAAATATCAATAAACCGTTTACAAATCAAACTTAATCCCCTGCGCCAGCGGCAACTGCGTCGAATAATTAATCGTATTCGTCTGTCTCCGCATATACGCCTTCCAGGCTTCAGAGCCACTTTCTCTACCACCCCCTGTCTCTTTCTCACCACCAAATGCCCCTCCAATTTCCGCTCCTGACGTACCTATATTCACATTCGCAATACCACAATCAGATCCGCCATGCGATAAAAACGCTTCCGCCTCCCGCAGGTTCAGCGTCATAATTGAAGAAGAAAGCCCCTGCGGTACCCCATTCTGCAATGCAATGGCCTCCTCAAGTGTCTTGTATTTCATCACATATAATATCGGCGCAAACGTCTCGTGCTGCACAATCTTATAATGATTCTCCACTTCTGCTATACATGGCTTAACATAACAGCCGGAAGCATACTCCCCGCCAGTCAGTACACCACCCTCTACCAGTATCCGGCCACCTTCTTTCTGCACTTCCGCAATTGCATGCTCGTACATCCTCACGGCATCCTGATCAATCAACGGCCCCACGTGGTTATGCTCATCCAGCGGATTCCCGATCTTCAGCTGACCATATGCTTTCACCAGCTTTTGGGTAAACGCATCATACACACTCTCATGAATGATCAGCCGGCGGGTAGTCGTACAACGTTGCCCCGCTGTACCAACTGCACCAAACACACAACCGATCAATGACATATCCAGATCTGCATCTTTAGAAATAATAATAGCATTGTTTCCCCCTAACTCCAGCAGGGAACGCCCCAGACGTGCACCTACTACTGCTGCCACTGCTTTGCCCATACGGGTAGAACCAGTGGCCGATACCAACGGTACGCGGGTATCTGCTGCCAGCCATTCACCGGCATCCCGATTCCCCACCAGCAGGCAACACACCCCTTCCGGTACGTTGTTCGCCTTTAACACCTCCTGCATGATCTGTTGACACGCGATGGCAGATAACGGCGTCTTTTCTGATGGTTTCCAGATACATACATCCCCACATACCCATGCCAGCATAGAATTCCAGCTCCATACGGCTACCGGGAAATTGAATGCGGAAATAATACCCGTAATACCCAGCGGATGCCACTGCTCATACATCCGGTGACCCGGACGTTCAGAATGCATCGTCAGCCCGTGCAACTGGCGGGAAAGACCTACTGCAAAGTCGCAGATGTCAATCATCTCCTGCACTTCACCATACCCTTCCTGCAGACTCTTCCCCATTTCGTAAGACACCAGTTTTCCCAGTGCCTCTTTATTTTTGCGCAATGCTTCACCTACCTGTCTCACTACTTCACCACGGCGTGGCGCTGGCCACAACCGCCATTCTTTAAAAGCAGCTGCAGCTGTCGCTACTACCTGTTCATAATTCGCACGACTGGCAGCGGTGACCTGTGCAATATGTTTACCATCTACCGGAGAATTGGCCCCGATGACATCGCCATAGGCTTTTAACCATTGTATGCCTGTACTGACACCACTATTTTGAGGAGTGATATGGAACTGGTTCAGAATGTCTTGTATCATGGTGCAAATATATGTTTTTACCGGGCTGTATGTACCCGGCTGTTTTGGTGTTGGATGTTTGTAATGCGCACTACCGTTGTGTCTGCGAACTATATGTACTTTCAAAGATCTTGTCTGCATTCCCTGCTTCAAAACCTTCTCTCCGGTGCTCGCGTTTTATTTCACTGGCCGGTAAATGTGCAAATTGTGGTAATACCCTGCGCTCTGCAAACTCCACATAAGACCCCGATATCTGCTGTGTCTTACTCTCTGCAAAGGTAGCAGGGATCATCTTCGCAACCGTACTGCTTTGCAATAACAGGTGATCCGGGCTTTCTTTGATCTTACCACCTGAGTCATTCAATTTAAATCCATTTCTCTCCAAAAACTGGTTGAAATCGGCTACAGTGTTATATCCTGTGGGCAGGTTCTGCAAACTGATGGTAAAGTGATTTAAATAGTACCTGTTGTAAATAACCCACGCGGCATATTCACTCTCTGCTGCCAGTGTCTGGTAATCAGCCAGGGTAGGGGTTCTCCAGAGTGCGCTGTGCAAAAACAGGTCTACTTCAGGGCCATTGTCCAGGTCCAGTTTTTCCACCGGGTCCACCTTTACTTCGTCTGTATAACTGGTAATGATGCCTTGTGCCTCCGCACTCAGGTCCTGCACCCGCAACTCGCTGATGAAGATGCGCGGGTACTTTGGTGCCGGTGGTGCATACCAGTATGCATCCAGTTTCTTTTCTTTGAAATGGTAAGGTGACTGTTTTGTGTAGCCATAGTGCAGGAAGATCTTTTCCAGCGATTGAATGCCTAATTGGGGCACACCGATGGTTCTGAAAGCAATATGGTCATTTTCAATGTCTTCTGCGATCTGAATAACATCTTCATTGATCATGGCTGCAATGATGGCAGCAACGTCAGGAACACGCTCCTGATACCGTTGCATCAGGCCGTTCAGTACATAGTCTAACATAACTCAGGTTTAGTTTGTGGAACTGGGGTAAAGGTAGGTTATTTTAGCAGAACGCTCCTGCCGGGGCAGAAGCGTTCGTTACTATTAATATTGTTCGCTGTCATTCGGAAAATCCTTCGCTTTCACATCACTGATATACTGTTTGGAAGCACCCAGGATGGTCTCGTACAGGTTCAGGTATCTCCTTAAGAAGCGCGGCTTGAAGTCCTTGTTAATGCCCAGTAAGTCGTGCATGACCAGTACCTGCCCATCTACATATTTACCGGCGCCGATGCCGATGATAGGGATGCGTACGCTTTCCGCCACTTTCTTAGCCAGCAGGGCCGGGATCTTTTCGAGTACAATGGCAAAACAACCCGCTTCTTCCAACAACCTGGCATCGCGCAGGAGTTTTTCGGCTTCCGCATCTTCAGTGGCACGTACAGAGTAAGTACCGAATTTGTTGATAGACTGAGGTGTCAGGCCCAGGTGTCCCATCACAGGTACCCCGGCAGATATAATACGTTTTACTGATTCCAGTATTTCTTCACCCCCTTCGATCTTTACACCATGCGCGCTGGTTTCTTTCATAATACGCACGGTAGACATCAGGGCTTCCTTGGAATTGCCCTGGTAAGTACCGAATGGCAGATCTACCACTACAAAAGCACGCTTAATAGCCCTTACTACCGAAGCCGCATGATAGATCATCTGGTCCAGGGTAATAGGCAGGGTGGTCTCATAACCGGCCATTACGTTCGCTGCTGAATCACCTACCAGCAAAACATCCATACCTGCATCGTCAAAAATGCGGGCCATGGAAAAATCATAGGCTGTGATCATTGAAATCTTTTCCCCTTCATCCTTCATCCGCTGAAGGATATGCGTTGTGATCCGCTTAACTTCTTTATGCGTAGACATCTCTTATCTTGTTGTTAAAAAAGGGTGTTAAGGTAGGGAAAATATTTAAATTGATGTGATTTCTCCGTACAGGGACTGGATCAGGCCGTCGGCCAACCCGATTTTAGGTACGAAGATCTCTTCTGCGCCTGCCCACCGCATAATATTAACATAGATCTGCAGGGCCGGTACGATCACGTCTGCCCGGTCCTCCCTTAAATTATAGAGGTGAATTCTTTCTTCTACTGAAAAACTGCTGAACTCTTTGTAATAATCTTTCAGCACATCGAGGGTGAGTGGTTTTCCTTCCTTGCGTTTGGAAAGAGAGAAGACCTTGTTGATATTACCACCGGAACCAATAGCTGTCACAGGGCCTACGTTCCTGATCTGCTGCTTGATGGTCTCCTTCATATACTGCCAGTGTGCATCTGTAACCTGCTGCTGGAGAAGGCGGATCGTGCCGATATTGAATGATGTCTTGTGTACGAGTGTATTCTTACTGAAGATTGTCACTTCCGTACTACCGCCACCCACGTCTATATACATATAAGAGCGGGACTTGTCGAGGTTCTCGGCGATGTGACTTTCGTAGAGGAAAGAGGCTTCTTCCTGGCCGGATATAACTTTTATATCAATACCCGTTTCGCGCTTCACATCATCCAGGATCGAAGCAGCGTTGCCGGCATCGCGCATGGCACTCGTTGCACAGGCTTTCAGGTATTTTACTTCGTATACTTCGAGCAGGAGTTTATAGGCTTTGATCGTACTGATCAGGTGTTCCGCTCTTTTAGGAGAAATGAGGCCGGTGCTGAAAACATCGATACCCAGCCTTAAAGGCACGCGCACCAGGTTTACTTTTGTAAAGTCCATACGTCCCTGACTGTTGGGCGATGCTTCTGAAATCAATAACCGGGCGGCATTAGAGCCTATGTCAATAGCAGCAAGCTTCATAATGGGCAAAGATACTTGTTTATCTATTCAGGATCAACAAAAACAGGGATGAGTGCTAGTGTTATTTAATTATTAAAAGTATTGCAAGTGCAGTGAACTACGCCGAAAAACTTTTATAGCTGGGTAATTGTCAATTTCAGCGAATGCTGTGTTTCAAAACAGGTGTTACACGACAGTACTTTACGGACAGCCTCCAAACAAAACCGCCATTAATTACAAAGACCCTACGGTATCGGTAATTAATGGCGGGCAGGAACACCTGCGGGTGGCATTGCACAACAAACAGCACTAACAGCGTTATTGCATTATTTATACTGCTTTTCGTGCAGGTATTTGAATATCTCGATCTGTGACCTGACCTTCTTGCCGTTATCCCGCTTATACTCATTCTTTTGCTCATTGTCGAGTATTCTCGCTTTCACATTACCACTCAGCTGTATGGCAAGGATATCTTTGATTTCCTGCTGGATAGAAAGATCGAAGATAGGAACTGCAACTTCCACACGGTGGTCAAGGTTACGCACCATCCAGTCGCAGGAGGAAATGTATACGCCACTTCTGAAAACGAATGCCCTGGCATGTTCCAGGTATTCATCCACAATACTGATAGCAGTGATGTCTTTCTTCCATTTCTTATTTTCCGTATATGCGCAACAGATACCCCTGATAATCATTTTCACGTCTACGCCTACCCGGGCCGCTTCGTACAGGAGGTTGATCATTTGCGGATCTGAGAGGGAGTTCATCTTGATGATCATCTCTCCGCCGCTCTTGTTCTTCGCCAGCTTGATTTCTTTTTCGATCATCTTCACGAAGAAAGGTCGCATACTGATCGGGCTTACCGCCAGCGTCTTACAGGCAGAGAGTATTTTTGGATCGTGCTTGGGACTTTCAAGGTAGGAGAAGACGCGGTTGATGTCGGCAAGGATGCTTCTGTTGGCAGTCAGCAACCAATGGTCACCATATACACGGGCTGTTTTTTCATTCAGGTTACCGGTAGCGACAAAACCACACTGAATGGTCTTTGTACCGATTTTCTTTTTGATCACGCACATCTTGGCATGTACTTTCAGACCTGGAATACCAATCAGCACTTTTACACCTTCATCTTCCAGTCTCGTTTTCCATTCCAGGTTGTCTGCCTCATTGAAGCGGGCACGCAACTCGAGGGATACAGTCACCTGTTTTCCATTACGTACTGCATTCACCAGGGCATTTACGATCCTGGAATTGCGGGCCAGCCGGTAAGCAGTGATCTTGATGCTGACCACATTCGGATCGATGGCGGCTTCACGCAGCAGGTCAATGATGGTATCGAAAGAGTGGTAAGGCGTGTGAAGCATCACGTCCTGGCCTTGTATCACATGCATCACGCTCGTTGCTTCGGCAAATAAAGGATGCACGAAGCTCTTGCGCATAGAGCTGGTTTTCTCTGCAAATACGGAGTTCGGGAAATCCATAAAGTCTTTGAAATTATGGATCCTGGCACCCGGAATCAGGTTGTCGCCAGGGGTAAGCCCCATACGGCGCATGAGGTATTCGAGCAACAGGGGATCGATATCCTTGTCATAAACAAAGCGTACCGGTTTCCCTTTACGACGGTCTTTCAGCCCCTTTTCGATCTGGTGAATGAGGCTGGTGGAAATGTCATTGTCTATATCCAGCTCCGCATCGCGGGTCACCTTGATGATGTGGGCGTTGAACTTATCGTAACCAAAATAAGAAAAGATATGAGGCAGGCAGAATCGAATCACGTCCTCAATGAGGATGATATCCCGTTCGCCGTCTTTGGATGGCAGGATGATAAAGCGGGGGAGGACCGAAGTCGGAATTTCTATCAGGGCAAACTTTTGTCTGACAGAGTTATCCTGCCTGGCAAGTACGATCGCAAGATAGATAGATTTATCGCGCAGTAACGGGAACTGCGGGATACTTTCAATCATCAGCGGGATGATATTGGTACGCACTTCCTCATTGAAATAATTGAGAACGAATTTCTGTTGCTCCTTGCTCAGGTGCTTTTCCGTACGGATAAAGATCTTCTGTTCTTTCAGTTCATCTACAATGCCGTCCCAGATGCGGTCAAATTCACGCTGCTGATCAATGACCAGGTCATGGATATCGTCCAGGATCTGTTCGGGGTTTTCTTCCAGGTGCATGCGGGCTGATTTGCCTACAGAAAGCATTCTGCGAAGGGTGGCTACGCGTACGCGGAAAAATTCATCCTGGTTATTGGAATGAATACCTAAGAACCGGATACGTTCATGTAATGGTACACTGGGGTCAGCTGCTTCCTGTAATACTCTGGCATTAAAGGCGAGCCAGCTAACGTCCCGGGGGATCATTTTCTTTTTTTCTGGTGCATTCTTCTTGCTGTTCGTCTTTTTTTCCATTTCAGGATCTTGAATAAAAGTATCTAAAGGCTCACTT
Organism: Chitinophaga sp.; assembly: GCF_039596155.1. Lineage (GTDB taxonomy): Bacteria > Bacteroidota > Bacteroidia > Chitinophagales > Chitinophagaceae > Chitinophaga. Next base: position 27,527 of record NZ_JBCNKF010000028.1, read on the forward strand.
TTGGACAATCGCATCTTAAAGGGCAATTAACGTTGTAGGTTATATGATATATAACCATAATCACAACAATACCAGATTTTAAGGAAAATCCAATGTTAAATTTGTGATATCTACTTAAAGATAAGGAATTGAAATTTAATTATCGTGGATGCGGCCAGGAATAGGGAGAGGGATCATCAGCCAGCGGAAAACGCTGAAAATTACATTTGCCGGCATGGGAAATAAAAGGGGCTGTCCCGATAAGTTGACAGCCCCTTTTATTGTATCTATAGTTTGTATTTACTGCGTAACAGGTTGCCGGTTCCCTTTGTTGTAAACGGGCAATGCGATCAGGCTGGCAAATCCCAGTACAAGGACCATCAGTGTCTGTGCGAGCCATACGATCCAGCCAAAAGCGTAGCCGGTGGTAGCATGTATGCCATATAGGAGAAGGGTTTGCTGTACCAGGATCTGGTAGGCGCCAATGCCGCCCTGGGTGACGATCATACCGATACTACCAAAGCATAATACAGAGAGGGCGGCGCCTACACCGAGTGACCTGGTTTCGTCCATGCAAAGGAAACCCAGGTACATCATGGTAAAGTACAGTGCCCATATAAAGAAGGAGTAGAAGATAAACCAGCCTTTCTTCTGCATCTTGCCGATAGAGAGTACACCTTCCCACACACCTTTGAAGATACCTTTTACTTTGGCGCCTATTTTGGAACGGGCAATGATGCGGAAAGCAATAAAGCCCAGCACAACCAGTGCCACAAGAATGCCGGCAAGTACCCAGGTTTTATTGCCACCGGCTTTATGCTGCAGTGGTTCCCAGATGCTATGGGTAAAGAACATGCCCACCGTATCCAGCTGCAAAGCAACGGTCACCACCATGATGAGCAGGAGTAAGAGCATATCGACCGCTCTTTCTGCAATCATAGTACCTACCAGTTTCTCAGCCGGAATATGCTCGTAGCGGGCTACGATGCCGCAACGGGTCACTTCTCCCAGGCGGGGAATGGCAAGGTTAGCGAGGTAGCCCACCATGACCGCAAAGAAAGTATTCAGGGTACTTGGGTGATAACCCAGAGGTTCCATAAGTAGTTTCCAGCGTACGGCACGATACCAGTGACTTGCTATACCAACGAAAATAACGGGGATGATAAGCCAGTAGTTGGCTTTTCGGAAGCTACGGATGATATCTTCCTTTTCCTGTGCAGTTAGATTGTGAGTAACCAACCATATCAAACCTAAACCTATCGCTAAAAATATTGTAAAATTGAGAATAGTCTTGAGCGATTTGGGCATAGCACGTCTGATTTTAGGGGTTACGCTTACAATTTATTATTTTCTTTTGGAAAAACAGCGATCGGTGTATGTTTTTTGGCCTCTTCGAAGTCCATTGTACAATAGGAGATGATGATGACAATATCACCTACGGCACAAAGGCGGGCAGCCGGGCCATTCATACATATTACACCTGAAGCCCGTTTACCTTTCAGTACATAGGTTTCAAGGCGTTCGCCATTATTCACGTTTACTACCTGTACCTTTTCATATTCGATAAGGCCGGCGGCATCCATCAGATCTTCGTCGATCGTGATGCTACCTACATATTGTAAGTTGGCTTCCGTGATAACTGCGCGGTGAATCTTACATTTCAATACTTCAATCTGCATAACGTATTTCTGCGTGCGGCTGCAAAGTTACGGATAAATAAATGAATGTGACAAAAGGTGATCAGTGTCATCATATTTTCAGGGGGAGCCTGCCGGTCTTCCCCCGTTTAAGCCTTTATAATAATATGTTGTCGATCAGTCGCACCCCGCTGCTTACTTCTTTGGCAGCTACTACTGCATAGAGTGGTGTGGTCGCTGCATTTTCCGGGAAGATCACGGAACCGTCTTCCAGGATACTGATCAGTTCTACGTAGTCCACTTCGAACCCGCTGGCCTTCAGGTCGTTCACGGCTTTTTCCTTCAGTTCACTGAACGGTTCCTTTCTGTAATGGTGTTTGATATAAGACAGGCCCTGGTACAAGTGCAGCGCATTCACCCGCTCGGCAGGGTTTAACCGCAGGTTGCGACTGCTCATTGCCAGCCCGTCGTTTTCACGTTGGGTAGGGCAGATGACGAGTTCTACATGGGAATCGATGATCTTAAGCAACCGGTTTATAATCAGGCACTGCTGTAAATCCTTTTGGCCCATAAATAATTTATCAGGCAGCACCAGGTTCAACAACTGGTGCACTACCTGGCCCACTCCCTGGAAATGTCCGGGTCTGGCAGCACCTTCCAGCACCGTTTCCAGTGTGCCGAAGTCATAATGCATTTTGGCAGTCAACCCGTCAGGGTACATTTCCTGCACAGATGGCAGGAACAAAACATCACATCCGGCCTCAGTGAGCATCAATACGTCCTGATCTATAGTAACCGGGTATTTTTCGAAATCTTTCGGATCATTGAACTGTGTGGGGTTTACAAAGATGCTGCAAACCACCAGGTCAGAATTTTCTTTTGCAGCATTGATCAGGGAGATATGACCCCGGTGCAAAGCCCCCATAGTTGGCACAAAACCAATGTGTTTTCCCTCATTCCGGGCTGTTGTTAAGTGCCTTTCCAGTTCGTCTTTTCGCTTGAATAAATACATAATTTATTGCTTAAAAGGATGTTAAAAGTGCCAATTTGTCTTTTGTTCCGGTAAAAATCCGTAATTTTGCAAACCAAATTTAAATTTACTGCATTAATATCAGCATTAGATGTCCACAAAGAAACGAATTCTTTTTATTGCTCAGGAGATGTCGCCTTATCTGGAACTGACAGATTATGCGGCTATGGTCAATAAAATGGCAATTAAGTCCAATGAGTCAGGGCTGGAAGTGCGGGTGATCATGCCCCGTTTTGGCATTATCAATGAGAGAAGGCACCGGTTGCACGAGGTGGTACGATTGTCAGGCATTAACATCGTGATTGAAGGAGATGATTATCCGTTGATTATCAAGGTGGCGTCGTTGCCAAATGCCCGTTTGCAGGTGTATTTCCTTGACAACGAGGACTACTTTAAGCGAAAAGCGTTATTTACGGACGAAAATGACCAGTTCTACGACGACAATGCTGCGCGTGCTGTATTTTTCTGTAAAGGTGCATTAGAGACAGTGAAGAAGTTCGGTTGGCCTCCTGACATCATCCACTGTAGTGGCTGGATGACCTCCCTCATTCCGTTGTACCTGAAAACAGCTTATAAAAAAGAGCCTGTATTTGCCCATTCAAAGGTAGTTTACTCTTTAGAGCCTAATTCCTTCACGGAGAACCTGGGTGCCGGCTTCGTTAAAAAAGCGACTATCAGCAACCAGATCAAGGAAAAAGATATAGAACTGTATAAAGAAGGTACCAATACTGCCCTGAACAAGGGAGCAGCGAAGTACGCGGATGCGGTGGTACTGGCCGGAGAAAAGACAGACAAGAAAGTGGTGGATGAACTGAAAGCCGACAAGGGTAAGATCATTCTGCCGTACAAGAAAGATAATGAAGATTTGGCAGATTACCTGCAGCTGTATATGCAGCTGCTGGGTAAGTAAAGCCGGTCGTGAAGTGATAGAAAGGGATGTACCATATGGTGCATCCCTTTTTTTTCCTTGTTTTTTCAGGGTTTTATCAGCGCTTCTCTTGGGTGTGTTTATTTTTAGGGGAGTCTCCTTTTTTTCATGACCGTATCTTACCTTCGCTATCCCGTTCACCCGCTTCACTGATTTCACCCTGCTTTAACGAATATTTTCCCTATTAAATCGCTGGAATATAGTTAGATTACTTATTTTTGCCCTAGTTTACCATTAGGCATACCACCAAATGACTAAAATATGGTAAATTGTACTAGATTTACTAATCTTAAAGCCGAAATTCAATTATTTTATGCCTTATTTATTTACCTCAGAATCAGTATCCGAAGGACATCCGGATAAAGTTGCCGATCAGATATCAGACGCATTGATAGATAATTTCTTAGCCTATGACGCGACTTCTAAAGTTGCCTGTGAAACATTGGTAACTACCGGTCAGGTGGTGCTGGCTGGTGAAGTTAAATCCGAAGCTTACCTGGATGTGCAGGAAATTGCGCGTGAGGTAATCCGCAAGATAGGGTATACCAAAAGTGAATACATGTTCGAGGCTAACTCCTGCGGTATCTTCTCTGCTATTCATGAGCAGTCTCCGGATATCAACCAGGGTGTTGAGCGTAAAAGTCCTGAAGAGCAGGGTGCCGGCGACCAGGGTATGATGTTCGGTTACGCTACCAAAGAGACCGAAAACTATATGCCACTCGCACTCGATCTGGCACACAAGATCCTGATCGAACTGGCGGCTATCCGTCGTGAAAATAAAGAAATCACTTATCTGCGCCCGGATGCTAAATCCCAGGTAACTATCGAATATTCTGATGATAACCAGCCTATCCGTATCGATACTATCGTCATTTCTACACAGCACGATGATTTCGATGAAGAAGCAAAAATGCTGGCGAAGATCAAGGAAGACATGATCAACATCGTTATTCCACGTGTAAAGGCGCAGCTGAAACCAGCCCTGCAGGCACTGTTCAACGACCAGATCACTTACCACATCAACCCAACCGGTAAATTCGTAATCGGCGGTCCTCACGGTGATACCGGTCTGACCGGCCGCAAGATCATCGTTGATACTTACGGTGGTAAAGGTGCGCACGGTGGTGGTGCTTTCTCTGGTAAAGATCCTTCCAAAGTAGACCGTTCAGCGGCTTATGCTACCCGTCACATTGCCAAGAACCTGGTAGCTGCAGGACTGGCTGACGAAGTACTGGTACAGGTATCTTACGCAATCGGTGTGGCTAAGCCTTGTGGTTTATTCATCGATACCCGCGGTACTGCAAAAGTGAATATGACAGATGGCGAGATTGCACGTAAAGTGGAAGAGATCTTCGACCTGCGTCCTTATGCGATCGAGCAGCGCCTGAAACTGCGTAACCCTATTTATAGCGATACAGCAGCTTATGGCCATATGGGTCGTGAGAGCAAAGTGGTAACCAAGGTATTCAACAAAGGTAAGAAGTATGAGAAGAGTGTAGAAGTGGAGCTGTTTACATGGGAGAAACTGGATTATGTTGATAAAGTGAAAGCAGCATTTGGCCTGTAATCATTCATAAAATATGCATAAAAAAACCGCTTTTGCCATTGGCGAAAGCGGTTTTTTATTGGCACTGTGACAGCTTAATTGAAATGTTTGTTTTTTCTCAGGTTGATGCGGGACATTAAAAGATAAATATCAGTCGGACAGGGGCAGATGAGGGGTAATGTAATGCCTTATCGCTTCCTGTGTGTCACTACTCCATACCATGTAATATCTCAAATCATATGTTTTGAACTTTCCCCCGTGTGCGGCAATGACCAGTTTGTAGGTTTGATACCTGCCAGGACGCAGCATGATAAAAACGCCCTCAATTTGTGTCCAGCTATAACGGTCTTTTTCTACCCGGAGCCCTTTGCTGGAAATTTCAATAATATGTGTGATGAATAAGATCTCAAGGCTTTTGCCAATACCGGCCACCAGCAGGAGGAATAAAACGATTGCAGCATAGAACCACCATGTCTTCGGGTTCATAGCCATGAAGATAATGAATGGCCAGATGAAGTATACACCCAGCAGTCTTGCGGCAAGAGCGTCCTTAAACACCTTATTTTCCGGCGGTTGCGGAGGTAGCTGGCTACTGCGGTGATTTTTAATTTCGTCGATACCGGCTCGCCCGTATACCTTCCGGTAGAAAGGGGATTTATTGTTTAATTCGAGCTGGCAGAGCTTTTTATATAAAGGACTATCCGCCATATTGAGTACTGTTGAGACAATTCGTGATGATGAAAAAATGGCCGGAGCCTGGTTAGATTCAGTGCGCCGGCCGCTTGATACTTTTGTATGTGTAATGCGATTATATGCTTCAATAATACGTCCGCGGCGATTAGCTGATACGTCCGAATGCCTTACAGTGCCTCAATATTAAACGTCCTGGTCTTTTCAACGCTATTGTACTCAGACACCATAATATGCCCTTCCTTGGCCGGATAAATACTCGTGGTGACAGCACCCTCTTTTCGAGGTATCTGGCGAACTACTTTCTGTTTATTCACGTCAAAGATATTCACTGTCTTCTTATCACTTAAGATCAGGTAGTTCGATTTCGTGTCACTATTCGTTACCGCGTAATAATCAATCGGCGACAACAGGTTGAAGGCAGACACCTTTCCTGGCAGCCAACGGCTATGTGCAGTAGTGATAGCAGTCACATAACTGAAATTCCCTTTCTTATCCTGTTTGAAAATCATCGCATCTCTTGCCTGTGCCTTCTGGGTACCGCCAATACCGATGATCCACAACGGTACGATAATGGTCGGGGAGGTCACCACAGCAGCGCCAATAGAACCCCATTTAGCCTTTCTTTTGTAAGAAGTACCTGCAAAGAAGGTATTGCCCTGGTAGTCCTTAAACACCGGTTCAAAACGTACAAATGTTTTCGTTGGCTGATAACGTCCTTTCTTTGAAATATCCGTCATATTTCCTTCCGTCCAGTTGCTGTAGGCAGTTTCAATATCCCCCGTGCCCGAACCTTTTACCTGCATAGTATATACACCCATGTACGGCCCTTTGCCCAGTTGCTTTACAGTCAGTATACTATTACCTTTCCGGGGGTGAAGGATATAACCGGCCAGATAAGGTCTGCCTGTTACCGGGTCATTTTCGAAAGTCTTTACAGATAACTGGTGGCCTTCCTTATCACGTAATTCCTTCTTGGTGAAAGCGGCTTTGTTGTCCACGTTATAGCCCATCAGCCAATAACCACCTTCAATGAGTTTCTCCGTCTTCTGGCAAAGCAGGTAAATGTCGTGCTGGGAGAGGAGCATTGTATAGGCCTCTGCCTGTACTGTAAAGTCAGTCTGCCATACGCTTTTCCCGGTTGCGTCGTACAGGATCAGGTGACTTTTGCTGTTGTCGCCAAAGCTGCATACAAAGCCTTTACCTGCCATATTCTTCAGCTGGATGCGATGTTTCAGTACATGACCGATCTGGTTACGATCCCAGAAGTTTGCGTTGTAAGCGTCCATGATATTCACAGCTGCCTTCACGTTATTCGTATTGATGATCTTACCGTCGAGGCTTACGAACTGCGTGAACACACTCACGAATGCGTTGCTCAGTTGTTCTTTTCGCTCCCTTCTTTTTTTATCGCCATAACCAACGAAGTTACTTCGCATATAAGCCAGGCAAAGCACATCTCCTTCAAATGCGACAGCCTGTAGGTCCAGCTTGAGTTCTGTGAAATTTAATACGCCGATATCATTCAGGTTTTCATCCATGATATTCAGTTTGTACCTGAATGAATCTGCATTTGCCCGCTCCAGTTCTGTAAAGGCGAGATAACCGACCAGATTGCCGTCCTGTACAATGGATCTGATAGAAGTAGAGATACTGTTACTAACTTCTCTGAAAACTTTCGTTTGGGCAAAAGAGTTGCTTGTAAGCAGCAGTACAAGCAGGCTTGCCAGGAATAATTGCTTCATTTGTAATGTTGTAGTATGGGATAATTGTTAAGGCTTGTCAAATTTATGTGCGAATTCAGCGTATAAACTATTTTCATTGCCCCTGATGAAAGTATTGCCTATATTGGTTTTGCTGGTTTGTGAAATGTCAGCGTCTGTAGTAAGTGATTTCATTAACCGGTGAAATGCAGCTTCGTCCTTTTTGCTGTTGCTGGCTGTATGGGCGGTGAGGAAGCTATTGCTTAATTCTTCCAGCTTTTCCCGGGGTATCTGTTCAAACATAGTCTGTAATTCGTAATAGTCCCTGGAGATAAACTCTTTGGGCGTAACACCGACAGCATTGAACCTGCTAAGGTCCCTGTCTGCGTAATACAGTCCTGAGATGACATTGGCTACCATAAAGTCGTACCATGGATCTGTGGTTCCATTGTCTTTCTCAAGCATAATCGAATACATACAAGCCGTGAGGTTCATGTTCATGTACATGTTCCATAACTGCATTTTCATGGCTTTTGACCTGATTGCAGCCGGTATCGGTGTGTAGTTGGCAGCAGCGTCCCGTGCTGCTAAATTCTTATTATAGCGCTCTACGCATTCCGGATGGGTCTTTAATGAATCCTGGATATGTGATGTGGTATCTTTAAAATTGTAAACTTTGGTCGATAATCCTTTGGAACGTTTTTGTGTCCATGCATTATCTATGGTAATGTTATAGGCCGCAAAGTAAGTTGCCAGAGGCTGTTTTAACGGCTGTTTGTATTGAAGGTCTGCACTATCCAGCCGCAGGAAGAAAGTAGGATCAAAGTGGATGCCGCTCTTTTTCAGCAGGATGATGGCCAGCGAATCAGCATCACTTTCATGGTAGCGCTGGTGACGGCTTCTGCTGAAGGAATAGCCTTCAAAGATCTTTTTAAGCCGGGTGAGTCTTTCGTATTTTGAGTCCAGTACAGCGTTCATGGAGGTTTTGTACGCGTCGGAAGTGATCCATTCGGCCCGTTGTTTCATGGCGTTTTCAGCATGAAGCAGGATGTTGTGCGAGAGCTCATGGGCAATGGTCAGTGCAAGATCTTCGCGTGAACGGCTAAAGGTAAGCAGGCCCAGGTTGATCGCCAGGGTATTGCCGCCTATAGCATACGCGTTGACAGATGAACTTCTGTCGATCAGCACGAGGGGCTTTGCAGGTATCAGCTGCTTATTGGCCTGCACGATCTGGTTGATCAGGCTATCCAGATATTTGTATACATCCTGTTCATAGAGATAATCGTCATCTTTAATCGCTTTGGTTAAGAAGTCAGTACGGTCGTCCCAATATTCTTTGTACTGTTTTTGTGTGGCTTTTTCCTTGTAAATGGCAGGGCAGATCCATGCCTTCTTGATTGAATCGACCTGTTTTTGGTAAAAAATGTGGGAAAGATCCTGATAATGGTAGAGTTCAGCTGTCTGGGCGAAGCCCTGGTGGCAACAGCATAGTACCAACATGACCGTTAGTAAATGGGTATAGCGTGACATAGTAGGGATATATCCTGCTAAGTTATAACATATTAGAGAATGTTTTCATCATAAATTTACCAAAGGGGTTTTCGGCCGGAGGCATACCGGGAATGGTGCGGCCCCTGCACTTCGCGCAAAGGCCTGCCCGGCGGGAGAATTTTGTCAGCTGATGCATCCCTCACGTTACTACTCGTTTTCAAATTGTTCCCAGATCATTTCCCTGTTTACAAAGGCGGCAGCAGCCAGTCCTGCTGCAACAGCATTCGCCACCCCGCGCAGCATACTACAATTATCGCCGGCTGCATATATGCCTTCCACGGTTGTCTTTCCAAACTCGGTGACTTTAATATGCCCGGATGTAGTGAACTCACATCCCAGTTGTGCCGCGATGTCACTATGTTGTATAAACGGCACGCGGGCGTAAACGGCTTTTAGCGGTACTTTGGTATCATCAGCCAGTTCCACGGCACTGAGATAACCCTGATCATGAATTATGGCTTTCAGGGGTGTTTCAATGACCCGGATGTGTCTGCGGGTTAACTGTTCCATCATTTCACCGGTGAGCGTAGAGGGCCCGTTGGTAAACAAAGTCAGATCCTTTGTCCAGTGTTGTATCAGCTTGACAGTTTCAAAGCCACCATCGCCATTACCCAGAATACCTGTAGGCTGGTTAGCCACCTCATAACCATGGCAATAGGGGCAGTGGATCACAGAAATACCCCAGCATTCCGCAACACCGGGAATATCAGGTAACAGGTCTTTGATTCCTGTCGTAATCATGAGTTTCTTTGCGGTGAATGTATCACCGGCTTCGGTAGTGATAGCAAATCCGCTGGCTGTCTTTTCACCATGTACGGCTTTGCCATGTAGCAATTGTACGGTATTATAAGTGCTGAGTTGTTCCAGTGCCACTTTTGTAATCGCTGCAGGCGTCTCTCCATCTCTGGTCAGAAAGTTATGTGAATGCGGGGTTTGCGCATTACAGGGCTTGCCGCTGTCAATGATCAACACGTTTCTGAGGGCGCGGCCGAGTGTCATACCTGCTTGTAACCCGGCGTAGCTGCCGCCGACAATGATGACTTCAAATTCCATATTTATCATTTTGAACAAAAGTAAATAGGTTAACTTTACGATGTTATAAAGCTACCCTCTATGGAAGTGATTTTCCCGGGGGCTGATGTAAAATTAAAACTTAGTATATGGTTTGTCCCGGTGAAAAGATATATGATTGCAAACGCCAGCTGCTGGCGATCCAGGATACGCTGGATATCATTGGTGGAAAGTGGAAGGTGACGATCCTTGGGTGCCTGGCGATGGGAGGGAAGCGGTTTATGGACCTGCAGCGGGAGCTGGCGGGCATAGGACCGAAGATGTTATCGAAGGAATTGCATGAACTTGAAGTGAACGGCCTGATCGGAAAAGGGGAAGATGGGAAGTATATGATGACGGCTTACAGCGAATCGCTCAAGCCGGTGATCCAGGTATTGGCGGAGTGGGGAACGCAGCATAGAGTAAGGATTATGTCTATGCAGTAGTAGCAGAAATTATTCATACCTTTAAAGAGATTTTCAAATTATATGAGCCTGGTAAAAAACGCATTTTACAGTGCTGCGCAACTGTTACCCCTTGCCGTATTGAAGCAAAGACGTCCCGGTAGTTTATTGCTCCCCTATCATCACCTGGTAAGCGATGCACCTGTTCCGCACATTAAAAATCTCTATCCCTGGAAAGGCACCAGCGATTTTGAGAAAGATCTCGATTACCTGCTCAGGCGTTTCAAACCAGTCACTTTACAGGAAATTATTCAATCGCTGAGAACAGGAGAGACCTTGCCAACCGGTTCATTCCTCCTGACTTTTGATGACGGTCTGCGCGAAGTAAAAGAGATCATCACCCCGATGCTCCTCCGCAAAGGAGTACCGGCAGCCTTCTTCCTGAACAGCGCATTTCTCGATAATAAGAACCTCTTTTATAAATTCAAACTGAGCCTGATCATCGAGCACCTGCAAACTACACATCATTCAAAAGCAACGCTTGATACACTGTATACTCATCTGCAGACAGATGAATCAGGTGTCGTGTCAGCTATTAAGAAGATCACTTACACCACAAGAGGCCAGGCCGATGAAATAGCCGGGATCTTAGGTATTTCATTCGCAGAATATCTGGCAGATGTAAAACCGTTCTTAACACTCGATGAAGTAGGCACACTTCTGCAACAAGGCTTTGCTATTGGTGGACATAGCATTGATCATCCCTATTATAACCAGCTCACATTAGATGAGCAGCTCTTCCAGACCAGGCAATCAGTTGACTTCCTCGTACAGCAGTTCCAACTTCCTTACAGGGCATTTGCATTTCCGCACACCGATGCAGGCGTCAGTAAAATTTTCTTTAACACACTACTCGAAGGCCCGGATCCGATCGATGTGATCTTTGGCACAGGCAATCATAAGAAAGATTTCAGTCCCAAAATATTACACAGGTTCAATTGCGAAAGACCTAACGTACCTATCAATGCCGCAGTAAAAGGAATCCTGTTACTGAACAAAATACAGGAGGTGACGAAGAAAGATCAGATTATACGGTAGTAATTTTTATCTCATTAACCCAAAGATAGCAGCAACCCGGTTCAGTCGTAATTACTCTTTTCACATACACAATACCTTTGTTCCTGACAGGTCATAACGATACTGCCTGTACAAAGTTTCTATTGCCATATAAGAAAATTTTATCTCTATACAAATTTGTAATGTATCCCTTAAATTGAATACTGAAAAAAGTAAAAAAGTGAAAACAAAAAATAGAAAATCTGTGTTTATAATTTCACGTATAGTCATACAGTCAGATTTAAAATTTCACTGATCATATCCTGAGTTTTTAGCTATTAAAATCATCCCTATGAGTAAGCTAAATTGGAACAATCGTCACCACGGAATTAAATTCAAAAAAATAAGGTGGAAAATAGAGCTGTATGTTGTTTTTCATCAGTAACTTACGTATATTTAATTATTATAGATTATATAATACTTTATATTTGTTTTTTTTATTAAAAAACAAATATGTATCCTATTTTTGCCCGGGACGATTGAGACACATCAGATCGACTCTAAGTATTAATAAAAACGTCGGCTATTGTAAAACGCTACTAAATTTTAACCAAACGTGAAGAACCTACCACCTATTGTCAGGCTACTAATATGTGCCTGTCTGTCATTAAGTGCATTACTGTATCCCTATGTAATGAAAGCCCAGGGAGACCAGACTGCCATCACCGTAAAACTGGGTCCCAGCCAAACCACAGGCGCCTGGTTACATTTACCGGATGATTACAACAGTACATCAACCAGTTATCCTTTGCTCATTTTTCTGCATGGTGTAGGAGAGGGAGGAACTGATGTTAATGCTGTACTCGCGCATGGTGTACCGAAGATGATTGCTAACGGTGCAAAGATGCAGTACACGGTGAACGGAAAGCTGTTTAAATTTATCGTGGTATGCCCGCAAATCCCCAATGGATGGGCCAGCGAAACCATGGTGCAGAATGTACTGAATGATATCAAATCAAGGTACCGAATTGATGCATCCCGTATTTATCTGACCGGGCTCAGTGCCGGCGGTTATGGTGTATTAAATTACATCGCCTCCGGAACGACCTATTCAGATAACCTGGCTGCTATCGTACCCGTATCTTCAGCTGCTATCGATGCCAACAAATTCGCAGGACTTTGTAATGTAGCCAGCAGCAAACTCGCCGTATGGATGCTTTGTGGCACTGCTGACAGCTTCATTGGCAACCAGCGTAACTATATTGCCGATATGAAGGGTTGCAGTCCTTCTATCACACCTATTGCTACTGAATACAATGGTGGCACCCACAGCGACGACGTATGGGACAAAGCTTACGATCCCAATCACACCTATCAGAATCCTAACATTTACGAATGGATGTTGCAGTACAGCCGCAACTCATCTTCTACCATATCTGCTCCGGTAGCCGCCGTAGCGTCTTCTAACCTGACCATCACCTTACCTTCAAATACCGCTACGCTCGATGGGTCTACTTCTACAGGTACAATCACTACCTATGCATGGACACAATCCTCAGGCCCTTCTACTGCGACCCTGAGCAGCACCAGCACCGCTAAGATCACAGCGGGCAACCTGGTAGCGGGTACATACGTTTTTAAACTCACCGTATCCAACTCTGCAGGCAGTAGCTCACAGACAGTGACCGTTGTTGTGAATGCCGCTACGGTAGCCGCTCCTGTGGCTGCAGTTACGACTTCCAGCCAGAGCATTACATTGCCTGCCAATACCGCGACATTAGATGGTTCCGCTTCTACAGGTACCATTACCAGTTATACATGGGCACAAACATCTGGTCCTTCCACTGCTTCTCTCTCCAGCACGAGTACCGCCAGGATCAGCGCCAGCAATCTCGTAGCTGGTAATTACGTATTTACACTGACGGTAAAGAATTCGTCCGGCAGCAGCAGCAAAACCGCGTCTGTGACTGTCAACGCTGCTACCGGTGGCAAAACCGCCTGTGCTGGTTGTAAGTTCCTTATCACGCCCGGCGCCGATGGTGGTGCTTATATTAATGGTACAAACCTGGGTGCGAAACCCGGCGATACCGTATGTATCCAGTCCGGCAACTACGCCTATATTCAGTTCTTCAACATCACGGGTACCGCTGCCAAACCAATTGTCTTCATCAATTGTGGCGGGCAGGTTAAGATCGGTAACGGCGGCAGCTATGGCTTCGTATTCAATAATGCTAAATACTTTAAAGTAACCGGTACCGGTAGCGCTGATCTCTATGGTTTCAGTGTGGATGGCGTCAGCAAAAAACTGAATGTGGGGTTGGGTATCAGTAAGGGTTGTACCGATTATGAAGCGGATCACTTTGAGATCACTAATTCTGAAGTAGGGGTAATGGCTAAAGTAAATCCTGACTGTGACGTCAATAATACTTATCCGACCTTCTCCATCAGAAATGTAAAATTGCATGACATGTACATCCACGATGTAACCGGCGAAGGCATGTACATCGGGAACACTGCTCCGAACGGGGAAACAGTTACCTGCAACGGCGTATCTACAACTGTATTGCCGCCGCGCATTTACAACCTGAAAATCTACAACGTCATCACTGCCAACACCGGATGGGATGGTATCCAGGTTGCTTCTGCTCCTGAGAACGTGGAGATCTATAATAATAAAGTATCTAATTACGGCGTACAGAACAAAGGCAGCCAGCAGGCAGGTATTATCCTTGGTGGTGAGTCTAACGGGAAAGTATACAACAATACGATCATCAAAGGTACCGGTAACGGGATCGAAGTATTCGGTACAGGGCTTAGTTATGTGTACAACAACATCCTCAGTGACTGCGGAATAGACGGCACCAGCATTGGCCAGGATGCCATCTTCATTGATGATCGTCCTACCAAACAAAACTACAAACCATTGCAGGTGTATGTGATGAACAACACCATTGTCAATTCCGGCAGAGATGCCATTCGTATGCAGAATACAAATGGTACCGACGGTACAGGCAATATATTTGCGAACAACCTGGCGGTGAAACCCGGTTCCCTGGCTTCCAGAGGCACACTTGCCTATCTTACTATACAATCCGGTATTTCTTATACAGCGTCGAACAGCCTGAATTATGCCGATGTGAATACGGTGAAGTTTGTAGACGCCGCCAATAAGAACTTCCACCTGGCTGCAGGTTCCCCTGCGATCGACCAGGGTAAAGATCTGAGTGCTTATTTTAAAACTGATATAGATGGTAACGCCCGTCCACAGGGTAGCGCATTCGACGTAGGTGCCGATGAATATGCATCCGGTACCGCCGCCAATGTTGCGCCTACCGCCAATGCAGGCGTTGACCAGGCAATTACTTTACCCGTTACAACTGTTACACTCAATGGTACCGGATCTACTGATAGTGACGGTACCATTAAATCGTACAAATGGGTACAGACCTCAGGTCCTGTGACGGTGACTTTCAGCAGTGCTACAGTCGTTTCTCCGGTTTTAACTCAACTGACCGCTGCGGGCACCTATGTTTTTACACTGACTGTAACTGACAATGCTGGTGCTACTGCCAGCGACCAGGTGACCATTACTGTAAATGCAGCGAATGTTGCACCTACTGCCAATGCAGGCGCTGACCAGACGATCACATTGCCTGCCACCACTGTGACCCTCAACGGTACAGGTTCAAAAGACAGTGACGGTACTATTAAATCGTATAAATGGTCACAGACCTCCGGTCCGGTGACAGGTACTATCAGCAACCCGGCTATCGCATCTCCCGTTATCACGAACCTGACTGCTGCCGGTACGTATGTATTCACGCTGACTGTAACGGATGATGATGGTGCAACGGCTACCGATAATGTGACCATCACCGTTAAAGCAGCCGTTTCCACCAATGTAGCACCTACCGCCAACGCCGGCGCCGATCAAAGCATCCAGCTGCCTGCATCCACGGCTACCTTAAATGGTACTGGCTCAAAAGACAGCGATGGTACGATCAAATCTTATAAATGGGCACAGACCTCCGGTCCGGTTACGACCACCATTAGTAACGCTACGATTGCGTCTCCGGTGATTACAAACCTGACTACTGCCGGCTCCTATGTATTCACGCTGACCGTGACCGATGATGGCGGTGCAACGGCTACCGATCAGGTGACGATCACCGTAACCGCTGCGGCCAACAAAGCACCTACTGCTAATGCAGGTGCAGACCAGACCATTACACTACCTACAGCTACTGTTACTTTGAACGGTACCGGGACGGACAGCGATGGTACAATCAGTGCATACAAATGGGTGCAGACCTCAGGTCCGGTTACAGCAACACTGAGCAGCGCAACCATTGCCGCTCCGGTTGTAACCAAACTGACCACCGCAGGCAGTTACGTATTCACCCTGACAGTGACAGACAATAATGGCGCCACCGCGACTGACCAGGTCACCATCACCGTAAAATCAGCTGTTACCTCAACACCTCCTGCCAATAAACCGCCGGTAGCAGTGGCGGGTGCTGATATCACCATCACCATGCCGAGGAATACCACCACCGTAGATGGTGCAGGCTCTTACGACAGCGATGGTTCTATTGCATCTTACAAATGGACGCAGGTCTCCGGCCCAAGCACCGCTTCACTGCCATCTGCTGCTGCTGCAAAAACAGATATCAACCAGCTCTCTTATGTGGGTACCTATGTATTCAGACTGACAGTGACAGACAATAATGGCGCCACCGCGACTGATGATATCAATATTATTGTAAAAGCTGCCGCAGGTACTTTAATTGCCAATGCCGGCCCGGATCAAACGATCACACTGCCGACAGTCAATACTGTAACATTGACAGGCGCAGGCTCTATCACTAATAATTATATTTCAACTTATAAATGGGAACTGGTAAGTGGACCTGTTGACGGGACAACGATTCTGAATACGGCTGCACAAAACCCGGTAGTTACATTCTCCCAGCCGGGTACTTATGTTTTCCGTCTCACGGTTACGGATACATATGGCACTACCGCCACCGATGAAGTAACGGTGGTTGTCAATGGCAAGTCTGCAACTGTAGATGACAGCGAAGTCACTATACAGGTGTATCCTAATCCTGCCGCAACGTCTCTCAATCTCAAATTGGTAGTCAAAGACGCGGCCAATCTGGTGGTAAGAATATTTAACAGCAGTGGTTATATCAGGGGCACTTATTACATGGGTAACACGAATACGGTGACGAAGACCTTCGACGTAAGCGGTTTGTCCAGCGGGCTGTATATTCTTGAAATTACGGATGGTAAGTCCATGAAATTAACCAGTAAGTTTATGAAGGTGAATTAAAATAGCAGGGAGGTTGTTTCAAAGTAATTTTTGAAACAACCTCTTTTTATAATAATCGTTTTATCCGCACCAGCGATGAATGTGCTATTACTTTTTGTATTGTAACATCCACTCATAGATACTCATACCATATTGCTTATTCTTCGTATCATACAACGCTTTCCAGGTATGATGTGCAAACCCGTCCAATATAGTTAGCTTCGCCAGGTTCGGCTTATATGAATTAGTACTATCCTTGTATCGCTCGCACTCTTCCAGGAAATGGGGCTCATCTGTACCCGCCATATACCAGGTTGGAATATTCGCATCCGCTACCAGTTTAAAGCGTTTCATATTCGCTTCGTCGATGGTCGCTACCGACATGGGTACTGCGGCAGTAATGCGATTAGACAGTGCTGCATTGTCCGTCATGGCCATTACGGTTGCCCAGCCACCTGCGCTGTAACCCGTGAGGTATATCCTGCCACGATCTACACGGTAATGCTTTTCGATATCATCCAGCAGGCGTTTTATTTCCACCGGTTTCAACCCCCAGCTGGGAGCCTGGGGCGCTACAACAATAAATTTATATAGTTTACCATCAACGGGATTCACTGCTTCTATTTTCTCACCATTATTGATCCAATAGGGAATACCTTCCAGGTATAACTTCGACAGATCGTGCCCGGATTTGCTCTTGCCATGCAGGAAAACAATCAGCGGGTATTCTTTTTTTGACTTACTATAATCATCCGGCAGTTGCAGGAGCGCGCCTATCTTATTCCATGGGTTCACCGGAATAAGAATACTGTCCATATGATGTTGAGCATAGGTGTTCACTGCTTGCATGCACATTACGAACAATAGTGCAACAATTGTAGTGGTACTTTTTACCATGACAAATAATTAAAATGAATAAATGGGACCCGGCTTACTGGGCAATCACAGTCTCCAGCTTCACACCGATCAGTTCTTCGATTTCCAGCTTTACATTTGCCAGGTCTCTTTCCAGGTTCAGCTTCTTGGTCCTGTCATTGTTATACAACTGCGAAGCAGAAGTATAGGAATCGTAAGAAATGCTACCCGCAGCCAGTTTGCTCTCCGCCTGTGTAAAGGCAGCAAAATCGTCCTCGGTGATCTCCATCTGCATCGCCAGCAATTGTTTATTCATCAGGTAATCGTGGTATTTAGACAATACCATCGCCTTGATCTGTCTTTTAGCAGATTCTTCCTGTGCAGATGCGATGTTTACGTTCGCACGTGCCACTTTCACATCGGAACCTTTGCCCACCAGGGAACCCAACGGAACATTGATACCTACGTTCCAGAGCGGATAATATACCTGCGCACGATAGTCGCCGGAGTTTTTAAAGCGACCGGTTGTTACATCATTGATATTTGCACTCACTGTTACATAATTCAGCCAGTTACCCTTTGCCTTGTTCAGTTCATATCCGGCCCTTTGTTTTTCGTACACTCTGACTTTCAGGTCAGGGTTTTCGTAAGCGAGTTGTACCAGTTTCTCCTGGATGTCTTCAGCAGATACATCTTTTGAAGGTGCAGACGGTAAAGTTTTGTTTTGTGCGCTCACGGTGAGGGTGGTAGCGAGGAATACTAAAATAAGACTGATGTGCTGTTTCATGTTGTTATAGTTTTTACTTGGTCTGAATTTTTATGAGAAGGTGTTTCGAAATCTTTCATTTTTACGATGATGGCCATGGCGCTGTAAAAGAAGAACGCGCCCGGTATCTGCCCGATGGCCACCTGTGCATAGTGCGCTACTATGTAAGCATAGAGTCCTGTCACGATGGCCACATACAGCGCCTTGACTTCCCGGTCCCGCGCTCGGTAATAACCTTTCACGCCTACCAGGAGCGTTACAAAGAATAGCGTCATGGTGATTATTAGCCCGATCCAGCCAGTTTCGAGTGCTGTACGGAGGTAACCACTATCCGGCGGAAAACCGGCCAAAGGATGGCCCGGATTGTACTGAATACCCAATACCCCTGATGTAGCGACACCGCCGCCGATGGGATGCCGCCAGATGTAAGGCTGGATATTATGCCTGTTGGCATCCCGCACATTCATGGATTCATCGTCTTTCAGGTGGAAGGAGGTACGTATACGGTTCACGGTGTTATTGCCGGAGAATGGCCCGAACATGAGCACTATGATGAACATGAGGAAGCCGGCCATGAAGAGCAGCGTCCTTCGGTTCGTGATCGTCATGAGTATATAGATGGCTAATCCGGCCGGTATCATGAAGTAAGCAGTACGTGTACCTGAAAAGGCCATGCCCAGTGCCATAATGATGATCCCTGCGATCAGCTGGTTACGCTGTTTCGGCTTTTGTGTCGTCATCGCCAGTACAATGGCAAAGACAATGCTGCACGCCATCAGGATACCATAAGCTGTAGGGTCGGAGAGGAATGAGAACTTCCTGATATCGCCGCCCTGGAAATAGAGCCGGTAACGTACCGGATCACTCACCACCCAGTGCTCTTCGAAGCCCAGTAACCCAAACCACTGCTGAAAGCAACCATAAGCGCCACTCAGCACCGAAAGGAAGAGCCAGAGCTTGAGATAATCCTTTACGTCTTTGACACTGTTGAATGTAAACAGGCCGATAAAATAGATCATCACAAAGTTCACAAACTTACGCACCGTAAAGATCCAGCCCGATACCGAATACATAGATGGATTGAACAGTTCAATGAGCAGGAATCCCAGGTACATGATGTACATGTAAGAAACAGGGTTCTTCATATACTGCCAGATGCGCTGTTTGTGAATGGACTTTCTGTAGTAAGCACCGATGAAGGTGACCGCTGTCAGCACATCCACCGCCACACCCATGGGAATGGCATCGTCAGACATGCGCTTGATGTAAAACATAAAGAACCCTACTATTGTCGTGATCACAAACCCCAGGCGGGTATCGAACAGACAAATAAAGGTCATTGCACCACCTATCAATCCCGCTGCGATGATCAGGCCTATGCGGTAATCATAATAGCCCACCAGCAAACTGATGCCGATCGCTACCAGCACCACAGCCGCAAAGGCCAGGGGAGTGTCCAGTACACCGGACCCTCTCAAAGGTGCTGCTCTTGTGATTGACTGTCGCATATTTAGAAGAATAAAACTTTTAATGCCAGTATGATCAATGTGAAGGCGATGAACATCGTCACAGTGATCTCGAGTAAACGATCGTCTGAAAACCTGTTATCTTTCATGCTTCCACATTTTGAGTTTGTTCCAGATATGCCCCCATTAACTGTATACACTGTTCCCAGGTATGCGATAATGCAAAGGCTTTTCTTGCTTCCTGCCGGGGACTATCATCACCTTCCTGCAGGGCTTTGTCAATTTGAGCGATATACTCCGCAGGCTGACTGCACAGATACACGTAAGGAGCAAACATCCGCATCGCCATGGTATCTGTTGCCACTACCGGTTTACCCAGTGCCAGGTACTCATCTATCTTACGGGGATAGTTGCCAATTGTCATCCCGTTCAATACCTGCGGGTTGATGCATACATCAAAACTGCTGATCCATGCCGGCAACTCCGTTGCAGGACGGTTACCCGTGAAATACACATTCTTTAACTGATGCAGCGAACTGTTACGAAATGCTTCATCTTCGGGGCCTACCAATACCAGTGTCCAGTCAGGGCGCGCTGTTGCAATCATTTCCAGCAGGGAGAGGTCCAGTCTTGAAGTGATCAGTGCACCGACATATCCAATCACCGGACTTTTGAATTGCTGTACAGCTGGCAGCTCATTTTTTAACCAGCTGAAATCACAACCCTGCCCGATATCAAAGGATGCTTTGTTATACCTGGCGCCATACGCTGCGAGGTAAGCAGAATTAGCTGCTACCATGGTTGCTTTCTGCATCAGCTGTGGCTCCAGTCTTACACCATGCTTTTTAAAGTAAGGCTGACTGGTCAGGTTATCCCTGATATAATAAATAGTTTCCTGTACACCATCCAGCAACTCGGGCAGGTACTGCGCACGGAAAAAATCATTGTCAATGAACAACATTGCATCGTTGAATCCCAGCCGTTTTGCAGCCTGGTTGATTTCGCGGGCGAGTCTTTTATTATTGATAAAGTTGATCCTGTCAAATACCCCCGGCATAGGAATCCAGTTGATAGACTCCAGTACGGTACGCGGGTCCAGTGTCCAGATAGCAGCGCTTACCGGTGTCAGGTCGTTCGTGTCGCCACGCAGACTTGCTTTTCTGGCCAGCACCTTCTCGTCGGTAGAAGAACGGATGGCAGAAATCCTGTCCAATGCACGGTTTACATAAAGTACCCGGTTGTGCAGTGACAACTCATATGCCATATTCTTACAGTTACTTCCAATGCGGATGTCCCATGGCTGTAAGCCTACTATGATGATATCCCTGTTCCTGATCATCTGGTTTTCCATTTAAGTAAATAACGTTGCTGTACCACAGAGAGTGCTTCGGGATAGAATTGCAGCATATATTTTACCACATTGAATAAACTTGTGTTGAGCTTACGATGCAGGATGGTCTGGGTAATAATAAAGCAGATACCATATGAGGTCATCGTACCGTAAGCAGCTCCCATCAATCCCATCTGACGGGTATAGAACATACAGATGAATACATTACAGATAGCCGTTACAGTGATTACATAGAAATTCAGTTTGGGCAGGCCGATTGAATCCATAATAGTGCCAAACTGCTTGATGAATGGCAGGAATAATCCATAAAATATTGTCACCTGCAGAATAGGTACTGCTTCCATATATCCCTGCCCTGCAATGATACCAATCACCAGCCGGGGCAGCAATACAATTAACAGGCTGGCAGGTACTGCGATGGCGAGGATGGTACCAACCGCTCTTTCATAGTAGTATTTCACCATGCTGAGATTACCATCTTCCATCATCTTCGCAGTCTTGGGAAAAAGTATATCTCCCAATACCTGGCTGGGTACATCCACAAGATTGGATATACGCAGGCATACATTGTAAAGTGCCACGGAAGGCGTACCCAAGAAGGAAGATATGATGAAGGAATCGGTATTACGGAACAATGATGAACTCACATTCGTGCCAAATACCCACCTGCCAAATGTCCAGAGTCTGCTGAACCATGCTTTGTGATACCTGATCTTACGCGTCATGAAGTTCCTGGCAAAGTAGCCGGATACAATAGTACCACATACCAGTCCCGCATCGAAATACAGGATCAGGTGTGTGAGAGAGATATGATGAGTAAACAGCAGGTGCGCCACGATCAGTAAGAAACTTGTTCCCTGGCGGCTGAGATACCCCCAGAAGATACCCCTGAAATCAGCATTCGCATTCTGTACCCATTCAAAATGAGAGAATGGAATTAACAGCAATAACCCCGGCAGGAATAAGTACATCACCATCGCTAAAGGCGGTGCCTGTAATACTTTGCTTACCGGAATGATGAACGCCGCGATCAGTATGCCGATCAGACAGGTGATCACAATATTGAGGTACAGCGCAGCGGACTGTATATGGGGGTGTTCTTCCGCAGCGTGACCATTGATGTATTTGATCACAGCGTTCTTAATCAGGCTTTGTCTGACGATCTCGATAATACCGGTATATACGAGGAAGAGATTCCATACACCCATGTCCGACTTGGTCAGTGAGCGGGTTAATACCAGCACACTGCCGATCCCGAACAGGAGTACGGCGATTTTCTGTAATCCGCTGTAAATGCCGGATTTCAGCCAGTAGGTGTATTTTGGTTCGCTCATTTTTTAGCTTAATTTAAGTTCCATGGGCTTCTCCAGACTATACAGCCACCATGCACCTGCGCGCATAGCTGCCTTGTATAACAGGATGGGAATAACGACGGCAAAACATAAACAGATTACTAACAACACTGGCAGGTAGGTGACGTGAAACACCTTTACCAGGCACATACGCACAGCCGATGCTACCAACACATGTGAAACGTAAATGTATAATGAATGGAACCCTGCTACCCGTAGTAGTTTTACACTGCCATAACGTTGTAACAGGAATGATATATTGATCATAAATGCACAACCCACCAGGGCAATCAGCGCGAATAACAGCGGCTGATGTTCTTCCACAAACAGGTTGTACTGGTGGTTCAGGTTCGCGACCAGAAAGTAATACTGGCCCGCTGCAAAGAAGGGGAGGAGAACGGCAAATAATCCCCAGCTGCTATACAGCGGATATTTACTGCTATCCAGTATCCTGTCGGCAATGAGCTCACCAATAGCAAAAAAGATATAGAAATGACAGATGTCATAAATAAAACCGAGGTCAATGTGATGCACGGAAACATAACTACTGTACATATAAGCGATGAATCCTATTGCCAGCTGGTGCCAGATCTTTAACCGCAGTTTTTCCTTTGTCAGGATATACAGCACAGTTACATTGAACAGCGCATAGAGGTACCAGAACTGATCAATGCGACGGGGGAACAAAAATATGTACCCGTAATCGGCTATACCTCTGTTTGCATTTACCAATCCACTCAGGCAGATCTGTATTGTGATCTGCAGGGCAGACCATAACAGGTAAGGATACAACAGGATGTTGAATTTATTGATGATCAGGTTCTTCATTCCCCGCTTTGCCAGGCTCTTACCGATGAATACACCAGAGAGGATAAAAAACAGGGGCATACGAAAACTGTAGAAAATGATATTCGCATTTTCCAGCCAGCTAAAACGGGCAGCCTCCACCCCTGAGCGGCTGATGCCCTCAAAGATGTGACGGTATAGTACCAGTATGATAGCTATGCCACGCGCGTAATCAATCCACGCCAGCCTGTTGACGGCTTTCGTTGTGCTCATTATAAATCGATATTTTCTGGTTCAACAAAGTTTAATACCGCACCACTGAACTTACCATTCAGGCTTTGCAGGAATGAAATCGTCTCCCTGTCTGTCTGGTTGACACCGGATCTGGCAGAAACAACAGTGATAATGGTATCAGCATATTGCATCAGCTCTTTACTATCTGCCCGTTCATTCAGTGCGGCACCTTCCATCAGGATGTAATCAAATTCATTCGTCAGCGTACGCAGGTACTCCAGCAGGTTGCCCGGCTTCAGGATTTCTGCCGGTGTATATTCACCACCCTCGCAACCGATGATAAACACGTTTGGCATACTGGTAGGGGAGATGAGTTCATGCAGCTGTATCACACTGAATTCATTCCCTGCATTGAAGCTTTCCAGTACTGGTTTTGCTTCAAACTCCTGAGTCAGGGTATTGTGCGGGAACTGTGTATCGATGATCAACACTTTCTTATGACTCAGGCTCAGGCTATATGCCAGCGCCTTCAGGATAGTAGATTTACCTTCACCCTGTTTTGCACTGGTCAGCAGGAAGATCTTTTTGCCACTGTGTTCCATTTCAAAGCGCAGCTTACGCAGCAATTCTCGGAAGGCAGCGGTATCATGCTGTTTCATGGATGGATCGGTAAAGATTTCTTCCAGCGGTGTCTTCTTCAGGTTGATCCTGTTCACAACACCGAGTAGCTTCAGTTCCAGGATTCTCAGGAACTGCGTAGGTGTTTTGATACTTACATCAATGTATTCCAGGAAGATGATGAGAATACAGCAGAACACGGCGACTGCCATACCAGCCATGGCTATAATGATCAGGCGTTTGGATGGCTCTGGCTCTACAGCAGGCTGACCGTACAGGATCTGGTGGAAGTTGTCCATTGGCGCGATCTTATTGTTCACCGCTGCATCGTAACGGGATTTGATGCTTTCATATTCCTGTTGTGCGAGTTCCACTTCTTTCTGCAGGGCCAGGTTGTTTGCGCCCCTTGAAGCAGCGGCACCCATACTGCTGTTCAGTTGTCTGATCTTCTGCTCGTATGCGGCAATGTTCTGTTGAGCAGATCTTATCTGCAGGTCCAGGTCACTTTTCTTTTGTTGGAGATCAGCCTTGGTGGTACCCGGGTTCGCGGTTGTAGGAGCCGCAGAAGCCATGGCCATCAGTTTGGCGGAATAGTCATTCCTGGCTTTCTTGTATTTGTTATACAGCTCGGGATCATTCCCACCCCTGTTCTGGTATTCAGCAGAGGCATCGTTCATTTTTTCACGCAGGGTAGCCAGTTCAGAATTAGAGCTATTGGTAGCTGCGGCATTCTGGGTGCTGGTGCTTTCCATTTCTGAGAGGCGCTGGGTAATCTGCTGACTAGCGAGTTGTGCGCTGGTCAGGATTGCCTTTTCATCTGCCAGCCTGCTTTCAAAGTTGGCGATCTGTTCGAGGGTACTGGAGCTTTCAACATTGGCATCCAGTGTACCCATGGTCTTGATATTACCAATTTTGGCATCCAGTTCTTCCCGTTTCTGGTCCACCAGTTTCTTCAGGGTTTCAATATTCTGAACGGTCTGCTGGTTACGGGAAGTCTCATAGTTACGCAGGAACTCTGTCACTACCTGGTTCACGATATAGGCAGACAACTCGGGATTAATAGAGCGGTACTGGATATCGATAAAGTCGGTACGTTGAACACGACCTACGTACAGCACATAGCGCAGTGTTTCCAGGTCGTATCTGTATATATTCAGCAGCTCCAGTATTTTCCTTTCTTCAGGATCATAGGAGCTGAGTAATTGTTCTTCGTTGTATTTCCGGGTGAGGATCTCGATTGCTTTTTGTCTGTTCAGTTTGCGGTAGACAGCGGTTTTACGGTCCTCTTCACTGGGCACCCTGAAGGGTTTATCGGGGTTTTCCAGGTCATGCAGCATCAGGTTGTACCCGGTCATACCCAGTACACGTGGAGACTTGATGGCCTCGACTGCATTGTTAAATTTCACATCAATTTCATACACGTTGAAACTTTCATCTTTGAGTTTAACCTGGTCACTCATGGTGAAACCAGTGGCAAGTTGGGCAACGGACTTATAGAGTTTTTCCTGGTTGAGGGTTAACAAAAAAGCCGCCAGCACAGCTACGAACGTGCTGATGATGATTAACCATTTTCTCCTCAGTAGTGATTTGAATAAATAAATCAAATCCATATCGGCGTATTCTTTAAAGTGTAAAAAAATCTAATCTAAAATGACCGAAAAAATCCGGTTATACACCGGACTTTTTCGGTAACAAATAAGTAATCAATCAAAGAATGGTGGTTATCAATTCTTAATCAACTTCACAGTCTTCACTACATTTTCTCCTTCAATCACCCGCAGGATACAAGGACCGGCAGGGATCTGAGAGGTACTGAGGTCGACATTGATCCGTTGACCGCCGGCATCCAGTTTACCCAGCGATCTGGAGTAAAGGATCTTACCGGTAATATCTGATACTACGATGCTCACATTGCTGCTTGTTTTGCCGGTATTCGTCATATCCAGGGTTACGCTGGTTGCGAACGGATTCGGATAAACATTTGTCAGGGCAACTTTGCTTGCAGCATCGGGGTTTGTCAATTCGCCAGTCAGGAAGTTACTCTTCTTAGCCATGATCAGGGATGGGTCCAGATCGCTGGTCGAAGGAGTGTACTGCTGGATCACCAGGGCGCCGATGTAGCCATAGATGGAGTTACCACCTGCTTTTACATTGATATACGCCTCACCGTTTGCATCAGGAACGATGTCGTTGATCTGAACGGTATTGCTGGTATTGTAAGAAGCGTTCAGTGATACGGTAGTGGTACCAACGGTGTAGTTGGTAGTTCTGTCACCGTCACCATCGCGGCTTGCAAAGAACACGAAGTTGTAGCGTTTAGCCAGGTTCAGACCGGAGATCTTCAGCTGACCGTTCACATTGACATCTACCCAGTAGGTACTGCTGATAACATTGTCAGGATAGATACCTGAGTTGTTGCCTGTGTTCATACCATAAGGGTTGTCACCAGTGAAGGCCTGGGTGATGGTCATGGTCAGACCGGTATTATTGCCGCTTTCATCTTTCAGGTTCGGGAACGTAGCACCTAATGCAGGACCGGAGTTGGTGTTGTTCCATGGAGAACCGGCAGGGGTGTATACGTTACAGTTGATGTACACTGCGTTGATGAAAGTAGAAGCGCTGGCTACGTTTGTAAAGTCAGACTTGGCTGTATCCTTGAGCGCGCGGATCTTATAGTAGTAGCGGGTATCTGTTGCCAGGCCTGCATCTGCATAAGAATTTACGTTGTTCGCTACAGTTGTCAGCAGTGTGAAGTTACTGTTGTCGGTAGAGCGGTATACCTGGAAGCCGGTCTCGTTGGTAGAGTTATCCTGCCATTTCACATTGATACTGGTCTTGGAAGAAGCAGTAGCAGTGGCATTGGTTGGATTCAGCGGCGTACCATTGTCGATGTAGTATTGCAGTACCACACTGTTGATGTAACCGTAAGTAGCGCCGGTTGATTGTTTCACGGTGAACTGGATAGCGCCTGTGCTGTCAGCAGCGATACCGTTGATCTGAACGGTGTTGGAGCTATTGTTCGCAGCGTTCAGTGTGACGGTGTTGCTACCTACTGTATAGTCTGTATTCTTATTGTCATTACCGGTACGGCTACCTAAGAAGATCAGGTTGTAGCGGTAAGCAGCAGACAAGCCGGTGATCTTGATTCTTCTTGGAGTAGACTCGCTGGTGAAGTAAGTCGTAGACAGTACGTTATCAGGATATACACCGCTATTGTTGCCGGTAGAAGCACCGCTTGCATTGGTGCCGGAGAAGGCATCGAGGAGAGAGATCCTGATGCTGGTGGCGGCACCTGATTCGTCTACTACGGTGTTGATAGCAGCTGTATTGCTTGGATAAGAATTAAAGTTGTTCCATGGAGCATCAGCAGGCAACGTCTGGTTGAAGTTGAAGTATACTGATGTCAGGTTCTTATCTCTGATGTAGATCACGAACGTTCTGCTTGTGCTACTACCGTTGTTGTCAGTGGCAGTGACAGTCACTGTATACTTGCCAACGTTGCCGGCTGCAGGGGTGATGCTGATATTACCAGTACCGTCACCGTTGTCTGTCAGCTTCGCAAAAGACGGCAGGTTGGTGGTTTTCAGTGTCAGTACATCACCGATGTCGTCCACAGCGCGGAGGTTAACGGTAGCAGTTTCGTTGTTTTTGATGGTCACACCTGCAATGCTGTCCAGTTTAGGTGCATTGTTGCCGGTGGTGATGCTTACTGTATCGGAGAAGGCAGAGTTACCATTTGCATTGATCGCTCTGATCGCGTAGAAGTAAGTGTTGTTTGCCCTGGCGGAAGTATCGGTGTAGCTTACGGCATTAGCTGCGGCAGTTGGGTTGAGCAGGCTGTAAGTACCTGTTCTTGTGCCACTGCGCCAGATTTCGTATGCAGTTTCGTTGAAGGCGACGTCTTTCCAGGTCAGGCCCACACCATTTGATCCGCTGGTCACAGCGATGTTGGTAGGTTTAGCTGGTGCGTTACCATCGTCGTAAGATACTTTTACCACCATCGCATTCAGGTAAGCATATACGGAGCCAGTACCGTTCTGCAGGTCGATGCTGATTTCGTTGTTTGCATCGGGTGCTACGTTATTGATAGAAACGGTGTTCTTGGTATTGGAAGCTGCCTGCAATGATACGGTGGTAGTACCTATGGTATAATTGGTCAGACGGTTATCCGTTACATCAGCACGTGAACCAAAGAATGTGAAGCTATACTTGCTGGTGCTGTTCAGGCCGTACAGTTTCAGGGTTTGCTTGGTGGTATTTGTCCAGTAAGCAGTTCTCATAACGTTGTCAGGGTATACACCGGAGTTGTTGCCGGTATTACCACCATAGTAGTTAGAGCCGTTACCAAGGGCGCCCCAGTTACTTACGATCTTGATACCGATGGTAGTAGCGACGCTGTTTTGATCTTTCAGGTTCGGGAACAGGTCGTTTTGAACCGGCGCTTTGTTGGTACTGTTCCATGGAGAAGCCGGAGGATAAGATCCATCGGAGAAGTTCACATAGAGCGTGCGGCTCGGATCCACGTCAGTAACAGTGATCACAAAGGTCTTGGTATCGATACCACCTTTACCATCATTCGCATTGACAGTTACATTATAAGTACCTGCATCGATGTAGGTAGGCGCGAGGCTGATAGAGGCGTTGTTACCGTTCTTAACCAGGGTAGCGAAAGTAGGTAAGCCGCTGGCAGTCCAGGTGATGGAGTCAGTTGCATTGCCGTCGGTTGCTGTCAGGCTGATAGAAGATGTAGTCGCTTCAGCCAGTGTGACATTGCTGACAGTACCAATTACCGGTGTGTAGTTGTCATTTACAGTCAGGGTGAATGAAGTGCTCGCCATACCGCTGTGCTGATCGGTAGCAGTAACGGTAATGTTGGCATAGGTTCCCTGATCTGTAGTGGCAGGGTTGAATGTCAGCGTGGCGGTGCCGTTCCCTGTGTTGGCAAAAGTACCAAAGGAAGGTACGTTCGCTGCAGAGAATGTCACAGGTTCGCCATCTGCGTCGGTAGCGGTAATGTTCAGTACGAGCTGGGTGCCATACCTCACTGAACGGTTCACCAGCTGAGAGATGACAGGAGGTGTGTTGAGTGTGTAGATGCCGGCGCTGTTAGTGAACAGGGTGTTACCACCTTCATTTTTCGCACGTACTTTATAGAAGTATTTCACATTGGCAAACAGTGCAGAGTCGTTGTACACGGCAGTTGCAGAGCTGTTCGGACCAACAGAGGTAAACAGTTTGAAATTGGTGCTGTCATTTACAGAGCGGTAAATATCAAACCCGGTTTCAGTAGTGGAGTTGTCATTCCAGTTTAACTGAATCTTGTTTGGACTTACGGCAGTCAATGTCAGGCCGGTCGGAGCTGCAGGCAGCGCTGGTTTAGCCAGGGTGGTTGCTCTCATGTTCTTGTAGATGAAAGCACTATCAGGCATCAGGCGCTTGGAGATACCAGGTCCTGCATAGCTGGCAGATAATGTCTGGCTACCCGTTGCTTCGAAATAAGTAACAGTGATAGGATATCTGCCAGCAGTAAGGGTTTTGGTACCGGAACGTTCGGTAGTACCCTGCAGGAAATTATTGTTCACTATCAGATTGCTCTCGCTAAAGCCTCCGATATATAGTTTACTGCCATCGTCTGAAGCAGTATAGAATGTATAAGTACCGGTAGTCGGGATATTAATATAACCGTCGAACTTGAGGGCGAAGTAATCTTCACGGTCTCTTACATCGAGGGTGATATTATTCGTAGTACCGGAAATAAACGGTGTCAGTGAATTGAAATCAGGTAAAGCGCTGTATGAACCCGGGTACTCAGCCCAGAACAGACCGCCACTTTCTTTCGGATTGAAGCCGGAGTCACCATACTTATTGATGGCTTTTACGCGGTAGTAATAAGTAGTGGAAGCTACCAGGTTGCTATCGGTATAGGAGGTTGCGCCCGCACCAATAGTTGCAATAGTCGTATAAGGACCTGCCTGTGCAGTAGCACGGTAGATTTCAAATCCGGTTTCGTTGTTGCTGCTGTCTGCCCATGTCAGTTTGATCTTGTTATAAGCAGTAGCAGTAGCCAGCAGGTTACCAGGATATTTAGGTACAGCACCACTGGTCACTGTTTTTTTGAAGTAGTCAGCAGTGATTTTTGTAGCAGTAGTGATTCCATTAGCGGTATTCTTCCAGGAGAGGGTGAATGCCTGTCCACCTGCGATCTCGTTGTAGGCAGCAGCAATTTTGTGCATACCTGCGGTGAGGTAGATGGTACCTTCTCTGTCCTGTGTACCGTGTGCACCGTCGTTGTTCACGAGTGGTGTAACCGAAGCATCGTACTTGCTGTCGATCCAGAGCTTACTACCATCGTCAGAGTTGATGATGAAGGTATAGTTGCCGGATACAGGAATACGGATTTCACCTTCCCACACAAAACCGAAATAGTCTGCATCGGGAGCTATACTGATATCAGGAACAGCAGAGTAGCCGGTAGCATCAGGTGTCAATGTATTGAAATCGGGCAGTGTATTCCAGTTGCCGGTGTAGTAGCGCCATGCAAGGCCGTTTGCCACGGCATACACAGCTACCTGGTTGCTGCGTGCGGAAGAGTTGCCTGCAACATCTCTTGCTTTTACGACGAAGTTGTACAGTGAGTCACTCTTCAGACCATAGGCAGTGAAGGTGCTCACATCGTTATTTACCGTGTAGGACTTGATACCATTTACGTAGATGTCGTATTTGTATACACCTACATCATCAGTAGAGGGAGTCCATGACAGAGAAGCCTGGCTGGAAGTGCTACCTGTTACGGTCAGGTTGCCCGGAGCGGTAGGAGGCGTATTGTCCACCTGCGTCTGGGTAACAGCCTCATTACTGTTGGCTGCCGCGCTGCTGTCATTAACAGCACGTACGATGTAGTAATATTTGGTGTTGGGGTTGAGCAGGCTGTCGGTATAAGTAGCCGCATTGGCAGCGGTCAATTTCACCAGTGTATAAGGGCCGCCGGAAGTGGAGGCACGATAGATCTCATAACCGGTTTCATTGTAGGTGGCATTAGGATTGTCAGTCCAGTCGAGGGTGATAGCTGTTTTTGAAATAGCCGTCGCCGTGAGACCGGAAGCAGGTGCCGGTGCTTTGGTACCGCTGGCAGGCACTACAGAGAACGGTGCAGACCATTCGCTGGAACAACCGTACAGTTCAGTCACCTTAGCGCGATACTGGCCCGCTGCGCTCGCATTGTAGGTCTGCGTAGTAGCCAGTGTAGTAGTATCTGTTAACTTAGCCCAGCGGTAAGATGTATAACCATTAGGCAATGTAAGTGTTACAAATGTATTGCCATCCGGAGCAGGGATTACCTTACTCATCAGGCCGGAAATAGTGATAGGAGGGGTTTGAGTGGCTGCTTTCTGTTTAACCACAACGGGTGTAGCAGAATAATCAGACCATACATCTCCTCTTTTGATTCTTGCGTCGTAGGTACCAAATTCGGTCACTACCAGTTCGTTTGAATTCGCACCTGGAATGGTAATACCATCCTTGCGCCATTCGTAGCCGTCAAAACCGGCTGTTAATCCCAAAGTACAATTAACGGCTTCACCTGGGCAAAACTCGTTATGCCCGGCTTTTGGCCAGGGGTTTGTTTTATTCTGCCTGTTAATCCAGGGCCAGAAATCAGTTTCATTCCATGCGTTATCCCAAATACCATGACCCCCATTAGGGTAAATAGTTTCTTTCCAGTTGCCGCCTGCGAGAGAATCGGCGGTCATTACCTGGGCTGTAGTGTTAGGGTGAGGATTGTTGTCCAGACCACCCTGGAAGATCCAAAGAGGAATGTACTTAAATGTGTTGACCTGGTCTTTGTAAGCAATCTGACAACCGCTGATAGGCAGGAAACCAGCTATCAGTGTAGGATAAGCGAACATAAACTCCCAGGTAGAAGAGCCACCAGCAGAGAGACCATCAACAAAAATCCTGTTCACATCGAGCTTATTGCTGGCGATGAGAGTATCCAGGATCTGCTTAACAAAAGCATAGTGAGAAGCACCGAAATATCCGGTGGTGTTTTGGGGAACAAGAATAAAACCATCGAAATTACCATTGTCGACAGCAGCACAGAATTTGCCACCACCGTGGTAGAGGGAGTATTCATTGTCATAAATGCCTCCACCTTCACCTTTACCATGGAAGAAAATAAAGATGGGGTACTTCTTACCATCTGCTACACCTTGCTGATAGCTTTTGGGAAACTTCAGCCGAAATGGCATTCCGTTCAGGTAGTAACACTTGTAAGAGTCTTTGTTCGTGAAATTGACATCGCTTCGTAAAGTACGCACCCACTTCCCAATTGTACCCCATGCAGGGGCAGTGGGGGGATTATTGGGGTCGTAATTCACAACGGCGTCGCCTGAATTGAATATCTGTGCCATGGCCATATGACCAAAGCCCATGATAAAAAACAGACAGATTGCGTAAAATTTCCTCATATGGATAAGTGTTTCAGTTGTAAACCGATTAATTAACTTACCCAGCAAGTTTTGGCAAAACTGCGATTTTTTTAGTTCACATGTATCTTAACAACGTATTCGGCCAACTCAATGCTGAGCGGCTTTAAATAGGAAAACGGCTAAAAGTATTATCGTGAGGTTTTAAATGAGGACTGGTTGGAAGGATAAATTCGAAACGCTAAGGTAGTATAAAATTTAAAAGAGGCAAATCTTTTTTATTACATTAACAAATCGTTTTAAAATCCCGCTTCATGCATATCAGTTAAGGATTATAACGTTTTTCAGGATTTCGATGTAGACATTTTGTATACTGTTTTGTGCGCGTCGGGCATCGATCGTTCTCTTTTCCCATGTAAATAAAATCCTATAATAGTGTATCGTACAAACCACTGGTAGGTGAGTAGCGAAATTGCAACGGGTACAATAAAACATAACACCGGCTTCAGTATACCCGGCAGGTGAGTGTCTCCCAGCCATGCCTGCATCATATATACCAGCCCTACGTGTACCAGGTACACCCAATACGACGCGTCTGAAAGGTAACGCATGGTATATGATTCAGCATTGACCCAGCGCAGAAATACGCCCAGGAAACCGATCACAAGCGATGCAGTCGCAATGGTCATACCCAATTTCAGCAAAATACCGGCTGCAGTACTATTATAATATATCGCCAGTGCGGTAGTCAGACCAACGGCTGTAAACACCAGTCCATAACGTTTGAGCAACGGAAAATATTTCTCTTTATGCGCATGGAGTACCCAGCCTGCGTACACGAAAATGCCATAATACAGGATGTAATTAGGCTTCGGCACCAATCCGGGCGTGTATTTGATATAATACGTATCAAAGAGAAGTAATGATGCAAACGAACCTGCCAGTAATAACACAGGAACGATAGCTACAGGCAGTTTCGGCAACTTCAGTTTCATTAACAGGATGCCGATGATGTAGAACAACGTCAGGTAATACAGAAACCACAGGTGTACCGGGCCTCTCCAGATCATGATGTTGTGCAGGATCAGGGAAACGTCCGGCCCGGTGAGGTGCTGGCCCCCACCGGTCACCGTGTACGCTGTGAGCGGCAGATTGGTAAAGGGAAGTATCAGGAACAGACCGACTATCAAGGGGATCAGGATGCGCTGCGTGCGATGCTTTATAAATGCAGCCTCGCCAATCCTGAAATACAACAAACGGAAGAAGAACCCCGCTATCAGGTAGAACAACTGCATCCGGAAAGTATGTATTAAAAAAAATATCACATCATAAGCACCGCTGCTATAGTGCGGGTCATGATAAAAGTTTTCAAATGGGGTAAGTGTATACGCCATCACTGCATGCAGCACCACGCCCAGGAACATAGCAAGCGCCCTGAGTGCATCCATGCTGTTGATACGCTGTGTATTGGTTGTTGTCGACATGTTGGTTGTATTTAAGCATTCATAACGGCTGTTTCTCTCCTGGCCTTCTCCCACACAGCAGATTGCTGCTTCCTGATATATCTGAAAAAGCCTTCGTATATCGCCACATTCATAAAAAGAAAATAAAACGGAATATAGCAGGGCTTGAATTTAATGTCCCGCTTAGCAAGGAAAAACCCGGTGATTGCGAGTATATAAAATATTACCTGCGCTGCAAACAGCAATTGATACCAGCCGCCTGTTCCCTGAAACGTTAGTGCTGCGGCACTGATAAATAGTATTGGCAAACTAAGCGGACTCAGTGTCCAGCGCAGCACACGATGTGAGATGTATTGGAAGGAGAGGAGCGGATACCGGAATACATTGAGCAAAGCACGCAGCATTACAATAGATTGAAAGCCGCCTGCACTGATGCGGATCTTGCGTTTGTGTTCTTCTGTAATACCTGCTGATGGCGTTTCCATTGCGAAGGCATCCGGCGCATAAGCAATCCTGTAGCCCATTTGATTCACCCGCAGGGAAATGATAAAATCATCCAGGATCACATCTGGTTCCACCGGGGTGAAAAGCGCTGTTCTTACAGAAAACAATTCGCCCGCTGCACCTACTACTGTATATAGCGCCGCATCGAGTCGCTTTAATACCGATTCATATTTCCAGTAGATACCTTCTGTACCTGCTGCGCCACTGTTACCTGCCTGCATTACTTTCTTCTCGCCGGCCACACCACCTGTAAGGGGATCCTGGTAGTGCCGCACAATATTCCTGACGGCCGCCGCATTTAACAACGTGTTTGCATCACAGAAGATCACAATGGGAGTTTGCACGGTTTGCATCGCCCTGTTGATGGCGGCAGTTTTACCCTTCCGCTCCTGTTCATGCAAGCCTCTTATACGTGTATACTGCTGTATTATTTTTTCAGAACCATCATTAGACCCATCAGTGATGAAGATTATTTCTAATTTATCAGCAGGGTAATCCAGTTCGAGCGTGTTTTTAATTTTTTCAGGTATGAAGGCTGCTTCGTTATAAGCTGCAACGATCAGTGTGACCGTTGGTTCGAACGCAGTCGATACGTCTGTATCCTTTGCCAGCAGGCGTTTACAGGTCACCAGTATTCCCACCAGGACACCATACCCGATATAATTATAGAACAGTATGAATAAGCTGGTGTAGAATAATATCGTCATCGTTAACAATTTCGTTTACTGGGGGTGATGCTTCTTAATAACACTGCCAAATTAAAGAAGAAAAATTATTGTGTGTCAGGATGATGATACATCAACCGCAATTTTATGATCGTTTACTTTCAGTTTTGCATCATTCACGAGGAATTCTTAATCTTTTACCAATTTCAAAATATTAAAAAATAATTATTAATATACTTTTGCGACAGATTTAAGATAAAAACCATCAGGTTGTTGACATTCAAGTACAAAAAAAATATTGTTCAATATTTTTTTTGCACTATTCAGGAATAAAGAATATTTTTACGCCTGATTATAGCAATCTGCTAATGTAACCATAGCCATCTCCTCTGAAATTCACATTAACCAATTTGTCCTGAAATGAATGACCACCGCAGTCTTTGCGCGTATGCTTTACCTACTGAGCATATGTACTAACCTGCAAGTGGTGAATTTTAGTGATAATTCTACCTTATCCTCCTGGAAGATCAAAGAGATTCCATTTGCCCATTCTGCAACAGCGAGCGTTGCGGCGTGTATGCATTTGGTTTACAGAGCAATCTTTTATGTTCTAAACCGGAGTAAAAAATGAAAAAGAAGATTTTAATAGTAGATGACAGTGCCCCGATGCGATTCTTGTTAGAAGCGATGTTAGGCAACAAATATAAGGTGTATGCTGCTACAGACGGACTGACCGCTACTATGTGGTTATCCAGCGGCAATATTCCGGATCTGATCATTACAGATGTTCAGATGCCAAACATTGATGGCTGGCAACTTGCAAAAAATCTTGCGGGCAATGCACTGTATAGCGATATTCCTGTTATCGTGCTTACGGGAATGGACCTGAAGGACAACCTGCCCCTGTATCCCAATGTAGCGCAAGTGATTAACAAACCTTTTGATCCAATTAAATTGCTCGCGTTAGTAGATAACCAATTAAACACACAGCCGTCTGTGAGTATTGCGGGATAATCCTTTTTCCTTGTTCCCCTGGCACCATTGTTATAATAGATTTATAAGTAAACCGAACGCACATGATATCAAATCTACCATTGAGCTATCCGAATGCCAGAAAACGGACCGGTACCAAGGTTGTCGCGATGGCATCCAGCCACGTGAACAGGTACACGCTTTGCATCGGGAATGATGAGTTCTTTGATGGTGTGACTGGCAAAACGGATGAGTACGTATTTACTGCGAAAGAGTTGTCACTGTCAGTGGATGTGCTGAAAGAGCAGCTGCAATTTAACATCGTACCTACATTTATTATCTGTAACGTACATGGTAATCCTCAATTTAACCTGCGTAAGCTGAGAGACTTTATCCGTACGGAGTCCAGGCTCGCTAAAGTACCCGTGTTTATTTACACGGAAGATTTATCTGCGGAGCTGAAACAAGAGCTGCGCTCCATTGGTGGTATCGATGATATTCTCACCCCCGAAGTTACCCCTGCGATATTTGAAGAAAAGCTGCACACCGCGCAGCAGATCAGGAACCTGGCACAGACAATAGAAAAAGAAGGCAGATTCCCTGCCATCAAGCCCGGGTACTATATCAACTATTTCTTTAAACGTGGCCTGGATATACTCATTGCCGGCACACTACTCCTGTTGTTATCCCCTGTATTTTTAGTCCTGACTATTCTGATCAAACTGGATTCCAAAGGGCCTGTTTTCTATGTGTCCCGCCGCGCTGGCAACCGCTACCAGATCTTTAAATTTTATAAGTTCCGCACCATGGTAGCGGACGCTGACAAACAGGTCGCCCAGATGAAACACCTGAACCAGTACGATACTAACGGTACCGGTCCTGTGTTTTTTAAAGTAAGCAATGACCCCCGCGTTACCCCACTGGGCGCCTTCCTGCGCAACACCAGCTTAGATGAACTTCCCCAGCTGCTGAACGTATTGCTGGGTCATATGTCACTCGTTGGCAATCGCCCCCTTCCATTGTACGAAGCTGCTACGCTCACTACAGATGACTATGCAGGCCGTTTCCTGGCACCCGCCGGTATAACAGGTCTCTGGCAGATCAAAAAGAGAGGTAACAAAGATATGAGCGTAAGTGAGCGTATTAACCTGGATAAAAGTTACGCTGAAAAACATTCTGTGCTGTATGATATGTGGATTCTGGCAAATACGCCAAATGCACTCCGGCAAAAGGATAATGTATAATAATATTAACTACCGAATACGATTATGAGTTTGCAAGAACAAACACCTTTGGTGTCCATTATTGCCCTTAATTTCAACCAGACAACTGTTACCTGCGAATTTCTGGAGTCTACAAAAAAGCTAACCTACCGCAATTTTGAGACGATCGTCGTAGATAACGGGTCCGGTATTGATCCTACTGCTCAGATTGAAGCAGGCAACTATCCCAATCTTCGCCTCATTCTGAGTCCTGTCAACCTGGGTTTTACCGGTGGCAACAACCTCGGTATCGAGCACGCAAAAGGAGACTTCATCTTCATTGTAAACAATGATACAGAAGTAACCCCCGACCTGTTGGAACATTTGCTGCAACCATTTTATGAAGACGGAACTATTGGTGTGGTATGCCCCAAGATCCGCTTTTACTCACACCCCAACGTCATTCAGTACGCAGGCTTCAACAAGATGAACCTGCTCACCGGTCGTACATGGGCAGTGGGCAGCAAAGAAGAAGATAAAGGTCAGCACGATGTGTCAGGCCCTACCTGGTGTGCACATGGCGCCGCCATGATGGTCAAGCGGGAAGTGATCGACAATGTAGGCCGCTTTGCTGACAAATTCTTTATCTACTACGAAGAAAGTGACTGGTCTGCCAGAATTCTACGCGCGGGATACAAGATCTATTATAATGCAAACGGACTGATCTTCCACAAAGAGTCCATCACCATGGGTAAGGAG
Source organism: Chitinophaga sp. (assembly GCF_039596155.1). Taxonomy (GTDB): domain Bacteria; phylum Bacteroidota; class Bacteroidia; order Chitinophagales; family Chitinophagaceae; genus Chitinophaga. Next base: position 65,831 of record NZ_JBCNKF010000028.1, read on the forward strand.
AGCGCTATAAAAGCGTATTACCATACACGCAACCGCATTCTCTACATGCGCAGGAATACAAACAAGTTGCAGCTGGCCGCATTCCTCTGCTTCTTTAGTTTCCTTACGTTCCCCAAGGCGGTGCTCACCTACACCCTGAAAGGACAGTTCAAGCATTTAAGATCTTTTGTCAAAGGTACTTTCTGGAACCTCACCACATCAAGTTATTCACCTGTATAAAAAACTTAATTATGTCTAAAATAACATCACTTGTTACCGGCGGTGCCGGCTTTATCGGTTCACATGTCGTAAAACATTGCCTCGCAATGGGACATGAAGTAGTTGTACTGGATGACCTTAGCGGGGGCTTCGAAGATCATATCCCGGCAGGCGCCATTTTCGTTCAGGGCTCTGTATCCGACGATCAGCTGGTGACCAGCCTCTTCGAAGAATACCGTTTTCAATATGTATACCACCTGGCGGCATATGCAGCTGAAGGGCTGAGCCACTTTATCCGCCGTTTCAATTATAATAATAACCTCATTGGCAGCATTAACCTGATCAATGAGTCGATCAAGCATAAAGTAAAGTGCTTCGTATTCACCTCTTCCATCGCTGTATATGGTGCAGGTCAGCTGCCTATGCGTGAAGAAATGGTACCTATGCCGGAAGATCCATATGGCGTATCCAAATTCGCTGTTGAACTGGACCTGAAAGCAGCCCACGAAATGTTTGGCCTGAACTACGTTGTATTCCGCCCGCACAATGTATATGGAGAGAACCAGAACATCGGTGATAAATACCGTAATGTGATCGGCATCTTCATGAACCAGATTATGCAGGGTTTACCATTGACTATTTTTGGCGATGGCGAACAGACCCGTGCTTTCAGCTTTATTGATGATGTAGCTATTCCAATTGCGAACAGCGTGAACATCCCTGAGGCGTACAACGAAGTGTTTAATATCGGTGCAGACAAACCCTACACCGTAAATGAACTGGCAAAAGTAGTAGGTGCCTGTTTCGGCGTTACGCCGGACATCAAATACCTGGCTGCCCGCAACGAAGTGATGCATGCTTACTCTGACCACACCAAAGCACACCGCGTATTCGGCGAGGGCAGCGGCGTATCCTTACAGGACGGCATTGCCCGTATGGCAGAATGGGCGAAAGAAGTAGGTGCACGTAAGAGCAAGGAATTCGAAAACATTGAGATCTACGAAAAACTGCCACAGGGCTGGGAAAGGAAACAACCTCAGGCTGCAGGCGTTCCGGCATAATGAACAACACACCTAAAATAAAGGTATTGCAGGCCATCCGCCAGGGACTGATAGGCGGTGGGGAATCCCACGTACTCAGCCTGGTGGATGCCATGGACAAAGAGCGTTTTGAACCGGTGGTTCTGTCGTTTACAGACGGACCGATGATCACTCGCCTCCAGGAAATGGGTATACGCCATTATGTAATTCCTTCCCTGAAAGCATTTGACCCTTCCTGCTGGAAACGGGTCAAAACGCTCATTCAGGACGAACAGATTGACATCGTTCATGCACACGGCTCCCGTGCTGCCAGCAATCTGTACATTCCCGCCCGCATGAGTGGCCGACCTTTGCTGTATACCATCCACGGCTGGTCATTTCACGATGATCAGCCTTTTCTGCAAAAGCAGTTGCGTGTATGGTCTGAACGACTGCTCACCAGCGGGACTAAAGCAAACATCTCTGTCTCTGCTTCTAACAGGGATACAGGCGTAAAGCACTTCGCCGGATTTCGCTCTACCGTAATCAATAACGGGATAGATCTCAGCAGGTTTAACCCGGATTCCCGGAAGAATAATATTCGCAAAGAATTAGGTATTCCTGCCACTAATACCGTGGTTGGATACATCGCCCGCATCACTCATCAAAAAGATCCATTAACCCTCATATACGCCTTTAAAGAGGTATTGAAGCAATATCGCGACATTACCCTGCTGGTAGTAGGAGAGGGGGACATGAAAGATGAAATGGTTTCACTGGCCGATGCACAAGGCATTGCCAGTCAGATCGTATTTCAACCCTTCCGCGCTGACGTGCCGGATCTGTTACAGGCAATAGATATCTACTGTTTACCCTCCCTCTGGGAGGGACTGCCCATCGGACTGCTGGAAGCAATGGCCATGCGTAAAGCCGTGATCGTAACCGCAGTGGATGGCTCCAGAGAAATTGTTACTGACCGGCAAAATGGCCTTGTGGTGCCAGCCCGCGACCCCGGGGCTCTCGCCACCGCTATCGGCACCTTACACACAGACGTTGCACTACGCACCTCGTTACAGCAGGCAGCTGCTGCCACTGTTAATCAACACTATTGTGCAAAAGGCATGACCCGTCAGGTTGAAACCCTGTACCGGCAAGTGCTTGAACATAAAAATTAACCGGATACGAATCATGACTACTACTGTTACATACGAATATGATAGGATCGCTGACAGAAAGCGGCTTGACTTTATCAGTGATGCACTGAAAAGCAAAGTAAAGGCTGATGCCAGGGTATTGGATGTAGGCTGTGGCAACGGTGTGATCAGCCGTCACCTCGGCAAACTTGGGTTCAATGTACTGGGTATAGATGTAAGCGAACAAACCATTGTTCGTGCACGTGCCCTGAATACTTTACCCAACGTGTGGTTCGACGTGATCAGCGCTGAGAAACTGGTCGCTCAGGGGGATACCTTCGACGCCATCATTTGCAGCGAGGTGCTGGAACACCTGCAGGACCCTTCCTCCTTATTGAAAGTCTTGTACCAGTCACTGAAGCAGGATGGTGTGCTGATCGTAACCGTACCTAACGGCAGCGGCCCCCGCGAACTGTTTGTTACCCGCCCCGTGCTGGCGATGCGTGAAAAAAACAGCTGGCCCTGGAAATTAGTGGTTGGCGTCAAGAAAGCGCTGGGCTACTCAGGAACCACTGTCCAGTCAGCTGCAGATAATCTGGATCATGTGCAATTTTTCAACAAATCGGACCTGGAAAAATTGTCTACACAAAACCACTTTCGCATTGTCCGCTTTGGAAAAGCAAATTTTATAGAAGATGTCTTCCCATTCAGCTTTGTAGCAAAAAAAGTACGTGCGTTACAGTGGCTGGATTGTAAAATAGCCGATGCATTGCCCTACCGTTTTACGGGTGGGTTCTTTTCTGTTTGGGAAAAAGCTAATTAATATGTGGTCAATCCTACTGAGCTGCTTTGCAGCCATACAGCTTTTACTGGCAGCCTATCTGCTTCAACCGACATTTCTTTTGCTCATTTATGGCATAAAGAAATTTTTTGGCGCTCTCTTTGTTAAGGGAAAAACAGCTACCGGTACGCCGGAAAAAAATTATTCTTTTGCTGTTATTATTACAGCACACAAAAATCTGCAACTGGTTCCACCCCTTGTAGATTCGGTACTCAGGCAAACCTACCGCCACTTCAAAGTTTATGTTGTAGCGGATGGGTGCGACCACGCAAATATTGGATACAACAATGATCCACAGGTAAAGGTACTCCTGCCTGAAGTTCCCTTAAATGCGAAGATCCGTTCCATCGACTTTGCGATCAATCAATTTGACGCATCGCACGACGTAATGATCATACTGGATGCAGATAACCTGTTGCATCCCAATTATCTCGAAGTGCTGAACGGGTATTTCAACAAAGGTTACCGTGCCGTACAAACGAATATGCTGGCCAAGAACAATGACAGTGTATATGCGCAGCTGGACGCTGCCGGCAACTATTTCAGCAACTTCATCGACAGGCGTATGCGCATGGAAATGGGCCTGTCTGCCAATATCTGGGGATTGGGTATAGCAATTGAAACCGCTTTGTACAAGCAGGTGATCTATCGCAACTTCCTCGGCGGGTTTGATAAAAAGATCCAGGCAGACATCGTGAAACTTATTCCACAACTGGCATATGCAGAAGATGCGAAAGTATACGATGAAAAAATCGATAGTGGCGATGCACTGGAAACGCAACGTACCAGGTGGATCAATGCTTACTTTAAATATTTTAAATATGGCTGGGATGTGTTCGTAACAGGACTGCGGCGTGGTAGCTTTAATCTTGTGTTCTTCGGATTCAATTTACTGCGTCCGCCATTGTTCCTCCAGGTAGCAGGCGCCGCTTTATTTGCTTTCGTCGACTACTGGATCGCTCCGATGTGGACATTGGGCTGGATAGCTGCTATGATCCTCTTCCCGCTGTCGTTCTTTATCATCGTGGCGGTGATGAGCACAGACAAAAAGGTAGTGAAAGCACTGTTTTACCTGCCTGTTTTTTTCGTCAGACAGGTAAAAGCATTCCTGCACATTGGCCGGGCTAACAAAGCCTTTTTACAGACACAAAATAATAAGGTTATCTATATTCAGGATCTCCTGAATCAATAGTTTCCCTCTCATACTGAAGGAAAACCCCGTATCTGCCGGGGGAATATGCGAAAAATCAGCAGAAAGGGTGTATCGTAATGATACGCCCTTTTTACTTAAATTGCCTGTAAAACGAAGAGACCATGTCAGAAACTGTTGAAATCAGGCAATTGACCGCAGAGGATTATATTGATTTAAAGGAGTCTATGTTGAAAGCCTACCCCGATATGGCGGGTAGTTATTGGCGGGAGCCTACACTGCGCCGGCTCATAGAGATCTTCCCCGAAGGGCAGATTGCTATTACTGTCAACGAAAAAGTAGTAGGCTGTGCATTATCCATTATTGTGGATTATGGCAAATTTGGGGATGAGCACACTTACGAGCAGATTACCGGTTACTACACCTTTAACACCCACAATCCCAAAGGGGATATTTTATACGGTATAGAAGTATTTGTACATCCCGATTTCAGGGGCAAACGGTTGGCAAGACGACTCTATGATGCCCGTAAAAACCTTTGCGAACGCCTGAACCTGAGAGGGATTGTAGCAGGTGGCCGTATTCCGAATTATGAAAAGTTTGCCGATCAGCTCACTCCCCGTGAATATATAGAGAAAGTAAAGGATAAGGAAATCTATGATCCCACACTTACTTTCCAGTTCTCCAATGACTTTTTAGTTAAAAAAATCCTGAAGAATTACCTGCCTAATGATGAAGCCAGTAAGGGCTTCGCCACTCTTTTGCAATGGTATAACATCTACTATGAAAAGGATGCAGATACTGTTCGCTATAATAAGTCCACCGTGCGCATTGGCCTCGTACAATGGCAAATGAGAGACTATGGCAGCCTGGAGGGTTTCCTGCAACAGGTAGAATACTATATCGATGCTGTGAGTGATTACGGATCGGACTTTGTCGTTTTCCCGGAACTGTTCAATGCCCCTCTCATGGCCGAATTTAACCAGGTTGACTCCGCCCAGGCGATCAGGGGCGTAGCAAAATATACAGAGCAGATCAGGGACTGGTTTATTGGCAAGGCGGTCGCGTACAATGTAAACATCATCACGGGTAGTATGCCTGTACTGATCGATGATGCGTTGTATAATATTTCCTACCTCTGCCGCAGGGATGGTACCTACGATCATTATATCAAAATCCATCCTACGCCCAGTGAAGTATATGCGTGGGGGATCAAGGGCGGCAATGCACTGAAAACATTTGACACAGACTGTGGCAAAATTGGTATCCAGATCTGCTACGACGTAGAATTTCCGGAACCATCCCGCATACTAGCAGAAGAGGGCATGCAGATCCTGTTTGTGCCATTCCTTACAGATACACAACACGCCTTCAACAGGGTACGTTTCTGTGCGCAGGCAAGGGCTATTGAGAATGAATGCTATGTTGCCATTGCTGGCTGTGTCGGTAACCTGCCGAAGGTGAACAATATGGACCTGCAATATGCGCAGAGTGCTGTACTGACCCCGTCAGACTTTGCATTCCCTGTTACTGGCGTGAAAGCAGATGCAACGACCAATACAGAAATGGTGGTGATTGCGGATGTGGACCTCGTATTATTGAAAGAATTGCATGCCTTCGGTAGTGTGCAAACGAAGAAGGATATACGGAAAGATCTTTACGAAGTAAAATGGAAAAAATAATGGAACACACGATCAATGTAGCTTTACAGATCCTGCCAACGGTAGCCTCAGACAAGGTATATGCCACAGTCGACGAAGCCATCGCTGTCATTCACAACTCCGGTCTCAAATACCGGGTATGTCCGTTTGAAACGGTGATAGAAGGGAAGTACGACGAAGTAATGGCGGTAGTACGACAGGCACAGGAAGTCTGCTTCAGGGCCGGAGCGTCACAACTCCTATGCTACATCAAAATGCAGATCAAAAAAGATGCGGATGTATTCATCGATGATAAGATGGAAAAATACGACTAATCAAAACGGGGTTTTCTCCGGTCAGCCAGCGGACGGGGAGCATGGTATAGACACATTATCCCGAACGGGTGAAATGTAACCGGAGAAAACCCCATCATAAAATATCACTAGCTAAACACAAGGTAAGCGATACCCAGGGTGAAGAAGATATTGAATACCTGGGCAATGATGAATGCCATCGCAGGGCGCCCTCTTTCCATGCTGAAAATATCGGTGAACTTTGTCTCCAGTCCTATGCAGGTAAAAGCCAGCGCAAACCAATACGTTTGCAGGTCCTTGATACTGCCTTTAATGGTGGTCACCAGTGCAGGGCTGAGTGCAAAGGAAAAGAAGAGGGATGCGATAATAAAGCCTAACACAAATTTAGGAAAGCGATCCCAGATCGTTCTCAGGGTCGGCTTTTCGTAATTGGCTTCTTTCTTTGAATAAGACCAGTACAATGAGATAAAGAAAGCCGCTAAACCCAACAACACATTTTGTGAGAACTTCACCAGTGTCGCATATTTCAGGGCCTCTTCCCCCAGCATTGTGCCCGCGGCAACCACTGCACCTGAAGTATCGATAGTACCTCCCAGCCATGCACCTGCTACCGCCGGCGGCATATCTGCCCACCTTGCAATATACGGCATGAACAGCATCATCGGAATCGCCACGATCAATACAAGGGAAATGACATGAGACAGTTTCTTGTTATCCCCCTCAATAGCCCCCGCAGTAGCAATCGCCGCCGATACGCCACAGATAGAAACTGCACTGGAGATCATCATCCGGAATTCATCGTCCAGTCCTAATTTCCTGCACAGCCAGAAACTGAAATACCAGACCGTAAATACAACCGCTACCGATTGAATGATACCCAATGCGCCAGCCTTCACAATGTCCTGGAATAATACATTACAACCCAAAAGCACCAGCCCTGTTTTGATGTAAAGCTCCGTTTGAATCGCCGGCTTTAACCAGCCGGGTACACCAACGGTATTACTGATGATGAGACCTAAGATGAGGCTGAAGAGAACGACTTCGATCCCATATGCTTTCATGATGGCGGTATTGGCTACAAGCTGTGCTACCAGTGTAATGAATACGACTACTGCTAACGCCGGTAACAGTTTCAGATAACGGCCCGTTTGCTGACTTAGTACTTTGGCAATAAACAGGCTGATAGCCACCCAGATAAAGCCTGAGCCGGTTTTAGTAAGAATATCAGTTCCGTAGAAAGGCTTGAGACCTAAAGTAATAGCCGCAATAGCAAGGAACGCTATAATGACAGCGATCCAGTCTTCGTGGATTTTTTTAGTAAGCATGCATTAGGTTTTTTCGTAAGTGGTGGTAGCGGTAAGATAGTAATTATATTGTTGACAGACCTTATTAAAAAAGATGGCGACAGGAACGCCTTTCATTCACTCCAGCTGGTTATTTATGCCAGAAGAAAATATACCCGATGATAATCGCACCTATTAGTCCGACTACATCCGCGATGAGTCCACAGGTAAGAGCGTACCTTGTTTTTTTAATATTCACAGATCCGAAGTATACTGCCAGGATATAAAAGGTGGTTTCCGTAGAACCCTGTATCACGCTTGCCAGTTTGCCCTGGAATGAATCCGGGCCATAGTGATTGATGGCCTCTACCATCAGGCCACGGGCTGCCGAGCCGCTGAAGGTTTTCATAATACCAACGGGCAGTACCGGTACAAAATCCGTATTCATGCCCAACCAGGCCACTACACTGCCAATCGCATTGGTAACATAATCAAGGCAACCGGTATTGCGGAAGGCACTGATGCCTACCAGCATGGCTACCAGGTAAGGAATGATCATCACAGAGGTCTGGAAGCCTTCTTTCGCGCCTTCAATAAATACGTCGTATACGTTCACCTTCCTGATCATCCCCAATGCTAAAAACGAAGCAATGATGGCAAAGATCACAAGGCCACCTATTAAGCCCGTGTAGGTGGCTATCTGCTCTGCCGGCAGATTATGCATGGCGTAATATAAAATGGCCAGCAGGCCGCCAAAAATGCCTAAAAACACCAGTACCGGCAGTTTGAAAAGGTTCAGTCGCTGGTAGATGGCTACCGCGATCATACCGGAAATGAAGGAAACCAGGGTACCTATCAGGGTAGGAATAAATATATCAGCCGGATTGGCAGCATGAGCAGCCAGCCGTATAGCAATCACTGATGTAGGAATAATCGTAATACCCGCTGTATTCAGCACCAGGAACATGATCTGGGCATCACTGGCGGTATCTTCCTCCTTATTGATTTCCTGCAGCTGTTTCATGGCTTTCAGGCCCAGGGGAGTGGCGGCATTGTCCAGCCCCAGTGCGTTGGCGCTGAAGTTCATGAGCATAGACCCCATGGCAGGGTTGCCCTTTGGAATGGAAGGAAACAGTTTGGAAAAGAAAGGCGTCACAGCTTTGGCAAAGAGATCGATCATCCCTGCCTTTTCTCCCACTTTCATAATGCCCAGCCAGAAGGTCATGATCCCTGCCATACCCAGGGAGATTTCTGCCCCCGTCTTTGCACTGTCGAACATGCCGGTCATTACTGTAGAGAATACTGCAGTATCACCCAAAACGATGAGTTTGAAGAGTGCAACCACAAAAGAAATCAGGAAAAAAGCCAGCCAAACGTAGTTTAAAGCCATGAATGTAGATTGGTTATATAAGTAATCCGGTAAATGTAATAAATTTTTCATCCGGCTGCAACAGGCAGTGGAGCATGAGCTGATTCCCTGCGAACGGCGGAGCCTGCAGTAAACAGCCACCATTACCGATGGGTGAATGCTGCTCATTGGCCTGCCAGCCGGGCCATCAATTTAACGATAACACACCTCTGTATACCTAAACTGCATAATTAAGTGAAAAAAGTACTATCTTCGCGCAAATTTTTTAAAAAATGGCGTTACAAGCAGGAATTGTTGGATTACCGAATGTAGGAAAATCGACATTATTTAATGCGGTAAGCAACAGCGCAAAGGCGCAGGCTAGCAACTACCGTTTTTGTACTATTGAACCTAACGTAGGCCTGGTAGATGTACCGGACGAAAGACTGGCTAAGCTGGCGGAACTGGTCAATCCAAACAGGATCGTTCCAACTACCATCGAATTCGTAGATATCGCCGGTCTGGTAAAAGGTGCCAGTAAAGGTGAAGGCCTTGGAAACAAGTTCCTCGCTAACATCCGTGAGGTAGATGCCATCGTGCACGTCATTCGTTGTTTCGAAGATGATAACATCCTCCGCGAGGAAGGTGCGATCAATCCTATCGGCGACAAGGAAATTATCGATACAGAACTACAGCTGAAAGATCTGGAAAGTGTGGAAAAGAAAATTGCCCGTACTGAAAAGATGGCCAAAACAGGGGGTGATCCGAAAGCAAAAGTAGAATTTGAAATACTGAAAAGATGCCAGGCACACCTGGAGCAAGGTAAAAATATTCGTGAACTGGGACTGAGCAAAGAAGAGCGTGTAGCTATCGCAGACCTGTTCCTGCTCACCGAAAAGCCGGTACTGTATGTAGCGAACGTAGACGAGGCCAGCATGCACACCGGTAATAAATATTCACAGGCACTGCAGGAAGGTGTAAAGGCTGAAGGCGCGCAGGTGATCGTAATGAACAATACAATTGAAGCACAGATCTCTGAAATGGAAGATCCGGCAGATAAGGAACTGTTCCTTTCCGAATACAACCTCACTGAACCCGGTCTGAACCGCCTGATCCGCTCTGCTTACAACCTGCTTGAACTGATCACCTACTTTACTGCAGGTGTACAGGAGGTGAGAGCATGGACTATTCACAAAGGCTGGAAAGCACCACAGGCAGCAAGTGTCATCCATACTGATTTTGAAAAAGGGTTTATCAAGGCGGAAGTGATCGCTTATGATGACTATGTAAAGTATGGTTCGGAAGCAGCTGCAAGAGATAACGGCCGCTTTAGAATTGAAGGTAAAGAGTATATCGTAGCGGATGGTGATGTAATGCACTTCCGTTTTAATGTATAAAAGATGCTTCACGGCCGGAAGGGCCGATGAGGGTTACAACAAAAGACGCCCTGAGTCGCATGGCTCAGGGCGTCGTCTATTTAGCCTGTCCCGGGCACCGTTTTCCCCCCGCAGAAATTTTTTTCTGCTGATTAATCTTTCTTCTTCTATATTTGTCTACATATTTAGTAGACTAATGGCCATTGTCTCTCAGTATCTAAATTATCGTCGTATAAAATGAGAGCAATATTAGCATTGATAAGCATGCTGATGGCCATGGCCGCAGATGCCCAGATTAGAGGTAAAGTAATTGATCCGGAGACAGGAACACCCGTGCCGGGTGCAAGCGTGTGGATGCAAAACACAACAACGGGCGCCCTGACCGACACCGCCGGCATATTTCATTTGCCTGTGCCGGCAGCGTTTCCGGTTAAACTTGTAGTCACCTATATTGGCTATGGGAATAAGGAGGTGGTATTAAAAAATGCCAGCTTTGTCACCATCGTGTTGCCCGAAAAACAGGTAACACACCTGAATGACGTAGTGGTCACAGCCTCCCGTCATGCTGAATCTATATTACGTTCACCAGTTACCATTGAGAAACTGAGCAGCAGACAACTGGCTGAAAGTCCTGCTATAAGCGCGTATGAAGCCATTTCTTCCCTCAAAGGAGTCAATACATTGAACACAAGCCTGCTCTTCACTGTCTACAACACACGTGGGTTCCAGAATCCTACCAATCTTCGTTTTGTACAGCTGGTAGACGGAATGGATAATCAATCGCCGGTGTTAAACTTTCCGATTGCGAACACCATCGGTGCGGGCGACCTGGATATAGAGAGTGTAGAACTAATACCCGGCGCATCTTCAGCGCTGTATGGTCTAAGTGCGACCAATGGCCTCGTAAACACCATTACCAAAGATCCCTGGCTGCACCAGGGACTGAGCTTTAACTATAAAGGTGGCATAAACAACATTAACAACCCTTATGCCTACGTGTCGCCATCCGCTTATACCAGCCTTTCCCTGCGGTATGCATCAGCGCTCTCTGAACACCTGGCCTTTAAAGTGAATTTTGCATATACCCGTGGCAGTGACTGGGTATCGGGAGATACCAGCCGGCAAACGAATTTAAACGCAGGAACCGGCTATGGCAGTATCGCGAACAGACTCGATCCGGGCTACAATGGTGTGAACGTGTATGGAGATGAAAGTTATCGCACACTAACCCTGAATAACCAAAGTGTCGCCGTCAGCCGAACCGGTTATAAAGAAGCTGAGCTGACAGATTATGCATCTAAACTGTTAAAAGCAGATGCAACCCTCGTATATAAGTTTAACAGTAATACCCGGCTCTCCTACACCTACAGGGGAGGTCTGGTAGATAATATATTTACCAGGGCGAACAAACTGAAGTTTAAAAACTATAGTGTACAACAACATGGTATTTCATTCAAATCACCGGTTATTTCCTATAAAGGGTATATCAATACCGAAAACTCAGGTGACTCCTACAATATACGTTTCCTGGCAGACAATATTAACCGTACCTGGAAGAGCGATAACCAATGGTACAGTGATTTCACCAAAGCCTTCACGAATGCCTTCTCCGGCGAAAACATGAACGACGCGCTGCAGGCCGCAAGGTCAGCTGCTGATAACGGCCGTATCGCAGCAGGTACAACCACCTTCACGCATATTGCAGATAGTCTGAAGCGGATTGGCAGCTGGACGTCCGGAGCAAAGTTCATTTCCAAAGGATATTTTATCCATAATGAACTGCAGGTAGATTTATCTAAATGGACGACTCGTTTTGTCAACGTGCAGGTAGGGGCTGATTATCGTTTCAGCTCCCTGCGCTCTGATGGTACTTTTTATCCCGATACCACCGGAAAACCTATTACCACCTGGAAAGGAGGCGCCTTTTTACAGCTGAGCAGAGACCTTATCCCTGACAAATTAAAGGCTACGGGTTCGGTGCGCTATGATAAAGCCCAGTATATTTCAGGTCAGTTTACATCGCGACTTGGACTGGTGTATTCTCCCACAGCACAGCATAATTTCCGCTTATCCTTCCAGAATGGTTACCGCATGCCGGTATTCCAGGATGCATGGGCTAATCTACGCTTAGGTACGACACAGGTATTAGGAGGTATCAAACAGAATCTGCAGTCCTACGATATCATCGGCAACTCCTATTTCACATCCAGTATCACTTCATTTAATGCAGCGGTCAACAAAGCTGTAAGCGCTGGTGCTGACAGGAACGCCGCAATTCAGGCAAATAAGTCTTTACTCATAGCAGCACCTATCAATTACATTCGCCCGGAAAAGAACTTAACATTTGAACTGGGCTATAAAGGCTCAATGCTAAATGATAAACTCTTTGTGGATGTATCTGCATTCTGGGTGCAGTTCGATGGATTTATTCAGGGTATCGGTGTGGGAAAAGTGAACCTTGCTACAGGGATCGCCAATGACAGTACTGCAGCAATAGCGGTAGCCGGTGGCAATTATTCAAACTATTCTGTGTATACAAATACGCCTTCGAAAGTTTACAACTACGGCGTGTCGCTGGGTATTGACTATATATTCCCAAAGGATTACCGTTTCTCGGCTAACGGTACCTACAATGGATTTGACCAGGCTGGTACACAGGATGCTTACCTGAGTTCCGGTGGATTCAATACACCCCGCTTCAGCGGTAGTTTCAGTTTCGGCAATGTACATGCATACAAAAATTTCGGCTTCAATGTCACTTATCGTTGGTCGGGTAGTATTAACTGGGTATCCAGCATCGCCAATGGTTATGTGCCGGCCTGGGGGTCACTGGACGCACAGATCTCATACCATATTCCGGCTGCCAGGAGCACAATCAGAATCGGTGGCAGCAACGTCCTGAATAAATATTATACACAATATATGAGTGGGCCTTCCATCGGTGGTTTATACTATGCAAGTATCACGTTTGATGAATTATTCAGTAAAAAGCACTAATAAATGAAAAGAAAATATCTTTTAACAGGCGTATTGAGCGCAGCTATGCTTTGCAGCTTCACGGACACAACAACTGCGCAGCACCGTCCGCCAAACGTAATTGTGATCCTGGCAGATGATTTAGGTTATAGCGACTTACAGGCGTATGGAAATACCAAAGTACATACTCCTAACATTGACGGATTAGGAAAGAGCGGCATACGTTTTACAACGGCCTATTCAGCGGCCCCCATTTGTTCCCCTTCACGTGCCGGACTAATCACCGGTCGGAGCCAGGTACGCTTCGGGTATGAATTTATGCCCGATGGCAACGGTGCTGCGCAAAACGGATTGCCCGCTTCTGAGCTCACCCTGGCGCAGTTACTCCACGATAAGGGATACGCTACCGGCATCGTAGGTAAATGGCACCTGGGAACCGGAGAGGGCTTCTATCCTGATCAGAAAGGATTCGATTACAGCTATTATTTTCAGGCAGGATTATCCCCTTATACAGAAGGTGAACTGGATACCAGCAGGTATGTCGGCATCCGTGCGCCCTGGGCACTCACAGACAAAATAGCCTGGACACCGCGCAAAGGTGCCACCGCTATCAGGGAGGGGCGGGAGATTGTAAAAGATACCAGCTATCTTACTTTTTCCCTGGCCAATAAAGCCGCGAAGTTCATTCAGCAACATAAGGACGGTCCTTTCTTTTTATACCTGACCTTCAATGCGCCGCATGATCCTTTCCAGGTGCCCAAAGCTTACTACAATAAAGTCACCACCGAGAAAGATTCACTGAAACGTATCTACTACGGCATGATTGAAGCGCTGGACGATGCCGTAGGACAGGTATTGCAACAGGTAAAAGCAGCCGGCGTGGAGAACAATACAATTATCTTCTTTACAAGTGATAATGGCGGTGCCAGCTATACCCGTGCTACTGACAATTATCCCTTACGTGGAGGTAAGTGCACACACTTCGAGGGAGGATTATCCGTACCGTTCTATGTTCGTTATCCCGGGCATATAGCCAGCGGCACTACTTCCGCACAGGAAATTTCGTCGTTTGATATTTTTGCTACCGCTGCCGCATTGTCCGATGCAAAGCTGCCGGCAGACAGGACCTATGATGGTGTAAACCTTTTGCCCTACTTACAAAAAGGTTCATTAGGCAAGCACCCGCATGAGAAATTCTTTTGGAGAAGTGGTTTTTCAAAAGCATATCGTAGCGGGAACTGGAAGTTAATCGTGAATGAGCACGATAAAAAACAATGGCTGTTTGATCTGAGTAAAGACAGAGCAGAGAAAAACGATTTATCGACAAAGCAGCCGGGGGTACTGAAGCAATTACAGGAAGAGTTACGGAAGTATGAGGAGACACAACTGCACCACCCATTGTGGGAGAGCCGATATAATACGACCGTTGAAGTCAGGGGAGAAGAATACACCTTCCCTATATAAGAAATATAACAACCGGCAGGATGCAGTTTCAATCATTCAACAGTAAGAAATGAGACATGTATCCGGCATAAACGACATGCTGGAAATTTCTTACAATACGACTGGTGCTCATTAATGGTAAAAATAAAAGGAGTCTGTATCAAAGAAAGATACAGACTCCTTTATACTTTGTATAATGTGCTACTTCAGCAGATCTTCGAACAACAACGAGATATAATAAATCCCGCCTGCCTTCGGATTACCCAAAGAGGTCTGGTAATAATGATTCGTAATGTTAGAACCACCCACTTTGATAGTTGCATTTACTTTCGGTACCCGGTAGCTCACCTGTGCATCCAATGTAGAATAAGCGGCTACTTCGCCCTGCACAAAGCTGGAATTCCAGACGAATGCATCCTGCCAGCGATACATAATATTAAAGCCCAGATTTTTATAGACGTTCCTGTTCGACAATCCCAGGTTGAAGCGATATTTAGGCGTATTAAATGCGTTTGTCAAAGATTTTGAATCCTTCGTAATATCATTGTAAGATACATTTCCTGTAATCGTCCATTTTCCTACCAGGTAATCCAATCCCAATGCGCCACCCTGTGTTACTACATCCGCTGGATTGTTTACATAAGTGGCAAAGATATTCGCCCTGCTAAACGCCGGATCTGAAGCCAGTGGCTGCGTAGGCTGGATCAGTACCAGGTAGGAGAGGAAGTTGGTATACTTGCTGTAATAGTAATAGGCATCGATCAGTAAACGGTTTTTGATCAATCCTTTGTAACCTACTTCGTAAGAGCTCACGCTTTCCGGTCTGAACTTCCCGAAGGTATACGCTTCCAGTTTGGTTGGATCACCTGTAGCTGCATACTGTTGTACACTTGCTTGCGTATATCCTTTTTTGTTATACAGGTCATACTTTGAGATCAGGGAAGGTAAACCGCCTATCAGCCTGGTGTTGGAGCGGATAGGCAGGTCGATATACTGATCCTGGTTAGTCGGATTGCGGTAAGCGGTCTGGAACGAGAGGCGGATATTATGTTGCGGTGCTACAGTGAACACACCGGAAATGCGTGGTGTAAACCTGCCATCAAAGTTTTCATTCTTATCATAACGAACCGAACCTGTCAGCTTGATCCTGTCATTCACCAGTTTCTTACCCACCTGTACAAAACCGCCATACTCGTTGATGCCGATACGTCCGTTCGCATCGTCAAATATGGTTCCGTCTGAGTTCAGGGCATAATGGCGGAAACTTGCACCAGCCTGCACTTCCACTACTTTCACATGATCGGTGAAATCATAGAAGCCTTCGTAGTGATACAGGTTGGTTTTATCATTGAATTTAGCCCCATTACGACCTGCACCAAACCCGATATAGCTGGAGGTAATCGTTTTTTTGGCGGCATCGAAAGCGGTGGTTCCGGGCTGGAGACGGTTCCTGTCAGCATAAGCACGGGCAAGCGCATGGGCTTCTGCGTCTGTTTTTACGCCGGGTGCACCTGGAAATCCTCCCAGTCTGGCCTGATTGTATACGGTGGCATATTCCGCAAACCAGCCACCTGTTACATTCCCGCTACCATCGTAAGTAGCACTTGGATTGTACGCTTCATTTAAGATTGTTCCCAATGCGGTGGCGTTATATGCTTCGCCGGAACGTTCCTGGGTTGTATAAGCGCGGAGGTAGAATCGTTTACCTCTTAACTCCACCTTATATTGACCCATATTAAAATTACGGAGTGAATAACGGTCAGAACCGGTATAGACAGTGGTACCACGGCCCCAGTTGCCCTGTATAATACCTTCCAGGTTATCCGTGAACCTGTAATGTAAAGCGCCACTTAATTTCAGGCTCTTCGTACCATAATCTACCAGGTCCTTTTCCCTGTACCCGGTGCGGGATACGGCAACTCCGTTCAGGTAACCGGCAGAAACACCATAGGTGGTAGTGATCTCGTCGCCGTACACATTGATCCCGTCATAATTGGGATCTGTGGCATGCGAGTAACCAGCCTTGGTTCGGCCATTCAGGCGGTCGTAATTGGTAGAGTCCACTGCCTGCCAGTCGTCAGCCTGCAGGTAGCTTACGTTCAGTTTAAACGCGAAGCGACCAAAAGCTTTTGCATAACGGGCTGCCAGGTCAGGAATAAACCCGACATACGGCTGCTGTAATTTATTAACATGGTTGACACCACTCTGCAGGCGCAGACTGAGTCCCTGGTATTCAAAAGGGCTTTTACTTGTCATGAGCAGGGTACCGTTCATACCACCTGCACCATACAGGGCGGAAGATGCACCGGGGAGTAATTCTACAGAAGCGACATCCAGTTCAGAAAGTCCCAGGATGTTACCCACAGAGAAGTTGAGACCGGGTGCCTGGTTATCCATACCATCTACCAGCTGATTGAAGCGGGTGTTCCCATTGGTATTGAAACCACGGGTGGTTACCGTGCGGAAGGTAAGGCTCTGCATACTGGTTTCTACGCCTTTCAGAGAGGGAAGTGCATCGTAGAAATTGGGCGTAGGCGTTTCCCGGATGGCAGTAGCATTGAGTTTTTCGATAGACACTGGAGAGGTCAGGATAGATTCAGATACACGGCTGGCGGCTACGACCACCTCTTCACCCAGTATTTCGGTGGAGCTCAGCTGTATATTGTTGTTTGCTTCTGTCGAGACCTGCACCTGTTCACTTTTAAAACCTACAGACGAGAAAATAAGGGTCAGTGGCAACGATCGGGCGGTATTGAATTTATAATGCCCGCTGCCATCGGTGATAGTGCCGGACAATGCACCTTTTAAGCTGACGGTTACACCTGCTAAGGGTTCGCCGGTAGTCTTATTGGTTACGGTGCCTGTAATGGTTTTTTGCTGACCGTATGCTACAGTGAATAAGGATAATAGCAGCATACAACACAGACTGGTTGTTACAATGCAGTTCTTCATATAGTGGCGATTTAACGATTTCGATTGACGGGGTGTATAATTTTAAATGAATATAGTTAAATAATGTTAATAAAAACCAAAAGTGAGATTTCCAATGTGACGATACAATCACAATTTCTCCAAAACGACATCATAAGTACATTAAAGTATACTTGTATAATAAAAGTGACCGTGTGGACTAGCCGGTAAATAAACCCGTAAGAAAGATCAAACCGGAACAGGAAACGCGATGTAAGATAAAATTGCTAGCGGCAGATTAGCCCGTAAATAAACCCGCGAGAAATCCCAGGCCGGAACAGACGATAAATACACCTCAACAAAAAACAGTAAAAAAGAAATCTATCAATAATAATACCCCAAAAAAAAGAAGATGCCCCACATAACATGAGACATCTTCTAATATATTCAATTACGCTTAGTCCATCTTCTGGCCAACCTTCCGGTATCCCAGGTAGAAGAACAGCGGGAAGACCAATAACGTCAGTATAGTCGCCGTAATCAATCCCCCGATCACCACAATTGCCAGTGGCTTGGATGTCTCTGACCCGATACCTTTTGACAAAGCTGCGGGCAACAAACCAATCGCTGCCATCAGTGCTGTCATCACCACAGGACGTACCCTTTCACGCACCCCATCGCGGATAGAAACCTCCAGTGTATGGTGGTTGAAATCATGCTTCTTCACCTTCGCCATGTTGTTCTTAAAGACGGATATCAATATCACCCCGTTCTGTATACAGATCCCAAAGAGCGCAATGAAACCGATACCAGCGGAAATACTGAAGTTAGTACCTGATATCAGCAGTGCGGCGATACCACCTATAATTGCAAACGGTACGTTGATCAATACCAGTCCCGCATCCTTCACATTGCCGAACATCACAAAGAGAATCAGGAAGATGATCATCAAACTGATCGGTACCACCTGTGTCAGGCGTTTGGTAGCACGCTGCTGGTTTTCAAAGTCACCTGCCCACTGCATTTCATATCCTTTATCCAGTTTCACATCCTTGTCCACTTTCGATTGTGCTTCCGCAATCACACTACCCATGTCACGACCACGTACGGAGAACTTCACGGCTGTATAACGCCTGTTATCATCACGGAAAATGATGCTCGGCCCCGTCAGTGTTTTGATAGTAGCGATATTCTTGATCGGCACTTTTGCTCCACGCAGGGTAGGTACCATCAGGTCACTGATCGCCTCCGCGTTGTTACGGTATTGCTCCTCATAACGCAAACGTAGCTGGAACTTACGCTCACCTTCGTAGATCTGAGTGATGGCTTTACCACCGATTGCCATTTCGATAATTGCATTCGCATCGGCTGTAGTCACACCATACAGCGCCATTTTGTTTTCATCCAGTTCGATATCCAGTTCCGGCTGGCCGATATTCTTGATCACACCTAAGTCTTCTACACCAGGGATCTTCTTCATGATGTCGTATACCTGGTTGGCTTTGCCTTCCGTATAGGCCAGGCTGTCACCATAGATCTTCACACAGAGAGAACCTTTCACACCTGATACTGCTTCCTCCACGTTATCCATGATCGGCTGCGAGAAGTTCAGGTTGATACCGGGATAGACTGACAGTTTCTGTTGCATACGGTCAATCAGCTCTTCCTTGGTAATACCGCTCTTCCACTGTTTCTTCGGATAAATATCTACATGGAACTCGATGTTGTAGAAACCGGTTGCATCCGTACCATCGTTCGGACGGCCCGTTTGCGACATCACTTGTTTTACCTCCGGATAAGAAAGGATGATCCGGCGCATTTTGTTCGCAATAGATTTAGATTCTTCCAGCGACACGCTGAGGGGACAGGTAGCACGGATATAGATGGCACCTTCATCCAGTTCCGGCAGGAACTCACTACCCAGGAACTTGAAGTTAAACAGGCCCACTACCACCAAACCTACTGCTACCAGCAGTGACAGGCGTTTATTCCTATATGTCCAGGCAAACATTTTCATTACACCATTGGTAATGAATTCAACGAACACGTTGTGTTTCTCTCTTACATTCTTACGCAATAAAATACTACTGAGCAACGGAATCAGTGTCAGTGTCAGGATCAGTGCACCCAGCAGTGCAAAGCCCAGTGTCCATGCCAGTGGTGAGAACATCTTACCTTCTACTTTCTGGAAGGAGAAGATTGGCAGCAGACCTGCGATGATGATCAGTTTGGAGAAGAAGATCGCCTTACCCAGTTCGCCACCGGTGTTCTTGATAATGCCCAGTTTGGAAAGTTTGTTAAACCGTTCCATACCCATCTGGTGCGCGCGCTGGTCGAGCAGTACGAAAATACCCTCTACCATCACGACGGCACCGTCAATGATGATACCGAAGTCAATCGCCCCCATCGACAGCAGGTTCGCAGACATGCCTTTCAGTGTCAGACAAATAAATGCAAAGAGCAGGGCCAGCGGAATCACGATGGCAACGATCACGGTAGTGCGCCAGTCTGCCATGAAGAGGAATACGATCACTGTTACGAAGATGATACCCTCCAGCATATTGTGCAGTACCGTGTGTGTCGCAAATTCGATCAGGTCACTACGATTATAGAAAGTATTGATCTTTACATCCTGTGGCAGTACTTTTTCATTGAGGTAAGTGATTCTGTCCTGCACGCGTTTGATCACCTCACTGGGGTTTTCCCCTTTACGCATCACAATGATACCTTCTACCACATCATTCTGTTTGTCACGACCTACCTGACCTAAGCGGGGCAGGGCAGAGACAGACACACTAGCGATGTCTTTTACGAGAATAGGCGTACCGTTGATGTTGTCTACGATAATATTGCCTATCTCTTCTGCGTTGTTCAATAAACCGATACCACGTACTACGTAAGCCTGTGAGTTATCTACGATCACATCACCACCGACGTTGATATTACTTTTGGAAATTGCGCTCGATACATCCAGCGGGGTAATGTCATAAGAAGCCAGTTTCTGTGGATTCACAGTGATTTCGTATGTCTTCACCTCACCACCAAAACTCACAACATCGCCGACACCGGGTACATTCAACAGGCGGCGTTCAATCACCCAGTCCTGTAGTGTTTTCAGCTCTCTGACGGTTTTGGTCTTGCTCTCCAGTGTATACCTGAAGATCTCACCGGTAGGGCCGGTAGGAGGCTGTACATCAGGATCGGCGCCATCAGGCAGTTCTACGTCGCGCAGCAGGTTGTTGACCTGTTGGCGGGCAAATGCATCGTCTACACCGTCTTCAAAAATTACTTTCACCACTGACAATCCGAATACCGTGGTTGAACGCACGGATTCTTTTTTCTGCACCGGGTTCATCGCTATCTCCACCGGCACGGTCACGAACTTCTCCACTTCTTCGGCGCTTCTGCCGGGCCATTGGGTGATGATAGTGATCTGTGTATTCGTTACATCCGGAAAAGCCTCAATGGGAATGTTTTTGAATGCGATCACACCCCATACAATGAGGACGATGGTCGCAAAACCTATGAATAGCTTGTTCTTTAACGAAAAAGCAATAATCTTTTTTATGACTTTCTGCATGGATTATTTTGTATTAAGGGCATCATAAATAAATACCTGGGAGCTGGTTACCACCTGGTCATTCACCTGCAGGCCAGAGATAAACGCCCTGTTGTCGATACGGCGAATTACCTTGATCTCACGGATTTCGAGGCCTTTGGCGGTTTTTACCACTACATATTGCTTACTGTTGTCCATCACAACTGCATTGGCAGGGATGCTCAGCATGCTGGTAGCCGCTGGTTTGGTATTTACTTTTACGGTAGCGAACATTTCAGGCTTCAGTTCCCCGCCGTTGTTTTGCATGCTGATACGTACCTGCATGGTACGGTTAGAAGGATCCAGTACATTATAGACCTTATCAATCTTACCAATGTAATCTTTCTCGGGACTAGCCAGTGTGGATACACGAACTTCGTCGCCCAGTTTGATAGCAGGAATATCTGCCTCGTATACATTTGCAATGATCCATACGGTGTTCAGGTCAGCCACAGTAAAGAGGTTGGCGTTGTTGTCCTGGCGTACTTCAGAGTTATTAGAAATATTTTTCTCAATCACGTACCCGTTGATCGGTGCTTTCAGTGTATAAGCGGAGCTGCTGCCACCGGTGATGTTAGCTACCTGGCGGGCACGGTTCAGTTCAGATTCAGCTTTCTTTTCTTCGATCTGAGCGGCCAGGTAATCCTGCTGGGTAGCGAGGTTACCTTCGAAGAGGGACTTTTGAGTTTCCACGTTCTTCTTTGCCAGGGCGAGGTTGGATTCAGACACAGATACATCGTTGCTGATGCCGGCTACTTCGGTACTCTGCAGTACCGCGAGCACCTGCCCCTGTTTTACGTAGTCACCCAGTTCCACATTCACAGACCTGATCTTACCACTTACCAGGGCGTATACTTTAGCTTCTTTTGTTTCGTCCGGTACGATCTTACCATTCAGTTTGATAGTTTCCGAAGGATTTTCAAAGGTAGCTGGTGCGGTTTGCACGTTTTTTACCAGGCTGTCGGACAACGCGTTTTCATCTTTGGCTACTTCAGGTTTGGTACCGCCGCATGCCGTCAACAGGGCGCCGAGTGCAACAGGGAAGAGATATATAATAAAAGGTTTCATGACTATACTTAGGTTATGATTAATTATTGAACAAAGTTTTACCAACAGCAAAATTGAGTGTCTCTATCGCCTGCATCCTATCATTTTGCAATTGGTTCAGTTGCAGCATATTTTCTTTATAAGAGTCGTAGAAGTCGGTCAGTTCCAGGAGACTGAGGTTCTTCTTCAGGAAGTTGTCAGTAACAGATTTCAGGAGTTGTTCGAACTGTCCACGGAACTGCGGATCTACTGATTCCAGCATTTTATCTGTGTTCAATGCTTTCACGTAAGCGGTCTGCACTTCATTTTCCACTTTTTGAGATTGCTGTGTAACCTGTAGTTTGGTTTGATCAATGCTGTATTGGGCAGCTTTGATATTACCCTGGTTCCTGTTGAAGAATGGCAGGTCGATGCCTACGTTGAGGAAGCTGGCATTGTCCACGAAGCTGCCGCGTTTATCAAATTCTGCCCCCAGGTTCAGGTCGGGAACAGCCATTGCTTTTTGCAGTTTCAGGTTTTGTTGGTTATAGAGCAGATTGTTTTGAGCCATCAGCAGATCCTGACGGTTGGCGTATGCGGTGTCTACCAGGCTTTGCAGACTGGTATTGCGTATAGCAGGCAGGTTGGCCGCTGCATTTTCAGGCAGGTCTATGATATAATAAGCGTGATTGTTTGCAAGCAGGATCTGGAGTTCTGATTCGATATCGCTTACCTGGTTCTCGGCGGCGGTACGGTCGGCCTTCAGGCTATAGAGCAGGGAACGCAGACGTACAGCATCTTTCAGGGTCACCAGGCCTTTGGCTTGCAGGTCTTTGTAGGTTGCATCCATTTTTTCGAGCGAGGTGATCTGATCCGCATAGGCTCTCATAGAATTCTGCAGGTAGTAGGCCTGGTAGAAGTTGCTGCGGAGAGAGTAACGCAGGGTTCTCAGCAAATCGAAGAAAGCATTTTCAGACATAGCAGCGGTTGTTTGCGCCAGTTTTATCTGTTTGTTCCTTTTGCCTGCCAGGGAAATGAGCTGCGTAACACTGATATCATACTGACCGTGTTGATTGCTCACGTCGAAGAACTGTTTCCTGTTTGGATTGTACAGGTTTCCACTCATCTGAAGGGTGGGGTTGTTGTACAATTTAGACTGGATGATCTGTGCGCGGGCGATAGAAATATTGTACTTCTCTGCCAGCAGGTCCAGGTTTTTTTCCAGGAATTGTTTTTCAGCATCCTGCAGGCTAATGTGCACAGTATCCTGTGCTGTGGCCTTGAATGCGAATAACAACATGATGATGCAACTGGCTACAATCCGGGGATGGCGCTTTGTTTTAGAATCCCGACTATACATCTGATTTTATTTTAAGACTATTTTAATGTGTAGAGCCTGTAGGCACACAACGATTCTTTATCAGCCTTTCCAGGTGATAAAAGTGCTTGAATTATGAATGGTGAAAAATTAAGCTTCCGGGGGAGGGGTGAGGATCTCGTAGGCGATGGTCAGTGGTTTTTGCACTGCCACCAGCGGGTAAGCTACAGCCAGATCATTGGTAGAGGGTTCCTGCTTGCAGCAGGTGATTTGTTCTGGATTAGAGATGTAGTAAGACACGCTGTTGCTTCCGGTGAAGTAGTGTGGCTGATCATCGTCTTCGTCCTGCTGGGTAACCTCCGTATTGCCCAGGATAACATGATTGACGAAATCGAAAATGGTGTTGACATCATTGATCTGTCTGCCGCGGGTATCATATATGTCTTTCTCATCCGCAACCGGAATAAACATAGTAGTCGCAATATGTAGGAAGAGTAATATGTAAGAAAATACCTTTGTCATGCTATAATCTGATACAAATATAGATTGGGGGTATAATAGTTTGAAGGGTCTTAAGGAATTTTAAGACCTTTTTAATCAGATTTTAACGCATAGGTAAGATAGTGATTTGGTGAAAATACGGGTATTTTGAATGGACACAGGCCAGCCATTCATTCAGTAACTCAATTATTTTAGAAGGAATCAGCACCGTCGGTTAGCAATATCCATCGGTTATAGATGGACTCAGGCCAGCCATTCATTCAGCAACTCATCGATCTTATCTACTTCGATCAGGAAACCATCATGCCCATACGAAGAATCGATCTCATGATAAGTAGCGTCCGGAATATGCTTTGCCAGGAAATGTTGCTCTTCCGGAGGGCAGAGGACATCACTGGTAATGCCCACAATCAGGGTAGGCTGTTTGATGAGTGCAAGGGTGCCTGCCTGGTCTGTAAGCCGGCCACGGGCGATGTTATGACTATCCATCGCCTTGGTGAGGCGCCAGTAGGCCTGGGCATTAAATCTTTTCACCAGTTTATCTCCCTGGTAATTGATATAGGAAGCGGCCTTAAAGTCGTCCGTCTTTTCATTGTCCGGGTCAGACTGTGTACGAACGAAGGTCTGGTAGTTACGATAGGTGAGCATACCGATAGCTCTGGCGGCTTTTAAACCATTGGCACCTGCATCCGGGCGAGGGTCCCGCCAGGTGTTATCAGCTTCAATAGCGAGTCGCTGAGCGGTATGAATAGCGATCCCCCAGGCGCTTTCGGAGGCGCCGGTACTGAGCAGTGCCAGTTGGCGGATGCGGGTTGGTTCCAGCAAGGCCCATTCCAGGGTCTGGTAGCCGCCCATAGAGCCGCCCATGAGTAATTGAATCTCTTCAATGCCCAGGTGCGCCCGCAGGAGGGTATGTGCCTGTACCATGTCCCGCACAGTAATTTGTGGGAAGGTAGAATAATAAGGCTTTCCGGTGGCAGGATTGATGGATAGCGGGCCGGAACTGCCATAGCAGGAGCCCAATATGTTTGCACAAACAATGAAATGGCGGGCAGGGTCAATAGCCTTACCCGGACCGATCAGGCCTTTCCACCAGTCGGCAACGTCCGAATTGGCAGTAAGGGCATGGCAGATCCATATCACGTTGTTACGGCTGTGGTTCAGCGTTCCATATGTGTGATAGGCGATTTGCAGTTCCGGTAAAACGACCCCGGACTCCAATGTAAATGTGTGCTTATTATGATAGATCTGTACCGTCAAAACCCCGCAAAAATTTGCGCAAATATAACATATGAGGAGTTAAAGACAAGAAATCGGGGAGAAATTTGGAAATTATCAAATTTATTAGGGGCTTAGGAAGCATGGAAAATGCATCTTCAATTGTTTTATTTGATGGCAAAATAATCTGAGGTAATAGAATTTTGAACAAATTATAACTTTCAGGATTGGAAGAGGTCCTGTGATTGAAAGGGCTGTGGTTGTTGGAATTATTTCCTCCCCGGGATTGGCATCAGCGCCCATGGTAAGGGAGGATATCCTTTGCAATTATTTTACTCAACCGGATTTAAACAAACGGT
Source organism: Chitinophaga sp. (assembly GCF_039596155.1). Lineage (GTDB taxonomy): Bacteria > Bacteroidota > Bacteroidia > Chitinophagales > Chitinophagaceae > Chitinophaga. The sequence goes on from NZ_JBCNKF010000028.1 coordinate 91,482, forward strand.
GCGTAGCATGCGCCAGGTCATTGTGGCCTCCTTCGGGCGGAAAAATCCTCTTGTATTGTTTATATTTGTAGGATAAACAACACTGAATATGAAGATTTCACTACAGAGAATAGACGACGCATTCAATATGGAAGCAGTGGACGAGCAGGGACATAAAGTTTTGATGGACTCTTCCCTGGAGAACGGCGGAAAGAATAACGGCGTAAGACCGATGCAGATGTTGCTGATGGGACTCGGTGGCTGCTCTGCAATAGATGTGGCGATGATCCTGAAAAAACAACGCCAGGACCTGAGTGATTTTAAAATCGAGATAGACGGGGAGCGTGAAAAAGGGAAAGAACCTTCTATTTGGGAGAACGTTCATATCATCTTCCACCTTTCCGGTGAAAACCTGGATCCCGATAAGGCAGCAAGAGCAGTGGAACTGTCTATGACGAAATATTGTTCAGTTGCAGAGACCCTGCGTCGCGCGGGAGGCAATCTGACATGGGAAACCAGGGTAAATGGTTGATTGAGGCAAGTAAATACTTGACAGAGTCAGGTAATGGAAAATTACCCGCTGTTGACAGGCTTACCGCAAATTGCCCTTAGCAACCAACCAATCAATTTGTATACAAACAACCAACATTAGTAATGGAGAAAGATCAATACCGGCCGGAGACAAACGCAGTCAGAATACAGACCGAGAAGACATGGCAGATGGAGCATTCCACCCCGCTCTTCCTTACATCCAGTTTTACTTATGACAGTGCAGAAGAAATGCGTGCTACTTTTGCCGATGAAACGGATAATAATATATACAGCCGTTTCAGCAATCCAAATGTAGACGAATTCGTGCGCAAGGTATGTAGCCTGGAACAGGCTGAAGATGGTTATGCCACTGCATCCGGTATGAGCGCCATATTTGCGAGTTTCATGGCCCTCATGAATGCAGGCGATCACCTGCTCTCTGCCAGCTCCATCTTTGGCTCTACGCATACAGTTATTACAAAGTTTCTACCTAAATGGGGTATTGAATACACTTACTTCGATATCAATAAACCAGAAACCGTCGAGGCGCTGATCAGGCCAAACACAAAGATGATGTTTGTCGAAACGCCTTCGAACCCGGGCCTGGAAGTTGTTGATATCAGCCTGCTGGCGAAAATCTGCGACAAGCATGGTGTAATATTAAACGTGGATAACTGCTTTGCCTCTCCTGTATTGCAAAAGCCGATCACATTGGGTGCGCACATCGTTACGCACTCTGCCACCAAGTGGATGGATGGACAGGGTCGTGTATTAGGCGGGGTAGTAGTTGGAAGAAAAGACCTGATCAGGGAAATACATACTTTCTGTCGCAGCACCGGGCCAGCCATGTCTCCATTTAATGCATGGGTACTGAGTAAGAGCCTGGAAACCCTGCATATTCGTATGGCAAGACATTGCGAAAGTGCACTGGCACTGGCAAAGGCGCTGGAAGGGAATCCATTGTTGCAGTGGGTGAAGTACCCGATGCTTGCCAGTCATCCCCAGCACGAAATAGCGAAGGCACAAATGACCGCCGGTGGTGGGATCGTTTGCTTCGAATTGAAGGGCGGTCTTGAACAGGGTACACGTTTCCTCGATGCACTGAAGATGCTTACCCTGACAGCAAATCTGGGCGATAGCCGCAGCATTGCATCACATCCGGCAAGTACTACTCATGCTAAGCTGAGTAATGAGGAAAGACTGAAAGTTGGCATCACTCCGGGCATGATCCGTATCTCTGTAGGGCTTGAAAATGCACAGGATATTATTGATGATATCAATCAGGCGTTGGAAATAAGCAAATAATTTTGCATATTTGAAGGGCTGAACAAAATGACACATTTGTTCAGCCCTTTTTTATTTCCTTTACCCATTTTATTTTATCCTATGCGTCGCTCATTATTCCTATGCCTATTCCTGATGGCCACGGTAGCTGCCTTTGCGCAGCGAGGGGTAGCGATTCTCCCGGTTTCCATTAATTTTGGCGTACCTGCCGGAGAAGTTACACCCGAAATGCAAGAGTATAGTAAAAAGATTGGCGTCTTTTTACAGGAAGCACTCTACAATTCTATCTATGCGGGTGGCGATACCTGCCAGCCTGCTTCGAGAACAAACAAATTGCTTACAGATGCCGGCATTGAACCGGATCAGCCGTATTACCTGGACAAGACGGGGCTGTGTATCCTGCTCCGCGTGAAGTATGTGATCGCTGTACAGGTGTCGTTCGGTAAAGGCGTTGATAAAGCAAAGAAAGAAGGTGGTCCTGAATGGTACAAGCTGACAAATGACCTTGATAAGTCCCGCAGCTTCAGACTCGAGGTATTTGCCTCCAATGGACAAAGTGCCTGGGACTACAAAGAAAACTACAGCTGGAACCAGCTCATTGTTCCAAATTCGGCAGTCATTCAGCCTGACACTTACAACAGGGTGAGAAAACAAATCGAAGGATTCCTGACGTTATAACGAGCGTTTTTTTTCCTTATCTTTCCGTTATGAAGTCTTTCCCTCGTTTTATCTTAATCGTTATACTCAGCTACCTGGGTGGTTTATTTTTACCATGGTGGACAGTGGCAATTGCAGCTTTTTTAGTAGCTGTGATCATCCCGTTGCCACCATTTCGTAGTTTTATGAATGGCTTCATTGCCGTATTCCTGCTTTGGCTGGCATTAGCCTTCCTGGCAGATATCCGGAATGATCACATCCTGGCAAACAGGATGAGTGAGTTGATACTGAAAATCAAAAGTCCTATACTGATAGGTGTAGTAAGTGCATTTATTGGTGGACTGGTTGCAGGTCTGGGCAGCTTGTCCGGTAGTTACCTGCGGTACAATAAAAAATTATAGACACATCTTTATACAGGAAATACTTATGAAAATCGCTTTTGCCTGGAGTAAAAGCGATTTTCTTACATAATAGCAAAAGTCTCATTGACGTAAGATTAAAAATGAGATCTTTGCAGGATAGAGGCCTTTAACGGAGCCCCTCACACAAACAGTGATTTTCTCACATAACAGTGATTATGCCCAAAACCGCATTGACCGTATTCTTTAGCATTTTATTTTATGCCTCACAGGCCGCCATTATCAAAGGGCGTATCACCAATGAACAACAAACCCCGCTTCCTTACGCAACGATCTTTATAAAAGGTACGACCACCGGTACTACCAGCAATGCTGACGGGCAGTATCAGCTGGACCTGCCTGCCGGTACCTATACACTGGTATGCCAGTATATGGGGTACCGTAAAATGGAAAAGCAGCTGACGGTGACCAATGCAGATCAGACGCTCAACTTTGCCTTACAACCTGTAAGTATGCAGATCAAAGAGGTCGTGATCAGGTCAGGCGGAGAAGATCCTGCCTACGCGATTATCAGGGCTGCCATCAAAAAGCGCAACTATTACCGTCACCAGGTAAGCGAATACACCTGCAATGATTATATCAAAGGGATGTTTAAACTCCGAAATGTTCCCGAACAGGTGTTCTTCCAGAAAATTAACAAGAAAGATATGGGGCTGGACTCCAACGGGCAGGGTGTCGTGTTCCTTTCTGAATCTATGACCCGTGTAGACTTCCAGGAGCCGGACAATATCAAGGTAGAGGTACTATCTGCCCGCCAGAGCGGTGGTGGGTTTGGATTTAGTTTTCCGGCATTCATCGATTTCTATGACAACAATGTAACTGCGGTGATCACCCAGTTTAATAAAAGAGGGTATATTTCTCCCATCGCAGAAAATGCATTGCTATATTATAAGTACCAGTTGGAAGGTACCTTCCAGGACGACGGGAAAACAGTGAACAAGATAAAAGTAATTCCCCGCAGGAAATTCGAGCCGCTCTTTGCCGGAACTATCTTCATTACGGACGATGACTGGCGCATTCATAGTGCAGACCTGATGCTGACACAGGATTACCAACTCGAGATCATGGATACTTTGCGCATTCGCCAGATCCATGTACCGGTGAATAACGAGGTATGGAGGACCAAGGACCAGGTGATCACAATGAGCATTAAACAAATGGGGTTTGACATGGTCGGGAACTTCGTGAATGTGTATTCCAATTACGACCTGCATCCGAATTTCTCAAAAAAACATTTTGATAAGACGATCATGCGGTACGATACCGCTTTCGATAAAAAACTACTGGCTTACTGGGATAGCATCCGCCCGGTGCCACTAGAAAAAGAGGAGGTGAGAGACTTCCATGTAAAAGATAGTACGGCGCAGGCCGAGCGGGATAGTGCCCGGTCATCCAGAACACTGGATACGCTACGGAAGCGCCAGAAGCCTGTCAAAATAACCGACTTCTTTTGGTCTGGGGCAAAGCATAACTATTATTTCCGCCGTGACACAGGCATCTATTCCAACCAGATCCAGCTGAAAGGGTTACTCAGACAACTCGAGTACAACACTGTAGAAGGGCTGGTACTAAGTGTGGAACCTGAGTTGAAACTGAACCTGCCGAAGTCACAGGAGCTGAAGATCATGCCTTTTATCCGCTATGGATTCAGCAATACACACCTGAATGCGTGGACTTATGTCAACTGGACACAGGAGAGCAGGATCAGGAACCGGATCGGTCAGAATACCTGGTTGCTGGGCGGTGGTAAGCGGGTAAGCCAGTTCAATAAGGATAACCCGATTTCTCCGCTGGAGAATGAGTTCTATACATTGTTCTTGAAGGAGAATTATATGAAACTGTATGAGAATTACTTCACGACCCTGCAGTTTACGCGGAGGTTCGAGAATAATTCATTCCTCAGGCTCGGGGTACGGTATGAGGATCGCCTGCCATTGGAGAACACGACTGATTTTGTGTTTTTTAAGAATAGTAAAAAGACGTTTTTACCGAATCATCCGTATGAGCTGGCGGATATACCTTTTACCCGCAACCAGGCATTGGTGGCTGAGGTTGGGTTCTCTTTCCAGCCGGGGCAGAAGTTTATAGAGTTGCCCGACAGGAAGATTGCATTTGGATCGAAGTATCCGATTTTCGGCGTGACATATACAAAAGGTATCCACGGAATCGCGGGGAGTGACGCAGACTTTGACAAGTGGCAGGTACAGGTGAAAGATAATATGAATCTGAAGTTGTTCGGAGAGTTTATGTACCGGGTGAGAGTAGGAGGTTTCCTGAATGACAAGCATGTGGATATTCCTGATTATCAACACTTCAATGGTAACCAGACGTTTTACAACATTAACTACCTGAATAGTTTCCAGCTGGCGCCTTATTATAAATACAGTACAACAGAGGCATTTTATGCGACGGCAAATGTGGAGCATCATTTCAACGGTTTGCTGACAAATAAGATCCCATTGTTGAATAGGTTGAAATGGAATCTGGTCGCGGGTTCCAATGCGTTCTATGTGAATCAGGATAAAAATTATGTGGAAGTTTTTGCCGGATTGGAGAATATTTTCAAGGTGTTGCGCGTTGATGTTATTGCCGGTTACCAGAGCCAGGATAAGACAAGGATGGGAGTGAGGGTAGGATTTGGCGGGTTGTTTGGAGGCATGGTGCGGCAACAGACGGCGCCGGAGCCATAGGTGAGTGAACGGTGGATTTATAGAAAGACAGCGGTCAACCAGGATAAAATGGGTGTGCCATCAGCAGCGATGGGCCCTGATAAAAACATAAAAGGGAAAGTCTGCCATTGACTTTCCCTCTTGCTTGCCTAATATCTTTCCTTTCTTGCTTTGTAGCTTTCTTTGGGATCACGATCATAAAAGTAAGCCAGTAGGCGGTATATCCACAATCCTACGATAAAGTAAAAGATGTAAAGAAAAACTGTACTCATAAATTCACATTTTTGGGTTAAACGCTGATTACTTGTCCGGTTCGTTTAAGTCAAAAAGGATGCCAAGTCTTAAAAATTATTTATATACAATAATAATCAGATAGTTACATGAGTTCAGATATGTCATCGGCAACCTGAACTTTTTGTATCCCTGGCATGTTATAATGTAGTATAATCTAAATTCAAGCCAGATTGAGCTGGATTTTTATAACATGTTTGTGTTAATTACAATATCCCCTTATGAAGAGAATTGCATTAATCGCGTTTATCCTGGGCGTAGTACTGGCTACGCTGGCTTACTTTGCCGAAATTTATGACTGGGTAGGTTTACAGGAGTATTTAACGGTCGGTTTTACAGGTTATGTATTGATTATCAGTGCTGCGGCGTATTATATGTCGTCTGTTTTGGTGGAGTGGTCAGCTGAGTCAACGAGTTGGGAGGCGTGAAGGTCAGCAGCGGGGTTTAGTCTCACCAGGGCAACGATGTTGTGTTGGAATGCCCAATGTGTGGGTATAAGGGGACGTTTGAAATTTTGTCAGCTGTAATAATTGTAGTCAATGGCCATCTTACCGGATGCAGCCGATTCAGGGCATTCAACGCCTGATAGCCCTTGCCGGTTACCCCCCGGATCATATTTTAAACATTAAATGCCCCTTTCTAATAATAAAAGGCAACTTTCCAGGTTGATGAATTACCTGATCAAAATCTGATATTCTCTTCCTTCACAAGGTTTTTCTGCTGATTGGAATAATAAGTAGCACCTATGATATTTACTGCGGGTGCGGAAAAGGACACAATACAAATTGTATTGGGATCGCTTTTACTGAAGTAAAAAGCATGGAAGAAGTCAAATGGTTCAGTCGGATTCATATAGATGCCCTTCAATTGCAGGGAAGAACGCGACTTTGGTAATTTTTCCACACATTTCTTTAAAGTACTATCGGCACTTACGTTTACGAAGGTTGTAATGGAGTCTTTCGGATTGTATTTGACCAACAGATCACCATTATCCTGCTCATTACAGGTAAATGCTCCTCTGGGCATCTTCCTCATATCTTCCCACCTGGCTGCGGGATTGTTTTGGTCCTTCGGGAAAAAAATAGAGATATAATCTGCTGAGACATTCAGTTTTGCATGACGCACTTTACAGGAAACCAAACAACAAATACCAATAACAGCAACCAGGAAATTTCTCATGAAAGTAAGTTTATTGACTGCCGGTAAAGATGCAACAAATGATTGACACCCAAAAAAACAAGAGTTTGCTACAACCGGCACACCAGATAGATGACGAGGGAGTATCTGATATTATATTTATCTTTGCAAAATCTGTGATTATGGGAAGCGTTAAAGCTAACACATCCGCATAATTTCAGACATAATTAGATAATAAGTTACGAAGTCCTTATCAGGTAAGGGATTCGTAGAAATTTTGCTCACAAGGCAAGTGTTCTTAAAATTTCTACTAACAACAATGGCACTACACAATCGCATTTCTGCAGCAGAACTAAAAGTGAAGCTGGCAGCAGAGACATTCCGTCGCGTTACCGTCTCGTTTTATCAGTACGCAAAAATCGAAGATCCACAGGCATTTCGTGATGACTTGTACCTCAAGCTGGATGAGCTGAAGGTATTTGGCCGTATTTACGTGGCTTCGGAGGGTATCAATGCCCAAATCAGCATTCCTGAGCATCACTTTGAGGAATTCAGGAATCGCCTGTATGGGTATCCTTTCCTCAATGGCATACGCCTGAACATCGCGGTAGACGACGATGGAAAATCCTTTTGGGTACTCAAAATCAAAGTACGGGAGAAGATCGTGGCAGATGGTATCAACGATCCTTCCTTTAGTATGGAGAATAAAGGTAAGTACCTGAAAGCGAAAGAATTCAACGACCTTACTGACGATCCTAATACCATTGTGGTAGATATGCGTAACCATTATGAATATGAAGTAGGGCATTTTGAGAACGCGATCGAGGTGCCTTCTGATACTTTCAGGGAGCAGTTACCAATGGCGGTGGATATGCTGAAAGACAACAAGGATGCGAATATCGTTATGTATTGTACGGGTGGTATTCGTTGTGAAAAGGCATCGGCTTATATGCTGCATCACGGTTTCAGGAACGTGTTTCACCTGGAGGGGGGAATTATTGAATATACCAATAAGGCAAAAGAGCAGGGATTACCGCTGAAGTTCAAAGGAAAGAACTTTGTGTTTGATGACAGGTTAGGAGAGCGGATCACAGATGAGATCATCAGTAATTGTCACCAGTGCGGAAAGCCTTGCGATACGCATACGAACTGCAAGAATGATGGCTGTCATTTGCTGTTTATACAGTGTGAAGAGTGTGCGGCAAAGTATGATGGATGTTGCAGTGCGGAATGTCAGGAGGTATATCACCTGGCGCCGGAAGTGCAGCAGGAAATGAGGAAGGGAACGGATAAGGGCGTGATGGTGTTTAATAAGGCGAAAGAGAGAATACGGCCGAGGATAAACGAAAATAAATAAGCATAAAAAATAGCTTCTACCATTGGCAGAAGCTATTTTTTTGTGCATGTTGTTGCGCCACAATGTAGAACACATAACAGTCTGGCTCCACGATACGATCACTCTCCACACATGCTTGCTGCTATTCTAAAGGATATGAGTTACTAAAAAAGAAAAACCGCCCCGCGTTGTTTCTTCTGCGGCGGGGCGGAGTAATTGAGCATGAAAACAGTTCAGACAAATTTAACATCTGAAAGAGCTGCGTTTGCATGTCCATTCTATCAACCTATATGCGAACTAAAACTTAATTCTCACTTAATGCATCATATATCAGCTGCTGGTGATCCGAAATCACATTCTCTCCTGCGTCCAATCCTTTACTGATATATGTAACCTCCCCTGAAGTTGTATACGTTTCTACTTCTCTCAGCTGGATATTATACTTGTCCTTAAACACCAGTACGTAATTCCTGCTATGATCTACAATCACCGCATTCTCCGGCACTGCTACCATATCATCACCTTCGGCATAATGTAAAATGATTTTAGTGAACATCTCTGGCTTCAGCAGTTTGTTCATATCATCCAGCTTAATACTCAACTGTATGGCATTAGCGGCTGAATCAACGGCATCTACAGTTCCATAAAAGATCTTGTCGGGTAATGCAGCGGTAATGATCTCAGCTTTATAGCCTTCCTTCACGTCGTCTATATGCCCGGAAGCATAATCTACAAGGATTTCTACGTCTTTCTTCTTATTCACCTTACCAGCTACTTTTCCGGAAAAATGTAATTCCATTTGAACCGGTTCGATACTGGCCGTATCTATCCGAATCGTCTTCAGCATGGTATCACTCAGCACAAATGTCTTTTTAGTGACCCCGCCTTCCAGCTGCGGATGTTTGCAGCCCCCCAGGAAAAATCCTGAAGTAAGTAACAGGGAGAAAAGAAAATTGCACTTCATGTCGTTCTGTAGAATAATAGCAAAATTCCCAATTCCTACTTAAAGAAGGCTTTAAAGGCAATTAAAAACTCATTAAAATACAGGGAAGTGTGAATAAAAAGAGGGGGAAAAGCCGTGCTTATGGGTTAGAATACAGGCCTGGCAAAGGTCTGGGTGTATGAAGGGGCGATCGGATTCACAGGAGTACCGGTTACAAAAGAAAACTACCTACGCATGTGGCAATATCACTGTAAACACAGTGCCCTTGCCTGGTGTAGAGGAGGCAGAAATATGCCCTTTATGCAACTGTACAATCTTCTTACAGATAGACAATCCCAGGCCATGGCCGCGTGTAGCGTGTGCATTTGCGCCCCGGTAAAAGGGTTCAAACACTTTATTAATTTCTTCCTGCGCTATTCCGATCCCATTATCTCTCACCTGGATCTGTATATTATGGGTAAAGAAATCGATTGTAACCCTTGCGGTATTATCTGTAGAAAATTTAAATGCGTTGTCCAGCAGGTTCAGGAATAAAACTTTCAGCAGGCTTTCATTTCCCTGTACGACCAGTTCTGTATCCTGCTCCGGTACTTTCAGGAAGCTGATATCCACTTTCGGGCCTTTCTGCGGTTCGCCTGCGATGGGGATGTGTTTTAATTTCACCAGGTTCCCCATTTCGAGCAACAGCTCATCCATACGAACTTCGCTGAATATAAACTTTTGCTGGTTCAGTTCACTCTGCGCCAGCTGTAGCAGGCCATTACTCAGGTCAGAAAGATTCTCCGCATCTTCCAGCACAGATGATAAGATATCTGCATATACTTCTTTGGTTCTCTCTTTTGAAAGCGCTACCTGCAGCTGACTGATGATGGAGGCCAGGGGGGTTCTCAGCTCATGGCTGGCATTGTTTACAAAACTCTTTTGCAGATCGAATGCATCGCTCAGGCGCTGCAGCATAGTATTGAAGTTCGCACCCAGCTGGGCAATTTCGTCCTTCCCTTTGGCGTCCACGCTAATGCCCTGCAGGTTATTGGCGTTGATGGTCTTCACCTGTTTCACCAGCTTATCAATCGGCTGTACCATTTTGCGGGCAAAGAAATAACCGATGATCACTAACAGGATCACCGCTACGACAATTTCGATGATCAGGATCCGCTTCAGGTTCTGCAGGTTCTGATACCCGTATTTATCAAAGCTGGATACAAGTACAATAACGGATACATCGCCTTCTGTGTAATACACACCGACCAGTTCTCCGTTATCACGACCATGGCTATATTCTCCATTCTTTTTAATGTAGTCGAGCAGCTGCCGTGAAGTACGGATGGCCGTATCCTTCATATTGGAATACAGCAGATCATAGTTCAGATTATATACGAGAATGCTTTCCTGATAAAGATCCTGGAAGGTGGTTTTATCCAGTTTGCGTAGCAGGTCTACCTTCACGGTATTATCTTCAATGATCACATTGGCAATGGAACGGGCACGGTATTCAAGGCGGTCGAGGTATTCGGCCTGCCTGGACTGAGAGGAAAAATAATAAGCGAGAATAGCAAAGGTGTTCAGCAATATGATGGCTGAAATAGAGTAGGAGAGTGCTATTTTATATTTGATCTTCACTTATTCTTCCGTGCAATAGAATCGATACAGGATTAAGAAAGTTGACAGACAGACTTTATTTTATGTAACGGTTTTTTACAACCTATTCTTCCGCCAGGTAGTAGCCCATGCCTGTCTTTGTATGCAGCAGTTTATTCTCAAAATCCTTATCAATCTTCTTACGCAGAAAATTCATATACACCTCGATTACATTGGTACCTGTATCGAAATCAATATCCCATACCTTTTCTGCAATCACCAGTTTAGAGATCACTTTTCCCTTGTGCAGGGCCAGGAACTCCAGCAGCTGGTATTCTTTTGCCGTCAGCGGAATCTTCTTTCCACTCCGGGTCACTTCTTTTTTCTCCCTGTCTATTTCCAGGTCGGCAATAACGATCTTATATTGAGAGTTCTGCTGTACTTCGCTGCCGGCTCTTTTCAGGAATACGCGGATACGTGCCAGCAGTTCCCTGAAATCGAAAGGTTTTACCAGATAATCGTCGGCCCCCAGTTCGAAGGCCTGCATTTTGTCTTCCATACCTCCGAGAGCCGTCAGCATAATAATGGGGATCCGGTTATTGCGGCGACGGATCACTTCACACACTTCATAACCATTACTGTGGGGCAGGTTGAGATCCAGGATCACGAGGTCATAATTGTTAGACGCGCCCAGGCTCTTACCCATACGGCCGTCGTAGGCAACATCTACCTCAAAGCCATTTTCCTCCAATCCCTTTTTAACGGCATTGGCTACCTTTATTTCGTCTTCGACTACGAGTATTCGCTGCATAAGCTGATTTATGGATGATGCTTGCCTTTCCTGTTTTATAAATTACTCACGAAAAACTGAGAAAGAACAGGTACCATCGTACCTGTTCTACAAATTATATTATTGAACCGGATGGATTAACCCTCCAGTTCCATCAGTTTTTCAAATGCTTTTTCGTATTCTTCAGTGGCACTTTTCAGCTCTTTGCTTAACTGTGCATATGCTGATTCCACCTTCTGGAAACGGGCTTTATCAGCATAAACGTCCGGATTGTTCATTTCAGTTTCCAGGTCTGCCTTTTTCGCATTCAACTTTGCCAGCTGTTCTTCGAGTTGCTGGAATTGCTTCTGCTGTTTCTGCAGTTCCTTCTTTTTATCCTTATCTATCGGCGCTTTCGGCTCCTGTTGTTTTACCACTGGTGCTACCGCTTCCTTTTTCTGTCCTTTTTCAGCAGCAGCCTGTTGTTTCGCTACCTCTGCCTGGCGTCTTTTATGTTCTTCCCACTCAGCGTAGGTACCTCTGAATTCCTTGATTTCACCATCCACAATCTCCCAGATCTTGTTGGCCGTCTGGCTCACAAAATAACGGTCATGGGATACGAGTACATAGGTACCATCATACTTGGACAGTGCATCAATCAACATCTGTACGGAGTTCATATCCAGGTGGTTCGTCGGCTCATCGAGCAGCAGGAAGTTCGCCTGGCTGATGATGGTTTTCGCCAGTGCCACGCGTGCCTTTTCACCTCCTGAGAGGATGCGGATCTTCTTGTATACGTCATCGCCGGTGAAGAGGAAGCAACCAAGAAGGGAGCGGAGTTCTACTTCAGTGCGGCCGCTACCGCAGCTTTTCAGTTCGTCGAGAATTTCGCTGTCCAGGTGCAGGCTTTCCAGCTGGTGCTGTGCGTAGAAGCTATCTACCACGTTGTGACCGGGGATGCGTTCCCCTTCCATTTCTTCGGTACCGGCTATTACACGGAGCAGGGTAGATTTACCTTTACCGTTCGCACCGATCAGGGCAATCTTGTCACCCCGGTTGATGATAGCGCTGGCATTATTGAGGATGGTGAGGTTACCATATTTCTTGGTCACTTCTTCCAGGGTACAGATGATCTTCCCCGGGGTTTTATCGATGGTGAAGTTGATACGGATTTTGGATGGACCGCCGTCTACCTGTTCCACTCTTTCCAGTCTGTCCAGCCTTTTCATAGCACTCTGTGCCTGGGCGGCTTTAGAGGCTTTCGCTTTGAATCGCTCGATAAAGCGTTCCTGCTGGCGGATGTATTCCTGCTGGTTCTCGTAAGAACGTTGCTGCATTTCGCGGCGCATTTCCTTTTCTACTTCGTAGTCTTCATAGTTGCCGGAATAGTGGTGCAGTTGCTGCTGGTACAGCTCCACGATCTTGTTGACCATTCTGTCGAGGAAGAAACGGTCATGCGATACGATGATCACGGCGCCATTATAGCTTTGCAGGTATTTTTCCAGCCATTCGATAGAAGGGAGGTCAAGGTGGTTCGTCGGCTCATCGAGCATGAGTACGTCCGGTTGCTGGAGGATCAGTTTTGCGAGGAGTACGCGCATACGCCAACCTCCGGAGAACTGGTTGTAGGGTCTTTCCAGGTCGGCTGTGCTGAACCCGAGCCCCTCCAGTACCTGTTCGGTACGGTGTTTCATTTCGTAACCACCGAGGGTTTCGAAGAGGTGCAATTTATCACTGAATTCGATGAGGAGTTCTTCTGACTGGTTTTCTTCCAGTTCTTTAGTAAGGCGCTCGATATCTTTTTCCAATTTAATGGCTTCGGCAAAAGCGGTCATACCTACCTTGAGGATGGATTCGTCGGATTCAAAGCTCAGGAGATCCTGGTTGAAGAAACCCAGGGACAGGTTCTTCGCTTTGTTTACGCTACCCTTTGAAACGGAATACTCACCGTTAATAACACGTAAAATGGTGGATTTCCCGGTTCCATTCATCCCGATCAATCCTACACGGTCGCCGGGTACAATATGCCACGAGGCATTTTCTACAATGGCCCTTGCGCCAAACTCAAACGTAATGTCCTGAAGTGCTATTAGCATTGCCTAGTTTAATTGAAAGGGGCAAAGTTAGTGCTTTTTAATGATCCTTTATGCCGGACGCAGGCAAAAGCAATGGTTTCCTTATCTTTGTAAAAATAGACATATAATATATGAGGTTCATAGCAGCGGGGTTATTACTGATTAGCATAGCCGCCTGTCAATCATCCGGCAAGCAGGCAAATGAGGAAAAAGTAGATACGACTGTATTACAGGCACCCTATGCCACTGTATTCTATGATTCATTATCGTTAGCCCTGGAAAGTTATTATTCCCTGACGGAGGGGATGACCGAGGCTAATCTTACGTATATAGACCGGTATAGTACCGAGTTGAAACAGCACCTGGATAGTTTGCCCCTGCATGCATTGCAGATGGATTCCGGCAGATTGGGGAACGTGAGCAACCAGGTAAGCAGTATGAGTGCAGAACTGAGTGGCCTGGTGGGAGAGAAGGGGATTGAGGAGAAGCGTGCTGCATTTGACATGGTTTCAGGGTTGCTGTTCGACCTGGTAAAGATCACCGGGGTAAAAGGCAGAACGATCTACCGGCAGTATTGCCCAATGGCGCTAAAGGATGCCGGGGGATACTGGTTGAGTAATTCCAGTAAGAAGATCAATCCGTATTTCGGGAATGATATGCTGGGATGTGTGGAGGTGACGGATAGTCTGAAGTTTAACTAGGGGTATTGGGACGGGAGTTTTGGAAAGGTGTACACCTGGCAGATTGCCGCTTGTTTAATTCGGGTATTTATTTAAGACGGATATTCACTTAGTAAACAAAATGACCCCCTTGTTCTAAAGAGAAGTATGAATGCAGTTTCCACCACTACCTTCGTCCCTGTTAATCCAGGGAATGGGTTTGATTAAAATCAAACTGATTCACTACCATCTTTTAACAGATGTAGAAAAACCCATCAATTTTCTTAACTTCGCAAGCCCAAACGCGGTATATCAAACAGATATGCTCACTTTGGCAAATAAAAACGCAAAACTAATAGCTGAAGATTAACAGCTCAATCGTATGATCAACATTACATTACCGGATGGCGCAGTTCGTCAGTATGAAGCAGGAGTAACTGCAATGGACATTGCCAAATCCATCAGTGAGGGATTGGCACGCAAAGTATTAGCCGCTAAAGTGAACGGGCAGGTGGTAGACGCCTCCCGCCCCATAACGACGGACAGTACGCTGCAATTACTGACCTGGTCTGATGTAGAAGGTAAATCAACCATGTGGCATTCTTCCGCCCACCTGATGGCTGAAGCGCTGGAATCAATCTATCCGGGCGTAAAGTTCGGTTATGGCCCTGCCATTGAAGGCGGTTTTTATTACGATATTGACCTGGGTGGCCGTACTATTTCCGACGAAGATCTGCGTAAAGTGGAAGCTAAGATGGTTGAACTGGCAAAGGCCAACAACGCCTACGATCGTAAGGAAGTGAGCAAAGTAGAAGCATTGGAATACTTCACCAAAAAAGGTGATGAATATAAAATAGAGACTATCAATGAGCTGGAGGACGGTAAAATTACTTTCTATACACAAGGTAATTTCACTGACCTGTGCCGTGGCCCACACATCCCAAGTACCGGTTTTATCAAGGCGATCAGGCTGACAAACATCGCCGGTGCCTATTGGAGAGGGAATGAAAAGAACAAGATGCTGACCCGCATCTATGGTGTTACTTTCCCTAACCAGAAAGAACTGGATGAACACCTGTTCCTGCTGGAAGAAGCTAAGAAACGTGACCACCGTAAGCTGGGTAAAGAGCTGGAACTCTTTACATTCTCTGAAAAAGTGGGTTTAGGATTGCCGCTGTGGCTGCCTAAAGGTGCCATGCTCCGCGAAAGACTGCAGGCATTCCTGCAGAAAGCGCAGCTGGATCTCGGTTACCTGCCGGTGGTAACTCCTCATATCGGGAACGTGAACCTGTACAAGACTTCCGGCCACTATGAGAAATATGGTAAAGACAGTTTCCAGACCATCCACACACCAGAGGAAGGCGAGGAATTCATGCTGAAACCCATGAACTGTCCACACCACTGTGAAATTTACAAGGCCAGCCCGAAGAGCTATAAAGACCTGCCGGTTCGCTTTGCGGAATTCGGTACCGTATATCGCTACGAGCAGCATGGTGAACTCCATGGTCTGACCCGTGTACGTGGTTTTACCCAGGATGACGCGCACCTTTTCTGCCGCCCCGACCAGGTGAAAGAAGAGTTTATGAAAGTGATCGACCTGGTACTGTATGTATTTAACAGCCTGAGCTTTACTGAATATACTGCCCAGATCTCCCTGCGTCACCAGACTGACAGAGATAAGTACATTGGTACAGAAGAAAACTGGAACCTGGCAGAGCAGGCGATCATTGAAGCAGCGACTGAAAAAGGACTGAACACTGTAACAGAATACGACGAAGCAGCGTTCTATGGTCCTAAGCTCGACTTCATGGTCAAAGATGCCCTGGGCCGTAAATGGCAGCTGGGTACCATCCAGGTGGATTACAACCTGCCTGAGCGCTTTGACCTGGAATACATCGGTGCTGATAACCAACGTCATCGCCCGGTAATGATCCACCGTGCACCTTTCGGTTCACTGGAAAGATTCATTGCCGTACTGATCGAACACTGCGGGGGTAAATTCCCATTGTGGCTGACACCTACCCAGGTGAAAATTCTGCCAATTAGTGACAAGAGCCAGGCATATGCAGAAAAAGTGGCAGAATTGTTAAAAAAAGCGGAAATTAGAGCAGAAATTGACGACCGGGCTGAAAAGATCGGTAAAAAGATCCGGGAAACCGAGCTCGCCAAAGTTCCTTATATGCTGGTACTGGGTGAAAAAGAAGCCGCTGAAGACAAGGTAGCAGTGCGCAGACAAGCCAAGGGAGACCTTGGAGCCATGGAGCTCGAACAGTTTATCACACTGGTAAAGGATGAAGTAACGAACAGAAGTTCTTTTGAATAAAACACCCGTTTTACAAAGTTCCTGTATCAACCCTCAAAAATTGGGGTTGATACTTTAAAATTATAGAAATATATTTTTAACTAATTGAACTTTTGTATTTTCGGGTACGTTAATTGCTTAAGAGTCTATTAAAAATTAAGGTCGGTTCATAGCTAATATCAATTATTTAAAGCAAAACAATCGGTAGCTGTGCCGGCTCTGCTAAAAACACATAGACAATTATTAATTTGAAATTTTATTTTTTTTAATGCAGCAAGGACCCAGACCAAATTTTAACAGGGGCGGAAGAAACCCCAATTTTCGTAGAGAACAACAGCAAGAGCACCGCACAAACAGAATGATCCGCGTTCCTGAAGTGCGTTTAGTGGGAGAGAACATTGAAGTAGGCGTATACCGCACAGACGAAGCGCTGCGCATGGCCGAAGAACAGGGACTGGACCTGGTTGAAATATCTCCGAATGCCGCTCCACCTGTCTGCCGCATCATTGACTATAATAAATTCCTTTACGAGAAGAAGAAGAAGGAAAAGGAAATGAAGGCGAACGCGCACAAAAGCGAAGTGAAGGAAATTCGCTTTACGCCTAATACCGATGACCATGACTTCGACTTCAAAGCCAAACATGCGGAGAAATTCCTCAAAGACGGTAATAAAGTAAAAACATACGTTCAGTTTAAAGGTCGTGCTATCATGTTCAAGGAACGTGGTGAACTGATCCTGCTGAAATTTGCAGAAAGACTGGCAGAAGTAGGTGCACTGGAAGGTATGCCTACAATGGAAGGTAAGCGTATGATCGCTATCTTCGCGCCTAAATCTGCGAAGAAGAAACCAGGTGGTCCTAAAGAAAGTAAAGAAGATCGTCCTGCAAGAGAGGATCGTCCGCAACAACCAAGGGAACCACGTCCTGCAGCAGCACCAGCACCTGAAAACAAACCAGAATAATTACCTGGTTTTACTTTATAAATAATAAAAGCCCGGAACCACTAGTTCCGGGCTTTTATTATTACTATAGGAACTACAAAAAATCTTCCTGCAATTGTATGCGATGTTTTCATTTAGGTATCACTTTTGATATGTGCTACTTCTAAAAAACTGTATATTGGGTAACCTAAGACACAATATGGAGGATAAGATCATCTGCTTCCTGATAGACGATGATGACGATGACCAGGAAATCTTCTCCCTGGCATTGAGCAACATCGATGAGAACATTGACTGCATTACCGCCAATGATGGCATTGACGCTTTGACCAAATTGAATAAAGAGGAGCTGTTTACACCAAACTTCATCTTCCTTGATCTGAACATGGTTCGCATGAACGGGCGGGAATGCCTGTCGGCTATTCGCAAAATCCCACGCCTGGATCACATACCCGTCATTATCTACTCCACTTCATCTGAACAAAATGATATTACGGAAACAAAAAACCTCGGTGCAGCCGATTATATAGTTAAACCACCCAGTATGGCCCTGTTGGAGAAAAGATTGGAGCAAGTTTTGAGAGGGTATCATACCTGATTTCAGCATTTATATGGAACTGACAAATACTGTAGTCCCGGAATTCCTCACCGGCGGTGGGGAAATGGGGGCGCTGATCCGCTCTCATAACTGGGCATCTACCCCATTAGGCCATTTTGAATCATGGCCACAAAGTTTGAAGACCTGTGTTCGAATCATCCTTACTTCCAGCCAGCCGATGTTTGTTTGGTGGGGACCCGAACTAATCAACCTTTATAATGATCCTTACAGATCCATCCTGGGTGGAAAACATCCGGACGTATTGGGTATGCCCGCCGCGGAAGTCTGGAAAGAAATCTGGGATTCCGTAGGTCCGCGCGCAAATACCTGTATGGAGAAAAATATCGGTACCTACGACGAAGCGCTCCTGCTGATTATGGAACGCAACGGCTATCCTGAAGAGACTTACTACACATTCTCATACAGTCCCATTCCCGGTGACTATGGCGGTACTAAAGGGATTATTTGCGCTAATACGGACGATACCCTCCGCATTACCGGTGAAAGACAACTCCGTACTTTAAGAGACCTGGGCAAGTCCGTTTCGGATATGACCTCGGATGTAGCCGTTTTTGAACATACTATCAAGGTGCTCAAACAGAATCCGCATGACTTTCCATTTGCCTGTATTTACCAGCTGAATAATGAAAACGGCATTGCCACACAGGTAGGTGCTACTGATCAGGATGTACTTCCAACAGACCTGCATATAGATTCGGATATTGCCGACTACTGGAAATTGCCTGAAGCAATCAGTTATAATAAATCGCTGGTTATCAGCAACGTGATAGATGGCTTTGGCAATTTACCTTCAGGTGCATGGGGCCGCTCGCCAGACAATGCGCTGGTGATTCCCATCAACGCGCGACAGTCTGCCGTGACTGCTTTACTGATCGTCGGTCTCAATCCGCATCGCCAGCTTGACGAAAAATACAGTGGCTTTTTCCAGCTTGTCGCCGACCAGATGGCGAGCAGTCTTGCGAATGTGTATGCCTACGAAGAAGCCCGTAAAAGAGCTGAAGCCCTCATCGAAATTGACCGGGCTAAAACGGCGTTCTTTAATAACATCAGTCATGAATTCCGGACTCCCCTCACATTGATGCTGGGACCCCTGGAAGAATTGCTGGCAGGAGATACTTCGCTGTTTTCACAAAAACAACTGGCTGACCTGCAAACGACGCAGCGGAATGCTAACCGCCTTTTGAAGCTGGTAAACACGCTGCTGGACTTTAGCCGTATTGAGGCTAAAAAAGTACAGGCACAATACTTCCCCGTGGATCTTGCGAATGTGACCAGCGACCTGGCAGGTAGTTTTCGCTCCGCTGTGGAACATGCTGGTATGCAGCTGGTGGTAGATTGCCAGCCGCTGGCAGAAACTGCCTATATTGACCGGGATATGTGGGAAAAGATCGTTCTCAACCTGCTTTCCAACGCCTTTAAATACACGCTGGAGGGTAGTATTACGGTTTCTCTTTACCAGGAGGATACACATGCTATTCTGCAGGTAAAAGATACGGGTATAGGTATTCCTGCTGAAGAACTGCCACACATGTTTGAACGTTTTCACAGGGTGAAACAAAGTGGTGGTCGTTCCTTTGAAGGAACGGGAATCGGGCTCTCGCTAGTAAAAGAACTGGTGCTGTTGCATGAAGGAGATATCTCTGTGGAGAGTACACCAGGGGTAGGTAGTATCTTTACTGTCCGCATTCCATTAGGCACAGATCACCTGCCGGCAGATCAGGTTTCGCTGGAAGAAAATAATGATTACCACTCGCTGTTGCCCGAAACCTATGCCCAGGAAGCTGCTCACCAGGCAGACATACAACCGGTTCAGAATGAACTGGTTGCTGATAGCGATAAACCGCTGGTACTCATCGTAGATGATAACGCAGATATGCGGGATTACCTTCAGCGGTTGCTGCAGCATTATTATATAGTAGATACCGCTGCCAATGGTAAACTGGCCCTGGAGCGCATCCGTCACCAGCTGCCGGAACTCGTCATCAGCGATGTGATGATGCCTGAAATGGATGGTGTAGCCCTGCTGCATCACCTTAAATCCGACGCACAAACGGCCGGTATTCCTATTATCCTGCTTTCTGCGAGAGCAGGTGAGGAAGCGAAGATTGCCGGTTACGACATCGGAGCGGATGACTACCTGGTGAAACCATTTTCTGCTAAAGAATTGTTAGCCAGGGTCCGTGCACAGATCCGGATCACCCGGCTGCACAACCATGCTGTGGAAATATTGCAGCAAAGTGCCCAGGATCTGGAACAGAAAGTCGATGAGCGTACAGCCGAATTGTTGAGAAAAAACAATGAGCTGGAACAATTTGCTTATATCGCCAGTCATGACCTACAGGAACCCCTGCGGAAAATCAGGACCTTCTCAGAACTATTGCAAAATAGCATGCAGGGCAACGGTACACAGGTCAATCATTATTTCGAGAAGATCCAGTCTTCTGCTGCCCGTATGACTGCCCTGATCAAGGATGTATTGGAATATTCACGTTTGTCTGATCCGGATGCACGTTTTGTGGATACGGACCTGCAGGCGATCCTGAAAAATACCCTGACGGATTTTGAATTACTGATTGAACAAAAAGGTGCATTGATTCAATGTGATGCCTTACCGGTTGTAAAAGGAATTCCTTTACAACTGCAGCAATTGTTTACGAACCTGATTGGCAACTCACTGAAGTTTTCTGATAAAGATCCGCTGATAAAAATAAGTGTAGCCGCAGTAAGTGAAGAAGATGTTCCGGGAGAATTGTCGAAAGAACAGGAGTATATCAAACTGACGTTCCAGGATAATGGCATCGGGTTCGAACAGCAGTTCTCAGATCGTATCTTTACTATCTTTCAGCGACTGAATGATAAGAAGACTTATGCCGGTACAGGTATTGGGCTGGCACTCTGTAAAAAGATCGTAGAGAACCATCATGGGCTGATCCAGGCAGAAGGGGAACTGCAGAAAGGGGCGACGTTTACTGTCTATCTGCCCAAATGATGTCTGATCTGAAAGATCCAACGGGAATGAATACTGTTAAATAAAAAGAAGAGGGTGTCTCATAAATAAATGAGGCACCCTCTTTTATTTGTATAAAAAAATGTATTGTTAATCAATATTTTATTAACTCTTCCTATATTTAAATATGGCAAGAGGTAAAACTTTATCCGTAG
>NZ_JBCNKF010000029.1:0-111280 GCF_039596155.1 Chitinophaga sp.
GGAAGTAACACAGTCGCTCTACCGTGAAATTTATAACGCCGAATATTTCCCGGGCTTACATCCTGCAGCATTATTCGTCAATGGCGTAATGCCTGCGCGTAAACTGTTGCGTCTTTTAATACATTCAGCAGTTGCGGGACAACTGAATGGCTCATGGGAAGTAATTAGGTTAGTTTCTTGATTCTTTAAAAATCCAGAAGTAACGCAATCGTTCTACCAGTGAAATTTATAACGCCGAATATTTCCCGGGCTTACATCCTGCAGCATTATTCGTCAATGGTGTAATGCCTGCGCGTAAACTGTTGCGTCTTTTAATACATTCAACTGTTGCGGGACAATTGAATGGCTCATGGGAAGTAATTAAATTAGTTTTTTGATTCTTTAAAAATCCGGAAGTAACGCAATCGCTCTACTGGTAAATTTATAACGCCGAATATTTCTTAGGCTTGATACCTGTGTGCTTTTCAAACACACGTGTGAAATGACTGAGATTGGTAAAGCCCAGCCGATAACCTGTCTCCGTTACCGACAACTTTTCTTCGCGAAGCAACCTTGCGGCTTCTTTCATCCGGAACGCCTGGTAATAAGTAAAAATACTCTCGCCAAAGATCTGCCTGAAAAGACGCTTTAATTTAGAAGGGCTCATATTCGAAGTGGCTGCCAGATCTGCAATGACCGGCGGATCATCCAGGCGAGCCAACAGTTGGTCCCGGAGCCGGTAAATGGTGGAGATATCCTCGCTGTTTAAAGGATACAGGTGTTGGCTATCCCGCTGTTCCAGCGCCATCAGCAAATGACAGATCAGTTCTTCAGTTTTAATCCGGAGGAAGAATCGCCTGAATTTGTCATCAACCGCCTGCTCAATGAGCGCATCAATGATCGCCTGCAGGGCGGGATAGATCAACTGTTCGAAGAGCAGCGGCTGACTGTTTTCAAGGAGGCTTTGCAACACTGTATGATCTTCAGGGAGGTCGAACAGTCCATTCAGGTAATCAGCATCCACTTCGATATTGATCACCCCTGTATTACTGTGTACCGCAATTGCCTCATCTGTATTGACCCTGCTGGTGCCTATCAGCACGGCAGGTGTTGCAGCAGGAGTTCTTTCCTTTGCAGCCCCTGGAAAGATGTGCTGGAACTTAAAAAAGATCGTTTTTTTCGAAGGATCTATCTCTGGGTTCTCCACCACAATATCATCATGTAATTCGTAATTACTGATCAGAAGGCGGAGGTGCGCATTAAACACAAAGCCGGCGCAATAACCGCGGCCATATCTTGCCGGGATCTCCAACCGGCCCTGCTTCAGTTCCGTCCCTAGCTGTTCCGCCAGCCGGACCAGGATACGGGGCACGGTATGCTCTTGCGTTGTTATTTTCATAATGACCCGATGCGACTATTTATAAAACCAAAGGAACTATTTTAACACGAAGATAGCAATCATCTTTGCCGTATCAAAAGGTAAAAAGATGTTTTATCAACAGCAATTCAATTCTCCTAAGATCCTGATCACCGGCGCAACCGGAAAAGTAGGTAGCCGGCTGGCACCACGACTCCTTCAGTGGGGCTATCAGGTGAGCGCCCTGGTAAGGGATGCCGGGAGTGCAACTGCTTTAAGCAGTATCGGGGTAGAACCTGTCATGGGCGACCTGCTTGCCCCCACCTCCCTGCAGAGGGCAACCCAGGGCATGGACATAGTCGTTCACCTGGCCACTTTTTATAAAGGCGCTACTGAAGACCAATCCCGGATGGCTAACCTGGATGGCACAGCCATATTGGCCCGGGCTGCATTGGAGGCCGGTGTAAGCCAGTTCATTTTCGTTAGCTCCAACCGTGTTTACGGTACCGGTCGCGGGAAGCAGGTTACTGAGTCAGATCCTGTAGCTCCCATAAATAACCGGTTTGCGGTAGCCAAGGTGGAGGCTGAAAATTTACTCATCCGGCTGTTCGATCATCCCGCGGCCTCACTCTGTATTCTAAGACTTTCTCTCGCTTACGGCGAAGGCTATCCTCACCTGAAAGAAACGATATCTGCCCTGAATGACTGGCCGCAGGCCGGGCGTGTGCAGTTGGTGCATCATGCTGACATTGGCCAGGCAGTCAGGCGATGCATCGCCCAAAAAGCCAGCGGGATCTATAACGTTACCGATGATGCTGCCTTAAGCATGGCAGAGCTGCGGGAAATGTATGCGTTGCCCGCCGGTCCTGATGAGATAGTGACTGATCCCTGGGAAATGATAGTGAGCAACCGGAAGATCAGAACAGCACTTGGCTATTCTCCCTATTATCCAACCTTTTATTCCGCTTATGATGCAGGCACGTTATAAATCAGAGAAAGCGTGGTCCAAACAATATCGCCTGTGGATCATTATTGCCATTGTCATGCTGAACTCTATCGGGCTATCGCTGGTATTACCGTTGCTACCTTTCCTGTTGAGCAAATACCTGCCCGCCGGACAGGTGGTGATGGGCATGAGTTTACTGCTATCCGTCTTTGCTGGATGTACTTTTTTTGCAGCGCCGGTTTTTGGCGCACTGAGCGACCGCTATGGCAGAAAGTACATTCTGATCATCAGCTTACTTGGCTCCGTGTTGGGTTATGTATTGTTTGGTATTGGCGGCGCGCTATGGGTGCTCTTTCTTGGACGTATAATCGATGGCCTGACGGCAGGTAACATCACGATACTATTCGCCTACATCGCCGACACCACGACACCCGAAGAGCGGGCTAAATGGTATGGTTATATCGGTGCAGCCATGGGCATCGGCAAGATTGGCGGGCCTGCCCTGGGCGGGGTATTGGGCAGCATCGCTATCGGCTTGCCGTTCTACATTACTGCCGGATTGATTTTCATTTCTGCGCTGGCAGTTTATGTGTTGTTACCCGAATCATTGGCACCTGAAGCGAGGACGACCCGGCTGACGTATAGCAGCTTCAATACCTTTGTACATTTTAAAGACGTCTTCCAATCACGTACGATCAGGATACTGCTATTATCAGGCGTTCTTTTTTTTGCAGGTCTGGGTATCTTTCAGTTCAACTTCACCATTTACCTGAAGGATATTTATCGGTGGGGACCAATCGCTATCGGCACTGTATTGACCTTCGTGGGGGTTTGTGATATTCTTACGAGAGCCTGGCTGCTGCCCCTGCTCCTGAAACGCTTCCCGGAAAAAAATATAGCCGTTGCAGGGCTGTCACTGCTTGCCCTGGGCTTAGCGCTGCTGCTGGCCGGCCTTTATATTCATTTAGCTTTGCTCATTGCGCTGGCGGTCTGCCTGATCATTACGGGCGAAGGACTGTTCGATCCGGTTTATAATAGCCGGTTATCGCGGTCGGTCGCTGAAAGTGAACAGGGGAAAATACAAGGGGTGAATCAAAGTTTGCAGTCGGCCAATAACGTGCTGGTGCCATTGATGGCGGCGGGGATTTATTACTATAGCCCGGCGGTCTTGTATCTGACGGCTGTTATAGTTGTATTGGTGGCGGCTGCGATTGTAGGACGATTACGTTCAGCAGCTGGTTAAAAGCGTAGCGCGAAGCGTTTTTAAATTTTTCCATAATGATTTTGTTGCCTTTACAAAGCGTTCCTTGTTTTACAAGATCAAATCAAAAAGAACGATCATCATCTGCATCCCGATAGTATATAGTATTCAAAAATTTATTCCCGATTTCCAGAAAATGTTACGAAACCCTGGTAACTGTAATTAATTATGTGATAACATAAATTTTTGAAAATTGAATGGAACAAGATGGGAAGATATGCCAGATTATTAATGGATATTAATCATGTCGATCATTTTCTGGATACTGTTCTGGAATTTAAACCAGAGGATGACGAGAAGGATATTGCTTTTAAAATTGTAAATAGTGAGAGAGCGCTGATCGATGGCGCTACTGGCATACAGCCCTCTAAAGCAAAGAGACTAGTTCTTGCAGGGTCGAATTTGGCAGCAAAACGTGATGTGCAGAATAAGGAATTCCTCAAGAAACATTCAGCCTCAATTGCTTTTCTAAATGAACAGGAACAAGCCAGTTTGGATAATATGGTTAGAGAAATCCGGCTGTTGAAAGCAGGAATATTATAATTTATTTATCATATAAAGATCTCATTTAGCAATGAGATAGCTTTTAAGTATATTATTATACACCTCGCACAATGTGCGAGGTGTTGTTTTTTTAGTCAAGTCCACTAAAATTCAACTGCACAGCGATGTCTGCTTGGATAAGATTGCTTGTATAGCAATAAAAAAGGAACACCAGCCTTTACAGAGTTTTTTTTAAGAGCATGTTTTTAACACAACAAACAACCACTTTTAATCTACCCGAAAATCTTCAAACAACACTGAAAATGATTCCTTACCCGGTGCAGCAGCCACCAGCCCTACCCGGACTATTCCTCCCGGCGGAAAATAAGCCAGCCGCAGCATCTCATATCTTTCTCCATCAAATGAATAACGGATCTCCACATAATCACCCTTTCGCAACAAATTTAGCCAGAGCGCATCCGGACTATCATTCCTGGGTACCACAGACCAGTCAGATACCTCCCGCGTCACTACAGCACTTACATTTTGCACACCATCTACATACTCAATGCCTGTCTTGATCCAGTTCTTATCATCCAGCCTTACCATCAAGCCTGCCTGATGAAAAAGCTCCCGATATTGACCACTCACTTTCACACTGGCTACAAAATCACCTTCCCGCTCCACGTAATAAAACGGCCCATTATCACGTATAAAACCATAATGCGTGACGCGCCAGAAGTCAGTATCAGCATATACAGTCATCGACAACCGCTGATTGTCACCCGCCCATTGGGCCGGTTCATTCATCCATTTCATATTGTTATTGTTTTGTATCAATACCACGTGTCAGCCAGACAGTGCAGCCGGCAAACACCGCAATTAAACCCAATGACCATCGCAAGTCCAGTGCTTCAGCGATAAAACCAATCATCGGAGGACCAATCAGGAATCCAAGGAATCCTACCGTAGACACTGCAGCTATTGCCATGCCCGGCGGTAACGTGTCCGACTTACCTGCCAATGCCAATACCAATGGCACAATAGACGAAACGCCGATCCCTACCAACAGGAAACCCAGCGTAGCCGTCACGATATGCGGAAAGAAAACAGCCATCAATAATCCTGTGCTACTGATCATGCCAGCATATGTCAGCACATGCTTAATACCCAGGCGTGTCACTACCCTATCTGCCACAAACCGACCACCGGCCATTGTACCCATAAAGGCGATATACCCCACCGTTGTCAATGCCTCAGGTACCTGCACCACTTTCTGGAAATATACGCCACTCCAGTCGAACATAGTCCCTTCTGTGACCAGGCTGGCAAACGCGATCAGTCCCAGCTGCATGATCTTCCTATCCGGCATAGCAAACAGTGGTCCATCATCTGTAGGCGCATCCGCCGGCAACAGGTATGATCTGGCGCTGAATGCCAACACCCAGCATAGCAATGCTACAATCAGGAAGTGCTGCCATACCGGCCAGTTGAGATTTACGGCCAGGGTACCAATACCGACACCGGTAAATCCTGCCAGGCTCCAAAGTCCGTGGAAGGAAGCCATGATCGACCGCCCATATAAATTCTCAATACCCACGGCCTGCGTATTCATGGATATTTCAAACACGTTGTTCATAAACCCAAAGCAGAATAAAACGATGACTAACTGCCAGATGTGTGTGGTAAATCCAATAAACGTAAGCATAAAAGGGAAGAGTAGGCCGGCGGCTATTAATACCCTCCTGCTCCCTGTCCTCGTCACCAGCCATCCGGACACAGGCAGACTCACCATCAGCCCGATAGGCAACGCAAAGAGTACACTCCCCAGCCCGGCGTTGCCCAGCCCAAATTGTGATTTGATGTCATGAATCCGGCAGGCCCAGGTTGAATAGGTCAGGCCCGCTATAAAAAAGAAAATGGACGTCGCTATACGGTAGGAACGTTTCTGGTCGATCGTAACTGAAAGCATAAATTCACATTTATTAATCTGCGCAAGGCGTACTGCGGGTGATGATCAGCATGCTTCACCGCTGCCAATGACAGCGGTGAAGCACTTTTTTACTTAACCTTCTCTGCATATAATCCTATATGCTGATAGAGCTGATCGTAATCGTCAATCCTGATAATATTCTCCAGGTGAGCGAGTTTCTTATTGGCAATACCAATGAACTCAATACCCATCTGCTGCGTAGTGAGATAATCCCATACACCATCTCCCACATAAACGATGCCGGGAGGTGCCGTATCCAGTCCATGTTTTTCATTCATCTTCCGGATCGTAGCATAGATTATATCCTGCCTTGCCAATGCATCCTGTGCAAAAGAAGCGGTACAGGCACTTACATCAATCCCCGCACATTGCAGTTTAAAATGTGCCGATTGTCGCCATCCTCCTGTAGCAAGACCTATACTATACTGCTCCTGCCGGCATAACTGCCTGATCACAGCGCCTGCCTTCGATATTTCACGAATGGTAGCAGGATCTTCCTGGTACGCCTGCTGTAATAATCCACAGAAGTGAGTGATGAAATGATCCCGCTCTGCTTCCGTAAATGTGCGGCCCAGTCTTTCACGGCACAACTGGTCGATAATACCACTGTCTGTGGTGTTCTGATAATATCCATAATTCGTTTCGAAATCTTTGAAACCAAAGCAATCTTCTATCGCACGGGTATAACAATGGTCGTCTATTGCAGTGGTGTCGGTCAATGTACCGTCTATATCAAAAATGATGTACTTCATACTGGTTAACTTTAAGAGATCCTGATAACTGATTTCAGACTACTGATATGATTGTTTCGCTGACGGGTAGTCAGATCGCAACCCAGGTCCTTTACAGCGGCATCGAAGTGATGCAGATCGTACTCATTGGTAATGATCTTCTGCAACTCCAGCTGGCCACTATTGATGAGATCCACCGCATGCCGGAAAGTGTCCTGCGAATCAATGGAGCCAATGATAGAAATACTGCGATCCGCTATCTCACGAGGATTGATGGTTTGCTGATTATTGCGTAATCCCATCAGTGAGATCTTTCCGCCGTCAGCTATCGCCTGGATGGATTTTTCCAACAGACTGGCGGTGGTATCAATGATTAAATCATACTGATTCTTTTGCGGTACAAACGACGGAGACATGGTCCATCGATCAGTCAACACATCATTCTTTTCAATCAGTTGCATACGCTGACCCGATGCTTCATAGATCACGCCTTCGCGTATACCATATTGCTTCAGGGCCAGGTAAAACAACAGGCCAATAGGCCCGCCACCTAATATAGCTGTGCGCATGAAGGGAGTAACCTGCAATTTCTTTACAGCAGTGAGCACACAACTCAATGGTTCAGACATGGCGCCCTGCTCAAAAGGGATCGCATCTGCCAATGGATAAATAAATCGTTGTGTGGTTTTGAAATACCGGGTGAATGTGCCATCAATAGACACACCTGCTTCTGTAGAGGACTTTAGCAGGCAATGATTACGCAGTCCTTTACGGCAGTTATCACAGTAACCGCAATAGTAAGTGGGGTCAATAATGACCCGGTCACCGATCTCACAATTATCAACAGCAGCACCTTTATCCACGATCACCCCGGCAGATTCATGCCCGATGATCACCTGCGGACGTGCCATGTATTCACCGGAAATAATACTAAGGTCTGTGCCGCAGATGCCGGTAGCACGGACCTCTACGATCACTTCATCAGGAAGTATAATAGACGGTTCTTCCTTTTCCTGGATAGAGATCTCCCAGGGATTATTATAAACAACAGCTTGCATGATTTGCAATTTTTAAAGTTCATGAAATATCTTATCCAGCCGTGCACAGATCTCCTCTATGTCATCAACGGTTGCTGTCAGCGAAGGTCTTACCTTCACGACATTCCCGAATCCATAACGGGAACCACGTAGTATGAGGTGATGATTTTCAAGGCCACTGTCAATGATCTTGTTGGTAAGAGCTACATCTGGCGCACCATCCTTGTCAATGATTTCTAATCCCCACATGTAGCCGATTCCACGTACATCGCCGATTACATCACTATATTTTTCCTTGAGATTGTTGAGCAGGCGGCCAAGGACTACGCCATTTTCACGTACATTTTCCAGGAAACCTTCCCGGGATACAATCTCCATGGTCTTCTGCGATGCTGTCAGCGATAGCAGGTTACCACCGGATGTGTAGGAGTGTTCAAACTTCTCCAGTACGGCCAGTTCGGGTGTGTAAAGTATAGCAGCAGCCGGGATACCAATACCACCAAGCCCTTTGGCCAATGTGATGATGTCAGGCCTGATGTCATAGTACTCACTTGCAAACATGTGCCCTGTTCTGCCAATGCCCGTCTGTACCTCATCAGCGATCAGTACAATGTCCAGCTCATCACAGATTTTGCGGACCCTTTCAAAGTAACCATCAGGAGGTATGATGTTGCCACCATTGCCAAGGATTGGCTCTATGATGATACATGATACACCACCGGAAGCGGCATACTCAGCATAGTCGTGAATAGCTTCTGTGCAAAGGAAACCACAGGCAGGTGCACCTTTTGCAGAGAAAGGACAACGATAGCAGTAAGGCGCAGGCACAATACCATTCTGCGTTACAACGGTATGTGGAAAAGACTTACGGCGGAAGGCATTACCGGAGATAGCAGTCGCGAAAAGTGTCTGTCCGTGGTGGGACAGGGAGAGGCTGATCACCTCATTTCTGCCATTATACTTATTGGCAATTTTAACAGCTCCTTCGTTGGCAGTGGAACCGATAATGTCGCGCATCCAGCCCGTGGTGATATGGGCGGGTGCATGGGCAAGAATGCTATCCAGTACTTGCTGGGCAAGGTCGCCGGTAAAGGAAGACGATACGTGGATAAGGTCTTCCAGCTGGGTTTTGAGCGCATCTACCAGTTCGGGGTAGCTGTACCCTAATGCGAGGTTAAAGGTGCCGGACACGGCATCGATGTATTCATCCTGTTCAGGGGTGTACAGGCGAATACCTTTCCCTTTGTTGAATTGGACTTGAGTAGTAGTCATGGAATCTGTTTTTAGGGTATGTGCATTGAAGTGCCGGACGAGTGTGATGTTTCGTCAGGGGGTTTTGTGTCATAATACGTTTTTCGATTTTCTATTTTGAGGGTCTTACGGGTTTTTTAAAGAATAAACAATAAGATCTTGTACTAAAGATGGAATAGTAAAACGGGTTACATAACGGCTGCAAAATAAAATGTAATCCGGATAAATTTCTTTTTTTATTTTCAAAAAATCAGGTACTATATATATTATAATTAGGGTGCAATAAAAAATTGCTGGCGCAAGTTTTCTTACATTCTTCCTTATACGCGTCTATTCATTTTGTGATGCGTACTGTTCTATAACTTTATCGCCACTGCGAAAGCACCGCAAGTTCAAAAAGCTTCTCCTGAGTAAGATCCGGACTGCTTTTAGAGATCTCATCCGGGAAGTGTGCTATCAGGATACCAGTGTGGTAGCTGCTTTTACCATCGATATCCAAAACGATATAATGAGCGGCGATGTGAAGGTGACACTAAATAACATGCCCGGTACCATCCATAATACCATATGAAAATAACGGCAGCATTTCGTGGAAGCATTTAATCGTAATGGTCATACAGCGTTTCAAATTTGTCCTTCCAGGCATCATGCCAGTCGAGGAGTGCTAACAGCGGACCAGAAAGGCTTCTGCCAAATTCAGTAAGAGAATATTCCACTCTCGGCGGCACTTCAGGGTATACCTCCCGTGTCACCATTTTGAGGCTAATCAGCTTTTTGAGTGATTCATTCAGCATTTTATGGGATATACCAGCGATCTGCTGGAGCAGTTCGCTATTTCGCCGGGTACCCTGCATGAGTGACACCACAACCAGCAGGTTCCATTTATTAGCGAATATCGCGCAACAGTCGTAGAGAATACTGTGCTTATACGCATCTGGTCCTGCGGAGATCTGCTGTTGCAGGGCCGTAAATTTTTCAAACTTTTTTTCGTTGTCATCCATTGTCAGGCTCATTTCTAACTTCAAAGTGCTTAAGGGACGTCGACGTACCTACTTTTCACGACCTAATATTAGTGCTAATTTCGCGACCATACTACAATAAACCGATGAAAATTTTAATATTTGGTCGTGGGGTGATCTCCACACAGTATGCTTATGCACTTGAGCAGGCAGGTCATACAATTGCGTTTTACGTGAGGCCGGGAAAGAAGGCGGATACCATTCCTTTGAATATTTATATCAAAGGAAAGTATATTGATACGATGTGGAAAGTGACGATGCAGGAAGAGCTTCCGGTTAATCATGATTATGATCTGATCATGGTGAGTGTGCAGCATTATCAATTTGCAAACGTAGCAGCGTTTCTGGCGGATAAGGCCAGCGCCGCGACGATACTCATCTTCAATAATTTCTGGAAGGATCCGGTTGAGGAAGCAGCGTTATTGCCACAGGCACAACTGGCATGGGGATTTCCCATGGCGGCTGGTGGGTTTGATCAGCAAGGTGTGCTGAAAGGCGCGCTGTTTGGCAGTGTACACTTTGGTACGTTTGGCACCTTACCTACAGCAAGGGAAATGGCGGTACGGCAGGTATTCAAAACCAGTGGGTTCAGGATAATAGAACACAGGGACTTTAAAACCTGGTTATCCATTCATTTTGTAGTGAATGCAGGTCTGCTGTCACAGGCGCTCCATGCCGGCTCATTAGGATTATTACTCGCATCGAAGAAGCATGGGAAGCAAGCGGTGTTGAATGTGCGTGAGCTATTCCCGGTTTTACAACAACGGGGTATAAAAGTACAGGGTGAGGCGGCGCTGTTTAAATTACCACCCTGGTTGGTCAGTTTGCTGATGAGAACTGTGATGAAATTGAATGCAGGGTTCAGGCATTCATTGTTGAATCATTCCAATGCTGAAGAAGTGAGATCTTACGGACAGGAGGTGTTGGCAGAAGCGAGAGCGAAAGGTATTGCTGTTCCAAGGTTGGAGGCAACAGCACATTTTTTTGATTTAAAAGACTGCCGGTAATGTGGCAGTCTTTTCTTTAGGATTTACAGTTCTACCAATGAACTGTAAATGCTTTTTAAAAAATCTTTTAAGCTGACCGGACTTCTGCCCAGTAGTCGTCTCACATCACTTTTATTGGTATCGAATTCTCCTTTGGCAATCGCCACACAGAACCTTGCAATGTAAGCTGCATCCTCTTCAGAAGCACCGATCTGTATAAGCCGTGCAATATATGCGTTGACCTCCGGTTGGTGATAAGTTATCTTTTTCCCGGTAATGTCTGATAGCATGTCAGCAATCTCCGCGAATGAAAACGCGGTTTCTGCAGCGATGACATACTCCTTATTTTCGTGGCCCGGCGTAGTCAGTACAACGGCTAAAGTTTCAGCCATTTCTGTTATCGGCAGAAAGGGTGTTTTACCGTCTCCGGCAGGAATAGCAATGCCTTTATTTAATATATCCTTTCCTGAAAGAATAGGAATCATGTCAGCGTACATGGTATTGTTCATTAAAGTATAAGGAGTACCTATTTGTTTTAGATAATCAGCTGTGTAGGCATGATATCGAACCTCTTCACCCATTATACTTTGTTGCAGATTTTTCATATCAAAGCTTGTATAGACAATATGGCCGACACCTTTTTCCCTGGCTGCATTGATCGCATTCCTGTGTTGCTCAAACCGTTGGTGTATATCTGATGAAGAAGATATAAGCAGCAGCTTGTCCACGCCCTGAAAGGCGCTTTTTAAAGACTCCATATCCTGATAGTCGCCAACTTTTATTTGAAGTCCTTTTGATTTTAATTCTGCCGACCTGGCTTCATCTCTTACCAATGCGGTAATATCGCTTGGAGCTATGCCTCTGCTTAATAATGAATGAATGGTGGCCTTACCTAAATTCCCCGTTGCACCGGTTACTAAAATCATATTTTTTGTTTTAAGAATAATTACTTTTGTTGTGTAAAGAAACAAATATTGATTTGAATAGTTACGCTTGCTCGTCAGTAACAAGACAAAAAGTGGTAACCTAAAAGTGACTAATGGAAAATAGATTAGACCATGCTGACTGTCCTGTTACAGCAGCGATAGCTTTGTTTGGCGGGCGGTGGAAGTTGATCATTTTATATGTGCTTTCCAAAAACACCAGGCGTTTTGGTGAAATCCAGGCGAGGGTACCTGCTATTTCAAAAAAGGTGTTAACTCAACAATTGAGAGAGCTTGAAGCTGATGGTTTGATCAGCAGGAAAGAGTACAAGGAGCTTCCTCCCCGGGTAGAGTATGCGCTCACTGATTTTGGGAGAAGCCTGTGTCCTTTGTTGGTTGAAATAACAGCCTGGACGAGGAAAAACATTGGGGCACATCATCAGGGTAAGATGAAGCTTTCCGATTGAAGGTGTAGCCAGCAATCCTGATGAACGTGATTGTGAAGTAGTATTTTGGATCGATAAGAGTGGTGTTTCCGTAGATTTTGAACTTAATATGGAAAGGAGAAATATTGAAAAGTGTTTCTGTCAGTAATAACAAAACATCAAGCTTTAGTTGACAAGGTTTTGCAATCTGCTATATTTTAGATCTATCCTTGCTTGCTTTAATAAAATGAGCCCCGTAGCAGTTAAATTGCATGAAGATAATTGCTGGAAGAATGGTCGCTGTAGTGTGTGTGTGTGTGTGTAAAAAACAGCGGTAATAACAGCCGATAACGCAGCGTGCCACCACCATGACTGAAACCCCTTCACCATTACCAGCGTTCTGCCACACTCAATCATCGCTCCCCGCTTTCAATGAGCATTACAAATGCTGGTGCCGTAAAGGATTCCAGGCAACATGGAAGTTAAAATGCCTTTTTCCCCGGATGTAAGAATAAACTTAGAGAATTATTAAACGAAGATAATCAGTAGTGCGATTTCTTAGAATTTGCCTTGATTAAGATTGTGATTTTTCCTCGCCGCAACTATATCAACACTATGTTCGCATGCCCAGTCTATCAACGTTTTGACAGGAGGTATTAGTCCACGACCCAGGTCAGTAAGTGTGTATTCTACCTTCGGAGGAACTACCGGGTATGCCTTTCTGTCTATCAGTCCATCTGTTTCCAGTGCCTTCAAGGTATTTGAAAGTACTTTTTGAGAAATACCGTGGATAATTTTATCGAACTCATGGAAGCGAATAGTACCATGTTCATCTAATAAAAGCAGGACTATCATAGACCACTTATCGCCTATTCTTTCAAGCACGATGCGTATAGAAATCTCAGAATTATTATAGCACTTTGCTATATCTGTGATTGTAAGTAAATTTTTTGTCTTCATAAATGCCTTGTTTTCAATCTAACTAACCCATAGGTAAGTAACTGATTCTCAACTCAGTTCTTGTTACAGAACAATACACAATCTAATTTGCACTTTTAAAATTACAAATAGTTATATGAAAATTGGAATCATAGGATCCGGTAATATCGGAGGAACGCTTGCCAGAAAATGTAGAGAACTTAATTATCCAGTATTGCTCACCAACTCACGTGGCCCGGAGTCTTTAAAAGAATTTGCTGATGAAACAGGGGTAACACCTGTTGCTTTGAAGGAATTGATCGGGCAGAGCGATCTGATTATTCTCAGTATTCCTCAAAAGAGCATTCCAGCATTGCCTGCCGGAATTTTTAAAGATAAAATTGTGGTGGATACATGCAATTATTATCCGGATTTACGAGATGGACGGCTAGTAGGTTTTTCTGAGTTTACAGTAGATAGTGAATGGGTTGAAGAACAAATACAGCATCCGGTTATTAAAGTTTTTAACAGTATTCTGGCAGAAAGTTTACGGACTAAGGGATTACCTAAAGGGAGGAATGGCCGTATTGGGTTACCGATTGCAGGGGATAATGCGCATTCAAAAAAGCTGGTGATGCAATTGGTGGATGAACTGGGCTTTGATCCTGTGGACGCAGGTACTATCAAAGAATCATGGAAGCTACATCCTGGGTCTCCTATTTATTGTGCTGATTTACCTTCAGCTGACATTATTGAAAAGCTGTCTGCACTGACAGATGCAGATAGGATTCAATTGAATAAGGATCGTCTTGTCAGGGAGAAAAATGCTATTAAAAAATATGGGCATTTATGATTACTCGCAGGCTAATACAAATTAGTTGGTAATTGACATCATCAACGTCTTTTATAAGAGGTTTATAATCAGGAACTTTTCAAAGCTATTCCTGGAGTTTGCTGCCATGTTTCTTTTGGGCTGGCCAGGTGATTTGTGGATGGAAGGAATATAATCAGGAAAAGGAAGATGATGGAAAATCGCCTGTTGCTTTGGAAGGTTATTTTCATTCAGGACATTTTATACAGTCCACATTTTTAAACTGGGAAAGTGAATTTTTACAAATGGGATTATTCCTTATTCTTGCAGTTAAGTTGCGACAAAAGGTGCTTCTGAATCAAAATTTCAAGAAGAGGAAGTAGATCGGGCGTTACGATTCCGTGAAAGATGGAGAAGTTAACACCTGGCAAACTTACAATTTATCAGGATAGACCTGGTACCTAAAAAGTACCAGGTCTATCCTGATAAAATTAATGTTTATAAACAATCAGATAAGCATAGTTGATTACAGCACTATATCCATCTACAGGTGATTTATATCTAATAGCCAGGTTAACATTCTTTTCAGGTAATGAACTGTAAAAACTCCGTGATTCCACTAAAGCCGGAGTAGCCGTTAACAGGCTCCCAACAGCACTGCCAGCAATAACGGTATTATCCGTAACATTATAGACTTCAACAGTCGCATTTATAGCAACTGGGTCTGTAGCGTAACCTTTATTCAATGAAGCATAAACAGTGATAGAATCTACATTGCTATAATCAAGCTTATTAAATTGGGGGATAGCCCCTAAGATGGTTCCAGCTGCACTACTCGTAGCAGTTCCGAGAGGGATACCAAAAGATAAGATCGTCTTTTTGTCACTGCTGGCATCAGAGCCATTACAGATGTACTCCCGGTTCTGCACTTCATTGGAATCCAGCGTACCGTTAAAATTGACATCATTTCCACTTAAGATAACATATCCTCCATTGGGGCAACTTTCATTAGCTTTTACCGACTGTATATCGATCAGACTTTTATTATATTGATAATATTGCTTCTTGCAGGAAATTCCGAAGGCTGCCAGGGTAAGGGCAAGGTACAGGGTGATTTTCATTTGATGAAATATTTAATGGGCTGCAATATAAAAAGATACTATGTATTAAATAAAAATACTTCACGTCTGAACTTAAATCAATTTCGTAAATTGATGACGATTTATCACTCTAGTACGTTATTACCACACAGTCATGAAATATAAGATACCTGTTTTTCTAAGTTATCCCCAACCCTTCAACAGCGTTCAAGCGAAATTCATTGACGCAATTCAGATGTATTTAGACTCACGCGGTTTGGTTGGTAGAACGCTGGGCGTGACTGACTATGATATGCAAGAACCATTGACAGCAATTAGGAGACTTATGCTTGAATCAAACGGGTTAATCACAATTGCACTGAGGCGTAGTCACATCATTGAAGGCAAAGGAAAACCCTCTAGCGATATTGGCGCAATTGAATACTCGTTAAATAATAAATGGCTAACCAGTCCATATTGCCAGATAGAGCCGGCAATGGCTTTCCAGATCGGCCTGCCGATACTAATTTTTAGAGAAAAGGGCGTTATTGCTGAAGGATTGCTAGAGAAAGGAGTAACAGGAATTTATATGCCGGAGGTTGATTTAGATCAACCTTTTGATTCATATTTGAAGGGTGATGAATGGCACCAAATTATTGGCAAATGGGAAGGATTTGTCCGCCATGTTGTTGAGAATAAAGGGAAACCTCCCAAGCTCTACTAGAGCCTGGTAAATTGGCCTAACTGCCGAGGGCTGACAGGATAATTATCCAATATATCTTCAACAAATGGCCGAATCCTGCTGTAATTTACGCTCATCCTCTCACAAATAGTGTCTGGTTTCAAATTACGATTTCTTTAGTGGCTTGTATTTCCCAACGTCACGTTTGATACACAAAGCAACTTTATAACGAAGACCAGGAAAGTCCTGCACCTATACTATTATCTTAACTTTCTGTCCAGTCAAATGTAGCAAACTCACATTGGATTTAGTTTCGTTTTATGAACAATGTATCCTGGAAAAAATCAGTTAAATATGATTTAAGCCCGTTCCGGCTCCAAAACGAAGCCATAAAAAAGCTATTTAAATCGGTCGTATGTGTCGCGATAGTCGGATTTTTATAAAAAAAAGTCTTTTTAAATAGAAATTTTTACAGATATACCTTCCTATCTTGTTCCATTGTTTGCGGCGATTCGTATAAAAATTCACACTGTACTAACTAATTATAGACTTAACTGTAATTATGAAAAACTATAAATCTGTTTTTTTTCCACCAATTGAATACTTACTTGTAATCTTTTTTCTAAGTTCATCCATAGATCCGGTTTGGGGACAGGTAAATAAAAATAGCCTGGCGGACAACGGGCAAGAAAGCCGATTATCAAAGAACTTCAATGCAAACTGGAAATTTAAAATAGGTGACTCTAAAGGAGCGGAAAATGCTGTGTTTGATGACAGGCTGTGGGAACTGACCAGCTTACCGCACTCTTTCAGCACGCCCTATTTTATGTCTCCGGAGTTTTATGTTGGATATGGCTGGTATCGGAAACATTTTTTAGCACCTAAAGGCTTTCAGTATAAAATTGTTTCATTAGAGTTTGAAGGAGTATTTCAACAAGCCGAGATATTTGTTAATGGCAATTTTGTGGGAGAACATAAGGGTGGTTACACCGGGTTTTCGATAGATGTAACTAAAGCATTGAGACCCGGAGATAATATTGTCTCCGTGAGGGTCAATAATCTTTGGAATCCTCAGCTTGCCCCCAGAGCAGGAGAGCATGTTTTTTCAGGAGGTATTTACAGGGATGTTCGTCTGGTCGTCACTAATCCTATCCATGTTGATCTCTATGGTACTTTTGTGCAAACTCCCGTTGTTACCAAGGAACGTGCAAAGGTTTTGGTTAAAACGGATGTCAAAAATGAAACAAAACATGATCAAAATATTCAAATACGGACTGATCTGGTAAACAGCAATGGCAAGGTAGTAGCCAGTTATACCTCATCTGAACTGATTGGGGCGCAATCGGTAAAAACGATTACCCAAGACGTTGGAACAATTGTAAAGCCGCTTTTATGGCATCCTGATCACCCGTACCTCTATACTGCAGTTACTTCAATATCTATTGCCAACAAAATAATAGATCAATACAAAACCGTTTTTGGTGTCCGGACATTCCGGTGGACTGCGGATAAGGGCTTTTTTCTAAATGGGGAACATCTGTACCTGCGGGGAGCCAATGTTCATCAAGACCATGCTGGCTGGGGTGATGCGGTGACCAATGCAGGTTTCTTCCGCGATGTAAAAATGGTTAAAGATGCAGGTTTTAATTTTATTCGCGGATCACATTATCCGCACGACCCTGCGTTTGTCGACGCTTGCGATCGGTTAGGTATTATTTTTTGGTCAGAAAATCCTTTTTGGGGAATTGGTGGTAGTGACAATGTACCTGATGGCTATTGGAACGGCAGTGCATATCCCTTAGACAGTAAGGACACAGCAGCTTTCGAAGCTAGCGTAAAGCAACAATTCCAGGAAATGGTAAAGATGCACCGCAATCACCCTTCGATTGCTATTTGGAGTGTCTCCAATGAGCCATTTTTTACTGCCCCCCATACCGTTGCTGCCATGAGAGGGCTTTTAAGTAAGTTAATCAAAATTTCACATGAAATTGACCCTACCAGGGTTGCTGCCGTAGGCGGCGCACAACGTCCTATTGACAGTAACAGAATTGATAAGATTGGAGATGTGGCAGGTTACAATGGTGATGGCAGTGCGATCGCGATTTTTCAAGATCCAGGCATACCAAATATGGTTTCCGAATATGGTGGAACCTTTTCGGAACGGCCTGGCAAGTACGAGCCCGGCTGGGGGGACCTTTCCAAAGATAATGGAGAACCTGTACATCCCTGGAGAAGCGGTCAATCGCTTTGGTGTGCTTTTGACCACGGTTCTATTGCCGGTGCAGGCATGGCAAAGCTTGGCATTATTGATTATTTCCGTATTCCCAAACGTGCATGGTATTGGTATCGCAATCATTACAGAGGTATCCCCCCTCCTGAGTGGCCCAAAACAGGTAAGCCTGCAGCTTTGCGCCTGGAAGCAGATAAACGAGACGTTGGAACAGACGGCACGGACGATGTTCGCGTGCTGGTGACAGTGATGGATAAAGATGGGAAGCCATTAAGCAACAGTCCTGATGTAAAGTTCGAAGTGGTTTCCGGTCCTGGCGAATTTCCTACAGGTACTTCCATTAATTTTAGTGAAAAGAGCGATATCAGAATCATGGACGGCCAGGCAGCGATAGAACTTCGTTCCCAATTTGCGGGAAAATCCGTAATTCGCGCAACTTCTCCCGGACTGCCTGCCGCAGAATTAATTATTGATTTTAAAGGCGAGCGTCCATATCGGCCTGAACTTAAGGTCAGAGATCGTCCTTATATACGTTTTGCCAAAGAAAACCAAAAAATAGAATTGCAGGTATTCGGACGTAATAATCCGACCTTCGCCAGTAGTTTTAGTCAAAATCATCTACCAGGCTACGCTGCTGATGGTGATTCTGATACATGGTGGCAGCCCAATGATAGCGATGCCTATCCGAAATGGACGTTAGATACAGAGAAAAAGCTAGCCTTAAAAGATTTAATGATTACATTTCCTGCTGAGGAGGTCTATCAATACAAGATTGAAATCAGTGATGACCAGAAAACATGGAAATTAATATCAGACTTATCCGATAACTTGCAAAAGGAGAAAACAAAGAGCTTGAAAAATATCAATGCCGAAGGTCGATATATAAGAATAAGTTTTGTTCATAACCTTAAATCGGCTATATCAGAAGTAAGTGTAACTGGTGCGGTTTTACAATAGCATCAAGTAGGATTCACATTCATGCGGCCAAATCGTGAAAGTACAGAATCATGATGGGGGTATTTTAAATAACAAAAAGTAAGCATTATTCGCTGATAAATATCAGATTGGCGGCCGTGATCTTTCATAAGGATTGAGAAGAACTACTAAAATTAAATATCCATCACCTTAGGTGTGAGATTTTTTCTTTATTCTGCTATTAATATTTATGGGAATGTCTTAATTTATGTCGATAATATGTCAACATGATAAAATTCCTGCTTTTGCTCTTGCTGCCATCAGTGTCTTTTGCACAAATAGACAGTACTGATATCATCGTTAAACAAATGATGGATAAGCAAAAAATTGTTGGCCTCTCACTGGCTGTCATTAAAAATGGACAACCTGTCGTGAACAAAGGTTATGGATTAGCCAATGTGGAATTAAACGTACCTGTGACTTCTGAGACTGTCATCAGACTAGGGTCTGTGAGTAAACAGTTTTTTGCAACTGCTATTATGAAATTAATGCAGGATGGTAAACTTAATATTGAGGATCCGGTACATAAGTATTTCCCTGATGCTCCTGAAACATGGCGGCCAATTACAATAAAAAATCTGCTAAACCACACATCAGGGTTGCAAAGAGAGGGGCCTGCGTATAATAATTTCATAATACAACCCGATATAGATGTTATCAGGTCTGCTTACAATTTACCGCTGCGTTTTAAAACGGGGGAAAAATATGAGTATTGTAATTTAGGTTATTTCATGCTGGCTGATATTATAAGACAAGTAAGCGGGATGCCATGGTCGGATTATATACATGATCAGTTGTTTGTACCGGCTGGGATGAAGGATAGTTATGTGACTGATTTTAGTTTGATTATTCCTAACCGTGCTGTGGGGTATATGCACAAGCATGATACGCTTGTGAATGCTACGCCGATGTATGCTATACGTCCAAGCGGTGGGTTTCTTTCTACAAGTTCAGATATGATTAAGTGGGAGAAGGTGATTAGGGAAGAGCAAATTATTCTTAAGAAAGAAAATTGGGAGAAGTTATGGCAACCGTATGTTAGAACTTCTGACAAGTCTGATGGAAAAGATTACTATGGTTTTGGATGGAGGATAAATGAATATAAAGGACATAAATGGGTAGGGCATAATGGAGCTAATACCGGGTTTATTTCCGGGTTTGTGCGTTATGTGAATGATGGGCTTTCGATTATTATTCTTACGAATACTGATGAGACGGATCCACAGGCTATCTTGAATGCGCTGGCAGATTATTATTTCAGGAAATAAAATAAAAAGGTGCACGATACCATTGGCGTACGGTCATGAAGCTAAGTATACCAAACCTGGGTTTAATGATCTCAATCTTTCAGTTTATTTATATCTCTCCCACTGCACTTAAAAACCGCTTTTCAAAACAAGTGAGTTATATTCTCCATTTTTAAAAACACCTTTCATACCCGTTATCTGCTCGATCTTCGCATTATCCAGCTTGCTATTTCCCGGTTTACATGATATCGTAACAGGTTGGTTTTGCAAGCGTATCAGAAATTTTCCCCACGCTGATTACTGCAGGAAGACAGCAAAGAAACGGAAGCGATAATTGCAATGATTGTTATAGCTTGCATACAAATTCATTTATAAGTATTT
The DNA here is from genome assembly GCF_039596155.1 of Chitinophaga sp. Lineage (GTDB taxonomy): Bacteria > Bacteroidota > Bacteroidia > Chitinophagales > Chitinophagaceae > Chitinophaga. Next base: position 20,715 of record NZ_JBCNKF010000029.1, read on the forward strand.
ATTAAGAGATTATAACCTGAATTCTTCAAATCAGGTTAAATTTTCACCTGTACAACAGTGCCAGTTTTTAATTCCTCTGTAGGCTTCATTATCAAAGTATCTCCTGCATGCAGATCCCCAAAGATTTCCTGCTTTTCACCTGCATTAAAACCGACCCGAACGTCTATCTATGTGGTAGCTGGAGTTGCATTAAAAAAACCGGATTTTTCCCCTAGCGTTATTTCTCATTTTTATCAATTAGATAGTTATTTTTGATTACAGGATGAAGAAATGTTGGATTCATTTTTAGCTAGTGAAGAATTTATTTTTTAAAATTTATACAATATGACAAGGCTATTTTTTACTATTATTTTATTATCTCTATTGGTAGAAGTTTATTCTCAAGATAAAAAGGCTGAAAAGGTTACCCCTACGACTAAGCTTGACGCTTTTTCTTCGAAGACCGGAGTTGTTTATAAGTTGATGGATTATAATCTTGACGATTTAAAATTGATGTATGCAGGTAGTTGTAAAACAAGAATCTGCAAAATAAGTGACGGAAAACTATCAGAATATTTTTATCAGATTGAAAAATCCGGACAGTATAGCAACACAACTGCTTCAATTGCTTATTCAGATTTAATTGAGGTAATAAAGGCAATTCAAATTTTGAAGGCAGATGTTAATGTTGATATAAATAATAATTCAGACTATTTAGAACATAAGTTTGTTACGGAGGATGGTTTTCAAATTGGATACTATATTGATAAAGGAAAGGCAGTTTGGTATATGAAATTGGAGAGGTATGGTTCTGATAATACAATTTTTCTAAGAGATAGTATGGATGTTGATTCAATATTAACACTGGCTAAGCAAAAAATAGAGTTGCTGAAAGGGTAGTAATAAAATCAATTATAAAATGGTAATAGGAAAGAAATTAAAGGATTGATTTTGTCAGGAGTAGGACAACTTCTGCTTGTTATGCTGCTTGTCAATAATAGTGATAGAATGCGTTAAAACCTGTGAATTATTGACAAGCATAAATTAAAAATGGCCCTGTAAATCAATTGATTACAGAGCCATTTAGTGCCCAGAACTGGAACGTTCGTGGCGCTGAATATCAATTAGTTGCGGAGAATGCTTGTCGAATGCTTGTCAAAGGTTTAAAAACGATGAGAAAGATTGGCTTTTGGCACTTTCTAACTACTTCTACCTGTCGAAGCAAATATAAGGACAAATTCATTCCATAGATACTTAAAGTTCGAATCCCGTTTCTTCTCAGAAAGGTTGGTCAGCGAAAAATGACTTTCGTGTTTTCCGTATCTGTTAATTTCCTTGCACGAAAACATCTATTTAAGATGCATAATTACTACTATAATGATATTTAAAAATTGAAAATTGTGGTTAATCTATAGTATTTATGTACATTTTTTGAATTTGCCTGAATATCGCTTTTTCTTAGAATAAATTTCTAATCTTTTCTCAATATTATCCCAACTATTTTCCTCAAGTCCCTTAGCAAACCCCCTTCCTTCTGCTAGCTCGTTATCATGTTTAATAATTAAATCGGCATATTTAGAGGCAAATGGAAGAAGGTGTTTCTCGATAAAGGTTTCAAAAAAGTCTTTATGTACTAAATCCATAGCATATGTTTTGCTCCTTTCAAATGAGTTTTTGTGTTCATATGATTCATGTCGAAATACCCTAATCCAAGGTAAAAAAATTGTTTCTTGTGAATTATCATGGACAGTTACCCCGATCATAGGAGCATCTAAAACACCAATAGCGAATGGAAGATGAGCATCGAAATAAACAGCGCTTTCAGGCGGCCTCTCAGTTTGGTCAAAATGTAATAATGATGAGATTAGGGGCTGAACCAAGCTTTGGTATGACTCATTCCCAGAAAGTACGATCTCTTTACCAGCTCTCACACACTTTGAAAAAGTCATCGAACTTGGAGCTGAATTAATTAAAAAATTATCTTCCGATAGTTCCAAGGCATGTAATATTGGCATTGTCCATGTACTAGGAGAATCATCTGTGAATATTTTAATTGACTTATGAAATAATCCTGATATGTTAGGGTAACTATTAGTAATTATTGATTCTGGGGAGAGGAAGAAAACATACGGGAGTTCTGATTGCTTACATTCAATTAATAAGTTTAACGTGGGGCGCACCCTGGGCTGTCTTTCAGTAATATCAAATAACCTACAGGTAGCCATTATGTCCAAGCTTCTGATTTCTTTAGTATTTCTATCTAAATAGCTCCATTCTTCTTGGCAGAAAAAGTTTCCTCGTAATTTATTTGCAATAATTGTTTGTAAAGGATAACCAGATCTACTAATCGCTTTTTCTATATCACTATCAGAAATCCCTGGATTCAACATATTACCTAAGGGATTATTATTTGCAGATTTCATTTAGGTAGAATTTAATAAAGGTGATATATCATATTTACATTAAGCATTGTTAATAAATTAACTTTTAAAGGTTTACTCGAATTCGAAATAAAACTGGAATTTATTTGAAAGTCCCCAACGACCTCTCTAAGTTTAAGCAAATGCATTGCTCCATTTTATATCTACAGATAACGTGATAAGTATTGTCAATAAAAATTAAGGATGCGAAATTCAATTTTATAGAATTATTTAATTTTAAAAGACCACCTTCCTCTATTGTCCCATTTCATGGATTAGACCAACCAAGAAATGAATGTCATCTATTTCTACTTTTCTTTTGGAAGTATCAATTTTTCCAGTATCATGAGCTGATAAGTTACTCCTTAAAAATCTTAATTCGATAAATTTTCTTATTTTTTCCAACTCAAAATTGTGATTATAGTGCATTAGTGCGGCGGCAGTAAGATTAAAACGATTATCAAGGCCACTGAAGTGACTAGAAATGAGTATTTCTTTTGATACGAAATCAACCCCAATAAGTATCCTATTTGATTCGTCGCTTTTTCTTTGGAAGGAATAATTGCCCAATTCAGGAATTATAAATGAATGAGCTTGTTTTTGATCATTAGAACTTGTGGAAGGCATCGTCACTTCAGTGAAAATTTTCTTAAAACTTTTGTCACGTAGAGTTATTCCCACACCCGATTTCATATCTGTACTCCATATATCTTTATAATTTTCAAAAATTTGAAAGAGTATCAGCAGACACTGGTTTAGCACTTTATCAGTATCTAATTTTAGTAGATTAAAGTATTGGTCAAGCCAGCCGTTGGTTGATGCCATCTTATCGTAAAATTCTTGATGAATCTGATTTTTCCAATACGCAGATTGTTTAATCATCTCATTTAACAAGTGTAATTTCTTCAAATGTGATCTTTTACAACCTTTCGCGACGGTATGACAAAAATCCGTATATAATGAAGATGATTCTTGCCTACTATAGTTTAATTCTGGTGATTCTTTTACCGCATATCCCATTGCTCCAGATTCAATAATAGCTTCTTTATAATTCCAGATTTTATTTGAAGCTGTGAAAATCATAATCTGATTACCTGGATTTTGTCTTAAGATAAATTTAGTTAATAATATTGCAGATAGCTTTGAATAGCTTCTTTCGTTAAAATCTTCATCACATAATCTCAAATCAAAAATGAATAAGTCAGCACTCGAAATAATTGGTTCTTGTAAGTAGGACTGAATGCTTTCTAAAAGATCATCCTTACTTGATGATTTGCTAAAATCTCTGAATGCTGAAAAAGTAGCTCCTGACTTAGTAAATATGGTATTCAACAGCTTAAACCATCCTTTGTCAAGTTCATCGTCAATAAGTACAATATGTTTACCTTCAATTCCTAGAATAGAAGGTTCTTTCTGGTTACCTTTATTAAATTTTTGATGTGTACCGCTTTTGGCCCTTAAAAATTTAAAATATAGCGAATGTAAGGCTGAACACTTTTCTAATGCCTTGTCGATATTATTTCTTATCTCATCATCTAATTTGAATAGTTGAGATAGTCTAAAAATTCCCCATTCGTTTGTAATTGAGTGATGAGTTGAATAGTTTGCAGGGGGAGAAACATTGATTCTTTCTATAAATTGCTTAATTTCCTTTATTCCTGGGTAAAGATGAGTAGAATCAAATATCTGTTTTACAAACTTTGTGTTCTCTTTTATTAAGTAGATCCCTCTTGTCGAAAAAATATCAGATAACTCTGAGAGAATGAGTAATTCATCCAGGGATTCTTCTCCAATGAATACAATGGGTAATTTTTCTATTAAATTATTCCCAGATAATCTGATGTGATATGCTAATCTAATTCCAAGTAATTCCAATGAATTGTAAGAAAGAGAAATCTTAATAAAAATGATAGTTGGATTACTCCTTATCAAATCTTCAACAGTTGCTGTTAATTGCGAATCAATATCAAGATTTGAATTTTTAGAAGGTTGAAAATGAATAGTTTCACTAAACAAACTTAACAACGAAGAATTGTTGGAATGTATCAATACAGGCCTACTCATAATCTAATTATGTTATTTAAGATTTCAGTCTTTACCATAATGGTTGAAATTAGTTATGAATGAATTTTTGGATGGATTTAGTAAGGTATTCTATAATTTCACGAAGAATAGTTTCCGCTTCCGCACTTTCATACACTGCTGTGGTAGAATCTCTTTTGTAGTTTAAAAAATACCCATTTAAAATTTCGTTATCCATCACCCAGCTCTCCAGATCCTCTTTATATAGTGGTGTTTCTTCATTTAAGAGAGTGTTTAATTCTACTCCAATCCTTTCTCTTATCGACATCAATCTACTTGCTTCCCATTTGTCCCCAAATTGTAGAAGTAACAAGTTGACCTTATTATTGTTCTTTATATTTGCTAAAAAAGAAGTCAAATTGACACTATAAAAATCTTTGGAATTAATATTTAAAAAGGGGAATGATTCTGCATCATAAAACGACGAACTAATTCCACCTGAAAACAATACAAGACTTTTCTTCTTTTGAGACTTTCCGCAAAGAATTTTTATTTTATCTAGCTGATTATGAGAAAAGGCAGATGCATGTAACATAATTAAATCATAATCGTTTAGCTTTGAAAAATCGTCATTGTCAAGGTCATTTTTCAATGCTGTAAATTCTTCAGGCTCCATACAATAAAGATTAGCTTTGTATTTCTCAAAGCTCAGTACATTGTTTTTATCAAGATATTGTTTCTGCCTTACTGGTCTATCTTCTATTAATACAGCTTTCATACATTACCGTTTGTAAAATCTTAAAATATGTGTAAAACCTTGTACATTGTCAGTTCCTTTCTTGGCAGGATCTTTTTTGTTAGAAGTTAGAAAATTAATTCTAAAATTTCCATCTTTAAATCTTGATTCAACAGACCAATCACAAATATTATTAAACCATCCCGCAATATCTCCAAAATCTCCACTTTGTATTGATGATATCATTTCATCAGATGTTAACTGAAGATTATACGATTTATGTTGAAGGATACTGATTTCAACTAACCCAAGATTAATTTTATTTTCTGCAGATATGGTAACGTTAGGAAAATTAGTCCTTTTTCCTATTTCGCGGAAAATTTTGTTTAATCCTTTTGTTAATAGGTCAACATCGGTATAAAATGATAGTTGCTTTAGTCCGATATAATTAGGAGTTACAAAGTCGCCTCCCAGGTGTTTTTTTCTTAGATCAATAAATATCCTTTCTAACTTATTTCCCTCTGTCCTAATTTCGATTTCGTTTTTAAAAATATCAACAACTTGAGAGAACTGACTCAGCTGTGTTCTGTCGAATATTCTTTTTTCATGCAATGGATAATCATAAGGATCTCTTCCTGGATTTTTTTCACACCACTTTTCTAATTCGACCGATGACCAGCCAATATTCAAGCCATGTGTTCCCCAGGAATATGGTGTTAATTGTCCTTTTCTGGAATATTGTCCATTTTGATTTTCCAATAAAAGGAATGAGTATATTTTTGACCAGAGTTTATAGTTCAGTGTTCGTAAATCTGAACTTATTTCCTTGAACTCTATATTTAATTTTTCTTTGAAATTTTTATAACTGGTAAATTGACCATCCATAACACCAGACTCCCAACTGTGAGTAGCATATTTGAGTGCAGAGTTGTTTTCTGAAAATTTGGACAGCAGTTTTACCAAGCTTTGAGGACTATGAATTATAGGAGCATTAAAAGATTTATTTCTATACTTCTCACTATCTTTATCAAGATAGCCAGATAAATTTTCGCCTTCAAGTTCTTGTATCAACTTGTTAAATCGTGTCTTTAGCTTATTATAGCAATTATCATCCTTTCCACGGATTGCACTTAAAAAATTTAGCTTTCCCTCAATAATACTTTGCATTTGGTTTTCTAAATTCTTTATATGCCCCTTTTCATTTGCATAATTTTCTTTGAAAATATTATTAGCCTTCTCCAATCCATAGGTTTCCCAATAATAAAGTATCTGTCTTAAATTTTTAATGTATTCTCTTTTAACATTCACTTTATGACTGACAATCAATCCTGTTACTTCTTGACGGTGACCAATTGTTTGTATCCTAAATTTTTTATCGTTAATAGTAAAACCTTGCTCAATAATGATTCTATATAATTCTTCAAGAAATCCTGATTTCTCATTATACACAAAGTGCATTGAAGAAAATGTAATGTCATCAGCATATCTGGAATATTTTAATCCAAACCTTTTCGATAATGCTGTTAGCTTGATATCTAATTTCTCACATATAGCATTACTAATCAGTGGAGATGTTGGGGCACCCTGGGGTAAAACATTTTGTTTTTTTTCTTCCCATTCGTCACGTTCATTTTTTCTCCTTACTAACAAATTTGTACAACATAAGGCGGCTATAATATTAGCCAGTTTTAAACGATTTTCTGATGTACCTAAATTAAATGGAGGAAGTTGAATTCTTTTCCATACCCGTGCTTGATCTATACTTAGAAAAAAATCTTTTAAATCTATGTTCAGAATAAAATTACTATTAACATGTCTAAGAGCATTTTCATATATTGATCGTCCGGCTACAAACCCTGTGGCAGATTTATGTGGAGTATAAACTATTTGAAATATGATGTTTAGACAACGTTGGATTAGTTTTAACCCTTTGACAGGAGCGGCTATAATCCTCTGCCCACCGTTTTTCTTCGCAATTTTGAATGTTTTGTATCTAAGTGCTTTTCGTGGATTACTATAATAAGTTAATTGCTTGATTTCAAAAGGCACATATTTATCGGAGAGATAAATACGCTTGACATAATTTAATAAATCAAGTAAATCCATTCTATTTTCAAGCTTCTGAAAAGAATCTTTGATATGGTCTCTTTCTTTTGTTGAAATTTTCATTAAATAATAAATAAATCTTTGCGGCTCTACCTTGTATTCTTTGTATATGAATATAGCCATAAAAGTATAACAAGTATAGCCAGCCGAATCACCGATTACTATACTGACATTTCTTATTGTATGCTAAGCTTGCGCCAAGCCAACGTCCGCCGATTTGGCAACCGGAAGCTCCCCAACGGACTAATCAATATTTTCGGTAGAGCTCGCAAAGAGTTATACATATAAAATGTGTAGATTAACTTAGCAAGTTAGTTAAAAAACAACTAATTCAATTCCCAATATTTAAATTTATAGAATTTTCAATCATAATTCACTGAATAGTATTAAAAAAATAAATATATTTTGGCTGAAGATTCGTTTTTAAGGTTATCGATGTTGTTAATACTTTACAGCAAATGCAATATATATTAGCATTTTGCGTGTCTAAAATGTTAAAAATGAGACTTTTGTCTGGAGGTTGCCGTTTAAGATATTATAAATTGACATTAATTATTGAATTATCGTGATAAATTATTTTGTTATTTCATTAAGTTTTTCAATAAATATTTTATTTCTCAGGCGAACCCTGTCGAGAAGTGTTCTATATCGTATGACTTCGGTATATATTGAACCGTCAGACATCCCATCAAATCCTCTGACTTTTTGAGACGGCCGGAATAAATATCCAAAATGAGGAGCAACTTCAAAAGTACCTACACGGCCTAATACATCTCTATCTTCAATAGCTTGGCCAACTAAATAGCCGTAGAATGTATTAATTTTTAAATTATCGTGGCAATAATTTAAAATAGGCTAGCATACATGTCTATTTGCTCAAATGCTCAGATGCATTTACTTCAGGACTTTTTAATTCAATGATTATGCATTTCCCTTCCTCAGGAAATAAAAGAATATCGGGCCGTTTTATTTTCTTATTCTCTCCATGTGATTTTAGATACTTATTTTCTTCATCAGTAAATTTTTCTCTGAATAATTTTTGCCCTTCTATTTCAACTTTGTCTAAAGTTGTTTCTGAACATCTTTTAAAATAGAGAAACTCTTCGCTTTGTTCAATAAATCTATAAATTTATTAATCTTCATATCTATCTGTTAACATGCTTCCTAATTAAGAATTTATTCTCCAAGAATTTTTAAAGTACTAATGTTTTTAAGATTTGCTGAAAGCTGTTCAGGTTTCATTAACGGCTTTAGCGGAATGATAACGTAATTCCTTTGATGAACAAGCTTAGAAATATCCCCTTGTCCCTCAAATAACATTTGCTTACCATTTTTAAGGTAAAGACTAATCATTTCTTTTTCATAAAAAATATTAGGATGAATGCCTACATCAGCCAATTCAAGTGGAATGTTTTTTATAAAACGATATGTAGTGAACAACTGGTCCCACTCTTCTTGGAACCAACTATATGCGTTATAAAAGAGAAGTAACTGTTCAAAGTTGGATAATTGGGCACGAAGTGTTCTTAAATATTGACGTTTTTCTTGAAGATCCAGAATTTTATCCATAAGAATGTATCGAGCTGTTTGAAAAAGATGCCTATAATAGTGCCCTAGCCAATTTGCATGACCATCATAAGGTTTGTATCGAAAATGAATTGGCCAGTTCGACCTTTTCTTATTTAATGAATTCGTTTTTTCAAGTAATGATTGAACTTCGTTTTTGTATGTCTCCAGTTTCTCTTTCACACATTCGAATTGAAAGGAGTTTGGATCAATATTTTTTTTATTGAAAATTTTCAATTCATCATCGTTGAAAGATGATTCATAAAGTTTCTCAGAATTATAGCCAATTCCAAAAAAGAAAATGTTATAAGCCATGGAAGTTGCATCAACATTTTTTAATTTAATTCCCATCTGCTTTTCCATGTTCTTTTTAACCTCAATGATTATATCGAAAACGGACTTGAACTCATAAAACATAGAATTAAAACACCTCCTACCCGACAAATCATTTGAAAGGTAGATCTCATTGACGTTTTCTTTATGAAGCTTTATTAATTCAAAGAAACGACTTTCAATCCGTTCGCGATGTGCTTCTTTTTGTTGTTTTTCATCCTCTAAGAACTTATTATACTTATCTTCTTTGTATTGCCTTCGTTGTAAGTCAAGGCTTAAATTAAACTGATGTTTTTGTTCCCAATTAGCTAAGTATTGGATAAAAAATGCTAAAAATGTCAATATCGCGCTTGCAATTGCAATAGGTGGACCCATTAAACCTCCGTTGGCGTCACCTACGGCACCAAGCGTTGCCAGTTTCTCTAGCGCCAGTGTTGGATAACGAAGAAAAACAGACGGGCGATCACAAACCCAATTAATGAAGTAACCAATAATTGTAAGCCCCAGAACAAGATATATTGTATTTGTCTTATATTTTAGTCGCCTCTTCCTTTTGTAGCGCAAATAAATATCCTGTTCTGTTTCGTTATGGGATAGTATGTCGCTCATATGTATATGTTACTACTAAATTATCAAAATATAAGATAATAATCAGAATTTGAGAGAACAAAGATTAACTAGGTTATCGTTCGTAAGATTCCCTATAGTTAGACTAAGTTTAGCGCTGTTTCGTCAAATCGATGAAAAATAATATATTGCCTTATAATCAGGTTTTTAAGAGTTTGAAATGAGTCTAACGACACTCTCAATTCATGTAAGTAGTATTTAAGTTCATGAATATATATCAAGATTGGGGCTTTCGCGAAAGTCCATTTAACACTGCTGCTCTACAATCCGACCAGAATGGGGCTTCATTACTTGTTGGTAGAGACAATGAAATAGCGCAAATTCTTAGAAGGCTTTATAATCCACCTTCTTCAGTTACGGTTGAGGGCCTAAACGGAGTAGGAAAAACCAGTTTGGTTAATGTTGCATTATTTACTTCTCTTCAAATGCTTTATAGGAAAGAAACGAATACCCTCTTTATTCCATGTAATAAGATTTTTCAAATTCTGGCAGAAAGCAATATAGAAGATTTTTTAAATGCTTTGTATCTAGAGGTAGCACAGACTTTGCTAAAGCGAGCAGATGAATTGAAAGATTTAGGTTACACGTTGCCAAGTAGTTCTGCAAGTTTTGAGATGGTACTAAATTCTACTGATATATCATTTTGGCAGTCGAAATTTGGTATCGAAGGTTTCAAGAATGAAATTAAGGCTTGGCTGGAGCAAATATTTCCTACTCAGGGAAGTGGCGCGGTTGTTTGTATAATAGACAACCTTGAGTTGCTTGAGACTTCCGAGCAAGCAAGGCGACAATTGGAACGGCTTCGTGATGAGATTTTTAATTTAAATGGTATTAGATGGATATTATGTGGGTCATTAGGTATTGTTAAAAGCGTTGCGTCAACACCTCGGCTTGAAGGATATCTTCACAAACCTGTTGAAGTATTTTCGGTTGAGAGAAAACATGTAAAAGACCTGTTTGAAAGAAGAGTTCAATATTACTCAGCAAATCAAGCAATTCCGGCCTATCTACCTATGTCAGGTAATGAATTTGATTTTCTATATGAAGTATTTAACGAAAACCTTCGTAATACAATTCATTATTGTGATCAATATTGTCTATATGTTGTTGATGCTGGAGTAAAGCCGGAAATAAAAGAAGAGAAAACCAAATTGTTCTTCAGTTGGTTGCAAAATGAAGCTAATACAATCATGACATCAATTGAGGGCAAATTAGGACAAAGGGCATTGAAATTTTTTCAAGATATTATTGAATATGGAGGAATCTTTTCGCCTAGTGACTTTGAAAAATTTAAGTTTAATAGTTTTGCGGCTCTTAGGCCTCATGTTCTGGAATTGGAAAGAGTTGCATTGCTTACAAGTACTATTGACGAAACTGATAATAGAAGAAAAACCATTCAAGTTACACCTAAAGGTTTCTTGGCTAGTTATGCAATAAGTAAAGACGATTCAAAAAAAAGGATCTCTTAACAGAAAGCTAAATATATACCGTCGTTATTAAGTAGATTTTTTATATTATCATATAAGGTAATTAAATAGGAGGCTGTAGAATTTCATTTCATGTGTTATTGGGTCTATTGCAGCTCCTTGTCTTGACAGACTCCAAAACAGGAGAAGGGGCTGCTGCCTAGCCAAGCTCCCTTCCCCTCCCTGCAGGGTATCAAACAATAGGGGAAGGCATCTACACAAAAATTTTTAAACCCGAAAATTGAGTTCATATTTGTTCAGTTGATTTTTATTCTCCATACAGTTTATTTGCTGGTATTTTCTGACGCTGTGGTAAATGACGTTACTTTGAACACACTTTGTTTTGTTAGGTTATAAGTCAATCCTATAAATGGTCTTGCCATAAATTGATCTACTGTACGTACCCCATCTCCTATCCGTATTGCCGGCATGTATTCATCGGTTTGGAGATTATCTAATCTTTTTACAAATCCTAGTGCATATCCCCCATGAAATAATATCCTTTCAGATTTTCCAATTCCTAGTGTCAAACTCCCAATAAACTGAAGGCTGGGTTGAGTGGAAGTTATTAAACCGAAACTAATTCCAGGGGTAAGCCAGGATGCTCCAGATCTGTAATTAATATTCATCATGGCGCCAAATCCGATATTTGCTTTTCCATTATTGACTCTTTTGATCATTTTATAGTTTGTGTTATTTTGTTGGTCATCAAGTGAGTCTATCGTAAAGAATTGATCGTTTTTCAGAAAAGTGCCAAATATACCAGCACTGAAATCTATTTTTATTCCGCCTTTGATGAAAATGTTATACTCGTAATTTTCCGGTTGATCGGTTAATTTGTTTTTCTTCTCCAATTGAATTGTTATATAATCGAAGTTCTTCATGTTTGTAGTGGTAGGTGTGAGGTAGATTGAATCCATGATTTCTATTTTCTGGATGCCACTTAGTTTTTTGGTCAGGTATTCCGAATACTGGCCATTAACTAATAAATATTGTTCGAGATAGTCATTTTGAAATGGAGATAATATATACTGATCTTTTAGATCGCTAAATGCCTGCTTAGCTACGTAGAAATTTCTAATGTCTTTATTTATTCGTATTGTATCTTCTTTGCTAAAGCTTTTGCACTCTTTGGCGAGTAGAGTGTTTTGTAAATCAATGTATTTGTTTTCAAATTGTGAAAAAATATACTTTAGTAATTGAGCTGTTTGCTGATAGTACTCAACTAGTGTGGGGTTTTGGGTATTAATACGGTTTCCTGATTCTGAATTTACGGATTCATCTGGTAGGTTGTAATAGCTATTTTCAATGGAATTTTCAATTCTTTCTTTTAGGGAATTTACCATTTGGATTTCGGTATCATCACTTCCCATATTTCTCTCGAGTGTTATAATGCGGTTAATTAGGTTTAAAATAGATTTTGTCTGACTTTTGTAGGAGATTAAGTTGTTTAATCTACTATTTAGATCACTTAATGCAATCCGTAAATTCTGATATTGTTTAGATAATGAATCGTACTCTATTTTTATTTTTTTATTTTTGGCGGTATAGTATATTGAATCGAACCTCTCAGTGTTATAATCTAAATTAAATTCGCTTTGTATGTTAAGCATTCGGACGGATACTTTTTTAAAAATGTCGAATAGGGAATCTGCTCTACCTGACATCAGTTTGAAATATTCTTTTGTCGGAGCTTTGGCATTTACTTCAAATAAGAATCTTACATTATTATTTAAGTCTATCGCAGATTTAATGGAGCTGGAAAATGTACCATACGTGGTGTCTACGAACATCGCAAAAGGCAAGCTGTTTATTTTATAATCGTATTTGAATTGATTAATATTAGTTAAAGCGAATGTGAGGTTATGCTTCCAATTTACCTGGTATTTCATTTTACCTGGTGTTCTTGTTACAGATTTTAATTCTGATGGACTACAAAGGTCTAGCCAGAAAATCTCTGTTTTAATTGGAATAGTTTGGGCCTGATTACTAGAATTATTTTGGGTTTGAGCCGAAATATCGTATGCCATAAAATTGGCAATGATTATAATGATTAAAAGCCGGAGGGGTAAGTTATGATTCATATGGGGATTTTATACAAGAGTAATACTTTTACAGTTGTTTTAAAATACCAACTAGTTGGTATTTTAAAACAGTTTTATCTTTCATAGCTTAGTTCTGAAAAACCATGATATAGATTTTTAATCTATATCAATTCATTATCTGACTTCTCTATGTGATACCTTTTAATTCGGTAACAAATTTACCATTTTTAATTTATAATCAATGTGTTATGGAGGATGTTCTTCATGCGGAAGTTTGCCAAAAATGACTGTTTCCGATTAAAACAATTAATATCATTTTCAATCAGGTTTTGATATTGAGTGAAAAATAATACCTTCAGTGTTTAGACATTTATCATTCTGTTTTCCGATATTTGATCAGGTAATGTGTATCTAAAATAAATTCCATGTTTTTAAATTCTGATCTTTCAAATTTGGTGAATAGGATCAGTTATTAAAAGACATTATACCCCTATATATTATAACTATTTTGACATTTTGATTCTAAAAATGTTGCTGTGAAAATATTATTAACTACTCCTGATGCATTGTTGGATAATCAGAGAAAACAGTTTTTTCCAAGATTATTACAAGTTTTAAATGAATTCAACAAAAGTGAGCAAACCTTAATAATTGTAGTTTCACGATCAGGTAAAGGATTAGACAAAATTCCTAAGGAATTTAATCCAATACATTTAAAAAATGAACTAAGGGGAAGTCCCAAGCTGATTGAATATTTAAAAAAGCAATTTGATGTTGATACCAAAGACTTCATTGTATTAGCAGCAAAAGATAAGGATGTACAGCAGGCTGCTAACTCCAAATTATTGTTATTACGTGCGAAGTATGCGTTTGAGAATAATCCTGGTGAGTTACTATATGAAAAGAAATATGGTATTCCTATTGAAAGTTCTATTGCCCTAGGTAATTTCTTTAAAACATTTACGGATTTCAATGGAGAGTGGTATTATCAAGTAGAAGTGTCCGAAAAAACCAAGATGTACGCTTTAACTGATGCCAATACATTTAATAAAAGTCAGAGTGAAATTGATATCAATAACTTTTTTAAGCAATGTTTGAAGGATGGAGATGCTACATACAGAATGCCATTTATGGTTTATTTTTTAGTTAGTACTTATGGTATTGTAAAGGAATTTGAAAAGGTTGATTATTGGGGGATTTATCCAAGTTCAGGTACTGGGCCTAATATGGACTTAGAGTATTTTAAAGATAAAGCAAGACAATCTTATAAAGGAATAAGTAAAGAACCTATCATTATTCGTCATACTCCAGCAGTTAAACGTCAGGGACGGCCTGCCGCTAAAAGAATTGAAGAAGCGTGTGATCTTCAACTTTTAACTGTTCGACTAAACCCTTATTATGAAAATAAATTGAAGGGTAAAACAGTTTGTATAATTGATGACTTTACAACATATGGAACTAGCTGCGAAACAGCAAGAAATCTATTGGAAAAAGCGGGGGTGGCAAAATTAATTTTTATTACTTTAGGAAAATTTGGTAAGGAATATCATAAATATAATTATAATATTGTGGGTGACCCTTTTGGTGACTTTAAAGCTTCGAAATTGAATCATACAACCTTAACCGGAACCTTTAATTATAAAGGGAATAGTGAATTTATTCAGACATTAGGCCAATTGATGAAATGAGAGATAAAAATTTTGATATATTATTTTTGACTTACTTAACCGGGTATAGTATCGCGGAAATCTACAAAGGTCTTCAGTATGAGAATGTTGAAGATTTTATTGATGATTATCGACGATATAAACAGGAACGCTCTGAAAATGTATCTAATATTAGTCTGTTTGAGCTTCTTCAAATTACGTCTGAACGATATGAAGAGATGAAGTTCCGAGGTATTCGCTTTGTGAAAATTGGAGACAATGATTATCCCAAACAATTAGAATCTATTAGAAATCCGCCTCCGCTATTATTTATTAAAGGAAATTTACCTCAAAACAAAAATATAGCGGTTATTGGAACCCGTGAAATTAGTTCTTTTGCTAGTAAAACTGTAAGTCATGTTGTAAAGGTATTTTCTGAACAACAGTATGGAATTATTTCTGGCTTAGCTTATGGTATTGATAAATTAGCTCATGAGTCTGCGTTATCAAATAAAGCTTACACTCTTGCAATATTACCCAATGCTCTTGACCACATTTATCCTAAGGATCATTTAAGTTTAGCTAATAGAATAATTGAATCAGGAGGAGGAATAATGACAGAGTTGCCATTGGGAATAAATTTAGGAAAAAAGGGATTTGTACAGAGGAATCGACTCCAAACAGGAATTAGTGATATAGTAATGCCAATCGAAATGGGCCTTAAGTCAGGAACCATGCATAGTGTTCAGTTTTGTATTCAACAAAAAAGAAGATTATTTATAATCAGACCTGATCCAAGTTATAGTAACCTTGCTGCCTATGAAGGTATACGTGTGCTATTGGAGGACAAGTATGAAAATCTTTCAATTTTAGATCAAAATTTTAATTATGATGATGTTGTTAAAAAATTAGATGAACGTAAGTATGGCAATCAGAAAATCAATAGTAATAACAATATAAAATTTACGGACATTCCAAGTGATAAGATAAGAAAAAATAATATCCTTGATGATATCATGAATGAAATGATGAGTTATGGAATTGAGTATATAAATCATAATTTAAAATATAAAGGATCTCATTTCCTAAGAGAAAATATAAATAATATTAACAAGGAACTTACCGCTCGTTTCCAAAACATTGCTTTTAAATATATACAACAGTATTCCTTTCTTTCAAAAAAAGACATAGAAAAAATTATTGTCTTTGTAATGAATACTGGAATAAAAAAAATAGAACAGTTAACAAAAAATGGAGATTAACAATCAAGATCGGTGGATATCTCAATCGCGGATATTAATTTTATGGTCCTAAAATTTTTTAATAAAATGATAGTAAGGAAGTTATATGTAATTATATGTTTGGTATTTATATGTGGTTTATATAAAAACCAAAATTTTTTATTTAAGTTTTAATCCTTTCATTGAATCTGGCCGTCCGAATTCTTTTAGCATGTATTTAATTTGTTTGATATTATAGTATTGTCCTTCGCATTTACCGATATTTTTATTATGTGGCTGAAGCCATCGGTTAAATACCTTTAAGGTAACACCATATAAGTCTGCTATCTCCCCTTTCTTGTAGGCGGTTAATCCCTTGGTCGAGGGAATAGGTTTAGATTTCATGTGACCAGCTGTTTAATGGGTTAAATGGATATAGGTTTGATCGAATGTTGGGTGTGTCTAATGGTATAAATCTTTAAATTATTTGTTGTGCGATAATAATTGTTTTTACAACGTTAATGAATAAACTAAAAATTATTGCAATTCATTCAGTAGCATTT
Source organism: Chitinophaga sp. (assembly GCF_039596155.1). GTDB lineage: Bacteria > Bacteroidota > Bacteroidia > Chitinophagales > Chitinophagaceae > Chitinophaga. The sequence goes on from NZ_JBCNKF010000029.1 coordinate 37,444, forward strand.
AATTTGCAAGTTTTTCAGTCTCAGGATTATTGTTCTTGATACTAAATTTATACCAAAAAATCAAATGAAATTAAGGTTTGAAAGCATTTAGAAAATATTGAAATTTCAATAAATTGATAATTAATGTAAATGTATTTTTAAAATATTTTTTTTGTATGAAAATTAACAAATCGTAGACTCTTTGAAGTTATTAGTATTGGTGCTTGTAAAGGGGGAATTTGTCCAAATTAGCCTAATTGAATATTTTCAGAATCTGAAACTTTATAAGGTTCATCTGGAAAGAAATCTTTGACGGAGCATTTAAAGAAAGCAGCTAAAATGTTTATGTGATCTAAATTGTATTTTTCTGGCCTATTTGGATTTTCACAGTGGCCAACAAATGATTCTGTGAACCCTACGGCGATAGCTAGTTTAGTTTGGCTTAATTTTAAAACCTTTCTTTTAGCCCTTACAATATCAATAACGTGTTGATTAATAGGAGACTTTAGATTCTCTGTTACTGGAACCCGCTTTCTTTCTTCTTTTGGTTTTAAAATATTTCCTTTAATTTTTTCTTCCTTTTTATTGTTGATTATGGCTGACTCATCTTTTTGATTATCAGTTACATTATGGATAATTCTTGTATGATTCTTTTTAGCCATTTTTTTGTGGCGAAAAGAAATAATTTTAAATTATTTGTCACATGGTATTGCCCATGTATTTTATATTTCTTAACTTGGTTGTAGAAATTATTAAACTGATTAAATGATTTACAAAATGCGCTTGTCTAATTTAGATACAGGATAGTTTTTGTATTATTGCAACCTCAAAATCTTATTTGAAGCTCGCTTCTTACATTATCCAAGCCGTGAACTGTCGAAAATTTCAAGTATGCTAGGATGATAAGAAGGGTGCTCACGTTACCGCGTGGGTGCCATCTTGTCTGCATACGCCCTTCGACAGGCTCACGGCGACAAGTATGGCCCTGCGCTTTTTTTATTTAAAAGCGGCGAGTATTCCTGTTCCTATATCGTACAAAAATACTGATTATATTTTTGGGGTTAATACAAATGAAATAGTACCTAGGATCTAAATCCTGGAACTTCTTCCTATTGCCTTATTTCTCATCAATTAAAATTTATAATAATGGAGAAAGTGAATTCCCCTGACAAGTGGGCTGCTACCTCTATGCTTACAGATAATGAGATGGCTGACCCTATGTTAGCCTTGACACGCATTTTTATAGTTTATGAAATTCCTGACCTTATTAAGGAGGCATATACAGTACCAGGCCAATCTGCAGCGAATGATCTCATTAGGCGAATTATTGAGGCTAGTCTTCTATTAGTAAAATATAGGGATAGAGCAGGATTCGTAAGTCCATATAAGGACAAGGGAATCCATCCCGGTATATCCACGTTCCTTGTCGAGTTTTTAAATATGCTTGAACTCAGGATGAAAGTGGCAAAAATGTCCATGGATATGATTATGGAGACTCATGAGATGAAATTGTTTGCTATTAAACCAGAGATAGCTTATTTCATAAGCACATTTCGGATGATTGTAAGTCAATCTAGTGAATCGCTGAAGGCGGTAGTAAAGAGCCTAACTATTTCAAAGGATGATTTTTCTTTCTTACCCACAAAGGATAGTATTAACCTGGCATTATTCATCGACGAAGTAACTGCTCCATTTAGGTTGTATGAGGAAACGATGGGTAAAATATTGGAGATCACAAACACGCTGAAGTATTCAAGGATTATTTCTACGGATATTCACATGTTGAATATTGTAGTAACTAATCTTTTGCACTTAGGATTTTATTATGCTACACCTGGTCAATTGGTATCTGTAGGTATACATTCTGAAAATCATGAGGAGCATGAAAATATAATTTTCTCGGTTAAATGTAATTGCGAACCAATCCACCCGGATCTTATCGGAGAGTTATTTCAGCCAGTAGATTTCCTTAACGATTGGCCTTTCACATACGACCAGGAAAGGAAGTTATATCTATCACAAAAGATAATTAGTGAATTAAGGGGGAGCATACACGTTGTCAGCAATTCCGCTGAAACAGTTTTTACTGCTAAGATCCCTGTTGCAGGTACAAATTAGGGATTCTTTAAATGACACCGCGTATCCCGGTACTTGACTCCTCATTCACCGGTACCTTAAATTTTCGATTTAATCCATTGTTAAAATAACTATCATGATATCACGCCACCTTAAAACAGGCATATCCATTTGTTTAGTTGATGAAAATCCTACTACCAGGGAAAAATTAGGGGAAATACTGGATAGCTTAGGAATCCATATACCCATCTTTTGTTCTAATCTTCAGATGGCAATAGAGGAATATAAGAATTACACTATAATGGGTCCACCTCATTTTATATTAACCGAGTGGACCAGGGAATTTTATGATCCTGCCTTTATTGCCTATTTCCAAAACAGCCCATTAGCAGAGATTCCTATTATTCTTCTGTATGGTGATTCCCAAACAGAAGCTATTTCGGAAATAAAGGAAGTGAGGATTGTTCAGTTTTTAAAGAAGCCTATTAGCCGATCTGGACTAAAGGCCACAATTCAAAAGTATTTAAAAGGTAAGACTGATGAAAGAAGCAACTAAATACTCCAACAACTTCCTGAATGATCTATCCATTTCCCTGGAGCAATCAGCGGCTATTTACAAGTCAGCTATTTGCAAGACATTAAAATACGGAGAAGCCGATTTACTGTATATGACGAAAATTAATATGGTAAACGAAAAGGGAAATGCTGATTTCTTTTCAGGCAAGGTGGTAAGTCTCATTTTACGGACTTATAACCAGTTCATAGGTATAGAACATATGTCCTCCAGGGCAGAGGGTTGGAAGACGAGGTTGCGGGGTTTTTATAAAGATCCTCGACATGATATTCAATCTCCGTATTCATATTCGATGAATATAATGGAGGATTTAATAAGAGGGTTGGTTGATTCGCCCTTACAATTTAAGCAAAAGGTGTGTGAAAAACTTAAGTGGGAAGAAAAGGTTTTTGATTATAAAAGGATGGTCCCGGTTGCGAATGACTATGATACCTATGCGGTATTTAATAAAAAGCAAATAGGACTAATCATTCCAATTTATCAAAAATTAATTGCTGTTGATCAGGTTTGTAACAGGGCTATAAAATGGAAGATCAAATTGAATAGCTAATAAAAAACAAAGTTTAACGATAATCCATACGCATATAAAAGTGAAGAAAAATAGGCTAAATGTCTATTTGGCCTATGCTTTTCCACCCCGTATGTGTATATATCCAAATCATTTTGTGGATGTTCAGCGACCAATGAGCGGGTGATACCCGCCATTGGTTTCGCTAAAATTTTTAAAATGTAAAATCGCATCATGTATAGAAAGAAAAAACAAAGCACAAAGAAGGCCCAAAGGATTGTCAGTAAAAAGGAGAATCCGGTCAAAATCCTTCAGGTGCAGGGATTCCGTAGATTGAATTTTAAAACGGCTTCTAACAGTTATACATATGCGGATATACCCATAATCAAATTCGGTGGAAGTTGGCTATACCAATATAAGTTTCATGTTGGGGACAAGATTAAAGTAAGATTATCTCCTAATAAGATCGTTATTACCAAACTGGATACTAATTTAAAGGAAGTAAAGTAGTTGAACCGAAACTTAGATTTCGTTATAACTAATGATGCTGTATTTCCATGCAGCTTTTATTTGAAGTTTTTCATAACATAATAGCTATACTGGAACGGTATTTCTATACATATCCCATTACGATTTAAACCCGGTTTTATTCGCTTTCAAATTCTTCCGAATGGAATTCGAATCCTTTGTAAATAGGTTATGGTGGAATTTGCCCAAAATTGCCCAAAGATTCCCAATCCGACTAAAACCTGCAAAAAACAACCAAATATTACCCGTTTCTACCTAAAACAACCTAATTAGGGCATTGAGTTTTTGGCGATAGTCATCTTTGTGGAAACAAATGCCACAATGAGTAAGATAATTCCAATTAACAATTCTCCCACTATTCCATTAGACCACCCATATGTGCATGCATGCTGGGTACTAAGCTACAAGGCATTTTGGTGTTACGACCGTTTACCCGCAGCAGAAGTCTTATATGCGAAAAATGCTATCTGGAATATCCTTAGCAAACCTTTTGTAGATCGGAATTTCATAAAGATGATAGAACGATTACTTCTATCGTATAAAACGGTACGTAACGATAACTCAAGGTGGATAGATCTACCGTCACTTTGGTTTAATCCTGAATTTCCGGACGGAATCTCTAGCTATGATGATTTATATAGGTCAGTTAGGGAAAAGAGAAAGCTGGTCAAAGGATATTATAAAGGAATCAAGGTTTTTGCCAGGCACTTATTGCGGTACATGGTATGCCCCTCTGATAAAATATTGAAAAGCTGCGCTGCAAAGCTCCTTTCATTGAGGGAATATGACCTCATCCAGTTATGGAATAATGTTATTGTTCAACTACTTATTAACCCACCAATCAAAGATTTATGAGTACCAATAATCCAAAGGTCATTTTCGAACTACGCGCATATAATACGGCGCAACTCGCCAAATTATATAAGGTAAACTACCGGACCTTCAACAGATGGTTGAAACCACATCTTCCATTGATTGGTGAACGGGTAGGCCATATGTACACCGTTAACCAGGTGCTGATTATTATTAACAGGTTGGGATTACCCGGTGATTTGGAGTTCAGGGATAGTAATATTTGACATAATTCGACATAAATCTACATAATTCGACATAATCCTGCATAATTCAACATAATCAGGACACCGTCATTTGCCATCGTCGGAACTTTGTACTACAAAACAATAAAAACTACATTATGAGAACAGAAACAAACCACGGCGATTCCTCTCTTAATAATATCCTATTGCCTGCAACGATTCTCCTGGCCAATATTGATATGACCGGTTTGTTTGAATATGCTTTAAAGGCATTAACCGGTGGGGCCATATGGCTAGCTTTTAAGCTTGCAGGTGAGTATATACAGCGAAGGCGGAAGCGGAAAGTAATTAGTACCCGATACAAGCGCGTACATCACAAAAAAACAAATAAAGAAAATGGCAACACTGAATAAATTAATAATGGGTACAGCAGTTGGAGCCGGAGTAATAGCCATTATAAGTTATTTCGCCAATATGCGACGGGCTTCCGTACAATTAGAAGTTGTCCCCACTGCAACAATTCATTCTCTATCACTTTCTGGTCTGTCAATCCGTATTGATGCTTTACTGAAGAATCCAACTGGGGCAAGCTTCAAAGTGAAGTTCCCATATGTGAAGATAAGCCATAAAGATTCCATTCTTGGAAGTAGCCAGGTTATTGATAAGGATATTACTGTTCCAGCATTCGGTCAGGTCAAGATTGACAACATCCAGGTTGAAATATCTACCATGAGCTTCTTTTCAGTTGCCTATGATGTCATTAAGGCTTTACTCAACAAGGAATCAATAACAGTGAAGGTGGAGACGATTACTACTATTGATTTAGGCTGGTCACGTGTGCCTTATAACGACCAGAAGGAAATAACATTGAAAAAGTAATTGGATATGCAGGCTGCTACAAGAAGAAAGGTTTACCCGGGAAGAGAGTACGACTACCTTTTCCCGCCAGCAATGAATAGAGATAAAACAGTTGTGGAAAATGCCACCCTGGAGGATACTGTTTCATTTATTCATAAGGTAGTTGGGAAAACTCTATCTCAGACCTCAAGAATTGCACAGCAATTATCTGGTTCCACTGTATATGATACCTGTAAGAATATCTGGCACTTTGTTTATAACAACGTGGCATACCAGAAAGATGCAGAAGGTTTGGAACAGATACGTAGCCCAAGTCGCACATGGGCTGACAGGAAAACAGGGGTGGATTGTGACTGTTATAGCACATTTATAAGCAGCATTTTAAGTAACCTTCGGATTCCTCATAGTCTTAGAATTACTAAGTATCAGCGTGATCATTTTCAGCATATTTATCCAGTGGTAAATGATAAGGGTAAAATGATCATTATAGACTGCGTAACAGATCATTTTAACTACGAGGTACCATTTAGTGAAAAAAAAGATATAGTTATGGATCTACAATATTTAGACGGCCTGCAGGGAGTAGGTGAGCGAGGTAATGATCTTGTATTTGATGGAAATATAGGGGAGTTAGGAGCAGCAGCGAAAAAGAAAAAGAAGAAAGGTTTTTTCAAGAAAGTTCTGAGTAAGATTAATAAGATAAATCCAGCTACAATTTTGTTGAGAAACGGTGTCCTTGCTGCAATGAAACTGAACTTGTTCAAGGTAGCATCCAGGATTAAGTATGCTTACCTGTCACCTGAAGAAGCAGTGAATCGGGGTATTATCAAGGATAAGTTCGACAAATTGGTGAAGGTCCGGGAAAAATTAGAATCAATCTTTGAAACAGCTGGTGGGAATCCCAAGAACCTGAAGAAGGCCATTCTTAAAGGTAAAGGCAATAAGAATAAAGAGGTTGCTGTAGCGGGGTTGGGTTTTGTTGATAGTGATGCTTCAGTCTTATATATGAACAGCATTACTCCGCTTGCTACACTACTTGGTCCAGACATCTATTATGACGAAAATGTGAATGGAATGGAGGGATTTGAAGGTTTTGGAGAGCTGGGAGAGCCTGCTACTGGCGCTGCAATTGCGGCAGCTTCTGCAGCCATCGCAGCGTTATCAAAGATCATCAAGGGCATTGGAAACATATTTGGTGGGGGGCAAAAAGGATCTGAAGACTTCTCCGACACTGAAACGGCTGCTGCTGATAAAGAAGCAGCGGAAACTCCAACAGCCACCTCGCCAGTTACGACCGTTGTTGCTTCAAATACATCATCCAGTTCCTCTGCAGCACCAGTAACCAGTGATGAAAGCGAGAATAGTTCTTATGATTCATCGGCACCATCTAATAGCTCATCTGCAAGGGTTGCATCAGATGATATTGATGATACTTCGTCTGACTCTTCACTATTGCCCGTTTCGACATCCTCTTCACTTGCTGTTTCAGATGCTGCGAATACAACCACGGCGGCTAAAGTTTCCCAGGGATTTTGGGAAAAGAACAAAAAATGGTTGTTACCTGCTGTAATTGGTGTTGGCGCTATTGCCGCTATCACAGTCGGAATGAAAATGCTAAATACAGGCGATCATACCGGGAAGCAACACCTCAATGGAATTCCTGCCAGCGCGAAGCCAAAGAATGAGAAGAAGCGAAAGAATTATAAGAGGAAGACAAAAGTTGCCTTAATGTAAATAATGTGAAAACTATTATTATATGAGTAAGAAAACAAGTAATCGTTATGCTAAAAAAGCGCAGCAGACCCATTATCAGGCTATTGCCCGAACATTGGATACTAAAGGAGATTTAAAGAATAGTGTAATTGAGACAGGGAAGGAATTATTAATCGGTGTCCTGGGCGGCGGTCTGTTAGGGTCGGCTATTGGTAAGCCATCATTATTAATCGGCATCGGGGTAACTGGACTGGGACATTTTGTCGGCAATAAAGCAATAAGTCTTTTGGGGGTAGGTATGATGGCCGCCAACGGATTTCAAACCCAGTCATCTGTAAGTGGTATAGAGGATGATAGCCTACTTGGTTTTAAAGATAGAGTTGTCGCCTTTAAAGATACTTTCTCCCAAAAACTCTATATCGATAAGTTTATTAAGAATAAAACGGGCACAGCTGCATCCACAGTATCCGGGATTGGAGGCCTTCAATATTTTAACTACGCAAATGAGATTGCAGGTATTGAGGGGTTAAATGCTATTGAAGATCAGATTGAGAATAGCGCCATGTCCAGGCTTCAGCTACAGGGAGGTGTATCACCAGATTATAGTTTCCCTGGTATAGAAGGCCCAATTGCAGATCTATCTGATTTAGGGGATGTTTCAGATTATAATTTATAACCTTTAAAATACACACTATGCTCGGTTTAGACGGATTAAATGGTCCACTTGAAGAATATAATAACTCTGGTGCATTACTTGGATTAGATGGGTCTGACGGCGATGAATTGATGGGAGAGTTAAAAAGGATGAATCCAGTGAAAAGGCAGCGTACGGTTAATAAACTGGCTTCTACTGGTGCTCCTTCAAAAGGTTCCCGTGCGGAAATGGAAAAGTTTTTTGGTGAATTACCCGCCTCCATTAAAGAAGCGTTAGTCAAGGGTGATCTTCGCCTGGCAGATACCTTGATCTATTCAATTAAACCAGTTAATTCCAAGACTATTAAGATGTGGGAGACGCAGGATGACCGTGAAGTTGGATTTCGTAATATCTCCAATGCGAAGCTACCCAAAAACCAGGCATTATTAGTATCTGGTATATACCTGCTAGCCGGTACCGCTGCAAGCAGTGGAAAAGATCAGGTACTCTCAACCAAGTATGTAGGGCTGGAAAATTATTCCGCATTACTTAATGGGGAGTTTAATGTGAAGTATAATAAAAAGCAGATAGTTCCGGAAACATCTAATTACGTATTCAGAACGGATCAATATACCCAGGTTCCGGTAGGTTATTACAAATTGGCAAATCCCCGGTTGATTGTTGATGACGTTTTAATCGAACTGACTGTAGAGTTAGGAACTACAGAAGGGCTTCCGGCTAATACGTACATATATGCGGGTCTTCATGGTACGATAACTACGCCTTAATTGTTCCTTTATTTAAGTTTTATCAGGCGGCAGATTTCCATCTGCTGCCATATATCCTAATCCTAAAAAATCATTTTATGGCTACTACCATTGTTAAAAAGAGATTTGATATCGCTGTTACCGCTAGTGATAGGATCTTTTCACAGACGTTCGAATTGGATAAGAATATCACTTTTATTAAAGGAATACTATTGACCGCTGATAAAGAAGATCTACTCTACTATAGAGGTTCTCAGCGGATCGAGGTCAACAAACAGGAAATATTTCCGGAGAATTATGAAACGAAACTGTTGATGTGTGGTATAAACGTATCCCCGAACGCCAGGTATTATGTTACTAATATTCCCGTTGGTAATGGTTTGGTGAGAATGGAATACAAAGATAGTAATGATACGCGCATGACATTTGAATCATACAGGGTGAGCCTTTATTTGGACTGCGAACAGGTAGAGTTATGAGGGAAGAAATAATAGTTCATACCCTGTTAATAACGCGGGCTGGAGAACATCAATATTTCCAGCTAAATATTTCCAGGGATGTCATTGCAATTACAGGAGTGACTAGTAGTGTCCAGCTAATGCAGGACGTGAAGGCTACAGGAACGGGGCAGGTAGGTTTCTTACAATTTCAGGCCACTGGAAAAGCTAATGGGTGTTATAATACCATATGCAAATTTGAATCTTCCCAGGCACTGAAATCAGATTTGAGCCTTACAACGTACCAGGCAGGATTTACCAAGCCGACCTTATTGCAAAAGAATGGACTTGCTCAGCGGGGAATGAACTCCCCAGAAACAATTTTCCTACCCTCTTGTAACTGCTTCTATGCGAATTATAAGGATGTATTAGGAGAAACACTGGCAAAGGATATAGCATATAGGGTAAGCATCACATTATGGATTCAAGTTAATCGAAAATGACTACAGCAATTGCCCAGCAATTTATTGATGGAAGAATGAGGGAGCTAGGTTATGCTAACAGCTATTACATAAGGCTGAGGCACTATGTATTAAGGCCCAGGCAAACCGTCACTATCCAGGCCGATTCTCATATGTTTTTGCTCATTAACCCTGCTGTTATGATTCGGGTGCAGAGTGCTTTTGGTATATATGACCTCACAGTAGACACAGTTAACGAGTTGCAGTATGAGCACATGGGGAATATCGAAGTGGAGAATTATGCCAATCATAGACAACACATTGAATTTTTACAGGTAATTATACATCCATAATATGCCACTAATAGAAGAAAAATTTGATCAACAGAAAGTAGATTTCCTTAAACGCTTTCTTCAACGTGAAGCTGATAAAAATCGCCCACGTGATTATGAAATAAAGGTTGACGGATTTCATATTGTCTCCAGGACCGATGATATTTCTGAGTTTGATGAATATGAACAGGAGATAAAAGATTCAACAAGGAATTTGAGCATATTAATTTATGACGGTCCTAATACGAACAGGAATACCCGGTATTCTTTTATTCTAAATGCAGATAATGGCAACAGGACTAGCACAACCCTAAATGGTTTAGGGGAGATAGACCAGATGATAGCGCAGAAGATGGAAGAGAAGGAACGTGAGTATGAATTGAATAGAATGAGAGAGAAACTGAAGGATATGCAAACTCAGCTGACTGAAGCAGAAGAATACGCTGATGTTTTGCAGAATCGTATTAAGGAAATGGAGGATAAACGATATACCAATGCGGTATCCCTGGGAGAGGTAGCCAGTGTGGTGTTAAAGGGGCTGGTACAACAGCACGCATCCAAATTGCCAGGCGGAGCGGCACTAGCAGGTTTGTTAGGCGCTGAGGCACCTATTAATTCCGCGCCTACTCCATTGCCCGAAGCATCGGTGAGCTTTGAGCGATCTAATGACGAGCACCCCGATGAAATTACCCGTAACCGGTTATCTCTTATCGCCCAAATGCAGGAGCGATTTAATGAGCAACAAATGATATCAGTTTTTACCATCATGGATGTCCTGGCAAATAGTCCTGAAAAAATTGCATCTGTTCTCGCATACCTTGGACATTAAAGAATAGCTCAAACATAATTAATTCAATTATTAAATCCATTCCAACATGAAAGAGTACAGTTATAATATCAAGATTAAGGCTTCCAGTGAGAATGAAGCAAAAGATAAGATTTCAGCATTTGCCACCTTGGCCAGCCATCTAACAGCTGCTGAACTTGCAAAAATGGCCCACGTTCTTAAAACGGATGCCAGCAAAACCGCGATAGCCAAGCAATTTTTAGGAGTTTAACTATTGTAAGATGGGAAAAGACGCACTTACAACCCGGGAAAAAATTCAATATAGTCTCATTGGGATAGTGGTATTAGGTGGAGCATTTATTATTGGAAGGAAAATAGTTCTGAATAACAGGGCGAATAATGAAGAACAGAAAACCTTTGAGAGTGGCAGTATTCCTGCTTTTGCCAAACAGGTAAAGATGGCTTTTGAAAATGATGGTTGGTGGGGTACGGATGTAGAAGCGTTGCGAGATACTATTCGAAGTATTCCAAGTAAGGAGGATTTCGTGAAGGTAATGAATAGTTATTCACGATTATACAATCGTACCATGATGAGGGATATGCAGGATGAGCTACAGACCACTGAGTATAATGAGCTATTAGCCATTATCGCTGGCAAACCAGATACTTTAAATTCATCCTCTTCTGCTATGATTGGTCCTACTCAATATCTTTCCTGGGCACAGCGTCTCAAAGCTGCCTTTGACATTCACTATGGTCCTTTCCCTGGAACTGATGAGAGTGCAGTTAAAGCTGTATTCATTGAGATACCATCAAAGGCTGTATACGACCAGGTAGCCGCCATCTACAGGCAGACTTATGGCAATGACCTGGAAAGTGATCTGAAGAGTGAATTGGAATTTTGGGAATATGATCCAATGATGTCTATTATTAGAAGTAAACCGTAATACGAATCTTTATGAAAAAAAGTGGGGTAAAAGCTAAAAGTACTTCCGGTAATACGATGAACAGGAAGGCGGGAAAGAAGCAGGCGAAAAGTAATATCGTGTTAACTACACTGGCAGTAGCTGCAACCGGGATACTGGGATATTTGGGATGGCAGTACCTGCGGAAGAAGAAGAAAACCAGTAGTACATCTGCTGATTTAAATACGATTTTACGGCCCACTGCTTCGGTTTACCCATCCACAACATCGTATACGGATACACCTGCAACACCGGTATTTTTAACGCCTGTTAATACCAGCCAAGGATCAGGGAAAGCAACAACTTCTTCAACTACATCCCAATCGAATAACAGCTTTCCATTGAAAAAGGGCAGTAAAGGGCAATTAGTCAAAGCACTTCAGCAGGCATTGATTAGTAAATACGGGGTATCCATTTTACCTAAGTATGGTGCAGATGGGGATTTTGGTTCTGAAACAGTCGCTGCTTTGGTAAAAGCTGGTTTACCAGCAGTTATTGATGAAAGTACCTATTATGTTTTTGTACAAGGGAGTGGTAGCGCTACAGATAAATCAGCATTGGCTTCAAAATTTCTAGCAGCGGCCACGACATCTAATTTATCAACGGTTTTAGGCTTGTTAAAGCAAATGAATACAAAAGAGGATTATAAGCAAGTTAGCGCGGCTTTTTCTCAACTACGGCTTCGTGGTGTCCGGCAGACCCTTGTAAATGGACTTTTAAGCAGTTTTAGCAAAGAATCTGACAAGGAACAAATAAGGTATCAATTTATTCGTATGGGCTTGCGATACAACGGAAGCACATGGTTTTTAGATGGTATTGATGGTAGAACGTTAATCACCATTGAGCCTGCCAATGTGTGGATAAATGCTAATGAGAGAATGGAAGTACCTCAGAAGACTGTCTTAGGAGCTGAAGTCACCAAGAAACTGGACTATACGCTTTTCGAAAACAAAGGAAGGTACTTCCTGGTTGCCACTAAATCCATCAAGTACCTGTAAGTTCTAGTTACCCCGATATTCTTCACTTACAAACTACATTAAAATGCAGACTATTCTAAATGAAGCTCTCCTTCAGAGGGGGTATAAGGTTGCCGTGCGCCCATGGGAGCTAAATATCATCGGTGTCAGGCATAATACCAGTGTTCCTAATGTCTTTAATGACAGTATTAACGTGCTATTTACAGATAATACGGGAAAGCAGGTTGCTTTCAGCTGGAGGGCTACAACTGATCCCGGTACATATTGGTTACGTAATCCATCCAATGAACAGGGAACGGCAATTCTTAAACCTGGTCAATATCCAGGTAGCCATGGATTGGGGATGCACAGGGGGAAGTACCTGGCACTTGTCCAGGTAAAGCCAGTAACTGTTATACGGGATTTTAACAGGGATGGAAAGCCTGACTACAATTCAGGCAGGGAACAGACCGGACTTTTTGGGATCAATATCCATAGGGCACTTGCCAATGGAACGACGAAGTATATTGATCAGTATTCTGCTGGTTGCCAGGTGTTTTCTAATGCTGATGACTTCTCGGTATTTCTCCAATTAGCAGAAAGGCACCGCGCACTTTACAACAACTCTTTTACCTACACTCTTTTATCTGGCCTGCCGGATGGTAGCCTGCCAATATTTGATGGCGATGGTAAGTCTATCATAAAAAAAAATTGATGGTCAGTATTGCAGGATTACTATTTGCCGGCGGGGTATCACTGGCCACATATAAACTCATAAAATACAATAGCACATGAGAGATATAAAGAATTTCATCCTTCAATTACTGAAGGATAAGAATGGAAGCTATAGCCTTAGAGAATTAGTTATCGGAACATTATTGCTGGCTCTGGTTATTAGTTGGATTGGACAGCAGTTCCTTGATAAGGATATTCCCGAAGCGATGTTCTTTACGTTTGCCAGTTTAATTGGCACTGGAACCTTTGGATACTCCCTGGAAAGGAAAAGTAATGATTCCAGTAAAAATATTTAGACCTCATTTTTAACCCAATAAGTATAAAACATATTTCATGAAAAAAATAATAGTAGAACTGTTTGTTATTTCTTTAATCGCTGTAATGGCTTATTATTTCTTAAAACCTTTATTTAAAGGCAATTCTCAAAAATCATCGGTAAGGGTCGAGGAGCCGATTGTGTTCCTGGATAAAATTCATGAATCAGAAATGTACTTCATCGGTAAAATTGATTCTTTAAGACGGGTGAATGCAGCCCTAAACCAAAGTATTATTAAAACTCGTAGCTCGTTGACGGCTGTAAAAGTTGAAAATGCATCATTAAGACAATCCATTGATGATTTGCTTTCTGTTCACTATACCGAGACAGATACCTCGGCAATCATTAGTAATTGTGATAGCCTGGCTGTAGCATTGGTGGATTTTAAAGCGATTGACCAGCTTAAAGATAGTTTGTATGACTCAATGGTTGTTGACCTTCAGTCGCAGGTTTCCATAAAAGACAGTATGATTTCTTTGCAAAAAGACGAATGTGATACGCTCAGGAATAATCTTACAAGTATTGCTTACCAACATCAGCAGCTATTAACGGAAAATACCCAGCAGCGTGAAATGATCAAAAAGCACCGGAAGGTTAAAAGGGTGCTTGGTGGCATTCTTGCGGCCGTCACAGGTGTCCTGGTTGTAGTAGCAACTCATTAATTCATATGGAAAATAAAGAACGGGCTGTTATAGCCACCAGTACTTTAATCAGCTCATTAGCCTTTTACTGGTATGCCCAAGCAAACAAGAGGTCAGAGGTGCCTTATTTGCTTATAGGTGGTTTTGTTGGGGCAATGGCAGCGGAATTAATACTCATTAAAATCGATAAAAGGAGTTAAGTATGAGTGTACAGATATATAGTTATGGGGCATTTATCCGGATGGTAACTAATGATAGCGTGCTTTTAATAGCCAAAGACCAAATAAAAACTGTAGAAACTGTCAGGGATGACACAATCAAGATCAGTTTTGGAGAGGGTAAATTAAGTGATCTGTTTATAAAATTGGTGGATGTGACGGCACCATCCGGGATTGTTGATATAGCTGCTTTGAGAGATGCGGTAGCTCATATGCTTGATTATTCTAACGAATATGAGGAATTGGCCTTGAATAAGCAGCAGCTGGAAATAGACCAGCTTATAGAAATTAAACAGGTTTTAAACCTGTGGCACAGTACCCAGCAGATAGATCTGAACTTCCAACAATTACAGGTAAACGCGTTAATAGCTATTGGTAACCGGTTATTAGAGGAAAAGGAAAGCAGCCAGCAACTCCTAACCAGTATGCAGGATCAGACATTGTCAGTTAAGGAGCAGACAGTGAAAATTTCAGTTCTTTCAGAAAAAGTATCTGATATAAAATCCGGAGAGGATGAATTGTTGACGAAACAAGATGCTATTATCTCCCTCATTGGTGCCCATTCCATCATGTTTACTTCCATGGTTGAGAAGTTGGGTGTAATCAGCACAACAGATCAAAGCCTATTGAGTAAGCAGGACAGTTTAACCGGTGTATTGACGGATACTAAGGTAATAACCGGGCAAGTTCAGACTACCCTTGCTGATATTCTAAATGAGTTGAAATCTCAAACTAATAAGTTGTCAACGATGGATACAACATTGAATGATTTACGTAGCCAGCATGCCAGTTTGATAAGTAAGCAGGATACGCAAAATCAACTACTTGTTGATATCAAGCAATTATTAGCCAATGCAAATTCACGTTAGGTTAGTTTAAACTGAGGTTTTTCTGAAGAAAAACCTCAGTTCTTGATGTAGTACATGTTGAAAAAAGCCCGGATATGTTGGTGTTTTATTGCATTTAATATTCTACTATGCCTCTAAAAGAAAATATAAAAACAATTGAACCCGGATACATCGGTGAAGAGATCAAGTTTATCAAAAGATATTTTGATATGCATGGAAAAATTAGGACTAAGAAGTATATTCTTAATTTCCTTAACTCTTTACAAAAAGCCATTATAGAGAAGAGAATTAGAAAAGTATCTAACTATGCTAAACAAATCGTCTATATCCAGGATAATCTTATTAGGGTGTATAATTCAATGAAGGAAACAATTGAAGTAAATATTAAGAAAGAACGGCTTGAAGAATTCCGTATGATCTTAGATTCAGAGAAAGTTTATTTTCCGATTTCCTATATTAAAAAATACATTTCATTACAAGGTAAAGAAATTACCAGGGAGAAGGCACAATATTTATTGGATACTATTGTCGAAGCTATAACGAAAAGGGAGATCCCAGTAAATGATCCATATATGAATAGGATCAGGATGCTCCAAAATAATCTGACCAAATTTCTAGGTCACAAGGTGAAGTTAAATCCTCTTCCGATTCAACGAGCTACGTTGTCTGGCTGGAACGACGCTCTAAGTAAACATAATAAGGAAAGTATATCGGTCGAATTATCCGGGGGAGTGGAGGGGAATGTATTGCCTGACGGAATTATGAATAGTATGGATTTTGCAAAGTTGAATTTTAAAACATTAGGATTTGAGGGTAAGTGGCTTGAATTTATAGGAGATCCTGCTCAAAATTTTAGTGTCATGATATTTGGTAAACCTAAACTTGGGAAAAGTCATTTAGCATTAGATTTTGCTGGTTATTAAGCCAGGAATTTTGGTCTTACATTATATGTAGCTAATGAAGAAAAGCTTAATCGTACCTTGCAGGAGAAAGTAGACAGCGTTAAGCATCGGAATTTGATTGTTTCGGGTAAATTACCTGAAGACTTATCTCCTTACGCAAATGTTTTCCTGGATAGTGTTACTTATCTTGGTCTGAAACCTGACGATTTGAGGGTATTACGCGAAAGGTATCCTGATAAATCATTTATTTTCATATTCCAGGCAACTAAACAGGGTAGTTTTAGAGGAGAAAATTCCTTCCAGCATGATGTTGACATCGTAATTGAGGTTCCTGAAAAGGGACGTGCAGTGCAAATGGGTAGGTATAATCAGGGAGGAGAGATGAATATCTTTGACACCCCAACGGTAGCATGATGGTTTCTAGTTAATAATTTGGGCATTTATACATCAGTTTAACTTAGCATTATTATTTTAAAATTACGATATAGATATTTGATTATCAGATATCTGCCATTTTAACCGTGCCGATTTGTCCATTGAAATCGATCTCAAACGTCGTTTTGTCACCAGGAAGCAGTTCGCATCATAATTGTAATAAGTAGTCCTCATTAATTAATATTATATGAGTACATTTCTTATTGGTTACGATCTTAACAAAAAAGGTCAAGATTATGAATCTCTATTTGAAGGGATCAAGGAACTGTCAAATAACACATGGTGGCACCATCTTGACTCCACTTGGCTGATTAAGTCAGATCTTACTGCTGTTCAGGTAAGAGATCACTTAAAACAATTCATTGACGGCAACGATGAGCTGCTAGTTATTAATGTAACTGGCCGCGAATCTGCCTGGAGAGGATTTAATGATAAAGGATCGCAATGGCTTACTAATAATTTGTGATTTTTGTAGGTCCTGTACCTTGGCAAAGACTTTGAAATAGGCTTCCTTTAAAGAGAGGCCTTTTCATAGGCCTCCAG
Organism: Chitinophaga sp.; assembly: GCF_039596155.1. Taxonomy (GTDB): domain Bacteria; phylum Bacteroidota; class Bacteroidia; order Chitinophagales; family Chitinophagaceae; genus Chitinophaga. The sequence continues at coordinate 54,694 of NZ_JBCNKF010000029.1, forward strand.
TAATTTTTCAGTCTCAAACTTAGAGGCAGCTGAAACAGACGAGTTATACCTTTTAACTAACTTGCACTTAAAGAATTCTGCAGATTCCTCAAATGTTTTAAAAGAATGAATATCCTGTCCCGAACCAGTAAATAATTCGTAAAAAGCATCTTCAATGGAAGTGTCTTTTTATATATAGCCTATCCAACTCAACATGAAGCTCATTTACTTTATTAATGACCTTCATAAGGTGCCACTTCTTTTCCCTTAATAAAAATTTCTCAGGTGCCTCTTTATACTCAACCAGAGACGCATATTGTTTATTCACATCAGTCATTTATTTAAAGATCAATATAATTAACTGTGTATTACATTGTCCAGGAAGTAAACTTACCATTTCTGTGATTTGTTAGCTGTTTTGATGAGGAACCGGGATTCAGTAGATTTTGCAACTTTTCTATGTAGAATTTTTGATGTATTTTAGATGAGGAGAGTGCTTCCTCCCAAGAAATGCTCTCGATACCGTAAAGATCCTGTCTCAATCAGGATGTCAAAATTGTAAAAAGAAGCTCAGCTCTGAGCTTGTCAATTGTAAATCAAACAAATCGGATACACTTTAAAATAATTTGCAATGAAATTCTTGAAAAGGCATTTCAAAGAACTGATTCCTTTTGCAACTGCGGTTGTCAAAATGATCACCGAGCTAATTAAGCATCAGTAAAGAAGTTCAGATGATTGATTCGATTAACAAGCCTTCAATATTGAAGGCTTGTCTGTTACACTTTTAGGTTAAAGTGCTACATAGTTACCGTAATTTTAAAATAATTTTTTATAAATGGCTTGGCAATACTGCCAGGCCATTTTTTGTGGTAAATAGTAATAATCGTGCAAGGCTATTTACCTGGGAAAAACAAACAATGGAAGAGTTATCAAAGCAACACCTATTTTAAATAAGGAACCAGTTGCAAAGGCTGGTGTAGCCCCTTGCAACTGGCTAATAATTAATGTGATCTGTTAATTATTGTTTTTTTAACCACATTATCATTGATTGCAGAATGCCTATTGATTTGGCAATTCCTGATCTCTCCGGTGTCCTATAGTGGTTTTGAAAGCTTTTGAAGGCTATTTCACCAGTTTGCTTTGAACTGAATAGCTGTATTATGAAACGCATAATTTCAGTTTCCTCTCTAGTGCTAACATTATCTCCTGATCGAACAAAAGCCGATGTCAAGGTAGCTATAACTGAAACTGCTATATTCAGTTTAAATTTTTGTTTCTGAATGGGTTTGTCAATAGCCGCATTGTCAGGAGAAAAAGTTATAAATCGGCGATCAATAAACTGTTTTAGGCTTTGCACTACAGATAAAAGGTGATGCGTTAGTGACAGGATAAGAGAATCCTTTCCTGAATTCATTTCAATGCTGGAAAGACGTTCATTCAGGCAGTTCTCCAGATATGACAACACCCGTGAATAAGAAGAAACGTAGTTCTCAACACCTTGACATGACAATAAATGTACAGCCTGCATAAAAATCTCTACCTGGATTTCTTTTTCATACGTGTTTATTTTGGTTATCTGATACTCATATTCCTGCTGGGTTATCTGGAACGCATTTTTAATGCTAATATCACAGACGAGTTCCGAAAGTAGGATTAGAGGGTTTACAGCGTCCGACATATCTATTTTTAGTTTCGTCCTGAGCGGGCATTAGTTCACTCAAGAAATGTTAGATACACCTGGGGTGGTCGCTAGTTGGGTAATTGTAAAAATAGTTTTCAGAAGGGATGTTTTATTATCCACTTTAGCTAATTCTTAGGAATTGCGATATCATTTTGTTCATTGTTACAAAAAAAATTAATTATTGCGATTTAATCGGTAATTAGAAAATCAAAAAAGGTATTTATGAAATCCATTGTTGATTGGGACCAGGTAATTGATAATAAGATGGTCGATGTAAAATCCACATTGTCAATGTCCAGGTGGCCAATAGATGATTTACCACATCAAAAATTAATAAATCACGGTCCTTCTTCTTTGACAGATACGGAACTGTTAGCACTAGTTATCGGCACCGGTTCTAAAGGAAATAACGTACAAAATATGGCAAAGGAATTACTTGCTAAAGCCTCTTACAGCCTCAGTGAGCTAGCGAAATTTAATGTGAACCAGTTTAAGAGAATTAGGGGAATAGGAGACATAAAAGCTGCCGAATTAGCAGCGGTAATGGAATTAGGAAGACGTAGGCAGGCAGGACTTCTATTGTCGAAAAAAGTCATTACAAATACCATTGATGCTGTGCTATACTTCAAGCCTATATTAGGGGATCAATCCTATGAATCATTTCATGTGTTGTATATGAATCATGGGCAAAGGGTTTTAAAACACAGTGTTGTAGCCAAAGGGGGGATTGCTAATGTCTCATCAGATACAAGAATGATACTTCGAGAAGCATTGGAAATTGGAGCAACTAAGTTAATCCTTTGTCATAATCATCCATCCGGGAATTTACATCCTAGTTCTGCGGATAAATATTTTACGGAGAAAATTGTGAAGGCAGCAAGCCTTATGGATATTGTTGTGATTGACCATATTATCGTTTCAGAGGTCGGATTTTACAGCCTTGCAGATGAAGGATCGCTTAATTGATGGAATGTAAAAAATAGTCGATCGACTATTTTTTACATTTTTCGACATTTTTCTACATAATATGACATTTTTCGACTTAAAGCTGCACAATTGGAATATCAGTTTTAGGGGATGGCTGAACTTTGCTTTAAAATCTGACATATGATTAAACAGCAAGAATTAGTTACTATGCGTGCAATTGCAATTTGCTTCAAACCGTATCTGAAACCGGAAGAAGCAATGATTTTTTGTAATCTCGGCCGTACACAGTTTGCCAAGAAGTGCGAAGAGTTTGGCGTATTTAAAAATGAAAATGGATACTTTAAAAGAGAGGATGTTGAAAAAATGCTGGAGGGCGAAAAGGCAACAGTGATGGAATTGCCGAAAAAGAGGAGGAGATAATTTTGTTTTGCATTTAAAAGGAATGGTTGTCCGTTTTGGACAGCCATTCCTTTTTGTTATTGGCATCAATTTATTCTTCCGATTCCTCCTCCGGTAAGTGAAGAAAATATTTATCAATATCCACCGATGGCAGTTTCATGATGGTTTGCAGCTGGTCTTTAGCCCGGTGTCTTTTATAGGTTTTATTGACCTGTTTAGGTGTCGCATGACCCATTAAGGTTGCGATAGTCACCTCATCTACTAACGCATCTCTTAGCAGTATAGCAAAAGATAAGCGGGCACATGACCAGGTAATATGTTTTGATATTTTTGCCGCTGCGATCCATTTTTCTAATACTTTGTTACAGCCATTACGACCGAGAAGTTGAAATAGCTTTTTATTCCCAGGTGTGCTACCTCTTTTCCTCCTTTGTATTTTTATTATAGCTTGGGCAATTGGATGCAGGGTTAACGTAACTGGTAAACCTGTTTTCTTTTGTATGATCCTGGTAGTGAGAACGTCTTCATTTACGTCATTATTCCAGACACGCTCAACATCTACCCATCTAAGCCCTGTGTAGCAGCAGAAGATAAATGCAAATTTTATTTCCTCATTTAAACAAGGTGTTTTTACCAGTGTTAAATATTCTTCCACCTCAAGGTTTTCCTTTAACGTCGCGCTGGGATTGGGTATTGCTGCAACTTCGTCCGTGGGATTGACCTGGAAATATTTATCCTTAGTCGCTGCGTTTAATACCCACTTAAATCTTGCATAATACCCCTGGGGAGTTTCCCCCTTAAATTTGGCTAAAAGGAATTTTCTAAATTCTTTGCATAGGTTTTCCGTAATGTCAACTGGGGAAACGAAACTACGCCCTACAAATTCTTTGAATTGCTTAAAGCTGTTCTGTAAAGCCCTGTTACCATCGGTCTTATTTTTATCTACATATTCCGCGTAGTATTCCAAGAAATTCCCCTTAAACTTATGGGGTGGAATATAGGCAGATCCTATAGATTGCTGTTCTATTATTGTCTGGCTTTTTTTAACATCGATTAGTTCTAAGGCTTGCTTATTATGATTTTTTTCGGTCTGGTTCTTCGGTTTGGTATAAGTAAATACTCCTATAGCGGGTCGCTGTCCGGGAAGCCGGCCATAGTCATAATAATAGATCCTTTTATCTTTCGTCCTGTTTAGGTAAGATCCTATTTTCATATCGTTGCGGCTTTTGGGTTATAGGATACTGTGAACAATGGGTATGCCGTGCCATAGATATAAAGCGATCTATTTATCGTTTTAAGGATGGCGTTAAAGAATGCGGATGTAAGTGGAAATAATAGTGAAAAAAGAATTTTTCGAGATTTTTCCTGTACAGCTGTCAGGACTGCCAGATTTACATTTCTAATTCTGCCAATTAGGGAAGGGGAGGCAATAGTTCGATTAGAAGAATCCCAGGAATTTTGTTTTTGCCAATTCCGCCAGGAAAAGGTGTGAGTAGTAGGACAATTTCTGCTTGTCATGCTGCTTGTCAATTGCTTGTCAATAATAGTGGTAGAATGCGTTAAAACCTGTGAATTATTGACAAGCATTAATTAAAAATGGCCCTGTAAATCAATTGATTACAGAGCCATTTTGTGCCCAGAACTGGATTCGAACCAGCACACCCTTGCGAGCGCTGCGACCTGAACACAGTGCGTCTACCAATTTCGCCATCTGGGCAACTGATTTTGTGTTTCAGGAGTGCAAATGTATGCTCTTACATCATATCTTCAAAATTTATTTATCAAAAACCTTCATTTTTCTCTCTTAAAACACCCAAATCAATCAGGAAACCCGCTTCAGCTTATAAGGATACACCTTCCCCGACGCCCACTGTGCCACATATAAATTATGATCCCGATCCACACACACATCATGCGGATGTACAAAAATCTTATCTGCCTGGTACATCGGTTGCAGCTGACCATCTATATATACCGGCTCACTCCCCCCTATATTACTCACCACCTTATTGTCCTTATCCAGGATCGTCACAAAACCACTCCCCTCCTTATTCATATCCGGCGATCGCAATACCGCCGCATATAACAACTCTCCCTGCACCACCGGCCGGCATACACACGCACCAGGAAGATGAATGATATCCAGCAACTTCCCCTCCTGCGAAAACCGCTTAAAACAATTCCTTGTACGGTCAGTAACCAACAGAGACCCATCTTTACTACGCGGATCCAGCAAAATACCATGCGCATTATCAAGATGCTCATCCCCTACTCCACGCCCACCAAAATAATTTAACAGCTCCCCCTTGCTATTGTAATGCAAAATGTATTGCTCACCATAACCATCTGCTATAAATATAGCACCATTAGGCCCTATTGTCGTCTCTGTAGGTACGAATTTCTCTGCCTGCGCATACAGCTTGCTGTCAAGCGGCGCCTGAATAGTCATTAATATTTCCCCCTTCAGCGTGGTTTTATATACCTGGTGCTTCACAGTATCCGTGATATATAAATATTCTGTACCATTTTCATCATGGATCGTCAAACCATGTGCGCCGGGAAAGGCGTGCCCCCATGCTTCGAGCAACTGTCCCCTCGTGTTATAAATGAGCACATTGTTCTTCGTTTCATTGGTCAGTAAAAAAATACGCCCTTTTTTATCCTGCACCATTTCATGACAATCATTCACCGGGTATTGCTGCGGGCTGCATTTACTCCAGGCATTATCAAGGGTATACTGAACATGATTATGACCATATACAGGTCCTTTATCACGTGCAAAGAGATCCCTGGTCAACAAGACCCCTCCCAGTGTCAAGCCTGTATTGCGGATAAAATTACGACGGGAAAAATTTGTCTCAGTCATGTTTTGCTTCATATAACGTGTTTGTTGATGGCTCAATTTTGAGCGATTCGAGGTAAGCGCGCTTTACAATCACTGCAGTTTTGTGATCACCGGTATGACTCCACCCGGGCGGCATGAAAATATAACGAACCTTATTCATTAGTCCCGGTGCTCTCCAGACATCCAATGCCAGGTAGTAAAACTCGCCGAAGTATACATCAAAGAAATTACGGTTATTCACGTTGCGCGTTACGCCGTATTGTATCGGCTCTTTCGGATCTTCATACTGAAATGTACCAAAAACTTTATCCCAGATGTTCAACAGGTTGCAAAAGTTGGTGTCCATATAAAGCGGGTTCCTTGCATGATGCACCCGATGATGTGAAGGTGTGAGTATCCACTTATTCAGAAAACCCAAACGTCCGTTCTTCAGAATGTTTTCGCCCACATGAATAAATCCACCCCAGAAACCGTCAATGAACATAATAAAAAACAACAGCGGCGGATTAACACCTAACAATATACACACGGTGGTACGAATGATGTCGGCATAAGCGCCCTCCAGAAAAAAATGCGCATAGCTCACAGACAGGTTCATCGTCTGCGGCATATGATGCGTGGCATGCAGGCACCAGAAAAGACGGACTCTGTGCCCCCAATAGTGATACAGGAAATGACCGAATTCCCAAACGATATAGCCATAGATCAGCCAATACCACGTAAAGGTAGTTTTGAAAAGCGCATATTTTTCAAATACGCCAATGCAAAAAGCGATGGCTGCGATAGAAAGAAAACGACCAATAACGCGGTTAATAACAAATATTAAAAACGGCATACGGTAATCTTCTATCTTGAACCGCTTATACACCAGCGCACGCGTAATTTCAATCAATAAAAGAAAAGGAAGCACTGGTGATACTGCACCTAAAATGCCGTTCAGTGTAAGCAGGCTCTGGTAATTACCCGTACGGTACATTTCGAGCAGGGCATTTAAGCCCATGAAACCTATAAGTTCTTCATACAATGTGTGGAACAATCCCATGCGCGAATATTTAGTAATGGTAAACTACTAAAATATCAATAGATAGTTCCCCGCCAGGCGCGTTTTTGAAAGATCCTGACAGAAATATGAAAAACTTCAAACATAAGCTGCATACATATCAGCGAGTATGTATGGTGTTAGTACGCTTACGGGGCCGGCGATTGGTTAATTCCCTCAGTGCATCCGTTGCAATCCATCTGGCAGATTTACTATCCTGCAGTAAAATTCGTTCTGCACATTGTATCGCCAATGGCAGCAATGTATCATTTCGTTTACCGATCTGCCGCAATGCCCAGTTAACGGCCTTCTTTACAAAGTTGCGTTGATCGCATGCCTCGCGTTCTATAACGGGAAAGAATTGAATAAAGACCTTGTCATCCGCTTTCTTATCATGTACTGCTAAACCAGCCATCAATACAAAGCCGGCGCGTTTTATAAACTCCTCTTTATGATGACTCAACTCCAGTGCCTTTGCGATCGCATAGGGTGTACGGTCAAACAGGTTTCCGCACGTCTGATCGCAAACGTCCCAGCTCGTAAAATCCTTTGCCCAGCTGTCAATTAACTGAGGAGTGACCTGCTTCGGATCCGCCACCAATGATGCCAGTATACGTGCCTCATGTATATGGGTATTCCAGAGACGCAAGGCAAGATGATGGTCTTTCTTTATTATTTTTGCCAATGACCGGATCTCAGGCAGTTTAACGCCCAACGCCTTTTCATTGTCAATTCCAAAACGCTTCATGCCCGCATGGTATCTGGCATCTGCCTTTTCTTTCAGCAGGTCTATTATTGCGTTAACGTCGTCCATTATCTTATAATTGCCTATAAAATTAGGGAGTTGCTTTATCTCCAGCAAAATGGTTCCGCCTTTGATATATTTTTGTTTTATTTATACAAAACCCGGTTATGAAACATGCGCTTTTACTGATACTTTGTTCCTGCTATTCTTTTAAGCCTGTTTTTCCCGACGAAACGATTGTGAGTGTACTACGCAGGCAGGTACTTTCAGCCGCCTCATGGGCCCTAAAACAGGCTCCTGTGACAGTTACGTCAGCATCCTGCAATCGCAGTGCCGGGGGATTACATGACTTTTATTCTGAAGGTGATTATTGGTGGCCAGTACCGGGTCATCCGGATAGTCCTTATGTGCAAAGAGATGGAATGACCAACCCCGCGAACTTTGTGGCACACCGGCTGGCTATGATCCGGTTTAGTTGTATCGTGGGCGCACTGGCATCGGCATATCGTATAACAGGAGATAGTAAGTATGTACTCGCAGCGCAACGACACCTGAAGGCCTGGTTTACCGATCCGGCCACATGCATGTATCCTGACCTGCTATATGCACAGGCGATCAAAGGCCGGTTTACAGGTCGGGGAATCGGGATTATTGACACGATACACCTGATGGAGGTAGCACAGGGAGTGTTAGTGATGCAGGATGCGGCGGTATTCGACAGGGAGTTATTGGCAGGCGTCAGGAAATGGTTCCGGGAGTATCTTCAGTGGCTGACAAGTCATCAGTACGGGAAAGATGAAATGAATGCCAAAAATAATCATGGTACCTGTTGGGTCATGCAGGTGGCAGCTTTTGCACGTTTGACGGGAGATAGCGTATTATTGCAATTTTGCAGGAAACGATATATGGAGGTACTGTTGCCCGGACAAATGGCAAAAGACGGAAGTTTTCCGCTGGAACTGGCACGTACAAAACCCTATGGATATTCATTGTTTAACCTGGATGCAATGGTGATGATCTGCCAGATCTTATCTGATAGTCATAATGACCTCTGGCATTTTCAACTACCGGACGGCCGGAGTATCAGGAAGGGAATTGAATATATGTATCCCTATGTGGCAGATAAACATAAGTGGCCATACAAGGCTGATGTGATGTATTGGGATGAGTGGCCGGTTGCACCACCTTTTTTGGTGTTTGGAGCGAATACCTGGAAACAGAAAGATTGGTTCGATACATGGAAGCGACTGGATCATCAGCCGGAGCATAGTGAGGTAATAAGGAACTTACCAATAAGATATCCGTTGATATGGTTGTAGATCGTAGCTATGTAAATAAACAATACGGCAGATGCCTGCAGGGGATCACTGTGTACCGTTTATAAAACTCATACCCGTGTATGGGCACTGCGAGCTATTTACGTCAATCACCGCTCATTAAAGAGGCCGCCTCAATTAGTATTGCAGGCGGCCCTTTTTTATGGATTTGGGGGCGACAATGAATGAAATATCAATAAGGTCAGCTAACATGAATTCCTGTTAAAACAAGGTACATTTCGAAGCAGGCTAATGAATAATACCGTGTGGTTACACATTTACCCATAAGAGATTACCGGGTAAATATCCCCGCAGACTTGCTGGCAAGAACTGCGGGGTTGCAACCGCTACGTTACAATTCTTTTTTCTCTATCATCTTTGCATCACGTGTATTCTTCTGTACAGCAATGGCTGAAAACATGCTTAAGCAGAAAGCCATCGCATAAAAACCTTTTTCACTTAACGTCATGCCTGCGTTCCAAAGACCAATGGTCAGTAACAGCATGGCAGCGATAGTGGCAAACCAACTTAAACCGTAGTAAAGGTCCGTCACAGCAATACCCTCCGCCCTATCCCTGACACTCTTTTGTACAGAGACTACCGAAAACAAGCCAAATAATAAAATGGTCAAGTAGTAGCCTTTCTCGTTCAATTGCATATTTGCATTCCACAAACCAATACAATATCCTGCAGCGCCTATCAGTAATGCAAACCAGGAAGCGCCTATAAATGCGCCGGTCGGTTTAAATGGGTTTCTGGCATTTTCGCCCTGTTTGATACTATATAAATTTTCTTCTGTTCTGTTTTGTAGCGGTTCCATATAATTTGATTTTGTGATGATGAAACAAATGTCGGGGAGAAAACAGAACTGAAAAAAACAGAATGGGCAAATTACTGACGATATATTTTTTTATTTTAGTGGTAATTACAGTCGATACCTTTATTTTTATGGACGCACTATCAGAATTGGTAAATCTATTAAATGACAATGAAAAACAATCATTTAGACAGTTTTTACTACAAAAGAACAAGCGGTCTGATGTAAAAAACCTCGCATTGCTTGATTTGATAGAAACTGACGATATAAAAGGGCTGAATAAGCTCTATGAATCCGCGAAAAATAAGGATGCATACCATGCCTTACGCAAAAGGCTGCAGGATAACCTGCTCCTGTTTCTATCGCAGAAAACTTTCGAAAACCGGCATTCTGACACCTACGACGCCCTGCGACTAGTTGTGGTGAGCCGGTTTTTATTAGAAAATGATGTCGTCAAGGTTGCATTCAAGTGTCTGGACAAAGCGGAACGGCTGGCTGAACAGTCGGAGCAGTTTAATTTACTGAACGAGCTATTGCTCTTAAAATTACAGTATGCGCACCTGCCGGGAGCGGAAAAACTGGATGTTCTAACCACCCGCTTCCTGCAGAACCAGGAACATATGCAACGGGAAGCCAAACTGAATATGGCTTATGCCTTTCTGAGACAAGAGTTGCAAGAGATCCACCTGAAAGGAAAGATTGTCAACTTAACATCATTGATGATTGCGACGACCCGGAAATACAAAATTGCCGTTCAGGAACTGATGACTTATAAATCCATCTACCAGATCCTGTTCATTGCCAATGAATATGCCGCAATACAGCAGAACTACGGACTGATAGAGCGCTATATTAACCGGACCAATCAATTTATACAGGACCAGGGCCATAAAAAACAGACCAACCTCTTTTACCATATCTCCATCTTATACCTGTTGGCGAACTTCCACCTGAGGAGAAAGGATTTTATCCGCAGCACAGGGTATCTTAAGGATATGAAGGATTTGATGGTGACAGATAACCGTTATCAGGCGCTTTTTTATTTACGTTACCAGCTACTTTCCTCGCTCAACCTGTTCTTTACTAACAATCCGGATGAGGCTATCGCGGCACTACAGGAATCGCTTTCTCATACAGTGCATCCTTTGAAACCAGAAGATGTCGAGGATATCCGGGTATGTCTGACGATGTTTCTAGCACTATGTAATGACCAGAAAAGCCTGAAACAATTGTCTTTATTGACGCGCACAGACGCGTGGTACGAGAAGAGAATGGGCATGCTGTGGACAATCCGAAAAAACCTGATGGAGATTTTGGTGCACGCACAATTTTCCAATACCGAGCTCGCCATGTCAAGGCTGGTTAGTTTTCGAAGACGGTACAAGAAGTATCTGCAAAAAACTTCGGAAGAACGGGTATTATTGTTTTTGAAACTGGTAGAAAAATATTTACAGCAGCCAGATGTGGTGCATGAACTATCCTATAAAGAAGCAGTGCTACATCTCCTGGAAAAAGAAGAGAATAATGATATTTTTTCCCTGATTTTTATTGGATGGCTATTAGCAAGATGGGAGAAAAATATGGGGTATAAAGTAGTGCTGAAATTGATTAAAAGAAGCCCATTTTCTGTTGAGTGATTGCTAGTTTAAAAAGAGATTGTCTCAAAAATAATCTGGAAGCCTTTTTACGAAATTCGTTTTTTCATACAACCAGATAATTTTATTTTTGAGACAACCGTTGTGTAATTATTTAAGCCGGCAGCAACCCATTTTTATAGGATGGCTCACAAGCATCTGCATCCGCAGACAATTTATCCAGATCAGCGACAATTTCAATTACATTATCGGACTACTGCGACAAATCCTCCCCTTGGCAAACATTTTATACTAAGCGTTTCTTTACCTGTATAAGAGACATTTTTCACATTGAAAGAATGATCATCTTTCCCATCCATGATGATCTGCAGCGTTGCCTTTCCCTTTTTTATCCTGTCAAGATTGATCACCAAGTCCTGGGTAGTGTCCTTTCCATTTAAACCACCGATATACCAAACCTTTCCTTTTCTCCTTGCAATAACCACCTTCTCCCCCGGATAACCATCTAATAACTGTGTATCATCCCAGGTTACAGGAACATGCTTCAAAAAATCCTTAGGCACTGGGGGTAAGCTATCATAAGACGAAGGCTTGTCAGCAAAATGTTGAAAGCCTGACTCAAACACCACAGATAAGGCCAGTTCATGTCCGAAAGAAGTGATATGAGGATGTTGGCTATTGGAAAATGTAACAGGGGTATAGTCCATAGAACCGACTACATTACGTGTAAATGGTAAGGTTGTATTATGCCTCGCTGCTTTATCAGTCAATACCGGGAGGTTATTATACCATTCAGCACCATATACAGCTTCGGTAGTCATGAGATTAGGATAAGTCCTTGCCCATCCGCGGGGCACTGTCGCGCCATGGAAATTAACCATAAGATGGTAACTGGCAGCATCTTTCAGCAGCTCGATGTAATACTTATTCATGTCCTGTTCATCTCCTGCAAAGAAATCAACTTTTATTCCGCTGACACCCATTTCCTTCAGCCAGGTAAATTCCTTCCTGCGTTTATCGGCATCCAGCAAACGGTCTGCGGGAGTCGCTCCCAGCCAGGAAGTACCGGAATTATACCATAGCAGGACCTTTACCCCTTTGGATGCAGCATACCTGATAGCATCTGATATATTACCGCCATTTGTCATTACGTCCCATTCCCAGTCAATCAATGCATAGGGCCACCCCATTTCCTTTGCAAAATCAATGTATTCAACTGTTCTTTTATAATCTTTCGACCCATGATTGTAGGCCCAGTAGATCCAAGATACCGCTCCCGGCCGGATCCAATCCGTTTCTTTTAATTTATTGGGCGCACTTACATCGGTTATTAATGTAGAAGACACAATATTGCGCAAAGGACCGATTATAAAAGTATGCCACTGGGAAGTCCATGGCAAAGGTGTCATGACGCCCACCTGTTTAAAACTGTCTCTTGCCCCGGGATAGGTGACTACATATTCATTCGGTTTTTCTTTATTATTTAGCCTGGCACCACAGTTATATTCAGACATGTTTGCTTCGGAGATTAACACCCATGTAGAATCGTTCTTTACTTTGTATAATGCAGGAAGTCCCCATTCATGGTCTTTACTTCCCGCACCATTGTTATTCAGAGAATAAAAGTCTTCGTAAGCAGGCGTATAAGGCTGCATCCACCTGGAGGTACTGTCGGGTAAAAGATAGGTAGTACTTTCTCCGGTTACATTTACCAGTGAGTCTGAATGATCCGGAAATTCATAACGGAAAGCAACGCCATCATTGTAGGTCCTGAACACGATATTCAAATGCTGGTGATTGGAGTTGGAAAATTTAAAGATCCGTTGCGTTCCTGTATTGCTACAATTCATCCTTTTACCAGTTAGCATCTGGTAAGTGTCCTTTATCACTTCTGGTTCAGATACATCATCTAATTGAAGTCCGGCCGCGAATGACTGATCTCTACGAATAACACCCAGTGACGATACGGGTAATACCTCCCGACCTTTATAACTAATACTGAATGAAGGTTGTGAACCTGTGTGAACGACTACTTTGAGATTGCCGTCGGGAGATTGAACTGTCTGCGCATTGCAAAACAATGATGCACATTCAATCGTCATCAAAATGAACAAGTATTTCATAACGATTCTGTTATACTGGAGTTGTATCAAAAACAAAAAGATAACGATACTATAAGCTTAAATGAAAAACAGCTATTTCCTTTGTCGCCATTTCAGCTGAAAACTGAATACATCTATTCAGTTAATCTAATACGCTCTTTTCTTAGCATGAATGTTATAGATTGATCAGACGGCTATGTTGGGCGTGTGCTGGTCAATAGACCAAATTTAGCCTGAATTAACGACCGGCTGCTTAATCAAAGTAGACTTTTCTTTATACAAATCAGACCTTTAACGATAGGAACGCAGATGATGTATATATGAATAAACTGGTTGAATATGATTCAACCTTTTGCATTACCTGGATTCTTTTATGGTACGTCCATCCAGATAGTGCCCTTTACAGGGCTATAGTTAAGCATTTTATTCGTCTGGCTTTCAGGCCCCATTTGTGCCGCGTCCTGGAACTTGGTACCAATAGGAGAAATGGCGTTCAAAAATCCGATATCGCCATCAGGAAAGGCGGGACTGGTATTGTTATTGGCAGCGCCTTTGGGTGGCTGTGGCTTGAACACCTGTAAGAACGTGCCCGCGTTTCCAACATAAAAGGTAATGGGTTGTTCGGTGGTATAAAAGGTGGCATGATATACATTGGCATGATAGCCTTTAAACTCAGGATATACCCAGCTTTCACCGGTCACAGTATTATTGTAGTCTTTATACCAGCTGCCAAATAAATTTCCCTGTAGACGGTTCTTCCATACACGATAGGGCCCGTCCCCCTGCCATGATAGTCCTGTTACCTGCTCTTCGGGATAGCGGAAAGTGATACCATTAAAGGCAACGTCTCCTTTAAAACTATAACTGTAATCCAGTTTTACCGGCACACCGGGCCGGAAGGTCCATTTTACCTGCAAAAAGCCATTGCCTTCATACCTTGCATAAACAAAGAATCCACTTGAATCAGCACCTGACCGGAATTCCTGTAGTTGTTGCTGAAAACCGGCCAGCACCGGACCACCACTTAAGGAGATCTTTCCTTTTGGTGTTCGTATCTGTAATAATAGTCCACTGGTACGACTAAAATAATAGACGCCCTTGCCGTTATCTACCGCCAGGGTATCGTTGTCTTTCACCAGCTTCACCTTTCCAACAGGTGACGGAAATTGCTTTACCACATCGGCCGGCGATTGCAATGGCCAGCTACGGGCAATGATTTCACGGCCGGTCTGATCCCAGGCTATCACCTCTAAGGCATCTGCCTCCTGCCAACCTGCAGGTAGCTGTAGTGATAAAAAGCCTTTCGTATGTGGCGCCAGATCAGGTGCATTGATTTTACCGGAGGCGACTGTATCTGTCTGACCTCTTTTCCCGGGTGGCGGGAAACGCAGCAATTGCCAACCAAATCGGCATTCGGCCAATGATGTATAGTCATAGCGGTTTTCTACCGGGATAAGTCCATTTAAACTGTTGCTGATAAATGGTAAGGTGATATGTACCGGCGACCAGATTTCACGGATGGCATAGAAGCTCCCCTCCTTTTCGCGGTGTGGTCCTACAATGCCATCAGGGGCATGATTGCCGTCGGTGTCAATCCAGCCATTTTTATCGGTACGCACCAGACCCTCATCTGCAAACGCCCACAGGAAACCACCCGCTCCACGGGGATGCAGCAACATACGTTCCCAGAAATCGGCAAGTCCCGCCCCCATACCCCCATCGTACAGGCCGTGCATAAACTCAGTAGGCAAATAAATATCCTGATCATATAAACTTGCATTCACGAGATAATTAAAATCCGGGTAGTGTTTAGTATCCACATTATTATACCTTTCCCAGGGGTGCAATACCGGGCGTTGCTGTGGATCATACATCGCATAGTCGCCATCCAATGCCCGGTTAAAGCCACCTTCATTACCATTGTCCCATACAATTATAGATGGGTGGTTTACATCCCGCTCTACCAACTCCTTCACTAATTTGTGACCTATCGTCGTATCATAGGCGGCCTGCCAGCCAGTCAGCTCGTCCAGCACGAATAGCCCCAGTGAATCACAGACATCCAGGAAATGAACATCCGGCGGGTAATGCGACATTCTCACCGCGTTCATGTTCATATCCTTTATGAGATTTACATCCTGGATGCTGATTGCTTTGCTAAGTGTTCGCCCTGTTTCAGGCCATGCGCTATGCCGGTTAACACCTTTTAATATCACCTTCACATCATTTACATATATCCCATCGTGCGGTCTTACTTCCATGGTGCGGAAACCAAATGATTGTCTGACGCGGTGTATTGTCTGGTTACCCTTTTTAATTTCTATCACCGCCTGGTAGCGATTGGGTGTTTCGGCACTCCATGTTGCCGGATGGTCAATAGATTGTTGCAGCGTATATGTGCCGGTATTATTTCCAGGGATAGTTACTGCTTCTTTCACTACATTCCCATCCATTGTCTGTACCTGCGAGCTGATCGTATAATTAGCAGGCAGAGCGGTCGTAGAGACATGTACAGTAAACAGCCCTTTTGCGGTGGCATCGATCGCAACACCCTCGATGTGGACGATCGGCTTTACTTCCAGGAACACAGGCCGATAGATGCCACCCAGTATCCAGAAATCACCGTTGCGCTCTGCGTTGTTAACGCTCTTGTTAGCAGACATCTTATTGACCTTCACTTCCAGCAGGTTACTGCCATTGTGCAACAATTTACTGATGTCATATCGGAAACGGTAAAAACCTCCCTGGTGAACAGGCCCCGCGAGCTTGCCGTTTATTTTCACTTCCGTATCCGTCATCACACCGTCAAAGACTATACTCACCTGCCTTTCACGCCAATTTTCAGGAGCAGTAAACCTGTAACGATACAAACCCTGCTCATCGGCTTTTATCTTGTCGTGGCCATAGTTGTAGTTTCCAAAACCCTGTTGTTCCCAGTTGGAGGGAACAGCAATAGCCGTCCATTGGCCATGGCGCTGCCCACCCGTACAGTAGAAGTCCCAGTCAACAGTATGATCTTTATCTGTGCCTGAAAGGTATATATATTGGCTTTCCTGGGCGAAGGTTGTCTGCAGGCAAAACAAACAGGTAAACATCAATAGGGTTCGTACTGACATAAGCGGAATTTTATAATGGTACCAAAAATAGAAAAAGAAACGGGGTTTTAAAATATTGTGGAGTAACAAAACGTATGGGCTATTATTTCGTTCATGATATCTCTCACTCATGGAGAATGTATTTCCTTTATAATTTGGCTGGCTGACTCTTTTTGTATTGCCGAAAGTCGTGGGTACCCCGTTTCTGATATTTTGTCTAATAACTGGTACTTCATCCATCGCTGGTCGAAAACAGCTGCTGAAATGTTGGTTATGTTATTAAAAAAATCCTACCGGTTATCAGCCTAAAACTGCCAGATAAGCAAATAATTGCTCAGCATATAGGTAGGTACCTTTTTTTTACTAATTTTAATTTTACTAACAATAGGAAAACGTTTGCAAATGCATATGACATAGGGTTCCAGCGGTTAGTGATTAAAAATATTTGTTACGCCAAAAAAGTAAAACAAACAAGAAACCTGGATGCCGGGTTAACCTCAGAGAAATAAAACATACAATAAGCATGGTGATCTGTAAGCATCGCAGTAGATTCTATATTTACTGTGGTTGTCATGTAAAATCCGTGAGTGAGAGATATCATTAAAATATAACCCCAGGACTTTCGGAGCACCGATCTGCTTCAGGTAATCGGATATGTTTAGCGTATCACCTTGCCAGGTAAACCGAACCATTTTTCTCCGGCAAACGTCGGGTGTAAACTGCCATTTAGCATTTCATGCCTGGATGGGGAAGTGTTATTTATTTCAATAAGAGCCATACCAATCAACAATAATCAAACATAAAACACACAAAGCAATGAAGTGGTTATCACATGTAACTATGATTTTTCTCTTTATGATCCTGGCATCAGCAAGCTGTAAGAAAGGTGACCAGGGACCAGCTGGTCCAAAAGGGGATCAGGGGGTACAGGGACAACAGGGAGTGCCAGGGCCTGCCGGCAGCAAGATTTATAGCGGCACTGGAGCACCGGCTACTAATGTTGGAGATAATGGTGATTTTTATCTGAATCTTTCCAGTTCTGAATTTTATGGCCCTAAGACAGCAAATGGCTGGGGAACACCGATTATTTTGAAGGGAGCGACCGGGGCTACGGGAGCAACAGGAGCAACAGGAGCTACTGGAGCGACCGGTGCTACGGGAGCGACTGGAGCAACGGGTGCTACAGGGGCTGCGGGTAGTAAGATATTAAGTGGTACAGGGGCTCCGGCTAATACAGTAGGCAGCAATGGAGATTATTATTTAGATAAGTCTGCATATAACCTGTATGGTCCTAAAACGGGCGGAACATGGGGTGCGGCGTTGTCATTGCAGGGTCCTGCAGGCCCACAGGGACCAGCGGGCCCACAAGGTCCGGCGGGTACAGCGAATGTGATTTATTCAACCTGGAAATATGCGACTAATTTCAATGATTCAACAGTAGATAATTCTTCAGTAAAGGTAGGATATGTAGCGGCGCCGAGCCTTTCCTCTGCTATTATTAATTCAGGAACGGTGATTGTATATTTTACTTTCGGTGCCGGAACGTTTGTGTTGCCGTATACCAGTAATGCTGGTGGCAAACCGAATACAATTTCATTTATACCCATGGTAAATAAAATACTCATTACGCGGTTTACACATGATAATAGTAATACCGTTTCATTGAGTACGGTATTGCAGTACCGCTATGTGATTATACCTGGTGGCGTATCGGGCGGAAAGCAGGAAAATCATCCTGATTATAACGATTATACGGCGGTGTGCAGATATTATAATATACCTGAATAGACAGGTGCTGCTGTTGTTTTGAAAGATGGCTGTCTTTAGGGGCGGCCATCTTTTATTATAGGTTACAGGTGGGGACTTTGCAAGTGGTTAAACAGGGCACAAAATGAAGAAAGGGATCACTTGTTCTATTCTTTAATTACTTGCTTTTATTTGAATCTTAGTTTTATTATGCTGGCAATGCGACAACCATTATAATATACTAAGGATGACCTACAGTTATTTCATTGAGCCAGTTGATTGCAATTGCGTACAGTTCTTGTTCTGACAGGTGCGTTAACTCGAATGCGACATCCGGCTGAATAGCTGTGACGTAGTCATTTTTGTTGCGATCATAGGTTGTACTGGATGCGAGGGATATAAAAGCACTATCGGCAAGAAAAATACTTGTTTTCCCTGTAGGAACGCCCAGCGTTGGCTCGCCAAAGGTTTTGACATTTGGCAGTCCCAGGAAGGAGATCAGGATCATTTCACCTGCGCTGGCGGTGTATTTACCCGTTACTATGGCAATGGGCAGGCTTTCTAAAGGCGTATAGTTGGTGAGGTAACAAAGCCGGGTTGTTTTATTTCTGTGCTTATGGTAGATACCATTTTTATACTGTACAATCTGCGTGCGGTGACCTTTATTGTCTTTATATCCCAGGAGCACGGTCTGATGGATAAGTGGCGCAAAGCCACATAAAAACGGAAGTGTGGACCCACCTTCCATTTTTGTAAAGTCGATGATAAGGCCTTTAACGTGTTGTTGCTGCATCTGGTGTAGAGCGGCATATAGACTATCGGCAATCCGATGCTGATCGGCATTGTCTATTGAATTATATGATTTTAACACTAACAAGCCATAATGACCATCTATTATAGATGCGGAAAATGGAATGCCGCCGGGTTTACTACTGAGTTGGCTGATAATGGACGCACCGTTCGCAGGCGGTGGCGTAAAAAAACTGTGATTATCTTGTAGGGCCGCCAGGAGATAGCGGATAGCGGGATAAGTATCACGGTATGTTTTCGCACCCTTCATCTGTTCGAGTGATTGATTATACAAGTGCTTAAAATCTAATTCTTTCCTTTTAAAAGACTGTGTCTTGACCTGCTTGAAAGCTTCATTAAAATAGTTCAGCGCATCGGGCGAA
This sequence comes from Chitinophaga sp., assembly GCF_039596155.1. Lineage (GTDB taxonomy): Bacteria > Bacteroidota > Bacteroidia > Chitinophagales > Chitinophagaceae > Chitinophaga. Next base: position 74,152 of record NZ_JBCNKF010000029.1, read on the forward strand.
ATGTTTAGCTGTGCTGTAGCTGTGCTTAATATGGAAAGGCTAAAGACAAATAAAATGGTCGTGAATTTCATAGTGGTTTTAATTGGCTTCATTAGAATAAACTAGTCTTGATTTCATAAGTGTATTTTTGGGGACCCTGTAAAGGTCGATATATTCGCGACCGCCTTTCCATTTTTGTTGAATGCTATTTCTTCTCAACGTGCGGCGGCGCTTTTAGATGATATCTAAAACTATTCGTATAACCCACATGTGGTTTAGTAATGATACCTGGATCGGGATAGCATCCCGACTAATGAAATAAAAGTACTATTTTCATGAACACGAGCAAAGCCTTGACAAATTCCAGGCATCCAGACCAGAAACTAATTAACACCAATAGAAGATTAAATATATGTTATCTGGGCAACAGGCTCTCTCAATGTACCGTAAGAACATCTGTAATAAATTCAACACTCATGCAGAGCAGGAAACAAGTAAATTTTGAACAGTGTAGCGGGAAGGGAGCACCTATGAGACAATTGGCTTGTTCGGGTTTAAGCGCCAGAATAGTTTTAAATGCTGAAGGGCTAGCAGGACGTTTTGAAAACGCCACGAGCTCTCTTTGGCGTTGTTGGTAACGATTGTATCGCTTCCTTTGAGTACGCTTTTCTCTTCTTTTTGCATTTTTACTGATAGACGAATAATTATAACTCAAATGGATTATGCTTGTTAACCTAAGAGAAAGCGTTTACATAATCAATACCCCCAATACCGTTTTTGGCTATAGAAATACCAACTAGTTGGTATTTCTATAGTCAATATGATGACTTAATTTTAGGATATATTCGAAATTGAATATAGTCTCAATTAATGGCAGAAGAATTGGATTTGTTCCTCAGATAGAATCATGAACATAAATATCTGCAAGAAGAAGAATTCACAACGGTAATCCCTCCGGATCAAAATTTATGTATGCATATAAACACAGTACATTAGAAATGAAGCCTTAACTTATTATTGCTATTCTAACGACAGGTACGGCGGCTAACAAAAATCCGGCTACCGAAAAGGTAAGAGTTAGAGACAAATGACTTTATCTCTTTTATGAAAACGGGAAGCTGATATGGGATATAACACACACTTGTTTTCAAGGCATTACACCGATATATGTTTACTTAAAACTTTACGCACATGAAACGGGACAATTTGCCCCCTGGCAGAAAAGAAGAACTGATCGGTAAGGTGCTGGAAAACCGGATTGATGCGGCAGGACTACGCGAGCTGGCCGGAGCCGTGGACGAACACGATTTGTCCCGGATCATTCAGCGCATCTATGACCTCAACGAGCAACAGGTCGCTCGTATTGCAGCGCTGGACGCCATCCTCGGCAAAGTCGATGCCATCAAAAATGCGCGCCGTAATAATTATTTTACCCGGCAGATCCAAAAGGGGTTCCGTCAGAAAGCAGGCAATATCGTCATCCTGGCCGAAGGCGATTCCTGGTTCAATTATCCGGTACTACTCAGCGATGTGCTCGACTGGGTGGGAATGGAACCCGATATGATCGTTTACAGCCTCGCTGAAGGCGGCGACTGGCTGCTCAATATGCTCAGTGCCCGCAAATACGTCGAACAACTGTCAGTCATTCAGCCGGACGTCTTTCTGATCAGCGCCGGAGGCAATGACCTGGTTGGTCGTAGCCGGCTGGCCGCGATGATCGATGCCACCGGGGGCGGGACGAACGAATACAACCAAAACACCTGGGCCAAAGCCCTGATCGAGATCCGTAAAAGCAAACCTATTGTTGACCTTGATCAGTCCCGCTTCAATAATGGCATCCGATATATCAACAAAGACTTTCACGCGCTGCTGATGTTTTTCTACCTGCAATACAGTTTTATGATCGGCGGTATCCTCAAAAGCGGCAAATTCCCGGATATCCGCATCATAACCCAAGGTTATGATTATGCAGTTCCCAACAGCGATAAAAAATTTGGACCTAACCCGCTACGTTGGTACCGTCCCTTTATCCGCATGTTCCTGGGCCACGGCAGTTGGCTGAAAACACCGCTGCAATTGCGCGGAATACCGGAAAAGGATCATGCGGATATTATTTACGCGATGATCTATCTCTTCAATGAAATGATGATCGATGTGGGTAATGAATTCTGTACAGAAAGCGATAAGCGCGTTTTCCATATCGACTCCCGCGGTTCGGTTGGTGACAGCGGCTGGAGCGACGAGCTGCACCCGCTGCCTATCCATTTCCACCGTACGGGACAAACCTTTATCGACTGCATCCGCCAAAAGCCCAATAACGGTAGCCAGGTCTACGTCGTACAAAAACTTCACCCTTAAACATTTCCATCATGAAGATCATTCTCTGGCTGCTGTTTATTGTATTGGTTATCATCACAGGTCAGGAAGCCCATATCATCCAGGTGAACGCAGGTGATCAGGCAACGCTTTTGCATTTGGAATTCACAGACTTCGCGGCCGGTAAAAAAATCCTGGACTGCTGGCGCGGAATTACATATGGTGAGGGCACCTTACTTAGCCTGGCCCAAAGCAATACCCGCACCGATTTTTTGTTCCTGATCACCTATACCTTGCTGCTAATCAGCTATTCGAATAGCCAGATGCAACAGGAACGGAACCCAGCGCTGAATAACCTGCTCCGCCTGAACTTGTTTTTGGCCGTACTCGCGGGCTTATGCGACGTTTCCGAGAATTTGATCCTGCTTTATGATATGCGCCATGCCGGTGAAATTACCAGATATGTCTCCAGCTCCTGGGTAAGCATTGCAAAATGGCTGCTGATTGGATGGGTGATCCTTATTTGGCTGATCTCACTTATCCGGTGCCGGGTGATGCGCGAAAAACGGACGTGCTATGTATCCGTCTGACATCAGACCTATCCTTAACCTTAAAACCATTTAATATGGCTCATGGAGTGTCCCTCCAGGATGTCTAAGATCGAAAATAATTTTTCATATCAGCTGTGTTTAAGACCCTCTATTTTCTGAACATTATGATCTTTCCAGTTATATGGTAGCAAGGTATTGATCTGATTAACCGGCATTTCATTAATATCCCGGCTTAAAACATTCTTTAACGAGTTACACGGATTATCGTTGTTTAGTTTACAGGTGACTAATAAGAGTAAAGTAACCCGCTCTTTGTGCTGCATCATGGCATCCACAGAAAAGATAGTTTTCCGGGTCCACCGCCACATTAAAACGACTTGCTTTATCTAGGAATGTGAATCTATACCTGTTTTTTTGTCAGACCGGTATTAGCGACTACAACATATCACCAGTAATTCGAGAGAAACGTAACCAAATTGAATATTGCAGCTTAACTGAGTGTCCATTTTATTGTTGCAATCTACTACATGGTTCAGTTATAAAACGGCTCTACGATTTATATTTTTCGTAGTATATTTATTATTATATGATTTTATCATTTAATTCGGACTATGAAAAGTACGCCACTTCCCCCGATAACTTATGTTACATCAGCTTGTATTTTGTCTGTTTGTGAGATGATACAAGTCTTTGAATGGTATGTTTATAAAGCATTTGCACCCCTTAATAATACTTTAGAGACAGATTTATCGCTGAGCGCACATCCATTTTATCATTTGTCTTCATTTTTAATGTTACTATCTTTTTTCGCTTTATTATATCCTTTTGTTGTTATTTGTATTCATAATTTTACAGCATCACCCGTGGCATCGGTGATGGCATTTTTAGGATTATTTATTTTCTGCTTCCTTCAAATCTATTTGTTATCCATCCAGGTATTTCATATTCAAATGGGATTATCATGGTTTCTCATGGAGTCGAATGGGCCTGGTGTGAAGGAACATGTTGCGGCAGAATATTCAAGGTATCGGGAGCTCAGAATGAGTTTGTATTTTCCATTGATATTTTCTCAGCTAATAGCGTCTGTGATACTGGCTTTTACTATTAAAGTGAAGGCTAATAGATATATACTCCTTAAATATGCATTTGGAATAAATGCATTATACCTGTCCTGGTATTTAATAAAGATGTATCGCAGTCTGTTTTATGCTGGTGATTTTTATAGTGGAATATATTCTCCGGTTACTATCATTGTTTATTTCCTGTTATTGGTATGGTTTATAGTTAATTGCCGAAAATCTGAACAACCTTTTGATATGGGGCATCGTACTACCTAAATAATTTCGTACACTACTTATCTTTTTTTAAATTGAAGCAACACGGATGCCGCCACATCGCAAAGACGTTTCCTTTTAATGCAATTTTATGAAAATTCGACCCCTGATATTATCCATACTTACACCGGTACTCTTACAAAAAATATAAAGCTTAACCCGGCAATAAATTTCTTTCGAGCGCAAGGAATCGAATTAAATACAGTGATTCCTTCTGGCTTCACTGTTTATTATAATTGTGACACACTACTCGTAATGCAGGGCAGTCCTGGTTTATAGTTCAGTATAGATCTTAGTCATCTCTTTTTCTCCTTTGCGATAGTCTGCCCTTGGACCTGAGAAAATCTCCGCTGTGATGATGATATGAAGTATGTGCTTACTGTTATGCCAACATTCCCCTCAAGCAGAATCGCTGAACTGCTTGCTTAAAACTGGGAAAACTCAATTACTGAAACATAATCACCCCTATTTTAAAGAACTGATCGCAAAGATAGTTCGTAAACATTTATAACCATACCTATGGTTCCCCGTGCCTTTACCCTGCCTGGATATTCTGGATATAATGCAGTGCAGTATTCCTTACATTCTGTTCAAACTAAAGGAGATAAAAAAGGGTGAGGCGATGTCTCAAAAACTACATACTTAAAAGTTGTATAGACGGCCCTTCGCTCTCACCCTTTTTCATTTGAATCAAATCAATAGGTATCTTAGATAATTGAAAAAAAGAAGCCATCTCCATGTTTTTACAAACATAGATGAGTGCTTCTTTCTGACTTATCTTAGTATTTATAAGGCAACGATCTAAAACTGATGAAATGTTGTAACACTTTGTGCAGGAAGAGTATATGTAAATGCATTATTAGAAACAGTCTGGGTACCCAGGGAAGCCATATTTTCATTTGCAGAAGTGCGATGCACCTGAAATGAGCTTAGTCCTGAAATATTTGATATGGAGAAACTTTGAGTCACAGCAGATGTTCCTGTATTTACGGCTACGATCACAATTCCGTTATTTCTATAAGCCGTAATAAAAACATTGGACGCTGGATTATAAGTTGCTGAAATCCTTATTTTGCCGGGGCGTATCCATTTTGCAAACTGTCCCAACATATACCCATTTTTGTATATAGTTCCACTACTGTTAACTAAATTTGAGCCGTCGGTGACGCCATCATTTACCCACCACCAGCAATAAGCGCTAAATTGGTTGTTCATTGCATCGCTGACTTCTTTGGCGAATGTCATAGCGTTCGTAATATCAGTTTGACTATTGGCGATTATGTGCTCTGTTTGCCAAACCCTTTTCCCTTTGTTAATGGCATTTTGGTGAACCCAGTTGCCATTGCCATAAAAGTGCCCGGCGACTATACTGACATTATTAACTGCCGTTGCGTCATTCAGCACTGGATCTGAATAAGAATCATTGAAGTTAATGGCTTCAGGCATTATGATCGGTTTGCCGATAGTTGGAGCGTAATTTTTAATGAAATTAAGAATTTCGGTAGGGGTCCATCGGATTTGAGTCGCTACATTACCGTCGGGTTCGTTGAATGGGGATACATAATCAAAGCCTTTGTTAGCAGCTTCTGTTTTAAGCCAGTTGGCGTAATCTGCATAGCGAGAGGATGGCAAATGGCCCGAAACACCCCAGGTTCGATCTGCCCATCCGGTTGCAAATATCGTAGCACCGGCAGCACGGGCGGCAGTAATGTTCGCAGTGGGAGTGACGTAATCACCAGAGTTTGGATTTATAAAAGCCCGAAAGATAGAAAGGCCAAGAGTTCCGTAAAGCGAGTTATTTTTTGCACTGCTTAATGTTCCGCTCCAGCCATCGGAAAATCCAAAACCATCAATATTCTGATAGGAAACGGAGCCATCAATGACCGCTGTTGACGCCAGGAGTGCGGTTGCACTTTTCAATTTTGTATTATTGTTATTTGGCGTACTACTATTGGGAGATAAGATGTTTTCCCGGGTACAGCCGGTCACAATTAATAGGAAACATGCAGTAATGGAAGCGAATAGTGTTTTCATAATAGGATTTTAATATGGTTAACTAATACCTAAATCTAAAAATGATGTTTTTGACATAGTGCTTCAAATGTTGAAAATTGTAGTACAAATGTTTTAAAAGGTATGGGAAACAACTCAACAGACTAAGTTATTTTGGCAAACCGCCGTATACTGGTTGGTACGTACGGTGGTGTGAGAGGACAGTGAGGGAATTAATTACCCCATCACTTCGTACTCGATTTCTGAGTGTAGTACCATAAAGACAAATCTACTAAAGAAGATAGAAGCGCCTGAAAGGAGGAAATCGAAGTTGCTATCAACTAAGGATGACTATCTGGAATATTTCCAATAGAGGAGAAATTATAAAAAAACATAGCCACCCGCTTGACTATAGCCTCTCCAATCGGCAAAAAACAAATCATTGGTTCGATATTCCCGGAAAAACTGATTTTCTCAGAAAATCAACTTCGAACCGCCGAACCTCATGTACTACTAGAGCTAATAACGCGGTCCAGAGCGGACCTTGCCCCCCTAAAACAAGAAAAGGTCGGAGATATCTCCGACCTTTTCGCCTTTGTGCCCAGAACAGGAATCGAACCTGCACTCCCTTTCGAAAACAAGATTTTGAGTCTAGCGCGTCTACCAGTTCCGCCATCTGGGCATCACAACTGTCCTTCAGTTGCGGGTTGCAAATGTATGTATTTATTTCTAATTCCAAACAAATTTTTATTTCCCTTTTATTTATCAGAATATCGGAAATTACCGATACCTTTGCAACACAAAACGATCCATAAGATGAGCACAAATAATCTATTTCAGCCTTTTAAACTTAAATCGCTGAATATCAAGAACAGAATCGTAATGGCTCCCATGACCCGAGCCTTCTCTCCCAACGGCATCCCCGGCCAAAATGTAGCCGACTACTACAAACGCAGAGCCGAAGGCCAGGTAGGCCTCATCCTCTCCGAAGGTACCGTCATCAACCGCGCCTCTTCATCCGCCGATCCCAATATTCCCCATTTCTACGGCACCGAAGCCCTCAATGGCTGGAAACAAGTCATCGACGAAGTACATGCCGCAGGCGGCGCTATGGGCCCCCAAATCTGGCACCAGGGCATCCAGCCAAATCATCCGTCCGGATGGCTCCCCTCCACCCCTTTTGAAGGGCCCAGCGGCATCCTCGCCCCTGAAGGCACCAATGGTAAAGCCCTCACCGAAGAAGATATCGCCGACGTTGTCAAAGCCTTCGCACAGGCAGCTGCAGATGCTAAACAACTTGGCTTCGAAACTGTCGAAATCCATGGCGCACACGCCTACCTCATCGACCAGTTCTTCTACGCCCTCACTAACAAACGCACTGACAAATACGGTGGTAACACCATCGGCGACCGTACCCGCTTCGCCGTGGAAGTCATCAAAGAAGTGAGAAAAGCCGTAGGTGAAGATTATCCCATCATCATCCGCCTTTCCCAGTTCAAGCCAACTGAATATGACCATAAACTCGCCACTACTCCCGCTGAAATGGAAGCATGGCTTACTCCAATGGCTGATGCAGGCGTTGATATCTTCCATTGCTCTCAACGCCGCTTCTGGGAACCGGAATTTGAAGGTGATGACCTCAACTTTGCTGGCTGGGCAAAAAAACTAACAGGTAAAGCTACTATTACCGTCGGCTCCATTGGCCTCTCCGGCGACTTTATGGGCGCTTTCAGAGGCGAAAGCTCCTCTCCCAGCTCCCTGGACGAATTACTCCGCCGTTTCGACCGCGGTGACTTCGACCTCGTTGCCGTAGGACGCCCTTTACTGGCCGATCCAAACTGGGCATTGAAGATTAAAGAAAATCGTACCAGCGAACTGAAAGGCTTTAGCAAAGAAGCCCTCGCTACTTTAGTATAAAAAACAGTAAAGCCCCCCATTATAAACGGGGGGCTTTACCATATAAATTTCCGCCGGCACAATTATCGCTGCTTCTACCATTTAAAAAGCAGCATATGGCCACTACTACCAAAAAGAAACGTACAAAGAAAAACCGTCTCGGCGTCAAAAACTCCCTCGTCAATAACATCAACGCCCGTAAGAAAAGACGCATCTCCCGCCCCAAAAAGAAGAAAACAGTCTCTAAAGAAAACTATACCGCCATGGAAAAGGACTGGAAAAAGTAATACCTCCTAAAGCGAACTACCTGTTTACCGGAACATCCTTTATAAGCCTCACCTCCATGATCCATGGTGTTACCTTACCCTGTGCCGCCCTGAACCCTACCTTCACATTACCCGTTGCTACATCCTGCCCCGGAATGTCCACGACCGCTACCTGGTCTGCCATATCCTGTGTACCCTGCCCGCACAACTCTTTCACCCGCTTCCCTCCAATGAAAACACCGCCACAATCATCCGCATGGGCATAACGATAACGAACATATAATTTATACGCCCCACCCACCGGTGCCTGCAATGTATAAGCAAACGATTGTTGCGCCACCCTGAAATGCTGATCCCCCGCTATCCCCTTGCTACTCCCTCCATCTTCAAACTGATGATCTACCTCTGGCTGCTGTTCCCCCGCATACACCCGGTCTACTGTTATACTATCCAGGTGTTGCCTTGCCGCATCTTGTTTCACCTGTAATTGATAAGGCCAGTAAAGCATATACCGGGTATCATGTATCGTATAAAAAGGTACCAGCTTAAGATTCCTGAAAGTCGTATCCTGCACCAGATCCACCATTGTAAATTCCAATGGCCCTCCCGCACCCTTCAGTTTAACAATACCAGGCTTATCCAGTTTTACCTCCGGAGCTGCAGACATCGGCCGTAAATCCCCATGGGCAATCTGCCCCCAGCGACTGGCATCTGCATACAATCCGGGCATGTTCAACGTATCGGTTGCTGCTGCAAGTACAATAGGCCCATATTCAAAGGAAACCCAGTGCGTACTGTCAGGCAACCCTTCTGCCCGCGCTTCCATAGGAAGAAGAACCTTCACCACATCGCCATTCTTCCATGTACGGCGCACAAATACATAGCCCGCTGCACCACCGGATGATGTTACCGGCCGCCCATTTACTGTAAGGGTCACGCTGTCTTTTACCCATACCGGCACCCGTACCCCTATTGTCAATAACTGCGGCTTTTTTAATGAGAGTTTTAACTTCGACCCTTCTTCCATTGGAAACTGCGTTTCCTGGGTCAGTTTCATCGACCTGCTCTTCCATTCTAATACGGAGGGAATAAACAGGTTTACATAAAGCGAATCTGCTGAATGTGCATATATCAGCTCCGCATACTTCCCATGATTTTCCAGCCCCGTTCCCACACAACACCACATGGCATTCTGGGGAGTAGAATATACCCGGTAATGCATGGGATGTATAGGTGTGAAATAAACAAAACCTCCATTCGGATGCTGAGATGATAGTATATGATTATAAAGCGTTCGCTCATAATAATCCATAAACCTGCGGTCAGGATGATGCAGGAATAACAGTTTGCTAAGTTTTAGCATGTTATAGCTGTTGCATGTTTCCGGTCCTTCCGGACTTTCCAGCATGGCCAGAAAATTATCGACCGCATGAAAATGTTCACGCACACTGTTCCCTCCTATGGAAATTGTTCTATTTGATACCACTGTATTCCAGAAGAAATTCGAAGCATCTTCCAGCACCGTATCATTACCGACCATACCGGTTCGCATGAAACCCACCACCTTCGGTATCTGTGTATTGGCATGCAACCCGGTCAATGCATCTGTATGCCTTGTAAGCGGCTCCAGTAGCTTTTGATGCGTAAATCGCCTGGCCATGCCGAGCCAGGTCGTATCCCCTGTTTCTGAAGCAACTGCTGCAAATATTTCATTCATTCCCCCAAATTCTGTCTGTAGCATCAGCTGCATCTGTTCCTCACTGAGGTGGCTGGTTACTTCCTTACTCCAGCTGCAAAGTCGTAGCAACATTTCACGGGCCTGCATACTGCCCGTAAGTGTCCAGGCATCCAACAGCCCATTCATTGTCTTATGCACATTATACCAGGGCACCCATCTTTGCGTAACCGCATCTCCCTTTCCCTGCTCCACCTGTTTCCAGACACTCTTTCCATCAGGAACACCTCCCAGGTAACCATTCCCATTCTTTAACTGGCAGCGTTCTAACTGATCCAGCATATAATGCAACCGATCCAGGTACACCTTCTTCCCCGTAGCTGCATACATCAATGAAAGCGCTGATAGATAATGCCCCCCTATATGCCCATCCAATCCCGAACTTTCCCAGTTCCCGTAATTTTCCTTCTTCACAGGAATACCTGCATCCTTCTGAAAAGGCGCCAACAGGCGGTCAGGATCAAGAGACAGAATATACTTTTCATCCGTATGCTGAGCGTCCAGGAAAAGCCCCGGCAATAACCGAACCTGTCCAGGACCAAATGTTTGCAATTGCGTTGATTGAGCGGCTACCATACCAGGAATATATGCGAACAGCCAGATGAGAATTCTATTCATAACAATTGTGGAATAAATGTCAAATTAACATTTAAATTTCATTTATGAAAGTAAATGTTGATCAATGGTATCTTCGTCACGTTAAAAAAGAGCCTGCGCCAATTAAGACGCAGGCTCATCAGATTTTGCTCTAACCCTCATTTAATTCGAATGAAAAGGGAAGCAGGGTTTCCACGGATAATTAAATTATTTTAATAAACGTGTCAAGGTTCCATCCATACGAATGAAAAGGTGAAGCATGGTTTCCTCGCGATATTCAGCTATTTTAATGAAAATGTCAATGTTCCGTAGCCTAACTGGTCATACCCGCCACTATTAGGCCCATAGTTGCCTCCGCCACCCTCTGGTCGAACCTTTTCGGCAAATCGCGCGCAATTCGGTGCTGCCAGCCCTTTGCGGTTTACGTAATGGTTGTACACTAACTCCCAGACCGGGCGTACATTTCCGCGGCTGCCACTACTGATCACATCCTGTTCTACACCTACGCAATTCGCATAGGGCTTAAAAGGAACCGAATCTCCCAGGTTATAGGCTGCCACATACTCTGCCCCTTTCAAAAAGCGATTATTATCATACCCGTACATATCATCTCCCTGGCTCCAGGCCATTTCGCAAAATGTTCCCATCAAACCAATTCCAAGTGTAGTATGCCCCTGATCGCGACCACTCTCCTGCCACTGCCCTAACCCATTCGGATGTATAAAATAAACAGCGTTGGCAATGGCGCCATTTCCCGCCCCATATTTAAAGTAATGAATCGCTTCGTTGTAGAGATCACGGTCGTCACACAGCACGCCTATAGCCAGGATGGAGTTCATCACACACAAATCCCAGTTGGCATAAAAATGACTCATACACCGCTCCCTTCTTGTAAGGAAAGAATGATTCATGGTATAAAATACATTCAGCATCATCTGCTGGAACCGCCTGAAATCTCCAGGTGCCCAGCCACTGTAAGTTCTCATGATCTCTGCTGCGTTGGCAAACTGGTAACCATACAGTCCTGCTGCCAGGTTAGCGTCATTATTGCCTGCCAGCCCTTTCAGCCTGGATGACCATGCATTCATAATCTGTATGGACTTTTCAGCATAAGATTTATCACCAGATATCTTCCACCTCAATGCCGTCGCATAAGCAGCAGCGATATCGTTATACAGCTGGTCATAGTTTTGAGGATGTACACCATCACTGCCCCGGTACACTGTATCTGCTGCATTCGGTTGCCAGCTAAGCCCACTATGTGCATTAGACATGAGGCGGCTCCAGCCGGAAGCCCACGGTTCTATTCCCTTGCCCACATTCATCTTCATCCGGTCAAAATCAGATTGCTTATGCAATAACCCGGGGTGTACAAAGGCCGTATCATGGTCCCTTAATTTCAACTTTACGGTGTTAACACTCTTCTCTTTTCCACAGGATGCCACTGTCATCAATAAAATGCCAATTCCAGCAGGAATCATTCTTTTTAAGAACATAGGTTTTTCAGTTAGATATATTTTAAAATAATAAATGGCATTTTATAATAGACCTGCTACATCCGAATAGCTATTTACCTCTAAAAAGGTCTCCACTGCTTACACCTGTAATAGAAAAAATCGACATATTCCACGCCGAAAGGCAGTATGCTAAAACCAGCAGCGGTATCTTAGTAAATATTCCACTCCCAGACTCCTTTTACCCCTTCCGTAATCCTCACACGCAGATAGCGTGCCTTCACCTTCAATTCATCTGTGTGCGGGGATTGTATTCTTACATCAGGATGGCCTCCACAGCTGGTCCAATGTTTACCATCAACAGATGATTCTAATACATATGCATGTCCCGCAGTTGGGCGAACAAAATACACCTCGCTACGCTTTATCCTGCCTACTTTTCCCAGGTCTGCCACCAGCCAGGAGGCTGTATCTTCCGCCGATGCCATCCAACGGGATCCGTTCGCCCCATCCATAGCAAATGAAGGATCAAAATGCTCTACCCGCTGGAAAGAAGGATCTTTTGCCGGATTGATTTTTAACGGCGTACGAATGCTTGATGCCATGATCTGCTTTACCTTAACAGGGGCATCAGACTTTACCTTACGAAGCGGCCCCACACCGTCCATGGTGATATCAATGGGTTGGATAGCCCCTTGTTCCGTAAAATGCATTTTGTTCACATAAGTCTGCCTGTTAGTACTCCCCCTGCCATATTCAAGATAAACGAAGTAATAATCATCAGTGCCCGGTACATTAAAAACACTTCCATGTCCCGGACCGAATATCTGGCGTTTGTAATTGGTAGTCGCGATAAGGTCATCCCCTTTCGGCTTCTCAAACGGGCCGAGCGGCGACTGATCACCTGACACATACGCATATTGGTACATCTCATCTCCTCCAAGCGTATAAAGAAAATAATAAATACCCTTCCGCTTAAAAAAGATTGGACCTTCTGAATAACCACCCCGCGGTGTCGGAATTTCAACCACGTTTGTGTCGACGGTTACCATGTCCGCATTCAACCGCGCGGCATGCCTGAGTTGCCACAACAAATAAGCTTTTTTATCGTCATCCACAAACACCTCTGCATCTATGCCCACCGGACCACGTGGAGATGTATTCTTCAATAACGTATATGCCGAATAAGGTTTTACAAATGTATCAGGACCTTTGGCAAGCCGGAAAGGCCCTTCCGGTGCATCGGCAACAGCGGCATACATATATCCGTTTATCGTTGGGTACAGGTAATATTTACCATTCGCCGCAATCGCTTTACTCGGCGCCCAATACAACTGTCCTACCGCTGATGGAAAACAGGTACCAGAAAAACTCCAATGCACAAAATCCTTCGACTTCCATACCACAGGAGGACCAGAAGTCTTGAGCCCCTCGTCATATCCGTCAGTTGTGGCATAGCAATAAAACGTACCGTTGATTTCCTGAATACTGGCATCTGCTATCATATCCGGAACAAGTGCATGACCAAAAGGATTGGTCTGTGCGATAACAATTGTAGAAAACAATAGCGGAAAAAGTGCTACTGCAAATAGTCTAATACCCATGAAAGCGCTTGTTTTAATAATGTTTTTTACTTGTAAAATTCATGAAGACAATCTTTCTTTATAATAAATCCTGGTCGCTTGTACCTCCTTTGTTCTTCTATACGTGGTAATCAGGATGCAATCATAAAAAATTTAATTGTCATTTAAACATTTATTTTACAAATTAAAATCAAAGGTTCCCTACGTGCACTTATTAATAAATGCACATTACAGGAAAAATCAATATTCATGGTTATTTGTTAAACCAACTATCTGGCTGTGTAAGCAGCTACATTTCTACAATTATATTTTATAAGGCTTAAAAATTTGTTGGCAAAAGAAATACAGGTTACCATCCCACTCTTTATTATCATGTCCATTGGCATCCACGTGCCAGACATGCGCAATCCCCTGCTGCTTTAAATACTGATGTGCTTTTTCACTGATCGGGAACAATCCGTCTTTTGTTCCACACGCTATCCATAATAACTTCAGTTGCCGGCGGGCAGCTTTTACATCGGGTACCAGCGGCACATCTGTGTACATACCTCCAACCATATTCGTATTAGGCGCCGAAGAAAATCCGCCTATACTGCCAAACGTTTCCAGGTGATACAAACCGATATTTAACGACTGTCCCCCTCCCATCGACAAACCTGCCAATGCCCTATGTTCTCCGTTACTGGTAGTGGAATAGTGCGAATCGATATAGGGAATGATGTCATTTAATAAATCCTCCTCAAATAGCTTTCCATATCCCTGATACCCATCTGATTTCCCCGAACGGCTGGCCGCCGACGTATCCGTTATTGTCAATTTTGCATCGCAATTGGGAAATACCATTATCACAGGTTGCATTTTACCTGCTGCAATCAGGTTATCTGCTATGTTATCTGCCTGGCACCACTCCGTCCACTGACGATAATCTTCTCCCAAACCATGCAACAGGTATAATACCGGGTATTGTTGGCTTTCTTTATATCCCGGAGGCGTATACACCGCCATCACCCTGCGCTTGCCAACAGTTTTTGAGTCATATTGAATGACCGTCACTTTCCCATGAGGGATGTCATTATGGTATACATTAAAACCAGCAGGAGGATCGGGGAATGAAGATGTTGTGTCCGCCTTTAAAGAAACCGTATCAGATTGTGCCCGGCAGATATGCGCCGCCATTACAAATACCATCAAGATAGATAAATACCTGTTATTCATTGTGTCCTGTTGTAAGTTAGTTTCTTCACTCCAAGTAAAGTGTGGCAGATCCAATCGTTTAAATCGTAATTTGACACCCGGTTTGGATGCTGCAAAGTTACGCCTGCAAGACAAAAAGAGGGTAGTCAATTGATTCAATCAAGGGGGTCAAATGTTGCAAATGCATCAAAATCACTACTTTAATCAGGAAAAAAGAGAACTATCGACCATTCCTGAAATATTTCGCACACACCCTACCTCCATCCCATCAGGGAAAATCTTTAGAAAAAACGGATATGTAACATCCCTTGCCATCATCTGCAACATTTGACGCACCTGTCTCAAAAAACATCGCTGTAGATTTACACTATCCTCATAAGCGTGCGTTTTCCAGTTATAAAAATTTGAACCACGGTTCCGGTTATGAAATAGTAAGCATGAAGTTTCCAGTTATGAAAGTTTGAACCAAAGCGCCCAGTTATGAAATAATAACCATGAAATTTTAAACCAAATCTTCCAGCTATGAAAAATGTTGCCTGAATTTTCTGACACTTCTACATGCTCCTGGCCTACGGGAGTACTTCTTTACCCAAAAAACAAATAACCGTTGCTGCCGGTGAAGTAGCACCCGGAAATGCCTGGTATACATACAGCGCTGTAAATAGCTTGCTGACCTGCACCATTTCCGGATCAGATGTACTTAAACTATTCTTTATGAAAACAAAATTACTTGCACCTATTGTTGCCGGACACCGCATGTCCACAAAAGCCTGCCTGCTTGTAAGGCTGAAAGCGCTCACCCTTTTCTATCTGTTGCTCGCCGGCTACAACGTGCAGGCACAAACCACTGCCAGCTATGTCTGGAAAAATGCCCCTATCGGCGGAGGCGGATTTGTGACAGGCATCGTCACGCATAGAACCAGCGGCGACAGGTATTGCCGCACTGACGTCGGGGGGGCATACCGCTGGGATGCCGCTAACAACAAGTGGATCCAGCTGCTTGACTGGATAAATGAATCTGAAAATGGCTTTATCGGCGTAGAATCCCTGGCACTTGATCCCCAGAATGCAAATAACGTCTACATGCTCTGTGGTACCTCCTATATCAACGGCGGCAGAACAGCCATCCTGAAATCCACCGACAAAGGAAATACGTTCACCTACACCGACGTGACAGCCAAATTCAAAGCCCATGGCAATGGCAACGGACGCGGGAATGGAGAACGCCTGGCCGTAGATCCGAAGAACAGTAATATCCTATTCTGCGGCACCCGGGCCAACGGGCTATGGAAAAGTACCGACGGCGGCATTACCTGGAACCTGGCCTGGAGCGGGGTAACCACCACTCCCAATGAAAACGGCATCTGCTTTGTCGTTTTCGACCCCTCCAGCAGTGTTGTCGGTGGGGCCACTCAAACTATCTACCTGGGCGTTTCCCGTACCGGCGGCGGCAATATTTATAAAAGTACAAACGGTGGCGCTACCTTTACCGACATCACCGCGACCACCACTTTTATGCCCCACAGGGCGGCTCTGCAGGGAACTACTATGTATGTTACCTACTCCGATGATGCAGGCCCCGCATCCCCCGGAGGACTGGGAAAAGTGTATAAGCTCAATACCGCTACCGGGGCATGGACGAATGTTACCCCCGTTTCGTCAAAAGACTATTGCTACGGCGGCGTAAGTATAGACCCCAATAATATCAATAGAGTGGTCGTATCTACATGCGGCATGTATTGGAATAACCAGTTCGGTACCGGTTGGGGTGACTTTGTTTTCATCTCCACCGATGGCGGATCCTCCTGGACACTGAAGAACGGTTCCAACGCCACCTATGATAGTAACGGTATTGGTTGGACAGTGGGTGGTGCTGTCAACTGGATGGACTGCATCGAGTTCGACCAGGCGAACACAAACAGGGTTCGGGTAATTGGTGGAGGCGGTGTATATACCTGCCCCGATATCACCGTCGCAAACCCCTCCTGGAAATATGATGTAATAGGAATTGAGGAAACGGCATTCCTGGACGGCATCTCCATTCCCGGGGGCCCGCTGATCTCTTCTTTCGGAGACGTAACCGGCTTTGTTCACGATCCGCTCACCTCCTATCCGGCCAATAGACTTATGCCCTCAGATCCCAATAACCAGAGCATTGCATATGCCGCTACAAACACGAACAGAGTCGTGAGAATCGGTAACGGAGGCAGCGTTGTCTATTACTCTAACAACAAAGGTGCTTCCTGGACCGCTGCTTCCTCCAACATGGGCGCCAGCGGCCGCGTAGCGATGAGCGCCGATGGCGGTACAATCCTTCATTGCCCGGGAAGCTCGGCTAACACCTACTACTCTACAAACAATGGAACAAACTGGTCCACCTGTTCGGGCGTGTCACTGGGAAGCGCGATCCCCGTTGCCGACCAGGTAAACGCCAATTATTTCTATATCTATAATCCAACCAACGGACAAATGCTGAGAAGCTCCAACAAAGGCGTTAGCTTTTCTGTAGCAGGTACTCCGGGCAATACCACGGCCAATTACCCCTGGGAAGCCACCCTGATCCGCACCACACCCGGTTATGAAGGGCATATATGGGTACCACTTGGCAATAATGGGTTGAAATATTCAACAAATTATGGCACTAACTATACAAATGTTTCCAATGTAACCTACTGCAAGACGATCGGTATAGGCAAGGCGATGACGGGAGCCACCTACCCTACGCTTTTTATATGGGGAACTGTATCTGGCGTGACAGGCCTTTTCAGGTCAACTGACCAGGGAGCCAGCTGGGCGAGAATGAATGATGATGCCCACGAATTCGCCGGTGCCACCCTGCTGATTGGAGATATGAACGTAGCAGGCAGAGTATATATGGCCGCAGGCGGAGGAAGAGGTATCATTTACTGGGATCCTGCAGCCTGTACGCCCAGCACTATTACCCCTTATGTACAGATCAATAACGGCACCTGGCAACAGACTGCCAACGCAGCTGTAACTGCCGGCAACAGCGTACAGTTTGGCCCTCAGCCTGTACAGGGAGGATCATGGAGCTGGACAGGACCTAATAACTTTACCGCTACTACCAGGGAAGTATACCTCTCCAATATCCAGTCGAACCAGGCTGGGAACTACGTGGCTACCTATACCAATAGCGGCGGATGCCAGAGCAGTCAGACTTTCACAATCACCATGACCAGCCCGGCATTAGCAAAAATGGCTGTCAGCGAAGAGGCAACTACCCTGTTCCCAAACCCGGCAAGTGGAGGCCGGTTTACCATCCTGCTGCCCGAAATCACCGGGAATACGGTCATTAAAATCTATGACAACGCTGGCAGACTCCGCTATGAAAAGTCAGTTCGCAATGGTAACAAAATAGAAATCGATTCACGGCTTACCCCCGGCCTGTATCTGGTCACTATCAATACGAAAACTACCAGGGTTACAAAAAAGCTACTCGTTCATTGATGAATCAAAGGGTACACAGATGCACTGAAACAATCAGTCTCGTCAACAACCTGAATTAAAAAAGGGCCGGCCAGAATATTGGTCAGCCCTTTTTTCTGCAAAAAGTTTTCATCTATCCGGTAAATTGAATACTTCATCCAGGTAATTGATAAAACCAGCCCGTTTCTTAAAATCGTGCAACCCGGTCGCTTACAACTGTTGTTCCTTACCCCACATAAGTTCCTGCGTTACCCACTACATCTCCCTCCTGCACCCATCGCTATTGATAAATGACAGTATAAACGGCACTACTTCAGGCAATAGAACCGGCGCAGATGCAAGTGGATCATCTAATCCGGGATCCCAGTAATAACCTGCAAAATTTTTCTCCAAATAAGAACTGTTTAAATTATATTTGTCAAATTGACAATAAAACGATTCTGTATCTAATTACACGTTATGAGTGACCTTAGGCCAACTCATCACTCCGCGTTTTTCCTGAACTTTAATAAATACACATGATAAACAAATCCGTATTACTTGTCTGCTGTCTGTTTCTTTTTTGCAGTAAGGCGCAAAGCCAGGCATTTAAAGAAAAGGATAACGGCATCGAGACTGTCGTAAATAATGTTCATATAGGGATCAACTTCTTTAGTCCTGCTATTGTAAGAGTCGTAAAATTTCCCAATAGCACGGTTGTTACCAAAAAGAGTCTTTCCGTAATAAAGCAGCCGGAAACCATCCGGCCTGCTGTTTCACAAAAAGGAGATATGGTTGTGCTGCGGACGGATTCGCTGGAAGTAAGCCTCTCATTAAAAACAGGCCAGATAGCATTTAGTCATCCTGGTGGCGGCCAACTGTTCACTGAAAAAGAAAATGGTGTGCAGTTTACGCCGGTAATGGATGTAAATAAGCCCCGCTTTAAAGTGAAGCAGGCATTCGTGCTGGATAATGATGAACCGGTATATGGACTAGGCCAGCAGCAAAATGGCCAGATGAGCCAGCGTGGCCAGAAAATCTATTTACGACAGGATAATACAAAAGTTTGCATTCCCTTCTTTCAATCTGTAAAAGGTTACGGTATATTCTGGGATAATTATTCCCCGACCACTTTTGCGGACACCAGGGAGGAAACCTCTTTTGATTCAGAAGTAGGCGACTGTGCTGATTATTATTTTTTATATGGCGGCGATGTGCAGGGCGTGGTTACCCAAATGCGCGCACTTACCGGGCAGGCTCCTTTGATGCCTTTGTGGGTATATGGTTTCAGTCAATCCCGCGAGCGTTATAAAACACAGTTTGAACTGGTAGACGTAGTCAAAAAATATCGCAGCCTGAAAGTACCACTGGATGGAATTGTACAGGATTGGCAATACTGGGGAAGAGACAGCAACTGGAACGCCATGAGTTTTGATCCGACTACTTTCCCCCGTCCTAAGGCAATGGTGGACAGCGTTCACCAGCTACATGCACATTTGTTTATCGTAGCATGGCCCGGTTTTGGACCACAGACAAAGCAGTATGAAGAGCTGAACAAAAAGAACATGCTGCTGCACTTTGAAACATGGCCGCCTAAAAGTGGTACGACCCCGTATGACGTTTATAACCCCGAAGCCCGGGATATTTACTGGCGTTATTTAAACAAAGGTATTTTCTCGCTGAATACAGACGCATGGTGGCTCGACTCTTCTGAACCTGACCATGTAAATCTGAAAGAGAAAGATTTTGATCTGCCGACTTTCCTCGGTAGTTTCAGAAGTGTCCGCAACGCATTCCCACTGGAGCACGTAGGTGGTGTATATGATCATCAGCGCCAGACCACTGATAAAAAACGGGTGTCAATTCTTACCCGTTCTGCCTTTGCGGGCCAACAGCGGTATGGTGCCAATACATGGAGTGGCGATGTAGGCTCAAGCTGGGAAAACCTGGCTAAACAGATCCCTGCAGCCCTGAACTTTTCGCTTTCCGGTATCCCTTACTGGAATGCTGATATCGGTGGTTTCTTTGCCGGTAGTTATGTAGATGGTGGTGGTGCAAAAAATCCGGCATTCCAGGAATTGTATACCCGCTGGATGCAATTTGCCACCTTTACCCCAATGATGCGCTCTCATGGTACTGACATTCCGCGTGAAATTTACCAGTTCGGCGATCGTGGCGAATGGGCATTCGATGTACAGGAGAAATACATCAATCTCCGCTACCAGCTCCTGCCCTATCTTTATTCAACCGCCTGGGATGTCACTTCAAAATCCGGGTCTATTATGCGTTCGCTCGCCATGGATTTTGCAGCTGACAAAAATGTCTGGAACATTGGCAGCGAGTTTATGTTCGGTCAGTCTTTCCTTGTGGCACCTGTCACCGAAAGCAATGCGCATGAAAAATCTGTTTACCTGCCTGCCGGTACGGTATGGCATAACTTCTGGGACGGCGAACAGGTTACCGGCGGCGTATGGGTAAAACAAGCGACTCCAATGGACAGGATTCCCCTGTTCGTAAAAGCAGGTTCCATTATTCCGTGGGGTCCCAAAGTGCAATATGCCGCAGAAAAGAAATGGGATAACCTGGAGTTACGCATCTATCCTGGTGCTGATGCAACCTTCACTTTGTATGAAGACGAAGGAGATGGGTATGCTTACGAAAAAGGTAGCTATGCAGAGATCCGCTTTCAATGGCAGGATAAGGACAAGACATTGACAATAGATGCGGTTAAAGGTAAATTCCCCGGTATGCTGAAAGACCGGAAATTCAATATCGTTGTAGTCAATGCTAAGCACGGTGCGGGTGTAGCTCCTGCGGATAAATTCAATACTACGGTTCAATACAAGGGACAAAAATTAACCGTAAAACTGTAACAGAAAGTTTGGATGATCATCTACCAATACATGAAATGACATCCCGAGATTTTAATAAAACGGTACCGGTTGCCAACAGGTACCTCGAAAGAGCCTTTTATCTGTAAAAAGATAGAAGGCTTTTTTTTATTCCTCCTGCCCCGTCAGTTGCCATCCCAACCAATTTTAACATTCCGTATGCAATCTTAATATTATATTGTGGCTAACCCGGAAACGTCCATACCTATAAAACTGCATCCACTATATGCGTAAAAAAATTGCTGTACTGGCGTTGTTCATTTCTATCATCACAGGTATAAAAGCAATCGCTCAGCATAAGTACACCATAAGCGGTATCATTCGTGATAAAACTTCCGGTGAGACCTTAATCGGCGCTTCTATCCGCATCCTTCCGGCATCAAAATACAGCAGTACCAGCAATAACTATGGCTTTTACGCGATCGTTGTACCACAGGGTTCTTACTCATTGGTTGTGAGTTATACAGGCTACAAGCCGGATACCATAGCCATTCAACTGACAAATGATGTCCTGCAACATGTATCGCTGGCGCCCACCAGTGGAATGCTAACGGAAGTAGTGATCACTTCACAAGCTACCAAAGACAGGTTAACGACACCTCAGATGGGGGTACAAAAACTCAACACGGCCGAAATTGCAAACGTGCCGGTATTTCTCGGAGAAAAAGATATCATCAAAACCATACAGCTCCTGCCCGGTATCAAGACGACTGGTGAAGGCAGTGGCGGCTTCTACGTGCGCGGCGGAAATATTGATGAAAACCTGCTGCTGCTCGACGAAGTGCCGGTATATAATGCTACCCACCTGATGGGATTCTTCTCAACTTTCAACTCCGACGCAATCAAGGATCTGACCCTCTATAAAGGCGCCATGCCGGCGCAATACGGTGGCCGCCTTTCTTCCGTGGTAGATATTCGGACAAAAGATGGCAATAACCAGGAATTCCATGGTAGCGGCGGACTTGGTGTGATCTCCTCTCACCTGAACCTGGAAGGGCCGCTTGAGAAAAATAAAGGCTCGTTCATGGTCAGCGCCCGTCGTAGTTATGCAGATATCTTCCTCAAACTGTCCTCTAATAAAGATGTCAAAAATTCAACGCTTTACTTTTACGATATCAACGCTAAAACCTCTTATAATCTGAATGATCATAACAGGATCTTCTTATCCTTTTATAACGGGAAAGACAATCTGAAAATCTCGCATGACTTTGCACTCTACTACGGTAATACTACAGGTACATTCAGGTGGAATCACAACTTCAACAGCCACCTGTTCTCCAATACCACACTCTCTTACAGTGACTACAATCATCATATTGAAATAGCAGACAATTCAAGCAATACAAAGATCGGTTCTAAGATCCGGGACTTCGCTTTAAAAGAAGATTTCCAATACTTCATGTCCAACGATGACCGGATCAACTTCGGCTTCACGTCAACACATCATACCGTTAATCCCGGATTGATAGCTGCCAGCCAGTACTCCGCCTATAATTCCAAGGCACTGGATAATAAATATGCTCTCGAAAGCGCAGTGTACATAAACCATGAAAAAGGGATCGGCAGACTGAAAATCAATTATGGCCTGCGTCTCTCTGTTTACAATGCATTCGGCCCGGGAGAATTTTATACATTCAATAAGGAAGGTGATGCGACTGACTCCGCCAGTTATGCCGCAGGGCAGCTGGTGCAAACATATATCAACCTGGAACCCCGGGCCTCAGCAAGTTACCAGCCCGACAGTATGAGCTCCCTGAAAATAGCCTATTCACGAAATACGCAAAACGTTCACCTGATCAGTAATTCTGCCTCTACCCAGCCTACCGATCTATGGATACTGAGTAGCCCGAATGTAAACCCCGAAATAGCTGACCAGCTCTCACTGGGATACTATCGCGACCTGAGCAGGGGGCGTTATGAGTTCTCATCAGAAATCTATTATAAACAACTGCAGCACCAGATCGACTTCAAAGACGGCGCAGCACTAACAGTCAACAATTATGTGGAGTCACAACTCCTATACGGGATCGGCAGGGCTTATGGCCTCGAACTCTTCTTAAAGAAAAAGACCGGCAGACTAACGGGATGGATCAGCTATACATTATCCCGCACGGAACGAAAAATAGATGATATCAATAACGGTAACTGGTATGCTGCACACCAGGACCAGACACATAATCTCGCCATCGTATCCATGTATCAATTAAGTAAAAAGGTGACACTTTCTGCCAACTGGGTCTACAATACGGGCAATGCCGTGACTTACCCCAGTGGTAAATATGCTATCAATGAACAGACCGTGTTTGTATACACAGAGAGAAATGGCTATCGCATGCCAGCCTATCATCGCTTAGATGTAGGTGTCACCATAGCCGGCAAAAAAAAGAAACGCTGGACGGGCGATTGGAACTTCTCTGTATATAATGCTTACGGTAAGGAAAATCCCTTTTTTATAGAATTCAAAAACGATCCGGCCAATCCTAATCGTACCATCGCCCAGCAGACATCGCTTTTCCGCTGGGTACCGGCTATCACCTATAACTTCTCTTTCTAGTATGAAAACGAATTATATCATCTTATTCATTATCCTGCTCACAGGTTGTACCAAAACGCTTGATCTGAAACTCAGAGCAGCAGATTCGCAGATAGTGATACAGGGAAGTATTACCAGTCAGGGGCCGCCTTATTATATAAAAATCAATAAAACAGTGCCATTCGGGGCATCCAACAACTACCCGGCAGTTTCCGGTGCCGTTGTGACCGTAGTAGACAGTAATGATAATAAAACAGGTCATTTTACGCAGATCGGCGCCGATGGTTATTATGTATCCTACAACCTGTATGGGCAGATCGGACACACTTATAAATTGTCTGTAAAGGTAGACGGACAGGAGTATACTGCCAGGTCCACAATGCCCGGGTTTGTAGCGATCCAGGAGTTATCTTTCGTACAGACAAAGATCCTCAATCAGACCAGGAACCTGCCGCAGATCACATTTGTCGATCCTGCTATGGAGGCTAATAATTATGTTTTCACCCTGTTGGTCAACAATGTACCTTACAAGGCATTCTATGCCATGAACGACAGGCTCACAGATGGTAATATCATCACGCAACAGTTGTACATGGATAGTTCTTATATTCAAAAGAACGACCGGGTAACCGTGATATTAGCGAGTGTAGACAAGAACGTGTATAATTACTTCAATGTGCTGCAGGCAAATAGTGGTGCTTCCGCGACAACACCATCCAATCCGCCTTCCAATATATCTAATGGAGCATATGGATATTTTGCAGCAGAGTGTATTGATATTTCAACCCGAACATTCTAAATAACCCCATTTCATGAAATTCAACCTCCTTGTATGTTATTTGCTTTTGGCAGCACCCATCGCGATAATAGCTGCACTATACCCATCCATCCGCTACCAACTTCTCAAATGCTATCAACACCCCCGGCACCTGCGCCGGTTCCTTCCTATACATCTCCAGGTCAAAATACTTCACCTCCCCTATCTCCGCCGACGGCACTACTTCCTGCGTCAACTCATGCAAGAAGCAATCCTGCTCCATCATCAACTCCACCTCTCCAAATGCCGGCGCTGTGATATGATAATACCACTTCAGCTCCTCTTCAGGGATCAAAATATTCAATTCTTCCTGCACCTCTCTCCTCACCGCCTGCAAAGCTGTTTCCCCCGCATCAATCTTGCCGCCAGGCAAGTACCAGGCCTGCTTATTCCTGCTAAAAGCCAATAATAATTTCCTGTCTTTTACGACTATTAATCCAGCTGTGTATATACGCTTCATAGGCACAAAAATAAAAATTTCCACCATCCTCAAAGTAAACGGTTTCCCGGCCATCTCCCTGCAACACGCTTTCTGAAAGGTGTTACCTTTCTCTTAAAACAACGCACCAGGCATCCGGGCTCTCCTGTTCCCGCTTCCCCGCATGGCACAGAAATCGTATGAATACAAACACTAAATCTAACTATTATGGCCAATACAACTTCTTTAAAAAACCCGGTTGATAAACATCCATCCGGCTTCCAGCCACAGGAGCAATCACTTCCTGGTTCAGAACAGGCAATGCAACCCAAACCCGATCATGGCGAAGAGTCCTACAAAGGCAGTGGTAAACTCGCTGGCCGCAAAGCCATCATTACCGGCGGTGACTCCGGCATTGGAAAGGCCGTAGCCATTGCGTTTGCAAGAGAAGGCGCCGATGTGCTCATCTCTTACCTGGATGAGGAAGAAGATGCAAAGGAAACAGCAAAATATGTAGAGCAGGCAGGTCAAAAAGCAATACTGGTGCCTGGAGACATCAGTAATGAAGAACATTGTAAACAGATAGTGGACAAAGCGCTCCAGGAATTCGGAGGCGTCGATATCATCGTCAACAATGCCGCATTTCAGGTCACGCATGAATCATTGCAGGATATTCCCAGCGATGAATGGGAACGTACATTCAGTACAAACGTGCATGCGATGTTTTACATCCTCAAAGCCGCAGAACCACATTTAAAACCAGGTAGCAGTGTGGTCAATACGACTTCTGTAAATGCATATACACCTAAGCCCATTTTATTACCTTATACAATTACCAAAGCAGCGATACAGAACTTTACAGCTACACTGGCGCAGCTATGGGGCGAAAAAGGGATCAGGGTCAACTGTGTTGCGCCGGGTCCTATCTGGACACCATTGATACCGGCAAGTTTCAGCCCGGAACAGACCGCCGAATTTGGTAAGAACACGCCCATGAAACGCGCCGGTCAGCCTGCTGAACTGGCGCCCGTATATGTCATGCTGGCTTCGGAAGAGGCAAGTTATGTGTCAGGTGCTACTGTACCGGTTACAGGAGGACAACCAACCATTTAGCATGCACTGGTGTACACAAAAAAGAAGGGGCACTTCAATACTGAAGCGCCCCTTCTTTCACCTGTTACCTTTTAATGCAATGACCAAAAACATGTACTCTTCATAGACTAACACTAACAAAATCATGCCTGCCAGCCAATCGCTATTATTGGGAAAATAAATAAACACCTGAGCAGAGATAAGTACACGAACTAAATGCCAACACGTCCTTATTTCTATACAAGCCGATCTTTTCGCCCACAGCGCCCTCAACTACCAGCTATCTGCATTAATCATCAGCGTGAACTTATTATCTTTACGCTGCTCCATGGACTTGTTTATAACGAAAAAGCCAAACCATATGCGGTGAACAGACACCCATCATAAAATACCACCATCTTCGGTTAAATACCCACTACTTTATATTTTTTCCGATATTTGATACCCACACCAAATCAATAGTATGTTATATATCGCACTGATTCGGGAAGAAAAACAGCCCCATGATAATCGCGTTGCCTTTACCCCATCACAATGCCAATGGATCGCACGTCATTACCCACAGGTGACCATCGTTGTACAGCCCTCTCCATGGCGCTGTTTCAAGGACGAGGAATATGAGCGGGCCGGCGTTACCCTGTCAGAAGACCTGTCTCACTGCCAGATCCTGCTCGGCATTAAAGAAGTGCCTGCCGACAAATTAATGCCGGGTAAGACATATTTATTCTTTTCTCATACACGTAAAAAACAACCGCAGAACCAGCAGATGCTGAGGACCATCCTGGAAAGGAAGATCAATCTCATCGATTATGAATGCCTTGTCCATCCAGATGGACAACGTATCCTGGGATTTGGCTTCTTTGCAGGTGTAGTCGGCGCCCACAATGGCCTGCTGGCCTATGGTCGTAAAACAGGTTCCTTCTCCCTGACACCGGTATATGCCTGCCATGATTTTAAAGAACTGATCAATCATTACTTTGGCGCTAAACTACCTCCCCTGAAAATCGTGATCACCGGCTCGGGCAGAGTAGCCGCCGGTACACTGGAGGTAATGGGCTTGCTGGGTATCAAATATCTTCCTCCTGAAGAATTCCTGATCAACACTTATACGTATCCCGTATACACACAGCTCAAGGCGGGTGAATTGTACCTGAGAAAATCAGATAAAACATACAGCCGGGAAGATTTCCATGCTCACCCCGATCAATACGACTGCCGGTTCCTGCCTTTTGTAACTGCCTCCGATATACTGATGAATGGCGTGTATTGGGACGAACGGATCCCACCACTCTTTACATGGAGTGACCTGGAAAAGAGCAATTTCAGGATCCGCGTGATTGCAGATATTACAGACGACATGAATGGTTCCGTACCCTGCAACCTGGGTGACTGTACTATTGAAGACCCGGTATATGGCGTAGACCGTCATACAAGGGAACAGACAGCACCTTACCTGCAGGATACAGTAGATATGATGTGTGTGAGTAACCTGCCCAACGAATTGCCGCGGGATGCCTCCCAATACTTTGGCGACCAGTTGATGAAGTATGTATTCGATGAATTATTGAAGTCAGAGAGTACTATTATTCAAAATGCGACAATTGCTACAAATGGGGCGCTTACAGAGCGGTTTAGTTATCTGGAGGATTATGTATCATAATAAATAGAAGTTGTCTTAAAATTGCCCTGAAAGCCCGGTAACCTGGCAGCAAAAAGTCTGTTCTTTCAGCATCGGGATCCGACCGGGTAACATGTACTTTTAAGACAACTTCCTTTTTTATTCATAGGGAAGAAAAATCTACTCTTTTGCACTGAAAATCGTCTGCGTCGGATACGCAAACTGGATATTCCGCTTCGCAAATTCCCGGAAAATCGCCAGGTTGATCACCTGCTGTATATCCATATATTTGTTATAATCACTCGTCAGCACATTGTACACGACTTCAAATTTCAAACTATAAGGCCCATAACTTGCAAAATGCGCCCTGTCAAACGCAATACCTTCCTGTGCTGTAATAATGGACTTCAGCAATCCGGGAATCTCCTCGATGACTTCCGCCGGTGTTTCATAGACAACATCCAGTATAAATGCAATCCTGCGCTTTTCCATGCGCTTGAAATTATGGATACGTGAATCCGTCAGCGCCTTATTGGAAAAGATCATCTCTTCTCCGCTGGTGCTGCGGATCCGGGTTGTTTTCACACCAATTTCCATTACGGTGCCGCTCTTATCGCCTACCAGGATCGCATCGCCAATTTCAAAAGGCCTGTCAAAGAAGATCACGAAATAACAGAACAGGTCACTTAATATATTTTGTGAAGCCAACGCGATGGCCACACCACCGATACCGAGACTCGTGATAATTGTCGTAACGTTGTAACCGAAGTTGTCCAGCAGGAACACGATCGCGATACACCACAGTACGAGGTTGATGATCATCAACACCCCTTTTACCTCACTCCTTTTGGGATCGGCATAATGACGTTTCTTCAGGTAAGAGATCAGTGAATACTCGATCACCATCGTCATTACGCGCAGCACGAAGAAGGTGTTGATCAGTATCATGACCGCACGCAGGGCGCTCGCTACTTTTTCCGGTAATACGAGGTAATGAATACCTCCATAGATCACGGAGATATACAACGCCGGCATAGCTGCACGGTCGATGATGCTGATGATAAAGTCATCAACCGTATTGACGGTACTTTCCGCCCATTTTCTCAATCTGTGTAATACGATACTTTTGACGATTCGCAGGACTACCAATCCAATGGCTATAACTCCCAACGCGATGATGTAGGCATACAAAGTATTGCCCCAAAAGACCTGATTTAAACCTTCCATGCTGTGATTTGAAACTAAAATTTATAAATACAAATAATATGGCTGTAACAATGCCCGGAACGCCGGTGTGTAATCATTATCCGCTTCCTTTATTGCCATGGTCTCTTCGTCGCGAACAGTAGCTGACCGGCCGAAAATAGCGATAGTGCGGAATCTGTCGTGATGCACACTTTGCTTCACATGCAGTACTTTGCGGGCGAAAAAACCTTTCTGTGTGGCTAATACTTCAAAAGTGGCAAAAGGCTTATAGGGTAATAAAACGGAAAAAACACCTGCCGCTGTCAAATGCTGATCTATGACAGCCAGTAGCTCTTCGTAACCTAGTGTAGTGGCATGCATTGCCTGATTCCTCAGCTTATCAGGACTTTTTAAATCTGTTTCGTAAAAAGGAGGATTTGTAATGATGAGGTCATACTTTGACGCCAATGACAAAGTGCGGACATCACTGTTGATCACATTCAATTGTGTAGCCCATGGTGCGGCTGCAATGTTACGTGCCGCCTGTGCTGCCGCCGCTTCATCCAGTTCTATCGCTGTAATATTGGCTTTATTGAATTGCTGCGCCAGCATCAGACTTAGTAAACCTGTACCGGCACCGATATCCAGGATGCTGTTCGCCTCAGTGATATACGAAGCGGTATATGCGCCTTGCAAACAGGCATCTGTACACACCTTCATGGCACAGCCTTCCTGATGAACTGTAAATTGTTTAAAACGAAAAAATTGATTCGCCATGTGCTGATTAAAAACCTACTTTACGCCGGTACTGCATCCGGTACCGAAAACTAGTTGGTCTGATATTTATAAACTGAGTAGGCATGTACTATTAAAAAACTGCACTGGTACCCGATACCGCTTCCAATCCTACCAACTCTTTGCCGGGTTCTTATAAACCGATTCCGCAGCTGCTGTTAAAAAGCTGCTCTTGCACCAGGTACTGCTTCCAATCCTACCAACTCGTTGCCGGGTTCCTATAAACCGATTCCACAACTGCTGTTAAAAAGCTGCTCTTGCACCAGGTACTGCATCCAATCCTACAAACTCTTTTGCCTGGTACTTATAATACGCGGTAATAGCAATCATCGCTGCATTGTCTGTACAATATTCAAACTTAGGAATATAAGTACTCCAGCCCAGCTTTTCACCATAACTTTGCAAAGCCGCTCTCAGTCCGGAGTTGGCACTCACGCCTCCTGCAATCCCGATATGTTTGATACCGGTTTCTTTACTGGCCTTTACCAATTTATTCATAAGAATACTGATAATCCTGTGCTGAATAGACGCGCAAATGTCCGCCATATTATGCTGCACAAAATCAGGGTCCAGCTTTTGCTTTTCCTGCAGGAAATAAAGGATGGAAGTCTTCAGGCCACTAAAACTGAAATTCAGCTCAGGGATCTGCGGTTCAGGAAATTTAAACTTTTCCGGATCCCCCTGTTTCGCATATTTATCAATCAATGGACCTCCCGGGTAAGGTAAGCCCAGTAATTTGGCACTTTTGTCAAAGGCTTCACCCGCAGCATCATCCAGGGTTTCACCGATCACCTTCATCTCCAGCGGACTATCTACCCGTACGATCTGGGTATGCCCCCCAGACACCGTGAGGCATAAGAATGGAAATGACGGAATAGGATCTTCAATGAAATTGGCCAATACGTGGGCCTGCATATGGTGAACGGCGATGAGTGGTTTGTTCAGCGCCAGGGCCAGCGACTTTGCAAAACAACTACCGACCAGCAGGGCACCGATCAGCCCGGGTGCCTGGGTAAATGCAATGGCATCCAGTTCATCCTTACGTATACCGGCCTGCTTAAGGGCATAATCCACGACCGGCACTATATTTTCCTGGTGAGCACGGGAAGCCAGTTCAGGCACCACTCCACCATATTGTTCATGAATAGTCTGGTTAGCTATATAATTGGAAAGGATCTTTCCATCTACCAGCACGGAAGCACTGGTTTCATCACAAGACGACTCTATCGCGAGTATTTTTACTGACATGGGTGCAAATTTAAATGAAAATCCGCTTTTGCCTGAGACAAAAGCGGATGCATGTCAAATATTCATGAAGGCTGTTGACTTCCAAAAAATCTTTTTAGAAGATCCCATGCTAAATCTTAATGAAGGCTGATAAAAAAATCCTTGGAAGACCCAGTTAGCGGTAAGTTGAAGTTTTAATCGCCACCACCTGTTCCGGCTTCAATCGAATCAAACGACCCCGCTCTTCACCTACTCCTAAAACGCTCATAAGATCATCCTCCCAGGCCCAATCCAACTGCGGCCATTGCATCACGTACTCCTGATCGCCACCACCTGTTCCGGCTTCAACCGAATCAAACGACCACGCTCTTCACCTACTCCTAAAACGCTCACAGGATCATCGTCCCAGGCCCAATCCAGCTGCCGCCATTTCATCACGTACTCCTGATCGCCACCACCGGATCCAGCTTCGACGCCGAATACGCCGGAATGAAACCCGCTATAATCCCCACACCCGTACTCACGCCCAGTCCAATCAAAATATTCTTCATGGTCAGCGCCACCGGAAACACTCCCAGCATATTAAACAACACAGAAAGTATATACACCAGCAGCAATCCTAATCCCCCTCCCACCAAACACAACATAATCGCCTCCAGCAGGAATTCCATCAGGATCACCTTCTTCCTTGCCCCAATCGCCTTTTTTAAACCGATGATATTCGTTCGCTCTTTCACCGTCACAAACATGATATTCGCAATCCCAAACCCTCCTACAATCAAGGCAAACATGGCAATTACCAATCCCCCGATATTCACCTTTGCAAACACACTCTCCAGGTTTTTCGAAATAGAGGTGATCTCATTCAGGGAAAAATCATCCTCTTCCGTGGGCCGTAACCTGCGAATAGCCCGCATCTGCCCGGTCAGTTCATCTTTCATTTCACTCACCGCTACGCCCGGCTTTGCTTTCACAATAATAAAAGGATCTCCGTACTGCCGCTCGTCTACCACCGTCTTTCCAAACTGGTAAGGTACCATCACCGTATTATCATAGTTAATGGCATCCATGCCGGAACCTTTCTTCTTCAATACGCCCACTACCTTCACCGGTCTGCCAGCCACCCGGATCACCTTGCCCAGGGCCGCTTCCGGGCTGCCAAACATGCCCTCCCAGATATTTCCTCCCAGGATAGCCACATTGGAGCCGTCATTCTCTTTGCCGGCAAAAAAACGCCCCCCGATAATCTTCAGGGATTGAATCTTAATATAATCTTCCGTTACAGGCAGGAAAGTGACCCCTTCCATGGCCTCCCCTTTATATTCAATTCTCTTGCCGTCAGCCGAAAATGCAAATGCCGTATACTGTACCGTATGCGTTTTTTCCTTGAGGGCATGGATCTCCTTGTATTCTGGCTGCGGGCGGTTCACAAATTTCCACCAGGGCATATCCGGACCTCCGTCCCATGGCCACTTCTCGATAAAGATCACATCAGAACCCAAAGATTCCAGTCCATTCCGGATATTACGTTCCAGGCTATTGGTAGCAGTAAAAACAGCGATGATACAGAATATACCAATGGTGATACCTAAGAGGGACAAAAATGTACGGAGCTTGTTCATTCTGAGCTCCTGGGCTGCCATTTTCAGGCTACTCCATAATATTTTAATCGTGGCAATCATAGCGTTGTGGCAATCATTGATCAAATGTAAAGTAATGATAAATTGTGAGATTACATCCATTTCACAATTCATTCGTACCTTTGCCCACATTTTTGGTACAAACGCATATGAAGTACGCAAGCGAAATCAATAAACGAAAGACATTTGCTATTATAGCCCACCCGGATGCCGGTAAGACCACCCTGACTGAAAAGTTCCTGCTTTTTGGTGGTGCGATCCAGACAGCGGGTGCCGTAAAGTCTAACAAGATCAAGAAACATACGACCTCCGACTTTATGGAAATAGAACGGCAGCGTGGTATCTCCGTGGCTACCTCCGTAATGACTTTCGAATACCGGGATATGCTGGTGAACCTGCTCGATACCCCGGGTCACAAGGACTTCGCGGAAGATACCTACCGCACCCTGACAGCGGTAGACAGCGTTGTGCTGGTAATTGACTGTGTGAAAGGGGTGGAAGAGCAGACGGAGCGACTGATGGAAGTATGCCGCATGCGCGATACCCCGGTGATCATCTTTGTGAATAAGATGGACCGTGATGGTAAGAATCCATTCGATCTGCTGGATGAACTGGAAGAGAAACTGAGCATCAAGGTGCGCCCGCTGAGCTGGCCGATCAATGGCGGTACAGACTTTAAAGGGGTATATAACCTGTATAACAAGAGTTTTGTATCCTTTGCGCCTAACAAGAAGGCGACGGATGATGATATCGTACCGCTGGCAGACCTGAGCAGTGATTTCGTTGATAAAACGTTCAATGCAACCGATGCTGCGCAGCTGCGTAACGATGTAGAACTGATCGAGGGGGTATATGATACCTTCGAAAATACCGAATACCTTGAGGGCAAAATGGCGCCGGTATTCTTTGGGAGTGCCGTGAATAACTTCGGGGTAAAGGATCTGCTGGACACCTTCGTGGAAATTGCGCCTACGCCGAGAGATCGCGAGTCAAGCACAAGACCTGTTCCGGTAGCTGATGATAAATTCAGTGGTTTTATCTTTAAAATTCACGCCAACCTCGATCCGAGGCACCGTGATCGTATCGCGTTCTTACGCGTGT
The DNA here is from genome assembly GCF_039596155.1 of Chitinophaga sp. Lineage (GTDB taxonomy): Bacteria > Bacteroidota > Bacteroidia > Chitinophagales > Chitinophagaceae > Chitinophaga. The sequence continues at coordinate 107,792 of NZ_JBCNKF010000029.1, forward strand.
GTTCCGGTAAGTTTGAGCGTAATAAGTTCTATCACCATGTAAGGTTGGATAAAGATGTGCGGTTTAGTAACCCATACACCTTCCTGGCACGTGAGAAGAACGTCGTGGATGATGCATATCCGGGCGATGTGGTAGGTTTGTTCGATACCGGGAACTTTAAGATTGGAGATACGCTGACAGAGGGTGAGAATTTCTACTTTACGGGTATTCCGAGCTTCTCTCCTGAGCTGTTTAAGGAGGTGGTGAATAAGGATCCAATGAAGACCAAGCAGCTGGAAAAAGGCCTGAGACAGTTGACAGACGAAGGGGTGGCACAATTGTTTACGCAGCATGGCGGTAACAGGAAGATTATTGGTTGTGTGGGAGATCTGCAGTTTGAGGTGATCCAATACCGGTTATTGCAGGAGTATGGAGCATCTTGTATGTTTAATACCTTGCCGTTCTATAAGGCGTGCTGGATTACCGGCAATAAGGCGAAGGTCGAAGAGTTTATCCGTTTTAAACAGGCGAATGTAGTGGAAGATAAAGATGGTCACCTGGTGTACCTGGCACAATCTGAGTGGTACCTGAATACAGAGCGTGCGAATAACCCGGAGGTGGAATTCCATTTTACTTCTGAAATTCATAAATAAAATATTGTAGCAATTTGCCGGGTTGCTCCGGCAAATTTACTGGCTGCGAACCTGATTCCGGCGCGTATTGCTTCGGCAATAAAGCTGGCAACTGATGGAAAAAAAAAGCCGCATCCTGTGATCAGGCGCGGCGCCATAATAAATTGTACGACCAACTCAAAATGAAGTACAATTGCAGACTGTCCATAGACTTGTAAAACAACGAAGGCAAAGCTATTACAGCTTTGCCTTTGTTATTTATGCATTTGGGAAATTGATTTACGCAACCGGGAATTCCGTTAACCGGGCCTTTACCTGCCTCATTTCCTCTTATACTCAAGGATGATCTCACTAAATGTTTTCTCCTTCTCTCCTTTAAAGTGAACCTCCAGTTCATCGTCCTTTTTCCATTTATACACGATCTTCTGCGGATAATCACAATCCGGATTCTCTGCCACGAACCCATTATACTGAATCACCGTGACCTTGAATACAACCGGTTTCCCGCTCTTCGGATCTGCCACCGCAGCAATGGTAAAATATAAATTATTTCCACTCCGGGTCAACTGCATCTGATCCATTTCCACACTGTCCCTGCCGGTAATGCGGTGTGTCACTCCCTTCCAGGTATTGTCATCTGACTTTACCCAATATTCAGTAAAAGTACTGTGCTTGGTAGGCATACGCCAATACCCCAGGATATGGTCCACATACTTAAGGTCGGCCGGTTTGACCTGTGCAAAGCCGTTACTGCAAAACAGTATCAGCAGCAGGTACTTACTGTGGTACCACAGCTTCTTCACCATACATTTGTGGTTTATATTTCAGTGAAGGCGATGGTAAGAACGGACCGATATTTAAAGAAGCCCATTTCTCGTCTACTTTGCGAATGGTTTCATCATCAGCCACCACGATATTGGGCCAGTCACGCTCAAAACCGTCCAGCAGCCTGTTTTTAAGGGTACCATCCATGCCTATACCCGTCCATTCCTTTCCGGGCTGACCCGCTACAGGATTACGTACTACAAAACTATCTCTTCTTGGATCCAGGTTATTACAGAAACGCCAGAGGGTCGTAGCCAGATCGCTTACATCAACGGTATGTTCTACAAAGACGATCATCTTTACACCCAGCAGTTCGGGCAATGCGTACAACTGTTCGGTCAGTTCTTTCACATGCAGCGGACGTGCTTTCTGTACAGAGAGGAACAGACAGGGGATGTCCATGCTGAACAGGTTGTCATTGATACCTTTGATCTCAGGAAAACGTTTCTGCAGTTCAGCTTTGTTGATGGCTGTTGGTTTGATACCCTGTACATGGCTGTCCAGTGTCTCTTCGTCATATTTTTTGGTGCCATCGATGCACATCTTACCACCAAAGCCCATTTTAGAGCAGGAGTGGTCGAGTACATCCATGGGGCCCTGGCTGAAATAGATATCGGTAGCGGGATTCAGGTGTCTGAACATATACTGCGCCAGTGATTTATAATCACTGATGCTGGTACCCTGGTCGGTGATAGCCAGGATCTTGTTGAACATCATCTGACCAGCCCCCCACATGGCATTCATCACTTTCTGGGCCTGTCCGGGATAATCTTTTTTGATCTGCGCAATTACCAGGTTATGGAACACCCCTTCAACAGGCATTTCCATATCCACCATTTCAGGTACCATGGCCATTTTGATAGGTGCCAGGAAGATCCTTTCGGTGGCTTTACCCAGGTAGGCATCTTCCTGGGGAGGAATACCGACGATGGTAGCCGGGTAAACAGCATCTTTACGATGGGTGATAGCGGTAACATGGAAGCGGGGGTACCAGTCTGCGAGAGAATAATAACCGGTGTGGTCACCGAATGGTCCTTCCCAGATCAGGTCTTCTTCCGGATCCACATATCCTTCTATCACGAAGTCAGCATCAGCAGGTACTTCGATCTCTGGCTGTGTAATACATTTTACCAGCTCTACTTTCTGCTTGCGCAGGAAGCCAGCCAGCATATATTCGTCCACATTTTCGGGCAGCGGGGCGGTGGCGGAATAGGTGTAAACCGGGTCGCCACCTACTACGACAGCTACCGGCATACGTTTTTTCAGCGCCTTGTATTCATTATAGTGTTTTGCGGAAACTTTGTGTTTATGCCAGTGCATACCGGTCATCTGACCATCGAAAACCTGCATACGGTACATACCAACATTGCGGATGCCGGTGTGCGGGTCTTTGGTATGGATGACAGGGAGGGTGATGAAAGGACCGCCATCTTTAGGCCAGCATTGAATAACCGGGATCCTCGTAAGGTCCGGGTTAGACATGATCACTTCCTGGCAGGCACCTTTGCCGCTGACAACCTTTGGCATCCAGCTGGCAAACTGGCCCAGTTTAGGCAGCATAGCCAGTTTATCGAGAATGCCTTCTTTAGGTTTGGAAAGCATTTTGAACAGGTCTTCGATCTGGTGAGCGATGTCATCGAGTTCGTTGACACCGAGGGCCAGGCACATCCTTTTCAGGCTTCCCATGGAGTTCATGAGGACCGGGAAATCAGTACCGGTGTTTTCAAAGAGAAGGGCTTTGCCACCATCCGGGGATTTGCTGATACGGTCAGTTATTTCGGAGATTTCCAGGATAGGGTCTACGAAAGTCTTGATACGGACTAGTTCTCCGGCCTTTTCCAGTGTTTCTATGAAGTGTTTCAGGTTCTTATATGCCATACGATCTTTGAAAATTTGTGTGAAGGTAAAACCAAAAAAAATAGTATTGCCTCCGGCAATACTATTTTTTTTGATATAGATGACGCTGCGGGGAGCCCCTCACAAAGGCTTCCCCCAAACCTAACCCCAACACCCCCTCCCCACTTTTCCATCCTCCCTCCATCAACCTCCCCCC
>NZ_JBCNKF010000030.1:0-109756 GCF_039596155.1 Chitinophaga sp.
TACTGACTGAACTGTACTTCCTGTTGTGCATGCGCACGCAGGAAGTACAGGATGAAAAATGATATGGTAAAAATTCTTTTAATCATTTTGCTTATCTCGTAATCAACTCAACATAACCTTTGTATAACTGCGGTCCTCCAGCCATGTTGATCTTAAGCACATAATAATAAACACCGGCACTCAACCCCTCTCCTTTCCAGTTGTTACCGTAATTATCACTCCGGTATACCTGGTTCCCCCATCGGTTATAGATTTCCAGCCGTGAGCCCGGATAGAGGTCCAGTCCTTTTACCACGAACTGGTCATTCTTTCCGTCACCGTTAGGCGTAATGACATTGGGAATAAAAAAAGTCGCACTAATGGCCGGTGTGGTCACAGTGCTTGAATTATTTGAATTATCAGGATCAGTTTCGTTGGCCGAAACGTAGGCTGTATTTTTAATCACACCAGCAGCCGACACACGTGCCTTAAAAGATAAGGTAGCTGATTTCAATACACGTAGCGTATCGATATTCCACACCACTTCGTTCACTGCTGCATTATAGGTGGCATAACCCGTAGAGGGTGTCAGTTCTGTAGCCGCTGCCAGGTTACTGGGAAAATCGTCGGTAATGATCAGCGAAGTGGCATTGTCCAATCCCTTATTGTACACGGTGAGCAGGAAAGAAATTTCATCTCCGATCCCGATATTGTCAACCGTTTCCAGTGTCTTGACAATGCTCACATCTGCTGTAGGAGCATCATTGAAATCTACAAAACGGGTACAGGTAGCCCTTGTAGTGGCATCTGTAACAGTAACATAGACGCTTCCGTTAGGTTGCGGACCGGCGGATATGGTACTGAATTTACCATAATCATCAGCGTGGGTATTCGTACTGCTGCCGTCGGGGAACCTGATCACCACAGCTGCATTGGGTAACGTACTGCCTGTAATCACAATCTGGCCACCTACCTGTTTTACAGGTGCATTGATGATGAACAGGGAGATCACGGATACGAGTCTTACCCTGATAGATGCTGCACAGGCATTGGCATCTTTTACGGTGATGCTATAGGTGCCTTCGGGTAAACGGCCGATAGTGCTGGCGTTTGACCCTGTACTCCATGTCAGTGTATAAGGGGCAATACCACCCGTAGCTACAGCCGTAAGGCTGCCGGTAGCATCTCCGGGACAACCTACAGAGATCTGCGATACGGTAATGCCAATCACGTCGGGCTCCGTAATGATCACTGTCTGTGCATTTGATATACAACCATTCAGTCCTTTGACGGTGACACTGTAAGAACCGGGGCTTAAACCTCTGAACACGGAATCGGTCTGCCACGTTCCTCCATTGAGAGCAAATTGATTGCCGGCACTGGTGGTAGCAACTTTAATGGTTCCGTCTTTCAGGGCATTGCAGGTTACATTGGTCGCTGTCAGCGTGAAAGCAGGGGATGGACTCACATAGACTTTTTTGACGGCAGCATTTATACAACCACTGGTATTCAATTCATACCTGACAGCAGCAGTGCCTCCGGAAATACCATTCACCGTGCCACTGCCGTCTATCACGGCAATTGTTGTATCATTACTGCTCCAGGTACCACCGGCTATTGACGCGGTGAGCGATAACCTGTTATTGGCACAAAGTATACTATCTCCTGTAATGGTGATCGGGGTAACAGGTGCCTTATCTTCGTTGGCCACAATATGTACCACTTCTCCGGCAGATACTGAAATTGCATCGACGGTAGTTGTCGATGCATCCGGGTCATAGATAGTATATCCACTCAGCTTCCATCCACACACAGCGGAAGCGGTGAGCTGATAGGTTCCCGCAGTGACGGGAATGATCACACTGTTATCCCGCTGTGTGGTGCGGATCCTTTCTGCATCCAGCCAGCTGGTAGCTGTGCGGCTGTAAATAGCAGTACTGTTGCTGCTCCATACTGCCCCATCAAAAGCCGTGGTACGGCTCAGATCGGGTCGGGCAGTAGCATCTGTACTCCAGTTACTGCCATTGTACCAGGCGCCGTTGGCATAGATCATACCTGTACCATCGATCGCTATATCCGTATAAGTAGTCGTTGTGCTGATATTAACCGGGATCCCCCCGGTAAAAGGAACAGTGAATACGCCATTGGCGAGATATACCACTGTGCCGGTATAGGGCTGGATATCCAAACGGGTCGCACCGGAGGCACCGCCCAGCAATTGTGCCCAGCTATCACCATAAGGGGCAGCAGTACTGATATTCGTCAGCATACTGCCATCTGCCCGGGTGATGGCAATACGCCCTCCACCATAAGCGATATCAGTCACGGCAATGTTTGCATGAAAAGATGGACGGTAGATGATATAGAGCGAGGTACCGTCATAGAACCATGCGGTACCCGTGGCATCCACACTCACAAACTGGCCAGGGCCTGCCCCATCGATGGCAACGGCCTGAAAACCTGTGTTGGACCACTGACTGCTGCCTGAAGGACGACGGTATACATTGGTGCTGGTAGCTGCCCATAATTCTCCCCTTACACCTGCACCGATGTCACTGATAGGATCTGAAAAAGCAGGGAGATCGTTGAGAATGAAGGTCGTTGTTCCATCTATGGTGAAATGGAAATCGGGCGAAGCCGCATCATCCTGGCTATTCACGTGTAAGTAGATATAACCTTGCTGTGGGTATGCTTCTTGCACGAAAAGTAAGAATATAAGAGACCACAATGTACTCCATGCAGGTCGAGGCATAACTTTACGGGAAATAAGCGGGACGATGGGATAGCATCCCCTTTCTAAATACACAGTTCTCAAAACAAAGATATATTATTTGATACAATTATACAATATGAATAAACAATAATATTAATTTATTGGAGTATGAATTAAAGCAGGCTTCCAGCCTGAAAACCCGGCAGCAGTTTTAGTATAAAAGTTATTGTTTGTGAAAGATTTGGACCCGATTGTTCTGCAATTTTTTGGTAAATTGCAGCATGGAATTACTAGGTTTTCTCCGCCAGGAATTTGATCTACCTGCCAACATTTGTACCGAGCTGGAATTGGCTTTCACCTGCGAGACCTTGCCTAAACACCATAAACTTTTCCTGCCTGATACCTTGTCGAAAAAGGTTTACTTCATTGAATCGGGCTTTGTACGCAGCTACTATATCAAAGACGATAAAGACATTACCCACTTCTTCTTTACAGAGAATTCGTTTAGTCTTTCTATTGAGAGCGTCTTTTACAATTCCCCCTCGCTCCTTGGCCTTGAACTGTTAGAGACTTCTACTCTCCGCTGGATTTATTACCATGATCTTGAAATTTATATCAACAAGTATAATCAACTGGAAAAACTAATGCGGGTACTCCTGATTGACGTCATGAAAAAATTGTCGGAAAGGTTGTATATGACACAGTTTCAATCAGCACAGGAGCGGTATAAAACCATGCTGGACAAGCACCCTGATATACTTTTGAGAGCACCTTTGGGTCATATTGCTTCTTACATCGGCATCACCCAGCAAAGGCTGAGTGTGATCAGGAGTCAGAAATAAGCACAACAATTCCTCTATCGGCATGTTTTTTAATATAGATTAAAAATTACCAGGAAATCTTATTGAAATTTTGCCATATAATCAACGTAGTGCTTATGTTACAGAAATGTACCTGCTGGCTCGCTGCCATAGCCATCTTTACCGTTAGTTGTCACACAGGAGGCAAGCCCTCCTCTCCCCAGGATACCGCCATCCCGGTGATCACTCAAAACGTTCAAACCACCACCGCCAACCATTCCATCAACATCAGCGGGAATATAGAAGGTAGTAAGACTGTACATCTCGGCTTTATGGTAGCCGGGAAGATCAATTACATCGCTGCCGACGAAGGGCAAACCATTCAAAGCGGACAGCTGCTGGCCAGCCTGGATCCACAGAACTACGCTATTGCGAAAGAAATGGCAGATGCCAGCACTAACCAGGCACAGGATGAATATAACCGCCTGAAGATCATGTACGACCGCAAGAGTATCAGTGAGAGTGACTTTAGCAAGATCACCAATACGCTCTCCCAGGCAAGGGCACAGCAAAAACTGCAAGCCAAGAACCTTTCCGACACAAAACTCTTTAGTCCTATCAGTGGGGTGCTACTGAAAAAGAGTGCTGAAGCCGGCGAGATCACCAGTGCAGGGATGCCTCTCTTCACTGTATCTGACATCCGCACTGTAAAAGTGAACGCATACATACCGGAGAGTGAACTGAATAATGTAAAACTGGGACAGGAAGCTGCTGTGCTGGTGAGCGCTGTAAACGAAACCTTCCAGGGGAAGGTGACAGAAGTAGGTGCTGCTGCCGATGCTGCTGCGAGAGCCTTCACCGTAAAAATTACATTGGATAACCCTCATCTGCTGATCAGACCCGGTATGATCGCCGAGATCAAACTGGCTTCCGGTACTGCCAGCAACATACTTGCTATACCCGTGGAAGCAGTGATGCATGACATTGACGGACAAACATACGTATACGTAGTAGACGGTCAGCGTCATCAGGCCTTCAAAAGAAAAGTAAGCATCGGTCAGCTCAGCGGCAACCTGATGGAGATCACTTCCGGCCTGAACGCCGGGGAACAGGTCGTGACCGGTGGTCAGCAAAAACTCAATGACGGTGCTGTTGTTTCTCTCTCTAAATGATCCTGATCATGAATCTTGTACAATCTGCTTTAAAATATAAACAGGTGACGTTGTCCGTGCTACTGCTCGTATTTGCAGTAGGCGTGAACTCACTGCTCACCATGCCCAGAAGGGAAGATCCTAAAATAACGATCAGACAGGGGCTGGTGATCGCTTACTTTCCCGGTGCAAATGCTGCACAGGTGGAAGACCAGGTAACGAAGAAACTGGAACAATACCTGTTTCAGTTTGAAGAAGTAAGAAAAGATAAAACGTACTCCACCTCTCAGGATGGTATGGTCATCGTGAATGTGGAACTGGGTGAAAAAGTCAAAACCCCCGATGTATTCTGGAGTAAACTGCGCCACCAGTTACTGGTGGGTAAGTCTATCGACTTCCCCCAGGGTGTACGCGGGCCTGTTGTAAATTCTGACTTCGGTGATACCGAGGCCCTGGTAATTGGTATTGAAAGTGATTCCGCCACTTACACCCAGCTGAAAGATTATGCCCAGAAAATGGAAGATGCCATCCGTACGATCAAAGCCGCTTCCAAGATCAAACGTATCGGAGAACAGAAAGAACAGATCACTGTGACCTCCAACTCTGAAAAGCTGGCACAATATGGGATTAACGTGACACAGGTAACCCGGGTATTGCAATCACAGAATACGATTATGGCAACCGGGGATGTAAAAACGGATGTCAGCAAAGCGCCATTGTATACTACAGGTTACTATAATACAGAGAACCAGATTGCCAACCAGATTGTAGGTACGACCCGAACAGGTGCCACCGTGCGTCTGGGTGATGTAGCTGCCATCAACCGTACTTATGCAGACCCGACCTCCCTGATCACGGTGAATGGTCACAAAGCGATGATGCTGACCGTGCAGATGCTGGAAGGAAATAACATTGTAAAGTTTGGTGAAGCGGTACAGCAGAAACTGGATGAAGTATCCAGGCTATTACCATCCAATGTACATATCACTACCATCGTGAATCAACCTTCACTGGTAAATGAAAACGTATCTCATTTTATCAGGGAGTTCTTCCTTGCTATTATATCAGTTGTGATCGTAGTGATCCTGTTGCTGCCATTACGCATTGCAGCAGTAGCAGCTATGGCTATTCCGATGACGATTGCTGTTACATTTGCCATTATGCACCTCTTTGGTATTGAGCTGCACCAGGTATCACTGGCAGCACTCATCGTGGTACTGGGTATGGTGGTCGATGATGCCATCGTCATTGCAGACAATTATGTAGAGCTGCTGGATGAAGGAAAAGACCGGTGGACAGCAGCGTGGAAGAGTGCGACAGACCTGGTGGTCCCTGTACTGGCAGCTACTGTAACGATCATCGCTTCCTTTATGCCGATGGTATTGATCTCCGGTGCAGTTGGTGAATTCATTGTGGCATTGCCGATTACTGTGGCTGTGGCCCTGGGTTCTTCCTTTATCGTAGCGATGGTATTAACCCCCTTACTGTGCTTTACTTTTATCAGGAAAGGGCTGCACAATCCGGCACAAACAAAGAAAAAGAAGTCGCTGCTGGACAGGATGCAGCAGGCATATAACAAGGCACTGGACTGGTGTGTAGTGCATCCGAAGACGGTGATACTGGGTAGCCTGCTCACGATACCACTGGCGGGTTTACTCTATACCAAGGGTATCAGGCAGAAGTTCTTTCCTGCCGCAGAAAGAAACCAGTTTGTGATAGAATTATGGATGCCTACCGGTACCCGGCTGGAAAAAACAGATGAAGCAGTACACAGGCTGGCAGCATTGATTAAAAACGACCCCCGTGTTACATCGTATGCTACCTTCTCAGGTACGAGCGCTCCACGCTTTTACTACAATTATTCACCGGAAGTGCCCGTGAGTAACTATGGACAAATATTAGTCAACACCACTACAGAAGCAACTACCAATGCACTCTCCATGGAACTGGAGCAAAAGGTGGCTGCTGCTGTACCGGAGGGGTTGCCACAGGTAAAACTGATGCAACAGGGCTCTGTGCTCAAGTCTCCGGTAGAGGTGCGCATTATAGGAGATGACATCAACAGGTTGAAACAGATCGGTGCAGAAGTGCAGCAGATCGTTCAGCATACGAAAGGCAGTTATCTTGTAAGAAGTGATTTCAGGGAAGACTATTATGGCGTAGGCATCCAGCTAAAAGATGAAGCCAACAGGCTGGGCTTCGCGACAGCCAGCATTGCACAATCAGTTTATACAGGTTTTAGTGGTTACCCTGTATCTACAATGTATGAAGGCAACAACCCGATTGACATTGTATTGAGACTGGATGAAAAAAGCCGTCGCAGCTTTAGCGACCTGGAGAACATGTACCTGGAATCTCCGGTTACAGGTGCCAGCGTGCCCCTGCGCCAGATAGCTTCCCTTACTCCTGAATGGCAGACGGGTAAGATTATGCATCGTAATGGTGTACGTACCCTGACAGTGCTGAGTGAAACAGCGGACAACGTATTGCCGGCAGACCTGCTGAAAGCCATCCGGCCGGCTATCAGCCAACTCACACTGCCCCCCGGCTACCAGATCGTGTATGGTGGCGAAGATGCGAATAAGAAAGAGACGTTTAGCCAGATGATGGTGGTATTGGCCATCAGTCTTGTTGCCATCTTCTTCATATTGCTTTTCCAGTTCCGCAACCTGAAAGAAGCAACCATTATTATGCTCACCATTCCGCTCAGTTTATTTGGCGCAATGGCAGGGTTATATATTACGCATAACAATTTTGGGTTTACAGCATTTGTAGGTCTGATCAGTTTGTCAGGGATCGTGGTCAGGAATGCCATTATCCTTGTAGACCACACCAACGAGCTGCTGAAGCATGGTATGGACATACGAACAGCCGCCATTGAATCTGGCAAGCGCAGGCTCAGACCCATCTTCCTTACAGCGATGGCAGCAGCGATCGGGGTATTGCCCATGATCATTTCAGGCTCTCCGATGTGGAGTCCGCTGGCCAGTGTAATTGCCGTGGGTGTAGTATGGTCCATGATCGTAGCATTGCTTACTGTACCCGTATTATATATCGTATGGATCAAACCGACTCCCGATGAAAAGTAGCAACCTTCTCACACTCATTATATTCCTGCTTACGACGCCATTGCTGCGCGCACAACAACCGATGCCGCTGGATCTGCAGCAGGCCATTGATCTTGCTTTGCAACATAACAGGTCACTGCACATCAAGCAACTGCAGCAGTCAGAAAAAAAGGCAAAACTGCAGGAAGATGCTGTCAGGCAATATCCTGCTGTCACTGTAAGTTCCGCCTATCAATATAACCAGAACCTGGGTGCATTGAATATTCCGGCGGGTTATTTTGGAACCCTCCCGTTAGGCGGTACTAATATCGGGTTGCCGAATAAAGATGCTTCTTTTGAACTGGGTAAACACAATAACTTCAACGCGGGTGTGACCGTCTACCAACCCATTACCCAGCTGGGGAAAATAAAGGCTGGTATGGAGGTGACGAAAACCGATGTATTGATTGCCGAACAGGAAAGCCGGAAAGCAGCAATGCAGATCAGGCAGGCGGTTGAAAAACTATATTATGGTTTGCTGATCAACCAGCAACAACAGATCACGGCAAATGCCAATCTGCAACTGGCAAAGATGAAGCAATTCGATGTGGAGAGTGCATTACTGGCGGGTAAAACCGTCGATGCCAGCAAGGCCGGTTTGCAGGCAAATGTAGCAGATGAAGAACAAAACCTGTTGAAGTTACAGATCCAGGCGGATGATTATATGGCAGATCTGCAGCAGTTGACTGGCATCACAGCAGACAGTGTGGTACTGGCCGAAGTTGATGATACTGTACAACCGGTCAGTGACAGCATTTCAGGTGAAAATAATGTGGATATCCGGTTGGCTAACCTGACTAAAGTAAAAACCGAACAGGCGATTAAAGCTACGCAACGCAGCTACCTGCCTGACTTTGGTGTGATGGCTGGTTATACCTACCAGACAGGGAATGTGCTATATCCCAGCAATAATCCATTTGTAGGCGCATCATTTAAGTGGAATATACAGGATATTTTCTCCAACAGGCAGGTATTGCATCAGCGGAACTTCCAGCTGCAGCAATCTGCTGAATATGTAGCCAATACACAGGAAACTGTGAACCATGATATAGCCAAAGCAAAAAGGCGGATTAACCAGGCCCTTGCCCTGATTGCGGTCGCACAAAAAGCTGTAAATTACCGGCAGGATGAGTTAAAAATTCAGCAGGATAAAAAAGATGCTGGCCTGAATATTGAAGCTGATCTGTTAAATACTAAATCAATGCTGGCCAAGGCGCAGGCAGACCTCCTGGGTGCTAAGCTCAACTATAGGATCGCCTATTCTGACCTGCGCATACTGACAGGCGCTTATTAAAAAAGTTATCACATGAAAAGGATCGCATTCTTACTAATCACATTGCTATTTTCGACACAGGTATTACTGGCACAGGACAAAATACTTGGTAACTGGCTGAGCGAAGAAAAAGACGGCCGTATTGAGATCTATAAAACCGGCGATAAGTATTTCGGTAAGCTGGTATGGGGCCGTGACCTGATGGAGGCCGATGGGAAGACACCCCGTAAAGACCGGACGGATGTAAAGAACAGTGATCCTAAACTGAGAAGTCGCCCTTTGTTGGGCCTTGTATTGCTGACTAACTTCACTTATGATGATGGTGAATGGAATGGAGGCAAGATCTATGATCCCAAGAGTGGAAAGACGTATAGTTGTACGATGAAATTAAAAGGTGATAAACTTGAAATCAGGGGCTATGTCGGCGTTTCCATGTTTGGCAGAACGACGGTGTGGACGAGAGGATAATTTGTAATTATATCGTTGCCTGCTTCGGCAGGCAACGATATAATTGTAGGTTTCTCAGCAGAAAAATTACTTTTTGAAATTGAAATTCCTTGTGATATTGAAGCCAAAGTAAATATCACCTTTGCCCCAGCTACCATTCGTTTTTGCCAGATAATACGGCCCTACCATTCCTGCAGCATTGGTAAATACCAGCTGGAATACGTGACCTCCGGTTTCAATATCAATACCACCTGAGATAGCATCATAAATTTTGGTACTTACTACCTGATTACGTAATAGGTAGTTGTACTCAGCATTGATGCTCATTCTTTTGGTGAATTTCAAACGGCCACCTGCAGATACCGCGAAGAGATCATTTTTATCTTCGGGCGTTGGCGTCAGGTTATAGTGAATCCAGGATGGCACGACTTCAAAAGAGAAAGCAGGAGAAAACTTCTTTGCGATGATTACCTGCGAAGTATATGCAGTACGATAGCCTGCATCGAGGTAAGGCTTATCGGTATAGCGCTGCGTATAGTTAGTGATCACACCATACAGGCTCACAGAAATCGGCATACCTGCTTCTTTTTGCTGCAGCAGTTTATACTTCAGGGAACCATCGAAGGTTTTGTCTACAGAACTGCGCCCTAATCCTACAGAGAAGCGGTCAGTGATACCATAATCCAATGCAAAACGAATGGAGGCGTTATCCAGTCCGAAGAACTCATAAGCCCCGCCGTTTAGCTTTCCGAAACGGTGCATGATCATGAATTGCAGGCTTTTCTTACCTGGAGATTCAACGGTAGGCAGGTTTACAATCTGTGTCGCCTTGAAGGTACCGGTTACAACCTGCCCTTTTTGTGATTCGGAAACGGCGTCGTCCATCATTTTCATCAGACTGCTGTCCTGCGCCATCATACGGCTGCAAACGAGTAATAAAAATAAGGTTTGAATGATTCTTCTTTGCATATCCATTATTTTGATAACGCAGTGCAGGCAGCAACTACCTGTACTGAAATTTCTGAAGCAATTTTATCTTTTACCAGCGAAGGGATTTTAATATCGAAATCGGAAGGTTTGACTTTGAAGTCAGCTTTACCTGTTACTTTTCCGTCTGCCACTTCAAATTCTGCAGGTGCACTGACTGGTTTGGTAACCCCATGCAGGGTAAGGTTGCCACTGATCTGTACTTTGTAAGTACCGGGTGTGGTGCCTACATTGCCGTTGATAGTACCGGTGAACTGTGCTTTGGGGAACTTGTCGCTTTCCACATAGTTCTCGTTGTAATGGTCCTGCATCAGTTGCTTTTCGAACAGGAAGTTCTTTTGCAACAGGGTCATGGCCACGGTTTTCTTACCCAGATCAAAGGCAGCTACTACCTGCCTGTTTTCCGCTTTGATATCTTCCAGCGGTGTTTTGGAATAGAAGTTCACCTTTCCATTGCGCGTCATATAAGTTTGCGCTTTGGCTGGCAGGTATAAAAAGCCTGCCAGCGCTAATGCATATATTGATTTCATATGTTCCTGTTTTAGTTATTCTGAGCGCCGCGGGCGATCCAGTCTTTGATTGTGTTGATATTGCAATCAGATAGTTTGGCACCGCCCTGAGGCATAGCCGGATAACCACTTGCATGCGTGATGGTACCGATCAGGTTACCATTGTTTACCTGTGTCACCACTTTCGCATAAGAATCTAAAGAGATGCCGCCGCTGGCGCTACCATTACCATGACAGCTATAACAATTAGCAGAAAGAATAGGTTGTACGTTGGCAGCATATTTCATATTGACAGTATCACAGGTAGTGCCACCACCGGTGCCTGTTGTATCGGTACCTGAAGTCAGGTCTTTTTCATTGTCTTTGGAGCACGATGTTACCATGGTCAGGCAGTATACGATTGCGATTGCTGACAGAAAGAAGAATACACGTTTCATAATTTGTAATTTTAGTGAGTTGTGAGGATGGTCGTTTTACTTAGTATTGAGAATGGTTGCGTCTACCAGGCTTACGTCCATAAGGAAGCCGGTGCACTTACCTTTTACGCGAATGGTTTCACCGCTTTTAGGCAGTGGATCTGTGGTTTCAGCCAGGCTACAGTTTACACCACCGGGATCGGCTTCCCCGGCAGACAATAGCACGGATACTTCCTTCCCGTTCTGTTCCACGTTCATGACAGTACCAGTTACTTCCAATACTTTGTTTTCGTACAGTTTGCCAGCAGTTTTTTCGTCTTTGGCATAGGTACCATACAGTTCTCTGGCGGTCACACTGTCGTCGGTGTGTGCTTCAGCGGCGGTTGTTCTTGGTTTGTTGTACAAGTAGTAGCCTGTTCCTCCTGCCACCAGGCAAAGGAATACCGCTGCGAAAAGGATTGTCTTTTTTCGCGTCATACAAATTGATTTTAAAGTTGGAAGCCTACACGATTAACGGATAGATTTCGTTATGCCAATGTTGATGCCCATACTGGTGATAGGCAGGTCTCCGATACCGAGACCTTTGGCAGGTATTTTCAAATATGGTTCTACACGAAGCTTACCTATTGCGCCGAGGTTGTGCTCCAATCCTACTCCCACGTGTATAATAGAAAACCAGTTCTTAGTTGCATTTTTATAAGCCCATGAGGCAGTGTTCACATCACCCGAATACATTTTGTATTCATATGAATAGTCTTCTTTTTTCATCAGGTAGGACGATAGGCCTGCGTTGGCGTACCAACTGGTTTTTTCACCGTTCCTGATAAAGTATCGAACGTTCACTGGTATCTCATACATATTACAATACCCTTCTACGTCGAGAATTTGCCAGTTTTGAATGGCTGGAATCTTTGACTTGTTAAAATAGTTACCTTCAGAATAATAGTTTTTATGATCATAGAGCAGGCCGGTTTCCACAGCGAAGCTGCGGGAAATACGGTAACCGAGAATGATACCGGCGCCATAGCCTACCTTGTTTACCCGTTGCATTTTCACCGTACTGATATCAGGACTGGCGATGATACCGAAGTAAAGCCCTTTTTGTACTTTGGCAGGTGCCTGTTTCTTCGTGGCGGACAACTCTACATTCATTGTTGGCAAAGAAATATTGTTCACTGGCATATTAATACCTGGCATTGTTGCACTGTCTGCAGGGAGTATTGTTTTTACCGCTGCAAGAGAATTATCTGGTTTTTCATTTGTTCTAACGCCATTAACGAAGGTGGATGTTTGCTTATTGTTTAAAATTGTTGCTTTAGAATAATTTAACGTATCTGCATTTATTCCGGAAAATGCTGTTGATATGTTATTGCTTTTATTATTCTTAGCAGTATATGTACGGTTTGTTGTATTTGAAACAGTGTTTGTAATTGTATTTGTCTGATTGATGGCGCTGTTGTTTGAACCAGTATGCGGGTTCGTACCTGTCCCTGTGTTTGGGTGAGTACTTGTATGAATGTCTGTTCCGGTCGTCGTTGTTTTTGCTATTTCTTTTCCAGTACGCGGCAAGTTACCGGTTTCCAGCGGTGGCGCGTAAGTAATAAAAAAAAGTACAGTCAACAGGATGGATACCCCCAGCCCTACCCACTTATTACTCCGCGCGCCTGCTGCCACAGATCCCTGTGGCGCAGCAGACTGCAACCGGCTACTGAGCGCATCCCAGTCCGCACCATCCGTTTTTAAGGGATATTGCGACGCCGCATTGCGGAATAATTCGTCCATATCGTCATCTAAAAGCTGCATATATCAAATTCCTGTATGCCGTTATTTAATTTTTTCCTTAAATGTTCTCTTGCTTTAGACAGATTTGATTTAGAAGTGCCTAAACTGATATTCAGCTTGTCTGCAATTTCCTGATGAGAAAACCCATCTATTACATACATATTGAATACAACCTGATAGGAAGGTGGTAATTCTTTGATCAGGATGATCAGTTCTTTGTAATATAACTTTTGTTCTGCCGATTGTCCCATATCGGGCTGCTCCCATACATATTCCGGAATACCCCC
Source organism: Chitinophaga sp. (assembly GCF_039596155.1). GTDB lineage: Bacteria > Bacteroidota > Bacteroidia > Chitinophagales > Chitinophagaceae > Chitinophaga. The sequence continues at coordinate 13,452 of NZ_JBCNKF010000030.1, forward strand.
TATTTCCGGGATCATGTTTTTCCGCCGCAGTTCATCAATAGCCGTGTTTACCATGATTTTGCGCATCCATCCCAGGAGCATCTTTTCCAGATTTTCTCCTTCTTCACAGGTAAACCTGTCAAACCGGTTGAATATCTTTACAAACCCGTCGTTCACCACTTCGGTCGCTTTCTCATACCTGTATATATACCTGAACACAATTTTCAGGGCATATGCATAATAGCGTTCGTACAGCAGCCGCTGGCACCTGGGCTGTGCATGCATACACCCTTCTATTATGGTCTTAAGTTGTTCCAAATGAGTAGCCGTCTGTATTTAATCTATACCATTATAATACGGAACCTGTCATGTAAAGGTTGCCTGGTATGAAAAATATTTTTTAACACTTAATTATCAATTACTTACGTAATATGTAGGGGTTATTAAACCTAAAAGATGAAAAACGGATCTAAAGTAATATGAAATTTTCACATGCTATCGGCTACTGCTCCCTGATGCTGGCAATGGGCACTAGTTGTACCAGGAATATAGCTCCACAGGAGCCACCTGCTTCCAGCCCTGTTGTTACTGTTATACCTGACGGCAGTGCGGCTGAATGGTCCATGCCATTGCGCTACACCAACAGTCAATATACACTGTCTTACGACATCACCAACGACAACCGGAATATTTACGTCTGTATCATGACGGCAGATCCTGCAATGAGACACCGGATCATGAAGGCGGGGATGACAGTTTATTTCGATCCTAAGGGTAAACAGAAGAAAAAAATGGCCCTGGTATACCCTGAAAGGAATATGGATGGCATCAATGTGCCTACCGTTTATAATACAGATGGGTTTCTGAACATGGATAACGGGCAGCATAAGCTGACGGATAAGATGGCCGGCATCACCATTGGCCTGAACCCAATGTCGGACAGTGGGGCCCTGGTGTATGAGGTGGCGGTACCATTAAGCAGGGTATTGGCCAACGGGCTGTCGGAAAAAGCCCTCAAAAAGAATTTCAGTGTGGGGATTGTTGTCAACCAGTTGCCCGGTAAGCGAGGTGTGCCGGGCGAGGGACAGGGGCAGCGCCGCGGTGGTGGCGCCCCCAGGGTGTCCTTTGGTGGTGGAATGGGCATGGGCAGCATGGGTGGCGGTATGGGAATGGGTATGGGCATCGGCCTGGGTGGAGGTCGCGGTGGTATGGGGGGTGGCCGTGGGGAGGCCCAGGTACCTGAGGATGCCACATGGGCGACATTCAGGTTATCAGTGCCGGGAAAAAAATAAAATCGCCATCTTTGCGCCATGAAATATGCCGACAAAGAGATTCAGGAGCTGGAAGAGTTCTATAAAACAGCGTCCTTACCAGATTCTATAGAGTTGTTCCATAGCACCGTTATTACCGATGTAAAGGCTTTTGTACATAGCCATCTGCAGATTATTAAATTGAGACAGGGCGTACCAGTTTTTGAAGGTTTTTATGACAGACTGGTCCTTTTGAAAGAGAAGCTATCCCAATAATCAAACGCTGCTATATAAACTGCAACGCTTTTGCCTGAGGCAAAAGCGTTGCAGTTTATGGTAAATAACCGGGAAATCCATTAGAAGATTTAGCGTAATTTTACTCCCTTAATTATGAATACGCCAATACTGGACATACCATCTACCATAAAATATTACCTGTCTCTGGACAAAAAGGTCGCGCAAAGTTTTGGAATGGATAAATATGATGAGCTCCTGCACCCTGACAACTTCGCTATACTGAGTAATGAAGGCAGTGTAAAAAACGGAGCCCCTATTAAAACAGACCATTACGCTCTGATCCTTTGTATCAGGGGTAACTGTACCAAAACGGTAGGCCCCTTCACTTTTCAGGTGACACCGCAGTCGCTGCATATTGTCTCGCCACGCTATATCAACTCTTTCGAAAATGCTTCCGAGGACCTGTTGTTGTACATGGTCATGTTTAAAAAAGAATTTATAGCAGATATCTTCATCAAGCAAAGTGTGCTCGACCCGTTAATGGATCTTCACCCCGAATGCCCTCCTATCTATAGTCTTTCAGACCAAAACTTTCAAAAGATCAAAACCCTGTATGAGAAAATAGACCGCGAGTATAAGGAAGAGCATCCCTTCTTTCTTCAGTTGATCAGGTTACAACTGGTTGAATTACTTTTCGAGGTGAACAGGACTTTTGAAAAATGTGTCGATCGCCGTACGCATTATCAACTGACCAGGCAGTATACGTTGTTTATGAACTTCAGGGATCTTGTAGAAGAACATTTTCTTACTAAAAGAACGGTACAGGAGTATGCAGATCTGTTACATGTATCTGCCAAGCATTTGAGTGAAGTAGTTAAACAGGAGACAGGGAAGAATGCATTGCATATTATTCATGCGCGGGTATTTCTGGAAGCGAGGTTATTGCTCACTACTTCATCGCTGAGTGTAAAGGAAATTTCTGATCAGCTGAACTTTGATACCAGCTCTCACTTCAGCAGGTTCTTTAAGAAGTTTGCAGATGAGAATCCGTCTGCTTATAAGAAGGTATCAACACCATAAAAAGGGTCTTTAAAATAGCATATTACTTAAATGAAATAGTCGCCCGACATGCTACGGACGACTATTTTAACTTAACCATAAACCCTCATACAAACTAAAGCTTAAATGCGTATGCTACTCTGACACCTATTACATTATTGGAAGTACCACCGTCGACAAATTTGGAGTTGCCATCAAATTTCACGGCTGCATCCAGGTAATTTCCCTTACCCAGCGGGATCAGGTAACCTATCTGCGGGGTGTACACGAAAGCAGCTGACTTATCGTTGTACAAACCGGTACTATTGGTGATGAAGCTCACACCCGCCTGTCCCTGTACGTATACATTGTTATTGCTGAACGGGTAATACTTCAAACCTAATTTTACCGGGATTAACTGCAGATCATCGAGGCCGGGGGTATTGTCGGCAAATATGTTGGTATAACCTGCATTCAGGTTAACGTACAGTGTACGTTGTACCAACGCATAATCTGCCTGTACAGACCCACCGAGGGTCCAGTTGTAATGATCTTTGAGATTACCTACCGGGATACCGGCTTCGGGGCCTACGCTTAATAGAAATGCGGGTCTGTCTGTTGTAACCTTCTCATCCTTGCTCTGTGCCTTAACACCTACTGCTACTGTTAAAAATAAACCTAATGTTACAAGTCCTTTCATTACTCTCTTTTTCATCTTCTTTCGTTTTAATCTTTGTCTAATATTTATTGTATCAATCTTAAATTCTTCCTATTTGGAGGATCTATAGATTTGAATTGCTTTCTATAAATCCGGCGTCTTTATTATGCATTCCATCAATTGATGAATTCACTGATCACGCTTCTACCAGCTGTATATTAGCTTCCAGTTGCACATCCTCTCCCAGCAGTAATCCGCCTGCTTCCAGCACTGCATTATATGTCAGGCCAAATTCCCACCTGCTGATATTTCCTCTCACTTCAAAACCCATTTTCTTCTTACCGTGCATATCAACAGCCACGCCACCATATTCTGCTTCGAGCTCAATAGGGCGACTAATCCCTTTCATGGTCAGGGTACCTGCCAGGTTGTATTTGTCTCCCTTCATTTTCCTGAAGTAAGCGGATTGAAAAGTAATTTGTGGAAAGTGTGCTGCGTCGAAGAAGTCGGCGGACTTTAAGTGTGCGTCTCTCTGTTCCTGATTGGTATCTATGCTATGTACATCCAGTGAGAAATGTACCTCTGCATTGTCTATGTGGTGCGGGTCGGAGAAAGTAGCACCACCATTGAAATTGTTGAAGGCACCGGTTACATTCGATATGACGAGGTGCTTGATTTTAAACTGGACGCCTGAATGATCAGGGTCGATGATCCAATTCTGTTGATTCATATACTTGCGCGATTTGTCATTAATTCCATACAAAAGTAGGAAGCCTGGGACATCGCATCAATTCCAAAAAGGCATAAAAAAAGACCAATTTTCCCTGTAGCCGGCGAGGCAGGAAAAATTGGTCATGTATTCCGATTTATTGGTCGCGCAGAATGCGCTATTACCTTCTACCTTTGCTGCGCAATGAAAATTGCAGTTTTAACAGTTGTAGGTTTAAGTAATAGCCGTTTCGCCTCTGCGTCATGGCTTTTTTTTTATAAACCATCCATCTTCATTCCCTCCAGTATCTGGCAATGATACATATAATCATATACAGAAGCCACTTCTGAAGGATAGTTAAAACCATATGGCCAGAAGTGCTGGCTGTCTCCATGTATAACCGCCGTTGAGTCACCGGTAATTGTACGCAGTATTTGAGTTGCATTGGTACCTGTGTAAATGCCGTTTACGATGAGGGTATTCCACCATGCGCTGGAAGTACCGACACCCACGGTATGTGCAATTTCATGCAGTGCCGTGGCCAGGTTCATATAATAGGTATTTGAACCAAAACGAATACTTCCATTGATATTACCATCGGCGGTAGCTACAGAAGGCACATAGGTCACTGTCAGGGCCTTTGTGAACGTGGTATAATGATTCATGTACCACACGGCGCTATCCATAGCGGCCGTAATGAGGGTGTATGCTGCCTGCTCTGTAGATGTAGGATTACTGGATCTTACCAGGGTGTAAGTCACGTTGCCAGTGACAGCAGCGGCGCTACTGCTGCTGGCAACGGTATCTGATTTAATATCGGGTAGGTCTGCTGATTTCTTACAGGCAGCCATTAGGAGCATAACGAGGCTGATTGCTACTAGCAACCGGGGTTTTCTTTCCATTTTGTAGAATTTGAGGGTTTAAAAATTACAGATTAAAACGTAACAGTAGCTGGCTCCAATCCATTTCCTGTAGCTTTTAGCACCACTGCTCCGGGTTTGTTTCCTGCTTTGATGATCAACTGAGCATGTCCGTTAAAGAGGCTGCGCTGCCATGCACCTGGTAAGCATTGGTCAGGCTCATGGCTGCTTGGATCGCCATTACCTACACCAATAATTTCTGCATGACCATCCAGTGAGAAGTGGATCATATCGCCGGCTACGGGCACTGTTCTGCCCTTATCATCCACTGCACTCACATTAACGACTACAGCATCTTCTCCATCTGCCTGCAAAGTTGTCTTAGAGGGGGTTAATACAATCCGGGTGGGAGCGCCGGTGGTTTCTACCTTGCTGGTGATCTTTTTTCCTTTCTTATAAGCTACCGCTTCGAGGGTACCGGGTTCATAGTTCACCGTCCAGCGGAGGTGTCCATTTACCGGCATATCTTTTTTCCCCAGGCTTTTGCCATTCAGGAAGAGTTCTACATTGTCTGCATTGGTATTGATCCATACCAGGATGGGTTGCCCTTCTTTCCCCGGCCAGTTCCAGTGAGGTGCAATGTTTAGTACATCTTTGTCAGTCCACCAGGATTGATAGTAGTAGTAAACATTTTTGGGGAAGCCACACATATCCATAATACCGAAGTGAGAGTTGATATTTGGCCAGCTGTATGGCGTAGGTTCACCCCGATAGTCGAAACCTGTCCAGGCGAAGCCGCCCATGAACCAGGGACGTGCAGCTGCCATTTTCCACCACATCTCAGCAGTAGAGGCCCATGAAGGGTAGGTACTGTCATAGTCCGGCACATAGGCATTGATTGTATCCTTTATATAAATGCCACGGGTGGTTACGGTACTGGCTACTTCTGTTCCGATCACGGGTTGTTCCGGATGATCTTTGTGATAGCCATCGGCACCACCGAGGTTATAGTTGAAACCGCGTACCGGAATGACCTGGTTTACGCCCTGGTAAACATTTGGCATATTCGCAGCATAAGTGCTGGTGCGGGACGGATCCAATTCCTGCTGTACGATCAGGTTGTGCTGTGCGATGCGTGTGCCGATGTTTGTGCGCTGTGTATGGAATTCTTCGTTCCCAATGGACCAGATGAAGATGCTTGGATGATTTCTGTCTCTGATTATCAGCTGGCGCAATTGCGCTTCGTATTCGGCACCGCTGTTCAGCAACCTGGTTTCGTCCATGACGATCATACCCAGACTATCGCAGGCATCCAGCAACTCTGGAGTAGGTGGGTTATGGCTGGTACGATAGGCATTGGTACCCATTTCTTTGAGGAGGGCGATCCTGTAGTATTGTACATAGTCAGGTAATGCAACACCTACGCCAGCATGGTCCTGGTGGCAGCATACACCTTGCACTTTGATGTTTTTACCATTGAGGAAGAAACCCTTGTCTTTGTCCATTACGATAGTGCGTACACCAAAACGTACCTTTACGCTATCGATGGTTTTACCATTTGATTGCACAATGGCAACCGCCCGATAGAGGTAAGGGTTTTCCAGTGACCAAAGTTCTGGCTGAGATAAAGTGAGTACCTGTGAGAGCTTTTTGCTTTCATAGGTGGCGAGGGGTAATGGCTGTGGTTTACTTTGCGCCAGGACCTTGCCTTCCCTGCTGGTGATGACTGTGTATACGGTTGCATTTGCCGGAGCAATGTTATCATTCTTTACGGTTGTTTCGATAGTGACCGCAGCGTCTTTCCCTTTTTGAGCAGTGTGAACGAATACCCCACCATCAGTAGCAATATGCAGGTTGTTGAAAATATTGAGCCACACGTGACGATAGATACCAGCCCCTTCGTAGAACCAGCCTTCGTTTTGCGTAGCGTCAGCGCGAACCACGAGTACATTTGGTTTATCAAAACGTAAGACATCCGTGATATCGTAGGAGGTGCCGGTATAACCACTGAAGTTACCGCCTATATAGTAGCCATTTACCCATACTTTGCTATCGCGGTATACGCCATCGAGCTGGATAACGAAGCGATTGCCGGAATCGGCTCTGGCTACATCAAAGGTTTTGCGATACCAGCCAATGCTGTTTTCCGGATAGAGGCCACCGACAGGTTTATAACCGTGTGCTTCGAGGTCACCTTTTTTGGTATATTGAAATGGCAGGGAAACGACCCAGTCGTGCGGGAGCTGAATGTTCTGCCAGGAGTTATCATTGAATTCAGGATCGATACAGGTGTTGGCTGCATATCCTGATTTTGAAAAGGAAGTTTCTACACCGTAGTTGAAATCCCTTTCAGCATTGCCGGCGTGGCCGAGAGAAAATTTCCAGTTTGAATCAAAATTGAGATGCCTGCGTAGTGGTGACTGCGCAGCGGCTGTACCGCCAATGATGAATGCTGCCAATAGGAGCAGCAGGTCTTTTTTATTCATAATGTTGACTTTCCTTACATGGGTAGAGGTAAGCAATATAGGAATTAATAATTGTAAAAAAGACAATTTATATCATAAAAGAAACAGGAAGAAAATGCGGTTAAAATCAGGTCACAATTCGTTAATATCGACGAGTTGCGCCTGCACGAAAAACCATATTATTATCGTAGTGTGAGGACAAAATCAGTTCTTGCTGAAGGGCACCCTGATAAACGGAGATTCCCATTGTTCAAAGTCATGCTGGTACATTTCTTCTATCTTGTAAAGGGTACCGGCGGATGATTGTTCGGGTGCCGGCAAACGGCTATGATGTTTGTATTCCAATAAAATACCGGTTGAGGAGGTACTCTTTTGAATCACCTGAGGTGCCGGCGCCTGTGTGTCCGAAACGATAAAAGTGCTCCTTTTCTTTCTTGATTTATATAACACTATCGACGCGACGATAGCTATAACCGGCAGAAGGAAGAATAATTCCTTCGTTAAGTTCATGTTCATAAAAAAACTAAAGTATCCCTGTTTGCTGCAATATCGCTAACTGCATGGCTGACTTGTCTACAGCCTGCAGGAAACGGTCATACTGAAATGGTTTTAAGAGAAAATCTGCTGCCCGGACATTGAATCCTTCGATCGCATATTCGCTGCAGGCTGTCGTAAACACAACAATCATTTTGCGGGGCAATGATTTATAAAAATCCAATCCTGATACTTGTGGCATGCTGATAGCTATAAACAATACATCTATCACATGCTCCTCCAGATACTTCATTGCAGCTGTCGTACTGGTAAAAACCTGCTCGAGGCTGATAAGATCTGTGTAACTACAATATGTTTCGATCACCTGAAGTGCAGCTATTTCATCATCTATTGCTATTGCTTTCATTATACCAGCTCCATTAAAATAACCCGACAGGGGGCAAATATAATACATACTTCCGCTTGCAATACATGACCAGGATCAGCTGGTAATAATTAATTGGCTATATAACTGTATTGCCGAAAATCCTGATCCCCAGGCCGTAACGGATATTATGCAATTTGGCAATTTTAGCCATACCCTGTGAAGGAATGAGGTAAATAGCCATTTTTTGTAGGTGTAAAGTTGAAAAAACGGGGGATTCCCCGCAAATGATTTACTGGCCGGCATCCGGTGGAAATTTCTAAAAGCGCGCAAACCTTCTGACAATAAAATATTATATATATATTTGCATCACTGTTTGTGAAAGAGGACAATATACCGCATTAACTACCAGTACTTTATTGAAATTGTTTAACCAAAAATACCCGTAAATGAGGACATTCATCTGTTCATCCCTTGTCATTGCTATGTTCGTAGGTAGCATTTCCTGTAACAATACCAGCGGCAAGAAACCTGGTGCTACTGAATACAGCGAAAACTCCGCTGAAAAAGCCAGTCACATTATTGAGTATACGAATCTGATCGTTGATATGTCGAACAAACATAACAGCTACTTGGAGGATGTTGCTAATAATACGACTAAGCTGGAAGAAGCTTTAAAGCATCCAAATGACAAATTCCGTTTTATTACAATCAACAGGCCATTCTCTTCGCCTGAGTTCCAGAAATGGAATCAGAAAGTGAAAATTGATGAACCTGTAAAAGAACTGAGTTCAAAAGACCAACAATTCTTTAAGGACAGCATTGCTAAGTATAAGGGGCTGTTTGAAACGATGAAGGCGACAAACAATCGTATGCACGAGTACATCACAGCAGAAGATTACAAAGATGATAAGGGAGCAAAAGGATACCTGATCATCGATACCCTGCGTAACCAGATCGCTGAATTATACACCCTGAAAAGCGCCATTATCAGGAAGGTGGAAGTAGTAGCCGACGAAAGTGAACAAATCATCCTGAAAGATAGTCCGCTGAAAGATTACATCATCGCGATGAAAAAAGATATGGCCAGCGTCCGTTCTTTTATCGACCTGTTAGGTAGCGAAGAAAAATATGCTGGCATTGAAGCAAAGGCAAAAGCCCAGTACGATTTGCTGGAAAAAGCACAGGCTGAACATGCGCAGATCAACATTGACAACGCGAAGAAAGCAAACGAAGATCATAGCTTTAACACTTTCTATGATGATTTTCACAAGTTGCTGCTGAATGCGAGAAAACGTATGCGGGATGCAGCTGAAAAAGGGCATTTCGAAAGTTATGACCTGGAGTCACTGGATAGCGATTACGACTCACTGGTAAGAGATTATAATAACTTCAACAGCTAAATATTTCAAAAAAATAAATAACCGTCTGATAGTCTTATAAGATAAAACGGGTCCGTATCAGGTAAGATACGGACCCGTTTCTTATTTAATCTTCTCTGCTTCCATCATCAGCCATTCTCACAATTCTCGGAGAGAACTTCGCCACTACATCTACCAGTGTTGCCTGTGCAGCCATCACTGCATGTATATCTTTATACGCCATTGGCGCTTCATCCAGACCGGCACCTATCAATGTCACGTTATTTGCGGCCAGCACTGCGGCCATATCCACTTTCGAAATCTCCTTTTCCGCTCTTGTACGGCTTAATTGTCTACCTGCACCATGAGATGCAGAGTTAATAGCCGCTTCCTGCCCTTTACCACGCACCAGGAATCCAGGTGCTGCCATAGAACCGGGGATGATACCCATCACACCTTTACCCGCCGGCGTAGCACCCTTTCTATGCACGATCACCTCTTCACCATTCAATTGCTCCTTCCATGCAAAGTTATGGTGGTTCTCCACAGTTGCGATCAGCTGACCACCGACTAATGCAGCTACTTTACGGTGTATGACCTGGTGACATGCTGCGGCATAATCACCGGCCAGATTCATCGCCATCCAGTATTCCTGGCCTTCTGCCGTACTCATATCCAGCCATGCGAGGTTTGCGGCCTCTTTGGGCAGTTTGCACAGGTCTTTTGCCAGTCTTGTATAGTAACCGGCTATAGTTGCACCAAAACCACGTGATCCGGAGTGCGATAACAGCGCCAGGTATTTACCCGCATTGATATTCAAAGCCTCGTCTCTCTGCGCAAATTCAATCACCCCAAATTCCACGAAGTGGTTACCACCACCGGAAGAACCCAATTGTGACCATGCCTTATCTTTCAGTTGTTTCACAAAAGGCGTCATATTAAATGCCTCGTTGTCCAGTACAGCGTGATCTGCACGATCCTTCCCCTGGAAACCATTTCCTGCACCGAATCTCGTTTCGTCTACAAGTATCTTTTTCAGTTTACCTTCGTCCATTACTGAATATGGGAGATCATAAATGGACAGTGCCATTCTACATCCGATATCTACCCCTACTCCATAAGGGATCACGGCATTCCTGGCAGCTAGCACACCACCAATTGGCAGTCCGTACCCCTGGTGAGCATCGGGCATTAACGCACCGCCAACTGTAACAGGCAGTCTCATTGCATAATCCATCTGTCTGATGGCTCCCGGATCAATCGCGGCTTCGCCATAGACCTTATAATCAGCAGCCTTATCATTCAGTGGAATCGTCGTATCAACGGGTGCGTTTGCTTCTTCTATCATTTTCGTAGCCAGGTCTTCCAGCACCGGATGGTCCAGATACATTTCCGGTTTTGATCGCAGGTCAACCATCAATGCAATAAGGCTTGCATGGTCCATATCATTTAATTGCGCCACTGTTACTGCGAGCGCTTCACCTAATATTTTACCGGGTTTAAAACCTGCTGCTATTAAATCAGCTCCGTTAATCTTGTTCATACATGAATCAATTTAGTATAATTGAATTGATGATACAAATATTCAAACCAATGTGCGCAAGCTTATTGCGCAGTTAAAAAAAACTTTTTGGCACTATAGCTGTTATATTATCTATAGAAAACCTTAATACACATACAGCTGAGATAGCTGTGATTTAAACCTGTAATCTCAAAAAATTCAACAATGAAAAAGCTACTTATTTTGTCTGCCTCTCTGCTGTTAATGACAGCCAGTGCTACATTTGCACAAGCCCCCACTACTGATTCAGCCATGCATCATCATAATGGCATGCATAAGATGAAAGATTGTGTAGCCATGAAAGGCGGGAAAATGTGGGTAATGAAAGGAGGGCAGAAATCAGAAATGACGCAGACTATGACTATGAGCGATGGTACAATGGTAATGGCAGACGGTACTGTTAAAAACAAAGATGGTAAAACGTGGATGCTGAAAGATGGACAGATGATTGATATGAGTGGTAAAGTAATGATGAAAGATAAAATGAAAAAGGCCAAATCCGATGGCATGAAATAATGCCATGATAGTTTAAATGAAAAGGGCAGCCACTACCGCTGCCCTTTTTCTTTTTTATTGATTAGTCGATGAACAACTGTGTAACTGCGGCAGCATCTCTTGCCCATACTGCAGTATAGGCTTCATCTGCCATTGATGGGTGTGCAACTTCTTCCAGCTGTTGTGCAGCCGCTTTCATCCGGAGCATATTTCCCACGCTCAGCTTGCTGTCCAGCTTACGCAGCAGGGTCTGCACCATATTGAAATTCATTTGCCCTACTACCTGCCCCTGGAAAGGCATTTCCAGCCAGATGATCTCGCGGGTTGCAATTTCCAGCACACCGAATACCAATCCTTTTGTCAGGCCTTTACCAATCCGTACCTGGTGTTGCACACAAGATGGATCGTAGGCAACACCTTCACTGGTAACATTCATTTCATTGGCAGCATTCATCCAGCCGATTACCATGTTGGGAGACATACTGCCGTTGCTGTAAGCATTGCATACAAAGGTTACATATCGTGCGCCTTCTCTGGAAAGCACAGCGAGATCGATATCAATGTATTCGGCAGTACCCACCTGATCAGGTATATTAATGACGTCTCCGCTGTGTTTACACCCTTTGGGATACATATTGCTGAAACTACAGTGATCTACCAATACATCGTAGGTGATCATACAACTCAGATCCATATCCAGGTGTTGTGCAGGCAAGCCTGTCCCCCATTGCATGAACAGGCGAACGGTCTCTCCTTCTACAGGGAAACGTGTGCCCTGCAGTGCTACTGGCAGATCCTGAACGGTATCACTACGGTCGCCAATAGATAAAGGCATTTTGAATAACATCGGATCAATGTAAATGGTTTTATTCGCATTAGCGACTGCTGCAAACCGGCTTTTTATCAGTTTCAGGGTCAGCTCCTGCACACCTTCCTTCATCTGTTGCAGTTCTTCATTGCTGAATAACTGTAAAAGCTTATTGGGCGCGATCATTTTCGCCACGCCACCCAGTGGTTTTACGGTACGATAATGCTGCTTATTAAAATAATCTTCCGCATACATATTCAGGGTAAACACCAGTCTTGCCGGCACTTTACTGATAGTTTCCGCAAATGCATCCAATACTATTTCGTGTCCGAACCACAGCATGTTTGCAAACAGGGAACGGGCAAATAAACCTGGTCTTTGCTGCAATAACTTCAGCGTAGCACCGGCATCTTTGCGCAGGCGGAAATGCTGCACCTGGCCGTTATACACTTCGTATCGTTCATTGTAAAATACATCCAGCAGTTCACGCAGTTTTTCAAATCCCGGGCGCCGGCTGCATTCAGATAAACGCAGGGCCCTGATAAACCTTACCCACATACCTCTTTTAGGATGCATCTCTTCGCACAACTTGTCTACCGGTGCTTCCATAGCATTCAACCATTCGGCCACCATGCGACCTGTCTGACGACTATAATACAGCGCCAGCGATGCTTTGGTATAAATACGTTCAACGGCTGCGGCAGACGATCCCTGTCTCACGTGTTGGTAGTTTTTACCACGGCGCTGAATGATCGTCTTTGGCGCGAAGATTTGTGCAAAGCCGGTATGTTTATACCATAAGTACCGTAATATTTCGTTAGGAGAAGTCAGCAGCTGCCCTGCTTTTTCTTTATCACCTCTTTCCAGCAGGATATCAATTACCAGCATCAAAGTTTCTTTCATAGCTGGTTTTACATCCGGTAAAGGGAAGAGTGACATGAGGGTTTTCAGGCTGTCGGCTTGTGTGGCATCGAGCGGTGTTGCGGACAGCAGCAGGTTACGATAATAGCTGTGCACATCCTCCAGTGTCCAGCACTGTAAGACAGTTCTTTTACTCCCCTGGTTCTTTAATGTGAGTTTTTCGAACCGGAATGGCTGCGCGCAGTAAGGACAACCATTATAGCGCTCCAGCGGGAATGTTCCTTCAGGTATATAGTGACCACATGGTAAAGTGACAGCATCGCCATTCTTAAAGAAGCTGGCAAAGAAAGTCATTATATAATCTTCTGTTTTTACGTTTACCGGCGTTTGCCAATCCCTGATCAATGGTGTCCAACCTTTCTCAAGCCCTTTCGCTTCACTGATATAGTCAAGCGCCAGTTCCCTGTCGTCAACGTTCAGTTTCCTGACAGCATACATCAGCTCTTCTGATACCTGGTATCCAAGATTGACTAATTCTGCGACAAAGGAAATGACTGCTTCATCTACAGGTGTGTGTGTAAAAGGACGTTTTAATTTGGGTATATATAGGGCCTGTTGGCGTAAGGCTATTTTCAACAATGCTTTTAGCTGTTCCATTCATATTGTATTAAAAAGAAAGGTCCGGAATTTTGTAACTGCTTTCGAGTGGAAGTAAGTTACAATTGACCAGGACCAAATATCTAACGATACAAAGATGTCACTACATGTGCGCAGTTTTTCTGCGCAGGTTGAAAGAATTTAGCCGAAGGTAATAAATAATTTTATTTATTATATATAATATTTTGAATGGAGGGGTCGGATCCGGTGTATTTCACAATCAGTTTTTTTTCATTATATTGCTGTATAACCGTATTAAGACACAATAGCCTGGAAATTCCTCTCTTCTTAAACCCATCTAATCATGAGTAAATTATATGTACAGTATGGCTGTGGTATGTCATCGCCCCAGGGATGGAAGAACTTTGATGCATCCCCTACACTCCGTTTACAGCAACTCCCCCTTATCGGCAGTCTTCTCAAGCAACGCATGCACATCGCCTTCCCGGACAATGTGCTACAAGGTGACATTATCAGAGGGTTGCCCGGTATCTCTGAAAACTCTGCGGATGGTGTCTATTGCTCCCACGTTCTTGAACACCTTACTTACGAAGATTTTCTGATCGCTGTACGCAATACTTACAAGATCTTAAAACCCGGCGGCATTTTTCGCTGTGTGGTACCTGATCTCGAAAAAGCTGCCCGCGAATATGTGGAAGACCTCACCAATCATGACCAGGAAGCAAATGCAAAGTTCCTGCAAAAAACCAGGCTGGGTAAAACACATCGTCGCAGGGGAATCAAAGGACTATTGCAAAATACATATGGCAATAGTGACCACTTGTTTATGTGGGACACACTTTCACTGTCTAACGAATTGTATCGCGCAGGCTTCTCGTATGTACGCCCTGCCACATTTAATGATAGTGAAGACGACATGTTTAAACTTGTGGAAAGTGAAGGGCGGTTCAACAACGCTGTTGCACTCGAAGCAAAAAAATAGTTCCGGTTTCAGGAGGTTGCTATCGATAGCAACCTCCTATTTTTATATAACCCTTTAAATTATACCCGTCTTTACAATTAAAAAATCCCTTTATTCATATTTTTTTTAAAGTGTCTAACCAGTCTGATTTTCCCCTACTATTTTTTTATCCTCAATTTTCCGGATTGATATTTTTACTTTAATTTGCAGCTGTCTGAGAATGTTATAATCAATAGTCACTTTGCTATTGTAACTCCTAATAGGTTGTAATGCTAATTACAGCACAGGGGTATTTTATCTCCAAAATAACATTCAATGCACTCCAAAAATTCCGATCTAAAGTATTTCTTTGGCCTTGATGCGTTCAGAGGAATCGGTTCCCTCATTGTTGTTACCATCCATTGGAAGTTTTTCTATTTCCAGAACGATCTCGTAATGCCTACTGCTGCGACTGAAAGGTCTATGCCCTTTTTCAATTACCTGGGTCTGTTTTATACGCATGCCGCCTTTGTGGTAGATATGTTCTTCCTCCTGTCCGGGTTTGTTTTCTTTTGGCTGTACGCAGATAAGATTGCCGAAAGAAGGATATCAGTCAGAAAATTTTTCACACTGCGGTTTACCCGTATTTATCCTGTTCACCTTTTCACTTTGTTATTAATTGGCATACTACAGTACATCTTCATCAGCCAGACAGGTCACTCCTTCGCCAGCGTAAATAATGACGGAAAGCACTTTTTACTGAACCTGTTGCTGATCCAAAGCTGGTGCTTTGATCCGACACCGGCGCAGAGTGGCTTTAACGCGCCAGCCTGGTCCGTATCTGTCGAATCCTTCCTGTATATCCTGTTCTTTATCGTGGCTATTATGCGTCTGCACCGCAACAAAGTTGTTTTGTTTGCCATCGTGTTTGCCGGCATTGCGATCCAGGTCGTTCATCCTATGATAGGACAAGGTATCTTTTCCTTTTTTATAGGCGGTCTTATCTATTACCTGTACCATTGGATTGCCAATCACCCTCGTTTCAACACCATTTGCAATGTCATATTTGCTGTCACGGCCCTCTTGTGGATAGTAAGCATCAGTGAATTCTACCTTTCTTTTATCAGGTATGAATTTATGGCACTCACTGCTAAATACCTACCCGGGAAAGCGGACCAGATGGAAAAGGTATTTAACCTTGGCAGAAACTCCTTTTTCAGGCTATTCACTTCCCCGCTCAGCATCCTTACCCTTGCGCTCCTGGAAACGCGCTTCGGTAGTCTGAAAGCAAAATGGGCGATCGTACTCGGTCATTCCAGCTACAGTATCTACCTGCTCCACTACCCACTCATGGTAGCCGCTGTTGTTATTACCAATGTATTCGGCATAAGCAGATCCTTCTTTCACTCTCCTTTTGTCTTCATTGGTTTCTTTTTCGTTCTGCTGATATTAAGTATCGGCCTGCATTATTCCTTTGAATATCCCATACAGGAGTTCATCAGGAAGAAAATGCTCGGCAAATCAGCCAAAACACAGGCTGTCCCAAATCCTGCAATCTGAATTTCCAATACTTATAAATGCCGAACTATAATCAAAGATCTATGAAGATTAAATCCATTACACTGTTATTCTTAATCTCTGTTTTAGCAAGTTGTGTCAATACCAAAAAGATCACCTATTTCAATGACGTTGTGAAAGCAAGCGGGGCAAACAATACGAATCAATACAAACAGTTAAGAGTACAACCAGGTGATGTTATACAAATTACCATCACTACGCTGGACAAAGATGTGTCTCTCATTTTTAATCCACAAACCACTGCGGGGGCAGCGCCCGGTACAGGAGGAATGGGTATGGAACCCGGTTATCTCGTTGACAGTGCAGGGTACATCTCCCTTCCCATGGTGGGCAATGTATTAGTGAAAGATAAAACAACTTCTGAAATTAATACCCTTGTGGCACAGGAGCTGGAAAAAAGTGTCCGGAATGCCTACGTATCCACGCGCATCTCTAATTTCCGGGTGTCGGTATTGGGCGATGTAGCCCGCCCCGGATCATTCAAAGTACCTGCTGAAAGAATTTCTGTTCTCGATGCATTGAGTATGGCAGGTGACCTCAATACCTCGGCTATAAGGGATGATGTCATGCTGATCAGAGAAGTGAACGGAGAAAAACAATACGTATCACTCAACCTGAACGATAGTAAACTGCTGTCCTCTCCCTACTACTATCTAAGTAATAATGATGTGATTTATGTAAAGCCCGGTCCTAATAAAACATTTGGCACCTCGAAGTTCGTCGCCTTGTTACCAGCCGTCATCAGCGCGTTTTCACTCATCACCACGTTAATTATTGTTACAGTTAATAAATGATCCATCATCTAATGAACCAGAATAAAGATATAACCAATAATAATGCAATGGCCATCGACCTGACGGACCTTTTCAAAAAGGTATTCTATCACTGGCCACTTTACCTGTTCATTGCGGCAGTCTCCGTGGCTGGCGCATTTATCTACCTCCGATATGCCAGGCCTAACTATATGTCGAGTTCCAAACTATACCTGAAAGATGAAAAGAAAGGTAACGGTGAGGAATCAGATATCATGAAGTCTCTCTCCATTTTCAACAGCGGTAAGAATATTGAGAATGAAATGGAGTTGATCAAGTCACCCATCCTGGTAGAGAAAGTAGTACGTGAAAACCAGTTTAATATCCGCTATTTCCATAAAGGTAACATCCGTACACAGGAACTATACGACGTGCTTCCCCTGAAGCTGCACTTTGTCAGCGACAGTTCCAAAACGGGCAATTACACCCTGGATGTGGCGGTGGCACAAGCTTCCATGAAAATTACCAACGTGCGGAAAAACGAGCCGGATTCTGTGTTCTATGCCAAACCCGGTGTACCGTTTTCGCTCGGCAAAGAAATCATGACCATCAATTTCAACCCGCAGGAGCTGCCGGGAGCTGGTAGTACCTACAGAATTAAAATAGATTCCATTGAGCAATTTGCTTACGAAAAAATTGATGATATCAATACGGCGCTTGTCAATAAAGATGCTACTGTAATCGTGGTGACCAATGAAGATCCGATTCCTACCAGGGCAGCCGCATTCCTGAATTCCCTGATGGACACCTACAATGAATATACTTTGGACGACAAAAACAGGGTCGCACTCAAAACCATCCAATTTCTGAATGGAAGAATTGACTCCCTGAAAGATGAATTGGGCTTCCTGGAAAAAGAAGAAGAAAGATTTAAAGTGACCCGTGGTATCACTGACATTGAAGGTAGTGCGAAACTCGCGCTGGATCAGGTAAAAGACGCCGACCTGAAACTGAACGAAGCCAATATGCAACTCTCTGTTTTCGACCAGGTAGACGACTACATCAACAACCCGGGAGCGGACTATCCCTTTGCGCCACTTATGGGCAATGTTGACCAGACACTCACTGCTATGATCAACAGGTATGAAGAACTGCTGAAAGAAAAGAACAGGCTCTCCCTTTCTTTACAGCCTTCCAGTATTATCGTGCAAAACCTGGATAAACAAATCAGTGATGCAAAGAACACTATCAGGGAATACATTTCCGGATATAAAAGGAATGCAGGCGTGGCCCAGCATAAAATGCAGGACAAAGTGAACCAGATCAACGCCAAAATCGCTAATATTCCAGCTTACGAACGTGAATACATCAACATTAAACGGCAGCAAACGGTAAAAGAAAACCTCTACCTGCACCTGCTGAAGAAGAAAGAAGAAGCGGCGGTATCATATGCCAGTAATGTAACTGACAATAAAGTGATTGCACCTGCTTTCATTCCTACCAGGCCCATTACACCCAAAAAAACAATGGTGTTTGTTTCGTTCATCGCTGCAGGTCTGCTGCTCACTACAGGTTATGTATATGCAAAATATTTCCTGAACAATAAGGTACTCAGTAAGAAAGACATTGAGCAGTTTACCCCTGCCCCGGTCATTGCTGAAATTTTCGAATTCAAGGAAAATCCGGAAGATCTTATGCAACACCGCTCTGTATTACAGGAACAAATTTTCAGTCTCAGGACCAACCTGCGCTTCCTGATGACGGATCCGAACATTCCAAACATTATCCAGATCACCTCCAGTATTTCCGGTGAAGGTAAAACCTTCATCACCGCTCACCTGGGTAGAGCACTTACCGCCAATAACAAAAAAGTAGTGTTGCTTGAACTGGACCTTCGTAAACCAAAACTCTCGAAGTTCTTCGGCCTGGATCACCAGACAGGCGTTACCAACTATATCATCGACAGTAAAACACCGGAAGAGATTATCAAAAAAGTACCGGGTGTCGAAAACCTGAGCATCGTAAGTGCCGGCCCGATTCCACCGAATCCTATTGAGATGATCGAAAGTAAGCGCATGGCCTCCCTGATCAGTTCACTCAAAGAGAAGTTTGATTACATCGTTATCGATACCGCACCAATAGGGGTAGTGGCGGATGCCAAGAGCCTGGCACAATACGTAGACTGCACCCTCTTTGTAGCGAGATACAAGTATACGTTAAAGGGCAAAATGGCCAGTGTGCTCGACATCCTGAAAGATGGTTATTTCAAAAAGACAGGTGTCATCTTCAATGGCATTGCACAGAATACAGTACATACTTACCAGTATTACTATCAATACTCCTACGCTGAGAATAAGATGAGGCCGAACTGGTTCAAATTATTGATAAGACAAATGAGACAACGGTTTGCATAAAGTATTTAAAAATAGCAGCTGGTTAATGCTGGACAAGGTAGCCAGATTACTGATCGGTGTGGTGACGATGGCACAGATTGCCCGGCACATCGGTCCGAAGGATTTCGGCATCTGGAATTATGCAATTGCCATCACCGCGATAGCGGGTGGTATTGCTATACTGGGACTGGATAAACTAGCTGTAAAAGAGATGGTTTACAACCCTGACAAACGTTATCAGATCGTATCCACCGCCCTGGCTATGCGGCTCATAGCAGGTGTATGCTGCTTTCTGACATGTATGGGAATGGTATGGCTGCTGAAAGGTAATCAACAGCCATACCTCTATTGCACCCTGTTTACAGGGATGAATATCATCCTGCAGGCGGGCGATGTCTTTGACTACTTTTACCAGTCGCAGAACAATGTTCAGATGACCATCATTCCCAAAGCGGGCGTTTTCGTACTCTTCTGTGGCATAAAACTGTATGCCATTCACCTGGGTGCCCCGCTGGGAACATTTGTACAACTTAGCTTCTGGGAACTTTTTCTTACCTATTCCATCATTCTTGCACGCTACCTGCGGCATAATAAAATCGGGATGACGAACTTCTTTGACATGAAAGAAGCCGCCCTGCTCTTTGCCAAAGGCTGGCCCCTGTTATTGACCGCTGTGCTGGTCCTGATATACATGAAGACTGACCAGTTATTGCTGGATACGATCGTTGGCTCTGCCAAACTGGGTGAGTATGCAGCTGCCAGCAGGATCTCTGAATTGTATTATACCATTCCGGTGGTGATCGCTACCGCTATACTTCCGGGATTGATCAACAAACGTAAAACAGATATCGAAGACTACTGGCACTCGCTGGAGAAGCTGATCCGGCTTAGTTTCTGGTTCAGCACAGGCATCGCAGTCTTCATGTCGTTTGCAGCAAAAGCCATCATTTACAAACTGTATGGAGCACAGTACCCGGCTTCGGCCCTGATCCTGTCTATTCATATATGGGCGAACGTACCCGTGTTTGTATCTGTGGTGATTACTCAATACCAGGTAGTGGAAGGAAATTACAAAACGAATATGTATGCCACATTCATGGGTGTGATTGTGAACATTGCACTCAATATCGTGCTGATACCGGTATATGCAGGCGTCGGATCAGCCATCGCCATTGTCATATCGCAGATAGTAGTACTGACCGCGCTGCTGATACTGGACAGGAACAAAAGAGGAATTACACTGGTGAGTAGAATGCCGAACCCGATCCAGGCTTTCACTGATAGCAGGGAAGTACTTGCTGAACTGAAAACATACATTGGTAAAATAGCTTATCAGGCTGGCAAACGCTGACAAATAACCTTACTTACAAATGAGCTTTGACAAACCAATATTATTCCTGGTGTTTAACCGCCCCCTTCAGGCGATGATCGTATTTGATACTATCAGAGCACAACAGCCTTCCAGGCTATACATTGCAGCTGATGGCCCGAGAGCACACAAATCCGGGGAAAAGGAACTGTGTGAAGAAACCAGGAAAGCAGTACTCGAAGCAATTGACTGGCCATGTGATGTACGCACATTGCTCAGGGATGAAAACCTGGGCTGTGGCAAAGCTGTGAGCAGCGCCATCAACTGGTTCTTTTACCAGGAAGAAGACGGTATTATACTGGAAGATGACTGCGTGCCTGATCCAACCTTTTTTTCATTCTGTGCCAGTATGCTGGATCGCTTTAAAGACGACGACAATATCTATCATATCAACGGCAGCAATTTCCAGATGGAACACACAAGGGGCGACGGCTCCTACTATATGTCGCGCTATGCACATATATGGGGATGGGCCAGTTGGAGAAGGGCCTGGGAACAATATGACTTTACGATGAACAAATATGCAGATCGCTCCCGGGAAGGACTCAATAATATGCTCCGGGATGAATTGCAACGTATTTACAATAAAGAAGTAGATACATGGGACATCCAATGGTTCTTCAGTGTATGGTTCAACCACGGGGCGTGTATCACCCCCAATTGTAGCCTGGTCAGAAATATTGGCTACGGAAAAGATGCCACCCATACCCACCAGACACCTCCCTGGTTCAGAAAGATACGCTATGGCACACTGCCTGCTATTACCCATCCATCAGTCCTGTCCTGCGATACAACTGCCGATCAGTTCACCGCAGACACATTGTACAATAGTTCGGTATTGGTAAAGAAGCTGAAGAAGATCGTAAAAACGAATCCTATCCTCAGCAAACTTTACCAGCTTTTATCGTAAACCAGTCAACCAGTTTTGTATGGATATTATTACGGAATACCTGACGAGTCAGAACCGGTTTATCGAATACTTCAGAGAATCAGTGCCGGTACTATTTGCAGGAGGATTGCTCTATAACTACTACAAGGGTCGGATCAGTGCACTGGAAACGATCCTGTATGCATTTGCTACAGAAGCGTACAACATGATTTTGATAGGCCCTACGCTGACGGCCACGTTCTTTATCAGCATGGTCTTTATGCTGGAACAATTTCATATGCTGTTTACCGGTAAGTTACGTATCAGACGACGGTACCTGCTGCTGCTCGTATTACCCCTGCTGTCAAGTCTGGCCGTGTTCTTTGTCATACAGCTGTTTAAGAACCCGTTCTATTATCCGCCCGGTAAAATGATGTCGTTTTATACACGTCCATTCTATTTCTATTTTAAAACATACCTGCCCCTGTTTGCGCTGGGCAACAAAATATTGCAGGAGAAAAATGAGATGTCGCTGGATCGTTTTTATGCCCTGATGAAAAAGATCGCGAAAGTATCTATGGTGCTATGCCTGCTACAGATCATTTCACAGCTGGGATTAAAGAGTATTGAAGCCGGGGAAATACTGGGTTTACAGCGCAGGTATATGCTGGAGCAGTCAGGCTCCCTGTTTAGTATGCGCCTGCAGGCCTCCTTTTCGGAACCTAAAATCTATAGTGCCTTCCTTTCATTATGCATCCCGCTGTTCCTGAAGGACAGGCAGTATGTGTATGCCTTTCTGAGCTTCCTGTTTGGCGTGCTCACTATTTCACAAACCTTCTATATCAATTTGCTGGCGGGTGGTATCATTTTTCTCATGATAGGCAGGATCCAATCTGTAAGGATTAAAGTATTGGCCACACTTGGCATTGTAATAGGCCTTTTTGCCATTATCTCCGCCAGTAAGGAATACTTCTTCAAATTGTATATGAAGAACCAGGGAGACCCGGTATATGACATTATTTTCAAACGTTCTGTAAACAGGTATGATAACTACGACATTTATCAAAAGGACAACGTGGTTTGGGGCATGCCTTTGCAAAGGGATATGGAGTTGCCGGTTGTAGACTTTCTGCGGCATGAACCTTACCTGTTGATCACCGGATATGGGCCGGGCAACAGTACATTCATCCCTTCTGAATATTTCTACGGGCAGCTCAACTACGACGACCATGTGGCAGGGAATGGTTCGCACAACCTGAACATGCGCTGGTTTTATCTGGCAGCTGAATTTGGTCTTATCGCACTCATTATCATCTTTTCAGTATTCACACAGGCACAACCGGGTATTACCTCCTTTCAGGGGAGTTACCTGGGA
Organism: Chitinophaga sp.; assembly: GCF_039596155.1. GTDB lineage: Bacteria > Bacteroidota > Bacteroidia > Chitinophagales > Chitinophagaceae > Chitinophaga. The sequence continues at coordinate 36,486 of NZ_JBCNKF010000030.1, forward strand.
TATGCATGGGTCTGTTTATTCTTCAGTCAGATCGATCTGCTGCTGGTGATCACGGCGCTGCTCAGCACATCTGAATCTGTCGCTGTAAATGAACCGGAACCGGTAGCTGTCAAATTAAAAGAATCATATGCAGGTTATTAACAAAATAATATGGGGCTACCGCAAGCGGTTTGGCATTTTGTGGTATTATCTCAATAAGGCACGCCAGCGGACATCGTGGAGTGAAATGATGTTCCACATGTTTTCTCCATCTATGTACAAGGTAGCTGCAGAAAATGCCTCCCTGGTACGTAGCGATGATAAGTATAGTTACTATCGCATCAATGGCTATGATGAGCTGTTCCTCTATCCCAGGTCAGCACCCTACTATAGCCTGGCAATGGTACTGGCGGAGTCCAGGCCGCAACACTGGCATTATTATGAAATACCGGAAACGGCGGTAGCCCCTGGCGACATCATTGTAGACTGCGGTAGCGCAGAAGGTTTCTTCTCATTCCGTCATCAGCATACTGCCAGTCATATCTACGCCATGGAACCACTGTCAGTCTTCATCGATTCGCTGGGCCGGTTATTCCAGAACAAACAAAAGGTCACTATCCTGCCATATGCGGCCGGTGATAGCTGTAAGGAAGCATTTATCGGTACATCCTCTGCAGACACTATCATTGATGCATCTATACAGGAAACAAACAGCAATGGTCATGCTGAAAAGATCAATATTGTTACGATCGACAGTCTCTTTGCTGACAAAGGTATCCGCATCAATTACCTGAAAGCGGACATAGAAGGATTTGAGGAAAATATGATCCGGGGCGCACTGGAAACCATCCGGATCAGTAAACCGAAGATTGCCATTACTACCTATCACAAGGGACAGGATTATCGGAAACTGATTGAGATGATCAAAGGAGTCGTACCGGAATACAACTACCGGATCAAGGGTATCGACTATCTGTCTGGCAACCCGATCATGTTACATATGTGGATTTAACTATTACTATTCATGCAGCTTTACTTAGACAATATTGTGTTTACTATTCAAAGGGCCGGTGGTGTGTCCATGTACTGGTATGAGCTCCTCAAAGGGCTCTGCGGGGCAGACCTGTCACTCAACTTTCTGAATGCAGACCCACATTCTGAAAATCTCTTTGAACAGCAACTCGACTACAGCCCTTATCCCTGCATCCGTGAAAGCTGGATCCCGCCGAAATACCTGCGTTATCTGCCACTACGTTACACATTGCCTTCCCATGCAGTGTTTCATGGCGGATACCTAAGGGTATCTCCGCAAAAGGATATCGTCAATATTCTCACCTTACATGACTTTGCACATGAGCGAAGGATGGCTACCCGTTTCCCCCGCGGACTGGCCAACATCCAGCAGAAGGCTTATGGCATACGCCATGCAGACGGCATTATCTGTATCTCAGAAAGTACCCGTAAAGAGCTATTGTATTTCTACCCTAAAACAAACCCTGAAAAAGTCAGGGTGATTCATCACGGTATCGCTGATTGCTTTTACCCGCTGGACAAACAGCAACTTCCGGACTATCGGCTACCTGCATCGCCTTATATTTTGTATATCGGTGTACGTAGTCATTACAAAAACTTCGGACAGGCAGTTGCTACGCTGCAATTATTACCCGCTCCTTATCAGCTGGTGATAGCAGGTGGTGAGCCCTGGCAATCCAAAGAAATAGAAGCTCTGGAGCAGGCGATTCCCGGCAGGTACCATATCATCAGGAATGTAAGCTCAATGGAGTTAAACATCCTGTATAATTATGCCTGGTGCCTGCTATATCCATCCTCTTACGAAGGCTTTGGATTTCCTCCTGGTGAAGCCATGAGGGCAGGTTGTCCGGTAGTAGCTACCTGTACGACCTCCATTCCGGAAGTGACAGGCACGGCAGGCCTGCTGGTGAATAACCCCTCTCCTGCTGCCTTTGCGGAAAAAATTCAATTACTTGAAGATGCAACATTCAGAGACAGCATCATTCAGGCTGGATATGCCCGCTCACAACTATTTACATGGAACAAAAGCATTCAGGAAACAATCGCTTTTTACAAACATTGCTGGAACAAAAAATTTTCACTATGAATTTCATTTTCAAAATTGCCGATGCGGCCAAAGTATTTTTACAATCCGGAAGAGGGATCAGTGCCCTGTGGAAAAAAGGCGGATCCATCGCCTCCACTACGATCCTGCATAACTGTAAACACTACATTCCGGAGATAAAAACAATCATCGACGTAGGAGCGAACCAGGGTCAGTTTGCGCTTTCTGCCCGCTACTTTTATCCCCGGGCAGGTATTCACTCCTTTGAACCGGTGCCGGATGTATTTCGCACTTTACAGCAGAACATCGGCAAAGCAAATGGCATCAGTACGTACAACTTTGCATTGGGTAGCACCAGTGGCTTCCTGGAGTTTTTCCAGAACGATTATTCACATGCCAGTTCTGCCCTGCACGTATCCAGTATACAGCAGCAGTTCTTCCCGCAAACGGCAGCTGAACGCCAGATCAAAGTACCGGTAAAAAGAATGGATGACCTGATCAGCAACATCACTTTTGAAGCACCTGTGTTACTAAAACTGGATGTACAGGGTTTTGAAAAAGAAGTACTGAAAGGAGCCGCAGCAAGCCTGAGCAAAATAGATTATCTGCTGTTCGAAACTTCGTTTGTACCCATGTATGAAGGAGAACCTCTTTTTGATGAGATGCATAACTTCGTGAAAGAACTTGGATTTGAATTTATAGCACCTGTCGGCTTCTGCCAAACGGATGCCTTACAGATACTACAAATGGACCTGTTGTATAAACGAAAAACAGCAGCCTGATCTGATTACTTTTTTGACGGAGGAAGAACAAAAAGCACAGCAGTTTTGTAATAATTAGCAACCAGGTCCCCAAGTCACCACTCCGATCCTTCATAGCCTACCCAACCCTGAAAGAGTTAACAACTAACATTACCGCCAAACGGAAATTGATATACGGCAGCCAGTGCCTACAGAAATCTTATTGCTATGAAGAATCGAAATTATGCTGTTCAATATGTGCGGCAATTCATTGATTTTACTATCCTGGGGGCAGCCTTTGTCCTAACCCGCTATTACATCAGCACCAAAGGTGAAATGATCTTTACCAATATGGACGGAGTACTGCTTGGCATCAGCATCAGTACCTGGATCATACTTGGTGCATCACTTCGGTTGTATGATGAATATGACAAGGTCAATTCCTTTTCATTTGAATTTGTAGCCGTATTAAAGAATGTGCTGTTACAGGCATGTGTACTCACCTTCCTGTTCTTTTACTTATTTAAAACATACAGTTATCCCCGCACTTTTACCCTCTTATATTCCGCCTACATTTTTGCAGGGGCATTATTTACAAGATATGCGGTAAAGAAAACGCTGTTAAAACTCCGTTCTCATCGCCACCGGGCTAAAAATGTACTGATCGTGGGCACCGGCGAAACCGGCATTAACTTCTATCATACCATCACTAAGAACGGCCACTTTGGTTATAACTGTGTGGGCTTTGTAGGCGACCAGGCACAAACACAACTGCATGGTCATTACCTGGGCAACATCTCAGAACTCACCAATATACTTGAATCAAACGAAGTAGATGATGTAATAGTCGCATTGCCGGAATATGCCAGGGACCAGACAGAAAGCATCATCGTGGCGAGTGAACGCGCAGCCAAAAGTGTTAAGATCATTCCAAACGTACATCAATATTGTTCCCCTACTGTGAGTATGAACCTGCTGGGGTCTTTCCCGCTGGTGAACATCCGCTCTTTTCCCCTGGATGACCCGGGATTACAACGTATGAAGCGGGCATTCGATATTGTGTTTACGCTCGTTCTTTTCACGGCATTCAGCTGGCTGTTCCTGCTGATCGCTGTGCTGATCAAACTGACCTCCAAAGGACCGGTGTTATTCAAACAGGAGCGGTGGGGGCTGAAGAATAAAAAGATTACCTGTTATAAGTTCCGCTCTATGATCGTACAAACAAGCGAAGTAGATGCAAACGGCAGGTTCCTGCAGGCTACCCGTAATGATAGCCGTGTCACGGCTATCGGGCGTTTTCTGCGTAAAACAAATCTGGACGAATTGCCTCAGTTTTTCAATGTGCTGATGGGCAATATGTCATTCGTAGGGCCACGTCCGCATGCCACTCCCCTGCATATAGAATCACGGGAAACGGTGCAACACTATATGCGCCGGCAGATGGTAAAACCAGGTATCACAGGATGGGCACAGGTGAATGGTTGCAGAGGTGAAACCAGTCAATCAGGGCAAATGCAGAAAAGAGTAGACTACGACATCTGGTATATTGAAAATTATAGCTTCTGGCTGGATTGCCAGATCATATTCCAGACATTGGTGAACATGGTAAAAGGAGATAAGAACGCTTATTAAGAATTATGTCTGAAAGATTATTGCTGATTTCAGGCAACTATAGTCCTGAGCCGACGGGAATCGGAAAATACAACGGAGAAATGATGCAATGGCTGGCTGATAAAGGCTACGACTGTACCGTTATTACCACCTATCCTTACTACCCTTACTGGAAAATACAGCCACCCTATGCACATGCGGGGCGCTGGTATAAAAAGGAAAAGTACCCCGGACTGACCATCTACCGGTGTCCTCAATATATACCGGCAGTACCTTCGGGCATGAAGCGCATACTGATGGATGTCACTTTTTTCATGGCCGCTTTTTTCCGGCTACTCACATTGTTGTTCACTACAAAATTCGATGTGGTCATGGTGGTCGTCCCTCCTTTCCACCTGGGCTTCCTTGGCCTGTTATACAAGTGGATACGGGGGGCACGGCTGCTCTATCACATACAGGATATGCAAATAGAGGCTGCCCGTGATTTACAGATGATCCGTTCCCGGTGGCTGCTCAATACATTGTTCAGGATGGAGCAGTTTATCCTGCGCAAGGCAGACCTGGTGAGCAGTATCTCGGAAGGTATGATGAGAAAGATCGCCGCAAAATCGGGTAAGGAAATTTTCTTTTTCCCTAATTGGGTAGCCGTTAATCACTTCTTCCCTATGGATGGAAGGCAACAGCTGAAAGCAGATTTTGGCTTTCATGCAGAAGATAAAGTGATACTATATGCAGGTGCGATTGGAGAGAAACAAGGGTTAGAATCGATCCTGGAGGTAGCCCTGGCCATGCAGGAGAACGACCGGCTCAAGTTCCTGATCTGTGGAGCTGGTCCTTATAAAGCCTCCCTGGAAAGCAAGGCACAGGCCATGTCCCTGCAAAATGTGATCTTTTATCCTACTCAACCATCCTCGCACTTCAACCGGTTCCTGAACATGGCTGATATTCACCTGGTAATCCAGAAAGCCAATGCTGCAGACCTGGTCATGCCCAGCAAGCTGACTACGATCCTGGCAGTAGAGGGGCTGGCGCTGATTACAGCCAATGAAGGGACCAGTCTGTATGAGCTGGTAAATAAGCATCAACTGGGAATAGTGGTGCAGGCAGAGAATCAGCAGGCACTGTACGAGGGATTGCTCCAGGCTATAAATGAAGATTCCGGACACATCACCAGTCGCGCTGGAGATTATGCCCGGAACTTTCTGGCTATAGATTCGATTATGACAAGCTTTGAACAGGGAGCGCTTAAGGCTTCCAGATAATACGTGCTGCACCGCTCACATCTCCGTTATATTCGGTAGAGTTGAACTTCACCGTACAGAAACTAATCGTGGTCACATTATTATCGATAGAAACGTATACAGAACCAGAGTTGGTATCTGTCGTCCATGGAGCGGTAGTGATCGCCTTGGCAGTCAGTCTGCAATATCCTGAAGGCAGCGCGGAGCTGGACTTCTGAATAGAGTAAATCCCTTCTGCAGGCGGCTGATTGCCCGGGAACTCGATAGTAATAGTAGCGTTACCGTTAGTAGCGGTGACCATATAATCACTGCTACCGGTATTACCTATCACCTTATTAAAAGATAGGTCTACCACACCTTGCAGTCTGGCCTGATTACTATCCAGCCCACAGGCATTTGTAGGACCAGTTACTGTGATAGTATCCGAAACGCCGCTGTAGGTACAGCCACCTGTGGTAGTCACAGTCAATGAATACACATATCTACCCCTGGCAGGGTTTGTTATTTTAGGAGACTGCTCAGTAGATGTGTAACCATTAGGGCCAGTCCAGGCATAGGATTGAACTGCACTTACACCGCTACTGGTGAGGGCAAGTACTTCATTGTTACCAATGGGACCATTGCTTTTGATTTTCGGCTTAAGGCCTGTATCGCAGGCGGCACCGCCTTTGCCACATCCAATAAGTGCGCTGATCCATCCTAAGATTAATACGATAAATATAGATTTATACTGCATTGCCAAATATTCATCAATACGAAATAATATTATATGCTTTACTGCCGTTTATATGTAACCAATCGCTTCAGTATCTACTAAATTTTTCCAATTCTTACTACCGCACATAGCTCTTCCAGCAAGAACAACCATCGTTGCTTTGGCATCATATTCGATAAAAGGATGTAAATCGGAAATAAATATAGTAAATACTTTAGTTATTAGTATTTTTTAATATTAATAATATATGAACGGATAGGGATTTATAAGTGTTAAAAAGATTAAAATTCTATCAGAATCAATGGATTGGAGGGGGTATATTATATATGTAATTTTTTTTAAAAAAATGAAAATTAAGTGGACATTTTAACATTTTCGATGAAAAATGGCGGTTTTCCGGGAGCATCAGGGGTACATCGAAAAGGAGGTAATGAGGTCAGCTTTGTGGATAAATTTCAAAAAAAATTGCCTTTACCAAACGGTAAAGGCAATTTTTTTTGCTGTTGTTCAAGGATTATTTAATGTCTATTACCTGTTCTGCCAGGTTCCAGCCGCTCACAGTTACCTGTGCCTTACCACTCTTGCCAATCACATCGCCGCTGATAGTCACTACTTTCTCTTCGCCGGGTACTACAGACACGTAGTTATCATTATAAAACACAGGCAGTATTCTCTTCTTAGTCTGTGCATCCACCAGTGATACCCTGTTAAAGAATGCCAGCGGACCATTTCCAGGATTACTGATCTTCACCTGGATATCATTCCCGTTTCTCACTGCTGTGATCTGTGGTTTTGCCTGTTCCATTTTCTGTAAACCGGAATAGTTACCTTTTGCATCAGGGAACCAATACAGGTTATCGTCCATCAACGTCTTGTCGGCTTTGAGCAGACGAACAGACAGGAACACGCCTTCTTTCTCACCCACCTTGTCCAGGAATGATTTGATGCTCATGATCTTCTGTACATTGGATGGACCAATTTCTGCGAATACCTGTGTGATCAGTGTGTCATGACCTTTCATATCATACGCCTTCAATTGCAGCATGATATCGTGATAATAGCTGAAAGTATTATTGACAATGAACACGGTACCATCGATCGGATTTACCATCCCATGTACGGGTGTAGCTCCGGTTCTGTTTCCATACAAACATGCATTGGGATCCAGGTAGTAGTCGTAGTGCTGTCCGCGTAATGCAGTCCATGGGTTCTGTGTTTTCCAGATGATCACACCTGTGTACCAGTCCCACATGTGAGAACTGAAACCTTCCATCAGACCGCGGTACTGGTCATAGTTGACCAGTTGAGCCTTATTGGTCCAGTCCCTGATATCTTTCGGTTTACCATATGGATCCAGGGAATTGAAGTAAGGAATATATTTATGGTAATCCCATACTGAATCTACACCACCTGGTTTATTTTCAGGACTTACCAGGTTTTCTTTTGGAATAAAGCGCTCCAGGGATTCCAGGTCACCTACGCCAACAGAACCCACTTCGGAGTTGAACGGCCAGGTTCTTTCGTTCCAGAATACATTCAGTGGCTGCCAGTTGTAAGGGCCATCACCATTGCCACCGAGCATGTTGTAAGACATACTATCGGTATTGGAATAATGGAAGAAGTAACGGGTGCCATCCAGTTTAGGCATAATGCTATCCGCCAGTACATCGAAGATGTCTCCCGGAGGTGTGATTTCATTACCACCGCACCAGAATGCCAGGGAGGCATGGTTACGCAGCAGTTTCACCTGGTCTGCAGCAGAGTTGATCCACAGGCGGTGATCATCAGGATATTGCCTGCGGGTCCACTGGTCTTCCTTCTTCATGGGGTCTACCCAGCGACCGTTACAGTCGCCACTCATCCAGAAGTCCTGGAATACCAGCATACCATATTTATCACAAGCCTGGAAGAACTCAGGCCGTTCGGTAAGACTACCTCCCCAGATACGGATCAGGTTCAGGTTCATATCACGGTGGAAACGGACTTCAGCATCGTAACGTTCTTTTGTGAACCGGAACATGGCATCGGAAGTGATCCAGTTACCGCCTTTGATAAAGATGTTCTGACCGTTTACTGACAGCTCGCGGCTCCTGGTATGTGTGTTCCAGAAGGTACGGATTTCGCGTACACCTACCGTAATTTCTTCTGTATCGTCTACTTTGTTGTTCTCTACAAATTCAACTTTACTCTGGTACAGGTGCTGCGGACCATAACCAGCAGGCCACCAGAGTTTAGGATCTTTCAGTTCCAGGTCAGGCAGTTGTACTTCGGTGTGTGCTTTGGGTGCCAGCGTTACTTTGCTGCTCACTGTTACACCTCCTATAGTATAACGCAGGGTACCTGCAATGCTCTTAGCTGTTGCATTTTCGAGTTCTGCACTCACCCTGATAGTAGCAGGTGCCTGCTTACCTTCCGGCCATCTCGGACCAGGTACGTTGGTGACCACATGTGGGTTGCTGATATTTACGGCACCGGTTTTTTCGATAGTCACCTTATCCCAGATACCGGTATTACGGTCACGCATCGGTTGAATCCAGTCCCATCCAGCGGTATACTGAGGGCCTACATTTTTGGCGATCACGCCATCACCACCCTGACCACCATTAGGATTACCTACGTTTACAGGAGGATAGACGATTACAGCCAGGCGGTTCCTGCCATCCCTGGCCAGGAAGGAAGTAATGTTGTAAGAATGGCGGATATAAGTACCGTAATGCGTAGTCGCATTCAGGCGATGACCATTCAGGTAAATATCACAACCGTCGTTCACTCCCCTGAAGTGCAACCATACCTGGCCATCAGCAGCCGGTGTTGCTTCTGAAAAGTCTTTCACAAACCAATAGGTATAATGATCGCGCCCTGTGGTATAGATATCAGGTATACGCTCATTATTCATTCCATAGAAGGGATCTGGAACGAGCTTGTTGTTCAGTAATGTCGTTAAAACAGTACCTGGCACAGTGGCTGGCAGCCAGCCTTTGAGCCCATAGGTGGGAGTTGACAGTGCTTCGCCCTTTACAGTGACGTCAGAGACATTCGCACATTCCCAACCACTGTTAAGTTCATATTGGCTTTGCGCCATCAATTGTAAAAAGGGTGCCAGTAAGAGACCTGTCACATTCAGTAGTTTCCGGACCATAATTATGCATGAAAGTTTAGAAGGCAATATTGCCGTGTTCACTGTTCGGACAAAAATATACGTTGGAATTTCAAAATCAAAATGATGCTGATTAGTTAGGTCAAATATAAACTACAAAAGGAGAATTACGTATCAGAACAGGAAAATAAAAAAGCCCCCTCGATGGAGGGGGCTGCTGAAATTCGTTTTATTTATCAACTTGCTGAAGCGACTAATACGATCTTCACATACAGGTTACCCGGAGGGTTTACAGTAGACCCATCAGATCCCTGGATTTCAAGATACAGCACACCTGGTTTGTAAGTGTAGATAATGGTGGTTCCGTTATATACATCCGGTAAAGCTTCCCAGGTAGTGCCATCGCCGGAGATGTATACCAGCACACCATCTGTCTGGTTAGTACCATCGGTAATTTCAGGCATATTGATCTGGGCGAAATAAGTTTTTGTATTGGAATCATAAGTCCAGTTGTTGGTGGCAACAGACGTTTGAATTGTTGTATTAGGAATTAATTCCTGGGTGATATACTCCTTTTTACAACCGGATACAAGAGAGCCGAGGGCCAGTACCAGCACAGCAAGCAATAATTTAGTTTTCATAAATAAGCATGTATTGATTAATTACAGAAATAAGGAACATATATCCTTATCTTCAAATACGATGCCATATTTACGGAATCAGGAGTCCTCCAATACTTTCAGCGTTTTCTCTGCTTCTTTTCTTACGGCCGGGTTTGTACTTTCCGTTAAGCTGATCACTCTCGATTTCATCTCTTCCGCCTTGCGTTCTGCCAGTACCTGCAATAATGCGATCTGCATTAGCGGAGGTTTATTTTGCAGAGAGATGCCGGCAGTAGAAGCGACCATTTTACTCCGCATTGTGAGCAATACATCCCTGATTAAAAAGATCGTACTACTGTCTGCTTTGTTCATTTCATATACGAGAGAAGCGATCATGGTTGTATTCCCGAGCATACCAGCGGCTTTGATCGCTGCCGTCTTCACGACCCTGTCACTATCTTCCAGGGCCGCCTGTATCACCCTTGTGGTGGCGCGCTGCCGGCTTTCTCCAAGCAACAATAGCATACCTGCTTTTACGGCACCTTTTTCCCTGGGCACACGGTCTATCCAGTAACTGGTATTAGCAGCATTCATATTCCTGGCGGCCAGTCGCAATGCGGCGGCCCTGAAGGCCGGATCTGCATCAGCAGCGGCATCACCCAATATCCTGTTGGCGTCGCTGAAGCGGACGGTAACCATAATCTGCATCGCGGCGATTCTTGCCGGCAACTGTGCATGTGACCTGCATTCTTTCAGCAACCGGGCGGCAATTACCCGTGCGGGTTCCTGCGGCCAGTTCTCTGCCATACGTTGTGCAAATAATATATACGCTGCCGTAGCATCTGAGCTATCGTATACATACCCTGCTTTAGCAGCTGCTGCATGCAGCAATGAATCACTGCTCTCATTACCAAGACTGGCGATTGCCATCAATGCAGCTCTCCGCTGACGCAGGTCTTTTGTATTGGCTAATGCGGTAACTGCATCCAGCCCGCTCAGATAACGCAGCTCTCCGATCGCATTGATCAGTGCTATTCTGCAGTTGCCTTTTGCCTTTGATAAAGCATATACCAGTGTTGGTTTAGCAACGGGGCCGCCTATCTGGATCAGGGCTCTTGCGGCTGCATCGCACAGTTGTTCCTGTACAAGATAAGGGCCGATCGTTACAGCCGCGACATCGTTCCCACACAGCTGCAGCTGATTGATAAGAAAGGTTTTTGCAGGGATCGTCTTCACCAGTTTCAGTGCCTTACAATATGCCTTTACAGCCGTTTTACGGGCCGAATCCTGCAAAGCGGCAGTAACATACCCTGTATAAGCGTGGAGGGCATATTGCACGTTCAGATTCCCTGTTTCCGTCATCATTGCCAATGCCGTCAGTCCGGGTTCTCCCAGCTTCTCAAGCTGCTTCATGGAGATGTTTTTCAAACTGTCATTAGGTGAAGGCATCTGCTGCAGGATCATAGCGATCCTGCTTGCATAGGAAGAAGGTTGCGCCTGCCCTTTTATAAGGATAAAGGTGTAGAAGATAAATAATATAAGCAGTTTCGAACGCCTCATGGTACACAGTTATTTCCAGGTGGTGCGCAGGGGCTGATTCAGCAACCTGTTTGCACCCTCATCGAAGAGAAAATTTTGTTTTTCAGGATCAAACTGGAGGGAACGGCCCAGTTGAAGAGCAATCTTACCGATGTTGACCAGGGTACAGGAGCGGTGTCCGTTTTCCTCGTTTGTCACGAACGTTTGTCTTTCTTTCACGGCTTTCACAAAATCTGTGACGGCCAGTGGCGGATCGGGGTAGTTGGCCAGTTGCTTTTCCAGGTCTGGCAGATCTGACTTGAAATCGGGAAACAGTTTGCCGTTAGGTCCGGAAATGAACGGCGCATTTGCATCGTTCCCTTCTGCATCCAGGATGATCTTGCAGCCATCCTGATAGGTAAAGGTGATCTTTTTCCAGGTACCGACTACGTCAGGATGTTGCAAGGGTGCTTCTACAGTGACTTCTGTAGGGCTGGTTTCATCTTTATCCAGCAGGAACTGTACCGGGTCAAGGTATTGTTGTCCGGTTTCTCCCAGCACGCCACCGCCATAATCCCAATAGGCCTGGAAGTGCTGGATTCTGTCAATATGATAAGGTTTATAAGGGGCTGGTCCGAGCCAGCGATCATAGTTCAATGTAGCAGGCACAGGTTGGGCGGGGAGTTTCGCCAGTCCCATCTCCTGAAACGGCCAGCCGAAGCCGGTCTGAGGGCCCAGGGTGATGGTAAGTGGCCATCCCAGCAGCCCGCTGGCGGTCAGTTTCTTCAATTTTTTAACAGGTACATGGGTACCGTAGAAGTTACCTTCCAGCCGGTGGTTCATATTGAGTCTGAAAATACGACCATAGGTCTGCACGGCATTGATCACCTCGCGGCCTTCGGCAATGGTGTGGGTCATCGGGGTTTCGCACCAGATGTCTTTGCCTGCGGCGGCGGCTTCGGTAGCCATGAGACTATGCCAGTGTGGTGGTGTGGCAATATGTACAATATCAATATCCTTTTGCAGGAGCAGGTGGCGATAATCGTCGAAAGTTTTGACTTTATTATCCAGCAATGCGGCTGCCTGCCCCAGTTTATTCCTGTCCACATCACAGATAGCGGTCACGCGGGTACCGGCATCGTTCAGGTGCTGGCGGCCGGCTATACCGGTGCCAATCACACCTTTGGTGAGCTGGTCGCTGGGCGCCAGGTGCCCCCGCCCCAATACATGCCGGGGAAGAATCGTAAAGGCAACCACTGTACCGGCTATATTTTTCAGGAATTCACGTCTATGGTTTGGCATAGGATCTCAGGTAATGAACACGAGGCGACAAGATATGCATTTTTTATAAATATATTTTTTATGGTGGGGGACAAGAAAAATTTTACTTAAATTAGGAGATACCCTAGACCATTGAACACGAATCCCATGTCAACCAATCGCCACGAGCAAGTCATAGCCAGCATCAGCGAATACCTGTTGCTCAATCTGAACAAGCCAGTTAGCATTTCACAACTGGCTCATTCTCACTATATAAGTGAATCAAAGTTGAAACAGGATTTCAAAAAATACAAACATCTTTCTCTGATAAACTGGTTATTAGAGCAAAGAATGCAAAAGGCATTTCAGCTTTTACAACAATCTGATAGTAAAATTTCCGATATTGCGGAAGAAGTTGGATATAGTAATGTGTCTAGTTTCAACCGGGAATTCAGGAAACATTATGCCTGTTCTCCCCAGGAAATTCGGAATGGAAATAGTGAATAACGTAAAACCGACCGGGGATTTTTAACGTATATATACTCAGTGTCAAAAAATTTCTGCATTATTCTTTGAAATCGGCAGCCTTGCCGAAAGAATTATCAGACAAGCACTTACAACTGTATAACGTTATAATAAACACTTTTCCCTGTAACTTTTGCAAATCATTAACAGCCGTGTTCAAAGTTTATTTTCTAAAAACAGCGATGTGTTTAGTAGTTTTGCCCCGCTTTTATAAAGTAAACGTATACAACAGCCGGGCCGGCAGATTAGTATAAAGTGGATACATTATGTGTCATGCGAATCATAAAGATCTGGGGGCTAACGACCTACAGAAAACGTTGGGTTCTTATTGTTCCAATCTAATTAGTATACATGTCGCGGCTTTATAAGCAAAACGAAAGACACCAGACTACAACAATGCACAATGCTTTTCCAGATTACCACAGCGTAATATAAAATATTCATATGGTGCCTTGAAAAAGGTGCTGTCACCTTCGTTTACGAACAATGCAAAATGAAATACCGGTACTTTAGTCCTTTAGTGCCGGTTTTTTTTGTCCGTAACTTTAATAGGAAGGTCTTTGGGATCTGGTTTTTTCAGGGGTATTTTCCAGCCGCTCATCCAATTGCTCATCGCTCATTTCTCTTTCTGATTCGTCCAGCGGACGTTCTGCTTCTTCAAATGCGCCACCCGAGCCGGTGTGCAAAATTTCGTTTTCTTTAGGTAGTCCGGTCGGTGCTCCGGTATCTTTCACATAAATCATTGGTATACACATTTTTCCATTCAGAGGATCAATAACAATGCTAATCTAATAAAAAACGGGTGGATTCCATAATGGCAGGGGCTTAACTCTTTATTAAGAGCGGGGTTTTGTACAACAAAACCCCGCAGAATGACTATTTTAACAGCTTATAAATCCCTTTCCCCCAGAGCTTTCCAAGGCTTTCAGCCCCGATTTTGTTGGGATGCAGGTAAAACACACCCTGCCAGCCTTCTTCTGCCTGCAGTTCAGCCGCTGCATGTTGCTTAAAATACCCAAAACCCTGCTTATCGCCCACAATGACCTGTCCGGGCTTCGTTCTTCCATATTCCTTTACCAGGTCATTAATTTCAGGGAAATAGGTCTGCAGCCTGTCCAGACCGCGTTGTAAATAGATGGCGCCGTTGTAGGTATTGGGGCTATACCAGATGGGCTGGTGTACAACCACCCTGCTATCAGGAAAATCGGCCAGCAACTGGTCTATAATGGCCTTTAAATTCTTTTTATAGTTTTCGGGAGAAACAGGTGCCCCGTTGGGCCCTTCTACGGCACTATCGTTTGTACCCAGATCAATAGAAAATACTAACAATGCATCTTTCTCTGCCTTATAGACTTCAGCGGCGGCGGCTATTTTTTTAAATGCTTTGCCGGTAGCTGGCAGAAAATCTACTGTGGTATAACCGCTTACACCCTGGTTGGAAAAATTCACTTTACGTACTCCTTCCTGCGTTTGCAGCCACTCTGCGGCCCTCGCCGGCGGCGCCTCTTTTTCCGGTTCTTTTAATGTGGCTCCATGTGTAATACTGTTTCCAATAAATACAATGTTCAGATTAGTGACGGCTTTCTTTTGCGCCATCGACGGTAGCTGGGCAATTACCAGCATGAGCAGGTATACACCTGCCCTTTGGCCATAGGTTCTCATATACATGACAGTTTATCTTCGCCACTGGAAGTAGAAACAGCTCCCCTCTCCCAACCGGGATTCCACCCACACTTTGCCCCCTTGCGTTTCCACCAGTAATTTGAGGATATTAAGTCCTATCCCTGTCCCCTTATCATCATCCTGGTCTACCTTTTCAAACAATCTAAAGATCCTTTCATTGTCCTTGTCCTCGATGCCAGGACCGTTGTCTCTGACATAAAAATCATAAAATTCACCATTGGGTGTTCCTCCCACACTGATCTCTGCTACCGCTTTATCATTATACTTAATCGCGTTACTCAGTAAGTTCTGGAATACCTGCTGCAATTTCTGCCTGCTGGTATGCAGCACGGGCAGATTTTCCTGCACCTGAATATGTACATGTGCCGGAGGGAACAACAGTTTAATTAACTGCTCGAGCATTTCGTTCACATGTACATCTTCTGTCTTGTTGGAGAACTGATGTTCTTTGCTGTAGTCAAGAATAGCTGTGATCATGTCTGCCATTTGTGTGGCGGCATTCACAGACATGTCCATATACTCCTTCAGCATAGGGGATTCTCTGATCGTATCTTCTTCCTGCATCAGCATCAGCAAGCCTGTAATACCCGAGAGCGGTGTTTTCAGATCATGTGCTACTACCTGCATAAAGCGCTCCAGCTGGTCATTGATCTGCTCTTTCTCCTTCAGTGTCTGCTTCAGTTCATCCTGATAAAAATATAATTGTTCGAATACGTCTACCTTGGCACGGGTCACATTGATATCCAGTGGTTTGGACAGGTAATCGACCGCTCCCTTTTCAAATCCTTTCAGCACATAGTATTCGTCCTTATTAATGGCTGTCACAAAAATGATAGAAATGTTCCTTGTCTTCGGGTTGGCTTTGAGCAGGCGGGCCACTTCAAAACCGTCCATATCCGGCATCTGTACATCCAGCATGATCAACCCGATATCGTCATGCTTTAATACCTGCTTCAACGCCTCATTGCCCGATGCAGCCAGTAAAAAGGTCCTATTATCAGCCAGTAGCATTTGTTCCAGTGATAATAAATTCTCCATTCTATCATCTACCAACAGGATGGTAAATTTTTTAGTCATTCTCATGGGCTATCTTTTAACGGCTAATCTTATTTATATATACGAATAAAACCTTCATCATGGTTCATTAATTATAAATTTTATTATATCTTCAACTGACAGTACGTGAATCCCTTTGCACATTTCAAGGGCTGCCAGCGGCATCGCTTCGAAGGCAGCCGTAGCAGGATCCTGTACAATCCCTGTACCGCCGGCAGCGATGATATCCTGCATGCCTGCTGCGCCATCTTTATTGGCTCCACTCAACAGAATGGCCAACGCTCTGCTCCCATATACATCTGCCACACAGCTAAAGGTCATGTCGATGGAAGGCCGGCTGTAATTGACAAGTTCTGAATAATCCAGCATAAAAGTCTTATCTGCTTCCAGCATCAGGTGATAATTCTGGGGGGCCAGGTATATGTTGCGGGGCTTCACAGCTTCTTTATCTTCAGGCTCAATAATTCTTCTTTTGGCGGAGAGCAGCCGGCCCATCTCACTTTGCACATTACGGAGCCGGTGCAATATGATAACAACCGGCGTCTGCAGATAGTCTGGCAGTGCATCGAGAATGCTGGTTAATACAGCAATACTACCGGCGGATCCTCCGATTGTGATGATATCGTACTTTTTGTTCTTCATAAATTTACAACATCCGGCTTATCCCTTTCGTCGGTAAATCTTGTGGGCCGGATGTATTGTTTCAAATTTTTCCTGGATGCCGGCGAACCGCATCGTTTCTTTGATACCCATGGCCAAATAGCCGCGTGGGGACAGGCTGTCGTAGAATAATTGCAATACGTGGTTCTGCAATTCCCTGTTGAAATATATAAATACATTCCTGCAACAAATGAGTTGGAACTCGTTAAAAACAGTATCTGTCACCAGGTTGTGCTGAAAAAACGTGATGTGCTTACGAAGTTCTTTTTTGATCAGTACATTGTCGTACCTGGCTGTATAGTAATTAGAAAAATCGCCTAACCCTCCCGACTGAATGTAATTATACACATAGTCTTTCATATTATCCAGTGGTAAGATGCCCATGTTTGCCTTTTCAAGGTTCATAGGGTTGAGGTCAGTCGCATATATCTTGGTTCTTCCCAGCAGCCCTGCTTCGTGCAACAGGATTGCCATAGAAAACACCTCTTCACCGGTAGAACAACCGGCATGCCATATCTTAATATTAGGATACGCCGCCAGCTTGGGAAGTACCTGTGTCCGCAGCGTTTGATAAAACAAGGGATCACGGAACATTTCCGTCACATTCACTGTAATGTACTGCACCAGCCGGTTAAAAAAATCTGTATCATTTACCAGCTGATACTTCAGTTCAAATACGGTAGTCAGTCCGGTATAGCTCATAAAACGAACAATACGACGCTTCAGGGACGCCTGCGCATAACCGGTGAAATCATATCCGTATTGCAGCTTTATAATATTAATGATATCAAAGAAATCTGCATTAGATATGTCTTCCTTCATAGAAACAATACAAGGTTATACCATCCAAACATGCATAAGCGATAAAAGTTTACTGCTGTCGATGGGCTTCGCTATATAATCCGAAGCGCCGGCGGCAATACATTTCTCCCTGTCCCCCGCCATGGCCTTTGCAGTCAGTGCAATGACCGGCAGTTGCTGATAGCGGGCATTGGCCCTGATCCGGCGTATGGCTTCATAGCCATCCATTTCGGGCATCATAATGTCCATCAGTACTAAACGAATATCAGGATTTTCTTCGAGTCTTTCAAGTGCTTCCTTTCCATCTGCCGCCGTCACCACATCCATACCATGTCCTGCCAGCAGTGCACTCAGGGAGAATACATTCCGCATATCATCATCGGCCAGCAACACTTTTTTCCCTTCGAGGTTCTTTTCCATCTTAGGTGCACGGTCCGCAGGTTGCTGTGCCGTAGTCTCGTTCAGTTTGTAGAGAAAGAGTTCCAGTTCGTCCATCAGGCGGTCGCCGGAAAAGGTGGAATTGCGAACTATTGCTGCAGCATTCTTTTTCAGTGCCAGCTCATCGGCTTCTGAGATGTCGTGATCGAGATATACGATCACCGGCAGGTCTCTTGCAGCGCTGATCAACTTAAGTTGGTTCAGCCTGGCAATACTTTCTGAAATGTCGGTACCGGCGTCAAGTACAATCCCATCGTATTGATAAGATTGTAGCTCCATGGCCGCTTCAGGCAGTGTTTTCACCAGGTGATACTGGGTCTGCAGCTGGCGCTCGTCACTGAGTGACTGAAGGAAAGGATGATGCAATAATAACCCGTCGGAAATGACCATGACCTTTTTAAGCCGGGCTTCCAGCTGTGAGCTGATATCGTTGAAAACGGTTTCCAGATCTGTGACCTGCAATGGCTTTTGTGTATAGCCCTCTACTTTGCCACGGACCTGCAGCGAGATCTCGCCTGCGGATACAACGTGTACGAGTATATGCTTAAGTTCTTCGTTGTTTTTCAGGATTTTAAGGATGCTATTGCCGTCTATCAGTGGCAGGTTCATATCCAGGATGATAGCCGCTGGCAGGAACTTGCGGGCGAGGAATAGGCCATCATTTCCATTCAGGGCTACGATCGTTTTAAATCCTTTCTGCCTGGCGAAGTCCCGTAGGATAGCGGCAAAGCTGGGATCATCCTCTACGATGAGGATCAGCTTGTCCTGCTTACCCAATGTATTACGATCGTCGTCTACCAGTTGTTCTTCAGGTGCTACTACCTCTTTCACAGTAACAGGGGCCTCGGGCCGGGCGACCGTATCCGGTAATCTTTTGGGCGCCTGAGTGGTACCTGTGCCGGTAGGCATTACAATAGTAAAGGTACTGCCCTGTCCTTCTGCGCTCACCAGCCTGATCTCGCCACCCAGTCGCTTCATCAGTTCTTTGCTGATGCTAAGTCCCAGGCCGGTACCCCCATATTTACGACTGGTTGAGCCATCTGCCTGACGGAAAGCCTCGAAGATCAGTTGCTGTTTATCGGCGGGAATACCTGTACCTGTATCAGAAACGGATATGTGTAACCCGTCTGCCTGCAGGGTCCACGCCAGTTCGATCGTACCTGCTTTAGGCGTGAACTTAAACGCGTTGGAGAGCAGGTTCTTGATCACCTGTTCCAGTCGTTGACCATCCGTTTGGATGTGGGCAGGAACCGTAGCATCAATATTAGTAATGAAGTTAATCTGCTTTTCTTCTGCGACTACGTGGAAGAGTTGTTCCAGGTCATTGTTGATATTTTTCACAGCAACCGGTTCTATGTTCATTTCCACTTTACCGGCTTCAATCTTCGACAGATCCAGGATATCATTAATGAGTTTTAGCAGATCGGAGCCGGATTTGTGAATGATGCCTGCGTATTCCATCTGTTTGGCATTCAGGTTCTGTTCCTTATTCTCTTCCAGCAGGCGGGCCAGGATCAATACACTATTAAGGGGTGTACGTAATTCGTGCGACATATTTGCCAGGAACTCCGACTTATAGGTACTGCTTTGTTCCAGTTCCGCTGCTTTCCTGGATAGCTCCTCCCGGGCCATTTCGAGTGCTTTGTTCTGCACGCTCATTTCATCGTTCACCTGGCGCAGCTCTTCTTCCTGTACCCGCAGTTCTTCTTCTGAAGCCTGGAGTATTTCGGACTGGCGGGTCAGTTCTTCATTGGATTGACGGAGTTCTTCCTGCTGTGTTTCGAGGATCTCTTTCTGTTCCTGCACCCTGTTGAGGAGTTCCATTACCTTTTTGCGGGCACCGGCAGCGTTGACAGCAACAGCGATAGCATGTGCTGTATTGCGGAGCAATTCTAAGGCTCTATCCGGCAATGGGGCGAATGACACAAGTTCTATCAGTCCTACCAGCTCGTTATCATGCCACAGGGGCAGACATGCAACTGTACCCGGGGTATTGCTGCCGGTGGCAGATTCCAGCCGCCAGTAGTTGGCCGGAATATCATTCACAATTGTGAGTTCTTTCTGGGAAGCGGCTTCTCCGGTGATACCTTCATGCAGCGCGTAAGATTTTTGGATAGTAGCAGGTAGTCCTTTGCCGGCACAGAGTATCAGTAATTTCGCTTCTTCATCATATCGGTAAAAGGCGCCGGCAGGCAATTCAAGATACCTGACCAGGGCCTGCAGGTTTTTGTAAGCGAGGGCGTCAATAGCAGCGTCTCCCTGCAGGCTTTCATTAACGATGCTCATGCCGGTCAGGAGCCAGTTATGCGCAACGGCTTTGGCGTTGAGGGTTTCTGTTTCCCGGAGTTTTACCTGGAGTTCCTTTTGGGCTTTTTGGCGGATGCTGAATTCCCTGAAAGAAATGGTCATCAGGATGAGGGCAACAAGAATGATAAAGCTGGTATTCAGAATGAGGGCAATGGATGCTTTGGCAACAGACTCGCCATTGGCACCATTTCTTTCTGTGAGCAGCAGCCGTTCATCTACAATAATATTTGTGAGTTCAGTATGCACTTTCTCCAGCATCACCCGCTCATCTTTTGTGATTTCCTGTATATGGGAAAACACATAATTGGAGTCATGCCTTGACACCAAACCTTCCCAAAAAGTTAACAATCCAATCAAATCCTTTTCCACCGTAATGCATCGCCGGATTTGTTTAGGATTGTCACTTACCATCTTGCGAAGGTCATAGAAAAGTGGCAATATTTTTGGATGTATTTCATAGTAAGAATCAAGGTATTTAGAAACATGTGTACTTCTGTAGGCGGTACTGGCTGACTCAATTTCGTACACATTTCTATTGATACGCTGTGCCAGGGTAATCACTTCGTAGGAATGTTCTACCCAGTCCGACTGGAAGCGTTGGTTTTTGAATGTGATGTAAGTAAAGACACCTCCGCCGATTACCATCAGTATCGCAATAGTAAATCCGAGATAGAGGCGAGTTTTTAAGGAGTTCTTCATAGTGAACAAATATAAGGGATTCGTTATTATAAGGGTACTAAACGGTCACTACAAGGTCACCAAAAGGGCACCTCAATATCCCGGGGATATACAAGTGCCCTTTTGGTGACCTGTTGGTGTTGATTTAATAATGATATAACAGCGAAGCTCTACTGTAAATACGTATATTAATCTCCGTAATATGGCTTTTATTCCTTTGTTGGTAGTAATTTACAGCCGAATTGGTGCACTGAAAATCGTAAACAAAACATTTACTGCAAAAAATAATTTTAAATAAATTATAATGTAAAAAAATTAACGAATCATTTGCAAAAAGGTGAAAACCTTTCCGGGCGGTTTTGAGTATATATGGATAAGCCATTAGTAGACTATGCAAAATCGACTACACTGCAATAGCAACCGTGAACAATTTAAATCACACACAAAAAAACTTAGGTTGTACATCCCGTACCACCATTCTTCAAAAATAAAAGCCAATATATGAGTAGTAAAATTCTGCTTATTGAAGATGATGAAGTGATGCCAAAGATTGTAGAGAGGATCCTGCACAAAGAAGAATACACTATCGAACATGTAACCAATGGCAAAGAGGCCTTCCAGAAACTGGATGATACCAACTATGCTTTTGATCTTATTATTACTGATATTATGATGCCATACGCCAATGGCTTCGAAATTCTTAGTAAAGTAAAAAACCGCAAAGAAGGTAAACCAATTCCTGTTATAATTGTTTCTAATGCAGGGAATGAGGATATGATTCTTGAAGGCTTCAAACTGGGAGCTGACGATTTTCTGAAAAAGCCGGTGATACCAGGTGAATTACTGATCAGGGTTAAAAGGCTCCTGATGCAGTACAACCGGTAGGACCCGCCTGCGTATTCTATGTGACCGACGATCAATTTGACCAATCCTTATGGAATTTAGCTTTTACGAGTTCAGGTATGCTCCCCTGAGTATACAGATAGCTGGTATTTTTATTGTTGTTGCCATCGTGTGCACGTTCCTCGCGTATTTCTCGATATTGGTGGGCAGGTACAAAGCTTACCGCCAGTCAGAAAGGTTGAAAAAACTACACCCGATTATTGACGAACAGCTCATGGAGCATATTTTTCTCAACGAAGAACTGGCTAGTGATGTGCCTGCCGACCAGGTACAGCTTCCTCTCGAGAGTTTTCAGCAACCCGTGTTTGAAAAGAAGTGGGCTCGCCAGGCACTCATCGATCGTCTTATTCATTATAGAAATAATGTAAGAGGATCAATGGGTGAACAACTGCGTAACCTCTACAT
This sequence comes from Chitinophaga sp., assembly GCF_039596155.1. Lineage (GTDB taxonomy): Bacteria > Bacteroidota > Bacteroidia > Chitinophagales > Chitinophagaceae > Chitinophaga. Next base: position 58,782 of record NZ_JBCNKF010000030.1, read on the forward strand.
TCAACTGGAACTGGATAAGGATTCCCTGAAAAAGATGAAATCCCGTAAATGGGAAAGAAAGGTACAGGCACTGGCAGAGATGAGTAACATGAACATGTCTATTGCAGACGTTACCATTCTTCCGCTTACCAATAGCAATAACCGGGAACTTCGTGCCGCTGCCCGTCATGCTTATATCAAACTAAGTAAGAATGAACCATTCAAGTTCTTCGACGTGGTGACTGAGCCCCTGCTCCTCTGGGACCAGGTAGAGTTGTTCAAGATTATCTCTACCACCGAGCACATCGCCATTCCTAACTTCGCACAATGGATCACTTACTCTTCCAATAAATCGATTGTATCTTTCTGTCTGAAGCTGGTGGTGCACTACAACCAGTTAAGTGCTGTGCCTGCCGTTATCAGGCTGCTGGATACAAAAGATCACTACGTACGTGCCGACGCTATTAACTGTCTTGGTAAAATGAAAGTTGAAGATGTGGAGGAAAAGCTGGTACATATGTACAACAGCCAACCGCTGAACTGCCGCCTGGAAATTCTGAAAGCGCTGGGCAGAATCAGCAGTGGGAAATATGTTGACTTTCTCCGCCAGGAATTTCTGCACGCTACAGATTTCGAAGTTCGTAAACATGCTGCCAAATCCCTTATTAATAACAAATGGGCGGCCAAAGGCCTGATCCAGGAACTGATTGATACTGCTACTTCAGAAAACAAGCTGATCCTGAAACATAGCATGAACCCTTTAATAAAATTCTAGTTGTGAATGGATAATATATGGGAAACCTTAGGGCGAATTTATGAGAATGGTGTTTTCATTTATGGAACGATACTGCTGGTGACATATGCCTTGCTGGCCATCTTCTCTATGATATCCGTACGTGCGTATGCCAAAAGGGATAATGCAGATCAACTGAATACATTGCTCAGCTCTCCGTTGGCCCCCGGTATTACCGTACTGGCCCCTGCCTTCAATGAAGGTCTCACTATTATATTCAATGTACGGTCCCTGCTCACGCTCAACTATCCGCGGTATGAGATCATTATTATCAATGACGGTAGTACTGACAACAGTCTTGAGCAAATGATCGAAGAGTTTCAACTGGTGGCGGTTGACTTTGCCTACAATGCGAAGATCCAGACAAAACCAATACGTAAAATCTATAAGTCATCTAATCCTGCCTACGCCAAACTGATGGTGATAGACAAAGTGAATGGTAAAAGCAAGGCAGATGCTGTGAATGCTGGTATCAATGCTGCAGCCTACCCTCACTTTGTATGTACAGACGTGGATTGTATTCTCGATAAAAATACCCTGCTGGAACTGATCAAACCGGTGATGCAGGAAGAAAAGAAACGTGTTATTGCCACCGGCGCTACCCTGCGTATTGCCAACTCCTGCGAATTCGACCAGGGTGTAATGACCCGTATGCGTCCTCCCCGCCAAATACTTCCCCGCTTTCAGGAAGTGGAATATATCCGTGCCTTCGTGTTGGGGAAAATGGGTTGGACCCTGCTCAACTGTGTACCAAACGTATCCGGGGGATTGGGGCTTTTTGATAAAGAGATCGCGATACGCAGTGGTGGATATGACCATAGCTCCTTTGGGGAAGATATGGAACTGATGACACGTATGTGCCGCTATTCACACGACAATAAGATCGACTACGCGATTCGCTATATACCCAAAACGCTTTGCTGGACAGAGGCACCCGTAACTGTCAAGATCTTCAACCGCCAGCGTACCCGCTGGGCCAGAGGGCTTGCACAGCTGATGTATGCCCACTTCGGTATGTTCTTCAACCCCAGGTATGGCAGAATGGGAATGATTATATTCCCATACAATTTCTTTTTTGAGCTGCTGGCACCCATCATTGAGTTCACCGGTATCATCTATTACATAGTGATGACCATTTTCGGGCTCATCAACTGGCCGACAGCGCTGATCTTACTCCTGTTTGTATATACCTATTCAGTGATGATCACCACGATCGCTATTCTCTGGGATCAGTTGTCGTTTAAGTATTACAAAACCTGGAAGGAAGTGGCTTTTTTATGTACAACCCCGTTCATGGAATTCTTCCTTTACCATCCATTGATCGTCGTTTTTGCCCTGCGTGGGTATTGGTACTTCCTGACAGGAAAGAAAAGTACCTGGGGGAACATGCAGCGACGTGGATTTCAACAAACACCTAAACCAGCTGCTACTGCAGCTGCAGCTAAATAAATACGCCTGTGGAACTGATAAGGAATTTTTACGAAGGCTTTGTGTTCATTTATGGTTGCACCATGCTGTTCATGTATGCGCTGCTGGCAATGCTTTCCCTGAGAGGGATCCGGAAGTTTCAGCGCAAGAACAGTTATGTCGATTACAATAAAATGCTGCAGTCTCCGCTGGCACCGGGTATTTCTATTATTGCCCCAGCCTTCAACGAGGCGGTGACCATCATCCAGAACGTACGTTCGCTACTTACACTGAACTACCCCACTTTCGAAGTGATCATTGTGAACGATGGAAGTACGGATGATACATTAGAGAAACTGATCCAGGAATTTGAGCTGGTGGAAATAGACTTCGCCTATAATGCACGCATTAACTGTAAACCGGTAAAGCGCCTGTTCAAATCGACCAATACCGCTTACGATAAACTGGTCGTGATCGACAAGGTCAATGGTAAAAGTAAGGCAGATGCCTCCAATGCAGGGATCAATGCGGCCGCTTACAATTACTTCCTTTGTACTGACGTGGATTGTATCATTGAAAAGGATACCCTGCTGCGTATGATCAAACCATTTATGGATGAAGAACACCATAAGATCAAAGAGATCGGTGAACCTTGTCCTGAGTGCGGCTACGTACATGTAAAGGAAGACAGTATCCGTGTGATTGCAACTGGTGCTACCCTGCGTATTGCCAATAGCTGTGAGATTGACGAAGGGGTGATCACCCGTGTCCGCCCCCCGGAAAAGTGGTTGCCACGCTTCCAGGAAATGGAGTACCTGCGTGCGTATGTATTGGGTAAAATGGGGTGGAGTGTAATCAACTGTGTGCCGAATGTATCCGGAGGCCTGGGATTGTTCGACAAAGAGATCGCGATCAAAGCAGGTGGTTACGATAGTAAATCATTTGCAGAAGATATGGACATCGTGACACGTATGTGTACTTACATGATGGACAATAACCTGAAGTATGCCATCCGGTATATTCCCACTACACAGTGCTGGACAGAAGGTCCGCCGAACATGAAAGTGTTCAGCCGTCAGCGTACCCGCTGGGGTCGTGGTCTGGCGGAAATCATTACCATACACAGAAAAGTGATCTTCAATCCCCGCTACAAACAATTGGGATTAGTTGTATTGCCTTATAACCTGTTCTTCGAATTCCTTGCCCCTATCATCGAATTTACAGGGATCATTTATTATATCTACCTCATTATTACCAATCAGATCAACTGGCAATTTGCATTGATCCTGCTGGCATTCGTATACTTCTATTCGGTTATGATCACCACACTGGCCATCCTGTGGGATCATATGACCTATCAGTACTACCGTACCTGGCGAGAAGTATTGGGGCTGGCGCTGATGGCTTTTATTGAACCTTTCGTATACCATCCGCTCATCGTATTCTTTGCCCTGCGAGGTTATTTCAACTTCCTCACAGGGAAGAAACATACCTGGGGGAATATGCAGCGTCAGGGATTTGGTAAGAAAAAACCTGCAAACACGTAAGATGATGTCTTTTTTTAAATATATACTATCAGGTACCCTGATATGCCTGTCCTTACAGGCAGAAGCACAGTTATTCAGGAAAGGGCCGGATGCAGATGACCTCTATAACGAGGCGGTGAAAGAAACAAAGGCGCAGCACTATGCAAAGGCTATAGAGCTTTCAAAGGCGGCGCTGGCCAAAAGGCCTGAATTTACAGACCAGGAATTACTATTAGGCAGGCTCTATATGCTTACCGGGCAGACTGCAGCAGCACGTAAACATATAAAAGCGGTACTGGCTAAAGATCCGCTGTACAAGGATGCCTACCTGTACGCGGTCAATATTGAACTGGGCGCTAAGAAATATGAAGAAGCAGCATGTTATGTAGATGAAGGTTTATATCACTTTCCGGCAGACCGTGACCTGATGCTGAAGAAGCTGGGTATCCTGGATGCCAGTGAAAACTTTTTCCAGGGAGGGATTTATGCCAACTCTTTACTGGAGAAATACTCCGGAGATACCGTCGTAACCCGTGCCTATACCGGTCACTATATGCTGGCAGGCCGCTACTACCAGGTAAGAGGGAACCAGCTGCTGGCACAGCAAAACTATGAAAAAGCACTGCTGGTAGATCCTAATAACAGAGAAGCAAAAGAGGCGATTACCAACATGTACATCCGCAGTGGCAGCTATACCAGTGCCATGGAACAGATCAATGCAGAACTGGCATCGAATCCGGGTTCTTATGACCTGATGATGCGTAAGCTGGGACTGCTGCAGGATACCCATGATTATGCAGGAGCATTGGCATATTTGCAATTAATCCTGAAAAGGTTCCCCAACGATGGGAAGGCTCGCAGTATGGAAACTCCCTTGCGTATGGAAGCGGCTGCGTGGTATGCCAACACTGATCCTTACCTGTTATATGAAGGCGTATTGGAGAAAAATCCCGGCAACCGTGAAGCACTGGATAAAGTGATTGGTTTAAGCATGTCACGCGGGGCTTATCGTGAAGCGCTGGCATGGATTAACCGTGGATTGAAGAGTAGTCCGAATGACCAGCGCCTGCTCGGTTTGAAAATGGATGTACTGGAAAGCGACAGGAAATTTACTGAAGCAGCTGCGCTGGCAGAAAAACTGCGTCAGGGTAATCCTGGTAATGCGGACCTGAGAAGCAGGTATACGGCCCTGAAAATAGCTAGTGGCCGGGATTATTTATCCCAGCAGCAGTATGACCTGGCCTTGTCTGAATTCACTAAGGCCTTGCAGGCTGATCCGAAAGATACCGCAGCGCTGGACATGACAGCGAATACATACATCATTCAGAAAGATAATGTACGTGCACTGCAGGTATTAGACAAAGCACTTGCAATATATCCTGACAATACCCGTTTCCTGATCAAAAAAAGCAGTGTACTGGCCGGAATGGGTCAATATGATGAAGCCGCAGCCATTGCTTCACAACTGCTGGAACGTAACCCGGGAGATGAACGTTACCAGGCAAATCTCGTAGACTTACGTCTTACCGCCGGCAGAATACTGATGCAGTCCGAAGAATATGATATGGCAGCAGCGCAATTCAGACGGGTACTGGCAGAGCAGCCCAACAACCTGGATGCTATCAACTACCTGATCAATATGGAAACGGCCGTGGGACAGCCAGATAGTGCATTGCTATATGCTGACCAGGGATTAAAATATTATCCTGACAATAAAGACCTCTTACTGAAGAAAGCCGGTGTATTGACAAGTGTAAACAGGTATGCAGCAGCAAATGACATTACTTACCAACTGATGCAGCGGTACCCGTTCACGGTAAAATACCGGAATGCGTATACAGAAGGGCTGCTGGCACAGGGTACTACTTACCAGCGGAACAACCAGCCGGATAGTGCACTTGCCGTATTCAAACAGGTACTGGCGGTAAACAGACGTGATTCAATGGGGTTGTTATATAGCATTAACCTGCTGAATGGCAAGCAACAATATGATAGTGCACTGGCCTATGCCAATGAGGGCATCCGTTATTATCCAAATAATGAGGCCTTTATTCAGAAACGTGCGGTTACACTGGAGAGCAGGAAGGAATATGTAGCTGCAGCGGCAGCAGCAGATTCTGTAGTGGTATTAAAAAACACGCCGGCCAACCAGGATTATGCGGAGTACCTGAAAAGCAAGACGCTGAAGAATCAGTTTGGTATGTACTATCTGAATACCAATTATGATTACACATCTACGAAGTACAGCATCGCTACGCTGGAATACCGTCATTATATTCCACGTGGCTCATGGGCAGCCCGGCTGAACTACGCAGGCCGTACCCAGGGCACCGGGCTGATGGGAGAAGCGGAGATCTACTATAACCATACCCCTAAGATGTATTCTTATGGTCTGGTTAACTACTCAAATGGTATTGTGTTTCCCCAGTTCAGAGTGGCCTATTCCCTGTTTAAAACCTTTAAGCATAATATAGAAGGAGAGCTGGGCGTGCGTTACCTCAAGGCCGACACTGTGAACAGTATTTCAGGGGTGGCTTCGGTAGCCAAAACCTGGAAAGATTTCTGGGTAAACTTCAGGGCTTACTTTATTAGCGACTCACCTAACTTCTATACGTCCTTTAACCTCACGAGCAGGTATTATATGAACCACAGCCAGGATTATATCATGTTTGTAGCGGGGCTGGGTACTTCGCCGGATGACAGGAGCCGGTTAGTACAGTTCCCAAAACTGGCGGGATTATTGACAAGGAGTGTAGGAGCCGGTTACCTGAAAACATTTAAGTACCGGACGTCAGTGGGAGTATACGGAACCTGGATCAACCAGAAGATCAATGATACAGACTTCCAGAACCAATATGATCTTTATATAACTTTGCAGCGTAAGTTTTAAATATACTGACTCCCTCCCTGATAAGGAGGGAGTTTTTTTTCAGTCTAATTTTAAATTTTCATGTTCAGAATGATGCACTCACTGTTATTAGTATTGACCCTGTTATCATGTCAGTCTGCGGTTTCCCCGATAGACCTGAGGAAGCATGTGATCGTGTTACCTGTGGAAGCTACAAAGAATGAGGCGCATGCAGGGGCGGTATTGCAGGATTATGTGAAGCGCATTGCGGGGGTAACATTGCCGCTGATCAAAGAAAATGGGTATCAAAAAAATCAGGCGGCAATTTTTGTGGGAAATACCGAGCATAGTGCTGCTTATGGAAAATTGAAAGGAGAAGGATTTTTGATTGCCGCAGATACGCGCGATGTATATATCAAAGGAGGAACGGGGAAGGGTGTGGTATATGGTGTGTATACATTGATTGAGAAATATTTTGGTGCCCGTAAGTATGCGGCAGGACCTGCCTGGATACCGGCTACGAAAGCAATAAGTGTACCGCAGCAATTGATGGATAAGCAGGAACCGGCATTGGTGTACCGGGAAACTTATTACCCTGCTGCATTTGAGAATGAATACCTGGAATGGCATAAGTTACACCGGTTTGAGGATCTGTGGGGAGTATGGGGGCATTCATTCTTTAAGATTGTGCCACCTAAGACTTATTTCGCTGCGCATCCGGAGTATTATGCACTGGTAGATGGAAAACGGCAGGCTACACAGCTGTGCCTGAGCAATGAGGGGGTTTTTAATGTAACGGTTGACTATCTGCGTAAGGCCATCGCAGATAATCCGGATGCCCTGTATTGGTCTATTGCAGCAGAAGATGGTGGCGGATTCTGTACCTGCGATGCATGTAGTAAGGTGAATAAGGAAGAAGGGAGTGCATCAGGTACGTTGATCCGGTTTATCAACAGGGTAGCTGCAAAATTCCCTGATCAGCATTTTACAACATTGGCCTATTTATATACCGCAAAGGCACCTTTGAAGACGAAACCGGCTTCGAATGTTTATATAATGCTGAGTAGTATTGATGCCTACAGACAAGAGCCGCTGAGCACGATTCCTTCGGCGGCGGAATTCAGGAAGAACCTGGAAAGCTGGGGAGCCCTGACGGATAATCTTTTTGTGTGGGATTATACAACACAGTTTACAAATTATCTTGCGCCGTTTCCTGACTACAATAATTTACAGCCCAATTTACAATATATGACGGCGCATAAAGTACGTGGGGTATTTTCACAGGGAAGTGGAGATACTTATGGAGATATGGATGCGTATAATGCTTATTTGCAGGCGAAGTTACTATGGGATCCTTCGGTGGATGCGGCGGCTGTTACGAAAGACTTTTTCAACGGATATTATGGGAAAGCAGGTGGGGCCGTGCTGGATTATGTGAATGCCTTAACAGCGGCGAAGGGTCAGCTGGACATATATGGTAATCCTGTGGCGAGTGCGAAAAACTATTTATCGCCGGAGGCCATTGATAAATATTCAACCATACTGGATAAGGCGGAAGCAGCCGCAGAAGGAGAAGCCCTCACAAGGGTGTATAATACAAGACTGGGGCTGGAATATTGTGTATTGCAGCAATCCCGTTTCTTTGGAGCAGATAAGTATGGATATTTACAGGCGGCCGGAAATGGATTCGAGGTGAATCCGCGCTGGCCGGAAAGGGTGAAGAAGTTTGTGGCCCAGTGCAAGGTAGCAGGCGTGAAGGAGCTATCAGAAGGGGGCGCATCACCGGATGCTTATCAACAGGAATGGGAGGCTATTTTTTCGCAGAAGTGGGTGAACAGTCTGGCGTATAATGCGAAGGTGACATTGGTCAATCCCCCTTCAGATGAATATCCGGCAAAGCGGGAACGGACCCTGACGGATGGGCTCTCAGGAACAAAGGATTTTAGTATTAACTGGTTGTATATATATGGCAGGGACCTGGTGGCAACCATTGATCTCGGGGCTCAGAAGACAGTAAATACAGTACAGATGAATTTCCTGAATGACCCAAGGCATTATATTTTTAACCCGGCAACGATCACTGTAGAGACGTCTGTAGATGGTGTGCATTTTACAGCTGCGGGTACGCAGAAAACGCCATCAATTGCGGACGAGGATTACACGACCAGTATCAATACATTTAAGTTCGGCTTGTCTGGTGTGCAGGCGAGGTATGTGAGGGTGACAGGGCAATGTCAGGCTGCGGTACCGGGGTGGCGTGGGGCACCTCCTGCGAAGCGTCCATCTTTATGTTGTGATGAAGTGTATGTGTTTTAAAAAATAAGAGCGCCTGTAAAACACAGGCGCTCTTATTTTTTAAAATTCGAAGGATGTAAATTTTAGTTATATCCTGAAATGTACATAGTAGTTATTTTCCAGCTGTTCAATCACTGCTTCTGCGGTTTCTACGGCAGCAGCAGCATTCCGGCCGGTGATAATATTGTCATCACTCACGACTTTATCTCCTTTATAAAACACGGCACCTATTTCTTTTAATCTGGTTTCCAAAGGGAAAGGTACTTCTCCTTTTTCTTCTTCATTGGAAATAGCTGTGACATTCCTGCCTGCCAGTAAACTCATGCCGCTCTTATCTTTCGAACAACATAATCCTGCCACGCCGTGGGCAATGGCTGCAATGGGTTTATGCGCCTTGTTAAAATCCTGTAATAAAGCATTCAGCTCCTTATTGTCAACCAGGTCCCACATGGCTCCTCTCCCACCTGCAATAAAGATGGAATCGTAATTTTCCGCACTCACTTCGGATAACTTCAGTGAGTTTTCCAGCCAATAGATGGCGTCCTGATCTGCGAGTAACTGGTGATGCTGCTCTGCAGTTGGATCTAAGGTAACCCTGCCACCTTTTGGCGAAGCGACCTGAACATCGGCTCCGGCTTCGATAAATGCATAGTAAGGGGCTGCCAGTGTATCAAGCCATAGGCCTGTATTACCTGGCTGATGGTGGGTTGTGGTTACTAACAATATCTTCATAAGCATTTGTTTTTGAAGCAAATACTGCTGCAATAATAATGCCCCGGAGCAGTACTCCGGGGCATCAGATTGTTAAAGAACTGCAATTATTTTAAGGTCACTACCACTACAGAAGTAGCTGGCAATTCTACGACCAGGTCATTTCCTTGTTTCTTCGCGCCGCTGAAATTTGTGATTTTCACTTTGTCAGGCTTTTCGAAGGTATTGATGTCGGTGAATTTACCTGATGTCAGTACCTGACCGGTAACATTCTTCCATTGTACGTCCTGCAGGTTCGCTTTCACAGTGATCTTTTTAGAAGGATCCAGGTTTACGAAAGAGATATGCACTGCACCGGTAGAATCTTTGGAAGCAGATGCATTCACAGCAGGGATACTTTCATTGCCGGAGGTGTAGGATGGGCTATTCAGCTGGATAGGCAGGTAAGCTGCATCCATGTGTACCTGGAACAGGTCAAAAACGTAGTATGTTGGTGTAAGCAGTATCTTCTCTTTATCTGTCAGGATAAGGGCCTGTAATACGTTGACAGTCTGCGCCAGGTTTGCCAGTCTGACACGGTCGCTGTGGTTGTTAAAGATATTGAGTGTAGAAGCTGCGATCAGTGCATCTCTGAGGCTGTTTTGCTGATACAGGAAGCCAGGGTTCGTACCTGGTTCTACATCAGTCCAGATGCCCCATTCATCCACCGCGAGGGCAACGCTCTTTTTAGGATCATATTTATCCATTACAGCGGAGTGCTTGGTCACGAGTGTGTCCATGAGCAGGCATTTCCGCATGGTGGTGAAGTATTCTTTTTCGTCGAAGTTAGTAGCAGAACCTTTGTGGCCCCAGTCGCCCGGCAGGGTATAATAGTGCAAAGACAGTCCCCACATCATATGCAGCGGAATATCTCTCATACATACTTCCGTCCAGTGGTAGTCAAAGTCGCTGGCACCGCTGGCCATTTTCTTCAGTCTTGCGCCCGGATAATCGCGCGCATAGGTTGCATAGCGACGGAACTGGTTCGCATAGAACTCGGGGGTCATATTACCACCGCATCCCCAGCTTTCGTTACCGACGCCCCAGAAGCCCACTTTCCAGGGAGCAGGGTGACCGTTTTCAGCACGGAGTTTACTCATAGGGCTTACGCCGTCAAAGTTGAAGTATTCCACCCATTTAGACATTTCTTCTACGGTTCCGCTACCCACGTTTGCAGAGATATAAGGTTCTGTGTGCAGCAGTTCGCAAAGTTCCATGAATTCATGGGTACCGAAAGAGTTGTCTTCAGTAACACCGCCCCAGTTGGTATTTACCATTTTAGGGCGATCAGATCTTTTACCGATACCATCCCGCCAGTGGTATTCATCTGCAAAGCAGCCACCGGGCCAGCGTAGGTTCGGGATATGGATCTTTTTGAGTGCATCCACGACATCGAGGCGGATACGATCTTTTTTCGGTACGTTCAGGGAGGAGTCTACCCAGAAACCATCATAAATACAATGGCCGAGGTGCTCGGAGAAGTGACCGTAGATGTGGCGGCTGATCTGGTGATCTGATTTACCAGATACCGTCAGGCTGGCAGTAGTTTGTGCTTTTGCAACGTGCATGACCACTAAAAGCACCAGGAAAGTGAGATTTTTTTTCATATAGTTTTCATTAGCTTAATTGCGAAGACGTGGAACGATGGCTAAGATAGAAAAATTAACTGTCAATTGTACAACTATTTTTATCCTTTTTATATAAGTATTCATACTCCGTTAAATATACATGTCATGGACGGGGTGATACTACATTTGTTTATATGGAAAAGATCATCTCAAATACGCTTACATTGGCAGCAACATCGGAAAGGGTCTGGCCACTGCTTACGGAACCTGCATTTGTAAAACAATACATGTACAACAGTGACCTGGTTACTGTACCTGATCGATAATATGAAAATGCCTCCGAGTTTGTCGGAGTTGTCCCGGATCGTTGGGATAAATGAATTTAAATTAAAGAAGAAGTTTAAGGAAGTGTTCAATATGACGGTGTTTGGATACCTGGCGGATTATCGTTTAGGCATTGCCAGAAGTTTATTAGAAGATGGGAATTGCTTATGAGCTGGGATACTCGTCTCCACAGCATTTCAGCTCGGCATGCAGGAAGAAATTTGGGATAGCGCCGAGTGAATTAAAGAAATAATTTAAAAAAATATTTGGCAGATTAAAAACAAATTGTACATTTGCAATCCCAATCGCAACCACAGTGAGGCGAAAACGGGAAAAAAGTTCTTACATACACAAGCGGAAGTAGCTCATTTGGTAGAGCACGACCTTGCCAAGGTCGGGGTGGCCGGTTCGAGCCCGGTCTTCCGCTCAGAGAAAAAAGCCTGATAAGATAACTTATCAGGCTTTTTTATTTTCACCAGGCTCTTTAATAAAAAACCGCATTCGTCTATGGCAAATGCGGTTTTTTTATTGTTTTAAGCTAAAACGAAAAGAGCCTTCCGGCATCACCGAAAGGCTCTTTTAATATGATAAAATCCTTATTTGTATTTAGGATTATAAAGCGTGTTTTCTGGAACATTTACCTCAGGCTTACCAGGATAACGGTGTTTATACAATTGGTAGCAACCTCCCAGCACAAAAGATAAAAAGCAGAAAATGCTTATATAAAATAAAAATCTGGAAGACGACACCCAGTTATTGGTAAAGTCATTCTTGTTTTCAACAGTATTATTTTCCATATCTATGTATTTCGCATTGCAAACTTACATCATGTCAAATGAAAATCAAAGTAAATTTTTACAATTCCTTTACTCTTTTTCCAAAGTTCTGAAAGTCTTCCTGTTCAGGAAATAATACCGCCAGATCATGATGCCGTGAAACACTCCTGTCATATCCAGCAACTTCTTCCGGGGCAAGGCATGTTTCTCACCTTTATACTTTCTGCGCCAGCGCCTGTAATCGATATAGGCTTTATAGATGGCTTTCATGTCTTTGGGTTTTCCAGCCACCAGGCTCTTCACGCCGGCCAGTACATCCAGGAAGAAACGTTGGAAGAGTACTATCCATCTGTCCTGGGGATGCAGGTTCTTCCACAACATCATCAGGTTATTCCGGAAATTCAGGTATACTTTCCTTGGGTTCCCCTGTGGCAGACTGCCCCCTCCTACATGGTAAACAATGGATTCGGGGCAATAACAGATCCTGTAACCCGCTCTTTTCAATCGCCAGCACAGATCTACCTCTTCCATGTGTGCAAAGAAGTCTGCGTCAAACCCGCCTACCTCATGAAAACAGGAAGACCGGATAAATAATGCCGCACCGGTAGCCCAGAAAATATCCTGCTCATCATCATACTGACCTTCATCCCTTTCGGTTGTATAGAGGATACGTCCCCGGCAAAAGGTATACCCCAGAATATCCATCCATCCGCCTGCAGCACCGGCATACTCAAATTCCGGCTTATTGTAATAAGCCCTCAGCTTTGGCTGACAGGCTGCAATATGGTGATCCCTTTTCATTAATGCGACGACAGGCTCAATCCAGTCAGGTACTACCTCTACGTCCTGATTCAGCAATACATAAATATCTGCCTGCACATGTTGCAAGGCTTCATTATATCCCCCGGCAAACCCGTTATTGGTGCTATTCTGAATAATTTTCACCGCGGGGAAATGCTCGCGTACAAAAGCCACGCTATCATCCGTGGAAGCATTGTCTGCCACGTACAACTGCAGGTTCTCATAGGTAGACCTACATACGGAAGGCAGAAAATCTTCCAGAAACTTACGCCCGTTCCAATTCAGGATGACAACTGCTACCGATGGTGTTCCAGACAATAGATTCAGTATTATACGTGAGTAATATATTTAGCGTTGCAAATATGCGAAAAATACGGAAGTGTGTAAGGAGCATTTTGTGCTTATTGCTTAAATTCGATCCTCATATGTTCAAACAGTTCATAGGCTGGAAATTCCTGCTGGTTAGTGCGGCAGTACTCATTATAGTGGGGACAATCTGGTATGTAAGCAGCCTGGCCCGCAAGATCGAAGACGAAGAAACCCGCAAAGTGGCGACCTGGGTGGCGGCTAACAAAGAGCTATTACAGGCTCCCGACGAAGCGAATCTCAACCTTGCAGTAGAGATCATCACTAACAATACCACTATTCCTGTGATCATCACAGACCGGGAAGGGCATATTATCGACTCCCGTAACCTGGATACAGTACGGATGGCACATAATCCACAATACATTGAAGATGAGTTGACTACCTTCCGGAAGCAACACCGGCCATTTATCATGGAGATCGATACCCGGAATAATCTTTACAATTATATTTATTATGGTGACTCCCTTATTCTCAAACAGGTTCGTTACTATCCATATATACAATTAATGGTGGTGGCGTTGTTTGTAAGTATCATGCTGATCGCCTTGTCATCTTCCAACCGTGCAGTCCAGAACCTGGTATGGGTCGGGATGGCCAAAGAGACGGCGCACCAGCTGGGCACTCCCCTATCATCTATTGAAGCGTGGATTGAGTTGCTCAAGGAAACGGAAGGCAATGAACTGATGGCGGCAGAACTGACGAAGGATGTAGACAGGTTGAAACTGATCACGGAGCGATTCTCGAAGATTGGTAGTGTACCGCAGCTGGAAGAGCGGGATGTGATTCAGCAGGTGAGCAGTATGATGCAGTATATTAAAAAGAGGGCGCCACAGAAGGTGGTATTTACGATGCATACGCAGGAGCATGAGATGCCGGCGATGATTTCGCCTTCGTTGTTTGACTGGGTGATCGAGAATTTATTGAAGAATGCGTTGGATGCGATGGAGGGGAAGGGTAGTATTGATATTTTCATTGAGAGCCATCCGGCGCATATTATTATTGATATTACTGATACGGGGAAAGGGATTCCGAAGGCAAATTTCGAGAAGGTGTTTAAGCCGGGGTTTAGTACAAAGAAACGGGGTTGGGGGTTAGGGCTGTCGTTGGCCAAGCGGATTATTGATGAGTATCATAAGGGGAGATTGATGGTAAAGTCTTCGGAGATTGGGAAAGGGACGACGTTTAGGATTTGGTTGAGGAAATAAATGGGTGGGGGAAGCAGAAAAATTTGCAATTAAATTTGTTGGTTTTTAAAAAGATTATATATTTGCACTCCTTCAAAGATGCGGAGGTGGCGAAATTGGTAGACGCGCTACTTTGAGGTGGTAGTGCCTGAAAGGGCTTGGGAGTTCGAATCTCCTCTTCCGCACATTACACTAACTAACCCGCTCCCAGAGCGGGTTTCGTTGTTTCACAGAAGTAACGGGGGCCGTTCGGGGGTCAATTCAAAAAAACATAAATTTTTGAAAATGACTAGTGTAAACTATTCCCCAGCGGTAATTTATCCCAGCTCACTCGACCTAAGTGTAAGCAAATGGTATGTCATCTACAGGTATACCAACCCTTTTACTTTTAGAAAAGAACCATTTCGGGTTTACGAAGACATTAACAGGAAGTCGGGTAACGAAAAGATTGCCTATGCCATCATGCTACGTGATGCTGTTAACCTGGCGCTTGCTGCCGGCTACTCACCTTATGGCGAGGAAGAGTTATTGATAGAAGAACAGCAACAGCAGGAAGCTGCTCAACAGGCGTTAATGAATTCTGTGTCGTTGCGACATAACTATACAGTAGTGCAGGCATATAAATTCTTCATTGATCAAAAAAAGCAGGAGAAAAAATCAAAGGCCACGATAACCAGGTATAAAGATAACATCGGACTGTTGCTGGAATGGATGAACGAACGTAATCTGCTTCTTACAAAGGCCCGGGATCTTACTGCCGACCTGCTGCTGTCGTTCCTGCGTGATAGCGAACTCAAAAGAGGATGGGTAGGTAAAACCTACAATAATTATCTGACTTCACTGCACGCCTTCCTTAATCTTTTATCATTGAATATCCACGGGATAATTGAGAAGAACCCAATCCAAGGTGCCCCAACACGCGACACACTTGCCCGTAAGCATGCCGCATATGATGATCAGCAATTATCCCTGATTCTCTCTGCGGTTCGAAATGCGAAGGATCGGTATATGGAGGGATTGATATTAACGAGTTACTATGCGTGTATCAGGGCGAAATCAGAGATGATTGCTTTAAAAGCAGGCTGGGTTATATATGATCGTAATCTCATTAAAATAGAGGCGGAAGATGCAAAGTCCAGGCGGGACGACTACATACCACTTGACCCGATATTAAAAGCTCATTTCATTGCTCAGGGCTATGACAAGCTACCGGCAGACTGGCATATATTCGGCAATTGTGGCAAGCCTGGTCCTACCCCTGCGTCTGCAAATCACTATTCGCGAATTTTCAGGCCATATAGAGATCAGGTTGGACTGGAAGATAGATATACGCTTTATTCTTTTAAACACACCAGGGCGATCCATTTAGCGATGGCGGGAAAGACAATCCTTCAAATAATGGTATTGCTGCGGCATAAGTCTCCCTCAGAGACCGAGATCTATCTAAGAGATTTGGGCGTACTTATTGAACGCGGGGCTATTGAAGGCAGTAGGGAGATATAAACAATAAAAAGCTGGGTATACACTCATCTTTTTATCATATCAACCAAAATCTGAATTGTAGTTATTTATTTGAACAGCGCCTCTGCCTGGTTGTACATAGATACGAAATTCTTCTGCTCTGCCTCTGTGAGAATAGCATCCTTATCGCCGGTAACCCACTCGCGTTTATAGATCAATGCAAGTTCCGCAGGGGTATCCACGTGAGCCTTAACAACTCTGTATGTATCACCACCCACATAAATACCGCGATCTTTCAGCCGATCGGACAGCATTTCAAGGAATGATTCTGGGCTGGCGAATGCCGCAAACAATCTTACATTCCCAGTTCCATTCTCAGTCTTAGATACAACACCAGTGATCAGGCGATCATATTTAGCCGGCCACCGGGTGCTGTCAACCTGGATGCCACCGAAGTTATTATTCACTCCTGACTTCCCGTTTGCAGATTCGTTACGGAAGACAATGTAAGTAGATCTCTTTACTTCTACAGGCGCCTGTAATTTTTTTATTGCAGCGATCACTTTTGCCATTTCAACCGTTGTCTTTTGGTATGGCACCATTGGCTTTTCTGGATATGCGTTCTTCATATAAATCCTTTAATCTTTGAAAAAATACCACCACCAACTACCAGACTGATACCGACCCATGTCAACCAGGCGCGTTTCTTCCAAGCATTCTTGTCGAATGTTACATCTTTAAGATTGGCCTGTAACTTATCGTTCTTGGCTGCTTCTTCAGTGTATTTGTCGAGTAGTTTATCACACTTTAAATTGGCCTCGGCAAGACTATCCCTTACAGCTTTCAGTGCTGCTTGGTCCTCAACCTGTAAAGTATCAACCCTAACCTTTTGATCAGGGCATTTGACACTATCCCTGCCATTGCAGGGGATCTTTTCACCAGGCAAGTATTGTGTGATCCCTTGCTTCAAGGGTTGTACTGGCACACATGGTAGTGCCTCCCGAACCTTCTGCAGCTGCACCATTTCCTTTTGCCTGGCCGCTGCATCTTTGGCTGCTTTACGGGCTGCAATATTCTCAGGAGACCGGCAGCCAATAACAAGCAAAAAAAACAGTATAAAAATTGAATATCTCATTGTCAATGGTTTAAGAACTTATCAATCAACGAACTGATACTAAACCCGGCAGATGTCGCAACGCCAATAATCCACCATTTCATACGATCATATTCCGACACACGATCTTCCAGTTTCTTGATTCTACCAGCCAGGCCGCCATCACCAGACATAGGGTTCCCCATGATTGCCTCTTTGATCTGATGCATCACGCCTTTCATCTCCCCGAGTTCGCCTTTCATCTCGCCCAGATCCTCTGTAACTCTTTCCAAGTTCTCTTCCATCCGTTCTATGTTTTGTTCCGGTGTCATGACTGTTCATCTTTAGTTTGAAGCCCGAACATTTTTGATAAGGCTAGCGTCAGCATGTCCAGTCCTTTTAAATAAAGCATTATTCTAACTGCAGTATCAGGCTTAATCGCAGGATCACCGGATACGATAAATACTGCAACAGTAGTTAATACTGATACAATGTAAAATGTGCGTTTGGCCCACAAAGGGGTTCTGGTATTGAGTTGGTCGAAACCAAACTTTGTTTCTGTATTTTCTGACATAATACTAAGTTTTAAATTATCCATTCAGAAGCTGCAATTTTGCAGAACTTCAGAGATTGAGTTTGATTGTTATTGTCGGGAATGAGAACTCTATCGTAGTAAGTTAGAAGCAGATTATTACTTCCATCAATTACGACCGAAGGGTAACTGAATTCATGTGTACTACTACTCTCGATATCCAACAACTTATTCCACGTCGCACCATAGTCAGTTGACCTGCTGATCACCAATGGAGTACGGTATCCCCTGTTCCTGAATAATACTGCAGATTGGTAATTGTGAATGGCATGTAATGCATTGTTACCCCAAAACAATAGGGCAGGTGCATCGGGACTTATTAAAGTAGATGCTCCAGCCCCGGACCATGTAGAGCCGTTATCTGAAGAGTATGCAAAATACTGTACACCCTGATTACACCTGATTGTCATTATAAGCTGTCCGTTGCCCATCTGCACCAATGATGCCTCAGTGAGATTTATATTATGTAAATATATATCTGCTGATCTGGACCACGTTGCCCCATTATCATCACTGTAATAGACGAATACTTTTAAGTCTTCCGTTCCCGCCTGGTATGCGGCATAGTCATTTGCCCACCACACAGGGTACATGATTCGTCCTGAGTAAACACGAGCAGTAGCGTTGAGCTGACCGAAATATGCTGTGCCTGATAAGATAAGTGTTGCTGCGCCCCATGTAACACCACCATCTGTTGACTTCTTTACGTAGTGTTCGATTGAGGTAGTTGCTGTTTTCTTGGAATAAAAAACGCAACCTATGCCACTTCCATCCGGATAGGTAAAAAACATTGGACTCACCGTATTGATTGCGCCTGACAATGTTACCTGAAATACTGCAGGTGCTGACCAGGTTACCCCTCCGTTTGTTGAAACGGTATACATTGTTTGTCCTGAGCTTGAATCAGTATCTACAGGTCCGTATTGACTGAGAGCGACGAAATAACTGCCATCACTTCGAACCAATAAATCAGCGCAATCCTTTCTTTTATTTGCGGCCGTCCAATATGATATATAGCTCTTAATCATAAAGTTGATATTAAATTAAAGGAGTAAGTTCTTGAAGGTGATAATAAGGTTGAGGTTGAAAAGATAATTATAGTGTTAGAACTAGTTGCGTTGAATCCCACAGGTGCGCCTATGGTATTTACGTCTGATGCACTATATACAGTAACTGGAGTACTGGCAAAAGGTAAACTCATCACTAAGTTACCTATTGTCCCGCTGGAAGTTATACCGGTACCGGTTGTTATTGATACGTTCATTCGATTGGCTACCCCCGTTATACTAACGCTGTACCCAGTCCCCAATATGTCGTTTGTGGAAGCAACAGGCGAAAATGTCACAGCAGATATATTTTGATTACGATTGGTTCGTGAAAGTACCTGCCAATAATTTCCATAAGCTTGTAACCTCACAGATTCACCCGGTGCAAATAATGTATCCCTCCATCTATGGTCGATACTATCTGTGCTGGCAAACGGTGATATTATAACCAATGCGCTATTGAGCTTTGTTTTCTTAATCTCATATATTCTACCTGGACAAGTACTTGCCAGTGGCAGAGTATATACAATGTTGGTATCATTATTAGCATACACAGAGTAATACTGATCTGAAAATGTTATAGACGAGTCAAACCCCCGAGGTGTTATAGCCATGGATCCCATAATATGCAATGCACTATTGGGGCTAAATGTATTAATACCCATATAGCTTTTACCATTATATCCCAAAACCGCAAGCGCTTTATTATACGCCCTTAACTGTACGATACCTGTTGAAGAGGACAAAAGACCCGTGCTGTCGTTCCCTGTTAGGAAAGCATTACCCCTAAATGTGCTCGCATACATTGAGTCTGCTCTTCCCGTACCTGTAATCCAGAAATTTCCAGACTGCGCGGATGTGTTTTGGTTCAATATTGCAACACTTGATGCATTACTCCACTGTGGCTTACCTCCAAATCCGGATTGAAGAATCTGTCCAGTAGTACCAGCCGCCAAACGAGCTAAATTCCCAGTTGCGCTATCTCTATAAGCCATATCCCATTTGGCATCACTACCAAGGTCCAACCGTGTGGTACCGCTCACGTGCAATTGCCGGGTAGATCCAGTAACATTAATCCCCACATTACCTTGTATGTAAGCACCATTCGTTGGGGGCACAGTAGCAAAAGAAGACGCTACAACAAGACCGCCCATTTTAACAGTCTGTGCCGCATTTGAATTGGTAAGGAAAGATGTATACGGATTGGGGCCGCTGTTTCCTCGCAAATAACTACTGTCATCCAGCGCCACGCCGTTATTAATATGCGCACCACGCAGCGGCACTGTATTGCCAACCATCAATTGATTCTGAATGTAAGCACTACCAGCTGCCGGCTGCGTTATAGCGTATGTTGATGAAGCTGCAAGGCTACCAGTTTGAACTGCGCCGGCGGAATTGGTTTTAGTGAATGCTTTAATTATACCGCCGCTGCCAGTTAAATAACTACTATCAGAAAATGCGATGCCGGTCCATGCATGAACGCTTTTGAAAGGAACAATAGATGAACCAAAGCTTGCACTTAAAGTAGTAGTATTTCCGGCAGCAGTTGCAGACTGTAAGGAGGCGCCACCTCCGTTATTTATTTGCGCCTGCAGCTTACCCAAGGCCGTTACAACACTGTCACTTGGTTGAATGGGTACCGCCGCTTCAGACAAAAGACTAGTGATTTGGAAATTCTGCCAGTCATCAAGCTGGCGTTTAATAACCAGATCGTTTGTGTCTACTGCAGCTGATGCTGTTGCACGTCCATTCACTTTCAATGCCTGTCCAGACTTAAATCGTTGCATATAAGTCATTAAGTCATCAGCCGTGGTATCATTAAAAGCGAACGGATATCCAACCGCCAGTTTGCCAGCGAACTGCGTGTTATCATCACCTCCTATCCTCATTGAGTATTTGAGAGCGGTCGGGCTGAGTGTCTTCGTGACGGAGAATAGATTGCTTTGCTTGCTTATACGACCATTAGTTGCATCATTCAAGTTTCTTGACGCAATGTTCACACCGCCTGCAGACAGGATAAAATTTTTATCACTATTTGATCTGCCAGTGGTATCTACTGCGTAATACCGGCCCAATAAGTATAAGGCTCTATTGAAAGAGAGTCCAAGGTTTGTGCTGTCATACCTGATGGTTCCTGCTATATAAGGCATGAATTGAGTTGAAATGAATGTTGAATTTCCAAGCTCCAAATTCCCACCGGTAGTACTGTCCTCAACATTGACACCTACCTTATCCCCCAGCCCGGTAAATTTCCGTTTCACCACTATTCCACTATCTGCCCGAAGGTGTCCGTCTATCCAGGCACGCGCATTTTGCGGCCCGGCGTATTGGTTCTGAATACCGTTCATTGAGACGGCAATAACACCTCCATTTGTTCTCCTGAAATATAGAGTGTCGTTTGAGCGAACAGCTGAATCCAGTGATACGGCAGTGTTATTTGTAGACAGAATTGAAATCCAATGAGACAATTCACAGCTATACATGTACAGTGTATCTCCCCTACGTGCTATCTGCCTGCAGGGATTGATTGATCCGTCAAGTATGGTGTCTCCAGGAATCGTCAGGATCTTTTCGGCGTTGGCCCTGTTAAAAGTTTTACCGAAAGATGGATCAGTCTGATAAATCTGCCCTTTTGCCAATGCTGATATCAAGATCAGCGCTATAAATAATACCTTCTTCATCTTATACATATATTAATGGCAACTCGCCTGCGTTGATAGGTCGTGTTTCATTCCCCCCTGTAGTCTGTGTTGTATCTTCCAGGTATTCCCGGCTGTTGCCGGACACGTTGTTTACACCAATACCCTGGTTACGGTTTACGGAATCTCGTTTAATAAACTTTTGGTTGCTGTTGGCTCCTGCAGCATGGCTGTGACTTTGAATTTGCATGCCCTGCTTGCTCCCTGGCTTAGATCCCGTGCCAGCAGTGTACCTGTCCACATCTACATTTGCCCCTAGATCAATCCAGCGGGGGAAATATCCACGCAGATCTGGTACCTGTATCGTGGTAGAGCCATCGCCCCAGCCCCATTGAGTTTTATTGCTGGCCCAATCAGCTGCGTTCAACACAGTACCTGCATAGGCAGTATTTAACCTGGTCAAATAATCTACTAAGCGGGGGTAGTCTGCCCTGAGAATAGTTTGCCCCTGAGCGATGATCTGATTTGCCCCGGCAAGTCGGCCAGGTACTATGTGCCCCACTCTATCATATCCCATTGAATCATTCACGATATACCAGGTAGCGCCGGCACGTATCAGTTCGATCCGCTCGTTTTTACCCAGCCAGATGGACTGGACCGCGCCTCCGTTAAAGGCAATGCTCTGTCCAGTAGGAGCGGTAATAGTTGACTGCTTATTACCCACACTATTTTGCAGGATAGCACATAGCACATTCTCTGGATAGTCTGATCCCAGTATAATTTCGGAGCCTGTCGTGATTACCAGCAGCTTCCTGTAAGTGGATGCGGTAAGTGTTGTGTTATTTGAGATCAACTGCACTCCGTTAGAGTACCTTGAAATAGCATCAGGTGTACTGATATACGGTGTGATTTGTGGTTGAAATTGTGCCGTGATAATATCACCATCTATAAATTCATCTCCTTCCTGCAGCAACTCAATACCTCCACCGGGTACATCGTTTTGCCACTCAACTCCTTTCACCATCAACTCCACGCCGCGACGATGTATGCCGAACACTTTTCCGTCGAGGTATGGGTCATTGATTGTATTGCCAGACACGGTAACACCAGATGGCAGGCTGACACCAATCCTATACACCCGGTCGGGTATAACTACACCACTACCCAGATAATTTGATATGATTGAGCCAATAAGCTCCTGAGTGGCTCTATATGACAACCCCGTGGCAGGATCACACAAAACACCATACCAATCACCATCAGGGGTTAATGGCGCCGCATCAGGTAATTCCCTGACGCTATAGAGATCAACTTCTGTTACATCTGGCCTCATGGTTCTACTTCAATTGGTGTTATTAAATCTTGTCCATTCTCTGAAGGACTAATACCTCCGTCGCCGGACCCTGTCCAAAGTCCTGTTAATCCTCCTGCTTCTGCCGGTACCCAGTTGGGCTGCTCAGGTGCATTCCATACAATATTCATCGTATAGTTGCAGCTGTTATCAGGGCTGCTCAGGCGGTAATATAGATTAGGTGCATAACCGTTGAATTGTGAAACAACATCATCCGGATTATTAGCCAGACCGATCAAAGAGCCGTCATACCACAATACCGCAACAGGGTATGGATTCGGGCAACCGGCAAGCCGTACCCCAAACAGATCGGATAGATAAACCGTCTTAACAAAATCATTCTTCTCAATTTTGAGCGCTCCGTTGATCTTTGCTGTAAAGGAGTATGTAACCATGTCTGATATCTCACCTGATATCTCCCAGTGATCGATATACATGCTGCCGGAGTAAATCAACCCGCCAGATAAAGACGTACTGAACTTGAACGCCACTAAGGCGCCAGATTCAAGCCATTCCAACACAGAGACACCATTGATAACGTCCTGGTAGATCATTAACCCATCACCTGAGATAGTCCCTCTTTTGGTAGACGGGATATAGGATTCATCTGCTGTGGTAGGATTGGTAATAGTCAGCATATCCCTGTCACGGGATAACGAGCATGTCTTTGAATGACACACCGGGATCAGATTATTCTGATCAGTATTTATGCTGATTATAAGATCCTGCCCTAATATCATCTTGTTTAGTTGTCGTTCTCAATATCTGTTTCGACGTATGTCACTGATGCACCGCCCTCCGGCAGCACCTCTTCCAGTAAAACATTATGAATGCATTTTTTAACCTTGTATGAGTCAGAGAGCATCATATATCGTTTGCCTGGTATCGTGTCTACCTTGAATACATTGTACATCTGAATGGTATTACTGTACACGCTACTTTCGAACGTGGTTATACTCTTAGCGTATTGGTCCACGTTGGCACGGGCCATATGTTCCTCGATATCACGCGCGGTAACGCCTGCCTTAGCACTATTCCAGGTTGCCGCAGGTACGCCGGCAGACACAAATAATGTATTTGATAGCCCTACTTCACCGGTATCAATGAACTGGAAAGATGTTTCGTCCTGTTCCAGTGAATAGTTTGCATTATTTGTTATTGTAAGATCCCTACCAGTAGCGCCGGTAGAGATAACCCCAATTTTCATAGGCCAGAATTCCACATTAGGATTAGCGACACCGTCTTCCGGGGGGCCTAATAGTGGGTTATAGTCTGGACCGGCGGGGTTGTACTGCCCAGTAGGCAGATAGATTGATATGCGAATTCTCATCGCATTAGGGAAATGGCTGCTCTCTTTTGTCGCAGATAGCGGATTTGCTTTAATGCTGAAGGAGCCATCACGCTTCTTCCCTGACCGTTGGATCTGTATATATGTTGGATCGGAACCGAAGTCATACACCCAACTACCGGATGAATCCAGTCGGAAGAACCCTGTTATAGTAGGGTCGTCGGCCATTATGGATACAGTAAGATTGGTCGTACCATTAAACTTATACTTGAAGCTGAACTCCAATAGGTCATGTTTACCCATGATAGAATCCACACTTTGATATAAATATTCAATAGTACTGGGGTTTACAGGATCTCTATAAACCACTAACCTGTAAGGGTCGTCAATGGTTGCGGTGCCTACGCGATCAATGGGAGGATTGCCGAAGCGTGTCCATCCGGGGAAGTCGGTACCAGTCCATCCAAGCCATGTAAAATTTACCAGCCGGTTGATCGATTTATACTCCACCTTAAACGTAGCTTTCTTCACAGCTGGAACCAGGCGAATATTTCCATTGAAGTCAACAGGTACACCGTCGAACAATCCCACTCCCGGACCGAGAACATTTATAAAGCTGGGAACTGTTATCGCGTTAACAGCGCTGTCCACGTATTGATCAATACCTACCTCGTCCTGGTATAGGTCAGAGGACCGGACAATCCATACCTGATTGTTTGCTATAAATACCCGGGAATAGAAATTGATGCAGAAGTACTCCAGCATGTCATATGTACTGATAGGCCCTTTCACGAAGTCATAGAACATATCAGTATGCACATAGCTGCCGAGTAATAGCTTCTGAGCAGCCTCAATATTTGAAGGGTACAGGGAATTGATGACATTCACCGGAACAGTACTATCTATGGTCTGATATAAACCTCGTTGCACGATGGCTTCATATAGCGTTACGCGGTCGTACTTCAATTGTCCGTCCTGGTACATATTGAAGTTTACGGTCTTGCCAAAAGCAAGGCCATCAACAGCTGTCAGAGTTACCTCGAACGGAGGGAACCGGAAATCATACTGCCCGGAATCCGGTTTGATGAAATATACACCGTCCAGCACGTCATTTTTGAATATTTCTACCCGGTGATAACGTTCATCGGTATCAAAAAACTCAGTAGGCAACGGGATATTCTCACCCCCGGTGTACACATACTTGATGGTAGCCTTACGACCTACTATCCAGCTGCGTTTACTCTCGTCGCTATTGGTATATTCCAATACCAAAGGAGCACCAGCAGGCGTCAGAACAATAGGTTCTGCGGGTAATACGCCACCAAACGGACGGATATCTATTCGCCAGTTTGCAGGTGTTGCATAGTGCTCATCCTGGAAGGAGATCTGATATTTCACTACCTCGTATGCCATTATCTGACACGCCCCTCCTCACGGCTTGCACGTTTAACGACCGCTACAAGATTGTTACCCTGAAGAATAAACTCGCCACCAACAGTAACATTATTACCACCTCCGAGATAGGGCCATAATTCAGACGGGATCACAGCTTCTTTACGACCAGGGTTATCACCGATCATGGCAAGGGTAGGTTCTGTTACGATACCGCCTGTAGCGAAGGATGGGATCTTAGATGCATAGGCTTTTAGTGCGCCGCCTGCGACGAAGGCGGCTACACCTGCGATAGCTGCTGCAGTAGGATTAAGATTGCTAATGGCGATCTCTAATCCTTTTAGGACTCCAGCGTATATGATTAATTGCTTGCCTAGATTTTGGAAGAATCCTCCCAGTACTGACGCAAAACTCCTCATTGCGTTTTGAATCAGATTGCCACCAACAACAAGTGCTTCTCCAATTGAAGCCCCTAAGCCTTCAATTGTACTGAGTGCCGCATCTTGCAGTAATGCATTAACAATATCCTGGAGAGTTTTTGCTGATTCATCGGTTATTCCTTTGGCAAACTTTGCTGATTTATCATTAAACTCCTTCTGCGCATCCTCAAATGATTTATTCAGCTCAGGAGACTTTTCAAATATTATTTTCGGCTTAATCTTTACATCCAGTTGTAGCTGGCTCTCATTGGGAATACCAAGCAGCTTATAAAGCTCATCCGTTGTAAGCGTCTTCACAGTAGTAGTCTGAACAGATTTGCCGAGGTTCTGAAGTACCTTTGTGCCAATAGCTTTACCACCCAGAATACTATCATCCAGTGAGGTAATCTGCTTTGCTATTTTCTGTATCTCAGGAGACGTAGGCTTTAATCCCAGCTTTATCAAATCCTCAAAGGCTTTCTGATATGCCTTTACCTGATCAGACTTGAAAGCATCAGGTGCCAGGCCAAACTGGCTGTTCTGTGCATTGATTGTCGCCAAATCAGCGCTCAATGCCTTCATTACATCGGCAACGGTTTTGCCGTTCTTCTCAGCACTTTTCCCAAAAGAGGTGCCCACATCTGGCAATGCCTTTTTTAGGGATGCATCCTGTGATCTGAGTAGCTTTATCAGTTCCTGATTTGCATCATATGCCGCTCTTGTTTTTAACAGGGATGGTAAAGCTGCATTTATTCGTGCCAGTTCCTCTGTAGCGGCCTTATCTCCGGCAAAGGAGTCTTTCAACAACTGCTCCAGCTCCTTTTTACGTGCCAGCCTTGGGTCAAGCTCTTTAACAATCGTAGTTGCCTGTTGGTCTGCTGATCTTTCCAGGCTATTTAATACCTCCTGCCGTTGTTGTGCAGTGAGTTTTGCAAAATTATCTAAGGTGTTTTTTACATTTTCGTTCTCCTTAACCTTCTGCTCCAATGTTTTTGCCTCCACGCCGCTCAATAGCTCGTCTGCCTTGGTAACAAAGTTTGACAGGTGTTCCAATGCCTTTGCCAGAGCCGGTGCAGTCCGTGTGCCGATAACATTAAGGAAGTGATCCCAGCTATCACCAAGATTGCTTATTTGGCCTCCCAGTGTTTCAGACACCGCGGCCGTGGAGTTGGCTACACCCTCCAATGACCCGAAAGATAAAACAGCATCACGCACAGCCTTACTGTTCTTCTCAACAGAAACCGTCTGATCGCGGAATGATAAAGTAACTTTGTCGTTAGATTGGCTGGCCTTGATGCCGAATTCCTTCAGACGTTCGAACTCTCCTGTCTGTGCATCAAGAATCGCCTCAGTAAGCTGGTCAAAAGATTTACCCTGGCTCGCTGCAAGGTCACCTATCTGGGTAAGCTGTGTCTTAGTAGGCGTGAACCCACGGTTTACCAATTTGATAAATGCACCGGTGATCTCATCTACCTGATATGGAGTCTTGCTGGCATACTCCTGAATGAGTTCAAAAGACTTCTCTGCCTGAAAGGATCCTTGTGTATTGGTCAGTACCGCCTGAAATGCCTGGTACTTTTTAGTAACGTCCAACACCTCTTTGCCGAAATCAAGTAGCTTATCAACAGCGAACACACCCGCTATCAATCCGCCTACCTTATCAATGGCTCCGGAAAAAGAATTTGCACCACTTGCAGATTGGGCCATCTGGCGTCCTGCAGCTTGTGCGGCAGACCCTACACCTCCCAGTGAAGAGATGGCCTGTTGAGCAGCAGAGAACAATCTTGAAAGGGCGCCCTGTCCACCGCCAGCTGCTGAACCCAGCCGGTTAACACCAGCACTTGCAGCTGCAGCAACAGAGGGGACGTTCCTTATACTACCAGTGAATGAATTAGCAGTACTGGAAAGATTTTGCATGGTGTTATTAGCCCGGTTGCTGCCCGCTTCCATGGCATTTATGGCAGCATTGAACTGCTGCACATTTGCCTGAAGCACAAGACTTAAACCGACATTATCCGCCATGCTAATTAAGTTTATATCGTTTTATAATAGCGTCGTATTCCTCTTTAGATAATGGTTGGAGAGGCTGACGATGGACTACAGGATCAGTGGCTATACGGAACAGGGAATTTTCCTTTACCTGCTTTGCCTTTTTCGGGTCCGAATTCATCAACACAGTAAAATATGCGCCTCGCCGTACACCCTCCATATACCTGGCATTGCGTAGCCAGTATCCCTGTGCTGCCCGGGAATAATCAGTCCACGTCATTGCATAAAACTGATCAGGCAACAACCCCATCTCTCCTATCGCGAAGTCTTTAACTTCCTCCCAACTCGTTTTTTTTTGGAATCTTCTGTATCTGGCTGCTCTGGCAAGATTTGTCTCAAGCCTGAAGCATCCAGCCATGCATCAAACACCTTACCCAGTATGGCGTTATCTGCATCACCTATCCACTCCGCTACATCCTGCCGGGTAAAATCCAGGTCCTTCATCTGCACCCGGTAATTGCCAATAAGGCCAGTGTACACCAGATCACATACAACCAGTAAGGGGCTTTCATTAAGTTTAGACGAGATCAGCTGACCTGCTTCCAATGGATCAGTGCCTACAATCTTACCCAAGGCTTCCTTCTGCCAGTTATTGAAGCGGAGTGTACGCGCCTTCCCGCCTAATTCCAATTCAATTATTCCGCTGCTCATGCTTCAGGTTCTATGGTTTGGGTGTAGCTTCCTGTACCAGTGATGGTAAAATCAAATTTTGCCACCTCCGCGGTAGGGTATGACGTGCTAAGTTTTGAGAAGAAGCCAGAACCAGAGTATGTCACATCACCTGGAACTGGATTACCTGAGAGGGGACCGAGTTTCCAGTCAAACACCGTCATATTACGGAACAGGGCATCTACTTCTGCTTCGGATGCTTTTGTAGTGAAGCCCTCACCGTCACTCAATAAGACCTGAGCGGATCCAGTCACTTCATATGTAATGGTTGGGTTGGGCACCTTTTTACCGGGATCGCATTTTGATGCAGCATCGATGCTATCCCTGCTACGATCAAAAGTGTCGTCTGTCTCACAGACAAGCAAGACAAATGTTGCCCCGGATTTAATGGAAAGGGCGTATGTGCCCACTATATTCCTTTCTGCCATTTTATAGCTCTTTTATGATATGAGTAAAACGGATTGCTTTTTCTACGTACTTATATGTTTCGTCCTGGCTTGTGCTGCTGTTTGAACCATCCAATCGGGTGTTCTGGCAGATAAAGTCGGGAGATAAGTCAATGTTGTTTGTTTTTGGTGCCTGCATTATGATACTCGTCACTTGATTGGCGATATCATCAGCGTATTTCTTGTTTCCGGGATCGCCTGCAGGAAAAGCAGTAACCACAATCAGAATAATGCTGCACTCGCTGTTAAAATCACATTTGTTCTCCCTCTGCACCATCGTCTGCTCTCCAAGGATGACATAAGGTGCTATTGCATATCTTGCAGCTGACGCATCATACACTGGCACAGGATTACCCTTATGGGTCAGATTACCATTTAGTAATAGGTAATAAGCATCTCGTATTGCATATGATGGATCTTTCATTATCTCAGTAGTGATTTAATCTGAGCGATCAGTTTCGCTTTATTTTTCTGGTATGCCGGCCAGAGAAATGGCTTAGCTTTTAGGCCCCGTTCTAATATGGCATTCATCAACATGTACTTTTTACTCTTGTCAATGCCGTGTCTACCCAACCAAGCCTCTATATTCTCCTCAAATTCGTCCCATGTGCCCGGATACGGACCTTTGAACTGATTGGCGTATGATTGAAGTTCTGCAGGCACTTTTACTTGCTTACCTGTACCCCACTCTACAAAAGGTGCCCATTTAGCCGAGTTACCCACTTCAAATGTGTATGGGTTCAGGACCTTCACAAACTGATGAGATAACAGTCCACCGCCGGCGCCGAGATCTATACTGCCATTCGACTGGATGTTACTGATAGCGTCATCGTTAATATCATATGCTGCAGCTTCTGTCAACGCCTTAGCCTGTGGCATAACTGATCTCAGTTCATTTATCAGGCCCCTTAGTTCCCTCATGCCTTGAAGATTGACTCTAAAACCATCTGCCATAGCTATGACTTTTCTACACCTACAATTCGCCAGTATTTTTGTCTTTCTTCAACCTGTTCTATGCTGTTTACGGTATAATTTTTCCCCTTGTAAACAATCAGCATGCTTTTGTCAGGTGTAAATCCATTACGGTATCTGATCGTAAACCTGTATCCATTCTTAATGACAGTTTGATACTCCGATAACTCCCGGGAAGATGACAGAGGTCTTGCCTCTACCCAGTCAGTTAGAACTTCAGTATACGTAGTTTCAACTCCGCCACCACCTACAGCTGTGCTAACCGGTGATTGAATCGTGATCTTTTGTCGCATCTGCCCTATCATATCCAGGAGTTTTGATTGTACCCTGATAACATATAAAGCACATCAGGATTGACCTGCCCTGCACCGGTAGAATCACCACGATTCTCATACATCCAGGCTACTTGTTTCAATATCCCCTGCCTGATTGCATCAGGACAGTTAGCATAACCAGCATCGTATTTGATCGTATAATATCCTTCCTGGCCTCTGAATGTTTGCCCTTCAACAGTGTATTTTGTTGTGGTAATATTCATGGTATCGTCCCATTCATACCTGAACTTCACCTCTGTTACCTCAGTAACAGGACCGTATGGGATAACGTACTCTGAGCAATCTCCCAAGGAGAATGTTGCTTGTAATGATTTAGGAGCAAAGGATATATTCAGCTGCTTTTCCAGCAATTGCCTGGCCGCTGTGATCATACCAGTAATAATATCGTCATCGTCACTGTAACTAACCTTCAGGAAGTCTTTGGCCTCCTGAAGTGTTACAGGTTCGCTGGCAACATCAGTCAATACGGTAATATCCTTTGTCCTTGTCCGTAGCATTACTTACTTTTTCTTCTTGGAAGACTTTTCTGGTTTAGTGGTTTGCACTGGAGGATTAGCTACCGGATTTTGAGCATCAGACAAAACGCTTACAAACCCCTTATTGGATAATTCAGTTGCTCTGTCTTCATTCAATTCCAGTATTTGCCCTCTTTCCCTTACGTCATCGCTTAGTCGATCACGAAACCGCTTTATTACAGTCACTTTCATAAGGAAGTGTTTTATTGTCTCCCGTATACTTTCGCCTTGATCTGCGCTGACATGGTACCCGTGCCGGTAGCTTTCACTCGTATATATTTAGCACCAGGATCAACAATTCGCCATCCAAGTGTCTGGCCGGCTACATCTGTAGCAGTGTAAACACTGTCCCGCTTAAGGCTGTAAAAGTTTGAGCCGTCGATACTGTATTCAACAGTAGCGGTACCTCCGACTGTTCCACTGATCTTGGTGTAACTCACTGCAACCTCCCATGTCTTGTAAGAGACATTGTAAGGTGTAGGAATGGTCAGATACTTGGTGCCAGTGTTAGTCACCGTATCAATTGTCTTACTGTACTGAGACAGCAGGTCCGTCTGAGCAGATGCAGTAAAAGATAGGCCGATCATAAAGGCCAGTATGAAGAGTAAATTTTTCATCTGAAGAAAGGTTGAATGCAGGGCGGTTACTGGCCGCCCCTAATGAAGGATATGGATTATGCAGGTTCAGCAGCAACATCACCAGCAATGAAGTAGTTATCGCCATACACAGGGAGGGCGACGGTTTCTTCAATACGAATGGTGTATTTGTTGCGGCGGAAGTTATCGACATCATGCTCGCTGATCTCGATACGCATGTCTTCCTGGAAGAGCAGTTGTGCGCCCATTGTCCAGTCGCCTACGATGAACTTATTCATCTGGTTACCTGCAAAGTCCTTGTTCATTGCAGTAGATGCATAAACAGGGATTCCGCTGATGTACAGTACGCCGTTAACGAATGTGACATTCTTAGGCAGGTCGTACTCACCGGATCCGGTAGCCTTCTGTTTGAAGAAGCTGTAATACTCCCGAGGACGAATCAGGATGCCATCTGCTTCCCTTTCTTCCTCGTCTTCCAGCTGTGCAATGGAGTCAATGATCTGTTCTACCAGAACAGTAGCAGAAGTGTCAGCAGCGGTGTAGTTGCCATCAGTGAGGATACCTTTCAAATTAGGAGATACACCGTTTCCGGTAAGAAATTGCCGGTCTTCTTCACGTAACAGCAATTCTGGCAGGCGGGATTGCATGAAGGAGATCATACCAGGGATGTTATTCATCGCCTTGCGGGTAATGCCACACCATGCCGCGATTGTTTCAATCTTCACAGAGTCTTCTACCAGATCCAGATCCAGCTGTGATTTCAGGTCACCTTCAGCCGCAGGTGCTGGTGCGCCTTCTCCGCCGTTGTCCCTCATGAACACAAACTCAGTCCCCGCTCCGATGGTACCGGTCGGAACCAATTGGCGAACGTGAACCTTGCGTTTAGGTTGTTCTATGATACCAGGACGGATAATCTGCCCCCAGGCAGTGCCACCAGTTACATTACCAGTGGTAATATCACCTACAGCCTTCAATTCGATGGTGAGAGATTTTGCGCGGCCCTTATCACCACGAGCCATTTTTTCCAGATCATCGGTATGCTCTGTCATAGCGTCTTTCAGCACGGTGGCAAAACTTTTTCTTTCTGGATCGCCACCCTGACGACCTTTTGCTGCCTTCATTTCCTTGAGTGCATCACGCTGGCGATCTTGTTCGTCTTTGATTACCTGAACTTCTGTCTTCACAGATTCAACAGAAGTCTTCACCTCTGTTACTGCGTCCTGAACTCCTTTGATTTCGGTGCCGGTTTTCTTCTGCCCTTCCTCAATGACTGTTTTAAGCTCACCTAAAGATTTGGTGACAGCTTCGGCTCCACCGGCTCCTTCAGCCTTTGGATCACGGTAAAAGAAGTTCATGGCATATAACCTTCTGAACATATAGCAATTAGTTTTTTACGATTTGTGAAATAGATTTGATTCCAGACAAAACAGCGGAGTAATCAAATGCTTTCGTATCCGGCTGCGTGGTCTGTGCCGGCGCAGTGGATTTTTCTTCGAGGTCGTTGATATATTGCTGTAATTGTTTGCATTGTAGTTCGAACAAGGAGAACATATCGTCGGTATAGGTACCGTTACGCAAGCTTTTGGTCAGACGATTGAGCATGCCAAATGCCTCTTCCTTGTTCATTGATTTTTGCACCCCCATAGTAGGAGTGTTAGGGTTTGCCCCCCATAGTACTGAAGAGCCTTCCCACAGGGCGATCTCCTTCAGCAGATTGTATTCCCCCTCTTTGTGATACTCTTCGACTAACACTGAAAATCCAATAGAATGCTGATTGATATGACCATCGCCATACAATTCAAGCACGTTGTTCCCCATGGTAGTTTTAGAGATTGTTGAAACACCTATTAGGTATTCTCCTTCAACATAGAGTTCGGAGAATTTAGATAACGCATGATTCAGGTCATACCAGTGGTCGGCAAGATGCCATATTTCATTCGTCCCTTGGGGGCCGCGTTCTTTGATAGTTTTAGTAACGGCAGTGCTTAATAGGATATCTTTATCCCGGTCCAGATTCTTATCACCAAAACTGGCAATAGCAATTTTAACGGTACGAGATGTCGTATCGAGATCTTTCAGACCGTCTTTAATCGTTTTGTACTGGATTATCTTTTTCATGCGCTGCAGGTAAATGCGCATGGCTTATCTTTCCCTGTGTTGGTACAGGTGCGTTAGTCGTTATTTTCTCTTTGCGAAGTGATTTGTCAGATAAGTCAGGTGGTAAGTCGATTCTGGCTTTCTCGTCGCGCGGTGTAAGTCTGCGCTTTTCTGCCATACGATACAAAAGTAGCAATTATTTCTATTCGCCAAATAATTATTCTGCTTTTTTCTTAGGCTCAAAGTTAGCAGTGATCAAGGCTATAAGGTCTTTCTTCACTTCAAGTCTTAAGTTTTCTTTCATAGCCTTCCTTATCTTACACTCATCCTTTGCAATAGGGATAGCCTTTTTAATAATGTCATCAAGTGTCATAGCATTAACGATTATATTAATCACTTAATTAAGAACCGGCATTCCATTTTCATCTCTTACAGGTCGCATACTGGCAACACAACGACACTGAATTACTTGTTTTGCTGATCCGTTTGGATCGCCAGGGTGCATTAACCCATTACTGAATGGCTGATCCAGTGGCACAACTTCACCTCCTACTCCGCTTCCACCATCTCTATGTAATTCCCTTACCCGACTATCCCGTGCATTCACCCAGCGCTTGTTCATCTTCAACTTACTCTGCCTAGCTGCTGTGACACCCCCGAAATTTGCAGCCGCTACCGTCTCAGTGCGGGAAATTACCCTTGCACGGGCAAGTGGTATTGCCTTATCACTGGTCATTGACCGGGCTATTTGTTCCGGCCCAAGCTCCTGCTCTCTGCCTCGTTGGATCAACGATATCAGCCAGCGCCTGGTGGTGTCTGTAATGCTGGTAATTTTCTCACCCCCTTTAGCAGCAAAGAATATATCCAAAAGTCCTTCCCATACGCTGTCAAAGCCGAAGAACTTCATTCTAACCGGCTGGTTCCATGACTTTGTATACTGTTCAATATTTCCTGACTCAATCTGCGCCCAGGCAGACCCTACGTTACGGTACAGACTACGTAGTAGCTTAGAGGTATCATCTTCGCGGATAAGCAGATTTATCATGAGCACTGTCTTATCAGCTCCATGCTGCAATAAATGATCTGCAACAACCTTAGCCTGCTTCCTAATTAACTGGTACCACTTCTTTGCATACCTTGTCTCATGGGTCTGCTGGAATATCTTAAACTGGTGCCATGCTTCTGCGTCTGTCATAGCCATATAAACCATTTACCCCAGTAAATAAAATTACTCCGCCAACCAGATAAGGGAACAATAAAACCATGAATCCCCCATCTAAGTATAACACCTTTGTCGTCTATTTCTTTGGTTAATCTGATAAAGAACCACTGTAGAAAAAAGAAATTAACGAAATACAACCATGTCATATGAAGTTATTTATAGTCAATAAATCCAGTTTCGGTCAATTTTGCCACGTCGGTACTGATATCCTGCCCCATGGCATTCAGCTGGTCAAGTGGGATCATACTGGCAGGGATGTATACCTTGTTCATATTTTCGTCGTTCTTATTCGTCTCCCACCCAAGGTGATCCAATACCTGATTGGGTGTCAGCTGCCACAACTTAGATAGAGCGTTCACCTGCTTTTCCAGATCCTCCTGCATCTCTGGTAATGCAGAGAAGTCAGGCTCCAGCCATAACTTGCCAGATGATTTATACATTGGAATAAGCCATGCATTCAAGTCATCACGTAACCCACACCATTCAGGGATGATCTTATTGGTGACAAAAGACTTCATGCTTGATTCGAGGTTTGCCAATGTGCTATTGGATGGATCCAGTATAACCAAAGGGACACCAAACACATTACACAAATCCTCTTTACTTAATCTCTTAGCAGATTCTAAGCCGAGATCACTTGACGACCTGCCAAGATCTATATATCCAAGGTCAGTATTTGCCAACGCAACCCTGCCTGCGTTCTTTCCACCATTCACCTCTTCGTCTATTCGGTCCTGTAGTTTATCGCGCTGCTCAGTGCTCATGCCTTTGTCCCCTTTTCCAAACAGGACACCTTTACTACCCTGATTCTGCATCATAGTGGCACTGGTCCGGTCGGCCTTTGCCCTTTCATTTGCCACCATAGCACCAGCCTTTAATGGAGCAAGGCCATAAAGGTGAGCCCCGTTAGTGGACCAGTTGGGGTTCCAGTACTTCCAGTAAAGCACATCTTCTTTACGTAGGTTAGCTATATAGCCATCATTGAGTACATAGCCAACGGGCACAAGGAAATCTGGACGCTGACACTTAATAGTAATATCCTGACTGGGAAGGCACCAAAGTTCCAACGGTTCGCCGTCTTCTTGCCCGCCACGGTTCGCCCATGCAGTGCCAGCACCAGTGATCAGTTTAAATCCATAAAGATTTTCAAGGAAAGCAGCGCCCCCCTGGGTGGGGTTGGGTCGTTTCAACAAATCAATGAGTGGATGACTCTCTACTGCCTTTAAGGCCTTTTTCCGGACCTTCAGGGCCTCTGCAATTGCTGCCTTTGTAGTTGGCTGGCCGGATCCCAAAAGCGCCTTATACCGCTTAAAACTGGCCTCGTCCTGTACCTGATATAGATAAACTGGTACAGTGGCGAACTTACGGGCCGCGAAAGATATGATACTGTAGACAACAGCATTGCCTGAATACCCATTCTGTACGTAGTCCCTTGTATTCTGGAAGTTATTTATAAGCTGCCCGCCAATGTTGGCTATGCCTTGATTACCGTATGGTAGCCGGCCGGTAACAGCGTATTTCAATCGGTTAAATAAATTCATTCGGTGCATTTTGCACCGGCTTAAGTCATGGCTTATAGTCGGAAGCCGATCTGTTATATATTACCACCACTCCTTTTGTGGTTGAGAATGTCTTTGTATTGCCTGAACTACAGCATCGTTTAAATCATCATGCTTACCATTCGGAAAGAACAATAGCCCCTGTTCTGAATCATTGTAAAGCGTGTCCAATAAACTCCTGCGAATGCATACAAGCCCAGCCTCTACAGGTGGTGTTGCCATCTTAGTACGGGCAACCTTATCACCACCTACTACCTGCACCTCAATAGCAGGTATCCCATTGTCATTAAATACCTGCGCCACACTCTTACCACTGGCTTTAGCCTCTACATAGTGAGGAGCTGGCCGTAACTTCATGTACCTGATCAATGCAGGGAATTCCATTCTACCAAATCCCAGTTTATCTATGAATATCCTGGGGCCAATCTTGCCAGATGTGCAATAGGCGCTGGCGTCATTCTTCTGCTTATCTGTGTAGGCTGTATCCCAGTCAGTTCCATAGTCCCGCATTTGCTCGGGTTCAGGGAATACAGCATCGTTGATCGGTATAAACCACTTTTGCCAGATTCCGCCACCCTCAGGAGCTGGTGTCTGTTGTATCTGTCCAGCATAACCATAGCTACCCAAATCAATCTTCAATTTACTGAGAGCCGTATGATCTAAACGGTTTATATCCATAAGACCGTCTATGTACTTCTCCTTTAGCTCTACCGGCTTTACATTACTGCTTAATTCACCAGGCAGACAGATATGTCTTAGCTTCTTCTTTGCTAGCCATTCTCCTGCAGGGTCTGACTCATGCAGACGCTGCATAACCATGATAGTAACGGACCGCTTCTTATTCGTCTTCCTGGTGGAAAGGGTACGCCCAACAAAACGGGATGCTTTCTTCAACTCCGCCTCACTAGCCGCTTCTTCTGGATTTATTGGATCATCAATAATGATAAAATCACCGTGCATACCGGTTACCCTTCCCCCTACACTGGTTACAAAACGTTCACCTTTTTCAGTATTCTTGTAGTGTGTTTTCCCATCAGTATCGTCCTTAAATTCGATATGATCAGGGAAGCACTTCTTAAATTTATCTGACTTCAGGCAGTCTCTTGACTTAACAGCATGAGCAGTGGCCAGGTCGCCAGCATAGCTACTGCTGATTATCCGAACTGACCTGTTTCTAACCCATAACCACGCAGGATATAACTGAGTTATCATAGTGCTCTTACTTGAACCTGGGGGGACGTTGATAAGGCAATCATCCTGCGACTGACCTTTTTCCCATATTTCATAGATCTCCTGCAGCTGATCACATATATATTCAATGTGCCAATTAGGTATAAGATCAACGGCCTCAATTGTCTCCCAGAATTCAATGAAGAAGCGATAAAATCGCCGCCTGCACGCTTCCCCCAGAGCCTTATAAGGGTCAGCCCTTACCACTGGCATTGATGATTTCCTGTAAAGCTCCATCACTCAGTTTTGAATAGTCTATAGTATCTGGCTCTTCTACCTTAATGGCCTGTTCCACCTTTTCCCCATATACTGATCGCATCTTACTCTTAATGGTGAATATGAGAAGTGTAGGATTACAGTCAGCTGCAATAATCGTCGTTCCATCAGGTAGCCTAACATTCTGCCCCAGTGTAACCAGACGTAGGATATTCTCCCAGACCGCCCATCCCTTAGCATTGGCCTCCCGGATTTTTTCAGTCTGCAAATCCGTAGCGTTTTTCTCAATGGTCCGGTAATCGCATTCCGTGAATGATTCCTTGTCAAGGCCTAACGCACGATGCGCACAATAGTTTTCCACAAGGATATCCATTTCCTCCGGTGTCTTCCGGCTGAACTGATTGCCCTGTAAAAATCTACCATGCGCATCTCTTAATTCCTGGCTCATATAGGCTTTTTCGTTTCTGGCCTGATGTGATGAGTATAACCCTTAGGATGTTGCTTTTTAAGAGGGGTGAGTAATATATTTACCCAACCATTCCGCTCAGGCAATTCCTTTAAAGAGTTAATGAAGTCGTTGACGTTAATGCCCACGTTGATCTGACCGTTCTTATCGGTCACGTTAATTCCTTTGATCATAAAGTAGTGAGATTAAGTCGGCTTAAAGTCAGGTGGAGAGAGTCGGGAGCCGATACAAAGATATACAATAATTTTTCAGAAATAACAAGGATTTACCTTTAAATGGTTCATCCGTAATTATCATCTACCCAATGAACTTGTTTAAACTGTAAAATTATACCGATGCATGGCAGTGGAAGTATGTAAAGCCACTTCCGTTTTTTATCCCAGTAACAGCCTACCCACAGGTCATACCATGCTAATATGAATTTAACTTTCATACTCCCGGCCTCCTTGCCGTTGTTATTTGTTTTTAATTCAAATTGTCTGTCTGATTCGTATTCAGAATATGTAACCCAGCGCCAGGCATACTGAATATTTATCGCCAAGTGTTGCCAGTATGAACAATCATAGTGTCTCACATCTTCATATACCCAGTATGGCATTATGCCGAAATACAATGCTTTAAGAATTGCCTTTGTCCTAATCATCTTCCCCCCTCCTTTTCCGCGATAACGGCCCGGTTGCCGGTTTAAATTTTTAAATAAAATCAACTCCATCAGGATAAGCAGGAAGCTCCATGTAGTGAGTAACTGACATTTTGGGATGTCCAATTCCCTCTAGCATTAACCCAGCACCTTCAACATGTTCGTGCTCATATGGGTAACCTATACTCATACTACCATCATCATGAAGCAAAAGATATGATATATAGTAATTTATCCGCTTCCAATTAACACTACTTTCAACTTTTATCCATTCCATGATTTAATAATTTAAGGTTTAGGCACGTAGCCGTTTTCGATTAAATACTCTTCTATACATGAATCAGGAATAGGTTCTCCTTCTTCCATATAGTCAGGGATATGCATTTTGTTAAAATTCCGTATCCCTTCAGCCACGGCGGCAATCGTTACTTCTGCTTGACTCATCATATCACCATCTGTTGGATTCCTTGTTTCTGGCATCGCCCCGGCGTATAATCTATAACCGGCAGCGTTGAAATCATTAGCATGCATCTGCGCATAATGCTGTAAACGTTCTTCGTATGTCATGTTGTACCGGTGACCAGAGCCGGCGTGGTTTTAATTTGCTACCTCTGATTTTGTTGCTGTGAACTCCAGCCAGCCATCACATTGGCACTCTTGAAATGCAGGTATGTATCCGTAGGCCGTACATGCATCAATCAATACCTGCCTATTCTCTTCTCGAACGGGGAATCCTGCATTTGAAATGACAGGGATACCACATTCCATCTTTGCCAGTATCCTCCCGAACTCAACCCCGTACGTGTAGTTGGGTGACTGATCTGTGAATCGGATGAGTAAGTCCATGATTATATCATTTTAACCTAATTATTTCATGTACCATATATACCAGTTAATACCATATCCACATACCATATCAAACTCAATACTGTGGCTCAGATACCATATATACCATATCATTTTTCAAAACAACCCCCTCCTGCTTTTTCGCGATTTTTTATAGGGGGGTAGTAAAGTAGAAATGGGTAAAAAATGTGGTATTGTGGTATAGAATATGGTATTTAGGCTGGTTTGAGTAAGCGAGATTCATACTTTCCTGCGTTCTGGCTATTCTTCTTCGTCTCCAGTGTATACCCAAAGTTCTCCGCAGCAGTCTGCAACCCCTTCTTAAATCGCTTCTGACTATAGTCCTTTCGTTCAAAACCATTCACTCCTAGAAACTCAGAGTACATAGATGTCACCTCCTTCCACTGAGCGCACCCATTCCCAGAGTACTCTTCAAACCAATCCATAAACTCCTCTCCGAATTGTACCTTAATCTTCTTGCGCCGATAATTATCGCCCTGCTGAAGGTCGATGATGCCCTGCTTCAGATACAGGCGGACACAATAAAACATGAAGTTGTAAAAGCGGTTCCATTCGTCCGCTTCCCAATCCTCAAACAACAGGTGCCCGTATTCATCCAGCGGGGTATTGTTCGGGCTGAAGTAGTTGGAAAACTCCACCACCTTCTGACGGCGCTTGGCGTGATTCCCATCATCAGATATAGTGTAGTTTGTGGTGACCATTATCTTCGGGCTGTCTGCATAGGAGATGTACAGCTCGTCTTTGTTCTTCTTCTCGATGGTCAACCCTTCAGTGATGATGGAGTAGAACTTCTTGAAGTCGAAGGACTTCTCTGCATCCTGGATAACGATCAACTTCGTTTCCAGCTTCACGCGCTGGTAGGCAAAC
Source organism: Chitinophaga sp. (assembly GCF_039596155.1). GTDB lineage: Bacteria > Bacteroidota > Bacteroidia > Chitinophagales > Chitinophagaceae > Chitinophaga. Next base: position 99,429 of record NZ_JBCNKF010000030.1, read on the forward strand.
GACTTATCCGGCTTAAAGTTCTTACCGTCAATAGTCTCCACATTCAGCATTTTCTCCAGCGCCTTCACAAATATGCCCTTACCAGTACCACCTCCTTTCGCCTCGTCCTCTGTCTCTTCCCCCAGGATGACAGCAAATGCCTTTGCCGGGTGTTTATATTTATGCAGCATGTATCCAATGATGGAGCAGCATGATAGTATCCTGTTGGCATCGTTGTTACAGATCTTTCCGATGAAGTCAGAGTATTCGCAATCGAAGTCGTCAGACAGATCGATGTCTACATTGAAGTTTATAATGTCATTACGCCAGATCACCTTATTCACCTGGCCATAAGTGCGCAGCTGAAAGCCTTCCTTATTTATCTCTATGACGCCATTCCTGAAAGGGAAATAGCAGGTGTCCTTACTATCACGCAGGAAGTCAAGATTTACAGGCTGCAGGAACTCAAACAGGGCATCACTAAAAAGGTTATTATTCTTATAGATCATCTCCAGCAACTGTTCCTGTGTAAACTCTACCCCGCGCAGGTCGTAACCGGTAACATACTCCTGAGTAAACTTCTTTATGCGCTCGGTAGTTGCCTCTTCCAGCCGGCCACAGTCGTTATGTACCACCTTGAATATAGGAGAGGATTTGTCGTAGAAATATAGGCCGAATCCATTATCCTGAAGGAACCTTACGAATCTGGTGTAAATGATAGACAACTTCTCATCTTCCATGTTCCAGTGCCAAAACTCCTTATCCTCTGCATCTTCCTCTCTGTCCATGGCTGCAATACTGGTACGTGCATCATCCAGGCTAAGGTTAAACTTAGACGACACCTTAGCCTGTAACTGCTCCCCCTCCAGTCCGTCCTCCTTGGCCTTCCGGATAAACTTCTTAACGTCTTTGCTGACCTTCTTATAAGGCTCACCAAACCCTTCGGCAATCAGCTTTTTAGCCGCCTCCTTGAAGTCATTATTACATTCCAGCATTGCATATACTGCAGCCGGCCTATAGCCCTTCATTGGTTCGAATTGGCTGGAAGTGGTGAATACAGAGAAAAATCCAAGATCGCTGTTCCAGTCTCCGCTGGTTCTTGATGTGGTATTGCCCGGACGCTTGAAGATGGTCTTTGCTCCCTTCTGGCCTACTATTATCCATCCATGCTTTTGCAGTAAGCCAATGATATCACCGCGTTCATTGAAGTCCTGAAAGGGGCTTTTGCTATATGCCCTCTGCTCGACATAATGGGGAGCGTGAGTTATCTGCTCAATGTATTGATTAAAAGAGCGGGCTATCTCAAAGATGGCTTCTCTTTGCTCAGGGGAGATGGCTGGGATCGTGGTAGGATTGCCAGAAGTAAACTTGTAACCAGGAGTAGGACTGGCAATAACATATCCACCTTCCCCTCTCGTTTCGATCAGCACCTTTACCTTCTCATGAGGGTTGTCTACTCTCTCTTCCGCAGTAGTCTCCCTCCTGGCCAACTTCAGGTTTCCGGCAATGGTTTCGCATCGGTAGTAGATATGATACCCGCCGCCTTTGGTGGTAGCAATTACCAGCTTACCAGCGATCTCCGGGCAATCATCAACAATCAGCTGCATGAAGTCTTCAAACAAAGAGCCGGTGAGATCATACTTACAATCGACATCAATCACTTCCAGGCTGCCAGATACAGCACCACAGATGACGGCAATACCTTCTGTTTTCTTATTGGAAAACATTTCGTTCAGATCCGCATCTTCTGGTAACGCTTCCTGAAACTTCTTCCAGGATAAAACGCTGCGTTTATTGGCATCTGTGGCAATACTGGATATTCCGAGTTGCTTGTATTTTGCTGCTGCTTTTAATAATTCAGACATATACTCTTTACTTTGTCAAGGTTATCTACTTCGTATGCTTCCATCCCCACCGCCCTCAATTCCTGCTGCCTTACTACCTGTAACGGGTCAGACTCTTCTCCCGGGCGCTTACACTCAAACCAGATGGTCCGCCCGGCTTTATAGGTGTAGATGTCAGGATACCCGTTTGCTGATAGTTGTATTATCTTCAATACGAACCACCCGTTTTTCTTCAGCCACTTTATTATGTCCGATTGTACCTTGGATTCCGAAATCCTTTTTGAAGTAGCTGAGCGTGTAGTCTCTTTTTTCATAAACCACGTTGTAGATTTTTTCTTCAATGCCGCCTTCAGCGAATAACCAGTAAACGATGGCTTCTTTCTGCCTGTCCTTCGCCTGCATACGTGCCCGCACCTGCCAGTAGCTTACCGCACTAAAGTCAATATTGAACATCACCAGTGCATCAGCAGTACTTAGATTAACGCCTTCCCTGCCGCTTACCACCTGGCTGATAAATACCAGGTCATCGCTCGCATTAAACTCCTCCGGACTATCAGTCCATTTACCAGCAAATGCCAGCTTAAGCATCATGCCCTCAGCGATGAACTTGTAGAAGATGGCAATCTTCTGCCCGGCAAAACGCTGCTGGATACATTTAACTTTGGTATCATCAAATGTGATAGCTTCGCCACCTTCCAGCTTAACTGTGCCTGAGTAAATTTGGTGGCACTTCTGCATAACCTTAACAGCCGTATCTGCGATCACCTGCTCACCGGACCGACCTATATAAACCTTGTCCTTAATTATTCTCTCTGCCAGCTTATAGGTAGCATCAGACATCTTCACCCTGATAACTTCTTCCTGGACGAATTGCTCAAAACCGGCCTGCTCCTGTGAGTATGATACGAACAGATGACTTGTATCCTGCCTGATCTGCTCCACATTGGCATTACTATAATCGTTGAACTCCCTGTTGTACACATAGCGCTTCTTCACAGTCACATAACCAGCCTTTGCCCATGCATAGAATGTCTTGTGGTCTTTCCATGGCCCACGATCGCTGATGCTCAACTGGTGGAACAACTGGCTATAGCTTTCTGGCGTTGGGGTACCGGACAAAAAGATCACATATTTACCGCGGCAGAGTTCCTTCAACTGCTTTACTCTCTCAGGTACAGAGGGGAAGGCGCCACACGTATGAGCCTCGTCGATAATAATAACCTGGTATTCTTTTCGCACCTGATGCAGCACCTCAAAGTTTATCACATCGATCATATAAGTCGGTGCAAGCTTGTCATAGTCATCACAGATACTTTGAATAGCCTTCTTCTTTGTCACGAACAGGACATCTTTTATAGCAGGTAGCAGGCTGGCGGTATGTAAGGCCGTAAGACTTTTCCCGGTCCTTACCTCCATGCTGTAGTACACAAGGCCGTGCTGCAACAATATGTCACGGCCTTGTGCTGATAACTGTAATTGGTAATCGCGAAGCTGCATTACAGATCTTTTTATTGTTAGAACGGTAGTCCATCTTTATCATCCGCTGCCGCCTCTATGCCAGTATCTACTGTGGATGCGCCAGCATTAACGAGAGCAGGGAAGATATTCTCCTGCAGATACTTTTCCAGCCACTCCTGACGTGCTGAGTCGTCCCACGTCTCCTTGCCCTTTACTTTGATTTTAACCATGTCTGGCATGCCATGGTTATTCTCTCTGGTGAAGAACCACTCAATTGATTTGTCCCCTCCCTGATTCACGTAAAGAGACATCTTTGCTTTACCTTCAACCTCCTTTCTCCAAGGTGTGAGTTTAACAGGCTTACTGAAATCAACATTTGGCAGTGCAAATACAAAAGAATAGTAGTACCTGTTACCTGCATTGAGTTGCAGCACATACTCATTGTCGATAACGACATTGAAAAACCGGCCGTACTCTTCATGAGTGTTGAAGTAAAGGTTGGTAATTCGGCCTTCGATGCCGTCAAACTGATTTTCGTAAATAGTTTTCCCTTCTTTTATCTGACGGGTAATACAGCCATCAACAGGCTGTTTGAGGCGTTGCGCGATTTTACCATTACCATTGATAGTAAGAAATGTCTTTTGCGCTTTTTGAACTAAACCCATGTTATAAATATTAGAAGATTAAATAATAGCTATGCAGTGCGTTTTAATTTTACCCGGTCTGGCAGGGTGAGATTAGCAGGCTTGTAGTCTGGATTGCATTCATCCCAAACCCCTCGTAGTAGCTGAAATGATTGCCATGCCTGTGAGTAGTGACGGTCAAACTCTTTTAATTGCCACCCTAAACCCTGTATTTTCTTACCTGTCTTATCAGCGCCCCTTGTTTGCGCCTTCAGGTGAAGAATACCAGTACGCTCAATTTTCTCAGGAGCGACCTCATTCCACATCGTAGCGTAAGCAGATAACTGCAACTCCATGCTGTCATAAATAGAGTTGCTTGTTTTGGCGTCTATCAACCACAACTGGCCAGCAATCCGGCAGACAATATCAATGGTGCCTCCGAGCCTGTAGGTGTCAGAAATGATATTCATTTCATTTGCAATCAACTCAGGCTGATATGTCTCCCAGAAATCAACGAAGCGGAGAATAGATGTCCATTCAGTCAGGTTGTAAGAGTTGCCTGTCTTCTCATCCTGCCAGCGTACCTCAGCACCTCCCAGATATGACTCAATGGCATCATGTACATTTGATCCCTCCTTCGCTGCGCGTTCCAATACCAGGTCAGCGTTATGGCCGAGATCTTTCTTCCATTGCTCTAACGCCCATCCTTTTGGCAGTGCTTCCAATACGGTTGTTACAGATGGATAATAGTTTACATTATCTTTCGTGTAATACCGCTTGTCAAGAAAGTTGATCTGCTGATTATCAGGATTGTGAAAAATGCTTTTCATAAATTGATGTGTTTAAACAGCCAAATCATTATCAAGACCATACAGATAAAAACGACCAGTCCTGCTATTGACAGTAGCTCGCTTTTTAGGGCACTTTTTGTCTTTACTGACCTTATCTCGCATCTCATAGTAGATCCGGAGGAATACCTGACTAGCCTTCCACCGGCTATACCCGCCTTTGTCTGCTTCCTTGTAGTCATGAACATAATTTGGTATGTAACAAATGATGATATCACTGAATAATGTTGATTGAAGCCTGTTAAGTAAAAGCGTAGTTTTATGTCTTCTATCACCAGGATTATCGTAACGAAGAGTGGCCTCTTTTCCATTAACAATAACCTTAACAATACCCTTCATAAATACTTAATTTAAAAGCCGGAACCGAGAGCAGCCCCGGCGTATTACACTAACATAACCCCTATGAAACGTTACTACGCAACTGTAGTCTCTTCGAATTCGTTTTTATCGTTCAGGCAATACCACTTACCTGCCTCAATGCCGTTCTCACCAGCATATCCTACCACGTGCCTGCGTCGGTTTGCGACCTTGTCATAATATGTAAGGATAAGGGCACCGTTCACACCACATTTCGCTTTCCCGACGAGTCCAAGTACAACAGCGTGACCATAGTAACCGGATGCTGAAGCGTGACCAGCGGTACCGGATGCTGAAGCGTGACCATAGTCACCGGATGCTGAAGCGTGACCATAGTCACCGGATGCTGAAGCGTGACCAGAGTAACCGGATGCTGAAGCGTGACCAGAGTAACCGGATGCTGAAGCGTGACCAGAGTAACCGGATGCTGAAGCGTGACCATAGTAACCGGATGCTGAAGCGTGACCAGAGTCACCGGATGCTGAAGCGTGACCATAGTCACCGGATGCCGAAGCGTGACCAGAGTTACCGGATGCTGAAGCGTGACCAGAGTTACCGGATGCTGAAGCGTGACCAGAGTAACCGGATGCTGAAGCGTGACCATAGTCACCGGATGCTGAAGCGTGACCATAGTTACCGGATGCTGAAGCGTGACCAGAGTCACCGGATGCTGAAGCGTGACCAGCGGTACCGGATGCTGAAGCGTGACCATAGTAACCGGATGCTGAAGCGTGACCATAGTAACCGGATGCTGAAGCGTGACCAGCGGTACCGGATGCTGAAGCGTGACCATAGTCACCGGATGCTGAAGCGTGACCATAGTCACCGGATGCTGAAGCGTGACCATAGTCACCGGATGCTGAAGCGTGACCAGAGTCACCGGATGCTGAAGCGTGAGACTTGTTTTTTGTAGTTGTTACGCTCACCTCGTTCTCATTACTCATTGTTGCATTTGGATCGTCAACTACCATGGTCTTCAACTCTTCCGCATGACGAATCCAAAACCATTTTTTAACCAGGTCATATGCTGGCTTGAATGCACCGGTAAAGATCACCTCTCCCGCAGGGAACTTTACCTTGCCACTTAACTGCCTCACATCGGATGCATTCACCTCTACAACCAGCCACTTGGCGTCATGGTCCTTATACTTAAGTTCATAATCACCGTCTGCCCATAACCAGCCATGCAGTCCATAGCCGCATTCAGCATTATCCTTCCAGTCAGGACAGGTAACCGGACCTGATTCAGGCCATTTAAAATCATTGCGTGAAGTCATGTCTGGCTTGCAGGAGCGCAGCACAAGTACTTTACCTTCGGGGAGTGTGTAATTTTTCATAATTTAGTAGTGAAGTTTTTAGTTATTAATTCTTCGGTCGGCACTGCGAATGCCGGCCTTTTTTATTCGGCGTATAAATTCTCGCAGTAGTACTTTACTGCTTCGATCAGCACATCCTCTCCTAAAGCAATCAACCCCTTACAGAAGTGATACATTGATTGCAATCCTGTAGGTACATCGAATGTGATATCCAACAGGTAATACTTCCCGTCACTGCTTACCGTGATGATGCCATGAGCTTCCTTCTTCCCCAGTTCAATATTCACCATATACCGCTCAATCGTTCCGAGTAGGCAATGAGATGTTATTGTCAGCCGGTAACCGGCGACGTTGGTTGTAACGCTCATAAAAGATTAGTTGAATGATTAAAGAAAGGAGTGCTATGCTCAGGTAAACTATCCAAATAGCGTAGCAGAGTTCGTACATGGTTAGCTCTTGATGAAGTTTCGGATCAATCCAGGCATCAACTTATAAAGGCCATATCCAATCAGCGGAACACATACAGCAAACCAGATAAAGGTTTCGTGTTGGTAGAAGTTTTGGAGGTTCATGGTATTATTAGTTTATAGGTTCGTAAGTCAGGTCAAACATATCAGGTTTGCATGGGTAGAACATGCGATCATCGGTAGGGAATGGCTCCTTGATCAGGTAGTCTCCCAGAGAGCACTGCATCAACCCTTCCTTAGTAGGTATCAGCAGACCGTCTACCCTCCATTCCTCATCATCTGAGAAGGACAGGGTGATCTGCTTGTCTGCCGGCATTATGCTGTTAGCCCAGTCCTGCACATCATAGATGTTTTCGAAGGTGACCAGCATTGCTTCGATCTCGATAGGTTTCTTTCTAAATTTCATTTGGTGTTAGTTTTCTGGTTTAATTTCATGACAGCAATCAATGGCAACATACTCGTTTGGGGCATCAATGTTTACACGGATTCCAATGTCATAATGCCCGTTTCCATCTGCATCAGGGAAGAATCCCCATGAAGAAAACCCCTCAGGAAATTCAGATACAACAGGGCAAACTTTAATGGGATTGCCTTTCTGAAAAGATAATTCTGTTTCGAAAAAATTGATAGTCATTTGGTGTTAGTGTTAGTGGTTTGAGAATGTTTTTTAAGTGCCGCCTGTCTGTCGAGGTATCTCCACTTCTTTATAAGGTGATTTGCCATTTCCTGTACCTGCTCCTTACGTGTGGGCTTTTTCGGCTTTACCGGTTGCTCACCGCGTTTGAAGGAGACGTACATGGCTGCGAGTTGAGGTAGTTGCGAAGTTTGATAGCTGTTGGTTCCTTTACAGGGAATCCCATGATTGCCCTTTTGATGGTTCCTTCAGCCAACCCTGTCTTTTCTACAGCGGCTTTTAACTTGCCGCGCCCGGTGATCTTCCGACGCAAACCGGATTTTTCCCCTGATTCAAGCAGGATCATCCTGACAGCCGGATTATTAACTATATTTGCGTTCATCATTGCGTTAATTGATTTGTTAATGCAAACATACTTAGATTTTTCTAAGTTTTTAATTAAAAAATTATATTTTTCTAAGTTTTAGAAAAACTTCAATTATTACAACTCCTGTTAAATGAACCTTAAAGAGGAATACCGTTTATTAGTTAAAACCATAAAAGCAAAGAGAAAGGAGGAAGGGAAGACTCATAAAAACATAGATATAGCACCTCTGCTTGGGTACAATAGCGATTATTTTGCCACCCTGACCGGTAATAGCGGTAAGGTGACGGAGGAGCATATATTGAAGCTAAAAGAAGTATTTAAAAACGAACTGATTGAAAAGCCCGCTCCTGCAGGCGATAAGCTGAACAGGGAACGGGCTATAATAAAAGTTTTGTTGCATGAAGTTGCCAGGCTGAAGGCTAAGGATGAGGGGATAAGTTTTGAGAAGGCACTGGAGGCAATAAAGCGAAGTACCAATCTAGTGCTGGACGATCTGGATGACCTTTAATGGTCTTCTTTTTTTTCTTCTTCATAACAATCTCGAATTGGAGTAACTAGATATAGGCAGCAAGTACCACAAAGGACATAGGAGTTTACGCAGTATATATGCGTTGCGACAACGATCACACAAACATGTGAATTATAACCAATTAACTTAATACAAACCTTACCACGATGAAACGTTTACTATTGTTAGCACTGACCCTTATTCCTATGATTGCGTTGGCGCAGGATGATGATGGATTATTATCAGCATTAGGCAGGAAACATAATAAAAAAGATGAGCGCAAGACGGCAACAGAGCCATTTAAGGGGGCTGAAAAAATAATCCTCAAATATAACAATGCTGGTAATGAGCTATTCAATATGCTTGGAAAAACGTTGATTGATTTCGGATATTCAATTGACAAGAAAGATTCTGAACTTTTATTCATGACTACTGAGAGAAGACCCATAAAGCACGTGAATTATATTATGAGAGTTGCGGTAAAAGACAGCACAGCTACCATTACTGGAATGGTCCTTCCTTCTATTGGCATGCAAATGGGATATTTTAAAACTGAGCAGAACTATGTTAACGTCAAATACACTTCAAAGATGTACGAGCTAAGAGATGTTTTTGAAGAAATGATTAAATTCTCAGAAAAAACAGGACCTAATACTGTTATATATTCAAATTGATATTTAGTTCATATCACACCCTTTCTTTCCGTCCTTAGCACCGGGCTTGCCTGTTGGTTTACCGGGCAATGGTTTGTCATTTAGAACATCCTTATAACCAAACAAATAATTAATGAAAGCGTTAATTACAGATACAACATAAATGTTTACATAACAACATATTATGTGTCAATAGCTTTAATTGACAAGTTTGGATAATTAACAAAAAAATCACTAAATTGGTATTACCTTTGTTGCTACAACTCTAAACAATAACTGTATGATTATTCAGGACACAAATGTGAGATATTTAACTCCCCGTGCCTTCCTGAGCTTTTACACAAAGCACAGGGCAGAAATATCTACAGCTAAGTTTATCCCACCTAAAATTGGGAAACCCGGGTTTGGACTCGTCAAGGTAATCGTAAAAAACGCTCTCCCTTGTAATGTCAAAAAACCGTCGACTACCACACTCTTCCCCGCCTCAGCAGCAAGATGCGCAACCCATGGACGAGGGCTTAATCAAACAGTTCTTGGAAAACCAAGGCAAGCAACTCGAATTCCAGGTCCATCAATTAAGACTACAGGAAAAACAGTTGGAGCAAAGCCATGAGCTTGCCAAAGAATCAATGAAATATCAAAGCATTGATCGTGAACAAACTGAGAAAAACAGTTATAAACGAGTTCAAACGCAGTACATTTTCTGGGGCGCTATTACCGTATGCTTTCTAATTCTACTGGGAGTTACTATATGTCTCAATAAGGAACAGATGGCCTTAGAGATACTTAAGGTAATCGTACCTGCAATTGTATCAGCTGTAGGCAGTTACTTTTATGGTTTTCATAAGGGAGCAGAAAAGAAGGAAAATGAATCATATACTCCCTATGAGGAGGTTCCTGCTGAGGACTAGCAGGGGTCGGCAAGGGGTCGTTTTGCACCTATTTAAATAAATTTACAATACATAATCTACTGATTATCAAATCATGGAAATAAAAAAAGGGAGTTCGATTGAATCTCCTCTTCCGCACATTAGGCGAAAAATCACGGTTAAAGTGATTCTTCGCCTTTTTTTATTTTGGGAATTGTTGGAATTCATTGATTTATAAAGTGGTGAATTTTAAATAAGTGTTCGATAACGGAAATGAGGGATCAAGTTGAATTCTTGGGGGATTGATCCTGTCAAGCATAAATTTTGGATAACCTAAACAGGAAAAATTCTACATCTCTTACTCCTCTCATCGCATTTCTAAACGCTTTGATTTTCGCATTAAAT
>NZ_JBCNKF010000031.1:0-106838 GCF_039596155.1 Chitinophaga sp.
AGCACATAGTAATGATAAAAATAATATGCCACAGAACATACAAAAGTATATCAATTTCTAAAATAAAGAATCTATAGATAGCAGTACATGAATAGTAAATCAAAATAAAAATAAAAGCTAACCTTGGTGACCATAATGTCCATATCCCCAACCCCACGAGAAAGATTGTCCATACAAACATCTCTAAATTAAATGCATTTTTGTAACTATAGTTGTAAGCTTGTGACAAGGCAAAGAGTAGCCCGGATTATGAGGTCAAATGGCATTCGCAGTATAATTGTCGGGATTTAAAGTGTAAACTACCGATCTGATAATGGCAAAGAAGTGTCGCCTAATATTTTAAACGGGGAATGTACCGTAAAGTCAACATCACCCAAATGGGGTTCCAACATAACATACATTCTTACAAAAATCCGGTTGGTTATACCTTACTGTCATTATAAATCTGTTTGACAGGAAAATAATAGGATAAGCCATGAGTAAAGGCATGACAACTACAGAAACTGTATTAGCAGCATGAAGAATGGCTGCTACAAACAGACCTGTAAAAGAGGTACGTAAGAAAACATTACCAAGGTTTATAGAACTCCTCCATAATAAATTCTATTTCCACCAAATTTAATTCCCCGTCATACTTAAAAATACCAACACACTTGTCAGTTGTAAAATGATTGCTTTTTTTTTGATAATCCCCTATAGCAACAAAAACATGACACTGAAATCCTAGTTCCAAATCATCAACTATTTTGTAAATAAATATCGTCAATTTATCAAGTAAAGAGATAATATAAGGTTCTCTCCTACCCAGACCATTGTTGTACGCTCTAATCTCATATCCAATAGTGGCTTTAATCGTATTAATCCCATCTTCTTTTATAGATAGATATTCAAAAAGCTGGCTTTTCATTTTACCTATTTCAAAAGTCTCCTTTAAAGTTTCTTGAATTACTTCATTTTGTTGTACCATAACAATTATTATTGACTAATTTCAATTTTCAAAGTATCAGGAATGCAACATCATTCCTGATACCAAAATTTATTAAGCTGTTAATTTTATTTTTCAAATTAAGGCAAAAAACGCCCATCTAACAAGAATTCAATATCATATAAATTTAAATTATAATTAAATTTAAATGATGCTAAACATCTATCAGTTGTGAATCCTCCATCACTCTTTTGACAATTACCAATAGCAACATGGACATGGTAATAAAAATCAATATCGTACTCATAAAGTATCTTATATTGTAAAATTGTAAGATTGTCATTTAACAAAATCTTACATAGTTCGCTTTCATTAGATGTCATATTAAAAATCAGCAATTCATAACCCTGATCTATTTTAGCAATTCCATAAATATCTTCCATTTCCGATAAATATTTGAACAGTTCAAGTTTCAAATAATTTACGCTAAAATTATCTCTAATAATTTTCTGTATTTCTTTAAGTTTTGGATACATAATTCTAATGGTCTTTTTTTCCCTCTACAAATTTAATGATAGGTATTTCTTTACCGTTTTCAATATAACTGTCCATGTTACCATAAAGGCGGTAAGAACCATATTGACTACCAACTCCTGTCTTTAATTCATAATGGTAGTTTGTCCCTCCAACTTTTTTGCCAGCACCTGACAAAAATTTGATTCCTGCCTCTCCCTGTGATCTTGCCCAACCCTTCGACAATGCCTCTTCGAATGCCTTCATCATGTTACGGTCCTGACCAACAAAACCTTTCTTATTATATAAATCTTTACCAATCCAACCTTTAATAGATTCCCTTTGTACGCCATCCTCATCGTTTGAAGTGCTTCTATTAGCGCTATTATTTCCCTGACTCTTATTGGCTCCCTTAGCAAGAACCATATTGCTAATTTTAATTTCCAAATTACTACTCACGGCCTGAATCGTTCTTTCAGTGGCCATTGTTAACTTTGGAGCCATGGGAGCAGGCAATTCAAATGTCGGTGCACTACTAAATACGCTAGTTGCGGTATTGTAATAACCTGTCTGCGTAGGATCTAAATCAAAATTCTCTGCAGGAATACTTCGAAAACCAAACTGCATTTTAATTCCGTTTATCGAACCGAAAGCAGACCACTTCATGTATGAAAATCGTTGATTAACACCGTTCAGGTATTCTTCTCCTGTAGGTAAACGATAACTAACTATTGCATTATCTATACTAAGGCCAGCTTCAAGTATTGGTATCATTGGTTTGAGAACTGCCATTGCAGTCTTTTTGTAGAAGGACCAGAACCCAGGCGGGTCGGGTTCGTTACCTAAAATATCAGTGTAAAATATTGGATTATTATTTAAGCCGCTGTATTCACTAATACCAGTATTAGGTTCGGGATCTAAATTCCATCTTCTACCAGTTCTGGTATCAAATTCCCAATACTCTGCTGTATTATGATTTCCTTCGCCGGCAATATCGTCACTTCTCTCCTGTCCATTGAACCCATATCGATATCCCTTGGCAGTTATACCATAACTAACTCCATTATCACTACCAGCATCTGCGTTAGACTGATCTACTATTAAAGTGCTAAATTCATCACTGACCCCACTCGCAAACCCACTTTCAAATACAATAGATTCTGTTGCCATATATGTAGCAGGCAGATTATCTGTACGCTGAGTGAGTGTCAACGTTGGAGGAACTTTAGCTCCGTTTTTGAAAATGCTGGATAATATATTCTTACCAGTTCCAATATGGCCCCCCCTGCCAGGCATTAACATACCAAATGGATAATAATCCTGAGCAAATATAATAACTGGGTTATAATGATCTATAGTAGAGTTGTTGTCGGATACACCTAGTTTCTTGTCTGATACTGTAGCAAGGACGTTCCCCAGTTGGTTGGTCAATTCAAAGAACTTCTTTCCTCTCGTAAAGGTAACATTTCTTCCACTACCTAATCCCGTCAGATTTGTAACCGGAGATAATATCTGATCCTGCACATTGGTAGCCAATGTATTTATACCTAAGCGACCACTACCATACAGGTTTGTCTCAATCTGACTTAACTGACCTCTATTAACCAAGATATCATTGAAAGTATACACACTCAGAATATTCCCGGTAACATCACGTACATACCATATTTGAGTTGTATCATTTGCTTTGTTAATTATGCCTTTGCTGGTTCGATTTCCAGTCACATCATATTGATAGATAATAGCAGTAGTGTCATGTTTATATATTTTGGATACTTTCCCATAGGCATTCCATATGATACTATCAACACCAGCTCTACGGTCAGAAACGATATTACCAATACTGTCGTAATTATAGTTATCATATCCTTGATTATCAATATCATTCCCATACCTACTTGCATTTACAGTATCTTTAATATACGTAAGTCTATTAGTATTGGGACGGTAGTTGTAGAATAATGAATCCATAACCAATTGAGATCCGGCAAAAGAGTTATTACCATTACGTTTGTATTTCAGTATGTTACCATTTTCATCGTAACTGATATTTTCCTGAAAATCAGGAAGCGCAGTAAAAGCATTCGTCCAAGAGTTTTTTACGCTGTCCAGTCCTTTATTGGCTGTCATACTCCTAAGACGTCCTAAAACATCGTAAGAGTAGGTATACTCGAAAGCAGGACCTACTGAAGGCATATTTTGGCTGATTGCGGCAATATTACCATTATATAATTTCTTGATGCCAACACCAGCAGCAAATGGTGTAATAGATGAATTAATTGGAGTGTAATCCTTATTGCCGTAATAATGGTAGCTATAACCTAATAAGTCTCTTGCTACAAGACTACCTACTGCACCATCTCCTCCAATATCAAAGTCTGGCATTACTGCAGTACTGTTTATACCTTTCAAATACCCTTCAATCGTATAAGCGTAATCCATCCCCTGTACCTGCTGCTGCCCGATTACTGCACGGGCTAGCGCTCCATGCCTGTAGTATTGATAATATGCGTCATTTTCCCAGAAAACACTATCATGACTGGTTTCTACATTCGTCAGCCGGTTTAATGCATCATAACGGTAACGGTGATAGAATGCATCCTTCTGATTAGGTTGATAGCCTATCCAATTCACTTTACCACTAATGAGGTCATAACTGTACCCAATCTTCTTCCAACGATTTCCATACCTTCCTAAAGCACCCTGTTTATAGTCATGTAATAGCGTTTTAACATTACCATGTATATCATAACTATAGAAAGTTGCAACTGAAAAGCCCATCGCATCCAGCGCAGCTGCATCATCAAAGCGTGCCATCCAAGACACACGATTTCTCAGATTCTGAGGTACTAGGTACTCTGATGGTAAAAAATCATACGTAACATCATAATTAGTCACCGCAATTTCTTTTCTTGTAGACTTAACCGCTGATAACCAATCCGCTACTTTTGTTGTATCCCGGCTGATGGCATCATTCATAGCCACAGCACTTGTGATCTCACCAACCTCTTTTGTACGACCTAATACATCGTATTGGGTGTAACTATATTTGTTTTCTCCTATTTGTTTTGAATTCTGAGTAAATGCAACCCTACCAAGACGGTCGTACCAATAACTTGTAATACCTCCATCTGGTGTTTTCTTTGAAGTAATCTTATTGAGTGTATTGTACCTATATTCCGTTGCCATCCTATGTGCTGGTACCAGCAAGGTACGGTTCGCACGAGCCAACCTTACTTTATTCGCCCACGCATCAGAACGATCTATCACCACACCTGCAGGTGGAATCGTTTTGATTAAATTCCCTGCCTGATCATAATAATATAATGTATAATGATACTCACTACTTGTATAAGTCAGCGTAAATATCTCACGCTGGCCTCCTGCTAAAGCCATGTCAAGATATTCATTCCCAAATGTGTCGGAAATTGAATCGCGATAGGCCTTATACTGTTCAGTTCCAGCCATCACAGCATGGTTTTCTGCATCCGTACAACTATTGGTACTATCCAGTCTGGCACTGGTAAATACAGGCGTAGTATTACCGCATAACAATGGACCGTTATGAATGGTCGTACATGTTGGGTAAGAACAACTTATTAAAGCACGGTTTATATTACCTGTCAAATCAATTACCGTGGCAGGATAATTCGAAAGATAACCGTTGTTCTTAATTGAAATTAAATAACTTGAATCTGACGTCCACGTGGTAGTCCTGTTGACATCCATACCTACACTATCTACCCCACTTGCAAACAAACTATCCAGACAACCGGCTTTATTGACTCCTTTACTGATCATCAGCATGCTGGAATCACCATAATTACCTATTGTTGCATACGTGCCATCAGGGCGCTCGATCACTCCATGGATGTCTGTTTTGACACTGGTATTGATCATATCAGCCCATTCCATGTTAGTATCAGGGCCTAACTTTTGCCATAACACACGGGCAGGGTTCGTGCTATAATTCTGTACCGCCAGCATACCTCCATCCGAGGTGGGCGCTATCGGCATCCACTGCGTTGGAAGCACCCCAAAAGGGTTCCTGAACTGCTTTGAAAACAGGATATTGCCTGCTTTATTGATTCCTACAACGATATTGGCATTCGTCTGAGGTTGAGAACCTGATGCCCAAAAGGTCGCTGTAAAGTTGAATAAAAATCCTTTCGATGTTTTAAATAACTGCGCAGAATAACCAGCTTCTGCCCGTTGGGACTGCTTGTTATAAATAATGGTAGAATTAGGAATCAGGTTACCCGTTGATAAATACAGTTTAGCTACTACCATATTATACATGGTAGTACCGAAAATTTTGGCAAAGGAACATCCCACCATCACCAGCGTGTCCTTATCCTGAACGATTGAATAGCCCTCATTACCTGTTCCTTTCAGATCCAGTATATGTGCCCAGCGGACGTCTCCGTTAGGTTTCAATGACACCATCAGACCATTCACGCGGTTACGGGTATCATGTCTTAACGCCATCACGTATCCACTGTCTGTCTGTATGATATCCTGTCCGGTTATACCCCTGCTGTCATTAAGGACTTTACTCCAGGTCGTATCGCCATTCGGCTGTAATTTGACTATAAATGCGGAATTGATCTCTCCCACGCCCGTCGTTCCAAGGGCAATATAGCCACTATCCCCAGTAACGCGGATCTTGTTGAAGTAGTCGTTACCATCTTTACCATACGTCTTTGCCCAGCTTACCTGCCCTGAAGGATTTGTTTTTACAAGATATGCGTCGTAATTCCCCGAAGCGTTTTTGATTTGCCCTGCGAGCAGCATACCGTTATCTGCTGTATTGATAATATCGTAAAAGACGCTACTGGATCCATTCCTGGTATAGGTCTGGAGTGTAGAACCAGTATTGGCGGTGGTGCATACTGCTACAGAATCCGTCATTTGAGATAACGCACAGGTATCCCTGAAGGCAAGATATTGCCAGGCCTGGTAATTATACCCTGTTGCATTGTTCATATACGCTGCAAACAGCTTGTTCTTTTGTTGCTGCTGACTACTGGTATCCTCATAAGCCGGTGCAAGACCCGGATAGGTAGCATTGTAGCTTGCATACAGGGTGGAGAACTCCTGGCAACTTGTACAGGCAGGCGCTGTATTACACTGTATCAATGGTGGGATCGTCACCGGTGAGGACAGGTAAGTACAACCCGATTTAGCACTATCACATGCCTGCTGTATTAATCTTACCTGCGTTTCTGTTAATGACGTGCCTCGCGTACGGTTCAGGTATACCGTCAATGATGTATCTGTTGACTTTTTGAATGACTGGTATTCAACCTTCAGTACGCGTAACTTCTCACATTCACAATCGGTCGGCTTTGCATAGGTTACCTCATCATAATAAGCCCGCTGCTTATCATAAGCCCCTGGAGCAGTGATCAGCAGGCCGTTACAATTCACATTATCGGTAATACCTTTCTCCTTGTTATAGGCGGCTATCACTTTCTGAAAACTGTTGTCTCCTGATGGCGTGCTGCTCGAGCCAAACAGATGATGCTCGTCTGAACCCGCCATGCAGATGGCCTTCAGCTGCGGTATGACTTTGGCCCTCAGATCGGCTGTATCATAATAGGTACAGGAAGCGGTTAACTGCCTGATCCAGGTATTGATATAACTATTACAATTGGAAGCATAGCTCGCCTGCACATCCACCTTCACCGAGTCTTTTACCTTCGTGGTGTCTCCACTACCCAGGTAACCGTAACCTGCCGTGCTCAATGCACTGGCAGCATCCATAAACCGCGGAGTTTTTGTATCAGCCATCAGCTGGTTGGTGGTAGGCGTACAATTTGCCGCCATCACAAGGCTGTCTATTATGTGATCTTTGTAGGCAAGATATAAGCTACGGAAGTTACGCCAGATCATATCCAGATCACCCGCGCATAAACCCGAAGAAAAGGCTTTAGCAGGGGTATTATACGTAGACGCACAGCTGGCGGTTAAATCTGTACATTTTGTCATGATCGCCGCTACACTGTATAAGGACAATGCATTGTTACCAGTGCCGCCTGTATAGTTCTCTAATTTACTTTTTAACGATATCATCGCTGACAGCGGGTCTACATTACCTGTCACCACTTTAAAAGGGAATGACACCCCATCCCCTATTGGATTGAGATAACCTTTATCAAGCGCTTCGGCATAGGTTTCAATTCCTTCAAAGTTCCTGTCCCATTGTAATGCCTTTTCATAAGAAGTATATTTCAGGTAACGACAGTACTCAGGGTGGAATTGTACCAGTGCTTTTGCCCACGAAGGTTTGAAGTTTTCAGCAAATGCCTCAGGGGACAATGCTTGCGGACGAACATACGCTCCTGATGCTTCATCATATACACTATCCACCAGACCATTTTCATCCAGGTAGGTAATTGTCGGAAGCATGTATTTAGGCAGCGAATCAGTTTTATGATAAAAGATACTATAAGCATACGCTGAATCGCTCAACGTAGCATACTGACCAGAAGGAGCTGTAACATCTGCCAGCAGGATATCCAGCTTTTCTGTGACCGGAGAGGTCGTACCACAGAGCGCATCACAGGCAGCTAATGCTTCATTGTAAGCAGTGAGAGCAGCTGTGGAATCACCGCCATAGTTCGACTTGAAAGTGATCCAGTCTCCTATTGCTGCTCGACATCCTGCACAGGTAGGCGTACAATCGGTGTTACTGACAAGGTTGCGTTGTGACTGGATAAATTCGTTCAGTGTCTTTAAACATTGCTGTTTCAGGTAAATGCTGTCACGATAATATTCCAGTGCAGCCCTGCTTACCGTTAGTCGCTTAGTCACCTGGTAACTACCTTTGGGTAACTGTAAGGTAAAGGCCAGCACAATTGAATCTGGCTTGTTACAGGTCGCTATAATCGAATCCGCCTTGTAGTTGCGGACAAGTTTATAGTAATTCTGGTGATTGAGCTCGTCTGTTACTGAGATCTCCAGGTCATACAATCCATTATAGCAGATCGTGTCTGTACCACAGGCCTTACGTAGTACCGGCGGTTGCAGCGCGTACCTGAAAGATTGGGTATACTGCGGGCCATCAACACTGATCAGCAGACCACGGGTACTTTCCAGTACCATCCCATTCACGCTGTTACTACCGGCGCGCGAAA
Source organism: Chitinophaga sp. (assembly GCF_039596155.1). Lineage (GTDB taxonomy): Bacteria > Bacteroidota > Bacteroidia > Chitinophagales > Chitinophagaceae > Chitinophaga. The sequence continues at coordinate 8,578 of NZ_JBCNKF010000031.1, forward strand.
GCGTATCCACAACCTTAAATTCTACATTGGATTCAAGATTGTCAAGATCAGCACTGTCAGCTTTGCCGGCTAATGCGGTAGCAATCGTACGACCATGCATATCTACATAGGTGATCGCCATCTGCCCATTAGCATCCTGCACCCCATTTTTGAAATAATGCGTGATGTCGCCGGCTTCAGTACCAAATAGTACGTTCAGGTCATTGTCGGCAGGGGAAGCGTAATAAAACTTAGTCTCGTGGTTACTACCCAGTTTGAATACAGGACCCAATCCACTCTGCCGGCTGATCCGGCCTGTTCCATCCTGTGTGTACGAGGTTTCTGTGAAGGCATAACCACCTGCATCGGGAATATATTTGTTTACACCCTCGTTCACAAGTGGGTTGTTAGGCGAATAATATTGGCTGGCACCACTACCTGTAGACATTGCAGGGGCGCTTGCAGTTGCAAAATCAGCAGGGGAAGCCAGGTTGTCATACAAACTTTTATCATAGGCCACTCCATTTAACCCCTGGTTGAAATTTGCAGAATACCTGATGACTGTATTTAACGTAGGCGCAGGCATCACTTTGATCACTTCCCGACCCTGGTAATCGTATAAATTCTCCGCTACGATTGTCGTATTGGTTGTATTATCCTTGGTTACAGTCTGCCGGCTGCGCAGGCTTCCATCAAAGTAACTCACCGTTACATTTCGTTTACCTTCTTCTGCAAATGCAATGTTGGATTGCCAGTTCAATGCCTGCTGGTGACCAACAAAGGGAAATCCTGTCAGTGGATTTGCAAAGTCGGAACTCCACAATGTCTCTTTCCGAAAATCATTCTCCAGTACCTGTACCGCTCTTATTCTATAAAATAGGATACCCGGACCCTCGAAGATCAGGGGAATACGATATTTATATCCGGTGTTATCCCCGGGGATCGTTACCCGCGAGGAATTGTTCTTAAAGACCAGCGCCGGATCAGGTTGAGCCACGGGCCCATATCTTCCGGATAATAATGCGGACGAATCTATGAAAGTCCATTCCAGATCATATTCATCGGCACTTGCAACAGGCGTCCAGCTGACGGTCACTTCATCTGTAGAATCTGTATTGGGCGTGTCCTCATAACTGATCGATTTGACCGCATCATTCACACAATCCATAGCATATACCGCACGAACCTCCATTTCATTTTCCAGTAAAAGGGCATTCATCACCCTGGCACTCTCACGAGTGATAGTTAGCCCCAATACTCTTACTGTTACATCATGGGAGTTATTAAATACAAAGCTGTTGCGACTCGTATAGGTAGCTGTATCGGTGTAGTTAATAACTAGCGTCTGCTCGAGAGAATCGTATGCGGCATCCGGCCGTTTGTAGGTGATTCTAACCTTTACGATGGCTGTAAAAGAGTCAGGTAACAACTGTGTGGAATATTCATTGATATGAAAGTGAATAAGATTCCTCACTGCATACCTGGAATCCAGCTTCGAAGCATCTGCATCCAGGAAGCCGCCATCCCTGACGTTAATGAAGTTATTCGGTGCCAGTTCATTCCTGCTCCCGTCCAACACTTTGTTCAACACAACTACCTTTTGTGCGGAAGTAGTAGCTGTCATAAAGAGTAACAGGAACAGGGCGAGGCATCTGTATGTATATTTCAGCAAAATCTGCATCTTCTTACTTATTAATTAGGGGTTGACAATACGACCTGATAATCGCTAAAAGCATTAGCAGGCTTAAATTCAGCGCCTTCTTTGTAGAAGTACTGCTCTTCTTTAAACCTCTTCTCTTCCAGTTTCAGGGGGTGGTAGTTGAAAAATGTCGTACGCACCAGTGCATATTCATCATAACCAGCTGGTAAGGAATTCTCCTGTTGTGCAGCAGGATCCAGCAACAATGTAGACTTCAGCAGGTATTCAACGGACAGTAAATGATGCACGGCTGTATCAATCTGCATAACCAGGTTCTTGCAGGGGCTTCCAGGTAAAAATGTAATATCGATGGTCTTTACAGACTTCCTGCGACTTACGTTACATTTCTCAGCACCGGATTTTACGATCATAGTCTGCATGTTCGATATAGGATCAATTGCTGAATCAGACCTGGCTATTGCCAACAACATCAGTTTATCTTCATGAAAGACAATAATATTATACCGGTCAGCCCGGATGGATTCTGTGCTATCCATGCGACAGTAATAATGATTACCTGCTATTGCTATACTTCCGTCCAGGGAGTCTAAAATAACACCGGGTTTACTTTCATTTGCGTAGGTATATTTTATGTCAAAGCCATAGGGAGAAGATTTACCCGCTTCCCTGATATACTTCAAAGACGCCACCGCATCTTCTACCGCTGCCTGATCCTGTGCCTGGAGGGAATGTAACCCCAACAGGAAGCACATGGCCCATATCAATAATAAAATACGTTTCATATCTGCAATAATTTGAGACTATTTGTTGAGCATTGCACTTCTGGATTCCTTGATAGTCATGATGCCCCTCTCTGTTTCCTTCTTCACACGAATCAATCCACCTTCATCGTCGTATTCGTAGAACGTAGCATAATTGTTCTCATCCAGTTCAGCCATCAGGCGAAGTGAAGATTCGTCGTATACATAAGATTTCATGTTCGCATTGTATGGATGCACGCGGATGTCATCGAAGTATACAGTGTTACTACCTGTGTTCTTCAGGCTGATCATGAGCTGTGTAGTTGTGGCAGGTACATCCAGGATCATTTCAATGCGTTGCCATCCCTCGATAATATTACCAGATGGAGTACCCGTGATGGTTGATGCTACGGTACCATTATTTAAAAGCGCTATATCGATCTGGCTGCCTGTATAAGCAATGCCATTACATTGCCCGGATTCTTTCACCCAGGCACCGACAAGTATTTTCTTTCCAGCCAGTGGCGAGAAGGCCGGCAACAGCGCTTCTTTACCTAACCGTATACTTTTCAGTATACTGTCAGTGCCCCCACAATTATTGGCAGCAGCATTGATAGCTATGCCAAATGAAGGATCATCCACTGATACATCGCTGGTGATACTTGCTACCTTTATATTGTCCAGGCGAAGGCTGTAATTGCCGGTATGTTGAATGGTAGTATCGAAATAAGATTTATAGGTAGAGAAATCGAAGCTACGTGCTACAGGACATACATTATCACATGCACCACCCACATAATTATAATCTTCGAAGCCGTCAAAGGCAACTTCACGATAGCGCGCATTCTGTGCAACAGCCGTGGCGAGTGCATCCTGGAAACCGTATAATCCGGCAGTATATCTGCCAAGTGGATCTACATTTTCCATCTCTGCACCTTTCTCATTAAAAAGGGTACTTTGTGCTGTCCAAACCCATCTTGATACAGCTGTATCCTGTGGCTGCCATTTGCCATTCACTAATTGCCAGAAGGAAAGGAAATTGCTCACGGTACCATCTGTGCGGGTATTGGTAGCATTATTGGTATTTATCTCGGCTCGTGGATTATAAAAACCATATGAACGATATGGGCGCCAGTTACCTGCTACGCCATATAAATATGGATTGACACTTGTGTCGGTGATGGCGCTGTAACAAATACCAGAGGATTGATAATTACAGGTGTAGCAACTGTCAATGTACAAATTTGCGACTACCCCGGTATCAGATGGGAGTGCCCAGGTGATGTCCAGGTATGGGCGCTTGCTGGTATCTGCTGTATATTTTTCCGAGCAGAAAGTAGCGTATAGCGTAGTTGTATCTGTTGGGACGGTCGTAGGAAGTAATTTTGTATTTACCAGTGTAATCCCATAATCCAGTGACCTTCTGCTGGAAGAAAACCAGTTTTTAATATCTATCTGGAAGTCCTGTTTGGCCGTTTCGGCTACGATAGAAGTTGAATCAGTTACACTTCCGGTCAGTAAAGTACTTCCTGTGGTTTGATAATTCCACGCAGCAGAACGACGATATATTGTTGCAATGGGTTGAGGATTGCTGGCAGTATACAGGGAGTGCGCATTGGTATAGGCTGACGCGTTAAAACCTGCCGGGTATGCATAGAGGTACAGATTAGCAGACAGTACAATTGCATTGTCAGGAATATTGACCGCACTATCTATCGCAAATGTTGTTGCGATTTTGTAGCGGCTGCTGTTTGAAGCATAAGCCGTACGCATGTAAGCAGCGGTGCTATCCAACTGTGTTGTTGGATAGGTAGTAACTGAAGGGAAAATATTACTGGCGGCTAAAATATAGTTTACGTTTGCGGAGCGCGTCACCTTGTATTTTTTATTTACCGGGCGACCGTTGCTGTAGGTGACTGTACCTGTGTTACCACAATCCCTGCTTTTCAGTGAAGAAAAGGTAATATTACCGCTGGCTGACTTCAGTACAACGGAGCAATCTCCCATCTGCGCCCTGTATTGGGTGCCGTTGGTGGCTGTTGTCAGGGCATAGAAATATCGGTTGATATTACTCGTAAGAATCGAACAGCCACTACCGGATACCGCGTAGCCGGCCACATTGGCATCTGCGATCAGGCTGGAGAGCAGGATGTGATCAGACTCCTTGGTGAACAACCTGTTTGAAGCGATCAGGTAGTCAAAAAGTGGTTTCAGACATTCGCAGGCACAACCGGAAGACTGTGCCTGGGCCTGATAGCCGGGAGCGGCTACCAGGAGGCTGAAAATAAGTATAGAGAGATATCTTTTCATATATATAATGTCTTATTCAAATCATCATAGGTTACCAAGAGAGACGTTAATATCCCCGCTGAAATATAAATTCAGAAATTCAAGCGTCTGGTCGGCCTGAAGAACTCCATCCTTTGCAACAGTAGAATTGATGCTATAGCTGGCAGGTATCAGACTTGATTTGAACCTAACGGTGTAAGGAGGAATATATTCAATCTTTTTGTTGACCGAGGCTGAAGACGACCTGGTAGCAGTAGCACTGGCGACTACTTTACCTGTACCGTCTATTACACTTATATCTAAGGATGCCTGGTTATTTGTTGAGGCAAATGAACCTGCGCCTACTACGATTCGAATAGAATCCTTCGCCACACAGTTACCATGTGTATTTGCATAAGTCTGCCCATTTTGTGCCAGATCTCTTAATGCTTTTGCGTCGGCACTGTCCTGGCTGATGGATGAAGAATAGGTATTTGCTGCCACGACATATGTCACCTGGTAAGCGGCTGATGATCCGGTTGCACATACAGGTGTATAGCTCCTGGCATACCGATGATTATAATAGGTAGTTGTTGTACAGCTTGTACTATTGCCTGGATAAGGTGCATTAGGTCCCTGCAGGCAAGCCGTTACTGTTCCTGCCTTATGACTGTCTGCTACCTTCCACAGCTCATTATATTCAACGGCGGATGCATTAACAACCCTCGAAGTATTATCTATTAAAAGCTTGTACTTACCTGTTGACTGTTTGACACGGGGGTCGGCTAACAATGTAATATTGCTGACGAATCCACTTAGATTTTTTCTACCCGATTGTAAAACTTTCAATGACACACTATTCCCTGTAAATGGCTGCCCATTTTCGTCCACAAAGTAGAGATCAGGATCTCCCCCGCGTTGTACATTTCCATCTACTGCGTACATAAGGCCTGGTTTAGGGAAAGTAGCGATATCCGGGGTACAATCATTTCCACCTGTTTTCTCTCTTGAATAGATCAGGATTTTATCGCCCGCAGCAAAATAATCAGTTACCTTACTACCAGTAGGTATACCTTTCGCGATACGTCCCTGGTTAATATATATGCTATCAAGTACAACATCTATATTCTTGTAGGCACCACTTACACCATCATAAGCCCAGCCAGCAGGTAAGGTAAATGTATAGATTGAGTCTCCCCATTCATTCTGGGTGCTGTTCAAAATCGGGGCACCTGTTTCGGCATCGTATAAAAGGTTACGGGTAGTTACAGTACTTCCCTTGTCAGTTGCCTCCACGTTATCCAATATACCATGTCTATATATTACCTTTGAAACTGCTGAAGAACGGAAAACTGTTTCCTCCCGGTTGTATACATTCAGCAACATGGGAATAAACAAGACAGGGGGCCATACGAAATAAAACATATCCCCGTTTATCTGGGCATTATAAGATGTACTCAGGGAACGTTGCTGACGCATATCCATCATCAGCTCCATATCCTTACCTATCACCGCCTCTTCATCTATATCTCCATTGGGTTTCATTACCATCACCGTATTATCCAGGTGCTTGAATTCCGCATTCGCATTGTCCACCTTGTAATTATACTTAGTTTCAGTCACTGCTTTCTTATCGTCCAATTCTGAATAGGTGGCTTCTGATTTCTTTTTACCATGCATATCATTTAACTCCACTTTAAAGCCCTGGGTGACGGCTATATAATGACGGGAGTTTATACGCAGTAAGTTGGTCAGTGAAGGTTTGAAGCGGATTTTATCCAGCGTAGATCTGTCTACCAGCGTAGGAAAATCATACGCAGTGTAGAAACAGGTTTCGGAAAATCCGTTTGCGGAGCGGGTATTTTTCGCGTTGATGGTTCTTACTCTTACCTTACTATATCCTACTGTCGGAGAAGGGAAGAATGATTCTCCTAAAGGCGCTTCAACATAGCCACTGGCTACCGGTGCTAAAGCCGCCACCTGCTGGGTATATTCAATCGGCTCTCTCAAAGGGTTTTCCTCACCACCGATCATCGGCTCGTAGGCTGCTACCCCACTACTAATCGTTTCCTCCTTACCATTGACGGTCCGGGTAGTGGTGTAGTTATATTCCTGCCCGTAACTGGACTGTTTCTGGCCTGTCATCTTATCCCAGTAGTCGTAGATAGTGATGCGTTTTACACGAATACCACCACCATACTTCTTAAAATAAGGATTATTCAGGCGAACAAAGCTACGATCGGTCTGGACAACCTGCGCCCAGCCCTTGGAACGTGCACCATCATCAAAACCGGAGATGGCAGTCAGGATGTTGCCGGCACTGGATGCCAGTACCTTTATCAGGTCAGACCAACTAATGTTATCTCCTGTTTCTGAACCGGGATATGCTTTGGAAGCAAGATTTAAACGCAGGAATGAGAGTGCTGCCTTCGTCATTGGGCTGTAACGGCTATCTGACAGGCCAATTTCTCCGCTGTTATTGATAGCTTTGACTTTTATCCAGATCGTTTTCCCGCCATTAAAGTAGCCATAACTACTTGTATCCAGCGAAGCATAGCCAGGTACATATTCTGCACCTCTGCCATATTCATCACCTGGCATGTTCACATACAGACGGAAGTAAATTTTGTTCAGTCCATCCAGGTACCACTTACTTACTTCCTGTTTACTGCTGACTGCCCTTGGCACATTCACGGATATATATTGAAAATCACTCCCACCCTGGTATAGGTACTGACTGAGGTCAGTAAGCTTTGTATTAACGTCAGGGCTGTTTTTTGTAAACCCTGCGATTGTAAACAATTGCGCGGCACGCTTGTTCTGCACAAACGCATAGTCATCCCCTTCATAATCAATTTTCATTCTACCACCAGCAGGCAGTGTGATTGAATCCAGTGCCCATACGGCAACATTCGTGGCGGCAAGTGTACTATCCTGGATAGCATATGGGTAATCACTGTTATTCAGCTGGGCAGGATTCTGAATAGCTGGCTTATATACGCCCCAGCGATCCACGTTTTTACTATTATAAGCCGTAGTCGCTGCATTATAGTGGAATATATACGGATGACGTTCGCCTTTCCTGTTATTATTATAGGTAAAATAAATGGTATCAAGTGTAAGTTTACCTACTGATGGGCTGTTGCTGTTAATACCAGGACAGAGTTTATAAGAATATTTAAAATGGACGGTTTTCAGCGGCTTAGGATTCGTCTTCATAAACTCAGCCTTTGTGTACAGGTTGATCTCATCGAGCTTGCGGGCATTGCCTGCGGACATTACGCCATTTTCATCTATTTCCTGTAAGTCATCACGTTTGCTCATTTTAAAAACTGCAATCATGGTTTTGGACTCAATAGAATTCAAATACCATAATTCCTTCTGGCCATGAATATAGCTACCCTTACCATCACGGTTATCGGTACGCATACCTTCGCTATAGTTCGCCTTGTTTACACCGATTGGTGCCCGCCAGTTAGAAGGATTGGTAATGCCGGCTATCTTGCTATAATTAAATTTGATTGCATTGCCCGGATCATCTGCAGTGATACCGTTTCCTGTCAAATCTTTATAGTCAGGTGACAATACCGCTGTCAGCAGGAATGTATGGGCATATGCAGGTGTAACCTCGCTCGAAAAATAATGATCATTCCCTTGCTGGTTATCAACTGTGTTGTCTGTACCAGGGGTGTAGTCTACCAGGCCTGTGGCCAGACTACCTTTGCCTTCGTCAACAGAAAACGTTGTTTCTGTTTGCTTCAGGTTATATACAGGAATACCATATACATAACGCTGTCCGCCCGTGTTGAGCACGTTGATTTCAGAAATGTGGTTATCCAGTCGAAAACTGTTCACTCTTTTTTCAAGTGTGACATTACCCTGCTTTACGTTATCATTTGACGCTGGCGGATAGAGATACTTTTGAGGAATAACAGTACGGGATTGTGACGGATACGACCATTCCAGCGTAGCCACTGTATTGCCTCCTTCCTGGTAGTAATCCATTCTCACTGTATAAAACTCGCCCGCTACCAGGTTTACATACACAGTGTCGGTGGTGACGTCATGAATACTCCAGTTTGATTTGACATTGACACCATCGAGGAACAACCTAAATCCGTCATCACTCTTCACATAAAAAGCGTATTTACCACTTACGGGCGCTTTGATACGACCTGTCCAACGAACGGAAAAATTGTTGTTTAATTCAACAGTTGTACTTCTTTGGAAATCAGCCTTGGTGAGCATGTTGATCACAGGATCAGTTCTCCGGAATAACCTAGTTCCAAAATTTTTGTCAGTGAAATATTCACCTGTCAGGCCGATTGCGGTACTATCCGTATCTATTATTTCAGCTGCACATGCATTAGCAGTGTAGGCATTCTCAGCATAGTTCTCAATATACTTCGGGAAACCAGCCAAACTGGCCTCTGCTGCTGTAAGATAAGAAATCACCTGTGTACGCTTATCCCTGGCCGTCTTGTTATAAGTACTGCTATTAATTGCCTGCTTGCCGACAAACGTCGCATTACTAAATCTATTGATGGTATCCTTTGCCAGCAAAGTAGGATCATTGTTATCCTTGTGATAGATATTAACAGCCACTACATCATCTCCTCCAAGATTATTGTAATAATCCTTATCGTTTACCGTCATTTCACCTGGATTACGGAAATAAGAGGCTTCGTACGTGCCATACGAATTACTGAATGCTGTTTTGCCGGCCATCTTATTATTCTTGCTCCATTCGCCGGTTTCGGTGTAAGAATAAGTATAGGTAAGATCCGCACCACCATGTGCAATTGAAGGAATACCTAAATCTGCGCTGACATTTCCACTATTGGACCTGGTTTTGCTGTAGTGGTCAAATACATGTCCCACATCACTACGATAAGCCCGGAAAGACCCACCAATTCCTTCCCCCGATATACCAAATACATCGTAAGTGTAGGAAGGTATACCAATATTGGGTACAACCGGTTTTTCCTTGTAAGGAAGATCTTTCTCCCTGTTAAAATCCAGTAATACCGAGGTATTCTTACCAGCCTTCTGGTAGTTGAGGTAACCATAGGCAGGTAAGGATTGTATCCGGTCGCCGGCGGCAATACTTTGTACGGTAACGTAACCTGTGATTGCACCTGCGATATTGGTACCGAAAATCTCGGTACCACCTTTCACCGTGAGTGTCAGGTTGGTATTTGTAAAAGGTAGTGACGGACTGGGCAAATAGCCCGGATAGGCGAAAGACATCAGGGTTCTATCTGCATGTGACCTCGCGTTCTTACCCGCGGTGTTATACTGCTGAACCCCCAATCCTAAATCCAGGCTTTTCAAACCCGACCTTGAATTATAGCCAGTGCTTAAGTTCAGGTTTCCATTCAATGTCTGGTCTTTATTGGACAATTGTAGTTCCAGGTTAGGGTCAACGCTCACTCCTTCCATAGAACTGTTTGTGATAGATAAAGTAGCAGTCAGTTTACCCATTGAACTAGAGCCGGAGTTGATGCTGGGGCTTAGGCCGGCAGATGTTCCCCAACCTTTGTAATTATTATATACAATTCCTGCGGACGCGCCGATATTGATTAATTTACTGGTGATAGGCAAACCGAGTACTTCCTGTGAAAGTGACACATTTGCACCAACAGTAGTATTTGCTTTGACAGACGTTGTTTTGGTAACAGATTCAGCCCCGCTGAAATCATCTGGTAAACCGCGTAACGTACGGGTAATGGAACCTGGATTCAGGTTCCAGCCCAGGCCTACCCAGCTCGCATCGTCACTCATGCCAACACCACTATTGTAACCCAATGCCAGAGGATATCCGCCAACATCCAGCAACGGAATATTATAGCTGAAATCACCTGTAAACAGGTCGACCGTATTGTCACTGTTTACGGAGTGGAAAGCCTGGCTTTCCGGTTGGGTAGGACCGCCAATAGATCCCTTTGCAGACATCGATGCTTTTGTAGTAAGTGACGTCACTGCTTTCGTGGCAACAGGCTTTAATGCTTTCTCTTCTTTATGCAGGATCAGTGGTACCACCGCTGGCTTCACCGCTCTTCTCAGTACGATAGGCATGCCTAATGCATAGGATGGGATAACTGTCTCAATGTAGAGCACAACAAGCATCAGTGAAGCAATAAGTCGCTTGCTTCCTGCGACATGTTTTAAGATCATTTGGGCTCTTATTTTTTATTGTAAATAAATTTTGTGTTCCAGTATTCCTGCCTTCCATTTAGGATATGAAACAGGTACGATTGTCCGGCAGCAAAACCATTGTTCAATGCTACTTTGAGCTGATTCGGCCCACGGTTTAATGAGAGCACGCCAGATTGAATAATCTTCTTACTTTCATCCAGCTTAATAATTTCATACTTCACCGCAGTATCATCAGCATCGTTGCTATAGCTCATTTGTAGGGTGCCTGAACAGGTAATAAGCGGTGCATCCAGTCCCCTTTTTAACTGTACAAAAGCGGCTTCTTCTATGAATGTTTTTTCAGGATGTACACTTTTCAATTTAAATGTCCAGATCTCTGCCTGTGCGGCAAACTGGTTCCCATTATTCGCAATCACGGTCCATGCGTACTTTTTAGCAGTGTCTAATTGTACTGCTGAGGCGGGGTAGTTAAGAAACATATTCTTATTATGTGCAGCACGATATACGGGTATATTCTGTTGCATTGCTTCTGCGGCAGACTGCCCGTTACGCAATTCAACGATGGTAAAATCGTAGTTCAGATCACTAAAGATTGCCTGTGGTGCAGGTGGTATCCAACTGAATTGTGGTAAATTTTCTTCCACGGTACTTTCATTGGCGGGTGCATTTAAAATCGGAGGACTAACGGGTTCTACCGCGAAAGGCAGGCAGTCTTCCCCGACTACACTCCAGGCATCCCCTATTCCCCTCATCACGCTGTAACAGGCAATGTAGTTACCTGCTGTGAGCATACCATTTGCACTGCGATCGGCAGCAGGAGATAAATATTCGTAGGTAACCGGCGATACATCACCTACCTGTAACTGCCTGGCTCCCTTGTTCAGTATGAATGTTCGGGATGCGCCTGTTAATACCGGCTGGTTAGTACGGGCATCGGTAACACGTAACGTTACCTGTACCAATATGGGGGATGTAGATGCAGACACCAGCAGGATATTCCACAGCTGGGCTTTCTGCATAACACCTGTTGGAGGCAACTGCACCGTCATACTCACTTGTGCAGCAGCGCGTAAGGATAGCATTACCAAAGCTATCAGGATGAAACGTCTCATTTAGAATATTTTAGTATAGGTAATTCTGCCTGTATTATTTGAAACCAGCCGCCGTTGAGCGCCGGGTATAAAGCCTTTGTCCGTCATCATTTCAACCTGTCCGAAGTAAGGGATATTTACCCGGAAGCTAGCAGTGTAGCCTACCTGACGAAGTTCGTAGACAGTCTGATAACTATATTTTATACCGCCGCCTATATCCAGCCATGAACGTACTTTACATTGTACATTGCCATCTGCGCCATACAGGTTGTAATCATTATTCAATGCCGCGGAGCCAGTACCTTGTACCGTGAAGCGTCCCAGGAACATGGTATGATTGAGCAGGATATTCTTTGTATTAAAGTAGACGAAGCTGCTATCAGTCATCCTGTTATAAAAGCGGGTGTACGATAGCATGGAGTTCATGGTTACTTTCTTTACTTTATAAAAATGGCTAACAGTACCGACCAACGTATAAAAAGTATTCTCCATCATGGAACCGTCGCTCAGTCTGGTAAGCTGAGAAGTTGGATAATAACCGACGCTGACTACAGGATAATGTTTAATTCTCAACGTGGCCTGGATGGTTTTGAAAATAGTATTACTATTATAATTGGCCTGTTGGAACTGACTTGTGTAGTCATTTCTCCTTATGGCTGCGGTGACCAGTAGCTGTTCCCTGAAGAAAGGCTGGTCTATTCTTGCATTCCAGGCTATTTGTTTTGAGCCGGTCGTATACAGGCTGAAAGACTGAAAACCAGCACCCAATATTTTGTAGTTACCTGTAAGCTTAGTTTTAGTAGCTGGAATGAAAGTGCTGGCGCCAACAGACCAGGCCTCGTTCCGCCGGTCACTGAACTTCAGCAGGCTTTGCACCTTCCCTTCATCGGTAGTTGCCTGATAATATGGAAGGGAAGATCTCGCCATTTCTCCGGTAAAGAATATATTTTTTGTTAATTGCCAGCGGCCTTCAAGGGCAATTCCCATGATGCTGTAGTCAGGTGAACCGGAGTTACCGGAACCGGTGTTCAGGTTGTAGAGTTGTCTTTTACCCATGTAATAGGTGAAATAGAGATGGTTGCCTTCTTTCATACCATAACCAGCTCTAAATAATGAAAGGTATTGTCTGGGGCCATTGTTATTTACAATGTAGTTCCTGAACCGATAGTCGATGACACCTGTTGCAATAGCAGCGTACCAGGAGGGGTTATATTCGATCTGTCCTCCCTGGATGCTGATATTCCTTGCAGTTAGTTCAGAGTAATCTACCAGTGTACGTCCCAGGCCAATTGTCCGGATAGCGAGCAGGGTTTTGTAGCCTTTAGGTAATATAGTATCCGGGAGGTTCATCTCTTGTAATGTTGCTGCCAGTTCTTCGTTATTACGGCTGGCCATAAGTTTTGATAGCAGGTCACCATTTACATCACCTAGCTGGGATTGATGTAAACGGTAAAGGCTATCCAGTTTTCTGCATCTTTTTTCAAGAGAATCTATCTGGTGCTTTTTAGCAATATATTCATCTTCTAATGAGCTATCAGACGGCAGATTCAGCGGTGACTTGTATTGTAACGCCGGTTTGAGATCAGGGTTGGGCAGTGAATCCAAATTGAGGCTGGGTTTCCTGCCATATAGTGCACGTTCTTTGGCCTCTACACGGCGCTGGATGGCGGCAGGACCGTCAACATCAGCTCTTAGCTGATTTAGCTTTAATGCTTCAGCGTCTAATGATCGCTTTTCGTATTGTAGGTCCTGCATCTTTGTATAGCGGGATACATCCCAGTTCTGCAGTTTCTCCCATAGCATATTCTTAAAGTCACGGCTGGTATATTGCATGTTCAGCCCCGTGATATTCCTGAACAGGGCAGAGTTTCCTCTCGCAGTAGTAAACCCGACACGTACCGGGTACTGATCCCTGATAGTAAGGTCAAGGTAAGTTTGTACAGTATGCTGGTAAATATCTTTTTGCTGATAAGGGGTATCAACGCCGGATTGATAGTAATAGTCATACATAACATTCCCATGCACCTTTATAAAAGGCTTGCGGGGGGGGCGGGGCCGGGTAATAGTATCATAGTGCTGATTTTCGAACAAAGGCATCAGGGTAATATTGCCAGCGGTGTCAGTTACTAATAAATACGACACTTCGCCGGAAGATTGCTTAATACCACGGGGGAATGCAACTATGGGTCCTTTACCAGGGGCACCGGGCAGCGAGGTACTACGTTGCAATTGCGCATAGGTTACCAGGCTTCCTACCGTGAGGAAGAATAATATTAAGTATAGAGACTTCAACTTGTTATTTAAACAGTTGTGATTGGGAATACGAACATATAAGTACTCGGGTATAAATGCTTTCTCGAATGGGTGTAATTATGACATAGATATTTTTTGGATCAAAGAAAAAGGGTTAAGGTTATTCACTGACAGACTCGGTTAAAAATTCTAAAACAAAATTATAGAATTAAACCAGAATACAAAATTAATTCAGTGATGATTATTAATGATTAATGATCTTAGATATGCCAGCTACGATGAAGTTTTAAATTGCTACTACTTCTGTATCATTCTCTTCAACTCGTCTATAGTTTTCTGCTGCTCTATCAGATACAACGTTAGTTCCTCCACCTTCTGTAACAGTCGCATATTGATCTCTCCCACATCAATTCCACTTGCCTGTACGTCTTTTCCAGAAGGAATCTCAGGCAGATGGCGATGTTCTTTTATGTACCGGTCTACTTCGTACAAACTGGGTAATTCGTAGCCAGGAGAAAATACAAAATCGGCCCAGGCAGCTGGTGTAATTTGTAATTTCCTGGCGCCGATTGCACCTTCCACTGTTAACTTGTATTTGCCTAATGTAGTAGTGCCTGTTCCAATGCCAAGGTTTCCATTCGCATCCAGTCGCATTCTTTCAGTTCCGTTATTTGTACTGAATGTAATAAAACCACTTTGCACAGAATTACCTTTGCAAAAATTAATTGCGCTGTTTTTGTATCCGTAGAAATAATGTTCAAGTGCAAAAGAAGTGCTATAATCTGGCGTAGTGTTTACGGCATGTACACCCAACATTGTTCCCCTTCCGTATAAATTACCTTCAGATAACCTGGAGAGAACAGCTGTGATTGTATCTGGTATTGTAGTACTGATATCCAACGGTGTTCTGGGTGTCAATGTACCAATGCCCAATTTCCCTTCCGGGAGTACCGTCACACTGTCGGGGAGATAAACGGTTCCATCAAATTTACTCACATATGGAACGGCTTTGATACTGGTTGCTTCGCTAAACAGGGTAGTATCCGTAGCGGTCCAGTTGGCGAAGTTTGCTGCTGTCTCAGATGATAATCCTTTTGCATAGGCACTGACATGGAAACGCTGATAGTTTATTTTTGAATCGATAAAAATAACCACCTTGCCACCTTCCTGCGCTAATGTTATCGGGGGACTATAGGAGCCACTGCTTGTGGCTTTGGGATTTGTAAAAGTATTACTGTTGAAATAAAAGCATAACTGAATATTAATTGTAGATGCATTTCCAAAGCCGTACCCCTGAATAAACAAGGTAGGCATCATATTGCCACCGGCAGTAGGAAGATTAGTGGTGATCTTCACACCATTCTTTGGACCAGCAGTAAAAGCATAATCGAGACAATCGTAGTTCTGAGCTTTAACAAGTGCAGTAATAAGACAAAGGGATAAAATAAACAATAATGATCGCATGTAGTTCGGATTAAAACATAATTATTAATGGTGGCGGTTAGCACTAAGAGATAGTTAAAATTTATGTGATCTTAATTCGATCTCATTCCCGAATAAGCACAAAAAGACACCTATGATTGAATTATTAGCTAACTCAAAACACTATTTCTTTTTATGCCACTTTTGTTTAACGAATAATGACTGTTCCTGAAAACGAAGTTTGGGTTACTTATATCATCAAATCGAACATCAGGGATAATTAAATAAAAGGGTATCAAATCCCTTTAGATAACAATACTATGGCTATTGCATAGGCGGTAATTTGGATTAAAAAAATGGGATAGGTTGCTCACTGACAATATGGTAAAAATTGAATGCTGTGTTACAAAATTAGAGAATAAATGGAAATGACAAAATTTATTATGAAAACTTATTAATGATAAAAGGATTGAAAAATTATCAAATAAAGCAACTGGTGTATTGAATTTAAAAGGAGTTTATACAAAAGTTCAATAAGCAGGTAGTCACTTATTAAAAAAGCACGGGCGATATCGCCCGTGCCTTAAAAGTAGCTCCCGGTAAAGTTTCCAGATCCGGCTTAACCACAACCGGATGAAATTTTAAACGTTATTTGATTTTGTTATCATTGCTGGCAGACAACATTTCCATTATCTTCTTCACATCATTTTTCAGCTCTTCATTATCCTTTCTCAGCGCATCGTTACTTTTATGTTCCTCTATCAAATACAGTGTCAACTCTTCTACTTTTTGCAATAAAAGCTTATTCATTTCAGCAACATCAATTCCTTTTTCCAGTACCTCTGCTTCGGCAGGAATATCGGGCAGGTGATGGTTATCGGAAATATACTTTTCTACTTCATAAAGAGAAGGTAAATGGTAGTGTGGATGGAATACAAAATCAGCCCATGCAGTAGCCTGGACCTTCACTTTCCTGACGCCAAGGGTTCCTTCTACAGCTAATTTGAAAGATCCCGGGTTATTGGTACCAATACCCACATTTCCATTTTTGTCTATGCGCATCTGTTCAGATCCATCATTGGTATGGAATGTCAGATAATCGCCGCTGGCACCGTTACCTTTATTAAAGATAATCTTCGCATTCTCCTTTCCTCCATAAGCCGCTACGAGTCCGAACATAGGCGCAAAATAACTGGTCGCACTATAACTACGGGTTCCGATATATGTACCTGTACCTGTTGTATTTCCACTTTGTAAGCGACCGAATACGGATGTCAATGTATCATTCATTGCAGTGGCCACATCCAATGAAGCCCTGGGATTCAGGGTACCAATACCGAATTTCCCATCACCGGTTGAGATGACACTATCAGGAAGCACCACTGTTCCCGCAAATTTATTAATATAAGCAACCTGTTTCGTCGCCTGCGCAGTGGTAAACAAAGTAGTATCGACCACAGTCCATCCTGTAAAATTAGCACTCAGATCCTGGCTATTCCCTTGCGAAAAGGCCCTTATATTAAACCGGACGCCTGTAACACGGGTATCCAGAAAAATAACGACTTTTCCACTTTCGTTAGCCAGATAAATTGGCGGATTAAATGCGCCATTTGTACTTGCTACTGCGTTATAGAATGTATCATTCGCGATGTAATAGTTTAAAGAAATGCGAAATGGCTCATTCGTTCCAAACGCAAACCCCAAAAAATCCATGGAAGGCATGTTGGCATAGTTTGAGAACGGAAGGTTCGTTTTTATTTTAAGCCCGTTTTTGGGTGCTGCATTCGTACTATAGTTTACAACACTTGTGTAGTACTGAGCGTCAACGGTTAGACCAGCCCCAAACAGCAGGCATAAAAAAATAGACAATACTCTCATAGATATTTTTGAATTTTATAGCATGTTATTATAAAAAACAGGTCGCACTTATTATAGCTGTATTCAACCAGTGAGTGAAATGCGGGTATCAATCACCCTGGCATCGATAGAATAAGACAGAGCTGCCGAACAATCAGGATAGCATGAAAACGCTACAATGCTGTGGCCCTGGATTAAACTGAATGTAAAGCTGGGATTCATGCATTCACATAAGGTTATTATTGTCCCGATCCCATTTAACAAACTGTATGCATTAAATTATTTACTCAACCAATTGGATTCATAATTTTTGAAGATGAAAGAATAACAGGTATAGCCCAATCTCCTGGCAGCATGTGAACGTCGGTATAGGCAAGGATCATATAACTTAGGGATAAGGGTTACTTTATTATCGTCAATATTTACGGACTACCATGCAACTTACTACAAAATAGCTGCTGCGAAGATAATTGAATAAATAATTACTAAACAACTTTTTGAATCCAAAAATTAATGATTATTATAAAATGTCAAAAATAATCGCCATGGAGGTAATTTATGGTAGTTACAAATATTGAACGGATCAGGGTGACCGGATCTGTTCAATATTTGTACGTTTGTCATCCCCTATCATATTTCACCGGTTCAACTATGGTTTTCACCGGCAATCCTGCTCACCTTGCCTAAACTCCGTTGTGCTGCCATTTCCCGCCCTGTACTTTTACAACATGAAACCAAAACACATACTCATATCCGGCGCTAGTATCGCCGGCCCGGTGCTTGGCTGGTGGCTGGCCAAATACGGATGGCAGGTGACTATCGTAGAACAGGCACCCGGCGTAAGAACGGGCGGCTATGCGGTTGATTTCAGGGGAACGGTACTACAGGTGCTGGAAAAAATGGACCTGCTGAACGAGATCAAAAAGTATGAGACCAGGACAGAGAAGGTCATATTGGTGAATAAATACAATAAGAAGATTTCCCATTTTCCAGACGGTTTTACCAGTGGTGAACTGGAGATCATGAGAGGTGACCTGGTGAAAGTACTGTATGATAAAACCAAAGAAAATGTCAATTATATATTCGACGATTCCATTGCCACCCTGAATGAAGACCGGAACGGTGTACAGGTGACATTTAAACACCACCCACCTGCGTATTATGACCTGGTTGTCGGCGCAGATGGATTACATTCTAAAGTACGTTCACTCGCATTTGGACATGAACGCAGGTTTTCCTCATTTTTAGGTGTCTATATTGCCATCTTCACCGTTCCAAATTTTGCAAACGTAGGTATGGATGGATACTATTACTCTGAACCCGGGAAGCGGGTAGGTATCTTCGGCGCCAAAGGTGGCAAAGAAGCGAAAGCAAGTTTTTATTTTACTTCCAGCCCATTCTACTACGATCGAAAAGACATAGGCAAACAAAAAGCGATTATCAGGCAGGTATTTGATCACACACCCTGGCATGTGCCGCAGCTCCTGGATTTTATGGATCAGTCAGCCGATTTTTATTTTGATGCTGTGAGCCAGATTAAGATGGATCACTGGTCAAAAGGCAGGATCGCGTTGATTGGAGATGCGGCACATTGTCCTAGTCCTTTGTCGGGAATGGGGACGAGTGCAGCGGTAATAGGGGCTTATATACTGGCCGGGGAATTGATGCAGCAGGATGATCACCAGACAGCATTTGTAAACTATGAAGCGGAGATGAGAGGGTTTGCGGAGAGATGCCAGGGGATGGCGGACGGAGTGGACTGGTTTGTACCAAATACAAGAATTAAACATTGGATGAGCCAGCAGATGTGGAAGGTGCTGCCGTATACACCGTGGAAAAATATGATGATAGAGATGCCGACGAAGGTGGCGAAGTCTATTGAGATGAAGGTGTATGATGATGTACCGGCGGATGTATGGTGCCGGCAAAATCAGGAAAGACATGCTTACCAAAAGCAGCGTGACTGATAGGTGTGCCATGGGAGGAGGCCAATTCTATTATGGGGACTAGCACCTCTTTCATAGCACAGCGAAATCATTTGTTTATAACATTCGATGATAGGTAACCAGATCTTTTATTTTTAAAGTGTCATATCTTTTAATAGATGATATGATCCGGCCATTCTTCAGCCAAAAAGTTTCTCCCCAACCATGTGAGAGCATATCATTTTCAATCATGAAATTCAGGGTAGCACTTTCATCATTATCCAGGATAAATAACTGAATAGATGGAAAATCTGTCAGCGATTGTATTAAAGTTTTTCCAGCTGCCCTGGCTGGGGCGCTCCAGTCAGCGTAGATGAAGACGATAGCAGCGCTATGGAATGCATCTTTGGAGGAGAAGTCGTTGAAATAGGTGTTGGGACGATTGGTGAACATGTTGGTCTGGTAATATGATGATTTATCTGAAAATAATAAATGTAGAATGCAATTCTATTTCGAGCAAATTAACATCATAAAAACATTCAAGAAGTCCGATTTTCTCAGTTAAATTCTCCAACAAAAAATACCTTCTTACATAAAAATATTCACGATAACAGGATGCTATTCTCTAAATAAAACTGTGCCACAAGCAGAATTTTATCAACACTTGTTACAGCGGAGACCTGAGGGTTTGTTTTAACTCCCGGCCTGATACCGCATCCCGCTCCCATCTCTTTTGAATCTGGAAT
This sequence comes from Chitinophaga sp., assembly GCF_039596155.1. Lineage (GTDB taxonomy): Bacteria > Bacteroidota > Bacteroidia > Chitinophagales > Chitinophagaceae > Chitinophaga. The sequence goes on from NZ_JBCNKF010000031.1 coordinate 28,678, forward strand.
AACATGGAATAATATGGCGCCACCAGCAACGCTGCTATTCCGAAATATACGCCATACCCATTGCCTGCGGTATAATCCACTATACTCATCGCAATCCAGTATAATAATAAACCCCAGTTATACCGGATGGCCCATTTCCACTCCAGCCATAGAGATAATACTGTTATTACAATCACCGCACCACCAAAAAAACTCCTGACTATCATCATGGAAATACGCAGATCACTTACACCAAACAGGTTATTCTTGACATAGAAACTGATCATCTTATACATATAATAAGACCTGCCAAAGACCTGGTAGACTGCATAAATGGTAAAAATAACCAGGTAGATTTTCAGGAAGAGAGGCATCAGTGAAAAACGGCGCGTTTTTAGCCCTTCATCAAAAGATTCGTCAAATATGGTAGGCTGTTCACTCATACATTCGTTTTAAGGAGAAGCATCCCTCTGAATTTACTGCATTTATCGCAAAGAACCTATCCTTACAGGCCTCGAATTCCATGCAACAGGCAGGATCAAACAGACAAACTGTTTACATTGAACGTGATAACTGTCAATTTTATGCATAACCCGGGCCAAAATAGTGCTGGTATCCCTGTCACATTCAAAACGATGTAACGCTTCGTCCATCAGGAATGTAATGGCTATGCCATCTGAAATGATGTTTTCCATTGACGATCAGGTACATGTAACATACCCAGATGATAAAATACAACAGTAAAGGGATCTTCAGACGCTGAAAGTTCCGGGAGATATTGAAGAAAAAAACGTCATAAATAATGTTTGTAACCCTTTTGATGACACCTGTACACCTTAAAAAAGGCGTCCCGTACCTAATTAATAAAGCGCCGCTTCCTATCACTGCAATGGCAATTGCCATACTTATAACAAATTTTCCGATGTTCACCTCCTTCATATCGCCTGCTACCTGATCCGGGTGCAGTATGAACACAAAGGCTGCTATCAGTAGTAAGGCAAAAAATGGCCAGTATGATTTCATAGTAGGGTTTAATTCGTTGAATGGGATAAAATTATACCTTTAATTCATGAAAATATTGTTTACTGCACTATTGCTTTTGTTTTCCCGTGAGCTCACCTTTACCTACCACCAACAGGAATATGACGCGATTATAATAGACCCTTCGAAAGAGCAAATTCGTATGCATTGGCTGGACGATAAAGGCGTTCCCTACAAAAGTATCGCATCCGTGAAAGAAACCTTAAAACAGCCCCTTTTAATCACAAATGGCGGCATGTTTCAGGCAGGTAATATACCCGTGGGGTTATATATTGAAGAAGGAAAGGAATTACGGCCCCTGGACACTGCGCAAAATAAGCCGGGGAATTTCTACCTGTTGCCCAACGGGGTGTTTTATACAGATAAATTGGGCGCACATGTTACTACGACCCGGCAGTTTAATAAAAACGGAGTGATCTATGCTACGCAGTCGGGCCCCATGCTGGTGATTGATGGAAAGATCCATCCCATGTTTAAAGAGGGGTCTGCGAATGTAAATCTGAGAAGCGGGGTAGGCATCCTGCCGGATGGCAAAGTGGTGTTTGTGATCTCGAAAAGCAACCAGACGAACTTTTATGACTTTGCGTCTGTTTTTAAAGAGAAATTTGGATGTAAGCATGCATTGTATCTGGATGGGGCAATCTCCGGCATGTATTTAAGAGGAAATAGAAAGGATGATCTGGGAGGAGACTTTGGCGTAATGATATCTGTCACGTCGAGATAAATCCGGTCATGTCGGCATGAATACCAGTTAAGTAATAAACAGATAAATATCATGATAACCTGCCAAAACAATCATCCATAAAAAGCACGCGCGGTACATCTCTCATAAAAAAGCCGGCCCTGATAAGAGCCGGCTTAATCAATTATAATACTGCCTCTCTTTTTTTCACTACATGCGTCATATCTTTCTGGATCATGATCTCCAGCAACTCATACCCACCATTCGGTTTTCTGTGTGCAAACTCCCTTTCCCGCTGCGTAACCGGGCTTGCCCAGAACAGGTTCACCTTATCACCATACATCTCCGGCAACTGAATCGGCTCGCCATTATATAGTGCTGATGACAGGACCATGCTTTCAAAAGGCGCAGGCAATTTGGAAGAACCAATAGTATGCCCCTCTCCCAGCCAACTGATGTGCCGCCATGGAATATCTGCCATTGTTGCGATACTCTCTGCCATCTTCATGATCTCCTCTTCTGTATATTCATTTTTATCTACTGCCAGTGCCAGTTCCATCCTGCGATATGCCTCAGAGGTATCATTGTAGAGGTAAGACACCCATGGCATAGGACGAATACTCGCTCCCATGGTCAGGAAATAGACGATATTATCTTTTTCAAATTTACCCATCGCCATGGGAGGCCATTCATTATTATCAATTGCAAAGTACTGCAGCATCTTTCCGAAGTATGTTTCATAACAATTGATAAAACGCTCCTGTAGCTGTGGCCATACTGGTTCTTCCACGTTATTCCACTGGTTCCGAAATGCAACCGCCTGACCTACCTGGGCATATTGCTGATTCGTTTCCGGATCACCCAGCGGCAATACGAGGAAATCATCGCCCTCGACACCTATACAGTCTGCGGCATAAGCGACCGGTTCATCTACATACAGGCTCCACCCTGGAATAACACCCAGGATCTCACCATCATATAGCACGGCGGCACCGTCATCTTCAGGCAACCAGACAATTTCTAATAATTCCGCTTTCAGTGGTTCTTTGCCATCCGGATGATTACAGAACTTACGCTGTAACATAGGTGCTGTTCCGTTATGCATAGCTGCCAGGTCTTTTACTTCCGGCGCAGGCGCCAGGTTACGCAGCCAGCAGGCACGCATCTTATACTTTTTACTCTGTAATTCCGCAGGGAATAAATACAAATAAGCTGTACGATCATCCTGCTCTACAGAGGCATACAGCGTATGCCTTCCGTTCGGTTGTTCTATCAATACCTGAGGTTCCTTATTCATAATTGCAAGATATATACTTATCTCCAAACATAGGGCATTGAAGCCGGGAGATGAAATCCGATAAATTGCTCCTGAGCGCCAAAGATCGTACCACGGGAACTGATCGATGGAGAAAAATTAAACTCGCGAAAAATGAAATGTTAAAAAAGCAGCTCAAAAAAAGCGGGAAACAGGCGATATAAAAAGAGGATAAACAACCATATACAGGCAACAGATGGCCGTTTACGCGAGATAAGAGCTGTAGATAATCCTGCTGCGAAATTCGGAATCAGCCTTTTAAGCAAGGTCTTAAATTGCGAACTGACGAGCATTTAAATTATTTGACGTATCTTTACATTACTTTTATTCTCTTCCTCTACAACAGGCTTGCGAGTAAGGCGGGTAACGTATCAAACTTGCATTGATAGCCTTACCAATAATATTTATCATTAAAAATATAAGATTTTGTCATTTGATCAATTAAGGCTCATTGAGCCTTTGCTAAAGGCGTTGAAAGAAGAAGGTTATACTAACCCAACCCCTATACAGCAACAATCTATTCCATATGTATTGGACAAAAGAGACCTGTTAGGCTGTGCCCAGACCGGTACCGGTAAAACCGCTGCTTTTGCCATTCCATTGCTTCAACTGCTGGCTGAAACGACGCCTGCCGTGCAGAAAGGACCCAGACCCATCCGTGCTTTAATCCTCACTCCTACCCGCGAATTAGCGATACAGATCCAGGAAAGCCTGCAGGCTTATGGTAAACACCTGCCCCTGAAACACCAGGTGATCTTTGGTGGTGTCTCTCAGGTACCACAGGTGGAAGCCCTGCGCAGGGGTATTGATATCCTGGTAGCCACTCCCGGTCGTTTGCTTGATCTGATCAGTCAGAACGTAGTTACGCTCAGAGATATTAAATTCTTTGTACTGGATGAAGCTGACCGTATGCTGGATATGGGATTTGTACACGACGTACAACGTGTGATTATCAAGTTGCCCGAAAACAGGCAAACCTTATTCTTCTCCGCTACCATGCCGCCGGAAATTCAGAAACTGGCTGCCATGATCCTGAAGAATCCTGCAAAGGTCGAGGTGACTCCCGTATCTTCTACAGCAGATACCATCACGCAATCAATATATCATGTAAAAAAACAGGATAAACGCCACCTGTTACAACATATCCTGAAAGATGATGCGATCAAAACACTCCTCGTATTTGCCCGTACCAAACACGGTGCTGACAGGGTCGTGAAAGATCTGGTTAGAGTAGGTATCACCGCCGAAGCGATTCACGGTAATAAATCTCAGAATGCCAGACAACGTGCACTGAGTAACTTCAAAAACCGTCAGACACGTGTACTGGTCGCTACTGATATCGCTGCCAGGGGAATCGATATCGACGAACTCACACACGTGGTGAACTTTGAACTGCCGAATGTACCAGAGACGTATGTACACAGAATTGGCCGTACGGGTCGTGCCGGTGCGAATGGTATTGCCATCTCATTCTGCGAAGAAGAAGAAAAACCATTCCTGAAAGATATTCTGAAACTGATCAACAGGGATATACCTGTTGTGAAAGATCAGCCTTTCCATGATCCACTGGTAGGCATGGAGGCAGTACGTGCTCCAATGCCACAGAACAGGCCTAAGAAAAAGCCACAGGGCCATAGCCATGGCGGTGGAGGCGGATTCCACAGGAACAGACAAGGGCATGTGAATGCACCGAAGAAACATAAGCCAAAGCCACAGGCACAGGCTGCGAAATAACTATATTTTCTGAGGTTCGCTACGGCGGGCCTCAGAAATATTTTTCCAGCGTTAACCCATATGTAAATAACAGGTTCTCCCTCCCCGTTCGCGTCACCTTATTGTACGTCATCGATGCAGTGATCGCCAGCCACTTTCTTAAATTAAAGGCAATACTATTTACTGACTTTAAGTTATAATCACTGATATCAGTAATATTGGGCTGAAAGAAATGTGTACCATCCAGCGTAATCATTCCTGCAAATACAAATTTATAAGAGACCCGCACTGAGTTACGCACGGCGTCGTATACATCATGGATCGTATCCTGGATAAACAGATCTCCTTTTTCCCAGATAAATCCATCACTGACAGAGACATAACCGGTTTTCCTGTCAAGAAAATTATAAGCGATACCTACACCCGACTGAAAGCGATTATTAATTTTCAACGAAAAACTCTTATCATAGTTCGCCAATCCCCAGTAGTAAATTTGCCTGACTGCCCGGAAGAGGCTAAAATCAAGTGAAGTAGAGAAATCATTGTTCGTCAGTTCCCTGTTTGACTCTCCATACACCCAGCTGCCCGTTCCATTCAAAACGATCTTTTTCTTGCTCACACCTACTTTGAACATATTGCTCAGCAAATAGGAATTGACTTCATTCGTCTTGTTAATAGAGCCGGTAGAGGCAAACTTACCATAATAATGTACTGAATCACTGAACTGCGCAAAGGTAGTTCCGCATAAAAATATGGTGAATATGGAGAGGATGATACTTTTCATAAATTGATGCCTTACGCGCAATTAACATGCCTGATATCAATATCTTATATTAAGCCAATACGTCTTGAATGAGCGATCGCTTCGTCGCTGTGTTCGAAATAACATACGGCAATTCCCTTGTCCTGCATGGCCTGTACTACCTCGCGTGTAGCAATTGCTTTGCTGTCACGCACTTTACGCAGGTAGACAGCTATAATCTGCTGGCCGAAGTGATCGACCAATGCTTTGTAAATATTCGGATCTTCCTGTGTATCGTCACCCAGTAGTACGAAACGCATATCAGGAAAATGCTTGAGGATACGCGTGATACGGGTGAACTTAGTCGTGTGTTTATTCTGACCGCTCTTCAATAACTGCCTCAATGGTTTTAACTGGCTTAACAGGAACACGCCATCCGGCAAACCATTGAAGCGGATGAATTCCTTTATATATGCATACAGGTTCCATTCACTACTGGATACATAGAAGAACGGGTTGCCGGAATGGCTCAATAACTGGTAATGCTTTACCACGCCTTCGAATGGTTTGCGGGTGCGGGCATTGCGAGTAAACAATACCTGCAGGCGCTTAAGGAGTTGGGCGGAATGAGATACAAGAAACGTATCATCGATATCAGAAATACAGCCGTACCGCGTATGATGTGGAATAATAACTACACCAGTTGCCGCGGAAACCGGGGAATCAGCCACATCTGCCATCTTTACCACTACATTGTACCGACCCGCCGCCGGCATGGTAACCGGGCGCCATTGCAGGTGAAAGAAGCCATCTTTCCCGGTTACGGCAGTGACGGCTACCCCCTCCCATTCCAGCATCACTTTGATACCCGCCAGCGGTTTTACCCAGAACAGGCGCAGCAGGGCGAACATATTGACCAGGAAGAACCGGCTATAGCGCGTAACGGGTGCCGGGCCGATGGTCAGCACATGTCCATACACTTCCAGGTATTCTGACCCTCCAAATCCATTATATACCCTGATGTGAGGACGTCCCTCCATGCCGATCCAATGTAGAATTTTATTCCATGCTGTCATTCAGGCGCTGATTTTGTAATAATAGGATAACAAATGGCAACCTATGCGGCTACTCTTTGTAATCAATCCTGTTTCGGGCGGCAAAAAGAAGGCCGATCATGATACATTGATCAGGAATTTTTTTAACGAGCGGACAGAAACGATTGAAATCTGCCGATTCGATGGCCCTGCTTCGGCACAGGAGCTGAAAAAAACGATCCGGCACTGGCACCCGGACCGCGTAGTGGCCGTAGGGGGAGATGGTACTGTAAAAGCGGTAGCAGAACAGCTATTGCATACCCGGATTCCGATGGGCATTATTCCTGCCGGCTCTGCCAATGGCATGGCTGCCGAACTGGATATTCCCACCGGTTTTGAACAGGCAATGACGGTGATCCTGGAAGGGAAAGTACAGGTGATCGACGCCATCCGCATCAACCAGCAGGAAATCTGTATACACCTGGGGGACCTGGGCCTGAATGCACTCCTGGTCAAAAACTTTGAACAGGGCGGTACACGTGGCAAACTGGGCTATGCGCTCTCTTCTTTTAAGACCTTGTGGCAAAGACAATCGTTGAAGGTACAGATCAGGAATGCGCAGGTATCCCTGTCAAGAGTAGCGTTTATGATCGTGCTGGCGAACGCCAGGAGATACGGCACCGGGGTGAGTATTAATCCGGATGGGAACCTGAGCGATGGGTTGTTCGAAGTGGTCATTATCCGTCGGCTTTCATTATGGGAGTTGCTCAAGATGATCCGGCAGTTCAAGCCCTTTGACCCCAGGAAGACAGAAGTGATACAGGCAGACCAGGTGACGATCATGACGCGCAGGAAAGCTCATTTCCAGGTAGATGGAGAATATCTGGGAAAGGTAAATGCAGTAAAAGCAGAGATCATGGCAAAGGCCCTTCACGTACTAACCCCCGCATAACACCCCAAAAATACCGTTCTTCAAATTACACTCAGTTCAAGCAAAATACTACGTGCATTTCTTCAGACCGCTTTCTATTTTGTTGCATATAAATCAATTTTATGCGGCGAATATTTTTAGCCCTGTCGCTATTAGCGGGCAACACGCTCTTTGCACAGGAGGGATATGTTTTTAAAGAGGGCCTGACCAGTGGTCCCTGTCATCAATACGGTAGAACAGCCTTGTTTACTGATCAACTGGCATATGCCCTGACCAATGGAGAATTGCAGGCACCCACCAATGGCAGCAATTCCTTTGACGGAGAAAAATGGCAGGCTGTCACCGCCGGGGATGATGGCGCCTTTTCAGGGAAGGCTTTGAGCAACGGATATATTTATGTCACTTACAATGCGCCGAAGGCAAAGACTGCTATCCTGAACATCACCGGTCACCAGATGGTGTATGTGAATGGTGTACCCCACGCAGGAGATATGTATCGTTATGGCTGGATGTTTACACCGGTACAACTGAAAAAGGGCCTGAATGAGTTTTACATTCGTACCAGTCGTGGCTGGGGCAGACAGGGCTTACGCGCCCAACTGACTTTCCCCCGGCAACCAGTATATATCAGTGTTGCTGATTCTACCTTACCTTTTATTGTGCATGGAAAAGATAACAGTGGATTGTGGGGGGCTGTTGTCGTTATCAATACGACAGACAAATCGCTGAAAGGCCTGCAGATAAAGGCTACTATAAAAGGAAAGACGCTGACCACTACCCTGCCGGACATCGCTCCACTGGCTACCCGTAAAGTGGGATTTATGATGGATGCTTCTGCTGCTGCCAATGACAATAACCGAGTAGCACTGTCGCTCAATAGCCAGAATAAGGTGATTGATCACAAAGAAATTGCATTGCAAACAGTGAATGCCAATGAGCATTACAGCCGCACTTTTGTGAGTGGCATCGATGGCAGTGTACAATATTACGCGGTGTCTCCACAGGCAAACCCCACAGGCAAAGCACCGGCATTGTTCCTCTCGGTACATGGTGCAGAGGTACAGGCAATTAACCAGGCACGTGCATATAAATACAAAGACTGGGGTGTGCTGGCCGCTCCCACCAATAGGCGTCCACGTGGGTTTAACTGGGAAGACTGGGGAAGACTGGATGCACTGGAGGTGTTGAACATTGCGACACAGGAGTTCAAGCCGGACCCTGAAAGGATCTACCTGACAGGGCATTCTATGGGTGGTCATGGTACATGGATCTTAGGGGCTACCTTCCCTGGGAAGTGGGCAGCCATTGCACCTTGTTCAGGATATCCGACTTTGATGGGGTATGGTTCTGCTGATGGATTGATTCCTGATTCACCAAAGAATAATACAGAAGAGATCCTGCTGAGAGCCAGTAACCCCAGTAATACTTTCAAACTGGCGCATAACTACCAGGCAGGCGGTGTGTACATACTGCATGGAGATAGTGACCGGGTCGTTTCTGTAAATTATGCCAGGCAGATGAAGAAGATACTGGCCGATTTCCATCCTGATTTCAGCTATTATGAATACCCGGGAGGCGAGCATTGGTATGGTGATACCTGTGTAGATTGGGGTCCTTTATTCTCTTATTTCAAATGGCATACAATACCGGCGGATAGCAGTGTGAAGGTAGTGGATTTTACAACGGCGAATACGGCGATTTCTTCTAAGTATCATTGGGTGCAGGTATTGCAGCAGCAGCATGCACTGGAATACAGCCGGGTACAGTTGCGCCGTGTAGGTAATCATATTAGTGGTACCACCTCCAACATAGCAGTACTGGCCTTAGATCTGAAAGATCTTTCAGGCGCGGTGGAGATTGAGCTGGATGGACAGACAATCAATTATACCGGTCGTGAAAAGATGTTGTATTTGCAGCATGGGGCAGAGTGGAGTATTGGGAAAGCACCGGCAGAGACAGATAAGGGGATTGTTAGAAATGGTACACTGAAGGAAGCATTTAATCACAGGATGGTATTTGTGTATGGCACAGCGGGTACACCGGCGGAGAATGCATGGTCGCTTAATAAAGCGAGATATGATGCAGAGACGTGGTATTACCGGGGAAATGGCGCCGTGGATATTATCGCAGATAAAGACTTTAAAGCAGGTGATTATATAGACAGAGGTGTCATCATTTATGGTAACGCGACCACGAATAAGGCGTATGATCTGTTACTGAAAAATTCCCCGGTGCAGATGAGTAACGGTAAGATCACTGTAGGTGAGAAGACGTATACCGGGGATACGCTGGCCGGATATTTTATGTATCCGAGAGTGGATAGTAAGGTGGCGGCAGTAGCGGTGATAGGCGGAACAGGATTGAAGGGAATGAAGGCTGCGGAGGCAAATCAATACTTTGCAGGTGGCAGTGGGTTTCCGGATTATATGATTTTCTCGGCAGGGTTGCTGAAGGGGAAAGAGACGGAAGTAAAGACGGCCGGGTTTTATGATAATGAGTGGAAGTTAAGTGCAAAGGATGAAATAACTAACTAAGTGAGATATGCATGAAGGCAGTCGTTCGCTAACCGCCATGCACCTGTTTTCAAATAAAGAGCGCTTTCGCCTGTCACGAAAGCGCTCTTTATTTTTTTTACACGCTTTAAATCTTTTTGAATTCCCATAGTCTGCCGATACTATCTACCGGCATACAGGACACCGACAATGCATTGCCGGGAATTTCCCATCGCATATCTTTCATTTTATTTTCAGGGGAAATAAACAGTTGCAACGCGGCTTTATTAATGTCCTCTTTATTCTCCGCGCTGCTGATCAATTGCCCCATTACGGAGGACAAAACATGAGGCGGCTGCTCACCAGGTTCATCTAATTGCAACAGGGCGGCAGCAGCGGCATTGACCCAACCGGAATGACCATCATTCCCGATAAAGATCAGCGCCTGCGGTATGGTATGCATGATAGCGGTGAAGCGGCTCATTGTTGTGTTGACTGTACGCTGGGTATGTGATTGCTGCAGGATCTCTTTAAAACGGCCCCGAATAATTTCAAGGCATTCCCTGGCGCTTGCATCGAACGTTTGCGGTTCACTCCACCCGAAGAGAATCAGGGCATCCACGCCAGGCCCTTTTACAGGCAATATAACGGCAGAAGAGAGTGCCTGGAGTAAATCATCAAATGCATTCTTTTCAAAGATCTGGGGCCAGTATATGATCTTATAATGATGCTGTTCCAGCAACGTTACAACAGGCCCCGGATTCAGGATGAGGTCATTCAGATATGACGGGCTCGCTGCTTTTACCTTGGCCGTATAAGCATCCTCGAAGTCAAGTTGCAGGGAGATATAGGCTCCAAACAATTCCCGCAGCAATGAGATGCTAAACGGTATGAAAGAAGTCATATCGCGGTTTCTGTCCCAATCACTTGTCTGACTGATAAATGTAAGCGCAGTTCTTTCCCAGCGTGTCACTATAATTAGCTGTTTATATAAAAGACTTAAGAATGCTGATCACCTCTTCCGGTGCACTCACATGGGGGAAATGCCCCCGGGTATGCACGCTGGCCAGCTGGCTGTTAGGGATATGCTGATGCATATAGTCACCTACTACTTTAGGCACAGCCGGATCGTCTGTGGTTTGCACGATCAGTGCAGGCAGACTGGATTTGACCAGCTCACTTCTGTGATCCATTTCAAAGATAGCCTTTGCCACAGACAATGCAATATCTGCACGGATGGAAGAAAGGGTTTTTGCAAAATTATTTGCGAGCTCGGGCCTGTCGTGGTTTTGTACCACGAGTTGGGCAAAGCCACTGGCCCAGGCGTAGTAATTTGTACTCATGGCGTGGTACAATTGCTCCAGATCATCCTGTGTAAAGCCGCCTACATAGCCGGTTGCAGGTTCATTCAGGTAACGGGGGCTGCTTCCTAAAAGCACCAGTTTATTAAAATAAGAGGGGTATTTAATTGCGGAAAGCAGGCCTATCATGCCATTGACAGAGTGACCTACATAGCTAACATTGTTCAGGTTAAGCTCCCTGAGCAGGTCTCCCAGATCCGTTACATAGCCTTGTATAGTACTGTATCGGGAAGGACTGAAGGCATTGATATCTGCCTTGCCACCACCTACGTTGTCGAAGAGCACTATTTTATAATCCGCTTCAAATGCGCTGACCAATGGTGCAAACGCAGTCTGGTCAGAACCAAAGCCATGACCAAAGATGATGGTTTGTGCCGCATCGGCTTTTCCACAAACGTGTACGTTATTTTTCTCCTTTACTGTGAGCATATATATAATAAGGGGTTTTATATCCGGTAAGCTAAAATAAGGAATTAAATGGTTAAACAGATTTACCTGCTTTGAGGAATTCCACTACAAGATGTGTATAAAAGCCCATAGCTGTAATTGCTAAAGTACTGTTAAATCACATGGCATAGTTTATGTTTTTTCTGGTGCAGAGTCAACTTATATTTTCAATTTAAAAAAACGACCGAATATGACAATGCTGAACCATGCCAGCAGCCGTTTGTTAGCCGCTTTCGCATTTGCAGGACTTGTAGCTTTTTCTTCCTGTAGCAAAGATGACGACGATACTGCAATTAATCCGGATGCAACTGTTAAGATTGTGAATGTTTTCCCGGATGCGGGTAGTGTAAATGTATTCAATGGAGAGACTAAGATTAATTCTTCTGCCATTGATTACAACACGTCTACTGCTTATCTGAATGTAGCGAAAGGTGACGCGACCTACAATTTTAAGAACTCCGTTTCAGGCAATACGGTATTATCATTGCCTGTTAAATTTGACGGTGGTAACTATTCACTGTTTACAACAGGTAAAACCAGTGATAACAGTACTACCGGGATCCTGACAAAAGACAACCTGGATGCACCTGGTTCTGGTAAAGCTAAGATCCGTTTTGTACATGCTTCTACCAATGCAAGTGCCGTTAATTTCTTTGTAAGCGACAGCCTGTTATTTAACAACAACGCTTACAAGTCTGTAAGCGAATTCAAAGAGATGGCAGCAGGTACGTATACACTGAAATTGTCTGACGCAAGTAGCGGTGGAACTGTTGTGACCAAAAGCAATGTGGTGCTGACAGCAGGAAAGATCTATACAGTGGTAGCTGTAGGGTTAGTCAATAACAATGTGCTGACTGAACAACCACTGGCGTTAAGTGTTATGACGAATAACTAAAGAGCATGCAATTTGGATAAAAGAAGCTCATGCCTGCGGCATGAGCTTTTTTTATGTGTTCATTTATCAGTTACTGCCAGTTCAGGTCAAAGCTGCTACCGCCATTGATAGCGAATGTAGCCTTTTTGTTACCCTTATAAGTGATTGTACCATCATAGCTGAAGGTCTTACCGGTAGAAGTTGTACCCGTAATGCTCACAGTAGCGGTGCCTGATAAGATCGTCAGGGTAGCTTTGTCTACAGTTACATTAGCAGACTTATACTTGATTACACTGTAGAATGATGCAGTGGAACCATCTTTTGAAATCACGTTCCCTTTGTGATTAAATTCCTGGTTGAATACCAGTGTTTTACTTGTGTCAGCCAAACCGGTAACAGTGTAGGTAGCAGATGAAGTATCTGCCATGGATAGTTTAGCTGTACTCATCGTGGTCTTACCATCAAATGTAAAGGTGAATGACTGGTAAGATTTCTGGTCAGCTGCACAAGTCAATAAATAGTTGTAGGTGTAATTAATGCTGAAAGCATTTGCTACATTGGCATCTGTGGCATAGTTGAAGTTACCTTCGCCTTTATAACCACATGCTGTAGTTGCTTTTGCGTTATTACTTGTGCTTAAAAATAAAGATGCAGTTGTGGCTGCTTTTTCAGTTTGGGAAGCGACACCGCCGTTGGTAACTGCGGTACTCACTACAGTTGCTACATCCGTCTGGCTCACTGCCTGATCGGAGTTTGCATCCGCTTTGTCATCTTTTTTACAGCCTGGTGTAATTACAGAAATACCGGCTGCTACACACAACAATAAAATGGCAGATTTACTGCGCAACAAGGGGTTGCTAATTCTTTTCATAGAAGAATTGTTTGGTTTGGTTTGTTTGTTTAGAATATAGTTAAAGACTATTGTTCACTTAGCCCCGACTTTGCATTCAGATATAATAAAATCTAAATATTAACGGCATCTACTAATTGTTTATTGTAAGAAATCTGCAGGAAACAATTTTTTAATCCAAGCCTTCAAAAAAGCCCCCACCAAAAGGCGGAGGCTGATTGTATACTGTTGTCACAAATGTTTATTCCCTGATCCAGGACACGGTGTACTTCGTATCATTCATTACCAGGGTGGCGGCGTCATTTCCTGAGAACGTCAGGTTACCTGACAGGGAGAATGATTTACCACTGGAACTTGCACCGCTGATATTTACTGTAGCCGTACCGGATACTATTCTGAGTGTTGTTTTGTCGATCTTCATATTGGAAGATGAGATAAACACCGTACTGGTGAACTTATGCATCTTACCAATTTTGGATTGCTGTGTACCTACCCGGGTATATGTCTGCGTTACTTTGTAGAAGGTACTGTCGCTTACCAAATTAGTCACGGTAATTTTGTTGACCACACTATCATCAGAAGACATGCGTGGGAAATCGTAAAGCGCTTTCCCTGCGGCCTGAAATTCGAACATAGAAGGCACTTTTTCAATACAGGTCAATTTATACGTCCAGTTAATACCGTAGCTCCAGATGTAATATTTTGCTGAATCTGTGCTGCCACTGGTCATTGTTTTTGAGCCGGTGTAACCACAATAGTCTGCAAACTTAGCCTGGCTGTTTGCTTTGTCTATGGTAGAAACAACACTCAGTGCAGTATTTGTCTGCACGACCAAACCACCACCCTGGCTGCTGAAAGTTTGTGATACAGCTTCCGCCATTTCATCGGAGGTAATCGTTCCATCATCTTCATCTTTCTTGCAGGAAGCAACCACTAAGGCAAGGCCCGAGATAAATGCCAGGGAATAGACCATCTTACGAAATTGCCTGGACAGACGTTGTGTTTTCATAGTGATATAATTTATAGGGAGTGATAAATAGGTACTGCTAGTTAGTATAATTTTTTCTCATATAAAAGCATTTCAGCGTTTTAAACTAAAAATATTTTACTATATGTTAGCCGCTATTCTGCAAATAATTGAGAATCACACATTCATCCAATTCTTGAATTCCGGCACGCGGGCTTTGCTAATCAGGATCTGTTCTTTGGCCGCCGGGTGCACCTTTACAGCCAATCGTCCATTGAAATAGAAATCAACTTCCTGAATAGCACTGCGTTGTACTATAAATTGCCGGTTGGCCCGGAAAAACAGGGTTGGATCCAGCTGTTGTTGCAACTGCTCCATCGTAAAGTCGATGATATATTTTTTATTATCTGTTGTGCCGGCATATACCAGTTCATTGGCAGTATAAAACCACGCAATATTGGCCGCTGCCAGCGGGATGAGTTTATCTCTGTTGTGTACGAGAAAGGATTGTTTATAAGTTTTGAACTGTGCTGCCAGCTGTTGAAAATTGGCAGGTGCGCGGAGCCGGTTGTATTTCTGCAAACTTTGCTTCAATTCACTTTCATCAAAAGGTTTGAGGATATAATCAATCCCATTTGACTTGAATGCCTGCAGCGCGTAGTCATCGTAAGCTGTGATGAAAATAACCGGAAGGGTAACATTCACCTGGCTAAAGATGTCAAAGGACAGTCCATCGCTGAGCCGGACATCCATGAACAGGAGCTCGCAATGCTGCATATTTGTTTGTAGCCAGGTAACCGATTCGGCTACACCCGGGAGGATGGTCAGCACTTCTACTTCCGGTGCAACATCCTGGAGCATGTGCCGCAGATTGCGGGCGGTGGCTGGTTCGTCTTCTATGATCGCTACGCGTAGTGCCATATGATTTATTGCAGGGAAAGTTTTACGATGAATGCAGTGGCTGTTTTCTCAATACTTATTTCCTTTTGCAGGAGAATCTTATATCGTTCATTCAGATTTGCCAAACCTATACCAGTACCGGGTTCGGGAAAATGAACCGGCTGGAGATTGTTTTGTATGATCAACTGGTCGTCCTGTAAAGAGATTTGCAGTTGTAAAGGGAGCTTATTATGTTTCAGCGCATTTTCTACCAAGGGCTGAAGCGACATATGCGGCAGCCGGCGATGTTGCTGTTCTTCCGGGATGTCTATGATGAGTTGAAAGCCTTCTTCGTGCCGCATTTTCAGGAGAGCAGCATAGGAGTTGACCGCGCTGATCTCCTCTTTTAAATCGACCAGGCCGGCATCTTCTTTTTGCAGGGAATAACGGAAGAACCGGGAGAGCTGATTGATATAGTACTGTGCTTTCGCAGGGTCTTCACGAACTACGCCTGAGAGGCTGCTAAGGGCGTTGAAAAAAAAGTGTGGCTGGAGCTGACCTTTGAGCAAATTCAGTTCTGCTTTCAGGTTGGCGTTACGCAGGCGGTCGTTTTCCAGTTCTTTTTGCCGGGAGTAACGCACTATGTCCATAATTCGTACTTCGATCAGCACCAGGACCAGCGAGAGGGTGAGTTTGATGCCGACACCACGTCCGGGCAGGAAATAGCCGGCTCCGTAAAGGTTCTTTTGAATGGTGATACCAATAGTGAAAAAGAAAAGTAACACCAGTAGGTTCACCAAATGCGTGATGACTTTATTGATCTTGAAAGTATCACTGGTGTAAAAGACAACGAGACAAAAGATAAGGTTCAAACAAGTCTGGAAAATAATTTCAGAGAGGTTAAAAGGAATGAGGTGAGCCAAGGGATTGTTTTCCCTTAAGGTGAATAACTTAGGAATATTGAGTGCCAGGGTGATGAACAGTGAGCTGTATATGTAAAGTTGCCGTTTCATTAAGTGCAAATTTCAGACAAGGTGCATTTAAATTTAGAGAAATAACGGTGAAGCTGCAAAATCGGGGGGTGATTCAAATAAAAGGGAAGGGGCTTCCACTTTTGGTGAAAGCCCCTTCCCTCTTTGGCCGGCGGTTGCTGGCAATAATTTTCTTATAATTCCCTGATCCAGATATTCCTGAAACTCAGTGGCTCACTCTTATCCCCATGTGCCTGCAATTTGATCGGGCAGGCGCCATGTGGCTTTTCATAAGAAGCCTTACCGATGTATTTGGTTGGCCCCTGCAGTTCTACGTTATTTTGTACCAGCACCCCGTTAAATAATACAGTTACACGGGCAGGACGCTGTACGGAACCATCTGCATTGAATTTTGGTGCGGTCCAGATCACGTCGTACGTCTGCCATTCACCTGGCTTTTTGTTGGCGTTTACCAACGGAGCTGTTTGCTTGTAGATACTACCTGCCTGACCATTTACATAGGTCTTATTGTTATAGTTGTCCAATACCTGCAACTCATATCCATCATCGCCAGGGCCGGTGGAAGCTAAAAACAACCCACTGTTTCCCCTACCCTGCCCGGTACCTGTAATATCTTTAGGTACTCGCCATTCGATATGCAGTTGATAATTTGTAAAAGACCTTTTCGTTTGTATGTTTCCTGTACTCTTATCCACAGTCATGATTCCGCCGGATACTTTCCAGCCAGCTGGCTGAGAAGGATCCTTGACAGATACCCATTGATCCAGGGACTTTCCATCAAACAGGATAATGGCGTCGGAAGGTGCGTCTGTGTTAATCTTACCAGGGGTTACTACAGCAGGGACTGGTTCCCACACCTCTGTGTCTTCGGGTTTGGTCTGCGCAAATAACGTGGCCGAAAGCGCAACAGCTGCTACTGTTGCAAGCGTTTTCTTATGCATGATCACTAAAATTTAATTCTCTAAATTAAAAAAGCTATTGACAAATTACAATCCGGCTATCATATTTCTTGTAAAGTAACCGTCTCCTTAGTATCTTCATTAAATATTATATGAATAGGGTACAATGTCGAAATGGAACTAACTGCATTCATATCGGGCCTGATCAATGAAGGAAATGTAACTGTCGCCGCAGATCTGCTGGCTTTTGAAGAAGCCGACCTGCGAACAGCTGCTATTCACCTGCAACAATATTATGAAGATGACTGCCGTGAGATGCCATACACAGCCCCTGAACTGGATATGGACGCAGCACTCTGGGCGGCAGGCTACCTGTACACCACGGTACAGTTTATATTATTACGCAATCTTGATGCCGCACTTCTGGAATCCCATTTACCTGCATATGCTGGTGAGCGAACCCCGGCAGCCATTTATTCTGCAGACCTGACCCTGCGTTATCTGCCAGATCTGTTCCTGCTGGCCAAAGGTCTTTCACCAACGGACCCATTGATCACGTGGTTTTACCAGACTGCTCATCAATGGCCCTTTTCATCAGCCGCTATTCCTTTCACCGAACAGGTAGACTTGTCAGCTATTAACGACCACCCATCTTTGAGACAGGCATATACAGACAGAATTATCCAGGCAAGAAACCTGTCGCAATGCCGTCTTCCTGAGAACCTGCCTTTTGTACAGGCAGCCCTGGGATCGCATGCTGCTTCACTCTGGCCTCAGTTCGACACAGCTATTAATGAACTTATATGATGACCATACCCACAACCCCGCTGGTAGATAAGCTCAACGATGTCCTACAGCACCTGAAAAAGACTTTTGTTGGAAAAGATGACATCATCGATCTGATGGGTATCTGCCTTGCCGGCAGGGAAAATCTCTTCCTGCTAGGCCCTCCGGGTACTGCGAAAAGTGCGATGGTACGCGCCCTGGCTAGCCTGCTGGAAGGAAAAACTTTCGAATACCTGCTCACCCGTTTCACTGAGCCCAACGAACTTTTTGGTCCTTTTGATATTCGTAAACTGAGAGAGGGTGACCTCGTGACCAATACGGAAGGCATGCTACCCGAAGCATCCCTGGTTTTTCTTGATGAACTCCTGAATGCCAACAGTGCGATCCTAAACAGCCTGCTCATGGCCCTGAATGAGAAGATCTTCAGAAGGGGGAAAGAAACAAAAGCCCTCCCCGCCCTGCTCTTTATTGGTGCGAGTAACCACCTGCCTGAGGATGAAGCGCTGCAGGCACTCTTTGACCGTTTTCTGCTCAGGGTGCATTGTGACAACGTAGATCCTGCTGACCTGGAAAAAGTGCTGCAGGCCGGCTGGCAACTGGAACAGCCCCATCGGGCAACACCTGTGAAAATCACGGCGGACGAAGTAAGGGAATTACAGCATATCACTACTACTATAGACCTGTCTGCCATTAGAGGGGCTTACATTACACTCATACAACAACTCCGGAATGCAGGCATACAGATCTCGGACAGGAGGGCCGTAAAATTACAACGCCTCATTGCTGCCAGTGCTGTACTCTGCAAAAGAGATACCGCCATCCTCTCGGATATGTGGGTACTGCGATATATCTGGGATACCGAAGAACAACAGGAGCTCATTGCGGCCATCGTCAACGCTGCACTGGTCATGAATGATGAACAACAAACCGCTACTCACCCCAGAGCTGCGCTCAACAGTGCGCCCGATGCAGACGCTATTTACAGGGAAGTACAACAAATGACTGTTCAATGGGAAGCTGCCGATACCTCTCCCGCCGAAAGAGCCCTGATCAAAGACAGGCTTCGCTATCTCAATGACCGTTGCGAATGGATCAATAACGATACAAAGAAGCACTTTGTTTTAGCACCGATAGATCATTTGTGGGAAAAGATCATGCAGACTAACTGATGACTGAAAGTGTTATAATACTATTGCCGGCACACATCATGGAACTTGCCCGGTTGCGAACCAGAACAGATATGGTGGCAGCCTGGCACCAGGAACAGATCTGGGTGAAGGGAGTCGCTGACAATGCCTTTCGCCGGTTACCTGCCATGCGTACCTGGAAACTGGATGCTGACAACTTCCTCTTTGCACCAGGCGCATTGACACCAGATCATATCCTGCCGGAACTGGCATGGCAATCCCTGACCGATTTTATCCCGGTAAGCCTGCCTGCCTCCGGGTTACCTGCTTTTACGGCGACAAAGCATCCTGTAAAATTAGCTCCCTGTACGAGTACAGAAGAGAGCTTTGCGATACTGACGGAAATGCATATGCTGGAAGCATATATTGCGGCAGCACCACAAGTGAGAATACGTCACCTGCGCTTTGCAGCGTCTGCCAGCGCACAGGTACTGGTAGCAGGTGTACCTTTGCCACCTGTTCCAGGTACATCGTATACGCTCAAAGACAGGATCCTGATGCCTGCAGGATTTGATTTCGACCCACCTGCCATCCGGTCGTTAGTGATCGAAAAACTGGAAGCCGCCAGAACACATTACCTGCTCTTTCATGTGAGTGGACATTACGAAATGATCCCGGATACTTCCTTTGTCCACGTCACCCGCAGTGCCGTAAGGCTCACTGCCGAAACCCTGCGCCATGTATTATAAACAAACCCTTGAAACCACAGCCTACTTCAGATCGGCAGCCGATTACTTCTGGCGTTGGGCAGATGAAGGGGATGTCATTGAATGGCGGGATGGGACCACACTCTGCTACAGGTCTTCACTCACGGAAGTACTCGCAGCACTGAAAGATCATTTTCCTCCACTGGGTGCATTGCTACTTCTCATGAACGCAGGTAAGAATAATGGTAACCGTTTGACGCATCATTTAAATTTCGTTTTCCAACAAGTCAATCTTAATACACAGGAAGAAAATTCCTGGGCACACGATGCCCTTCAATTACTGCAACTACTGGGCACTCTGCCTGACCGTAACTGGCTTGGCAATAAAAAGATCCACTTATTACAAACCCTGTGTGCTACTGTAACAGCGAGCGTGAGCAGCGAAGCAGCGGGAAATATCCTGGACAACTTCAACAGTGGCAGACTGGATAAAAATATCCTGCAAACAGTACCGCTGAGCAAATTTATCGTTGAATCTGATCTGCAATACCTGGCTGCTATCTACAAAGCGATTGGCAGCAGGGAAGAACTGCTGCTGAAGTTACAGACAAGTGTTAGTAAGCTGCCCCAACCATTGCCGGTACTGATTCCTGAACCACCACAGGCCGACTTGCTATCAGAACTGGCCAGTGATCCTACAACAGCGGGGTTTACAAGACTTACCAGGCAAATAATTGCTGCCCTGCATATTCCTATGCATGCACATGGTAGCAGTGACCAGTTATTCGGAGGTATATCCGACATCAGTAACAGGGGGAATTTCGACAGGTTATTGCTGAGTGAATTAGCTCATGATGAATTGTCGCTGATGGTGCGGCTCGCGAATAACGAAGCACTTTATCTGCGCAGGGAACAACTGCCTGCCGACTATCAGCCGGAACGTTTCCTTTTGGTAGACACCAGCATCCGCATGTGGGGCACTCCCCGCCTGTTAGCCATGGCGGCGGCACTGGCCTGTTCACTTCAAAATAAAAAAGGAGAACTGCCTGCTTACGCACTGACAGGATATGATTATACACCGTTGCAACTGGGCACCAAAACCGGCGTCGCCAATGCCCTTGAATTATTATCACCTGAGTTACATAGTGCGGAGGGGTTAACTGCCTTCACTAAAGATATCCTGCAGAAACAGCAACAGGAATTCTTTTTGATCACAGATGAACAATTGTTTCATGCTGCCCCTTTCCAGGAAGCATTTTCCGCCATCAGGAAATGTAATGGTTACCTGATACTGGTAAACAGGGAAGGTAAAGTACAGCTCTTTCATTATAACAAGGGTCACCGGCACCTGCTGAACCATGCAGTGTATGACCTGGCGTCTATCTTTACAGCCAGTGATACATTGGCAGCATCACATAGTTTACCTGCATTTTTACATCAGCAGGAGTCTCCGTTGTATTTTCCATTCAGCAGTATGCAACTGCACTATTACTACTTTTATGCTTCTTCATTTGGGGGCGTTGCTGTAACAGAAGATCAGCGTTTACTCTACTGGAAATCGGTCGCACATGGCGCCCATGAACTGTGCAGGGATATGCCCAAAGCGGGTAATTATTCTTTTGGATACAGTGAAGAGGGCACTATTTACGTGTTGGCCTATCACAATGAAGCGTTGTACATCTACTACATCAATACAACCATACAGGCCAGCACACATCATATAATCAGGCAGCCGCTCACGGGTACAATTGTCGTGCGGTATGAGGATAAGGCCTTTTACATCACAGATGCGACAAATACCTATTATTTGCCGGTCAGCAACCCATCGCTTTCGATAATAGGTAAGCAGGATATCACCAGAGACATCTCGGCCAGAGCCGATCATTTACGTGCCTTGAAAAAGATGATCAACTGCGGATATAACATGTACCGGCAGGTGAAAACCATCAAGGTGAGTCCTTCGGGCAGGCTGGCCATCAATCATATGGAGCTGCGTCATAATTCAAACAAGTTATCACTGGAAAGCTGGACTACGGTGAATAATATCTCTCCCAACCTAACGGGTCAGGAGCGTACCATTCCCGGCACACAGATCCGCATCACCAGGTATGTACTGAATAATGGTGTGGAGGCCTGGATGGATACGAGAGGATTACTGCACTTCCGTAGCCAGGACCCGAATGTGCGGGAGATTACGCTGGTGGTGATACAAAACAAGCCGACGGCCTGCTGGGCAGCTGATGGCGCCTGTTGTGGATACGAATATTTTATTGGCGACAAACATACCCGGTTACTGCCGGCACATCGTTTTTATGAATCATACATACAACCTTACATAGATCATCTGAAATGATTTTGCAGCTTACATATGATCCATCCGTTTGTCATCCGGTACAGGGGGCTTATATCAGGGGCAATTCACCTGCGGAGTGGTTTGCCGAAATACAGCGATGGAATATACCGCCGGAGTCACTGACCTGCATGCTGTTGCCGGTAAGTAAATCCAGCATGGCGCCTGCGGGTATGATGGTTGTATTTCATCCCAAACATATCCCGGTAGCGGAGCACATTGCACATCCTTACACGATCATTGGCAGGAAACTGCTGATACCTGTTCATGCGAAGTTATTACCGGCCATCAGCAACAGTGAAATGACTGATCTGCTGGTATGGGAATGGCAGGTGATGCATCCGCAGCTGGGTTTCTTTGGGTTTACTGCGGCGGATCTGCTATCACCGGGCGACCTGCTGATCATGCCGGATGTCATCGAACATTCATGGGACATGGCACATCCGGGTATACCAGCCATGTCGCCCCTGCGTATGATCAATGTAAGGAGGAAGGAAGAAGAAAGTCCGCTGATAGACCTGCTGAAAAGTAGTGTAGACAGCAGGCCATTGCATGAAATTCCGATGGAGGTACCCAACCTGAAGGGTTTTAAAAAGATAAAAGCCTGGCTGCTCGGCATATTCATGCGGCTGTTAGGCCGGCGGGGTAAAAAAGAGACCAGCAGCATGTACCAGTGGATGCAAAATCAACTGGAGCACCTGCAGGAAAAACGAGAAAGAGAACTGGAGCGCCTGATCAACATGTTCGACGAGAACCTGGGAGAGGCGTTACAATATGCGATACCGTTAGGATCACAACATGCCAGCAGGGGTGTAGCACCTCCTTCTGCATCATTATCTAAAAGAAATACGCATTTCAGCCTGGGTAACCTGGCTGGTGGCGGTGGTCCGGTAGATGCCTGGAATGTAAACAGGTACTATGAGCAACTGCATCATAAGTATATGCGGGCTGCGTTGCAGGCGATAGAAGACAAAGATTTTAAACAGGCCGCTTATATCTATGCGCACTTATTACAGGATTATAATTTAGCGGCGAAAGCACTGGTACAGGGTGGTTTTTTCAGAGAAGCAGCAGCTTTATACAGGGATTACCTGAACAGGCCCCTGCCGGCGGCAGAATGCCTGGTACAGGGCGGTTTGCTGCTGGAGGCCATAGAGATTTACAAAGAACTGGAGATGTTTGAGATGGTCGGGGACCTGTATATAAAACTTGAACAGCTGGACTTTGCCGGCAGCTATTACAGGAAGAGTGTGCAGGCTGCACAGGAGCAACACGACCTGCTGAAAGCAGCGGTGATCCTGGAAGAAAAGCTGCGTGCTCCCGATGAGGCATTGCGCCTGTTATACAGGGGATGGAATGGATCGAATCGTCCGGCAGATCACCTGGAGCAATACTTTGAAGTGGTGTCCAGGCATACACCGGATCAATTGCCTTTGCACATCCGGAAGGTATACCAGAAAAATTCCATGGACCAACAGACCCTGTTCCTGCAGGTAATGCTGATCATCAATAACAAGCATACCACCAGTATCGTGAAACAGGTGACCACCGATCTCAGCATCCACATTATCAGTGACCAGGTGAAGCAGGGAAATACACAGCACCTGTTCCTGTTAAAGCAATTCTTACCGGAGGATCAACAATTACCGTCCGACCTGTTCCGGTACAAGAGCACGGTCGCTTCCCAGCCCAAAAGGGTAACGAATGGCAGACGGATCAATTTGCCAAAAGATATTACGTGGGCAGGCATGATGCGACATAACCTGCAATTATTTGTGATCGGCATCAATGTACATTCATTTTACCTGCTCAGGATCAGTCCTGAGTTTGAAATAGAGCAGTATACATGGACACTGCCACTGGTGCCCATGTATGAATATATCGTCAGCGGATTTCCGGAAACGAACAGGTTGATGATTTACCTGAGTGCGGACAATGACCTGGAAGATCAGCCTAAGATCCTGCCCGCGAATCAGCATTTTAAGTATGGTATGAGTGTGAGTTTCCCGAACTTCCTGCAGCCACATGTCATTGGATTTGTCGCTAAAATAGCAGGTGCGGTGACCCAGTTCGCCCTCAATGAAAGGGCACAGGGAAAGACGCTGGGTATCTGGCATTTTACGGGAGACGGGGAGCTGGAAAATCAATATACCTGTACAATAGCAGGCCATCCCATTGTTAGCGAAGACTGGCCCGGTCCGGCACCTGTATTTCAACGGGGAGAATTTTACTATTTCCTGCTGGACGGGGTTTTATATTGTTCTGACGACCTGGGTAACTGTACCAAAATACATTCTGCCCCCCCTATTTACCTGCTGGCGGCAGTCCCTATGGTATCGACAGTCATGTATGGTTTGACAAAAATGGGCCTTGTTGCCATTCAGATTAATAAAAAACATATGTCTATTTCCGGCGCGCCGGTGCCGGTATCTCACAGGGTGGTGTCTATGGCTTTTATACCGGGCGGACACCTGGTCGCTGTAGGCGATCAGCTGGCAAGTGTGTTCAGGGCTGAGGGCGCTTCCCTCCAGCTGGAGCATGAAATAGGGCTGGAAGAAGCGCCGGAAGCGGTGATCGAAGGGAGTGTGAGGGGAGAATTCATCCTGTTGGGGAAAAGTAAGATGCTGACAGTCATGGATGTAAACAAACTCTGAGATATTAACAATTCATATTGCCTTTCTATCGTAAATTTGATATACCTGCTTTGGCGGCATTTTGGACAATTTAAACCCTGAATCAATGGAAAATAAACTCATTCGTGAAGCCTATAAAAATTACTGGCTGGAAAACGGGAAAAAACCAGTTTCTGTATACATATTCTGCCAGCAACTAGGTCTTTCTGAAGCTACTTTTTACGATAGTTATGCATCTTTCGATGCAGTTGAAAAAGACATCTGGCTGTCCTTTTTCACCGATACACTGGAAAAACTGAACGCCGACGATACCTATCTTGGTTATTCTGCCCGCGAAAAGCTCCTCACCTTCTACTTCCTCTGGGTACAGAAACTGAAAGAAGACAGGAGTTACATTCTGCAACAGAAAGAACAATTCCATATTCCCGGGTATCATGAAAACAGGCTGGAAAAGTTCAAAGATGCGTTTTATGAATACGCAAAAAACCTGATCCAGGAAGGGTACCAGACCGGGGAAGTAAAAGAAAGAAAATTCATTTCCAGCCAGTATGTGCATGGCTTCTGGGTACAGGCACTCTTTGTGCTCAACTACTGGATCAAGGATGATTCAGAAAAGTTTGAACTGACAGACGCCGCGATTGAAAAAGCAGTGAATCTCAGTTTCCAGCTTATCAGCTCGGGCACACTTGACAGTATACTGGATTTCGGCAAATTTATGTTCACCAAGAAGTAGAAGAGATAAAAGGTAATGAAAGAGCAAACTAATATTCCTACGGGAAAAGTGGAAAGAGCGAGTCGTTTTGTGACCACAGGATTGAAAGTTGGAACCAATTACCTGAAACACTATACCAAGAAACTCATTGATCCCAATATCAGCAAGGAAGAGCTACATGCAGACAATGCAGAAGACATTTACGATACGCTCAGCAACCTGAAAGGCAGTGCACTGAAAGTAGCGCAGATGTTAAGTATGGACAAAGGCATGTTGCCCAAAGCCTATACCGACAAATTTGCGATGTCGCAGTACAGTGCCCCTCCCCTTTCTGGTCCGCTGGTGATCAATACCTTTGTCAAGACCTTAGGCAAAACTCCCGCGGAACTCTATGACACCTTCGATGTAAAGGCTGCCAATGCCGCCAGTATCGGACAGGTACATAAAGCGACGAAATGGGGGAAAGAACTGGCGATCAAGATCCAGTACCCCGGGGTGGCAAGCAGTGTAAAATCTGACCTCCGCATCGTTAAGCCTTTTGCCATGCGCATAGTAGGTATGAACGAGGTGGACATGGATAAATACTTTGAGGAGATTGAAACAAAGCTGCTGGAAGAGACCGATTATAAACTGGAGCTGCATCGCTCTATGGAAGTATCAGCATTGTGTGCACACATTCCCAACCTGGTATTTCCGCAGTATTATCCGGAACTCTCCAGCGAGAAGATCATTACGATGGACTGGTTAAAGGGATTCCACCTGAAAGAGTTCCTGCTGAAAAATCCTTCGCAGGAGGCCAGGAATAGCATCGGACAGGCATTGTGGGATTTTTACCAGTTCCAGGTACACCAGCTGAAAAAGGTACATGCCGATCCACATCCGGGTAACTTCCTCATGAGAGAAGACGGTACCATCGGTATATTCGACTTTGGCTGTATCAAGGAGATACCTGAAGATTTCTATGTCAACTATTTCCTGCTTGTAGATAAAGAGATATTGAAAGATGAGGCGCGACGCAAGCAGATCTATACGAGCCTGGAAATGATCCATCCCTCGGATTCAGACAAGGAGATTGAGTTTTTCTCCACCCTGTTCCAGAAGATGATTGACATGCTCACGCTACCATTTACCGTACCGGAATTTGACTTTGGCGATGAGACCTACTTCCAGGAAATTTATGCTTACATGGATTACGTGGCCAATCTGAAAGAAGTGAAGGAGTCGAAAGTAGCCCGCGGGTCCAGGCACAGCCTGTATGTGAACAGAACCTACTTCGGCTTGTATTCTATTCTAAGCGATCTCAAAGCGAATATTAAAACGGGGCTTCCTGCACAATAAGCAGGGCCCCATTTTTTTTTCGTATCTTTTAAGTATGAACATTCTTATCATCGAAGACGAACAGGCACTACAGGAATCAATAGCACAATACCTCGGAAAACAGGGCTACGTATGCGAAACAGCTACCAACTTCCGGGAAGGCATCCAGAAGATCAATGATGCAGAATTTGAATGTATTATTGCCGATATTGGCCTCCCCTATGGCAGTGGGCTGGATATTGTAAAAGAACTGAAACAGATCCGGTCTGATGCAGGTATTATTATCATCTCTGCGAAAGATTCTCTCGAAGACAAACTCAATGGCCTGGGCCTGGGTGCCGATGACTATCTCACCAAACCGTTCCATCTATCAGAGCTGAGTGCACGGATCAATGCCCTCCTTCGCCGCAAGCATTTTGGCGGCAATACCAGTATAATCTTCCAGGACATACAGGTGATTCCTGCATCCAAGTCGGTGCTGGTACACCAAAAACCTGTTGAATTAACAGCCAAGGAATACCAGTTGCTCGTATACTTTATTGCCAATCAAAACCGTGTTATTACGAAATCAGCCCTTGCTTCTCACCTGTGGGGAGATGAATATGACATGGCAGGTTCCTATGATTTCATCTATTCACACATCAAAAACCTGCGTCGTAAACTGATGGATGCCGGTGCACCTGATTATATCAAGACGGTGTATGGTACAGGTTACCGGTTCGAATAATATGAAGCTCCTCACTAAAAATACGATCTGGTTCTTATTGATCATGCTGCCATTGCTGGCTGCAGGGGGTATTTACCTGTATCAACAGTTTGACAAAGAACTAAAGAAAGAGATGGACGAAGAGCTGGTGAATGACCAGATTCAATGGCTGCTCTATTTTAAATCTATTCCTGACGATAGCCCGGTGTTCCGGATTACGACGCCGGAGTTCAGTATTCACCCCGCTAAGGGGCCTGCGGATGCGCAACCTTTACTGAAAACGATTATGCAGTACCAGGAGGTTGAACACAAGGAGGTACCTTACAGGCAACTGGAACAGGTGATCAGGATCAGGGAGAATTTTTACACCCTTACTATCAGAAAATCGCTGATCGAAAAAGATGACCTGATCAGGAATATCGCGTTGGTGATGACACTGGCGTTTATCGGGTTGTTATTGTTTGTGATCCTTGTAAACAGGTTGATCAGCCGCAGCATCTGGCGGCCATTTTACCAGTCACTGGAAAAGATGGAAAAACTGCAGCTGGAACAGATGCCTCACCTTACATTTCCGGATACTGCTGTGACTGAATTTAACAGATTGAACGAAGTGCTGCTGAATGCCACGTCGCGCATGTACCATGATTTTGTGATCATGAAAGAACTGACAGAAGATGCTGCACATGAAATGCAGACACCACTGGCCATTGCGCAAAACAGGCTGGAGCTGTTATTGCAGGATGAAGCGTTACAGCCCACCCAGCTAAAATCTATCGCACAAACGCACGAGGCCTTACAACGGTTATCGCACCTGAACCATAACATGCTGTTTATGGCGAAGATCGGGAACAAGCAATTTATGCCTGCCGGGAATATCAGTATCAGGGCAGTACTGGAAAAACATCTCCGTCTATTTGAAGAACTGATAAGGGACAAGGACCTGATGGTGCGCACAGACATTAGCGGAGACCTTTCCCTGTCGCTGCATCCGTTGCTGGCTGATACCCTGATCAGTAACTTACTGGGCAATGCGATTAAATATAATTATCCCAAAGGTGCTATTACCATACAACTGAATGAGCAATTGTTCAGCATCTGCAATACCAGCGAATACCCGCAGATTCCTGCCACCCAGTTATTTCAGCGGTTTAAGAAGAATGCCTCTGTCCTGGAAAACAGTAATGGGCTGGGACTGGCCATCGTGAAGAAGATTACGGATACGAATAACTTAAAGATCTATTATATACATAAAGAACACGAGCACCATTTTATTGTCAGACCGAACCCGCATCGTCATTAATCCAGAATTTCCCCAGTATTGACTATTTTCTTTGCTCCATGAAGTTTTCATGGTGGATACTATTATTGACGCCAATTGGGGTCTTAGCCCAGGATACCAGTAAAATTGCAAGGGATACCGGTAAGGTGGTACAGATCCATGAAGTTGTGATCAGTTCTACCCGCACCAATAGCCGCATCGAGGACCTGCCTATGAAGGTGGAAGTGTTAGGACCCGAGGATATGCAGGAAGAGGGCGGCATCAAACCAGGTAATGTGGCAGGATTGCTGGGTGACCTGTCGGTGATCCATATCCAGAATACTTCTGCCATCAGTGGTAATAATGCCATCCGCATGCAGGGGATGGATGGAAAATACACCCAGCTTTTGAGGGATGGCCTTCCCCTGTACGAAGGGTTGAGCGGCAATTTTGGCGTACTGGCCATCCCCCCGCTGGATTTAAAGCAGATAGAGATCATTAAGGGTTCCATTTCTACCTTGTATGGAGGAGGGGCGATTGCGGGGATGATCAATTTTATCTCCAAAACGCCGGGGCAGGAACCAACGCTCGACATCTTGCTGAACCGGAGTACACTGAAGGAGAACAATGCGAATATTTTCTACGCACAAAAATTCAGGCGGACGGGATTTACGTTCTTTGGAGGTGTAACTCACCAGAATGCCACTGACGTGAACAAAGATGGATTTAGTGATGTGCCGCAGTTAAGACAATACCTTGTGCATCCCAGATTTTTCTGGTACCTGAATCCGTCCACCACCTTTACGGCCGGTTACCAGGGCACATTTGAGCAACGTGCAGGGGGAGGTGCCTTTTATACAGAAAAGAACAATAGTAACCGTAACAGCTTAGACCTGCAACTGACTCATAAAGCCCTTACGATAAAGAGCAATGCCAGTCTCTACGACCTGCTGCATACAGAAGGGAGTTTCTTACTGAAAGGCCGGCAATTGAACACTTATACAGAAGCCAGTTATAAATGGCATGGTGCGGTACTGGGAATGAATAATACCAGTGAGGCTTATACCAGGGATCAGCATGACAGTAGCCGGATAGGTAATTATACATATAATACAGTTGGATTCTTTGCGCAGGATGGGATTCAGATAACCCCGCAATTCATGATAGAAGGCGGGTTACGGGCAGACCATCACAACATATACGGCTGGTTCCTGCTGCCCAGGCTTGCGATGGTGTATAAACCAGTCACCGACCTGTCTATCCGGCTGAGTGCCGGTACCGGGTATAAGACAGCTGCTATCTTCACCACACAGACACAACTGCTGGGATATAAAATGCTGGCTGCTATGCCGGAAGGATTGACAGCAGAGAGAAGTAAGGGGGTGAATTTTGACGCCAACTATCATACAACGATCGGCAAACTGGATCTGACATTGAACCAGGCATTTTATTATACCTATGTGAAACATCCGATCTTACCTGTGCTGAGAAGTGATAATCTGTATGAATTGCAAACACAGGCAGCTCCTTTGCGGAGTGCAGGTACAGATACATATGTGAGAATGGGATTGGATGATGTGGAATTGTACCTGGGGTATAATCATACCATTGCAAAGATCCATACAGACTACGTGCCGTTTGCACCACAGGATAAATTTGCTGCAACGCTGGCGTATGAGATAGAAGGTAAATGGCGGATGGGGGTCGAAAGTGCCTGGAATGGTCACCAGTATTTATACAACAATGAGAGAGCACCCAACTATTGGTTCTGGGCAGCGATGGTATCCAGGCAAATAGGTAGTCATGTTACGCTGGTATTAAACGGAGAGAACCTGTTTGATGTGAGGCAGGGTAAGCATACACCATTATATACAGGATCAGTGAGCGATCCTTCTTTTGTACCCCTGTGGGGGCCTGTGGATGGCAGGCAGATAAATATGTCAGTTAAATGGAGCCTATAAAAACCAAGGCCGTCTCAAATTGAGGCGGCCTTTTACAATAAAATACATTGCTCATTACTTCACTGGCACTTCCACGTGGGTTTCATCCCATTCTACAACCATTTTACCTGCTGGCAAAGTGATAGTCAGTTTTTCAACCGGTGCTTTGGTCTTTGTAACCGGTGCTTTGGCTTCCAGTACATTGTTTACTTTGATGGAATCATACTTGTAAGCACCCCATTGTTTCAGGTCGCTGTTCAGGATGAAAGTCCACTCTGATTTAGCAGGGATAGCGAACAGGGTGTAAGTACCTGCTTTTACGGCTTTACCGCCGAAGCTACCATCTTTAGCAAAAGTGATTTCAGTTGCTTCGTTTGCACCCAGGCGCCATACTTTATCGTAAGGTACCAGTTCGCCGAAGATCACTCTTCCTTTCTTAGAAGGCTGACCATAAGCAACTTTTACATTTTTTCCCTCAGCAGTTACACGAGGGCTTGCCGGCTTTTTTTCCTGTGCAGATACAAGGCTGCTTGTAGAAGCCAGCAGTGCAAAGATTAAGAGGAATTGTTTCATAAAGAATAGAAAATTTATGGAAAATTACTGCATTAAGGGGGAGCGGTCGTTACCGTTTGTGTATTTTATAGGTATGTTCAAAGCCCTCTTCTGTCCGGCAGAAGAGGGCTTTACTATTATTTCCCGCTTTCGCAGATACTTTTTAGTTGTGTGAGCCCAGCTTCCAGCTGTGGACCGGTCAACCTGTCTGCCATGAATCCACGCAATTTCCACCATGGCCAGTAACCCAGGTGAGTTTCGAGGCGCCACATGATAGCTGTTGCTTTGCCATCGGCGGCAGGCTTGAGTTCAAAGAATGCATCTACAGGACGCATGGCATTGAAGGTCATTTTATACGTAAGTCCCTTATCAGGATGGCTTTCCAGAATAGTTACCTTTCCGGAAATGGGATCTTCGTGCTGAACACCCGTCCAGGTGAAGAAAGCCCCCTGCCCGGTGGAAGGAACGGAAAATTTCTTATGCTGTGCAGTTTCGTTGGCAGCCCAGGGATTCCAGGCCGGCCATTTGCTCAGATCGTTTAACTCTGCATAAACGGTAGACATAGGGGCATCAATGACACCCGAGCGTTCAACGATCGCATTGGCAGGAAATAAGAGGGAGATCAGGAAAAGCAGCACACCAAAAAAGACGGCGCTGATCAAGGCTAGTTTAATTAATCGCATATGAACAAGTCCAGACTGTTAAGTTTGCAAATCTCGTTCTATTTTGGCAAAGGAGAAAGGAGAATAGTTTCTAAATTAGCCAGGCCTTTTTCAAAGTCCCTTCCTACCCATTTGTCCATTAGTAAGCCCATGAATTTTTTATAGGGATTATAGCCCAGTTCTGCAGTCATTGTCCAGGTCACCGTCGTTCCGCCAGCTACTGGTTCCAGTTTAAAAGTAGCCTTGGCCAATCGTTGGTCCATGAAGTGCATATCAGTAGCAATAAACTCATCCGGCCGGGAATTCGTGATCATCATCGCTCCCTTACCAATCTGCCTGTTGTCGCTTTCCCAGCTATACGCGGCTCCTATCCCACTTTCTGTATCAGTATACAGCAGCTTTATGTGGGGATCTATCCGGTGCCAGGGGGACCAGTTCTCCCAGTTACGGACAGTATTGATCTGGTGAAATACGGCAGCTGGAGCGGCGGGAATGACCCTGACACGCACCACCTTCACCGTAGCCGGTAAAAACAGGCTAACAATGAAACACCCAGGGATGATCACTGCCAAAGCGCCCAGGAGAATAAAAAAGGCTTGCATACCTAAAAGTTAGGAAAAAAAAGCGACTATTCCCGCGGGAAAACACGCATGGAAGGAGACTTATTTCTACCGGAGCATGCTATCGGAGAAGGGCTGTTATTCCCATCTGAACACCTTCACGGCCACTGCATAGATAATGATACCCCACAGTGTGATCACCCCGAGTTCCAACCCAAGGTTCCACAAATGCAGGCCCTCAAATGCTACCTTGCGGAAAGCATCGTTCAGGTACGTGAGTGGCATAATGCGGCAAATCACCTGTAACCAGCCGGGAAATACATCTACAGCAACAAAAGTACCTGCCAGGAGGAATTGTGGCAGTGTAATGATATTGGCAAAAAGCGGAATGGTACTTTCACTATTGGCTAGTCCGCTCACGACGAACCCAAAGCCCATAAACACCACGACGCCGAGTGCTGTCAGGACCAACATTTCGAAGAAAGTACTCCACCCGTGTACCAGTGTGAACCCAAAGAAGAAATATCCGATTGCAATGATGAGGATAGCGCCGGTGATCTGGAAAACCAACCGGGCCAGTGATTCACCCAATACGATATGTAAGCGCCGGATAGGCGTAGCGAAGAAACGTTTTAACACCAGCGTCTGCCTCAGGCCAAAGAAGAGGAAGGCAGTACTGAATACGGCGGCACTGAGCAGCGAGAAGCTCAGCAAACCTGGCAGAATGAAGTCGATGGTGGTATACCGGCGACCGGGCAGGGTAATCAGCGGTGCTACTTTTGCAACAGAGGCATGGCTATAATATTTCGCATCTGCATTCCGGATCACCCCATTCAGGATGGCGTTGAATACACCGATCTTTTCAACGGCGGCAGTAGAAGTATATACCTGTATGGCATTGGAAGGAATGTTGTCTGCAGCAGGTAATTCCGTTACTTTCAGGATGGCGGTGATATGCCCCTTTTTCAGCTCTGACTGCAATTCTGCATTTGTCTTATCTGTTACCAGCTTCAGGCTTTTCTCCTTTAATAACTGCTGGTACAGGTAGCTGTGTGTATCGGTCGCACTGTCAACACCTACCTTAACAGATACAGTACTATCTCCGATAAAGCCAAAACAAAGTAAAATCACTAATGGAAAGCCCAGGCTGAACACTACTGCCGAAGGACTTCTCAATATTGCTTTCAAACTTGCTTTTGCCATGGCCAGCAATGCTGTCCCCTGACTATATTTCACCGCCATAAGCCTATTTAGTTGCTAAAAAATCGCGTAAAACTACTACTGTTTTATCTAAGTTGTATAAAAAAACCTGCCACAGCGGGCAGGTTTTAAGTAAATTTTAAGTGACAATTCTATCTGATCTCAATGTCAAAAGGAATTCTGGCCTGTACCTGGCCATTCATTTCCTTTATTCGCTTCACCTGTTCGTACAGGCCGTAGTTCTCGCCGAGTTCTTTTTTCACGATACTGGATTGCATATCGCCGCCCAGGCTTCTTACTACTTTTTCAAGACCTCCCTGGGGTTCAGGATACTCTTTCACTTTGAAGGAGCCGGCATGTACCATTTTGGCGGCACAGGCAATCGCGTCCTGGATGCCACCGATACGGTCTACCAGTCCCAGTTCCTTTGCCTGTACACCACTCCATACACGTCCCTGTGCGATACTGTCTACAACCGCACCACTCAGTTTACGGCCGTTTACCACCCTTGCTTTGAACACGGCATAGGTCGTATCCACACCATTCTGGATGAAGCGTTTTTCAGCATCTGTCATCGGACGGCTGGCAGTACCCAGGTCAGCATACTGTGCAGTTTTCACACCGTCGAATGTAACACCCAGTTTATTTTTGAAGAAGTTACCCAGGTTCGGAATTACGGCAAACACACCGATAGAACCGGTGAGGGTATTCGGTTCTGCGAAGATAGAATCGGCCATGCAGGAGATGTAATAACCACCGGAGGCAGCATAATCCCCCATGGAAACGATCACTGGTTTATCTTTCTTAGCCAGGGTCAGTTCACGCCAGATGCTTTCTGACGCGAGGGCACTACCACCGGGAGAATTTACCCTGAACACAATGGCTTTGATATCCTTATTCTGACGGGCTTCCCTGATCAGTTTGATGTAACGGTCGCTGCTGATCACGCTCTCTTTCTCACTATCCCCACCTACAATACTACCCTGTGCATAGATTAAAGCGATACTGGCATCGTTGTCTTTGAAACGGTGCTCATTGGCATTCAGATAACTACCCAGGGTCACGAAATTCACCTTGTCAGTACCACTCAGGTTCAGGCGGGTTTTGATCTCATCCATGACCTGGTCGTCGTAGCGCAGGCCATCCACCAGTTTCAGGCGGGCAGCATCGTCTGCATGCTGGATAGCGCCATCGTTGGCATATTGATGTAAGGTAGCGGTGTCTATTTTACGGCTCTGCCCAATATTATAGAGAAAGTTGCCATACAGGTCACCGAGGTAAGCATTTGTCTGAATACGGTTAGCCTCGGTCATTTCCGTTTCGCGCAGTGGTTCGGTAGCGCTTTTGAAACGGCCATCGTAAAAGATCTGGGGTTGGATTTCCAGCTTTTCCAGCAGCCCTTTCAGGAAGGTAACCTGCGAATAGAAACCGTTGAAATCAAGGCCTCCTTTAGGGTGGAGATATACCTTATTGGCAACGGAGGCAACAAAGTAACTCTGCTGGCTCATATTCTCGCCATAGGCATAAATCCACTTACCAGCAGCTTTGAAGCGGGTAAGTGCATTTCTGACTTCCTGATTGGTTGCAAAACCATTGGCGTTGCCTTCCGTTTTCAGGTAAATACCTTTAATATTGTCGTCCTGGGCAGCATTGTCGATCAGCCTGATGACGTCGAACAAACCGGGGTTTCCATCATCCCCTTTTTTGGTGAGCATGCTGAGTGGGTTGGCGACTTTCTGTTCACTGAATTCCTGGGATGTTTCCAATACCAGTACACCATTAGGGGAAATAACCACTTTATCAGGCGATAAAGCACTTCCAATGAGTCCCAGGAGGATGAAGATTCCCAAAACACCAATGACAATGAGTGCAAGTAATGTGGCGAAAAAGATCTTAAAGAAACTACGCATATTTTGAGATTAAGGAAAACTGCTTTTCCCAAAAATAAAGATTATGTCTACTTTTGGGCCGTTGAAGATACATGAATAAAGCAATATTACTTATAGGTGGTAATCTGGGCAACCGCACAGAGAACCTGCAACAGGCTGTGATGCAAATAGATAAGCGGGCGGGAACAGTTGAAAAAAAATCAGGTTTGTATGAAACCGCCGCGTGGGGGCATGTTCAACAGCCGGATTACCTGAATCAGGCGTTGCAGATCTCTACGGACCTGGGAGCTGAGGAGCTGTTGGAGACCGTCCTGGATATAGAACGGCAGTTGGGAAGGGTACGCCAACAGAAGTGGGGAGCCCGGGTGATAGACATAGATATCATCTTTTATAACGATGAGGTGATCGATTTGCCGGCCCTGAAGGTGCCACATCCGCAGATGGCGAACAGGCGGTTTGTACTGGTGCCAATGGCAGAAATTGTACCCGATTGGATCCACCCGGTTTTACAAAAAGATGTCAGCGCCCTGCTGGCAGCATGCCCGGATACATTACCAGCCCATAAATATCAGTTACAGGAGCAAGCCAGATGAATTATAAATACATTACAATTGAAGGAAATATAGGTGCAGGTAAGACGACGCTGGCAACGAGACTGGCAAAGCATTTTGGTGCGCATCTGATACTGGAGGAATTTGCGGATAATCCATTTTTGCCTAAGTTCTACGAAAAACCGCAGCAATATGCTTTTCCACTGGAGCTGTTCTTTATGGCAGAGCGGTATAAGCAACTGAAAGATATGTTGCAGACACAGGATATGTTCAACAACTTTTTCATTTCAGATTACCTGTTTATAAAAAGCTTGTTGTTTGCAAAGGTGACACTGAAGGACGAAGAATATAACCTGTACCAGAAGTTGTTTGATATTATCAATCCGCAGTTGTTGCAACCGGAATTACTGATTTTCTTGAATGCACCGATCACGAAACTGCAACAGAACATTAAGAATCGGAACAGGTCTTATGAGCAGTCAATTCCTGATAGTTACCTGGGAGATCTGCAGGATGTGTATATGCAGTATATAAAACAGCATCCGGTAAAAACGCTGATGGTCGACACGACCAAAGTAGATTTTTTAAATAACCAGGATGATTTTGACAGGTTGTTACAAGCTTTGGAAGAGGATTATCCGCCCGGTATTAACTATTTTTAAAAGAGAATATAACAACTAAAAACGCTTTTGCCGGTGGCAAAAGCGTTTTTAGTTTGGGCCGTTGTAAAGCAACCGGGAAAGTAGCAGCCTATAAATTTCCTCTATCCGATAATAAATAATATTGCTTTGCGCTATACAAATCCGTCAGCTACATTTGCACCATCACACAAATACACAAGCAACAAATGAGGCAGGCAAAAGCATCCGGCTATCCTTGTTAAAAGCATGCGATCCGGACACTGTGGTGTAACAGTTGCCGAGCCTGATCATGTGCACGTATAAGATTTGATGATTAATTTAGTTTAGTGTTTTCAGGGGGCTGACTGTCCAGTCAGCCCAATTTATGTGCGATAGCCTGTGCTGCGACGTAACCACTGCTCCAGGCATGCTGGAAATTGAACCCACCTGTGATACCATCCACGTCCATTACTTCACCGCCAAAATACAGGTGCGGACATAATTTACTTTCCATGGTATTGGGATCGATCTCCGTTAGTTTGATACCACCACAGGTCACGAATTCTTCTTTGAAAGTGGTCTTGCCTTTCACCGGGCATTCCATGGCTACCAGTTGTTTGATGAGTTTATTTTGCTCTTTGGAAGGGACATCTGCCCAACGTGCATCTTCCCCGATACCAGATTGCCCGAGCATAAATTGCCACAGGCGCTGGGGAAGGCCAAAAGGATTTTTGTTGTAGATTTTTTGTCCTCCCAGTTCAAAGCGGCGTGCCTGCAGGTCTTCGCGCAGACTGTTTTCATTTTGATCCGGCAGCCAGTTGACAATGGCGGTAAACTGGTATTGTAGCGCTGCCAGCTCCCGTGCTCCCCAGGCGGACGTCCGCAAAATAGCGGGTCCACTTAATCCCCAGTGCGTAATGAGCACTGGTCCCTGTTCCTGTAGTTTGGTCCCGGCAATCTTCACTGCGGCAATCGCACTAACGCCCATAAGGGAAATGATAGGATTGCCCGGCATATTGAATGTAAAAAGGGAAGGCAGGGGTGGTACGATCCCGTGGCCGGTGGCCTGCAACCAATTGAATTTATCTACCTGCGGATAACCACCGGCAGCGACAAAAACGAACTTCGTTTCAATAGGAGCTTCGTTTTCCAGCAATACTTTCCATCCATCAGCTGTTTTTTCCAACCCGGTTACGGCCTTGTTGGTGCTGATCTGAACGCGATATTTATCTGCCTCCCTGAGTAAACAATCAATAATCGTCTGCGAGCTGTCGGTGACGGGAAACATACGACCATCAGGTTCGGCTTTTAATGCGACTCCCCTCTCCTGGAACCACTGAATAGTGTCAGGCACGAAAAAATGGCCAAAAGACTTCTTTACGAAATGCTGCCCCCTTGGATAACGCTTTGACATATATAATATATCGGGGGCGTTGTGGGTTACATTGCACCTTCCGCCACCAGAAACTTTCACCTTTGAAAGCAGTTTACTACTTTTCTCTAACAAGATGACTTCCAATGAATTTGCCATTCTTGCGGCATTCACTGCACAGAAGAAACCGGCTGCCCCACCCCCTATAACTACTAATCTATTGTCTTTCATTTAATTACACCTGATCGTTAAACTGATATTTTCTTAACCTTTTTCCGCCTGCAATATCCTAAGAAAGTTTATAACAATTTAGTTTATAAAACACTAGTTGGATTTTTTGTATATATTATTTTTTCATACTATTTTGCATATTATATTTTTGTATACTATATTGTCGCAAATAAGTTTCCACATGCAATCTGTGAAATCTAAAAAAAATCGCTTAAAGTGGTTGCTCCCATTATGTCTGATGGGAATCACAGCAGCCCTTGCATTTTATCCCGCCGATGAATGGCAGGATAAAATTACGCAAGCCCTGGAACAGTACAGCAAACGTTTTCCCCAGGAGAAGGTTTATCTGCAGGTAGACAAAGACTACTATGGTGCGGGTGAAACTATCTGGTTCAAAGCGTACGTATTGCTGCAAGGCCAACCTTCCCTGTCCGCAACGAACCTGTATGTAGAATTGATTGACAAAGGTGGGAATATCGTTCAAAAG
This sequence comes from Chitinophaga sp., assembly GCF_039596155.1. Classification (GTDB taxonomy): domain Bacteria; phylum Bacteroidota; class Bacteroidia; order Chitinophagales; family Chitinophagaceae; genus Chitinophaga. Next base: position 67,536 of record NZ_JBCNKF010000031.1, read on the forward strand.
AAACTTATTTCCATAGGTGGTGCTACTGGTTCCGGTGCGTTTGTAGTTCCGGAAACAATGCCAGCCGGCCAGTACCAGATCCGTGCATATACTGCCTGGATGCTGAACTTTGATGCCGAATACCTATTCTACAAGGATATTGAGATCTTTGATTCGGCTCACCCGGGCCAATTGCCATCTAAACCTGCTGGCAATGACTTCGCTTGTCAATTCTTCCCTGAAGGGGGTAATATGATCGCAGGTGTGGGCGGTCGTGTTGCTTTCAAAGCGATTGACCAGTTAGGTTACCCTATCGAAGTGAATGGAATTGTGCAGAACCTGAAAGGGGAAACAGTTGCATTAATCAAAACTACCCGCGACGGTATGGGTATGTTTGACCTGACTCCTGTAGCAGGGGAAACTTATAAAGCTATCGTTCAGACAAGTAAAGGACAACAAAAAACTGTACTGCTGCCAGTATTGAAGACAGCGGGTGTGGGACTTAAAATATTCAACAAGGGCACGCGCATTTTCTACCAGACATTGCCTGCTACTAAAGATAATCCTGTCTATAACAATATGCTGATTGTAGCATCCATGCAGCAGCACGTTATCTACAAAGCAAAGCTGAATGCAGCAGAAGGTCAGTTAAGTGGATTCATTCCAACGGCTAAACTGCCTTCAGGTATTGTACAGTTCACGATCTTCAATGCTGATGGTATGCCATTGGCAGAACGCCTGGCATTTATCCGCAAGCCTGATCAGCTGCAACTGACTTTACAGGGTCTGAAGATCAACAATCAGCCGAGGCAGAAAAATGTGATCGAGGTAAAAGTACCTGATACCCTGCTCACCAGCTTGTCTGTAGCTATCACGGATGCTGACAACGTAGTATTGTCCGATGATCAGAATAACATTCTCTCTAACCTGCTGATGACTTCTGATCTGAAAGGTTATATCGCAAATCCTGCTCAGTATTTCAAAGATATGGATCCTGCCACCCTGCAGGGACTTGACCTGATCATGATGACGAATGGCTGGAGAAGGTTCAGCTGGGAAAAGATCCTCCACAATTACCTGCCAGAGATCAGGTATCCTTATGAACAGGGGCTGCTGCTGAAAGGTGTTGCTACTATCAACAAGGGTACTGCACCACTCGCAAACGGTAAGGTGGATTTCATCCTGAAACAGCCGGTTGATACTTCTACCGCTTTCTCTTCTGTTACTACGAACGACAAGGGTGAATTTGCAGTAGACCGCCTGCAGTTCGTTGATACCATCAACGTATTTTATCGTGCAAACGATATGAATAAAGCCTGGAAAGACGTCAACGTAAAGTTTGAGCCTCACTTCTTTGAGACACAGACGACGGCTACGATGCCTTATCCTTTCAGAGAGCCACAGCCAATTGAAAATACAGTGCTGAACAGCTTCCTGAATACGGTAAATGAGAACAATGCCGTATCAAAATCCATCCAGCAGAAACAGATCTTCCTGCAGGAGTACAACGTAAAGGATAAACGTCTGACCAGAACTGAAGTAATTGAATCCCGTTATACCACGGGTATGTTCAGCTCAGGAGATGGTTATTCATTTGACCTGACAAAATCGGATAATGGTGCCATCAGCATTTTCCAATACCTGCAGTCTAAAGTACCCGGTCTGATCATCAATACAACCGATCCTACTACGCCTGCTATGCAGTGGCGGGGTGGTTCTCCGGTGCTGTTCCTGAATGAGATGCCAACCAGCGTACCGATGCTGAATAATATCAACATCCAGGATGTTGCGTACATCAAGGTATTACGTCCTACCTTTGCCGGTGGTTTTGGTGGTAGTGGCGGTGCAATCGCAGTATACCTGAGACGTGGCGGTGATAGCAAAGCGGATGTAGATACACGTGGATTTGACAAATACCGCAAAGCGGGTTATGATATCGTAAAAGAATTCTATGCACCGGATTATACAGTACGTAAGGAGATCCACATTTTGCAGGATAAACGTCTTACACTGTACTGGAATCCGAACCTGATTGCAGACACGCTGACACATACAGCACGCATTTCTTTTTATAATAACGACTTTACAAGAAGGTTCAGGGTAGTGGTAGAAGGTATGGCGGAAGATGGCAGCCTGGGTCGTGTTGAACAGCTTTATTAATCATACATGTTAAATAAAAAACGCTTCGGCCTGCGGTCGAAGCGTTTTTTATTTATATTTATTCATCTATCGTTTCGTAAACTCTCCAGAATGCAATACATGCCATCTATCGCCATAGATATGGATGAAACCATCGCAGATCCCATCACCAAGGCCCGGTCCTGGTATTACCGGGATTATGGTACCCTCTTTACAGAAGACCAGCTCAGGGGCAAATCACTCTCCGAAGCCGTTCCTCCTGAACATAAAGGGATTATTCATCAATATCTCAATACCCCTGGGTTCTTTCGCGACCTGCCCGTGTACCCCGATGCGCAAAGGGTGATCGCTGCACTCAATGAGAAATACAAAGTATATATTGTTTCTGCTGCCATGGAATTCCCCAATTCCCTGATGGATAAAGTCAGCTGGCTACAGGAGCACTTCCCCTTTCTTACCTGGCGGCAGTACTGCCTTTGCGGTGATAAAAGCCTGGTGCAGACAGATTATATGATCGATGACCTTATCAGGAACTTCCAGTTCTTCAAAGGCAAACCCCTCCTGTTTACCGGCCCTCACAATATCCATATCGAGGGATACGATCGTATATTAAACTGGGAAGACGCTGCTGCGAAATTACTCTGACCGGCACTATTCCTGCATAGGATATCTCGTAAACAGCTAATTATTACCTGATGATCAGAAAGGGACTTTTATTGTTGCTGCCCATACTGGGCCTTTATTGGAATACCAGTTACGGACAGTACCTCAAACCGGGATTTGACCCCAAAGAATATGCAGACATGCTGGCCATCTGCTTCCTCACAGCAGATACCCCGTGGACCAACAAGGTACCACCGCCGGAAAATTCCAAACTCATTTACCGCTCCAAAGAAACGGGATTGCATAACCGCTGGGACCTCTGGACCTACCACGACAAGGTGGCGGTGATCTGCATCCGGGGAACAGTGGGTAATAAAGAATCCTGGCTGGAAAACTTTCATGCCGGTATGATTCCTGCCATTGGCCAGTTCCGGCTGAATGACAGCACAAACTTTAGCTACCGCTTTTCCAGGGACAGCAATGCATATGTACATGCAGGCTGGACGCTGGCAGTAGCCTCAATGGCCGGCGACATCGTCGCAAAGATCAAGGAGCGCTACCAGCAGGGCATACGTGAATTTATCATTACCGGTCACAGTCAGGGAGCAGCCATTAGCTTCCTGCTGCGCTCCTACCTGGAATATATAGATGATCCCTCATTCCCCAAAGACCTCACCATCAAAACTTATAGCAGTGCCGCCCCCAAACCGGGGAATCTGAACTACGCTTACGATTATGATTTCGTGACCCGCAATGGCTGGGGATTCAGAATAGTGAGTACACGCGACTGGGTACCGGAATCACCATTTTCGTTACAGACCACCCGCGATTTCAGCAACCCGAACCCATTTATGTACATAAAAAAGTCGCTGCGTAAACAGTCGCTGCCTGTAAGAATAGTCGTGAACTATATGTACGGCCGGCTGGACAACAGTAGTAAGAGAGCAAGCCGCCGTATGCAAAGGGTACTGGGTAAACAGCTGTATAGTTTTGTAAAAAAAACACTGCCTGAATATAAACTGTCCCCGTTAGTGCAAAGCCATAATTATACGCCCGCAGGCGTACCCGTTATACTGGCACCTACGGCAGATTACGACAGGAAGTTCCCTTTTGATGGCAAAAATGTTTTTGTACACCATGCATATGCTCCTTACCGGTATTTACTGGAAGAAGACTACATGAAATAATGTGGTGAGGGATTAAATAGTCAATACTATTTGCTGGCAGCCGTTTGTAGGCGACAGGATGAAAAAAATTTTATCCGGAGATGAGTACTAACTGATCACATTAAACGATATAGTATCAAATCGATCCGTTTAACATGTAATTAACTAAGGACTTAACGGGGTATTAACCAAGTTCCATAAGTTTAAGCGCTATGTTTGTATAGATAAAAGCAAAAGCACGTTGTCCTTTACTTCCGGGTTCCAGATATCCTGCGCAGGGTATCTGGATCTGGGGGTTGAGGGTTAGGTTAAGATTGTCATTTGAAATAACTTATTTGCTATAAGGGGGAAAACTCAAGGTATCTACAATTACAGGTATCAAAAACCAACTAAAAAAAGGGGCTGCCGAATGGTAGCCCCTTTTTGATTTGTATGGTGTGAAGGTTAGTCCTTTAACTTATGCAGGAAAGTGCTGAGTTTAAACAACAATTCATCCTGTAGTCCTGCTCTCAGTTTCGCTTCTTCATCAGTGATACCGAGTTTACGCATCCGCTGGTAGTAACCGTAAGACCCGCCGATCAGGTTCAGGCATTCCTGGATCTTTTGTTTTACATCTTCGGCCTTACTCTTTTTTTCAAACTCTTTTTTAGAGAGGATTTTATGTAAGTAGAAGAACGGTTCTCTGGCTTCTACCCATTGCTGTCCACGCTTGTGCTGGGGTTTATACACTTCCAGATAGCAATTATCTAAAGTGAGTACATCCCCCAGTTCTGTGCGGATATCAATTACCGGCGGGTGTTTCTTTTGCTTTTTCAGCTGGCTGCTGATGAGGGCACCTTTTTCACCTGCGCTCACCAGGACCTGGTGCAGGGCAGACATTTCCATACTGATGGTGATCTTGCTAAGGCGGCTGCCTGCTTTGAGTTTACCAATCAGGCTGGGATTAGCATGTTCATCAAACACGATATCTTCCACCAGTATTTTGCTAACCATGCGATAGTTAGGTGTGTATGCTTCGGCATCAGGCGTTTCCTTCTTGGCCACTTTTTCCTTTTGCTGCCGGCGAACGGACTGGAGGTAATCATCCATCATGCGGAGGTCCTGCATGCGGAGGCGATTGTACAGTTCGTGCTGCATATAGTTCGCTACATTGCCCAGTGACAGCAGGTCGTCCCATACATCACCGTGCTGCGCTTTTTTCAGTTCTTCCAGCACTTCTTCAGCTGGCATATTGCGTCGGTATAATATTTCCGAGATCAGGAAGATCGAAAAATCGTTGACCGGGTATCCCAGTTCCGGCAGCAGGTCATACGGGCTACGCTTTTGTTCGGCGGCCTGCAGCAACTGGTCAATGTCAGATACCACCGGGGCCAGCAGGTATTTGCGGGCTGCCGCTCTCAGCTTCTTACTTACATAGTCCAGCAGCTGATCACTCAGCTGACGGTGACTGGCAAAGTCGTGTAAGATCTGCACAAAACGCTTGGATGTGGGCAAGCCGAACTGTAGCAGAATATCATTTTCCATCTCCAGCACAACTGCACCACCGGCCTCCTCCCTGCCGGCCTTCGTCCGCAAATCTGGTTGCTGACAACGCTGATAGTACTCCTGTAATTTCAGTTTTAGCTTATCCATATAATTGATCAATTAATTAAAAATTTTTACACATACTTCGCCTGTGCCTGCTCGCATGACAATGCCGTATGACAATTGCACATGTGCCCGGCAATAGGGTACAAATAGCTGTTTTACAATAAATTAATTAATGGGAGTAGTATGTTGAATTAAATGGGAAGCATGCAAATCTAACCATTTTTGGGAAGACACCAAATCAGTAATTATCCATTTCAAATTTTACAGCCGCAGGCAAACCCGGCTATTCGTTCCAGAGAAATGTTAAAATAGGTCAACAAGCGGTCTTCTATGCATATTTTTCGTGTGAGTCTGCTTGTAAAATAAAAAGAATCAATTATTTTGGCCTTCGGCGAACTAAGATCAATAGTATATAGATTATTTTTTATATTTTGCCCGATGAAGTATTTCTTTGCCAAAGCAGCTATCATGTGAGACCTATAGTGCGAATTAGCTGGCGGAATTACCTACAACATTAAAACAAATTCAAAAAATCCATAAACAACGCATGACTAACAAGCCTACCGATTTTACCTGGAGTACGGATCCGAATCCGCACCATGTGAGAGTTAGACAAATCCTTAAAGAACACCCGGAGATGAGGGAACTCGTAGGAAAAAACCCATACACCATATTCCTCATTCTTGGACTTGTCGGCGCACAGGTTGCCCTCTCATACTGGGTCAATGACCACTCATGGTGGTTGGTTTTTGGCGCTGCCTATCTGGTAGGTGCATTCATCAGCCATGCCCTGTGGGTAATGATCCACGAATCCAGCCACGGCCTTATCTTCAAAGGTAAATTGCCCAACATGCTGGCGGGTATGATTGCCAACCTGCCGCATATCTTTGCCAGCTCCGCATCTTTCCAGAAATATCATCTCAAGCATCACGCTTACCAGGGTGAACATGATCTGGATGCAGATCTGCCTGACTTCTGGGAAGCTAAACTGGTTAGCAACAATCCACTCTACAAAGCAATGTGGTTCCTGTTCTTCCCAGTATTCCAGGTGACCCGTACTGCCCGTCTGAACATCGAACTGTTCGACCGTTATGTAGTTTTGAACTGGATCATTCAGCTGACTTTCGATGTCGCCATCATCATGCTCATCGGTCCGAAAGCATTCGTGTTCATGCTGGCCAGCTTCTTCTTCTCTGTAGGTTTACACCCACTGGGCGCCCGCTGGATACAGGAACACTACCTGACGCTGGATCCCGTTCAGGAAACTTACAGCTACTATGGTCCCTTGAATAAAGTGGCATTCAATGTGGGCTTCCATAACGAACACCACGACTTTCCTTCCATTCCATGGAATAAACTGCCACAGATCAAAGAAAAAGCGCCTGCTTATTACGACTCTTTACTGTCACATCAGTCATGGTCTAAGCTCATCTGGCTGTTTATCTGGAATCCAAAATTATCCCTGTACTCAAGGGTGATGAGAAAAGAGAAAGTGAAGATTGCAAAAGAAAAAGAAGAATCAGTTTCTGCTTAAAATAGCTATCCCGCCTTACCACAAGGCGGGATTTTTTTATTATTCCTTTACCGCAATCGCATATAAATACCACGCTGCATGCGGCAACCATTGTTCCGCCCATCTCCAGTCATAATCTTTTCCTGTAACTGCGTACGATAAATTGAAGTCTATATCCGCCTCGTTTTCCAATCCTGATGTAATTCCATTTACTATGCCACCGGGCGCATTTGTATATTCAAACGTACCAAAGAAACCATATGCGGGATTGTTGTGTCCCGTACCCTGCAACATACAGGCATCAAATGGATTCAGTCCCAGTATCCAGTTCAGCTGATCCAGTGCAAATGATGCCAGACTATCATGCAATGGTTGATCCGTTTTGAATAATTGTGCTGCCATTCGCGCCGCTGTTGCCATAGCTCCCAGCCTTGCATTCTCTCCCTGCCACCATGGAGCTGCTTCACTACCGTGTGGAAAGAAAAAGGTATACTTCCTGATGCCGGCAGTGTCCTGCGTGTATTGCCGGCTATACCCAAATGGATTTTTCACCGCATGCGTAATGGATAACTCATATGTCATATTCTTCTTCACTGCACTTCGTATTTTCTGCTGCATAACCGGGTCGGCTATCTGATAATACTGAAGTAAACTCACCACCGGCAATCCTGCATCAGAAGGATGAAAGAAAGGACGATCCTTATCATCCGCAATGAAATATCCGGTATCAGAAAGTCGCTTCATTAACGCCAGGGCACGTTTGCCGGCAGCTTTCAGAAAGCGTTCCTCCTTTGTTGCTTTGTATAGCTCCGTTGCTGCAGTGAGTGCACAATAATCATCTACGATGTTTTCCTTACCATCGTTTGTCATACGGGCATTCTCCTTTTCCAGGAAGTTAAATGCATTGACTGCCGCTTTTAAATATTGATCATTAGAATCGATCACGGCTGCCATGGCTAACGCGGCTATAGATAAACCTCCTCCGGAACGATAACTACACTGGTAGCTGCGCCAGTTATGTTCATCCATCGCAGTGCCACTATAAGACTGCTCTTTCGACTGCTTGATCCGGTAGCCTTTATCCTCCGCGCGGATCAGCCTGTCCTTAGCCAGTTTGCCAGGACCCGGCGCAGCGACAGAACGATAAAAAGACCCGTTCTTTGCCTGCATGCGTGCGAGGTAATCTGCCCCATAAGTAGCTTCGTCCAGTATTCTTCTCAGGTATTGACGATAGTCAGTACCGGGCTTCTGTTGTAGTAATGTATATGTTTTGAAGAGACTATAAGCCGTGAGTGAAATCTGTTGCGGATTGAAATAAGTAGAAAAAGACAGGTGCGACAAATGCTTGCCATAGTCGCCGGTTGCATCATACCAGCCACCATGCGCATCTACGACCTTACCGTCTACAGCCAGATGCCGATCTGCCTCATCAAAGAGTCCCGTACACCGCTGTCCTTTAAAATAATAGATCACATCTGAAACCGTCGCCTGCTCCAATACGTTCTTATTAATACTGAAAGGATACGATTGAATTACTTTCCCATCTGCCAGCAGCCGGATATAATAATCGCCATAACTGGTATAAGGTGTAAAATCTATCGTCCAGAATACCCAATGTTTCCATTGATCGACAGGACCACTGTATATGGCGGCACCCTCATAGACTGTCTGACCTGTATGAGCGGCAATCAATTCAAATTTATCGATAGCCTGTTTGGCGTCTGCCTTAATTATAGCATGTTTGGGAAGATTATACTCGTACCCCACATGATTCGTGATGATCTGTACAGATTGTGCAGCTACACTTAACGGGAGAAAAAAATAAAGGACCTGAACAAGATTCCTGATAACTTGCATGACAAAGATTTTGGCTGGTATTGAATTTACAGCTTTTTGCGGGAGGACAGAAACATTACAACAATCTTACATCCAACTATTACTACAATATTATTGCCCATATAGACTAATTTTATTCCTTTCTATGCGATACTATTTATTTGTGCTGGTATTATGTATGACCAGCCTCACAGCAAACGCCAACGATACTACTTTGCATGCAGGAGTCTACAGGAACAGTGACAATACCTTTACACTGCGTTGGAATACAAACAATAAAACATTGGCAAACAACCCACGGGTAGTAGGCCTGGGCTCTTCGACACTGGCAGGATATGCATTATCTTATCCTGATCGCCTGGGTGATAAGATCAATACCTGGCTGACCAACAATACATCTGGTCCTACCTGGATCAACCTGGCTGTGGCGGGGTATTCAAGTACGAACCTGATGCCCGCTGCCAGGGGAGGTACTAAGGGTAGCAATATTGATAGTGCCCTGAATTGTAACCCGGACTTTATTTTCATTTCACTGCCTACCAACGATGTGGCAAATGGACTGACCAATGCAGCTATCATGGCCAACTTCCGGTACCTGGATGCCCTCGCAGTCAGTAACGGAATCCCTGTATTCTGGGAAACTACACAACCCAGGTCTACTTTCAATGCTGCCCAGCAAACACAATTGAAAGTGCTGGCAGATAGTATCCGGGCGGCATGGCCCACCAGGTATGTAGAAGGTTTCAGTACGGTTGTTAATCCTTCGGCTACGACCGATGCTGAGATCAATCCAGCCTATAACGCCGGCGACGGTGTACATTTAAATGCCAACGGCAACCAGTTTATTGCCGACAGCCTTTTTGCCAGATGGAATCAATACTTCCAGCCAATTACAGGTGTGATAAATTACCTGATTGAGATCTCTGCTGATGGCAGCACCTGGACAAGCTTTGACACTGTGACAGATATGGTTAAGAAGACGTACACAGTTACGTTTACAACCACCCGGTATTTCAGGGTTAGAACGAAGTATACTGACGGCACTTATTCGGGCTATTCTAATATTGTATCACTGGCAGCGACCAATACACCGGCAGGTACAAGTATACGCAATCCAAACAGGATATTGGTAGATCTGGGGGGTGATGGGGTGTATACCGTATTACCTACCGGCGCTGCCATGGGCCAGCCCACTTCTTCTCCGGATGCTTCCGGCAATTACTGGAATAACTGGTATGGTAGTGGTGGATCGGCAGGTTTCAGAGATGGTGCCACCATTAGCCGGTTGGTCACCACCAGCGATAGTATAACGACTGTTTCTTTGAAAATATCAGGTGCGCCGGATGGTACTTACAATACATCTGCTACGACAAGAGCTGTTAATAATAATGGCTTTACCGCAGGCGTGGGAGATTATCCCGCCAGCGCATTGGTGGATAATATGTTTCTGCATAACACAATCAATCCCGATGGTGTAGTACTTGGGATAAAAGGACTCTCTAAAAACAGGATCTACAATTTCAAATTATGGGGAGCAAGACTGGATGCCGCTACAACTCCCAGGATACTGGAAAGCCGGTTAGCCAGTGAAGACTGGTCAGCAGCTAAAAGCGTGGAAACGAGATATGGTACCGGTGCAAGTCCGGATTATGACAGGGCGATTAATTATGCAGGTATTTCAGGTGTCGATTCACTGGATATCTATTTAAGAGTCGGTGCAGGAAGTACCTTTGCTTCATTGAGCCTCCTGGATATTACGTATACGAAGATAGACACCGTCACTGCATGTGCGGGCACAAACGTCAGCTTTACAACCACTGTTACGGCTGCGGCTTATCAATGGCAGCAGAATAGGGGTAGCGGGTATACAAATATCAGTGGTGCTACTTCACCGACCTATACGTTGACGAACGCTTCAACCAGCTATTCAGGATACCGTTTCAGATGTATCGCCGGTAATGACAGTGCTGAAGTACATTATCTCCAGGTGGATACCTCTTATACGCCTACGATCGCTATCAGTGGTATTACTTCCCTGAGACAATACATATCCACTACACTGAGCGCCACTATCACCAACGGTGGTGCGGCTCCCTCCTATCAATGGATGGATAGTACCAGTAAGCATTCCTGGGCAAATGTCAACACCGGCAGCACACTTAGTTATATGCCGGGGAAAACAGGAGATAAGCTCCTTTGCCTGCTCACCAGCAGTATGACGGGTTGCCTGACGGCCACGCAGGTGTCCAGTAATCCACTCACTTTCCAGGTAGATGTGATTACTGCTGTCGACCCTGATCCCGGCATCACTACCGGCCCGCGGCTCTATCCCAACCCGGCGAATACCACGCTTACGGTTGACCAGTTATCTAACTGGAAGACAATGGAGATCCATCGCCTGGATGGCAGGACTTACCTGAAAAGAGACGATATGCTGACGAAAAAAAGTGTCACATTGGCGATATCCCAGCTACCCAATGGTGTCTACCTGCTTATTCTCAGGAAAGCGAATGGGACCACGAGCAGTATGAAGTTTGTAAAAGCGGATGAATAAGCTATTCAGAAAAAGGCGAGTCGTTGCAGACTCGCCTTTTCTTTTCATAAGTGGAATTTAAAGTATGCTCGTAATCGCTTTTGAAAATAGGATTTATAAGGCTCTTCGTATGTATGACTCTGGCCCGGCAAAACCAACATGTCAAAATCTTTTCCTGCCAGTATCAATGCATTTACGATCCTATATGTAGCTGCAGGATGTACGTTTGTATCCACCTCGCCGGTGACTAATAATAAATGTCCTTTCAATTTCGACACCAGCTGCTGGTTCACCGCTACATTGAAAGTAAAACCGGAATCAATTCCCTGGAAAGTTTCGCCCCAGGTACGGTTATATATGTTGTTATCATGATTGCCGGAAGAAGCAACTGCCACCTTGTAGAAATCAGGGTAGGTACAAATTGCAGCGACCGCCATCATACCACCGCCGGAATGACCAAAGATACCGACACGGGAGGTATCAATAAAATGATATCTGGCAGCCAGTTCAATGATTCCATGCCTGTCATCTTCCAAAGCATAATCACGAAGATTACCATATCCAAAAGTATGATAAGCTTTATTGCGATAGGGAGAACTGCCCCTGTGTCCCATACATACCACAATGCATCCTGTTTGGGCAAGCGCTGTATTGTTATACCTGTCAAGTACAGTAAATGTATTCCAAACTGTTTCAGTTTGCGGACCGGGATACACCTGTGATATAACCGGGTACTTTTTGGTACTATCAAAATCAAAAGGCTTCCACATCAGGCCATAAAGATCTGTTATGCCATCGGCGGCTTTGAGGGTAAACATTTCAGGTCTTTTCCAGCCATAATTATACAGGCGGGAAAGATCGGGTTTCCAGATCTCCCGCTGCCAGTTGGTAGTCGTGCTACGGATAGTGGTGCGGGGCTCCAGGTCTATGCGGGAATAGTTGTCAACGAAGTATTTATTTCCGGGAGCCATAAAGATTTCGTGGTGCGCATTTTCAGGGGTGAGCAAACGGATCCCTTTTCCATCCAGGTGAACTTTATATAACAGGGAATAATTGGGGTTGAAGCCTTCCTCCCTGCCATAACCATAGCAATACAGCTGTCGTGATGCGGTATCTACTTTCAATAATTTCCCTGCTGTCCATTCACCTTGTGTAATGGCGCCTTTCAGCAGACCGGCACCATCATACAAATAATAATGTCCCCAGCCACTGCGGTCCGACCACCATAGAATATCATTTCCATCGTTAAGGATAGTTACAGAAAACAAGTCATCATTAATGAAAGGACGGCTTACCTCATGGATCAGCTCCTCTATCTTCCCTTCCCAATCTACCGAACAAAGTTTAATCTCATCCCTTGTACGCTTTTTGCAGAGAAAATATACCTTGCTGCCACCATACACAACTTCTACCTCCTGGTCTTTCCATGTTCCGGTCTTCACAGGCATTAAAGTACCTTTCTCCGCGTCGCCAAGATACAATTGATACTGGGTGACGTCTTTGTCGCCAGGCAGTTCATACTTATAGGTTTCCAACCTGGGCCGGGGAGTGTGTAAACTATACAGCACTGTCATAGTGCCGACCTTACGCCGGTCTTTCCGGACTATGTAGAACCTGGAAGTTCCTTTTATCCAGACGGCATCCGTTGTCGATTCGCGGGTACTATCGCTGTCATTCTCATTGATATTGAAGGAGTGATATACCTGCCCGTCATGGGATAGCTGCAATACGGAACTGTCAGTATTTTTACGGAGAAACAGGTTATGGTTCTTCGCAAACAGCTGCCATTTTTTATCAGGAGATAACCCAATCCGCCAGTCGTGTCCGGCGTAATCGGATTGCTTCGCAGGAGCTAGTTTGCCGGTCGCCAAACTATATGCAAAATAAGCGTTTTTGTAATGGACACCCATGTTCTCCTTACCGGGCATATCTACCCTGATAGCAGCCGTGTCCACCGGCTGTTGCAACACTTTGCCGAGTAGCCCGCCTATGTATTGTTTATCAGAGATACAAAGACGTTTTCCTGTTTTAAAATCTACCAGGTAATAGTTTTTATCAGCACCAAACCAACATTGATCAGCATCATTTACAAAGAAAGGTACAACGGTCATTGTACCTATCTGCCTGGCCAGGTTGGGTGCATCGTAGTAGGCATCTTTGGTATTACTTTCCGGCGTCACCGCAGTATCCTGCGCATGCAGACTGTAGGTTAGTAATAGTAGCCAGCAGTATTTAAAAATAGGTTTTAACATGGTTTACCAGGAAAGTATTTTTAGAATAAGTAGCGGCATCTTTCATAATTTCTTCCCAGCGGGGAAATGCTTTTCTTTTAAAAGAAGGGACGAGTGACAGGTAGTCAAATACAATATTGATGTTCGGACTACTGAAGCTGGTAATGTGGTCGGCCAGCAGGTTGGTAACACGCATGGTATCGCGTAGACAGGCCGCTTCCGCCATATCCATCATTACCAGCAGATCTTTTTTATCGGGTACACGGGTATTTTTAATCTGCTTTCGATAAATACCAAAGTCATCCTTTTTATACCCAATATTTTTCTGATAATATCCCCGGAGACAATAGCTTGTCAGATTGAAAAAAACCGCCGATATTTTGCTATTGACGGAATCGAGCCCCTTTGCTGCTGCAAATTCTTTCCAGTGTTCAACCAGGTAATTAAAATTCGGGCTGTGCATATCTGACAGGTCACGTGCATATTTATTCTCACCAAAGAGGAACCAGTTTTCCGGCAACAGTTTCTCTTTCGCTGTCAATGACCGCATATATTCTTCATTGAGCAGGTTCCCCTGTTTTACTTCCCTATTAGCGAGAGACAATACGATGTATTCCCTCATTAATCCGGGACTACGGTCACCGGCTTCATACCTGCGGAAAACCGATGCGATCCTGTTTCCGGGATCCATACCTTCCGATACCCGCTTCAAAAACTCCTTCGCAGGCATTGCGCCGATGAATTTGTACACCATTTCACCTTTTTCATTTAGCAGCAGGTAAGAAGGATATGCTAATATCCTGTATTTCTTTGCCATATCCGGCCCTTCGCCTTTTTCCATATCTATTTTTAAGGAAATTAACTGGCTGTTGAAGAAATCAGCTACGGTATCCTGTTTAAAAACAGTTGCAGCCATTGCCTTACACGGACCACACCAGGTGGTGTAACAATCTACGAATACCAGTTTATGCTCCCTGCCTGCTCTTTCGAGCAGGGTTGACAATGCATCATGTTCGAAGGCTATTTCCCGGTTCTGCGCCGTAAGTGGGAAGAAAGCGTGTATGAATAGTATGAAATAAATAAGTTGTTTCATCATCAGGCTTTTATCTTAGTAAAAAATTCTCTTGCTGCCTTCATTTTCATCAGTCGGAAGTTTTCTCTCGATAACATATCCGGATGGGTATTCGCCAGCTCGTCTATTTTTTTCATTGTTTCAATAAAGTAAAAATGCAGCAACGTATTTGCATCATTCAGGCCGCCACTGATATTCGCTTTGTAAGCAGCCTGTGAGAGGTTGTATACAAATGTCAGCTGCAGGTTGCGGTCCTGTGTAGTCAGTACTTTATCTTTATTGAAATCGTGGAATACATTCCTGTCAATAAAACCAAATAGCTCGTTGACATCTGCCACCTCATCCAGTTTTCGGATGTCGATCAATGATTTGAGGATATTCATCTGCATATGGATAAATGCCTCCTGTACTCTCACAATACGGCCCTGTGGAGTACCGTTTACCTTTATCCAGTCGGCCGGGCCGGAGAACGCATATTGCTGCAGGAATGCCAATGCCTGTTTTTCAGTAGCAGCATCGGTTTTAATTTTTTCGACTCCAATACCTGCAGGCTTCCGGGATGCACCACCAATTAATGCGGCTACATCCATACAGTATTTTTCATAGCTGACTAATGCTGCTCCGTACAGTGATCCATTGCTATAAAAAAGATCTTCTGTGCCATCGAGCTGGGTACTGATGGTGTCAAGCAGCGGGAAAATGCGTTGCAGGTTTTTTATGGCCAGTGTAGCAGCCATGATTTTATCAGATGCCAGGTCGTAGTGTTGTGTAATGGGGCTTAAAGAGTCCTCAGGCAGGAAAACAGGCATCGGGCCGTTTCCATATGCCCACCTGATAGCAGCGATATCGGCTTCACCTATACCGGGCATTAATGCTGCCGCTGGTATCCCATCTTCCGGTTGTACTACATAATTAAATTCGAGGTCATCCATAATGGAGGCGGAAAAGCGATGCGTTTTCATCCAGGCGGGGTTACGCAGCTGGGTGGTGGTATAAGCATAACTTCCACTCAGGTTCGCACGGAGGCCTAAAGCCTCCCCTACAGCTTTTGTGATGAGCCATTGCATAATCTCTCCCTGCACTGCTGCATTCCTGATATCCTTTACAATCCTGTTATCGATCATTCCACATTGCACCAGGTACCGAAGCATCAGCTGACTGGTTACCGCTTCGGTCACATTGATCCTGGCGGTCAGGATCTCACCTGTTTCAGGATGTTCTACCGTTGCAATTTTAGGCGTTGTATTTGTATTACCCCAATTAATCAGTATACGGCCCGGGCTTAGCGCCTGGTCCTTTACAATTTTCAGTACTTCGCTACCAAATGCTTCGTTCCATGCCAGCACGCCCTTCTCAATATATTTCCTGAAGAAACCTGGGATATTGGGGTCCAGCGCTACGCCAATTTTATTATTGATATTCCATTTA
The DNA here is from genome assembly GCF_039596155.1 of Chitinophaga sp. Lineage (GTDB taxonomy): Bacteria > Bacteroidota > Bacteroidia > Chitinophagales > Chitinophagaceae > Chitinophaga. The sequence continues at coordinate 83,626 of NZ_JBCNKF010000031.1, forward strand.
TGAATAAAAGAAGTTTTCCGGGCAGTATATGCCGCCCGGCCATAGTCCATGAATGTAAATGTTTCGAAAGGCGATTCTTTTTCTGCCAGTTTGCGTGGCATCTTCTCATCAGGCAGCTGCTGTAACAAAAGTTCTACTTCGTAAGTATTGGCCAGGTCCATATCCCTGCCAGTCAGAAAGTCTTTGTTGTAATCAGTCTGCGAACGCTCTACAGTAAACCTCACAGATTTTTCGTTTGTCTGAATATCTTCTACTACTGACCTTTCCGGATCAGGATGGCTCAGGAATGTAATATCCGGGAAAGGGAACCAGTCGCCACCTTCCAATAGCTGGCGCGAAATATCGATGATATAACTATGTTCTTTCTTCCCGGTAGCAACCACGGGATAGCCATAATTAACAGGCTGCAAACCGGAGGCTTTCAGCACTTGTTCCATATCACCGTTAATATCTCCACTGGCCCCTTCACTGAAGCGGATGCGAACTACATTCAGCGAATTGTTAATGCCTTTACTAAACCTGATAATACCGGAGGATTTTGACACTGCAGCAGAGTATCCTCTCTTGATATACCCCATTACCAATACATCTTTTCCCAATGCATCGTCAGGTATTTCGAGATAATAATGGTTATCTTTCTGGTACACAGTATAATCTCCATCCATCTTTTTCATACCATCTTTGTAAAATACTTTATAAGACTGTGGTGATTTATTTTGCGCTGCAGCCAATGCGACGTATAGTAGCAAACATGCTGTGATCAAATATCTTTTCATTACTACAATAATTTTTTATTTACTTGTTGCCAGTGCGGAGGCGTCTCCTTTTTCCCAAATCCTGATCATATCTGCCAGTGACTGCCAGTGCGCTTTAATGAGGAGATCACTGGTAGTCTGCAGTTCCTTTTTACTTTTTGCTGCTATTTTATCTATCATACCCATCAGCTGTACACTTACGTCGTTGCCAAAACCAGAGGGTGTTTCCACGATGGCCAGTGCCTTGATAAGTAAAGTACGCTGCAGTTCCCTGTTGAACGTAGTAACGGGCGATTTACTGTAGATGTCGGTATATAATCTTTCAAACAACTCTTTTGTGCTGAATCCATCCGGTTGTACGAGCAGGTTATCACTTATCTGGGTATAAGCCATTATCAGTCTCGATAGAGATATATTGAAAGGCTCCATACCATCCCTGTCAAATTCAAATGATGCTTTTTGCATGACCACCGGATCGAATAACCATTGTGGATAATTCAACATATATTCTTCCAGGAAGGTAAAAGCTGCTTCCTGCCTGGCCCGGGGTAAGGTCTCGTATGACAGTAGTCCTTCTTCTGGCTTTGCTTCCCGGTTATTGTACCTGCCGCTCACTTCACGGAATACATGCAGGATATAATCGTGGTAGCGCCCCAGCAGGCTCCTGTATTGTTGCCTGTAATGTGCAGGATCACTCTCTGAAGATTTCATCCATTCATCAAAATGCTGCATGGTGAACTGCAGGTTTTTTATGGCAAGGCGGCTTGCTTTGACGGGATCACTGCCTACATCTTCAGATTGATAGCGGGGGTCCATGAGATCACTTTCCGTACCAAAGCGTAAACGGATATCTTTTCGTTGCTGCGTCACCCAATGTTCCAGTGAATCAGAAGTCGCTTTGGGGGTTGTAAATTGTGGCAGGTATCGGTACCCCCATTCTATTGCAAACTTGTCATACACACCAATACCCGGCATCAGTAATGTATCCGGCATATGATCTTCCGGCTGTGCCGTGTAGTTAAATCTCATATAGTCCATGATGGAAGCGCCAAATCCATACTTTGCTACATAAGCAGGTTTGCGGATACTATCAACTTCATACCATGCACTTCCTCCAAAGTTGTGTCTTAATCCAAGGGTATGTCCTACTTCGTGGGTGATCACTCCCTGTACCAGCCGGCCCATTACTTCATGGCTGAGTGGATAACGCCGTGCAGCAGTATCAGTTGCTGCGCACATGGAAAAATACCAACGCTGCACAAGATCCATTACATTGTGAAAGACGGCTACCCGGCTGCTGATGATCTGGCCGGAACGGGGATCGCATACATGGGGGCCATAGGCATTAGGGATTGGGGAAGCTTTGTAGGAAATATAGGAAAACCGCACATCTTCCATGGCATAACTGGTATCCTGATTGGTCGGTTCAGGCAACGCATAGATTGCATTTTTAAAACCTGCCTTTTCAAATGCTGCCTGCCATGCATTTACGCCTTTTATGAAATAAGGCAGCAGGTAGGCAGGTGTATTCCTGTCGATATAAAACACGATGGGATGTTCAGGTTCTACGAGTTCACCAGCCAGGTAGCGCTGTTCATCTGCTGCTTTGGGACGCAGGTCCCAGCGTGCCGCAAGCTGTATTGCCCTGGGATGATCAGCATAATGATCGTAGTCACGGACGGTCACAGTAAAATATCCTACCCGGTTGTCTGCAAACCGCTGGGGCATTGGTTGTTCAGGTAACAAAATCCAGGACGCCCCTACTTCCCATGCAGAACTTGTTTTATTCTCTCCCGGGCCATAGGTACGAAGGGAACGAAAGTTCATGTTGCCGGGAAAACAGCGGATGCTCAGGATAGCTGATTTATTTGCATCCATGCTTCCCAGTCCCAGTTCCTTCTTCGCGCCTTTCAGGGCAAAAAGATCACCGTCGCCTGTGAGCACATCTGTGAAATCAATCAGCACGGAATGGTCGCTTTGGGCTTTTATAGGAAACGACAATAATACCGGCAGTATCTTGTCGTTAGCCACCTTATAGTAAATAGTAGTAGAATCATTGGCATTCTGGAAGACAGGTTGCACAATATTGAGTCTTTTGCCGGCTTTTTCAAAACGGATCACTCTTTCAAACACTGCGTCACCGGCATACCCGTACTTTTTATCAGGCGGACGTTCTACCAATGCTGCCCCCTGCACAATAGTGATAGCGGACAGGATATCTCTTCCATAGATACTATCGGGCACTTCCATGAGATACCTGCCATCCTGTACAAAAATATTACACATCCCCTTGTGCTGCACGGTGCCGGGTTTAATAAGGCTTTCCACAGCAGGAATGCTATCCACTGACTGGGCAGACAAAGCAAGGGGGGCTGCATGTAACATGCAGGTGAGAATTAATTGCTTTAAAGTGGTCATCTTTCTTCAATCATTGCGGGATAGCGGCATTACCGATGGCCTGCAGGTCTACATTATAGTTATTGATGAAATAGTTACGGACGATATCGTAACGTTTTTTTATTTTCCCATTGGTATCCTTGATGGGATTGAGTATACCTATATTGGAAGCGGAACTGGTGGCCGCGACCTTCCTGTTCAGCGCTTCTTCTGAGCAACTGACCATTGCCAGCATATAGTTATTCCAGTCATTCTGCGCAGATGCATTGTAATAGGTAGTAATAGACCCCGCCGTATAGGCCTGCTGCTGGCTGGTAAACTGGGGTGTATAACTCGTGATCTTTAAAAAATCATCGGTGGGTGTAACTGGTTTCATCGCAAATATTTCATTCATAAAAACCATTGAGAGCTTCCAGGTCATATACCCGGAGTCCTGCGGTGTCATGCTCATTACTTTGTCACTTCCAAAGTTCACACAGATTTTATCGTAGCTATACCAGGCACCTACATCTTTTGTTTTCACCACGATCGTAGTGGGTGTAGTTGAAAAATCATAAGTAAAAATGGCGGAGTCTATTTTTGAACACAAAAGCACTTTGACAGGTAAGAAATTTTTCAGGAATTTATCTGAATAGTATCTGAACCACAGGCGCTGGATGATTGCGAGTTGCGCACCTACATAGGCTTCATCTGCCAGCTGTACCCTGAAGCCGTCCGTCCACGCAGATAAGGAAGAATCATAACGAAGATTCTTCCAGCCAGTAGGTGTCCAATACGCATCCCTGTCAGAAAATTTGTACAGGAAGTAGCTGCCGTATTTATTATAATAGCCCATGATAGTGGTATCATAGTCATGATTACCCTGCGGTAATGCGTATGCCTGGCTGGCGGACGGCGTAAGCGTTTCTTCTTTTTTGTTGCAGGCAACCAGTAGCAACAAAAGAAATATATAGATTGTTAACTTCATTTTTAACGGGGATTTTGAATGAGTTTATTGTTTCTATCTACAGCAGTTGCTGGAATTGGTAACGCATATAGCGGGCTATTGGCAGGCAGGGTATAAATTGTACTATTGCCGTCTGCATCAATAAAATTGTGCGTGACTGCCAATCCCAGTCGTTTGATATCAGCCCATCTGAAAGTCTCTTCCAGTGATAACTCTCTTCTTCTTTCAGCAAGCGTAAACCTTACCAGCGAGTCAGCATCCTGGATATCGATAGTTGTATATGGAGCGGAGAACCTGTTCTGTCTGAGCGTATTGAGATATTGTAGTGCGGCAGTACGATCAGCACCGTTCCCGCCTGACTGATACCGCCTGGCCAGTCCTTCTGCTGCATTCAGGTACATTTCAGCAACACGGATACCTTTGTCGCCCGACTTGCTATTGACACCTATTTTTGCACTGCGGGTTTTGTATTCAGCACCGGAGACCGTTGTTTTATAAAAATAAAATTTAAAGCGCAGGTCCTTGCTTTCATACTGTTGTGCTAATTCATCTGACACCTCATAAGGTGCGTGTATACCAGTATAACTATTCGGCGAAGGAAAAAACGATATTGCGCTGGTAGGATTGAATCCATACTGCCAGATCACTTCCGAACTTGTAGCCTGGTCGTAGATAGACATGCTGCCAGTGGCAAGGCTCATATCAGTCAGTATAGAACGTTCGTCCAATACTTTTTCAGCATATTCGATGGTCCTGTCCCAGTTACCTTTATACAGGTACATACGTGAAAGCAACGCATAGGCAGCTATCTTACCTACACGGAATGCGTTAGGTGCAGTATAGTTGGCAGCCAGCAAGCCGGCTGCCTGGGTAAGATCCTGTTCTATCTGGTCGTATGTCTGCTGCAGGGTACTGCGCCCGATATGCTCATCGCTTACCTGCATAGACAGGATTAATGGTACTCCCAGGACATTTTCAGCATTAGCACCATATGGTGCACAATATAACTGCACCAACTTAAAATAATAAAATGCTCTCAGTAGCAGCGATTGCCCCACCAAAGCATTTTTATCTTTTGTGGTTCCGGACACATTATTGACATAGTCAATAATGATATTGCATCCCTTGATCTTATTATAGCAATTGGTCCATGCATTTAATGCTTTTCCTGCGGTACCCTGCGAGCCATCCAGCTCCATCGGGTCAAACCTGAAAACACCCTGTCCATTTGTATAATAACTGGTATAGGTAGTATTGATGGCACCTGCGGAAGTACGTGGCATGCCATAACTCCGAATGTCATCCGTTAGCAGATCAGAGAAATCTTCCATAGAGGAGATATAGGGATAAGCATCACTGATCATCAGTGCATAGAGATCGTCGGTAGTTGTCGGTTTAATTTCATCCGGACTGGACTCCTTCAGAAATTTCTTACAGGAACTGGCCAGCAGACAAATTGAAAAAAGGTATATAATAAGTTGTTTCATGCTTGTGCTGTTTGACGGTTAAAAACTAACTGAGGCAGATAAAGTGTATGTACGGGTACGGGGTTGTGCTCCTGTAGCAACTTCAGCATCCCTTCCTTTGTAGTCTTTACTTACAATCGAAAACACCTGCGATACGCCACCGGATACGTTCATCGATTTACACTTCAGTTTCTTCAATACCGTTTCGGGAATGATATATCCAACCGACAGGTTATTGCATCTCAGCGTACTTGCATTGACAACACGCGCTGAACTATAGTTGTACATATCATACACCAGTGCAGTCTTACCATTCGGTAGTTTTGTATAAGGGATCCTGTTATCCGGCAGCCCCGGGAATTGTGCGCCGACATTGTCAGGTGTCCATCGCTGCAATAGTTCAGCAGAAAGATTTTCGTTTTCTCTTGGCAACAATGGGTTCAGTGGGTAGGCCGCTTTCAGGAATTTTTTCCCGCCTACCTGCAGGTACAGATCTGTAGCGAGTGTGAGCCTTTTATAGCGGAAACTCATGCCTACACCAGCGGTCACCAATGGATCCATTTTTCCCATATAGCGCATATAAGAGGTAGGATCATTTAGTGAATCCGCATCTTTAGGGACTGCCAGATTAATGATGGGCAAACCATTCTGTGGATTAATTCCCTGGTAGTCAAACGCCCAGAACCCTGTCACAGGATACCCCTGTTTGTAGAAAGTTCCGCTGGCTGCGGTGCGGAACGAAGATAACTGCGTACCGGTCCTGTTAATCTGGTTAAAGTTTTTAGACGTACTGGCACTCATTGTCCAGGTAAAATCACGGGTACGTACAGGCACAAAAGAAGCGCTGACTTCTATACCACGGTTAATCATCGATCCTCCATTTATTGGCATATTGTCGACACCATATTCTACCGGCACGGGCAGTAGTGTAATGAGGTCCCTTCCTTTCTTCCAGTAGTATTCAACAGTGGTTTGTACGCGGCCCCGGAAGATACTGAGGTCAAATCCCAGGTTGACAGAGGTATTTTTTTCCCAACGCAGGTCTGCATAAGGAAGTTTGCTCAGTGTGAGCAGGGACTCGCCTGTCTGCTGGTCTACAGAGTTACCCGCAGCACCTGTTGGTGTTTTGATGATCAGGTCAGGGCTTACGCTGGATACGATATTTCTTTGAAAGCCGAAGCTGGAGCGGATACTCATATCAGACATCCAGCCGCTATGGTCAAACCACTTTTCCCTGCCGGCATTCCAGCGTACACCACCTGCCCATACAGGGTTGAATTTTTCGCCGGTGAACTGGCCAAATCGGTTAGAGGCATCAGAACGTACACTTGCATTGATGGCATAGCGATTGTCGTACACATAGTTAACAGTTGCATACAGGCCCAGGTTATTCACCAGGTTGTCGGTATACAGATGTGTATTGGCCTGTAACAGCGGATTAGCGGTATTATTAGCGGTGTATGTCAGCGGCAGGTTAACAAATGATTTACCTCTGCCATAGATGAAACCAAGTGTACGGGCAGAAAGGCCGTTCACCCTGCTGCTGTTCGCTTCCTGACCTACCATGGCTGTCAATGCATGTTTTTTTGCGAAGACATGGCTATAGGAAAGACTGTTACGCCAGTTCCACATCACTGTACGGTTGTCATCATCATTCAGTTCGCCACCTACCGGTAGTTGACTATTGATGTAAGCAGCATCGGTCGGTTTCGCCGTACCGTAATCAAATTTCCTGAGTTTCGCGATGTATTCTGTTCGCTCGGTTGCATAAGACTCTCCATTTGTACTGCTGGTATTATATCCGAATAAACTTTGGAAGACCAGACCGGGAAGGACCTGATAGTTTACATCGATGGTAGTATTTGCGGAGAGTGTGCTGGTACGAAGACCGCTATTATCTCTTTCATTGAGGATATTATATTGGTAGCCGCTGGGTGCTGTATAAAAAGACAGGTCGCCGGCAGTGGTATAGGCTTCAATGGCCCTGCTGGTACCAGATGCATAATCGTACGGGCTAACGATATAAAAACCGTTTATTACCCGGTTGCTCACAGAAAGTCGTAAACCAACGTTTAGTTTAGAGGAGAGCCGGGAGGTAATATTAAAATTGCCTGAATAGGCTTTACTGCTGTTGCCGATAGCAGTACCGTTTGTAATGTTGTATCCAAAACTGGCATAGTAGCGGGTATTCTGGCTGCCACCGGAGATGCTCAGGTTATGGTTCATGCTTATTGGATTCCGGAATAGTAACCTGAACCAATCGGTATTGACGGTCTCCATTCTAGCCACCCTGGCATCGAATTCTGCTGCAGTAATCTGTTTACTCAGGTATTGGGAAAGCGCACCTGCATATCCTACATTGTTATCGATATTGTTCGAAACCAGGCCACGCGCGTATATTTCTTTGGATACCGCCACTCTTTGTTTAGAATTCATCATTTCAAGCCTGTCATAATTTACTTTGTCACTCACGCTGGAATTGATTGAATAAGTAATGGTGGCAGGTCCTGATTGTCCTTTTTTGGTATTGATGACAATCACGCCATTTGCCGCTCTCACCCCATAGATAGCAGTGGCGGAAGCATCTTTGAGTACGGTGATTTCATCGATGTCATTAGGGTTGAGCCAGCCGATAGAGTTCCCAACAAAATTCCGGATGTAATCGAAGTTATCTTTATTAATGTCTCCCAGGGAGTTTAGCGTTGCGGCTCTGAAAGGTAACGGGTCCTGCTGAATAATTCCGTCGACGACCCATACAGGCTCCTGCGAACCTAATAAGGTGGAGGTACCACGAACACGGGTTTGCTGTCTTACGCCGGTAAGACCCGAGGAATTTGTTATCACTACACCTGGCAACTTTCCCTGTAATGCCTGCTCAATACTGTTCACTCCATTCAGGTATAGATCTGAAGCTTTCACAGCACTTACAGAACCAGCTACACTAGACTTACGTAGTACCTGGTAACCTGTAACGACCGTTTCATCGAGCGATGTTACTACCGGCTCGAGGCCAATCAGTAACTCACCGGAAGCGATCCGGGTGAAGTTACCACCAATAGTTTTTTCCGCCTTCCCAGTTGTTAGGCCATCCAGTTTTGATACAGGAATTTCAATACGGCTGTAACCGACATACGAAATGATCAGCGTTTCATTGTTCGTTGCATTGATTGAAAAATGCCCTTGTCCATCGGTGAGCACATTTCCTGACTTCCCCCTGATGCTTACAGTGGCACCGGCGAGCGGCTGGCCATTAGTAGCAATTACGGTCCCGGTGACAGGGCCGTCCTTTTTCATTTCCATAGGGAAGAAGTCTGCCTTGCGGGAGATAACGACTGTCTTGCCCTGTATACTGAAATTAAATGGCTGGTTCCGCAATACCTGTGGCAGCGCATTACTTACGGTGGCGCCGTTCAGCTGTATGTTTACAGGGTTGGCATTTTTAATATCAGCATCATCATAAAAGAACACGTAGCCAGTTTGTTCTTTGATGGCTTCAAATACTTTTTCCAGTTTTACAGACTTTCCTGTGTAGTTGATCACCTGAGCGTTTGTATTGGCACTCAGTTGCAGGAAGGCGCCTAGTAAGAGGACAGTTGTTAGTTTCATGACTAACATGATTTTGGTTGAAAACAGCGGTCTCTCCTTAAAAACGGAGCCGCAATACGCCTTAATTTGCATACTTTTGCAATGTTTAGGTGGTAGTTTTAAGCTGTAGAAATTCCTTAAGAGATCGCCTGAATATGAACCGGGGGCAGGGTCCAATCTGAATCCCCGGTTTTTTATTCATTCAATTCTTTGTTCCTGTTTCTGGCAGGACTGATTTTAGTTGACTGTTGGTATTATCCCTTCTTAATGTTGCATGAAATAAATAGATGGTTGGTTTTTTATTCTGTAATAATAATTTCCCTTTGATTGATCGTATAATGAATCCTCATTGTTTTCAGAATATCTAAAACCTGCTGCAGGCTAAGGTCACGGCCAATCTCGCCGGAGAAGGTGCGGGTAGGTGGTGTACCTTCGTAGCGTACCTCTACATCATACCAGCGGGCTAGCTGGCGCATCACTGCCGGGATGGAAGCGTTTTCAAAATGGAAGAGTCCATTGCGCCATGCGGTGATGGCAGATGTCTCCACATCTTTTAACAGCAAACTACCATCAGCGTTGGCAATGGCCTGCTGGCCGGGATGAAGAATGGCTTCATTTTGTTGATTGCCGGTCTTTACAGCGCCCTGAACAAGGGTGGTGGCGATGTAAGGTTCGTCTTTATAAGCATTGATATTAAATGCTGTTCCAAGTACCTGTACCCATGCTTTGTCGCCGATGTTCACTTTGAATGGCTGGGTGGCTGCATGGGCTACGTCAAAATATACCTCTCCGGTGATGCTGACTTCTCTTGATGTACCATTGAATGCAACCGGGTAAGTAATGGAGCTACCGGCATTCAACCATACGCTAGTGCCATCCTGGAGGATGACATGGAAAGTTCTTCCATTGGGCGTCTGGATGGTATTGTAGACCATATTCCCGCTGTTGCCGGCGCCTTCGTAGGCCAGTAATCCTTTATCTAATTTAACGGCGGTACCGTCTTCTTTACCCAGGCTGGTAGTCTGTAACGTATCGAGATTGACCTGCTGCCCGTTGCTGCGGGTAAGGATCGCGCCGTTAATGGCGGGCGTGATCGTTTGAGCAATGGTAACTGGAGGATGATCTTCTTTTAACAGGTTATATAATAATGCACCAATTAATAAAGCAATAGCGGCAGCGTAGGAAAGTATGCGTTTAATAGGATAAATTTTGCGGATGACAGGTCTGTCTGTGGCCAGGATGCTGTTGGCGATAGATTGATAGGGTTCCAGGTTAGTGGACACATGCTGGTTGGCAAGCAGGAACTCCTCTCCCACTTCTTCCGCCATGGGATGATTGGGATTGGCTTCGAGCCAGGAAAGCAATTCCCCGGTTTCTTCTATGGTGATAGAATGGTCGGCGTATCGGTTCAGTAAATCAGCTAGTCTTTGATGGTCCATATATAAATGACCCACGGGAATGAAAAAGGGGGGTATAGGGGTGAAAATATTTTTTTTGCCCGTTCAGGGATGGTTGAAAGGGGGGCATAAGAGGACAGAGGGAATTAATTCACAAGAGCACAGAGGGGAGTAATTTCCCTGCTGCGACCAGCTTTTTTCTAACTTTTTCCAAAGCGGTCGCCAGCGTCTTTTTCACATAATCATTACTCAGATCCAGGGCGCCGGCAATTTCCCGGGTCGTTTTTCCCTGTATACGACTCATATTATAAATAGTAGCCTGCCGGGGAGACATTTCAGCGACTGCTTCCTGGATAATGCGTTTGGTTTCATTGAACGCCACCTGTTGCATCGCACTATACTGGTCAGCAAAGGAGTCGTCCGCTGCAAGGGAGGATAAATCTCCTTGCAGGCGGTCACGCAGTTTTCTCTTTTTAAGCAGCCGGTAACATTCATTGATTACTATTCGTCGTACCCAGCCTCCGGGGTTAGTGATGCCGGGAATGCTGTCCCTGTTGAGCCAAACCCGCAGGAATGCTTCCTGTAAGGCTTCTTCCACATCCTTTTCTGATTGAAGGAGGCGCATCATCGCACCAGCCAGGAGAGGCATGAAATGCTGGTAGATAATAGTAAATGCAGTTTCGTCGCCTTCTGCTACCTGTAAAAAAAGTGCTTTCTCGTCCATTCCATCGTATAGTAGCTGATTGGTCATCCTTTGTCGTACAAGTATACCTAATTTTTGTTTGAAATAAAAGGCGGCTCACTGTGGAGCCGCCTGGTGGTGATACCCTTTGAAAGATCACCTTGGTTAGAGGGGAAGATTGCTTCATCTGCTGGTGAGAATGATTTATCGGGGTAATGACTTTTCTACAATTGTAATTGGAATATAGAGAGGTCCGGATGATATAGCCGGGTTCGGAAGATTTGAATAGGTCTGGTTAACATATTGCAGCAGGCATTTATAAATGAAAGGTAAATAAAGAGAATAGAATGGAGATAGCAGCCTTTGTTCTTATATTATCTTGTAGTACGAGAAGAGTTGTCTGTACCGTGACTATTGGTATATGAGTATAAAGGCTGAATGATTTACGGGCCTTATGCGCTGAGGGAGGAATATTAACGGGTTTATTGACTTTGAAGTGACGTTTCCTGAGATTAGCATTTCCGGCGCAAAACAGGGGTCTACTAAAACAAAAAGGACTCCTTATTAAAGAAGTCCTTTTTAGGGTGGGTGGATGATGGGGTTCGAACCCACGACCCCCAGAACCACAATCTGGTGCTCTAACCAACTGAGCTACAACCACCGTTTTCTCACACCGTTTCTAACTGTGCGGGGCGCGAAGATAATAATATTTTTAAACTTGCAAATTATTTTTTCATCCTTATTTATTGGCTACCATTTCTTTTCCCTGAAAGCATTAATTTATCCTATCCGATGGTTCATACCATTCTTACAACACACACCTACCCCTACACTTTATGCTGATAAAATTCCTGCGCGCTGGTTCATCGTCCAGATATTGAGCAATCTTATTTTTCTAACTGTGGCGTTCTTTTACAGAACCTGTTTAGAAAATACCAGCGAACAGGCTTTTTCGACAGGAATTCGTTGGGGTATTTTGCAGGGTATTGGATTGCCAGCCCGGCGATATACTTGAATATCGGGAATCATGGTGCCTGTTTAAATTATTAAACATATATTGAGCACTCTTCACTTAATGCCGAATTGTATGTTGTTAAAATGTCGGTTACTGTTAGTAACATGCCTGCTATCTTTCGCGTTTGTTTCTTTTGCACAAAAGGTAGTCGAACCAAAGAATAATCACCCGGAATGGAGTAAGCCTTTCCCGTCTTTTAGAATTGCCGGGAACCTCTATTATGTAGGCACTTATGAACTGGCTTGCTATCTCATTGTGACTGAGAAGGGCCATATACTGATCAATACAGGTTTACAGTCCTCTGCACCTATGATCAGGGCTAATATAGAAGCATTGGGATTCAAACTTGCTGATGTAAAGATCCTGCTAAATACGCAGGCGCATTATGACCACCTGGGGGCGATGGCTGAAATAAAAAGAATGACGGGGGCCAGGCTAATGATTGACAAAGGAGATGCGCAGGTGGTTGCAGATGGCGGACAATCGGATTACTTAGATGGTGGGAGCAACTGTCTTTTTGCACCCATAAAAGTGGACAGGATTTTACAGAATGGAGATACGATCGCACTTGGCAATACCAAATTGGTGATGTTGCATCATCCCGGACATACAAAGGGCTCGTGTAGCTTTTTATTTACGGTAAAAGATTCAGCAAGGTCCTACAAGGTATTGATCGCTAATATACCTACTATTGTCACTGATAAGCCTTTTTCCAGTTTACATAATTATCCGGGCATTGCAAAGGATTATGCGTATACCCTACAGGCGATGAAAGGCCTGTCATTTGATATCTGGTTAGCATCACATGCCAGCCAATTTGATCTTCAGGTTAAGCACAAGGCAGGTAGCGGGTATAATCCCCGTGCATTTATGGATAGAAAGGGGTATGATATGGTGTTGAAGGAAAATGAGACGGAATATCTGGAGAAAATCAAACAACGATAATTGAGCTGTTGGCTGATCACTCTTTTCTCATAAGAAATTGATATAATAAAAAAGGACTTCTTTTTCAAGAAGTCCTTTTTTAAAGGTGGGTGGATGATGGGGTTCGAACCCACGACCCCCAGAACCACAATCTGGTGCTCTAACCAACTGAGCTACAACCACCGTTTGAATTGGGATTGCAAAGATAAGTAAAAGAATTCCCAACTTCCAAATATTTTTAGAACTTTTTCTCCCTCACACCCCGAATCCTCACCTTTCATCACATTCCCCCGCCTATTCCCCACTACTCCCAATATATTTGTCACGGTCTCAACTTTTTTATCAACCATGCGGTATTGCCCGTTTATCTTAACAGTGGTCCTGGCACTCTGTTATGTATCTGTAGTCGCCCAATCAGCCAACAGTCTCTCGGGCAAAGCCGTAGACGCCAGCACCGGCAAGCCTGTAGAATATGCCTCTGTAGTCATCCTACAGGAAAAGGATTCCTCCGTGCTTAAGGGAATGTATACTCAACCAGATGGCACGTTTTCATTTCCTGCAGTACAACCCGGCCGGTATATTCTCCGCATCACCTTCATGGGATACGACAAACTCTACAAAAATATTACTGCCAATAAACCCCTCGGTACCTTACAATTGCACCCCACCGGCAAAGTGCTTGCTACTGTGGAGGTGAAATCTGAAAAGCCTGCTTTTTCCATGCAAATAGACCGGCAGGTCTTCGATGCGGGCGCTTTCGTTACCGCCGAGGGAGGTACAGGTACTGATGTATTAAAGAATATTCCCAGCGTAGATGTAGATATAGACGACAACGTTACCCTCCGTGGCAAAAGCGTTACCATCTATGTAGACGGCAAGCCCTCTCCTTTCGGAGATGCAAAAACGGCACTGCAAATGATTCCGGCAGAGACGATAGACAGGGTGGAGGTGATCAACAATCCCTCTGCGAAATTTGAGGCCAATGGTGGTGGAGGGATAATCAATATTGTACTGAAAAAAGACAAGGCAATCGGGTACAATGTAATGTTCAATGCCGGCGTGGCAACAAGAGGACAGGTGAATGGTACAGCCAATGCCAGCTTACGCCTGAAAAAATTCAACTTTTTCGGGAATTATAACGGCCGCTACGAATCTATTACCGGATCGGGGTACAGCTATCGTCAGAACCTGACTGCCGATACCGCCGGCACCTGGTTCTTTACACAGGATAGCCATAATAAAAATACCAGTCACCAGAATGGAGGCCGGATAGGACTCGATTACTACCTGGATGAGTACAATACCTTTACGCTTTCCGAAGGTTTCAGCAGCAGTCAGGGCAACAGCGAAGACAACATATCCCTGAACTACCTGGGTCAGGCCAAAGATCCGCTGAAATCAGGGGATAGACATAACACCAGCAGCAATAGGAATCCGAATAATAACACCAGCTTCAACTTCCGGCATACGACGAAACGCGAGAATGAAGAATGGACAGCTTACGTGAGCTTTAGTAATAACAAGGGCAATAACAACAGTAATTACTTCACGGGGTATAACACCTCTGCTCATCCTGATTTGCAGGCCAATACTGGTCGCTCTCAGAACAAGTTCTGGAATATACAAACGGATTATACCACACCATTTGGCAAAAAGGGTAAGTTCGAAACCGGGGGTAAGGCGACATTGCGGAATAATAATAACGATTATAATGCACAGGTGTATGACTGGAATACGATGCAATACGAAACCAGCGGCATCCTTTCCAATACCTATTATTACAAGGAAGATATTTATGGCGCCTACGTCAATGTTTCCAATGCCATCGGCAACCTGGGCTACATGGCAGGCACCCGTGTGGAACAGGCTTATCTCCATGGCTATTCCTACACCAAGGATACCTCCGTAAACAATAAGTTCTTCAACGTATTCCCGAGTTTGTTCCTGAAATATAACCTGCCGCATAACCAGGATCAAAGCCTGATCTTTAACTATTCTACCCGCATAGACAGGCCCAATTTCGACCAGCTTCTGCCCTACGTGAACAATTCCGACCCACAAAATATCCGTGTCGGCAACCCGGCTTTGCGCCCTTCCCTGACCCATAAGTTCGAAATGAATTACTCAAGGTATTATCCGGGTTCAAAAGATTTCCTGAATACAGGGGTGTACTATTCACAGGCCAATGACGATATTGACCGCATCAGTGTATTGGACACCACTACGGGGGTCACTACCACCAAACCCATGAACCTGGCAACGGACAAGGACTGGGGTGCAAATTTTACTTACAACCTGCACATCCTGAAAGGCTGGAATGTATCCAGCAACCTGAATCTGGAGTATAGCAAACTGACCGGTGCTACTATCAGTAATGAATATTTTTCATGGGGAATCAATGTGAATTCCAACTGCCGCCTGCCGGGCCGTTTTAATATACAGATGAATGCCCATTACCGGTCCCCCCGTGTGCAACCACAGGGTACCTTCAAGGCGATGAACGGCATTGACATGGGGGTACGGAAAGAAATGCTGAAGAACAATGCACTGGCTATTTCCCTGAATATCTCAGATATCCTGAATACACAGCAATACAGCTCCCATTATGAGACGGAAGCATTTATTCAGGATTACAGCCGTAAAAGGATGACCCGCTTTATCAGGTTGAACATCCGTTATCGTTTTGGAAAGATGGATCCAAACCTGTTCAAAAGGAAGAAGAAACAGGACGATCCTGAAGAAACGCCGGAAATTGAGGATAAAAAACCACAACACGACAGGTTATAAAACCCCATCATCAGGCTTTTTTGCCTGCCAGCATTGGCACAAACGAAAAGTTGTCAAACATTTCCTGTTCAAAGTCGCTTTCACTCACTTTAGTAATGCGCAGCATGCGCTGTACTTCCTGTCCGCCGACAGGGATCACCATTTTACCGCCCACCTTCATTTGCTGCAGGAGCCGCTCAGGAATCGTAGGAGCTGCCGCGGTCACCAGCACTTTATCAAAAGGCGCGTAGGTAGGTAGTCCTTCGTACCCATCGCCATAGAAGAACCGGAGATTCGGGTATTTGGACTTAAATGGGAAGAGCTTTACCAGGTCAAAAAGGCGTTTCTGGCGCTCAATGGTGAACACCATCGCCTTTAGTTCAGCCAGTACACAAGCCTGATAGGCACTACCTGTACCTATTTCAAGTACTTTTTCGAATGGCTTTACTTCCAGCAATTGTGTCTGGTAAGCAACTGTATAAGGCTGAGATATGGTTTGCCCCTCCCCTATAGGGAATGCCCTATCCTCATAAGCAATGCTTTCGAATGCTGTATCAAGGAAATAATGCCGGGGAATATTGTTGATAGCTGCTAAAACACTTTGGTCTGTGATGCCTTTTTGCAGAATACTATCCACCAGTTGCTTGCGTAATCCTTTTTGTTTATAGGAATCTTCGTACCGCCTCATGCACGCAAAAGTAATTAATACCCCCAATTTTCTCTAATCTATAGGTATTTCTATTTATCCCCATACCTGTTGAATGGTGCAATAATTGCATATCCGTCCAATTGGGCCGCAAATTGTAGGTCCATAATTCAGGATTTATCCTTTATTTTACAATCTTGTATCTGACACAATTTTCAGACAAACCCAATATTTTTATGGATAATGTAATTGAAAGTAAGGTATCACAATGGCTGAGCGGCCAGTTTGATGCGGAAACGGTATCTGCCATCAAAAAATTACAACAGGACAACCCCGATGAACTGGCTGATGCCTTCTACCGTAACCTTGAATTTGGTACCGGCGGTCTCCGCGGTATCATGGGCGTAGGCACCAACCGTATGAACAAATACACGGTAGGTATGTCTACCCAGGGTTTTGCCAACTACCTGAAACAGGCTTTCACGGATGAAATCAGTATCGCGATTGCACACGACAGTCGCAATAACAGCCGTTTCTTTGCCGAAGTGGCTGCCAACGTTATGGCTGCAAACGGTATCAAAGTATACCTTTTTGAAAGTCTTCGCCCTACACCGGAGCTCTCGTTTACCATCCGTCATCTGAAGTGTAAGGGGGGTATCGTACTTACAGCATCGCATAATCCTAAAGAATATAACGGCTATAAAGCCTACTGGAATGATGGCGCGCAGCTCATTCCGCCTCACGACAAAAACGTGATCCGCGAAGTGGAGAAAATTACCTCTGTTGACGAAGTAAAGTGGTCAGGTGGAGAAGCAAACATTCATCAGATCGGTGCAGAAATAGACGAAGCTTACATACAGATGCTGAAGAGCCTGAGCATTCAGCCTGAAGCAATTGCTGCGCAGAAAGATCTCAAGATCGTATATACACCAATTCATGGTACCGGTATCACCCTGGTGCCTGAGACACTGAAACGCTTTGGCTTTACCAATGTACATGTGGTAGAAGAACAGGCTACGCCGAACGGTAACTTCCCTACTGTAGTGTATCCTAACCCGGAAGAATCCGAAGCGATGAGCATCGGTCTGAAGAAAGCGAAAGAACTGGATGCAGCTATCCTGCTGGGTACAGACCCTGATTCTGACCGCGTAGGTATTGCTGTAAAAGACCTGAAAGGAGAATGGATACTCCTGAATGGTAACCAGACTGCGGTACTGCTCTTCAATTATATAATAGAAGGCCGTCGTGCAAAGGGACTGGCTGGCGACAAGGATTACGTATGTAAAACCGTCGTAACCTCAGACCTGATTGACGTATTTGCTGCCAGGAACAATGTAAACTGCTACAATGTACTGACCGGTTTTAAGTGGATCGCTGATCTGATCCGTACCAAGGAAGGTAAGGAGCAGTTCATATGCGGTGGTGAAGAGTCTTATGGCTATATGATTGGTGACAATGTACGTGACAAGGACGCGATTGCATCGGTAGCACTGATCTGTGAAATGGCTGCGGTAGCTGCAGGCCAGGGCCGTACCCTGTATCAGCAGCTGATCGACATCTATGTAAAATATGGTTATTACAAGGAAAGCCTGATCTCTATCACCAAGAAGGGCATGAAAGGTGCCGACGAAATTGCGGAGATGATGAAAGGTTACCGTGAGAATCCACCAGCTACCATAGCCGGTGTACCGGTAGTGACTACGTACGACTACCAGCTGCAGCAGGTGAAGAACCTGAAGACCGGAGACGTACAGCCCATCACGCTGCCTAAGTCTAACGTACTGCAGTTTGTACTGGAAGATGGCAGCAAGATTTCTGCCCGTCCTTCAGGTACAGAGCCAAAGATCAAGTTCTACTTTAGCGTAAACCAACAGCTGGAGAACGCGGAAGGATTTGATGCGGCTACGAAGGCGCTGGATGGTAAGATCCAGCAGATCATCCAGGATATGCAACTGAAATAAATAACAAGAGGGAGTAGCGGAATAAAACTGCATCCTTTGCGTTTTTTCCGGGCTGTTACCGGAATAAAAGAAGCCTGTATCTTTATTGATACAGGCTTTTTTCATTGAATCAGTTTGCCGGCAATGGTCCCAGCACCAGGTTTGCCGGGATGAGGCCTATAAATTATTGTAAATAAGCAGAATGAATCTCCTCTCCTACCACATCGACCATCACCATCTCCTGCAGTGTAGTCGCTAAAGAATACCCCACAAAGTCCACAGACAGCGGGAAAGACTTGTGTTTACGGTCTACCAGTACAGCTGTCTGAATTTTCTTCGGCAAAAATTCCAGCAGCGGCTTCAGGGCATAGAGCATGGTCCTGCCTGAATTGGCCACATCATCTACCAATACGATCACTTTCCCATTGAAATCCAATGATTCGGAGATCTGCACGGCATCCGGATGTTGTTTATCCAGTTTCAGCTCAATCATTTTAATTCGAATGGGAGAGATCTCTTTCAGGATCGCCGCAATTTTTTCAGCGAGAATCGTCCCTCTGTCCCAGATCCCGGCCAGGATGATTTCCGGCTCTTCACTGTTATGCTCATATATTTCGTAAGCAATGCGTTTGATTTTTTTATCGATCACATCCTGGGTGAGGATCACATTCTTTGATTCCATGTCAAAATAAATTGAAGGGATAAAAGTAGGGATTTTTTGCCGATAGTGTAACGATAGAATGGTGATAGTGTGACGATACTACCATCGGCTCATTAATAGTACACCAATAGTACACCAGAAGGGCACTTGTATATCCTTGGGATATTGAGGTGATATTGAAGTGACCTTTTAGTATCATTCTGGTGCACATATAGTATTATAGTTTGCCTATAGCCGGGGTATATCTATATACCTTTTTTCGTTACATTGCAATAGTTCAAATCTGATGTATGCATATAATTCAGGAAATCCTGTTTGTATTTGCCTTCGCCATTGCTGTGTACCTCTTTTACCGCAAAGCCAGGCAGATCAGGCTTAATATTTTGCTTGGAAGAGATGTTTCATTGAATGATCACCCCGATCTACGTTGGAAAAATGTGTTTCTCCTGGCCTTTGGGCAGAAAAAAATGTTCCGCAATCCGTTGGTAGCTATCCTGCATTTCTTTGTATATGCGGGGTTCCTGATCATTAATGTGGAGATCCTTGAAATCATTCTGGATGGAATATTTGGTACGCACCGCTTATTCATGCCGCTGTTAGGCTCCTTCTACCCGGTATTGATTGGCTGTTTTGAAGTATTGGCAGTACTGGTACTTGCCGGTTGTGCCATTTTCCTGATCAGGCGTAATGTAGTGCATGTGCGCAGGCTTGTGATGCATGAACTGGATGGCTGGCCGAAGTCAGATGCCAATTATATCCTGCTTACGGAGATAGTGCTGATGGTGCTGTTCCTGACGATGAATGCCGCAGATCAGGCATTGCATGCGAACGTAGGGCCATTCTGGGTATCCGGGGCTTTCAGGGGGGCACTTGACGGGTTGTCTCCGGTTACCCTGGAAGCAATAGAGCGGGGCTGCTGGTGGTTGCATATCCTGGGTATCCTGGCGTTTTTGAATTACCTGCCATATTCCAAGCACCTGCATATTATACTGGCGTTCCCGAATGCCTATTTCAGCGATCTTCGTCCGAAGGGAAAGATGGAGAATATGCCGGCGGTACAGCAGGAAGTCACCCTGATGCTGCAACCGGAACTGGCGGCGACAGCACCTGCGGCGGCAGAGATGCCGAAATTCGGGGCAAAAGATGTACCGGACCTGACCTGGAAGAATATCCTGGATGCATATAGCTGTACGGAATGTGGCCGCTGTACGGCAGCGTGTCCTGCAAACCTGACAGGGAAGAAACTTTCCCCGCGCAAGATCATGATGGATACCCGTGACCGTGCGGAGGAAATCGGGAAACTGGGAAATACGGAAGGTAAGACCTTACTTCGTGATTATATCAGTGAGGAAGAATTGCGGGCGTGTACCAGCTGTAATGCCTGTGTACAGGAATGCCCGGTGAGTATAAATCCCTTACATATCATATTGCAGCTGCGGAGACACCTGGTAATGGAAGAGAGCAGTGCGCCACAGGAGTGGAATATGATGTTCAGTAACATTGAGAATAACATGGCCCCCTGGAAATTCAGCCCTGATGACCGGGATAAGTGGGCAATTGAAATGAATGCATAAATAGAAATTCCATGGAAATAAAAACGATGGCAACATACTTCGCCAGTGGTGAAACACCTGAGATCCTTTTCTGGGTGGGTTGTGCTGGTAGTTTTGATCAGCGTGCACAGAAGATTACAAAGGCGTTTGCGACAATACTGACAAAGATCGGGGTACGGTTTGCGATCCTCGGGAAAGAGGAAAGTTGTACGGGAGATCCGGCGCGGAGAGCGGGGAATGAGTTTATATTCCAGATGATGGCGCAGAATAACATTATGGTATTGAATAACTATGGTGTGCAGAAAATAGTCACTACCTGTCCTCACTGTTTTAATACGTTGAAAAATGAGTACCCGGAGTTGGGGGGAAATTATGAGGTATTGCATCATGTTACTTATTTGCAGCAGCTGATAGACGAGGGTAAGATCAGGATGAAGGAAGGCGGTGCTTTTAAGGGCAGGAAGATTACTTATCATGATTCGTGTTACCTGGGAAGGGCGAACGAGATCTACGAGGCCCCGCGGAAGGTGCTGGAAGTGCTGGATGCGGAGCTGGTGGAGATGAAACGATGCAGGAGTAATGGCCTGTGTTGCGGAGCAGGTGGTGCACAGATGTTTAAAGAGGAAGAGAAGGGGAACACAAGGATAAATTTTGAGCGGGGCAGAGAGGCGGTGGAGACGGGGGCAGGTGTGATAGCGGCGAATTGCCCGTTTTGTATGACGATGTTGACGGACGGGGTGAAGGAACAGGGGAAAGAGGAAAGTGTGAAAGTGTTGGATATAGCCGAGTTGATCGTGCAGGGAATGGAGTAAACAAGTGTGTGCAGGCGATGGCATTTGAGCGGCTTTGACGTACCGAACGGTTACCTGACCGTGTTTTTTTGTCAAATACATTTGTACCGGCCGGGGGCGTAGCAGCACAATTCTGAAATAGTGAGACCTGATTTTCGTCAGTTAATGAAATCAGGAATTTCGTAATTTTGCGATATGGATATTCGACAAATACTACCGACTGACTTTAACCCTGCATCGCGGGTGTGGATATATCAGAGCAATCGTCCTTTTTCTGAGAAAGAGCAGGCTGAGATTGCAGAACAACTGGAACAATTCACGGCTCACTGGCAGGCACATGGTGCGCCTGTGAAGGGCTGGGCGAAGCTGTTGTTTGAGCAGGTGATCCTGGTGATTGCGGATGAAACTGATACACATGTAAGTGGTTGCAGCACAGATAGCTCGGTGAGGGTGATCAAGAGCATAGAGCGTCAGTACAGCGTGAATCTCTTTGACAGGTTGTTGCTGGGTTTTGTGTTGAAAGAAAAACTGCAATTGCTGCCAATGATGCAGGTGCCTTATGCACTGGAGAAAGGGTATATAGATGAAAATACTATTTACCTGAACAACACAGTGCTGACATTAAAAGAATTAGAAGAAAACTGGCTGCAGCCGTTAAAGAATAGCTGGCTGGCAAAGAAATTTGCTATTGCCCAGTAAATGAAATTGCTAATGCATGGGGAAGGAATTTTCCCTTTGGAGTCAATGATAGCGTGTTGAAGAAAAACTCCGTTGTATGATGGATTGAAGGACTAATGTGATACTACGTTATGTCGTCAATAGCTTACTAATGAGTGACGAATCATTTTGCATGGCACAGTAATGAATTTAAAACGGGCAGCCTCACCAGCTGCCCATTTTTATTGCTATGAGTGTTCTTCCAATAGATGTAGATATCATCTGCCCTGCTTGTTCCCATAAAGCTTTGTTAGCTGCTGACTGTGAGATGACGGGTTATATGTTCAAGCCCGGGAAAATCACCGGTAAAGCTTCCTGTGAACATTGTGGGTATAGCCATCGGAAGTTGACGGTGGTGAATGCGGATTTGTATTACCAGTTTCCGGTTGGGGACAGGATGTTTTATGCAAGGAATAAGGGAAATCTGAGGGAATTGCTGGAGTTTTTTAAGGATAGGAAGAGGTGGGATGAAGAGGGGTGCTGGGATTTTCCGAAAACGTTTTATGTGCATCGGGATGAGATTGTGAAGAAGATAGAGGGTCTTTTGTAAAATATCATTACATTTGGCATAGAAGCGGGAATAGCTCAGTTGGTAGAGCATTAGTTTCCCAAACTAAAGGCCGCGGGTTCGAGTCCCGTTTCCCGCTCAAATCTTACCATTCAATTCCTACACCTTGACAACACCAGCAACAGAATGGCTGGTTTACAGGATCAGTTCTGTCCTGCCTGAGCGGGTAAAGCGCAACCACTGTTACCTGAAAAAGGATTATATAGAGGAAAAGAAATAAAAAGGAAACGCGGGATATATATGTCCCGCGTTTCCTTTTTTATTTCAGCTTCAATTCATCCGGTATATTCTGGATCAAGTTGAATTCTTGGGGGGAATGCTAAAAATTTGTTGCTTTGCAACTCATTAAAGAAGCAACAAACTTGGATCAGAGCTATAGACAGTTGATGGAATTTCTACTCCCA
>NZ_JBCNKF010000032.1:0-101414 GCF_039596155.1 Chitinophaga sp.
TCAGATCATGCGCGAACAACAAATTTCGCGGCTTGCACACATGCGCCAAACCGCTCAAATATCCTCTTCGCCTCCGCCGAAAACAAAAACTCATAAAACTGCCTCGCCCCCACATTATTCTTTAATAACACCGCCGCCTGTTTAATCGCCGGATAATCCCCCCGCTTTACCTCCACCCAATGCCCTTTCCCCTTCATTACTTCCGCAATCACAATCGACTTCGCCGTAAACCCCACCTCTGCATTCCCCGAAGCAATAAACTGACTCGCCTGTGTAATACTCTCACCCGTCACCAGCTTTCCTGCCACTTTATCATACACCTGGTACTTCTTCATGACATATACCGCCGCTGCGCCATAGGGCGCCGTTGCCGGATTGGCAATAGCAATATGACTTACCCGGTCACTGGTCAGTAACTGTATATCCGGTTTCATATCCCCCCTGGCACTCCACAGCACCAACACACCCTGCGCATAATTCGCCGGTCCCGCAACCGCCATCCCGGCAGCCTGTACCTTTGCCGGAAAGGCCGTATCTGCCGAAATAAACACGTCGAAAGGAGCCCCCGCAATGATCTGCTGGGTCAACTTGCCAGACGCCCCTAAAACAATCGATATATCCGTCTTATTTTGCTTATTAAAGGCATCCTTCAGGGCCTCCATCGCATATTGCATATTGGCCGCAACGGCCACCGTAATCTTATGCTGTGCATTCGTATAGAAGGTAACAAAGAAAGCACTGATCAGTAGAAGCAGTCTCAGTTTCATGCTTAAATTTACAAATACTTACGGCTATTCCCGCTAAAATATCACTTTGATACCCTGACGACTATTCCTAAAAATCGTTGCCACCCATCGAAAATAACCGCATAGCACTTCTCATCTTAGCACGTATTTTGCGTCACCCACCCCAAAAGAAACATCCGCAAATGAAAACATTAAAGATCGTTGCCAGGGTTACCGTAACTCCCGGCACCAGAAAAGAGGTCCTTGCCGCCATCCTGAAATGTGCCGAACTGTCAAGAGCCGAAGAAGGAAATATCTACTACGATGTGACTGAGCATGTTACCAATCCCGATGTCATCGTCATCCTCGAAGAATGGAAATCACAAGCCGCCATCGATTTCCACAACACGACCCCCCATTTTAAAGAGCTGGTACAAAATGTATCCGGAAAAGCCGATATAGTTGTCGATGTCCTGACCATGATCAATTAGGTCCACTTGAACCCTGCGACCAACGTAGGGTTCAAAAATTTCCTATTTTAGCAGGAAATCCCTGTTTATAATGGACAATCACGCATACCCAAATGCAAAGGACCTCCTTAAACTCTTCCTCGTTTTACTGCTTTTCATGGTGGGATTCGGAATGCTGATGGGCATCTACCAGGTGATACCCGGTGTAATCATCACTTCCTCCATACAGTCGCTCCTCAACCTCATTGGTTATACACTCTCCCTGTCAGCCACCATCTGGTATGCTTTCCAGAAAAGTAAAAAACAACACCCCGATTCGTTTAGGCTGGATGTTAACCGCTTCCCCCTTTGGCTGATCCCGGTGTTGATCGTCTGTACACTGGCGATGACCGTCGGAATGGAGCGCCTCTCCTCACTGATCCCCATGCCGGATAAAGTCGCCCGCTTTTTTGAAGACCTGTTTAAGACTGATCTCTATTCCATTATCATGATCGCAGTGGCCGCTCCCGTGCTGGAAGAAACACTGTGCAGGGGTATTGTCCTGAAGGGACTGTTGCAAAATTATTCCCCCCGCCAGGCCATCATCTATTCATCTATCTTCTTCGCATTAATTCATATGAACCCATGGCAATCAATCCCTGCATTCTTCGCGGCTTTATTCATAGGCTGGATCTATTATAAAACAAAGTCTGTGATACCAGGCATGATCATTCATTTTGTAAATAACAGCACCGCCGTGGCGTTAACATTCCTGGCAAAAGGCGAACAGGACTATCTAAGCTGGTTAGGAATGCCCGCGTACATCGTGTTGTGTATAGCGGCCGCAATTGTGTTTGCTGGCAGCTGTATGCTCATACAAAGAAAGATAAAGCATGAATAATAGCAGCGGTCATAAGCAACCTGTCTCTACAGCGCCAGCACCACTGCACAAAAAGAAACGCATGTATCAAAGTACAGGTCCTCATCGCTTATAAAAAGCAGCCCGTTAATATAAGCGGATCTAAGCCGGTTAAATTCAACATGCCTGCACAACTCCCTGATAGTAGTACTCATTACTGCGCGAATCATAATGATAATCCTTTCCCCATTCGCTGGCATACGAGATTGTCATTTCAATCGCATCGATAATATAATTCACCTCCTCATCCGTCATTGTAGGATGGAGGGATAACCTGACCCAACCGGGTTTGGAAGATAATTTACCTGCCTCTATATCCTGCCGGATACCATAGGATTGTACTTTATCCACCTGCAATAGAATATGTCCATACGTACCCGCACAGGAACACCCGCCACGTACCTGTATACCAAACCTGTCATTCAGCAAGCGGGCTACTAAGTTATAATGCACTCCCGTCACTATAAAAGAAACTACCCCCGATCGTTCCTGTATATTCTCCTGCAATACGCGGATCTCCTTTATACCTGCCAACCTGCGAAACACAATTGCCAGCATTTCTTTTATCCTGCCTTGTATCCGCTCAACCCCCATCTCGTCTTTTAACGCTATACACATCGCCGCTTTTATCCCCATCAGGAATGGTGGCGTACCGCCATCTTCCCGTACTTCAATGTCCTCTATATATACCCGTTCTCCCCAGGGATTTGTATAGCTCACTGTTCCTCCACCCGGTTGGTCGGGTACAGCCTTGCTGTATAACTGCCTGTTAAAGATCAATACCCCCGGCGTGCCTGGTCCTCCCAGGAATTTATGCGAAGAATAGTAAATCGCATCCAGGCAGGTGCTGTCATTCTCCGGGTGCATGTCTATCTTACAGTAAGGCGCTGCACAGGCAAAATCTACAAAGCAGTAACCTCCATATGCATGCACCAATCCCGCTATCTGATAATAAGGAGTATAGATCCCCGTTACATTTGAACAGGCTGTAACAGCAGCAATTTTAAACCTCCGGTTCTTATACTTAACCAGCAACTGCTCAAAGTGCCACAGGTCTACCAATCCCTCCGCTGTCAGGCCAATCACCTCTACAACGGCCCCTGTCTCCAGCCAGCTGATATGATTGCTGTGATGCTCCATGGCTGTTACAAATACTACAGCCTCCTGCAGCTGCAGCATTCGTTGCAATTTATTCACCGCTGCCGTCATCCCACTTCCGCAAAACAATAGCACATCTTCCTCATTCGCATGTACATGTGCTTTAATCGTTTCTTTTGCCGCCATGTAGGCATCCGACATCTTACTACCCGTAATTGTCGTGCCTGTATGCGTGTTCCCGATAAAAGGCAATATCTCCTGCAACAGGTATTGCTCTATGGGATAGTACCCGCGACCCGTAGCCGTCCAGTCAGCATAGATGATCCGTTGCAGCCCATAAGGTGAGTCAAAATGTTGCCGGAGGCCAATAATATGTTGCCTGAATGGTTGAAAAAAATTACTGAGCATGGCGAAACATAGCATGAGGAGGTTTACTATAATGTTGTTTCAATATATACACCGCAGGAAGTATGGCTGCTACAAACAATGCCAGTACCAGTACCTGCCGCCCTGACACATGCTGGTAATGCTGCTTTTCACATACTTCCCCCGGACAATACTGTATTTTCTTCTTAAAGAACCACGGATAAAATACACAACCGAGACAAATACCAAACGCCGCTTCAAAGAAGAGGAACAGCAAACAAACGAGGCATATCACGCCTGTGACCGGACCGTACACATTCACAACGATAAACAGGTAGAACATAACGGAAGACAGTACGATCCCGATACTCCATGCGAAACGTTTTTGTGGGGCACCGACATATTCAGGATGCTGTTTCCTGACAATCAGGCGACCCGCAATCAGCATAGGGGCGTAACGTGGACTGATCAATACCCGGATCAACAGATCCAGTAAAAAGAAAGTAAGGACAAACTTTACAGGAATAAAATTCCCGTCGAACAAAATAAACATCAGTGAAGTATAGGTGGCGAGAAACAGGATGCCGGCTGCCGCCCTTATCTCTCTTTCGTTTAGTACAGGTATGTCATACCCTGCTACTTTTTCTCCAAATGGGATCATGGTGTGTTCTTTTTGAATACAAGGATAGTGCATCGCCTTTGCCCCCGGTAAGCAGGGTCAACAAACGACGATTCCTGGTATACGAACAGCAGAACCCCGTCAAGGGCAATTCGGCAATTTTATCGACCTTTGCGGCTATGAGGCGGTATAAGTTATATAGCTGGTTAGTGCCTGTCTTCTATTTCGTAAACGTGTTGACAGATGTAATAAGTGATAACAGCCACTTCGCTGCAAGGGCTGTCAATGAACTATGGCTGGTAAGCTACCTGTCTGTACTGAACTATTACCTGTTTGAATATGTCATTCCCGGTATGGGTTGGAAGCGGATTGTCAGGTCATTGCTCTGGATATTGCTCTATATCTTTGCTTTCTCCATAGGGTTTTATCTGTGGAGAGCATTGGGTATTACCATCGGCATCTTCACTGTGTTAAATTTCAAAATAACTGTTCGCGAAAGAATAGGTAGTCTCTTTGGCTACGGCATAGGAGCTGTTGTAGTCTTTGGAATAGTCAGGCATATCTTTAACTATATCCGCCTGCAACAGTTATCCCAACAATTACGCATTGAGAGCCAGCAGGCGGAACTCAACTACCTCAAGTCCCAAACCAACCCGCATTTTTTATTTAATACCCTGAATAATATCTATGCCCTTGCCAGGGAAAAATCTGACCTTGCACCGGAGTCTATATTGCGGTTGTCAAAAATTCTGCGATATATGCTGTATGAAACCAGTGCAACCCATGCGGCTATTGAGCAGGAAGTTAAAATCATAGCAGATTATATTGCACTGGAACAACTCCGTTATGATGATACGTTGTCAGTAGGTTTTAGTCATGACCTCGAAGATCCCAGGCAGGGCATTCCCCCACTATTGCTGATCCCACTGGTAGAAAATGCATTTAAGCATGGTGTATCTGAAACGAGAGAACATCCGTTGGTGAATATTCATCTGGCAGTCAAAAACAGGCAACTGACTTTTACGGTAGTGAATTCTACCGGCGATCCGGCAGCTACTATGCCTATAAAAGAAAATATCGGGCTCTCCAATTTACGCAGGCAACTAACCTTATTGTATACCGATTATAGCCTGGAGCTACAGCCATCCGACTATAAATTTGCCGCTACCCTGAAAATAAATCTCAGCAGTCATGTCTAAAATAAGGTGCATAATCATAGAAGACGAACCACTGGCCGCCAAGGTATTGAAAGAATATGTTTCAGCTGTGCCTTTCCTTGAATTAATGGGCAGTTTTAAAGATGCGATCCTGGCTGCTTCATTTTTATTGGATCACCAGGTAGACCTGATCTTCCTGGACCTTCACCTGCCTAAACTGAAGGGAATGGATTTCCTCAGAACCCTCGCAAACCGTCCTGCGGTTATAGTGACGACTGCTTATCACCAATATGCAGTGGAAGGGTTTGAACTGAATGTCACAGATTACCTGCTCAAGCCTGTTGAATTCGAAAGGTTCCTGACAGCGGTGAATAAAGTGAATATTGCAAGCAGGAACAGTAATGCCATTTTTGTAAGCGTGCAAAAGCGAAAGGTCAAGATCCCCTTCGGTGAGATCCTGTATATAGAAAGCCAGCGTGAGTATATAAAGATCGTGACTACACAACATGAATACCTGTCCAAAATGGGTACGGGGGAGATAGAAGAGATGTTGCCCGCTCAGTTGTTTAAACGTATCCACAGGTCTTTCATCGTTGCAGTGCAACAGATAGATGCTTATACGGCTGATATGGTGGAAATAAAAGGGATCTCAATTCCTATAGGCAGAGGGTATAGGGATGTCATTGATAAACTGTAGTTAGTTTGCGGATCGTTGCCGGGCAAAAATCCTGTTATTATACATGACAAAACACAACCGCTCACAATCACCACACGCCTGGAAGTAAATTTTTTCATTCTGGAATGATTGTTTCAGAAAAAGCACTACATTTGTGACGTAATTGAAAATGTAATGGCAAGAAACGTTGAGTTTAACGAAGAAGAGGCAATTGAAAAAGCAATGGAAGTCTTTTGGGAAAAAGGCTACAGTGCGGCCTCTATGCGTGACCTCACCACTGCCATGCAGATCAATAGCAGCAGTCTGTACAACACCATCGGCGATAAACACGCACTCTTTGTAAAATGTATTAAACACTACACAGAGTCACACATGGAACAGGCCAGGAAACGTGCACGGGCTGCCCGTTCGCCACTCAATGCCATCATCAACCTGCTCAATGATTCCGTGAATGATATCATCAACAAATCCAATAGTTGTATGATCATCAAAACAACATTTGAAATTGCCAACGATGATGAAGAAATACTGGGGATCCTAAAATATAACGGAGATAATACCTATCAGTTATTAGACTCCTTGCTGCAAGAAGCTAAAAAACAAGGCGAACTGGCAGACAATGCTGATCCTGCCATCCTTACTGATTATTTACTCAGTCTGATTACCGGCTGGCATGAATCCTACATCCTACACCAGGATCCTCAAAGACTCAGGCAGATGGCCCAATTCGTTATCAAACAACTCTCACAGTAGCGCATTTTTTTTATCTAATTCTGAAACGATCACTTCAGAAAGAAGGGGTGGTTTATTTTGAAACAATCATTTCATAATTAATATATAATAACATGAAAGTACTCGTAACAGGTGGTACCAAGGGAATCGGGAAAGCCATCGCCGACAAATTCTCACAGGAAGGCGCTGAAGTTATTGTAACAGCCAGAAATGCTGCTCCTGACATGAACAAACAGCATCGCTTTATTGCAGCAGATCTCTCCAAACCGGAAGACATTAGCCGGCTTGTGAATGAAGTGAAAGATGTAGACGTTCTTATTAATAATATCGGCGGTGTCAATACGCCCGGTGGAGGTTTCAGTGTGCTGACAGATCAACATTGGCTGGATGCCCTGCAACTGAATTTGCTGACCTCTGTAAGCTTAGACAGGGCATTGTTGCCCGGTATGATCGAACGTAAACACGGCGTGATCATACATATTTCCTCTGTGAGTGCCTTACAACCTTTCTGGGATCTGAATATGACTTATGGCATCTCCAAAGCCGCACTGAATGCGTATAGTAAAACACTGGCTACAGAAGTAGCCCCTAAAGGTGTGAGAGTGGTCACCGTTTCTCCGGGTATGACGAAAACTGCACCTATGGAAAGTTTCGTAAATGATATCGCGGCAGCCTCCGGTATTACTTTTGACCAGGCATTCCAGGCAATCAGTGCCAGGATAGGAGGTGTACCATTCGGCAGAATGGCAGAACCAGCTGAAGTAGCGGAACTGGTTAGTTTCCTCGTATCACCGAAAGCTTCTTATATAACAGGCGCCAATTACGTGCTGGATGGAGGTGCTACGCCGGTAGTACGATAAACACAGCAAATGAGACACCCGGATCAACCAGTGCAGTGCCTTTATCTCTGCTTCATGCAGGGTACTATTCAATGCATGACTGGCTGCACTAACCATGAACCACTTTCTATCCTCTCACAGCAAAACAACAACCCGGATCAATCATATCAATGCCTTTGTCGCTGCATTTCATGCAGGGAACTGCTCAACGCATGGCTATATGATAATGTCGGGGCAATAGGATAGAGGATATAATCGGTCGTACAACTGTATTGCCTGATCATGAAAGGTGACAACCATTGACGATCCGGTTGCAGCTAACTTCATTCAACAGCTCCTATCATCTGCGGCTATCCTGTAGTAAGTGTTAAAAAGCGTCGTTCCTGGCCGGAGCGGCGCTTTTTTGTTTTATCTTAACGGCATGAAAAATAACTGGGACGACAAAGAAGAAAAATTCTACGAAAGAGAGGTATTTACGGCAATCGATTTTACGGAAAAGCCATTAAAAAACTGGGAGTTCTATAAGTGCAAATTTGAAAAATGTGTATTTAGTAACAGTGATCTTTCCAACACAACTTTTGAAGACTGCACTTTTGATGGGTGTGATTTTTCGATGGCTGTTGTAAAGAATACCGGTTTCCGGAATGCTGTATTGACTGAATGCAAACTCCTTGGTGTGAACTTCTCTCCGTGCAGTAAGCTCATGTTTTCTTTTCATTTCGAAAAGTGCAATCTGAACTATGCCGTCTTCCTGGGCAGGAACCTGAAGAAAACGCCCTTTCTCGATTGTACGCTTAAGGAAGCAGATTTTTCAGAGGCTGATCTCACCGGGTGTAAATTTACCCAGTCTGATTTAACACTCACGAGGTTTTCTAATACTAACCTCGAACAGGCTGACTTCAGAGGTGCAGTGAATTTTTCTATTGAACCGGAGTTTAATAAAATGAAGAAAGCAAAGTTTAATATGTACCAGTTAGAAGGGTTGCTGTATAAATACCAGTTGGACATCGAATAGTGCTTTTCCTGCGTTCGTGTTGGTATAAAGCAGAACTGTCTGCTATGCCCTTTTGTTACACCCGGTGAGGGTAGCAGGCATGGGCTATTTTCATTAGATTTGCTCATATCTTTTTTGAAAAATCAATAGGTAATAATGTATAGAGATTTGGTTTATGACGACATTCTCCGGAAAGTCAACGAAGAGGTAACCCGATATGAACAGCGATTAGCACAGGAACCCAATGATGCGGAAGCTGCCTACAAGCTGGCACTGATATTTAAAGATGGTCTCGGTGTTCATAAAGATCCTGAAAGAGCTTATAACCTCGTGCTACAATCCTACGATACGGATCAGAATCCATTGGCTGCAAACGTCCTGGGCACTATGTACTACAATGGTATGTATGTGGAGCAAAACAAAGAACAGGGACTACAGCTTTTACAATATGCCCACCAGATGGGTAATGCCGCAGCTACATTCAATATTGGCATACATATACTTGTCAATGCCGAAAAAGGCAGTGAACAGGAAGAGGAGGGGATTGCACTGGTGAAGAAGGCTGCTGAAAGTGGCAATCATTTTGCCCAGTTCGCTTATGCAGGGTTTTTCGACAATGGCAGGTTGGGAGAGGATTATGCACGGGCATTTGAATGGTACCAGCAGGCTGCGAATAACGGATCATCCGGTGCTGCCACCAATCTGGGATTTATGTACAGGAATGGTGTGGTAAATTCAGAACATGCAGATGAGAAGGCGTTTGCGTACTTCAGGCAGTCGGCCTATATGCACAACAGCCATGGTATGTATAACCTGGGCTCTATGTATGACAATGGTATCGGGGTGGAAGAAGATCAGGCAGCCGCATTCTTCTGGTTTACTAAAGCCGCATCCAAAGGTTCTGCCAATGCAATGTTTGCCTTGCACAGGTACTATAACGATGGCATATATACTGATTATGATCCCGAGCTGGCCATGGAATTGCTGGAACAGGGAGCAGCGGGAGGTGTAACGGCTGCCCAAAGGGAGTTAGGGAATATATTGTCTGACGAAGAAAGCGAATACCTGGATTATGAAAAAGCCTTTTACTGGTTTGAACAGGCTGCAGAAGAGAATGATGTGATTGCCATCAATAACCTGGGATGGATGTATGAAAACGGTTTTGGTGTGGAACAGGATTACGCGACCGCACTCAATTATTTTTACCGGGCGGGCGAAGAAGGGTATGCAGTGGCACAATGCAATGTAGGCCGGTATTATATAGAACAACGTGGTGGCATGCCCAGAGACATCGAACATGCGAAGCACTGGTTGCAGTTATCGGCTGACCAGGGATATGAGCGGGCCGTACAATTGCTGGAAGAATTGCGGAATAAGCCGTCGTCAGGAGACGGTGGATTCTGGAAGAAATTGTTCTCCTGATAAAAGGAGGTTGTCTGTATGTAAATTTTACCCGGATGGCTGGCGGTACTAATATCTTAAAGACGATGTCCAAAGCTTTCCGGTTATATTCAGACAACCTCTCTGCTTATTTTTTGTATACCCATTTATTGTTACGCTTGTCCACATCTGCATCATAATTATCCCCCAGTTGAATAGCGGTCACTGTTTTGCGGGTCTTGAAGGCCAGGGTCAACTTACGTTGCCCATCTTTCCAGCAATCAACTGTCCGGGACATCCATTCCTTACTGCCATCTGCGTATGAAATCTCCACATGCACCGGCACCATACCTGCACCTACTCGTTCCACCACTACATGATACTGCCCGTTTTTATTCGTCACCTGTCCAATGCCCAGATCGGGTACATGCTTTTCAAAATACCAGTTCTGCCAGAACCAGTCCAGGTTCACCCCAGCTCCCTTATTCATACATGCAAAGAAGTCATATGGCGTAGGATGCTTTCCCTTCCACTGGCTGATATAATACCTGAGGGCTTTGTACAACACGGTATCTCCCAGCCATTCCTGCAGGTACCTGAATCCTAAAGCCGGTTTCAGGTCTTTATCAGAGAACCTGGCCGCTCCGTACAATTGTGGCGTCGGTGTCATGACCGGTACGTCTATATCTGTGCCCGCGCTCTCGTTGATAGCCCGCATGTCATATTCATCTTTAAATGTAGTCTGCATGCCTTTCAGCAGCATAAACTCGGCATAGGTCGCCCAACCTTCGTCCATGAACGAATACTTTGTTTCATTAGAGCCTACATAGAATGGAAAAAGTGTATGAAATACTTCATGAATCGTAAACTGCACTGCCTCTAATCCCTCAAAAGGCAGGTTATTCACCATCATAGGATATTCCATGGCATCCAGACCATCGAAGATCGTTTCGTGGGGGTAGGGGAAAGGAATACCCGGCGCCTGGTGACTGATGAGGTCAATCGTTTTTCTCACATAGCCTGCTACCGGCTCATAACTTTGATGTGCCGGGTTAAATACAGCATTGGCCAGTACTCTTCCTGTAGGCGATACCTGTACACCACCGGCTTTCCATACATAATGATTGCTCAGGGCAAAGGCAAAGTCGGTGACATCCTTTGCTTCAAACTGCCAGTGATGGGTAGTGGCAGGCAGTAGCACAGCATGCTTTTCCCAGTCAGTTGCCCGGATAATATCTACAATGCTGTCACCTGTCAGCGCCTTATCAATATTGTGTAGTATGGCAGGTTGATACACCATATTCCTGTTTTGTAATTCACCAGTTGCCCATACCGCGTAATTACCTGGAACAGCGATGTCCACTGAAAAATCACAGTAATCATTGTAAAACTCTTCTTTCCCGGCGTAAGGATATTCATTCCATCCATCAATATCATCATACACAGCAATACGTGGAAAGAAGTAAGCAATCATACAGGCACCGGTGTCTATCTGACCGGTACGTATAAAAGAAGTCTTATTAAGTGTATAATTGAAATCCACATCCACATGCACATGCTGACCGGGCAGGATATGGACACCGTTCACGTACATATTTGTTCCCCTTATTATTCTTTTCTTCTCTGCAATGGTTACGCTATCCAGTTGCATACGACTAATGGTCATCCCCTGTGTGAGATCGTCAGGGGATAGAGGTACATTCCGCATGGCCTGCGCCTGGTATAAGTTAGGATATAACTTAAATACCATCCGTTTTAAAGTATCCGGACTGTTATTGTAGTAGTCAATTCCTTCGGTGCCAGACAGTTCTCTGTTAGCCGGGTTGTATTGCACCTGTATGGTATATTTACCACCGTTTTGCCAGTAATTTTTCCCGGGCGTACCATCGGTATGCCTGGTTTGTTGCTGATAAGATTTTTTAAAATTGACAGCTACAGGTAGTTGCTGTGCATGAAGGCTTCCAAGGAGGGATAGCATCACGGCTAAAGTCCGGCAGATTTTTGACATAACGACAATGTACATTGTTTTCCGTTGGCCGATGAAAATTATATTACATCCATAAATTTAGGATCTGTTTTTAGCACCTTCTCCATGTCTTTTCTATGTGCCTCACCCCATTGTTCAATAGTGATGATCAGGGGGAGCAGGTCTTTTCCTAATTCAGTTAGTTCATATACTACTTTAGGGATCTTCGTGTTAAATACCTGCTTCTGCAGAAAGCCATGTGTCACGAGTTCTCCCAGTTGTTTATCTAATACCCGCCGGTCACCATTGGGTATGACCTTTTGCAACTGGCTGGGACGTTGGTGTCCCTGGGAGATATAATAGATCAGCATCAGTTTCCACTTCCCGTTCAGTAATTCTTTGAAGAAATGTAATCCGCAATGAGTTTGAACAGGTGTCTTCTTCTTGTACATAAGCGATAAAATAAAACAAAAGTGTTGGTACTGCAAAGATGTGGATAAAATTGTGCGGTATTGTTAGCCGGTATATTGAAAAATAGCTTTGCAGGCAAAATAAAGTTATGTTGAAATTTACATTTTTAATTCGCCGGGTGGATGGAATGAGTCACGAGGCGTTTGTTGACTATCACAGGAATCATCATGCGCCGTTGTTTATGTCGATTCCGGAATCCGGGAAGTATGTTAAGAAGTATGTTATTTCCCATCCTGTTGAAATGGCTGGATTTCCTGCTGCTCCTTATGATAGTGTTACGGATATCTATTTTTCCTCGATGGATGATTTTAATGCCTTTTTTGCCAGTGAGAA
Source organism: Chitinophaga sp. (assembly GCF_039596155.1). Taxonomy (GTDB): domain Bacteria; phylum Bacteroidota; class Bacteroidia; order Chitinophagales; family Chitinophagaceae; genus Chitinophaga. The sequence goes on from NZ_JBCNKF010000032.1 coordinate 12,725, forward strand.
TTACCGGTTGAAGGTACATCCGGATGAGCCAAACTTTTTTAAACTGGATGAAGTGGTGACTTTGGTGTGTGAGGAGAGGATAGTGGCGGATAAGATATAATAGTAAAAGCCTTCAGACGAGTGCTGAAGGCTTTCAGATTTCATCTCTTATCATTACCGGTGTATCAAAGAATACAATTATTTTACCATTCTCTTCAACCTCAGCCTTACATATTGCTGCATCAGAATGGGATACACATTATATACCATATTGCACACGACCAATATCACCCCCCGGTACCAGTATACACTCCACGCATGGCTAATGGGAATAATAAACGCCAGCAGCAAACCATAATGAAACCGTTCGAACTGATACGTCTCTTTTATCTTCCTGCGAATGGTCTCCCGGTCATAAACAATCCTGTAACCAGGGAACCTGCTTTTTATCCGCCGGTTGACGTACCGCCCGTGTTGTACAACACCTAACACCGCCTGCACGCCCATCCGTTCATAAAAATGCCGGGAAGTACTCACGGCATAACGATCCAGCCAGCTGGCCGGCAGGAAGTATGGAAAGAGCGCCGTTGGCACAATGACCCATAGCCAGTTGACAGGCATATACCGGTAAAAATAACCTGCAACAGGGCCCAGGCATACCAGGGTCCAGAGCAAACTTACCAACAGGTTGTATCGGGCGGCCAGCTGCCTGGCCTTTGTCAATGGTTCTCCCGCCATAATTGAATATAGTCATTAAAATCATGATCCGGAAGGTCCATGCATAGGATGGCATGGAAAAATGTTAATCCCCGGTTTGATCCATTATACTATAGAGACGACATATATCCATAAGTACATCTTAAGGTCGCTAAAAGGGCATTAAAAGGGCATCTGTATATCAAATCGATATTGAGGTGACCTATTGATGATCTTTTACTGAACATTTAATGTCGAATTAGTAGTATATTCAGGGTGTAGTTTTTATATTGATTGTATAACCTCAAAATTGTTTGTTTATGGCCCTTGTGAAAGATAACATGCTACTGCAGGTAATCCGTGGAACCATCGGAAAGCAGTTTACCATTTACGAAAGGAACGGTCAGATTATCATCGCCCAGAAACGCGGGCCATCGAAGCATAAGCCTACTCCCAGGCAATTGGAGGCCCGGTACAAGATGAAGGTGGCCGCCGCTTATGCCAAGGTGATTTTGGAAGATCCTGAACTCGTGGCCTACTATAAGTCCCAGGCCGGTCCGGGGCAGAATGCCTATAATATGGCCGTAAAAGACGCTTATAACTCCCCTGAGGTGCAGCAAATCCGTTTTGAGGATACGAGTGTGGTAGTGACCGCAAAAGATGAATTTAGGGTAGCAGAAGTCGAAATACGGGTATTCGACGCGGCAGGTCAGTTACAGGAACGAGGGAAGGCTGTTTTAGGGCGGAACGGGGTAGACTGGTATTATAAGACGGCAGGGTTACCACCCGGCGGCATTGTAAAAGTGTTAGTAGTGGATTTGCCCGGAAATGGCACCCTGCGGGAAGTGAAACTGGAATAAATGTTAGTTGAACGACGCCCTGAATTCCAGCGGCGATTGGTTTGTTTTTGTCTTAAATAACTTACTGAATGACTGGAGGTGCTCAAATCCCAGTTCATAAGCGATCTCGCTGACTGACAGGTTGGTGGTCGACAGCTTTTCCTTTGCCTTTTCGATGAGCTTTTCGTGGATGTGCTGCTGGGTATTTTGTCCGGTGAGTATCCTGAGCAGACTGCTTAGGTACTTGGGAGACAGGTGTAAAGTTTGCGCAACATAGGCGACACTGGGGAGTCCTTTGGAAATGAGATCACCATCGTTGAAGTAATCGTCTAAGACTGTTTCCAGTCGCGCCAGCAACTGGTGGTTTGCTTTTTCCCGGGTGATGAACTGCCGGTGATAAAAGCGGTCGGCATAACTCAGCAGGGTCTCCAGGTGCGCGATGATAATACTTTTACTGAACTGGTCAATGTTGGATTTACACTCTTGTTGTATATGCTTCATGATCCCAACGAGGGTATCTTCTTCTTTTTCAGAAAGGAAGAGGGCTTCATGCACAGAATAGTCCCAGAAGTCATATTGTTTAATGCTGCTGGCCAAAGAGGTATTCCATAAGAAATCGGGATGGAGTACTAATAGCCATCCCGACTGCTGAATACCTTTACTGTTGTCTTCAGCGGTGAAACTCAATACCTGGTTGGGTGCGATAAAAGACATGATGCCATCGTCAAAGTCGTATTCCTGCTGACCGTATTTCAGCTTCCGGCTTTGTGCTGTCACCACTTTTTTCAGGCCAATACAATAGAACTCATACAGCCAGCTTATATTCTCAAGGAGGTCAATATGCTTCGCAGTTGTCACCTCGAACACACTGATCAGTGGGTGATCGGGTTTGGGTAGCTGCCTGAACTGCTGAAATTCACTGATTGTTCTGAAACGTTTTACCTGCATTAGATTTCTTTTCTGATTTCAATGACTAATTTTCCACGTACATGTTTGGTTTCACATTCCCTGTGAGCATCGGCAACGTCGGTCAAAGGATAGACTTTGCTGATGATTGCTTTTACTTTGCCTGCTTCTACAAGTGCTGTCGTTCCGTTTAGTGAGGATGTATAACTGATGCTGCCACCACCTACCAGGGTACCGGTGGCGTGCCTGGCTTTAAAAGCGTTTAACAAGGCTTCACTCAATGGAACATCTAATTGAGAACAAACAAAGATACCACCTTCTTTGATGATCTCCGCAGACCTGAACCGAACGCTTTCATCACGTACCGGGGAGGCATTGAATATAAGGTCGATGTCTTTTAGTATTTGTGCAAAGTCCTGTGTATTGTAGTCGATCACTTCATCTGCGCCCAGTGTTTTCAGGAAACTGATATTGTGAGCAGAGGCAGTACCGATCACATACGCACCTTTAGCCCTGGCAAACTGAACTGCGAGGCTACCCACGCCACCGGCAGCACCATGTATAAGTACCCGCTGTCCGGGCTGCACGTTACCCAGATCAACGATCCCGTTCCAGGCGATGAGCGCACAGGAGGCAATAGCAGCGGCTTCGTTGAACGTCATGTTTGCTGGCATGGGGGCAAACTGGGTGGCTTTGGCGGCGAGGTATTCACCATAGGCACCGTCGCCGGGAAAGTTCGGCACACCATATACTTTATCCCCTTTTTTCAGGTGAGTGACGTCACTACCGGTCGCTTCAACAATGCCGGCTGCATCCAGGCCCAGGCCCATGGGGAGTTTTAAAAGCGGTCTTAATAGTTCATTTCCGCCCTGACGGATGATGTAATCAGCAGGGTTAACGCTGCTGGCATAGACTTTTAAAAGGATTTCGTCTGCAGCAGGAATAGGAGTAGGTACTTCTTCCAGTTGCATTACTTCCGGCCCGCCGAACTTGTGAATTCTGATAGCTTTCATGTTTTTTTTTACAAAAGTGCCTGAAATCAGTCAGCGTGGTTTAGCTGAAATACGCTTTGATTTAGCCGAAAGGCATAAAGTGGTGATAACGTTAGGACAATTTAAACCGCCGTCTTCATACGGTGAGAAAATTACTGCCTGTATCATATGTATAGCCTGATATTGATTCAGCGATTATCAGCAAGCCGGCCTGTATGCGGAGCCATATGCATGAAGAGGCATTCTCATGCAATGGGGTTTACCCGTTTAATACGACAATACTCAGTAATGTGCCCCAACTACTCAATAAATGGTACTCATTATTTCTGCCCGGTGATACTCTTTTACTTGTAACCTGCTTACTCATTCTTATTAATAGCCTATGTCAATTTTTTAAGTGTCAGCTTCACTTTTATTAGTATAAATAGTTAGGATATTCTATAATATTACATATTGTCATTATAGATATTGTGGCCATCGAAGTATAATTCCTATTTATCCCTTAAAAATCGACACCTTGAAATTCCAACACGTTCTAATGCAAAAGCATTTCATGCTTTTCTTTGCAGTCATTTTTTTATGTGTACGAACATCTGTATTTGCAACACCTGAATGTCCGATCATCTCCGGGACTTTTTCTGGTGCCAATGGTACTACGGTAGACAATTCGTCTACGGGTTGGTACCTGGATGCTTCAAAAGTATTAAGTACTGGTTATTTTGCTGTGAAATCGAATCGCCTACATGCCCAGGAGCTGGGCGGGGAAGGCGTATGGTATTCGCAGGTTTTTTCTACTGCCGGGTATACAGACTGGCAGGTAGCTGTGAAAGTGACTTCGGAGGGGGATATGAATAGTTCTGAATATGTGAAGGTGTATTATAAGATCAATGGTGGTAGTGAAATACTGTTAGATTCCAGAACAGGGAATTTCGGTACGCTGGATTTTACGTCCGGGTTGCTGAATGGAAATAATGTGCAGTTGGTTGTACGGATCTATAATTACAACAATGGAGGTACCCAGACCTCGAAATATTATATAGAACAATACAGGGTGTTTAAAGAGAAAGGCCCCTGTGCGGGCAGTGGTGTGAAGGTGACGGCAACAGCTGCGAATGGTGGTGTGCTGACGTGCACGTCGCCATCATTGACACTATCAGCCACATCATCTGCCAGTGGAACGACGTATAGCTGGACAGGCCCCAATAGTTTTACATCAACCGCTCAGAATCCTACTGTAAGTACAGCGGGCACTTATACGGTAACAGGTACAAGTAGTGCAGGTACAGGAACGGCGAGTGTCACGGTGACGGAAAATAAAGCAGCACCTGATCTGGCTGCAACGGGTGGGTCGCTGGCGTGTGCAACGAGTGTAACGCTGTCCGCAACATCTGCTGTATCAAATGCCACCTATAGCTGGACCGGGCCGAATGGATTTACGGCTACAACGCAGAATCCTACGGTGAGTGTAGCGGGCAGTTATACAGTAACGGTAACAAATCCAGCCAATGGATGTAAGACATCGCAAACGGTGACAGTAACGGCAGGAAGTGTGGCGACGACCTGGGAAGAGAACTTTACATTATCGAATGGAACGACGTCAGATAATGGAACAACGGCATGGAGTGTCGCTGCTCCTTCGGGGAGTATGTTCTCAGTGAATAATAATGAGTTTAGAATAAGTGGAATAGGAACGACGGGAGAAGGGGTGTGGACTTCGGGGAGCATGACGATGACCGGGAAAACGGGTGTGACCATTTCAGGCGCCGTCAGGAGCGCTGTAACGGGAGGGGCAGTCATGAATGACACGGGAACTTATGCAGATTATCTTCGGTTCTATTATAAAATAAACGGTGGGACGGAAGTATTGTTTTATGAGAAGACGTCGACCATTAATAACCACAGTACGACAAATACGACTTTTTCAGTGTCTGTACCCACCGGGAATACATTGCAAATTGTTGTGCGGGCAAGGGCGACGGGAACCGATGAGTTCTACTACTTTGATAACATAAAAGTGGCGGCGGTAGATCCTGCCGTTACTTTGGCAACCGCAGTCAGTGGGCCGGTGACTTGTGTGAGCAATGCACAGATTACAGTCACACCCACCGGAACGGTTTCTTCCTATGCCTGGACGGGGCCGAACGGGTTTACGTCTACAACCCAGAATCCTACTGTTACAGCGGGAGGGGTATATACAGTAACGGCTACATTGCCCGCCGGTTGTACCGTGTCAGCAACAGCGACGGTGACGGAAAATAAAGTGGTGCCGGATCTGGATGCGAGTGGTGCAGTATTGGGTTGTTTGACCAGTGTGGGAATCAGTGCGAATTCATCTGTCGCAAATGCGGTGTACAGCTGGACCGGGCCAGGAGGATTTACCAGTACATTGAAAAGTCCGACGGTGAGTGTGGCGGGTACATATACTGTGACGGTGAAGAATCCGGCGAATGGTTGTACGGCGTCGAAGTCGGTAGTGGTGGAGTCTGCATCAGCCACGCCGGCGAATTTCTGGTTGGAAGATTTCACATTTGCGGATGGAACAACGTCTGATAACGGATCTACGCCATGGACGATCGTGAGTACCGGAACGGGAACGGCATCTGTGCAGGCGAATGAGTTCAAGGTGTCTTATACGGGTGCAGGGGAGACAACGTGGTCTTCTGGTGTGGTGGATATTTCCGGGAAAAGTAATGTCGTGATATCAGCAGATTTGAGAAGCGAGACAGCGAGTACAAATGATGCGTTTGAGAATGACGACTACATGAAGGTATATTATAAATTGAATAATGGGGCTGAGGTATTGGTGTATGAAGATTATTCAGGGATAGGGAATACGACGACAGGAACTGCGAGGGTGACGGTTAGCTCTGCGGCGTTGAATGGGAGTACTTTGCAGGTGATCATAAGAGCGAGGAATTCAGATCCTACGGAGCGGTATTTCTTTGATAATGTAGGTCTGACGGGGGCGAACTTAGTGAGTTATCCCAATGCGGTGGCATCGGTGAAAGATTCGTTAACATGTACGGTAACAGCAGTTACGTTATCGGGATCATCTTCCGTGTCAGGGGTGACTTATAAATGGAGTGGTCCTGGTGGGTTTACATCGACGGCGCAGAATCCTACGGTATCAGTGCCGGGAGATTATATCCTGACGGTAACGAATCCGGCGACGGGGTGTATGGGAATGGATACAGTTACGGTGAGGCAAGGTTCGAATCAACTAGCGGTAACGGCGGCGGTGAGCGGGGTGCTTTCCTGTGCTACTTCTACAGTAACGTTGTCTGGAACTGCTACGGCAACGGGCGTTACATATAGCTGGGCGGGGCCTGGCGGGTTTACGTCAGCGGTGCAGAATCCGGTGGTGAGTGTAGCGGGAAGGTACACTTTAACGGTGACGCACCCGGTTACCGGGTGTACGGGGAGTGCGCAGGTGGACGTGATGCAGGATGTTAGTAAGCCGACGTTGTCAGTAGGAGTACCGGGTGTATTGTCTTGTTTAAATACTTCGGTAGTTCTTAGTGCTACATCTAATGGGACAGTGACATGGAGCGGGTATAGTGCTGGGGTGAATCAGGTAACGGTAACGGCCGCCGGGAAGTATTATGTAACTGCCCGTGGGGCTAATGGCTGTATAAGTACAGATAGTGTGACGGTGAGTCAGGATGTTAGTAAGCCGACGTTGTCAATTGCAACACCATCAGTTCTGACCTGTACCACTACATCTGTCAATCTGAATGCCACATCTAATGGTACAATTACATGGAGTGGGTATAATGCAGGCGTAAATCCGATTACAGTAACTGCTGCCGGTAAGTATTATGTAACAGCCTTGGGAGCGAATGGTTGTACAAGGACCGATAGTGTGACAGTGAGCCAGGATGTTAGTAAACCAACATTGACGTTGGCTGCACCGGGCACATTGACTTGTACTAACAATGCTGTTAATCTTAGTGCTACATCTAATGGGACAGTGACATGGAGCGGGTTTAATGCAGGTGTGAATCCAATTACGGTTAGTGCACCGGGTAAATATTATGTAACTGCTAAAGGTGGCAACGGTTGTACAAGGACAGATAGTGTGACAGTGAGCCAGGATGTTAGTAAGCCGACGTTGTCAATTGCAACCCCATCAGTTCTGACCTGTACCACTACTTCTGTTAATCTTAGTGCTACATCTAATGGTACAATTACATGGAGTGGGTATAATGCAGGCGTAAATCCGATTACAGTAACGGCTGCCGGTAAGTATTATGTAACAGCCCTGGGAGCGAATGGTTGTACAAGGACAGACAGTGTGACGGTGAGTCAGGATGTTAGTAAACCAACATTGACGTTAGCTGCACCGGGCACATTGACTTGTACTACCAATGCTGTTAATCTTAGTGCTACATCTAGTGGTACAATTACATGGACCGGGTTTAATGCAGGTGTGAATCCAATTACGGTTAGTGCACCGGGTAAATATTACGTGACTGTTAAAGGTGGCAACGGTTGTACGAGGACAGATAGTGTAACGGTGAGTCAGGATGTTAGTAAGCCGACGTTGACGTTGGCTGCACCGGGCACTTTGACTTGTACGACAAGTGCTGTTAATCTTACGGCTGTATCTAACGGTACAATTACATGGAGCGGGTTTAACGCAGGTGTGAATCCAATTACGGTCAGTGCACCGGATAAATATTATGTAACTGCCTTAGGGGCTAATGGTTGTACCAGGACAGACAGTGTAACAGTGACTCAGGATGTTAGTAAACCGACGTTGTCAATTGCAACACCATCAGTTCTGACATGTACCACTACTTCTGTTAATCTTAGTGCTACATCTAATGGTACAATTACATGGAGCGGGTATAATGCAGGTGTAAATCCGATTACAGTAACGGCTACCAGTAAGTATTATGTAACTGCCCTGGGAGCGAATGGTTGTACAAGGACAGATAGTGTGACAGTGAGTCAGGATGTTAGTAAACCGACGTTGTCAATTGCAACACCATCAGTTCTGACATGTACCACTACTTCTGTTAATCTTAGTGCTACATCTAATGGTACGATTACATGGAGCGGGTATAGTGCTGGGGTGAATCCAATTACGGTTAGTGCACCGGGTAAATATTATGTAACTGCTAAAGGTGGCAACGGTTGTACAAGGATAGACAGTGTAACAGTGAGTCAGGATGTTAGTAAACCGACGTTGTCAATTGCAACACCATCAGTTCTGACCTGTACCACTACTTCTGTTAATCTTAGTGCTACATCTAATGGTACGATTACATGGAGCGGGTATAATGCAGGCGTGAATCCGATTACAGTAACGGCTGCCGGTAAGTATTATGTAACAGCCCTGGGAACGAATGGTTGTACAAGGATAGACAGTGTAACAGTGAGTCAAGATGTTAGTAAACCGACGTTGTCACTTGCAATACCATCAGTTCTGACCTGTACCACTACTTCTGTTAATCTTAGTGCTACATCTAATGGTACGATTACATGGAGCGGGTATAGTGCTGGGGTGAATCCGATTACAGTAACTGCTGCCGGTAAGTATTATGTAACAGCCCTGGGAGCGAATGGTTGTACAAGGATAGACAGTGTAACAGTGAGTCAGGATGTTAGTAAACCGACGTTGTTAATTGCAACGCCATCAGTTCTGACCTGTACCACTACATCAGTCAATCTTAGTGCTACATCTAATGGTACGATTACATGGAGTGGGTATAATGCAGGCGTGAATCCGATTACAGTAACTGCCGCCGGTAAGTATTATGTAACAGCCCTGGGAGCGAATGGTTGTACAAGGACAGATAGTGTAACAGTGAGTCAGGATGTTAGTAAACCGACGTTGTCAATTGCAACACCATCAGTTCTGACCTGTACCACTACTTCTGTTAACCTTAGTGCTACATCTAATGGTACGATTACATGGAGTGGGTATAATGCAGGCGTGAATCCGATTACAGTAACTGCCGCTGGTAAGTACTACGTGACTGCCCGCGGTACGAATGGTTGCACAAGCACCGATAGTGTGATGGTTACGCAGGATGGCAGCAGACCAACTTTATCAGTAACGGTATTGGGAACTTTAACCTGTTCAACTACTTCCGTTAATCTAAGTGCGGCAAGCAACGGCACGATTACATGGAGCGGGTATAATGCAGGCGTGAATCCGATTGCAGTAACTGCTGCTGGTAAGTACTACGTGACTGCCCGCGGTACGAATGGTTGTACAAGTACAGATAGTGTGACAGTTACTCAGGATGTTAGTAAACCAACTTTGTCAGTAACTGTACCGGGAATTTTGACTTGTACTAACAATTCTGTTAATCTTAGTGCTACATCTAATGGTACAATTACATGGACAGGATATAACGCAGGTGTAAATCCGGTTTCAGTTACAACACCGGGTAAGTATTATATTACAGCGAAAGGTACCAATGGTTGTACAATTTCTGATAGTGTGATAGTAACCCAGGATGTAACGAAGCCAACATTATCCATTACAACACCATCAGTTCTTACCTGTGCTACTACATCTATCAATCTGAATGCTACATCTAATGGTACGATTACATGGAGCGGGTATAATGCAGGCGTAAATCCGATTACAGTAACTGCTGCCGGTAAGTACTATGTAACTGCCTTAGCAGCGAATGGTTGTACGAGGACGGATAGTGTAACCGTGAGTCAGGATGTTAGTAAGCCGACATTGTCAGTAACCGCACCAGGCACTTTGACTTGTACGACAAGTGCTGTTAATCTTACGGCTGTATCTAACGGTACAATTACATGGACCGGGTTTAATGCAGGTGTGAATCCAATTACGGTTAGTGCACCGGGTAAATATTATGTGACTGCCTTAGGAGCGAATGGTTGTACGAGGATAGATAGCGTGACGGTAAGTCAGGATGTTAGTAAGCCGACGTTGTCAGTAACCGCACCGGGAATTTTGACTTGTACTACCAACTCTGTTAATCTTATTGCTACATCTAATGGTTCGATTACATGGACCGGTTATAATGCAGGTGTGAATCCGATTACGGTAACTGCACCGGGTAAATATTATGTGACTGCCTTAGGAGCGAATGGTTGTACAAGGACAGACAGCGTGACGGTAAGTCAGGATGTTAGTAAGCCGACGTTGTCAGCAACCGCACCCGGTACTTTGACTTGTACTACCAATTCTGTTAATCTTATTGCTACATCTAATGGTTCGATTACATGGACAGGGTTTAATGCAGGTGTGAATCCGATCTCTGTAACCACACCGGGTAAATACTATGTTACAGCGAAAGGCGCTAATGGTTGTACTATTAATGATAGTGTGACGGTCAATCAGGATATCACCAAGCCGACGTTATCAATTACAACGCCATCAGTTCTGACCTGCACGACTACCTCCATCAATCTGAACGCTACCTCCAATGGTACGATTACATGGAGTGGTAATAACGCAGGTGTGAATCCGATCTCTGTAACCACACCGGGTAAATATTATGTGACATCGAGAAGTGCTAATGGTTGTACTATTAATGATAGCGTAACAGTCACACAGGATATCACCAAGCCTACATTGTCAATTGCAACGCCGTCAGTTCTGACCTGTAATACTACCTCTATTAATCTGAATGCTACTTCAAAAGGTACAATTACATGGACTGGTTATAATGCAGGCGTGAATCCGATCTCTGTGACCACACCGGGTAAATATTATGTTACAGCGAAAGGCGCTAATGGCTGTACTATTAATGACAGTGTAACAGTGAGTCAGGATGTTAGTAAACCGACGTTGTCAATTGCAACGCCATCAGTTCTGACCTGTACGACTACGTCCGTCAATCTAAGTGCTACCTCCAATGGTACAATTACATGGACAGGTAATAATGCAGGTGTGAACCCGATCTCTGTAACCACACCGGGTAAATATTATGTGACATCGAAAGGTGCTAATGGTTGTACTATTAATGATAGTGTGACAGTTACGCAGGATATCACCAAGCCGACGTTGTCAGTAACCGCACCGGGAATTTTGACCTGTACGACTACCTCCATCAATCTGAACGCTACCTCCAATGGTACGATTACATGGAGTGGTAATAACGCAGGTGTTAATCCGATCTCTGTAACCACACCGGGTAAATACTATGTTACAGCGAAAGGCGCTAATGGTTGTACTATTAATGATAGTGTGACGGTCAATCAGGATATCACCAAGCCGACGTTATCAATTGCAACACCATCAGTTCTGACCTGTACGACTACCTCCATCAATCTGAATGCTACCTCCAATGGTACTATTACATGGACTGGTTATAATGCAGGTGTGAATCCGATCTCTGTAACCACACCGGGTAAGTATTATGTTACAGCGAAAGCTGCTAATGGTTGTACTATTAATGATAGTGTAACAGTCACGCAGGATATCACCAAGCCTACATTGTCAATTGCAACGCCATCAGTTCTGACCTGTACGACTACATCCGTTAATCTGAATGCTACTTCAAACGGTACAATTACATGGAGTGGTAATAACGCAGGTGTGAACCCGATCTCTGTAACCACACCGGGTAAATATTATGTGACATCGAAAGGTGCTAATGGTTGTACTATTAATGATAGTGTGACAGTCACGCAGGATATCACCAAGCCTACATTGTCAATTGCAACGCCATCAGTTCTGACCTGTACGACTACCTCCATCAATCTGAATGCTACCTCCAATGGTACGATTACATGGAGTGGCAATAATGCAGGTGTGAATCCTATTTCTGTAACCACACTGGGTAAATATTATGTTACAGCGAAAGGTGCTAATGGTTGTACTATTAATGATAGTGTGACGGTGAGTCAGGATGTTAGTAAGCCTACATTGTCAATTGCAACGCCATCAGTTCTGACCTGTACGACTACCTCCATTAATCTGAATGCTACTTCAAACGGTACTATTACATGGAGTGGTAATAATGCAGGTGTGAATCCTATTTCTGTAACCACACCGGGTAAATATTATGTTACAGCGAAAGGCGCTAATGGTTGTACTATTAATGATAGTGCGACAGTTACGCAGGATATCACCAAGCCTACATTGTCAATTGCAACGCCGTCAGTTCTGACCTGTACGACTACCTCCATCAATCTGAATGCTACCTCCAATGGCACGATTACATGGAGTGGTAATAATGCAGGTGTGAACCCAATCTCTATAACCACACCGGGTAAGTATTACGTTACAGCGAAAGGTGCTAATGGTTGTACTATTAATGATAGCGTGACAGTGACGCAGGATATCACCAAGCCTACATTATCAATTTCAACGCCATCAGTTCTGACCTGTACGATTACGTCCATCAATCTAAGTGCTACCTCCAATGGTACTATTACATGGAGTGGTAATAACGCAGGTGTGAACCCGATCTCTGTAACCTCACCGGGTAAATATTATGTGACATCGAAAGGCGCTAATGGTTGTACAACTGCCGATAGTGTGACCGTAACTCAAAACATCATCCCGGCAGCCAATGTGCAGGCGACTAACAATGGCCCATTGACCTGTACAAAGACAACCGCTCAAATCACCGGCTCTTCTACATCAACCGGTGTAACCTACACATGGTCCGGTCCGTCCAATTTTACCGCTACTACAGCAGTGGCAAATGTAACTACTCCGGGTACCTATACCCTTGTCGTTACTAATACACAAAACGGATGTACCGCCACCACCAACACACCCGTAACTCAAAACATCACGCCGCCTGCAAATATCCAGGCATCCAATGATGGCCCGTTGACCTGCCTGAAGACGAATGTGATCATCAATGGTACATCCTCTACAAACGGTTCGACCTTCAAATGGACAGGGCCAAACAATTTCACCGCTGCCAACGCATCCGCGATTGTTACCGTACCAGGTACCTACACTTTGTCAGTTACCAATCCTAACAATGGTTGCGTTGCCACTACCAATACACCGGTTGTTCAAAACATCACACTGCCGACAGCCGTTATTCTGCCGCCGGCCAGTGCTCCTGATCCTTTATCTGTAGACCTGCTCAGTGCACAAAGTGTGACGAATGCCAACTATCAGTGGACCTTAACATCTACTGATAACAGCTGGGCCATCCTTGACGGTGCGCAAACAGCTACTGTGTTATATCAGTCAGGAAACAGCGGGATCAATGGTTTATTCACTTTGTTGGTAACTGATAAAACCAATGGTTGCCAGAACACCGCTACTTATATGTTAAATACCGCTTCGCTTGCATTGAAATCAGCATCGATGGAATTCAATGCCTATCCAAATCCGTTTACTGATCAGCTTTCCGTTACTTTCAAATCACCAGTCAACGGGAATGTCTCTGTAGAAATCTATAACAATCTGCTCGGTAACAGGGAAGGCACCCTTTTCAATGACAATGCAAAAGCCGGACAGACTTATAAAGTAGTATTCAGATCCGGACATCTGCCGACAGGGCTACACTATTGCGTCATCCGCGCTAATGGCAAAGTGTATACTAAGAAACTGATACTGGTTCGATAAAGTGAATAGTCAAAGGCTTGCAGTTGAAAAACGACATAACAGTAGTGACATGAAAGTACATGATTCAATCAAATCGAATAAACCAGTCAGGTAAACATCTCAAATAAGTACAGCAAGCCGGTGAAGTGAACAACACCCGGTACCCATAGACCAGCACCCTGCAGCAATGCAGGGTGCTTACATTCCACCTAAAACCCTATACGATGAAACGTACCATCCTACTCTTAATTTTCCTCTGCTTCTTCAGCGGCAAACCCGCCCAGCGAGCCGACACCCTCGTCATGGACGAACTGATCAGAGCCGAAGAAGGTGGTCCCAACGGCCTCATCTCCTTCCACCTCCTCAACGGCACCACCGCCCCCAGCGACATCACCATCACCTACTCTGTCAACGCCACCGTCACCGACCCGGCACAAAACGGCGTGGATTACTCCACCCTCTCCGGCACTATCACCCTAAAAGCCGGGGACTCCGAAGTCCAACTTCCCATCAACGTCATCGACGACCTCCTCATCGAAGGCGACGAAAGCATCGAAATCGGCCTCCTCACCGCCACCGATGCCGGCGGTACCAGTTACCTCGGCACCCAACGCACCCTCACTGCCAAACTGATCGACAACGACAACCGCCTTACAATCACCAAAACCTCTGATGGCAAGGAACTGGGCAATGGCAACGCCAGCCCCGGCCAATTCAGGATCAGCCTTCCCGGCACACTCACCTACAGCGAAGACATTCTTGTAAAATATACCGTTGATGGCGCCAGCTCCGCTACCGGCGGTGCAGGTACCACCTTCGACTACAACAACTCCAATATGACCGGAGAAATCATCCTGCCTGCAAATACCAATAGCGTTCTCCTGCCCGTAAACGTAAATGACGATCCCATTATCGAACCCACCGAAACCGTCCAGCTTACCCTACAATCCGTGAGCCTTTCCTCCTCCGGTACCATGAACTTTGCGCCCGACCCTTCCTACACCTCCGCTATTGTCAACATCGAAGACGATGACGTGAACATCCCCATCGGCATCCAATCTACTACCGACGGCAAAGAACCCGGTGGCACCGGAAACGACGGCAGCTTTACCATCGGCTGGCCCAACGGCACCTATGCTACCGGTTTTGTCCTGGTCAGATATACCATCACCGGTACCGCTACTAACGGCACCGACTATAACACCATCACCCTTACTAAAAATATTCCCGCCGGTACCAGCAACGTGCAAATCCCCGTTACCGTAAAAGACGATAACCTCATCGAAGGCACTGAAACTGTCATCCTTACCATCACGGGCTTCTCCGTAGCCACCGGCGTGCCCACCCTTACCACCGGTGCCAGCAGTGGCACTGTCAACATCCTTGACAACGATTTCCTGTCTTCCAAACAATGGAAGTCTGCCAGCTATACCGGCGCTAAAGTCACCGCCGGTCAAACCATCACCTATACCATTCACCTGCGTAATACAGGTAACGTCGTCATCAGCAATGCCAAGATCTCCGACTTCATTCCTGCAAATACCGTGTTCAGTAACGCCGATGAAAACATTACGCCCGATGCCACCAACAAACTTACCTGGACTATTCCAGGTATTGCTGCCGGTGCCACCATCACAAGAAATTTTGCTGTAACTGTAGCCAACGATCTCACCGGTGTCACTAACATTACTAACACCGGCAGCGTCAACAACGGCGATGGCACCGGTGATCATCCCACCACACCGCCTGATCCGAATAACCCCAACGAACCCCAAGCGAACCCTGATCCGAACGATCCATCTACCAATGTCCCCGTAGACGATGGAGGCAAACAATCTATCAGCTGGAAAAGCACTGAATTTGCCGATACCGCAAAACCGGGAGATGAGATCACCTACCAGATCCATGTGCGCAATACAGGACATGTGGCCCTCACCAACGTGATCGTTTCCGACCTGATCCCTGCATACACCACATTTGTCAATGCAGATGAAGGCATTACTCCTGTAGGCGGAAAATTGACATGGGCCATCGCCAGCATTCCCGTAGGCGCCCCCGATGTAACCAGGTCTTTTACCGTGAAAGTTGTCAGGGACCTTACCGGTGCCTCCAGCATTACCAATACAGCGGCTGTAGACAATGGCGATGGTACAGGAGATCATCCCACCATCCCACCTGATCCCAACGATCATCATCAACCAAACCCTCATCCCGATCCAAACGATCCATCTACCAATGTGCCGGTTGATAACTCTCCACGATCACTCAACTGGAAAAGTGCATCCTATACCGGCACTGGCACCGGTGGCATGGTGCGGACAGATGATGTAATCACCTACACTATTCATATCAGAAACACAGGAAACGTAGCATTGAGCCAGGTGATCATCACAGATACAATACCTGCCTATACTGTTTTTGAAAGTGCAGATGAAAGTATCACCCCTGTAAACGGAAAATTGACCTGGACAATCGGCAATATCCCTGTAGGAGCTCCGGACATGACCCGCAGCTTTAAAGTAAAAGTAGCCAGGGACCTCACCCATGCAGGTTTTATTACCAACACCGGTTACGTAGACAACGGTGATGGTACCGGGAATCATCCCACTACTCCGCCTGATCCGGATAATCCCAACGAACCACTTACCAACCCCAATCCCAATGATCCATCTACACAGGTACCCGTAGATAATGGTAAGCGTGCTGCCATCTGGAAAAGTGCGGCGTATACTCCTACCGGCCCCAATGGCGGTGTCACTACAGGAGACGAAATCACCTACACCATTCATATCCGTAACACCGGCAGCATTCAACTGACTGACGTAAAGATCACCGATACCATCCCTGCTTACACTGACTTCATCAGCGCAGATGAAAATATCACTCCCAATAATGATCAACTCAACTGGAATATTCCTGCTATAGCTGTAGGTGCCCCCGATGTGATCCGCTCCTTTAAAGTAAAAGTCACCACAGACCTTACCGGCGCTACCTTCATCACCAACACTGCAGGCGTGGATAATGGCAATGGAAAAGGGAATCAACCCACCACCGCCTCCGATCCTGGCAACCCGGATAATCCTGCTCCCAATCCTCCTCCAGGCCCTGCCACTAATATATCGGTAGATCAACTTGTAAACTGGGTTACCTGGAAAGTAGCCACCACTGCCAGTAAGAACGACAAAGTAAAACCGGGGGAGGAGCTGACCTACCAGATCTTCATCCGCAACACCGGCAATGCTGCGGCAGAGAATATCACTATCACTGATCCCGTACCACAATACACCACATTTGTACTTGCCGGCAACAATGGTAACTATAATGAAGGCAACGGAAGCGTGACCTGGCATATTGATAAAATTCCTGTAGGCAGCACTGCAGACGTGTCTATGATCGTAAAGACCATCGATAACCTGGACAGCATCCCTGTCATCACGAATACAGCTACCGTTACCGATGGTACCCACACAAAACCTACTGCCGGCTGCGACCCGGCTGTTGCAGGTTGTAGTGGTGACCCCGGTACGGTCACAGCCACTACCCCTGGTAAATCATCACTTGTATTTGCCAATGCTATGAGTCCAAACGGGGATGGCAAGAACGATTACTTCGTTATCAAAGGTTTGGAAAAATATCCTCCTGCTACGTTGTCTGTCTTCAATCGCTGGGGCGATATGGTCTTCCGGTCAAAAGCTTATCACAATGAATGGAACGGCGCCGGGCTGAGTGAGGGCGTCTATTACTATAAACTGGAGGTGGACGAAGGAGACGGAATAAAACAATATACAGGATGGGTCATTTTAAAAATCAACTGATCATGCGTGCACTGATACTATTCTTATTCTTAACAGCAGCATTACATGCAGCTGGGCAACAGAACGTGCAATTCAGCCAGTACATCTTCAATGGACTGAGTATAAATCCAGCCTACGCAGGGTATAAAGGCACCTGGTACCTCAATACTATTGCCAGACAACAATGGACGGGGTTACCCGGGGCCCCGCGTACATTTGGCGTTTCATTCGACGGGCCACTGCGGGATGATAAAGACAAAGCAGACATGGGCCTTGGCGTACAGGTAATGGCTGATATGCTGGGCCCTCAGCAGGCGTATTCAATCTATGCTTCTTATGCTTATAGTATTCCGCTGAATACAAATCGTACAAAACATTTGAGTTTCGGATTAGGAGTAGGTGCATCACAGTATCACCTGGATGGCAACAACCTGCAATACTTCGATACTGAGGATGCTGTTTTCCCGGGCGGTGGTGTGAACACAATTACACCAGATGCCCGCTTTGGCATTTATTACCATTCGCCTGGGGTTTTCGTCAGCGTATCAGCCCTGAATTTATTCAGTAAGTATCTTACCTCTGACTACAAATGGAATGGATACGATTATAAGAATATCCGGAAAACCATGCACCTGTATTTATCTGCCGGATGTATGGTATCGCTTTCTGACCAGGTAAAACTGAAGCCCTCCATTATGATGAAAGATGATCTGAAAGGGCCAACAGATATAGACCTGAATGCCATGCTGCTGATAGAACGTGTTTTCTGGATAGGAGGGTCGTACCGCACAGCCTTACCCGTATGGCGCAAAGCACTGCCATCTGGTCTTGACTCCAAAAATGCAGCCAGTGCAATAGTGGAATATTACTTAAATGATACTTACAGGATCGGCTATGCATATGATATCAACATTAATGAACTCGCTAATGCACAGAGCGGTTCTCACGAAATTTCAATAGGCATTTTATTCCATTCTAAGAAGTATAGCGTATCAAGTCCAAGGTATTTTTAAAATCAGTTAAGATGTTGCGTAAACTTATTCTATTACTTTTCCCATTGTTTATTTCGGACTTTCTTTACGGACAGGAAGATAAAAGCCTGACTGAATTGGGGGATGAAGCATTTGCAAGACAAGAGTATGCCGAAGCGGCTAAGCTGTACGGAGAGCTGGGGGAGAAACGGAAAGCGCCTTTTACTGTTCTTGAAAAAACAGCCAGGTGTTATATTGAAATGGGACGATTTGATGAAGCGGCCAGGTGGTATTACAAAATGCTGCTAAGGCCGGGTTGTCCTGCTACCGTGAATGTATTATATGGTGAGGTGCAAATGAACGTGGAACAATATGACACTGCCAGGAAGTACATTTCACTTTATACGACTACCAATGCAGACAGCAGCCAATGGAAGAACCGGTTGCTGGCAGGTTGTGATAGTGCATTGGCGTGGAAGAAGGAACGGCAGACGATGGCGCTGGAGAATATCAAGGAGTTGAGTTCACCCGGAGCAGACTGGATCAGTGGAGTCGTCAGGGATGGCTTGTTGTTAGTGTCCAATGGTTATCGCAGGATGGCGCTGACTACCGGCTCAGAAAGGAACCCGGCTATTGATCCTCGCGTGGACCAACCTTATTTTAAGCCGTACGTCTTTAAACAATATCAAAAAGGGAGTAATGCAAATACCTATTTAGAAGAAGTGCTGCCAAAGTTATTGGGTAAGCTGCCGTACCATGTGGGACCTGTTTGTTTTAATAGCCGGGAGGATACCGCTTACATCACCCTAAACGCGGATGTATTTAATAAAACGAAGAAAGGCCCTGTGAATGGAACGCGAGGCATGTCACTTTACTGGTCTTTTAAAAAGGGAGATTCCTGGTCACCATTGGTGCCGATCACTTCATTGAATATGGCGGGTAGTTATACGGGGAATGTTGTGCTAAGCGGGAGATTCCTCTACCTTGTTTCTGACAGACCGGGTAGTATAGGTAAAACCGATCTCTGGTATAGCATGCGCCAATCGGATGGTTCATGGGGGACGCCTGTGAACTGCGGGAATGTGATCAATACACCTTTTGAAGAGACCTTTCCTACTGTCAATGAACCGGGCGTGCTCTATTTTTCAAGTAAAGGACATATCGGGATAGGTGGATTCGATATTTTCCGTGCAGTGGGTAGTGGAGACCAATGGAGTGTTCCTGTGAATTTGAAGGTGCCGGTGAATTCGGGAGGAGATGATTTGGGATTTATTATGAAGGATAACTTTTATGAAGGGTATTTTGCTTCTAACAGGAATGGCGGTAGCGGGGGAGATGATGTGTATCATTTCATGGAGACGCATTTTACTGAAAAGGTGGAGAATAAACCGCCTGTCACTGTTACGCCTCCTGTCACTGCTACGCCTCCTGTTACGCCACCTACTGTTCCTGCAATAGATAAAAGCGGACTTACCGCCGAAGATAGTGCCGTTGTGGATAAGTTAGAGCACTTGTGCTTTTATTATGATTATAATAGCGCCGTGCTGTTGACGGCATCTAAAGAAATGCTGGACAGAGTCGCCACGGTACTGAAAGGTTATCCACATTGGAAGCTGATGGTACGGTCATATACAGATAGCCGTGGTTCTGATAGTTATAATGTCGACTTGTCGGCTTTACGGTGCTATGCAGTAATTGATTACCTCATTAAACAGGGTGTTTCGCCCAGGAATCTTTATTATGAAAATCTGGGGGAAAAGGGATTGGTGAATCCCTGTGCAGATGGGGTACCCTGCAATGAAGATGAGCATAGAAAGAACAGGCGGTCTATGTTGAAGGTATTTTATTGATGGTTAAAAAACTATTGAAAATTAAACCGGGTTATTGGATGTAGTATTTACCTGAATATGGTTGTTTACTAAAAAAATGTTGGAAACATTATTTGTAACATCCGGATAGTCACAATAAAAAATCCCTTCAAAGGAAATTGAGCCTTTGAAGGGATCTGGTAAATTATAGCTATTTAAAAGAAGATATCCACATAATCCACCACATGATTCCCCTCACAATTATCCATTTCCTGCAGTCTCCAATACTTTCTCGCTCCTTTTGCTAAAAAATGATAGGTGCCCTCTTTCCTGCATACCTCCCCGTTATTCACGCCTGAATACCTGGTCTCTATCCTGCCATTAAATGTCATCTCACTAAACGTCACTACCGTCAACGTCCCATCGATCGTCACAAAATCACCCCCTTTCCCTGTCTGCTTCCCGCTCACTTTATATGTTCCATCACTATTCTTCTTTATCTGCACTTTACCGGGCTGATCCCAGCTGATCCACTGCAGCGTGAAGTTATGAGTCCCTTCTCTCAATTGGCGCTTATCCTGCGCAAAGCCGGATTGTACCAGCCCGGCTAAAATGACAATGAATGCAAATACTTTTTTCATATCGCTAATCTAACCAATATTTTCCTTTCTTCTCAGCCCCCTGTATTGCTCGGGGCTCACCTCCATACTCTTCTTAAACAACCTCGAAAAATGGAAGGGATCGTCATACCCGATAGCGGCGGCTACCTGCTTAATCTTCATATCTGTTGTGTACAACAGTAAACAGGCTTTCTGCAATTTCAGATGAATGAAATAATTAAGGGGAGACATGCCCGTTGCTTTTTTGAACAGGCTGGAAAAATGAGAAGGGGATAAGTCTATTTTTTTTGCCAGGTCTTCTACTGTCAGGGTAACAGCTAACTGTGTCTGCATATACCTGATGATATCATTGATCCGGTCATGTATGGCACCTGGTTCACCGGATGCTTTGTCAGGATATAAAAACGTGGCAATAAAATGATACAGGTATAAGCTCGCCTTACTCAGGTTGTCTTTCCCGAACCCCATCTTCAGGCTTTGGAACATGGCATTCCACAGCTCTATTCCCTTTTCATTGGTATGAATATGCCGGGGACCATCAAATGGACCGATATTGAAATTCCGGTTAAAGGTGTGCATGTCTTTTCCGCTGAAATGTACCCAGTAAATAGTCCATGGATTGACGTCGTCAGATCCGTAACGCAGGTGGGAGCTCGTAGCCGGAATGATCACGAATTCATTGACACCCACCTCAAAACGCCTGTTCCCGATTATATACCAGCCTTTTCCGCCGGTGCAATAGATCAGTATATTATCTGTACATCCGTTCTTTCTGTCCCGGTAATGGAAAGCCGCTTTAGGGAAATACCCTATATGCGTAATATATAGTTGACCCAGTACCTGGTTTGCTTTGATGGCATTCTTCCAGACCGCATCCGGAAGGCTGATCAGCTGCTGTCCTGCAAAGCCATCTCTCCTTTTTACAGTTTTCATAACGCCCCCATAGATTTGTATACAAATTACTAAATCGTAGTATAATTCATGAAAATAAATGAATCCTCCATTTATTACAGTTTGCTGAATAGATACATTTGTTCCACAATTCCAGTTATGAAATAATTCTCAATTTTTCCAAAAAGTTGGTTTATGCCAAAATTCCCGTTTGTATCTCTTTCAGGGATACTGTTCACTATTTTCATGTTCGTCAGCATCAGCGTTTCTGCACAACAACCTACAAAGATCACTGTTACTGGTACAGTTACCGATTCTTCCGGCCAGAAACTGGAAGGGGTGAGTGTCGTGGCGGAAAACAAAAAGAACGTTGCCACCATTACAAATTCCACCGGTAAATTTATCCTGGATGCAGAACCAGGTACTTTGTTGCGATTCTCTTACATAGGGTACGAACAACAGTACATTACTGTATCTGCCAATTCCAGGGTAATCAATCCTGTACTAAAACATGCTTCTGCCAATGTGGAAGAAGTGGTGGTGGTTGCCTATGGCAGGAAGCAACGCAAAGAAGCAGTAGTAGGTTCTGTGACCACTGTAGATCCCGGTGCCTTAAAAATTCCATCCAGCAACCTTACCAATGCCCTTGCAGGGCAGATTGCAGGTATGATCTCCTTTCAGCGTGGAGGACAACCCGGTCTGGATAATTCATCTTTCTTTATCAGGGGGGTCACTACCTTCGGATATAGTGCCAGTCCGCTGATACTGGTGGACAACGTAGAACTCAGTGCCAATGATCTGGCCCGCTTACAGGTAGATGATATCGCGAGCTTCTCTATCCTGAAAGATGCCAGTGCTGCTGCATTGTATGGCGCAAGAGGCGCTAACGGTGTTATTCTCGTGACTACCAAAGAAGGTAAGGCAGGTAAAGCCAATATGAACGTGCGCTATGAACGTTCTGTATCCCGGCCTACACAGACCGTGAAACTGGCAGATCCCGTAACCTACATGAAATTATACAACGAAGCCCTGACCACCAGGAATCCGCTGGCGACACCGCTGTATACGCCTAACCAGATCATCAATACACAGGCTACCATGAACAAAACACCGGGGTATAATCCTTATGTGTACCCGGCGGTAGACTGGATGAAGACTTTGTTCAAAGATCAGGCAACTACCCAGCGCGCCAACTTCAGCGTACAGGGAGGAAACGATGTGACCAAATATTACATCGCCGGCTCTTATGACAGGGATAATGGTATACTACAGGTAAACCCTGTGAATAACTTCAACTCTGCCATGAAGTTTGAGAACTACCAGTTACGCTCCAACGTGAATGTGAAACTTACCAAAACGACAGAAGCAGTTGTCAGACTTTGGGGTAATTTCAATGAATATACGGGTCCTATTACCGGCGATCAGTCAGGATTAGCCAGTGATCTGTATGACAGGGCACTGCATACAAGCCCGGTTTCCTTCCCGGCTTATTTTCCCGCGGACAGTGCGAACCTGCTCACCCACCACATCCTGTTCGGTAACTCACTGAGCTCTTCCGGTTCTTTGCAGTCCAACCCTTATGCCGACCTGATGTATGGATATAAGAGCTTTTCTGAATCAAGACTGTCAGCCCAGTTTGAGCTGAACCAGAACTTCGATTTCATTACAAAGGGATTGGCATTTCATGGATTATTCAGTACCAACAGGTACGCCTATTTTGATCTGACCCGGTCTTATAAGCCATTCTATTATGATGTGAATAACTATGACCAGGCGAGCAATACCTACAGCCTGACCTGGTTAAACAATCAACCAGGTGCTGCACAGGAGTTCCTGAGTTATTATCCTGGTACAAAGGATGTAAATACCTTCCTTTATTTACAGGGATCACTGGATTATGCGCGCAGCTTTGGAAAACATAGTCTGAGTGGTGCATTGATTGGTACGCGGCAGCAAAAACTGAATGCAGATGCCAACGATCCTAACACGCATCAGCCCTCCCTGCAGTATTCATTGCCTTATCGTAACCTCGGCCTGGCAGGTAGAGCTACCTATTCATTCGCCAGTAAATATTACATGGAGTTCAACTTTGGGTATAACGGATCAGAACGTTTCTCCACCCAGTATCGCTGGGGTTTCTTTCCTACTATCGGTGCAGGATGGGTAGTGTCTAACGAAAAGTTCTGGAAAGGCCCGGTATCCACGATTCTTACCAGGCTGAAAATAAGGGGAAGCTATGGATTGGTTGGTAATGACAACATTGATAATACACGCTTCTATTACCTCTCCAATGTGACGCCTGACGATCCGAACGGCCCTTCTGCCTCATTCGGCACGAACAATGGCGTGACCCTGCATGGTACGACTATACAGAACTATCCCAATCCCGGGGTGACCTGGGAGACTGCCCGGAAATCGAACCTGGCAGCTGAACTGACCTTCTTTGACAAACTGAATATCACGGCAGAGGTCTATCATGAGTTCAGGTATAACATTTTGCAACAGCGGGGTTACATCCCTGTGACCACAGGATTGGAAGCTGCTGTGAAATCGAACGTGGGCGAAGCCTATGCAAAAGGGATAGACCTGAATATTAACTATAAGCAAACATTTAATAAAACGCTTTGGGCATCTGTACTGGCCAACCTGACAGTAACGTCTAACCGGTATGCACGTTTTGAAGAACCACAGTACCAGTATTCCTATCGTTTCCAGAATGGCAGACCTATTAACCAGCCATTCGGATATATCGCAGAGCGGTTATTTGTCGATGACAAGGAAGCCGCTAATTCACCCACGCAGTTATTCGGTTCTTCGCCGTTGCCTGCCGGAGGTGATATCAAATACAGAGATGTGAATAAAGATGGGGTGATCAACCAGGATGACCAGGTACCTATCGGTCTGCCCACAACACCGCAGGTGATCTATGGCTTCGGATTTTCACTGGGCTATAAAAACTTTGATCTCAATGCTTTCTTCCAGGGGCTTGCCAGGGAATCGTTCTTTATCAATGCCACTTCACAGGATGACAGGTATTATGCAAAATATGGCACCGCACCATTTGTCAACAATGCACAGATCCTGCAGGCATATGCAGAGAATCACTGGTCAGAAGAGAACCAGAACCTCTACGCATTATGGCCCAGACTCGCTACTACAGACATCCTGAACAATCAGCAGCAAAGCACCTGGTGGCTGAGAGATGGCAGCTTTATGCGCCTGAAGTCAGTAGAGGTTGGGTATAGCCTGCCAAAGTCGCTTACCAGGAGAATGTACATCAGAAGCATGCGCATTTATTTCAGCGGCTTGAACCTGCTCACGTTCAGTCACTTTAAATTGTGGGATCCCGAACAGGCAGGTCAGGGCTTTAGTTATCCGATACAGAAGGTTTTCAACTGTGGTATTAACGTAAACCTTTAAATGATCTCAGATGCAAACGATACTCAGAATACTAATAGTTATCATTCTCTTTTCATCCTGTAAAAAATACCTGGATGTAGTACCTGACGATGTAGCTACATTGGAAAGTGCTTTTGCCAATGCAAATGAAACGCAGGCTTACCTGTTTGGGTGTTATTCAACTTTGCAGAACCTCGCAGATGTACGCCGTAACCCGGGGTTTACTACCTCCGGTGAGGTGATCTTCCCTTACCCGTTGCAGGACCAGACAACATTGGGCGGAGCAGGTGGAGATGCGGGTTTCAGCATTATCCGTGGTGTACAGAACAGTGCTAACCCACTGTTAAACTATTGGGATGGTTATAACCAGGGATTGAACATGTGGCAGGCCATCAGGAAGTGTAATATCTTCCTGGAGAATGTGCATATCCCCCCTGATTTACCGGATTATCAGCGTAAACGCTGGACAGCGGAAGCGAAATTCCTGAAAGCCTATTTCCATTACTGGCTGATCAGGATGTATGGCCCGATTCCTATTGTGGACGTCAACCTGCCGGTGAATGCATCTATCGACCAGGTGAGGATTAAGCAACAACCGCTGGATTCCTGTTTTAACTATGTGGTAAAACTACTGGACGAAGCGATTGCAGATCTGCCGCCGGTGATCCAGAATCTTGCAGCAGAACAGGGCCGGATCAGTATTGCGGTGGCAAAGGCTGTAAAGGCAGAAGTACTGGTTACAGCAGCAAGTCCTTTATTCAATGGTAACCCGGATTATGCATCCTGGAAAAATAAGGATGGGGTGTCATTATTCCCCGCCACCTATGATGCCGGTAAATGGCAACGTGCGCTGGATGCCTGTAAGGATGCGATTGATAATGCAGGGAATGCGGCACTGTACCAGTTGAGATTAAGCGGCGGTATTGTACATATGTCAGATACGACCCGTCGCCTGCTTACCATACAAGGCGCATTTGTGGATAGCTGGAATCCTGAACAGATCTGGACATTGAATCCTCAGTTTGGCTGGCAGTACATGGCATCTCCAAGGGTAACGGCGGAAGCGGCAGCCAACGTGTTTGCCGTGTATTCCAATTTCTCAGTGCCTGTCGGACAATCTGAGATCTTCTACTCTAATCACGGGGTGCCCATTAATGAAGACAGAACCTTCGACTACAATAACCGCTATAAGTTACAGACAGGAGATGATGCACATGCTTATTACATTAAGAAAGGCTATACCTGTGCAAAGGGTAACTTTTACAGGGAGCCCCGTTATTATGCTGATGTCGCTTTTGATGGAAGTGTGTGGTTTGGCTCCGGTAACCTGGACGACAATAACCCGAACTATATCAATGCTGTAAATGGTCCGGCAGCGCCACCAGATCAGTTGCGTTACAACGCAACCGGTTACTGGGCAAAGAAACTTGTACCGTACCAGACGACTTTCGGACAGACAAGCGTACAGCAGGGTTACTCCTGGCCTTTTATACAGTTGACCGGCCTCTGGTTGTTGTATGCTGAATGTCTGAATGAAGTGAACGGACCTGGTGCAGAAGTGTATCAATGGATCGACAAGGTAAGGGCAAAAGCGGGCCTTGATGGGGTGGTGGCCTCCTGGTCTCAATATTCCATCAACCCGCAAAAATACGGTTCTAAAGATGGTTTACGTGCTATTATACACCAGGAGCGGAGAATTGAAACCGCTTTTGAAGGACAGGCAGGCTGGGACCTCAGAAGATGGAAGGAACTGCAGAATGTACTGAGCACACCGGTGCAGGGCTGGAATGTATTTAACAGAACGACAGATGGCTATTACCAGTTAAGACTTGTACAGCAGACATCCTTTAGTATCAGGAACTACCTGTACCCGATACAGGATTATGATTTGCTGACCAACCCTAATCTTGTACAAACCCTTTACTGGTAAAAATTACACGTATGAAACATTTGAAATACTTCCTTTTGTTATTGGTGATCGCCTCCTGTAAAAAGCTGGATGGTTACAATGAGGTCGTATCTACCGATATGACAAAACCGGGTGTAGTCACTAATGTAAATGTGGTGAACTTCAACGGAGGGGCGTACATCACCTATACACTCCCGAATTCTTCCAATATCCTGTATGTACAGGCAGATTACAAAATTAATGATAAGACCAGCAGGCAGACAAAATCATCCTATTACTCTGATAGTATTACGGTAAGCGGTTTTGCAGAAAGCCAGGAGTACGAGGTGGTGCTGCATACGGTAAGTCGTGCACAGGTGGTGTCAGACCCTGTGACGGTAAAGGTGCATCCGGATACCCCACCGTATCTGTTAGCAAGGCCTACCGTCGCCATGCAGCAGGATTTTGGCGGTGTGGCTATTTCTGTGCTGAACAAAGCAAAGGCTAACCTGGGAATTATCACGATCGCCCCGGATCAGACCAAAAAATACCAGATCATTTCACAAAACTATACCAATGATGATACGATCTCATTTAGTCTGCATGGATATGATACCATTCCCCAGCAATTTGGTGTATATGTGACGGACCAATGGGGGAATATTTCAGATACTTTATTCTCTACCATCACTCCCGTATATGAAGCGCAGATGGATAAATCACTTTTCCGCAATTATTCATTGGGTACCGATGCAAGAACGGGTTTTGGATGGGTGATAGAAAACCTCTGGAATAATAATACGGGTTCACCGGGTTATCATACAGAGCAACCTATACAACCTTTGGTATGGCCTGCAGTGATCACATTTGATATGGGGAAGGCCGCACGTCTGAGCAGGTATACTATCTGGGACAGGGGCATTGATGGTAGTGGTAACTGGCTCTGGCAGGCAGGTGCGCCACATACCTGGGTGCTGTGGGGGCGTGAAGATACGCCTGTAGATGAAACGATGCCCGATGCCGATCACCTGCCTCCTGTGGGTGGCATGAGTCCGAAGGGATGGATCAACCTGGGTTTCTTTACCGCGCCTAAGAAGCCTTCAGGATTACCTAATCCACAGTACACGAATGCAGACCTGGCTTTTTGGAATACGGGATTCAGTTATAATTTCTCACTGAGTCTGCCGAAAGTAAGATATCTCCGTTTTGAGTGTATCTCCAACATGGCGCAAACGAACACATTTTTTAACATCACTGAGCTGACATTCTGGGGCGATCCCAGATAATCTATAAAATAGCATACAATGAGATATCTGCTTGTATGCGTGCTATTGCTGGTAGCATGCAATAAAAAACCGACAGACTACCGTGAATTTCTGAATGGGACTGAACTGGTATACCCGGGTAAGGTGGCCAATGCGATGGCGCTGCCAGGCGATGGTCGTCTGCAGTTAATATGGCAACCAAGTCCGGATCAGAGCATTGTGAAATACACTATTTTCTGGAATAACGGGGCTGATTCTTTGACGATTCAATCAACTACACATAATACTTCGGATACTGTTCGGTGTACAATACCCGGGTTGTCTGAATATGTGTATACATTTATCGTCTACTCCTATGATGATAAGGGAAACCGGTCTGTAGCAACAGAGATTAATAATGCGAGAGTATATGGTAGTGTGTACAAAGCATCCCTGCACAACAGGTTGCCGGATGTGGAACCTTATACGATCAATGATGATAACACGGTCATACTTCGTTTCACAACACCTGATACCGTGAATATTAACACGGCGGTGAAATATACGAACCAGGGCGGTACAGAGACAACGGTGGCATTGTCGCCAGTAGCCGATTCAGTGAAACTGACCGATTATAAATTTGGTACGCCTGTTCTCTATCAATCTTCTTATATTCCTGTAACCGGCGCCCTGGATACATTTTATACGGCACGGTATGATACCTTTCCGGCTATCCTGCGACTGGTACAATGTGATAAGAGCCTGTTCCAGGAACATAACCTCTGGGGAGACATGGGCATATACCAGTCAGATACCCGTGTGAGTAAATTATGGGATGGTTCAGTAGGTCCACAGGATTATCCGAATATCTATCATAGTGATGGGAACGGGTCGCTGCCAAGGGTATTGAGCTTTGATATGGGTAAGGTATACAATCACCTGGCTGCAGTAGAAGAAACCGGCAGGGGATGTTGTAATAACCCCGATCACTTTGAGGTATGGGGGATTGCAGATCTGACCAATGCGGTGCCTGAAGTAAATTCAAATGATGCGGGCTGGAAGACAGCGATGCAAAGTAAAGGCTGGACACTGCTGAAAGAGGTGACCAGGACCGATAATGGAAATGCAGCTTTCAAGACAAACCTGATTGACAATCCTCCGCCGGTAAGGTATATCCGAATCAGGGTATTGCATGATGCGAATGGTGAGAATAGTTATGTAAACATGTCAGAAATCACCTTCTGGAATAAAGAATAAGTATTGATGAAGTATATTTTAACAGCCATCATCGGGATCATTCCCGTTTTTATTTGCGGACAGACTTTACGATATGATCAACCGGCAAAGATGTGGGAAGAAACATTGCCGCTGGGTAACGGACGATTGGGCATGATGCCTGACGGTGGTGTGCAGACAGAGAAGATTGTGCTGAATGATATTACGCTGTGGTCAGGTGCACCGCAGGATGCGAATAATTATGAAGCGTATAAACAGTTGCCTGCTATCAGGCAACTGCTGCAGGAGGGCAGAAATGACGAAGCGCAGGCCCTGATGGATAAAGATTTTATCTGCACCGGCAAGGGTTCCGGTAGTGTACCTTTTGGTTGTTACCAGACAATGGGTGAATTGCAGATCCGGTTTGATCAGGGCGGAGCACCTGTGAAGTATGAAAGGAAGCTCTCCCTGCAACAGGGATTGGCGACCTGTACGTATACAATGGATGGGGTGACTTATCACAGGGAATATTTTACAAGTTTTGATGATGATATCAGCATGGTCCGGTTGACAGCAGATCAGCCGGGGAAGTTGTCATTCCGGGTAACGATGAGTCGTCCGGAAAGAGGGGCGACGCATATAGCGGGAGATGCATTGGTATTGTCCGGGCAACTGGATAACGGTATTGATGGAAAGGGAATGGCGTATGAGGCGTCTGTAAAAGCATTGCTGAAAGGCGGGACATTGACGACTGAAGAGGGTGCACTGGTGGTGAAGCATGCTACGGAAGTCGTTTTGTACATCTCTGCCGGCACATCTTATAAAGATGCCGGATTCAGGGAAAGAATTGCCGGTATAATGAAGAAGGCGATGGCGACACCTTATGCGACCGAAAGGCAGCGCCATATCAGTAAATACGGGCGTTTGTTTAACCGGGTACAACTATACCTGGGTAAGGGCCTGGAGGAAACAACTGATAAACGGCTGGCTGCATTTTACAACAATCCTGCGGCGGACAATGAGCTGGCGGTATTGTTTTACCAGTTTGGCCGTTATTTATCTATCTGTAGTACAAGACCGGGTTTATTACCACCTAATTTGCAGGGGTTATGGGCCAACCAGGTGCAGACGCCCTGGAATGGTGATTATCACCTGGACGTAAATGTACAGATGAATCACTGGCCGGTGGAAGTATCGAATTTATCAGAATTGAACCTGCCATTAGCAGAGTTGGTGAAAGGCCTGATCACACCGGGCGCCCGTACGGCAAAAGCTTACTACAATGCACCGGGATGGGTAGCGCATGTGATCACGAATATATGGGGGTTTACAGAGCCCGGGGAGAGTGCCTCCTGGGGGGCCACGAAATCAGGATCCGGCTGGTTGTGTAATAACCTGTGGGAGCATTATGCATTTACAAATGATAAGCAGTACCTGAAAGACATTTATCCGGTGATCAAAGGAGCAGCGGTGTTCTACAATAGCCTCCTGATAAAGGATGCGCAAACAGGCTGGTTGGTAATGTCACCCTCTTCTTCTCCTGAGAATTCATTCTTTCTGCCCAATGGGCATCATGCAAGTATTTGTATAGGTGCAACGATCGATAACCAGATCGTGCGTGATTTATTTAACAATGTCATTACTGCTGCAACCATATTGGGTAAAGATGCTTCCCTGAAGAAGGAGCTGGCTGAGAAGATCAAACAACTGCCTCCTGCAGGTGTGATTTCAAAAGACGGCAGGATCATGGAATGGCTGACCGATTATAAAGAGACGGACCCGCAACACAGGCATATCTCACACTTGTGGGGGTTATATCCTGCTTCATTGATCACAGCGGAGCACACACCTGATCTGGCAGCCGCTGCGAAGAAAACACTGGAAGTGCGGGGGGATGATGGTCCAAGCTGGACGATCGCCTACAAGCTCCTGTTCTGGGCGAGATTGCAGGATGGTAATCGTTCGTTCAAACTACTGAAGGAGATCCTGAAGCCAACGTTCAGAACCGATATAAATTATGGTGCCGGTGGCGGTGTGTATCCCAACATGTTGTCCGCAGGACCGCCGTTCCAGATAGATGGCAACTTCGGCGCTACTGCAGGTATTGCAGAGATGTTGTTACAGAGTCATGCAGGATATATCAATTTGCTGCCAGCAATTCCGGATCACTGGAAAGCGGAAGGCGCTGTAAAGGGATTGAAGGCGAGGGGCAATTTCACCGTGGATTTTGCCTGGAAGAACGGGCGTGTGACGAGTTATAAAATAACATCGCCTGTGGTGCAAAAGGTAAAGGTTAAAGTTAACGGAGAGATCAGAGAGATCGTCGCCGGCAAAATATAACGAATGATACAACAGACATATACAAAAGACGTACGTTATCCGCTTGGGCATGGCGCTGGTAGTGATGCTATACATCGTGACCCGGTTTATTCCTATGCGGTGACTGTTTTAAAGGATGATAGCGGGCTGACAGGTATGGGGCTGGCATTTACGCTGGGGGAAGGGAATGACCTGGTTTGTAAGGCGGCTGACTTTTACGCTGCCCAATTGAAGGGAAAGGATATAGAAGAGATAATGGCCGGTTTTGGGGAGTTTTTTAACCGTGTATCGAATGAACAGCAGTTTCGCTGGTTGGGCCCTCATAAAGGCGTGGTGCACCTGGGGCTGGCTTCGGTTACCAATGCCTGTTATGATCTGTGGGCAAAGAAAAGGGGGGTGCCTTTGTGGAAACTGTTGATTGATCTTTCACCGGAGGAAGTGGTCAATACCCTGGACCTGTCCTACCTGGAAGATGAATTGACAAGGGCGCAAGCGATAGACCTGGTGCGGGTTAACAGGGATGTGACACGTGAAACTATCACGGGTAGAGGATATCCGGGATATGACACTTCTATAGGCTGGTTTAACTACCCGGATGAGCAGATCAGGGAAAATGTGAAGAAGGCTATAGCAGAAGGGTTTACCGCGATGAAACTGAAAGTAGGATCTGCTGATCCTGATCGGGACATCAGGAGGGCGAATCTGGTACGGGAAGTGACTGGCGATGCAGTAAAGATCATGCTGGATGCCAATCAGCAATGGACATTGCCACAGGCATTACATATATGCGGAAGGTTACAACAAATGCGCCCTTACTGGATAGAAGAGCCGACACATCCTGACGATGTGATCGCGCATCAACAACTGGCTAAAGCCATTGCTCCCATGAAAATAGCATTGGGCGAGCATGTACCTAACCGGATCATTTTTAAAAATTACCTGCAGTTGAAATGTGCTGATTTTATACAGGTAGATGCTGTAAGGGTAGGGGGTGTGAGTGAGTTTATCACGGTGAGTTTGCTGGCCCGGAAGTATGGTGTGCCGGTAGTGCCGCATGTAGGGGATATGGGGCAGCTGCACCAGCACCTGGTACTCTTCAATCATATTTCACTGGGGCATGAGGCCCTTTTCCTTGAGCATATTCCGCATTTGCAGGAGCATTT
Source organism: Chitinophaga sp. (assembly GCF_039596155.1). Classification (GTDB taxonomy): domain Bacteria; phylum Bacteroidota; class Bacteroidia; order Chitinophagales; family Chitinophagaceae; genus Chitinophaga. The sequence goes on from NZ_JBCNKF010000032.1 coordinate 45,959, forward strand.
TGTACACCCGGTACAGATCAGGGATGGTGTATATCTCACCCCACAGGAGCCGGGCAGTAGCTGTGACCTTAAACAGATCCTATGATACAGACGACGGATATAATCATCGTGATCCTGTACATCATGGCGATAGTGGCCATTGGTTTATGGGCAGGTCTTAAAAAGGACAAGGGATCAAAAGATTATTTCCTGGCAGGTAAATCATTGCGCTGGCCGATGATCGGGTTGGCATTGTTTGCAACCAACATATCCTGTTTGCACCTGGTAAGCCTGGCGCAAAGCGGGTATGATGATGGATTGCTGAGTGGAAATTTTGAATGGATGGCGGCATTTACACTGATCCTGCTGGCATTGTTTTTCGCACCTTTTTATATTCGCAGCGGCATCAGTACGTTGCCCGATTTCCTGGAAAAGCGTTATAACCGGGCCTGCCGGGATTGGCTGACATTGATCTCTATCGTATCTGCGATAACGATACATATCGCATTTTCATTACTGACAGGAGGAATTGTATTGGAAACATTGTTTGGAATAGACATGTACACCAGTGTGACGGTGATCGCCTGTATTACAGCCGTGTATACGATCATCGGCGGATTAAGAGCAGTTGTGGTGACAGAGAGTATACAGACAGTAGTACTGGTAGCTGGCGCGGTAATTATCACAGTGGCATGTTTTCATAAAATGGGTGGATGGTATGCGATGACGGATGTGCTGCAGGAGCAGGGAGCGCTGTATAAATTATCAATGCTGCGTAATGATGGGAGTCTGCCCTGGTACGCGGTATTTCTCGGCTATCCTGTAATTGGCATCTGGTATTGGTGTGCCGATCAGACGATCGTACAACGCATATTGGGTGCGAAGGATGAGAACAATGCCCGGCTAGGGCCTTTGTTTTGCGGGTTTATCAAAATACTGCCCGTGTTTATATTTATACTACCGGGGTTGTTTGCAGCTACACTCGCCCAGAAAGGTTTATTGCAGGCACCAAAAGATAGTAAAGGTATCTATACAGTGATGATCACACAGCTGGTGCCTTCGGGGCTGGCGGGTATCATCGTAGCGGCATTATTATCGGGCTTGATGAGCCAGGTGTCAGGAGCATTGAATTCGATCTCAACATTGGTGAGTTTTGATCTGTACAAGCGGTTGAAGCCGACAGCGAGTGATAAACAGCTGGTCATGATGGGTCGTATATCGGCAGCAGTTGCTTTGTTGTTATCGATCCTGTTATTGCCGTTGCTGAATAGTTACAATAGCATTTTCAATGGAGTGAATGATATTATTTCACATATTGCGCCGCCTATTACCTGTGTATTCCTGTTAGGGATCTTCTGGTCGCGGGCATCTGCAAAAGCAGCACAGCTGACATTACTGATCGGCTCACTGTTGGGGGCACTGGTGTATACGGTGAATAAGTTATACCCGGCTACTACATTCGCACATATTCCGTTTATGATGATGGCATTTTACCTGTTCGTCATCTGTTTAATTATACAGGTATCATTTTCTTTAGTTTATCCTATGCAGCATACGGGTGTGAGTGCCACACTGTACTGGAGATCACCGATGGAACCATTGAAGAACAAAGGCAGTTATAAAATCTTGTCGGCGCTTTTACTACTCGTAATGACCATACTATATTTAATTTTTAAATAAGAGACATGCAACTTTTGACCGGTAAAATAATCTTATTAACAGGAGGATCCACTGGCATAGGATTCGAATGTGCATTAAAATATGCCGAAGCGGGCGCTGTTGTCGTGATCGTATCGAATGATCAGGCTACATTGACGACGGCGATTCAAACATTGGGTGCACCTCATTACAGCATCTTTGCAGATATTTCGCAGGCAGCAGATGTGCAACGTATCATCGCAGAGACGCTGGAGAAATTTGGAAGAATAGATGTGATTCATAACAATGCGGCAATTGCCCATCCCTCGAAGCCATTACATGAAACGTCGGAAACAGAGTGGGATGACCTGATGAATGTGAACCTGAAGAGTCTCTATCTGACCACACGTTATGGTATAGCAGCACTCAAGGATAGCAGGGGATGTATAGTCAATACAAGCAGCCTGGTAGGCGAGATCGGGCAGGAGAATCATGCGGCATATACCGCTACAAAGGGTGCTGTGAATGCATTGACGAAATCAATGGCGCTGGATTATGCGCCTTATCACATCCGGGTGAATGCAGTGGCGCCAGCGGGTGTATGGACGCCGATGTTACGTGAGTGGGGAAAGTATCAGAACGAAGGAAAGGGGATATCTGCCTACATGAACGCGATTCATCCATTGGGATATTGCCCGGAGGGTGATGTGATTGCGGACGCATGTGTGTTCCTGATATCGGAGAAAGCCCGCTTTATAACAGGTCATGTAATGCACGTGAGTGGCGGTGCGGAATTAGGTTACAGAGCGCTTAACTATCAGGCATGAAACAATTAAAGATATTACTGGGTGTGTTGCTATTGCAGTTGTGTAGTTATGCACAGGTGAACATACCTTTCGGGAAAAACAACAGGATCGTATACGACCTGAAGAAAGGCACATATAACGTGACGCTGAATGGTCAGGTCGTTTTTGAAAATGTATATGCCGTGGGGCAGCAACTGGATTCACGGGCAGACGTGAAGCGGGGATATGCGGTGAAGAGAACAGGTACGTCGATGGTGTATATTGTCAGCAGTGGTGGTTTGCAACAGTTGTTCTATACATACCCCGGCAGGGAATACTGTGTGATCGCAGTAAAAGTGGCCGGGATGGCGTGTAATTATATTGCACCCATGAATACAGGGCATATCGCTACAGCGGGAAGGGCGTTGAATGTACCTTTTGACAATGATATGTGGTTCAGGTATGATGCGCCGGTATTTGATAAGGCGGATTTTACAGGGAGTGAGGTGACGGCTATTTACAATGAAAAAGGTGGGGTTGTGGTTGGATCGCTGGAGCAGGATGTGTGGAAGACGGGTGTGCAGGTAAAGGATCAGGCATTGAAAGTATTTTGCGGATATACCGATTCCCTGCGTACGCATGATGGGAAATCGCATGGCATGGTACAGCCGGTAGATGGGTATTGCAGTTCAGCGCCTGTTTTTGTCGGGTATGATAAAGATTGGCGGCAGGCGATGGAAACATATGCACAGACGAATATGTCGTTTCATCCTGCACATGTAGCTAAGTGGAAAGGCAGTACACCCTTTTGCTGGAATAGCTGGGGCGTCATGCAGACAAAGGTGGATTTTACCAGGGCGAAAGGAGTAGTGGATTTTTTTCATGATTCCTGTACGGAGTTCCGTACAGCGGATCATACCCTGTACATAGACCTCGATTCTTATTGGGACAATATGAGTCCTGCGCAGCTGAAAGCGTTTGCTGCCTATTGTAAAGAGAAGGGTTTTAAGCCGGGTATTTACTGGGCACCTTTTGTAGACTGGGGGAAATATGACCGTGCTGTGGAAGGGAGTAAATACAGTTATAAAGCAACCTGGACCACACAGGATGGCCGGTATGCAGATACCGACGGCGGACGAGCCATGGATCCTACGCATCCTGCAACGCGGGAGCGGATAGTGCATTTTTTCGGATTGTTTAAAGAATGGGGATATGAGATGGTGAAGATCGATTTCCTGTCGCATGGCGCGATCGAGGGCGATCATTTTTATGATCCTGGCGTGACGACGGGCATGCAGGCTTTCCGGAAAGGTATGGAGTGGATAGATAGTACAGCGGGTGATAAGATGCTGCTGTATGCGGCTATTTCGCCCAACCTGGCTACGTCACGATATGTACATATGCGTCGTATAGCATGTGATGCTTTTAATACAGTAGCGCATACAGAGTATACCCTGAACAGTACGGCTTATGGTTGGTGGCAATCGTTGATGTATGGGTATATGGATGCAGATCATGTGGTGTTTAAGGATGCGTCTTTGCATGCTAACCAGGCACGGTTGGCATCGGCTTTGGTGACGGGGAGTGTAGTGACGGGGGATGATTATGGCGAGGTAGGCCCCTGGCGGGAGGTAGCATTATCGTTGTTGCAGGACCCCGATTTACTGGCGATTGCGAAAAGCGGGAAGAGTTTCCGGCCAGTGGATGGAAACAGGGTGTTTATGAAAGGGGATCAATATATTGCCATCTTTAATTATGATGACAAAGACGCGATGTATAGCGTGCCGTTGGTGAAAGGGGGAAGAATGGTAGAGTTGTTCAGTAAGGAGGTGAAGATGGTGAAGGATACGCTGGAGGTGCGGGTAGCGGCGGGAAGTGCGGTGATATACAGGCGGGAAGGACGTTAAAGAAGCCCGTGCTGTGAAACAGCACGGGCTTCTTTGTCAGATATAACTGAGCCATTTTTGTTCCTGCTGGTGTGTTTGCTTGTATTTACCAAACCACTTACATACAGGGTATAATATAAGTATTACCAGCATCCATATACCGTAAACGACTGGTAAAGAGAATCCATATCCTTTTAGTTGCGCATTGGATGTAACCCATACCTTCAGGTTGACCATTACAGCGGCGGGGTAGCCTGATAGCATGGCAGCTATAATACCCAGGCCATGAATAAAAGGAATATGTACCAGGTAGAAGAACATGGGCACGCGGCCGAAGACAATGATCCTGGCTGTGATGCTGTTGAGGGGACGTTCCAGGTAAGCAAGTAACAGTAAGATCGGGCCAAGTGTCATTAATGTGTATAACAAGGAGGGTGGATATTTGGTGGTATTAAGAAAGGAAAGGAGGGTCAGCCATCCGCCTGGCTGTTTGCCCCAGGGAGCAGGATCTCCGTAAACATTTATTCCCCTTAGCATAATAAAGAGCAGCATAGCAGCCAGGCCAAAATTTCGGAGCCATTTCTTTCTTTGTTCCGGTGTTACTGTGGGCAGGTAAATATTCCCGATTGAATATCCCAGAACGATAATGCCGATGTAGGGAATAACCGGGTAGGCTATGAAGAACTGTGAATGACCGAAATGGAAGTCGGAGAAATTGGGCTGGTGCAGTAAAGACCAGATAAAGGATGTGTTCCTGACAGGATCCAGCATATTATGCCCCAGCACCAGTATTAAACCAATGGAGGTCAGCACTGGTTTGGGCAGGTGTATCAGTATTGCTAAAGTGATCATGCTGGCACCAAATCCCCAGATGGCTTGCAGGAAGAAAGCGGGATAAGTGGGATTGAATGTCCACATCAGGCTCACATAGAATAACTCCAGGAAGAGGAGCCAGATGCCCCTGGTAATTAAAAATGTTGAAAGCGCACTTTTACCGTTTTTAGTCTGGTATAGAAATGCAGAGATACCTGAAAGGAACATAAATGCGGGTGCACAGAAGTGAGTGATCCACCTGGTAAAAAAGATAGGAACGGATGTATAGGCGAGGTCGGTAGGATCATGCAGGTAGGAATACTGGTGGAAGTAGTCCCTGGTATGATCTAAGGCCATCAGAATGATGATGATGCCGCGTACGAGATCGATGGATACTATACGTGTAGGTTTGTTGATTTCCATTAGTGCGTATTTGCGCGTTGCTATTTTAAATCTGGTTGCAGGTAAAAGTGGTCCTGGTGGTGGGAGGTAAAATTATTCTTTTTTCGGGGATCTGTGGAAGGTATGATTTCTGAAGTTGTCTTGCATCGATTATTTACATAAAAGCCTTCAGGTCGAAAAGATCTGAAGGCTTTTAAAGTGATTAAAGTATTCGTTAACGCCAGCCTAAACCAGGGGCAACGTGCTCCAGTATAGATGAGAGGACGTGAATATTGTAATCAACTCCCAGGGTATTAGGTATTGTGAGGAGGAGGGTATCGGCTTCCTGGATAGCTTCGTCCTTCGCTAATTCTTTGATGAGTTGATCAGGTTCGCCTGCATAGCTTCTGCCGAAGATGGCGCGTTTATTTTTTTCGATATTACCAATTTTGTCGCCTCCGTTGGTATCCCGTCCAAAGTAAGCCCTGTCCTGGTCATTCATGAGTGCAAAGATAGACCGGCTGACAGAAACCCTGGGTTCGCGTTTGTGACCTGCTTTTTTCCAGGCATCTTTGTACAGTCTGATCTGTTCAGCCTGTTGAATATGAAAGGGTTTACCACTTTCGTCTTCTTTCAGGGTGGAGCTTTGTAGGAACATGCCGTTTTCAGCAGCCCAGATAGCGGTCGCATTGGAAGAGGCTCCCCACCAGATGCGTTCCCGTAGTCCTTTGGAGTAAGGTTCCAGTCTTAATAACCCTGGTGGGTTAGGAAACATCGGGTACGGATTGGGTTGAGCGAATCCGACGCCTTTTAACTGTTCGAGGAACTGTAGCGCTTTTTTACGGCCCATGTCTGCGTCAGTTTCTCCCTCGCCGGGTTCGTATCCAAAATAACGCCAGCCGTCAATCACTTGTTCCGGCGAGCCTCTGCTGATACCCAATTGTAGTCGTCCGCCTGAAATCAGGTCGGCAGCGCCCGCGTCTTCCACCATATAGAGGGGATTTTCATAGCGCATGTCAATGACACCTGTTCCGATCTCAATTTTGCTCGTTTTGGCGCCGATAGCAGAGAGCAAAGGAAAAGGAGAGGCTAATTGGGCAGCGAAATGATGGACCCGAAAATATGCGCCATCCAGGCCGATTTCTTCTGCAGCGACCGCCAGATCAATAGATTGAAGGAGGGTATCGGCAGCAGTACGGGCTTGATAGGCAGGATGGTTGGACCAGTGTCCGAACGATAAAAATCCTATTTTCTTCATACGTCTCTTTTCGGGTGCAAAGATAGACATTCCCGTGGTGTTCGGGATATATCGAGCAGTATACCAGAGGAAACGACGTGCCTGCTTAGTTGAATGGAGGAGATCAGGTGAGCTTTTCAGGTTTCTGTAGCGGGGGAACCTTTGTGTGTATGCTGGTTATTGATTGCGGAGGAGTGCCCAGGCGATGATGGCGGCAGCTATCAGCAATATAATCATCCAGGTGTAATTGGGTTTGGGTTTTGGCTGTTCCTGCAATAGTCTGTCTATGCTGGAGTGGGTGTATTTACCGTCGTTTTTTTCTAAGCTTTCAACATACCGTTTGCTGTCTGCAAGGTTGGCCCCGGAATGATCCTTGTATATCTTGATCGCCTGAATTTTGTTGCCCTGGAATAATAGTGCGCGTAACTGGTCGTCTATATTCCCGGCAAGGGCTGTTTTAGGTGGATGCAGTTGGTCCAGTTGGTCAACGTAGTCTTTGGCTTCCCGTAATGAGCATTTTGTGGCCTGCTTTACTAAAGCGACCGCTTTTACTTTTTTGTTTTGTGACAACAGGGTTCGGACTTGTTGCTGGGTTTCCTGAGGTACTATCATACCTTTAAGGTAAGGTGGTTTTTTGAGAAGGGGAAAATATTTTGTGGCAGCATGAAGATCTGGGGGGCACTATTTTTAAAGTAATTATTATTCGACAAATTTGCAGAACAGGTTTTTGTAATTACAGTAAATACAAAAAATTATAATGCACAGAAGAAAATGGGCATCGCGATGGCATTACCTGCTGGTATTATCACTGGCAGGATCATTGTTTTCATGCGCGCCGGTACTGGAGAGTTCCAGGTTGACGGCCTTGAGTAATGATTACTGTGCCCCGGGTATTGCCTATAGGCAGGATGCTTTCATTCAGCCGAATAAGGATACAGATACGTTAGTTGCCCGTCATCTGAGTGCCCATGATTATACATTAGCGGCAGATCTTGGTTTAGTGCCCCTGCTTGCCCAATATCTCCGGAGTGTGACGCCAACAGCGCAGCTGGCAGCCAAACAAAAGATAACGGACAGGATATTACTGCTAAATACAGAGATTGAGGCGGTGGTAGCTGAACTTGATTGCAATGGCGAGCGGTATGACCAACTGGCCCGGTATTTAGCTGCAAAGAACAGCAAAAGAAATACACGGTTAACAGTCGCTTCTATAGTGGCTGCTGCAGCCATCACATTATCTACAGCACTTATTAAGAATGATGATTTAAATAAGGGGATTAATATCGGCGGTGGTATTACGGGAACTGCATTGGGTTTTATGTTGCTCAATCCGAAAGGCAGGCAATTGAAGTTACCAATTTACAGGAGTTTGTTGAGTAACGTGTGGCATGAGCAGAATGCAGATAATGCATTTCCTCCTGCTTTGTGGCAAATGATGACGGATAAGACTTTTAGTAATGAAGGGAAGTTGTCGCTTATTCAGACATTAAAGAAGAGATGGTTGCTTTTTGTTTTTGACGGTAAGATTGATCCGAAAGAGGAGCAACTTTACTTTGGTAAGGGTGGGTATTTTTCAGAGGAGGATATTCAACATTTGTCAGATATGCACAATGAGTTGCAGGCGAGTGTCAGAACAGTTGCCCAGGATATGCGGAGCCTTATATCTTCAGTGAACAACTGGCAATAGGTGGCAGGGCGTGTTACCGTATATTTGAACCTATTAACATCGTGGAATACATGAAGCTTCAATATATCGATCCTTTTTCTGGTGGTGAGTTACACCTGGTGGTGCATGAAAGTAGTTTTGACCGGTTGTTTTTTTATCGCGACCGCAGTGATAAATTTTTAACAATTGCCTGGAATAACGGGCAGGATCAAACCGTAACAATCGACGGAATTGCCAGTACATTCCCTTCGCAGTCGGTGTTGCCTTTGATGGTCAATCAAAGCTTTACTTTTGAAAAACCGGATCAGATTGTAGCCTGGCAGTATAACCGGAATTTTTATTGCATCCTGGATCATGATAAAGAAGTGAGTTGTGTCGGCTTTCTTTTTTATGGATCAGCTGATACGATGTTCATTCTGCTGGACGAAGAGCAGCAGCGGAAATTAAACCTGTTATTGCAGGTATTTATCGACGAATTTGCAGATCAGGACGTGATTCAGCGCGATATGTTGCAAATGATATTAAAGCGGTTGATTATCATTGTTACCCGGCTGGCTAAGAAACAATATTTACACAACGAGGTGCTCACCCATGATAAACTGGATATTCTGAGAAAGTTTAATATCATGGTGGAGCATAATTACCGGAAAGAGCATACTGTACAATTTTACGCCGATCAGTTAAACAAGTCTCCTAAAACGCTCGCAAATTACTTTGCGATGTATAACAATAAGTCTCCGCTGACGGTGATACAGGAACGCATCATATTAGAAAGTAAACGGTTGCTGAGGTATACAGATAAATCTGCCAAGGAGATCGCTTATGACCTGGGGTATGAGGATGCCGCTTATTTCAGCAACTTCTTTAAAAAGCAAACAGGGTTATCCCCAGGCGATTTCAGAAAATCTACCTTACCGACCTGACCAGGGAAATAATTACAAGCCGCCGGGAATTCTCTCTATTCGCGGGCCGCGCCAGCTGTCGCACCTTTGTACTGTTCAATACAAACAATACAAAATAAAAAATTACAGCCATGAAAACTTTCCCAATTCCAACCAGAGAACAAGTATCACCAGCTAACCAGGCAATATTTGATAACCTGAAAGGTATGGTTGGTTTTGTACCGAACCTGTATGCTATTTTCGCGCATTCAGAAAATGCGCTGGGAAATTACCTCAGCTTTCAGAACGGAAAATCTTCCATCCGTGCAAAGGAGCGTGAGGTCATCAACCTGGTTGTAAGCCAGGTAAATAACTGTAGCTATTGCCTGAGTGCACATACCCAATTTGCCAAAATGAATGGGTTTACGGACGAGCAGATACTGGCTATCCGCAGGGCGGATATTGATTTTGATCCTAAATTAGCCGCGTTGGCGAAGTTGGTGAAGGCGACTACAGAAAACCGGGGGCAGGTGACGACGGACGTACTGGAAGCATTTTTTGCTGCCGGCTACACAGCAGCCAATCTGATAGATACAGTGCTTGTGATAGGTGATAAGATCATTACTAATTACCTCCATGCTTTAACGGAGGTTCCTGTTGACTGGCCCCTGGCGCCGGCGTTGAATTAATACATTCCTTATTCCCCGTGGCGGCTGGTGCTGCCGCGGGGATCGCTCAGTCGGGGGAAATAGCATATATGCTCATGTAATTTCAAAAAAAATCCATCTTTCTTTAGCATCTTTATAAATATTTTACGTTTTATTTTTTACTTTTTATAATTTCAACAGAAATATTATTCAGGTAAGTGAACATTCTACACATCACGGATGAGAAGGAGCTATTGCGCAGGTTGCGGGATGGGGATGAGTTTGCTTTTAAAGACCTTTACGACATCTATGCCCCGCGGCTGGCTGCGCGACTATTACAATTGCTGCGGTCGGAAGAAATAGCGGAGGATATTCTGCAGGACCTGTTTATTAAGATATGGGAGGTCCGTCATACCATCAACCCGGATCTAAGCTTTGGCGCATTATTATATAAGATGGCGGCCAATCTCTCGAAGAACGTATATAGAAGAAATGTATATGATCAGTTAATGCGGAAGGAGATCAATACTGATCAAAGTCATAACCCCATAGAAGAATCCCTGGACCAATCAGAAGCCAAACAATTACTGGACGCTGCATTAAACAAACTTACCCCCAGGCAACGGGAAGTATATATTATGCATAAGATAGATGGCCTCAGCTATCAGGAAATAAGCAGCCGGTTAAATATTAGTGCATCCGCTATCAATCACCACATACAAGAGGCTAATAAGCAATTAAGAAATATATTAAGATCTAATTACATTTATCTATTTGCGGTATTAATCCCTATTTTTTTTGAAAAATAATTGTTTTGGGGGTGCTATTTTTTATTTCTCGTGTGTATATATCTGTAATTAGGCATAAACAGGACTGTTTGCTAAGATGGAAAACATTAAAATAGAAGAATTATTTAAAAAGTATAATGAGGAGACAATTACTGAAAAGGAATTGTCGCAGCTCTATGAATTTTTCCAGCTTAACGAAAATCAGGAAGAACTGGATGCCTTGCTCACCGCTTATTTTTCGGAGGAAGCAGTCGCGTCACCATCACTGGCTGCCAGAGCGGTGATTGTGAAAGACGCAGCCTGGAAGGGTATTGAGCAGCAACTGGGCATGCGACCTGCACCAAAATATAGGAGAATGTATTGGTGGAAAGGGGTTGCAGCAGCGGCAGGCGTACTGCTGGTATTGTCATGCGGATTTTATTTTTACAGAGAATTTTCCCGTTCATCCGGTTCCCAGTATGCAAATCTGGATATTCCGCCTGGTACTAACCGTGCGACCCTGGTCGCATCCAATGGAACGGTCTATCAGTTGAATGGAGCGAAGGAGGAAATTGTGGTAGACAAGGGAAGTATTCATTACAAAGATGGTGATATCCTGCCTGTAAAAGATTCCGTTCAGCATGTAACATTAAACATTCCGAGAGGGGGGCAATACCGGGTTACATTAAGTGATGGTACGAGGGTCTGGCTGAATGCAGCATCTTCACTGTCATACCCGACTGCGTTCACAGGAAAGGAGCGGAGTGTAACACTGAAGGGTGAAGCGTATTTCGAAGTAGCGCACAACGCTTCGCAGCCATTTATCGTACATACACCAGATGAGGATGTGAAGGTGCTGGGCACCAGTTTCAATGTAAACTGTTATAATGATGAAAGCGGGACGGTGACTACCCTGGCCACCGGCAGTGTTCGCCTTGACAGCAGGGGCGCCGTTCAGACGACGGAATTACATCCCGGGGAGCAGGCTGTACTGAATAATACAACATTTAACGTAGCAGCCGTCGACGTTTCATTATACACCGCGTGGAAAGATGGAGATTTCCGGTTTAAAGCCACACCATTAACAGAAGTCATGCGCCAGATAGGTCGATGGTATGACCTGGATGTAGATTACACCAGCATTCCGGCGGATATCAAAGTGCATGCATCAATCAGAAGAGATAAAAAGTTGTCAACAGTGCTTCATGCACTCGAAAGAATAGGGGATATAAAATTCGCAGTAGAGGGAAAGAACATTAGCATCATTCATTAGTAAATACCAAAATCTTTTTTATCGGCTTTCCGTCTTTAGGCTGGCGTGTATATGACACACATCAGCAGGGGGGATCCTTATACTTATAATAATCAACCAAAAACCAACCGTTTCAAATTATGGGCAATCTCCTTTTTGTCAGGGACAAAAGGTATGTGCTGTACCGTGAGCGTTCGGGAAAGAACAATTGTAGCACATTATCACTTACAACCAAATTTTTGTCCGTTTTTATCCCTATGCTGCTGTTGCAGCTGTTTGCAAAGGCGCAGACAGTCACACTGGATGTGAAAAACGCCCCGTTTGTGAAGGTGGCGGAAGAGATCAGCAGGCAGACTAAAATCGATTTTTCGTACAATGACCGCATTCTGAAAAAGACAAAGCCGGTTACACTGAAACTGGTGAAGGAGCCGATTTCCAGTGCGATGCAAAAGTTGTTAGCAGAACAGCCATTGAGCTATGAGATCAAAGATGGTCTGATCATTATTACAGAAAAGAGTGCACCACTTACCCAAGAGGAGCAGGCATTCCAGTCTGATGTAAGGGGTCGTATTACGAACGAAGCAGGTCTTCCACTGGAAGGGGTTGCTATCAGGGTGAAGAATACCAAATTTGGCACCAGGAGTGATAAAAACGGTGACTTCACTATTCCCGGCCAATATGCAGATGGGATGCTTCAAATTCATATGCTGGGTTATGCTGATATGGAAATGAGTGCAAAGAGAGCCCGGGTAGTTACACTGGCCATGGCGGCTTCAGACCTGAATGAAGTGAATGTAGTGGTTAACACAGGTTATCAGAAGGTAGACAGTCGTCACCTGACCAGTGCAGTTACCACCATCAAGATGGATGATATCATTACGCCGGGGGTGAATTCAATAGACAAGTTGCTGGAAGGCAGGGTACCGGGCATGATGTTCATGCAGAACTCCGGGCAGGTGGGCGCAGCACCCAAACTGAGGATCAGGGGTACGTCGACTATTCTTGGGAATCGTGAGCCTCTTTGGGTGCTGGATGGTATCGTACTCACAGATCCTGTGAACGTAGATCCTCAGCAGATCAATGACCTCGATTTTGTGAACCTGCTGGGAAATGCGATTTCTGGTCTGAATCCTGAAGATATTGAGCAGATCGACGTGCTGAAAGACGCTTCTGCTACGGCATTGTATGGTGCTAAAGCCGGTAACGGTGTGATCGTGATCACCACCAAGAAAGGGAAGCCTGGAAAGCCGATGATATCTTATTCTATGTCATCCGGTTATTCACGCCGCCCAAGATATTCTGACAAGAGTATGTACATGATGACGTCCAGGGAGCGTATGGATGTATCCAAAGAAATGGTAGAGCGCGGTATGCAATACAATAACGTGACGCAATGGTCAGGTTATGAAAGAGCGTTGCAGGATTATTATGCAGGTAAAATCGGCTATGATGAGTTCAAACGTTTAAGTGATTACTATGCCAATGTGAATACTGATTGGATGGGATTGATCACGCATGATGCATTTACTCAAAACCATACATTAAACCTCTCCGGTGGATCTAAAGATATCAAGTATTACTCGTCTATTGGTTATCTGAATGAACAGGGTGTGATCAAAGAAGAAAGTAACAAACGTTACTCTTCTATGCTGAACATTACTGCCGACTACAAAAAGTTCATGGCACAGATTGCCTTCAATGGTAGTTACCAGGTAAAGAATTACACGCCAACGGACCTGGGTATTCTGAACTATGCTTATAATACCAGCCGTACTATTCCTGCGTATAATACCGATGGAAGTCTCTTTTATTATCCACAAACCAATGGTTCGCTTCTTTATAATTACAATATCCTGAATGAGCGTGACAATAGTAATGATCATACGAACCTGATGTCTACCAATGTCAGGGCGTTGTTAAGGTGGCATGTGATCAGGGGGTTGGATCTGGAAGGTACTTTTGCCGTTGGTATTAGCAACAATGATCGGGAGGTATATTATACCAAGAACACTTATTACATATTTAAGTTACGCGCCGATCAATCCACCAGGTGGGACCAGGCGCCTGTAGGTGGTGAACTGCAGAAGTCTACCACAAACAATAAGAATTATACCGGACGTTTGCAGGTAAACTACATGACTACATTGGATAATTCCGGGAAACACTCCTTAACAGCAACGGGTGGTGTAGAAGTTAAATCCAATGCATACAATGGATTTGACATTACCCGCAGAGGTTACTTCCCTGAAATGGGCGGTTATTTTGATATCGTACCTACTACCTATAGCGGTTACTACAATCAGTGGATGACGACAAAAGCAGCTTTAGGTGCTTTTAACCGTCAGCTTACAAACGATTTTGCCTGGTTTGGTACAGCCGGTTATAATTATGATAACCGGTATATGTTCAACGTCCATATCAGGGGTGAACAATCCAATCTTTTTGGTTCCAGAACCAATAATCGCTTTCTCCCTATCTGGGCATTATCAGGTCGCTGGAACATGAAAAATGATGTGGTGCCGAATGTAGGATGGATCAATGACCTTGCCTTTAAGGGCTCATGGGGTTGGCAGGGAAATATGCTGCCAGGGCAGTCAGCGAACATGGTGATCCGCCAGAGTACATATTCTGATACTTATTATAATGAACCCTTTGCCAATATTGTAAACTATCCTAATCCGGACCTGAAATGGGAAAAGACTTCTTCATTCAACGCTGGTTTTGATTTTTCCCTCCTGAAGGGTAAACTGAATGGATCAGTAGCTTATTTCTATAAGAGGACGAAGGATGCATTCCTGAACAAAACTGTTTCAGAGATCAATGGTGTACAATCATACGTCATCAACAGTGGTACACTGGAAAATAAAGGCTTGGAGGTAGCACTGTCAATAAAAGCGATTGATAACGTCAATGTAAACAGTTCCCGCAGGGGATTTGTATGGCGTATAGATCCGCAGCTGGGAGAGGTATTGAACAAAGTGTTGAACAGGGCTATCAATAACAGGAATAACGTGCTGATAGATAATATTACCTATAGTAACTTCCTGGATGGATCTGTACAGTTAGCCGGTAAGCCGTTGAATACTTTTTACTCCTACAAATTTAAAGGACTGAGTCACGAGGATGGTTCCCCGATTTTTTATGGCGCAGAGGCTGAACTTGCAGATGAATACAATAAGCAATATTCCCAGATGAAAAAAGAGGATGTCTACCTGTCGGTGATGACTGAATCTGGCCGTAGAGAGCCTTTCTTACAAGGTGGTATTTCCAACTATTTTGGCTGGAGGAATTTTGGTCTCTCCTGTAATATTACTTATTCTCTTGGTAACAAGATCAGGATGCTGAAAATAGCTTCCGGTTATGCCTCTACGGTTACCTATCCACAGCAGAACCTCCGTAAGGAATTTGTGCGCAGATGGCGCCATCCGGGTGACGAAGCATATACCAACATTCCTGGTCTGCAGGCAAACAATAATCTGAATACACCATGGTGGAATCAGTATCCGGCAAGTGCTTATTCTTTTGGTGGTAGTGTATACGATATGTATGATAATTCTGATTTGAGGGTGATAAGTGCTGATTACGTGAAACTTCAGTCAGCCTCTTTCAAATACAACTTTGATGAGAAAATGATTCGGAAGCTGGGATTTGCGTCTGCTTATGTAAGTATTACAGGCACCAATATGTTCACGATCACCAACAGGTTATTAAAGGGACAGGATCCTGCACAATCAGGCGCATCTCCTAATATCAACCTTTCAGTAAGACCTACTTACACGGGTTCCATTAACGTTTCATTCTAAAATTTAAGCACCATGAAAAATGTATTTGCGCTGCTTATGTGCTTACTGCTCCTGCCATCATGCCGTAAATTCCTGGAAGAATATACTACAGATCAGAGATATGCTTCTAATACGAATGATCTTGAGCAACTGATGATCGGAGAAGCATTCATAAATAATGTAACATTCTCTATCTATAGTCAGGCTACGATGTCGGACCTGACATCAGCAACGAGTGTCTTTGCACCCTGGCTGCATGTAATGGATGATGACAGTGAAACGTTTGTGGCAGACCAGGTAGAAACAAGTCAGGCCACTCCGTTGTATATGTTTTCCGGCTTTCATAACTGGAGCCAGTTACCATCCGTTAATATCTTAAATACTGCGTGGGAAGAAACTGCCTGGCGCAAGTTGTACAAACGTATCGGGTCTTTGAATGCGATCCTTTTCCAGGCGTCGAAGATTGCGGATAGCTCATCACAAAATGTGCAATTGCAGCATATCCGTGGAGAAGCGTACTTTCTCAGGGGGTATTATTACTTCATGCTGCAGAATATTTATGGTTCTCCTTACCGCACAAGCACTGCTGCTACGGATCAGGGGGTGCCAGTGAAGGTGACTGAAAAAATTGATGATAAGTATTTTTTCCGGGATAATAATCAAAAGGTCTATGACCAGATTATTGCTGATCTGAACCAGGCGGCGACTTACCTGGACGGTTACAATCCTGACAATAATATCAGGGTAGGTATTGCGGCCGTCAAAGTTTTACTGAGCAGGGTCTACCTGTATACAGAACAATATGATAAGGTGGTAGCGACCCTGAAGGACTTTGAGACAATGGGATATAGTCTTACAGATCTCAATCAGTTTATACAGGGTGCCAACTTCAACTATCGCACTTCCGGGGAGGCTATTTTTACAATGGGAGCTAATGTTACGCCGGCTGTTTTTATGAACGACTCACTTTCTTCATGGGGTGGCAATGATAACCGTGTTTCTGCATTCAAGGCTTCTAATGACCTGATGGATACATATGATACAGCTGACCTGAGACGTAATGCCTTCTTTGACAGATCAACCAAGAATAAAGCGTTTCTGCCAAGAAAATACAGATCATGGACTACGTATAATGATGTGGCCCAGGTGTCTGACATATTTTACCTCCGCTATTCAGAAGTGATATTGAATCGTGCAGAAGCATTGGCAATGATGGGATCAGATGGAGATGCCAGGACCGAGCTACAGAATCTCCGTGCAAAGCGTTTCCGGAATGCAACTGCAGACCAGTTACCTTCATCAAACGAAGCACTGGTTGATTTTATCCGCGGAGAGCGTCGTCGTGAACTGTGTTTTGAGGGACATCGCTGGTTTGATCTCAGGCGTTATGGGGTGAATTCCAAGTATCCTTTACCTGCAAGTTTTGTGATCAAACACCCTGTGTACAGCTATGATGCGTCCTCCAATACGTATTCACCCGCAGGGTATTATGTGCTGAAATCCTATGCGCAGGATGCGGCATCCTGGCAGGTGCCGATCCCTGATTATGCGATCACATTTAATCAAGGTACGCTTACAAATCCAGTTCGTCCTGTTCGTCCGATTCAACAATTTTAATCAGTGCAAATGAACTACAAAATATACCTGATCGCCTTTACTTTGTTTGCTATGGCGACGTCATGCAGAAAGGAAGAAGAAACGATCTTTCCTGACTACGATAAAAACTGGCTCGTGGTAGAAGATGATCCTAATGATCCTACGATTCATGCGAATTACCTGTTTTACAAGGAAACAGGGATACCGATATACATCAATGACACGATCGGTTCTCAACAGCGGAAGGATGTGTTTGGGCATGATTACACTTTTTATGAAGTGTTGTCCATGAGTTATTCACTGGGTGGTTCGCTGGGTTCGAGTGCTCCGCCATATGTGGAGTCATTCACTTATTGTTCAAAAGAAGATGTGCCTGCGGCGCTGGCATTCCTGAGAGCGGAGATTATGCCGTCGTTACCTGCAAGTGTACATGTGCCCAGTATCCTGCTTGTGAATACGCTAGGCAGTTATGGGTTTGGCAGCTACGCATTTAAGGGATTTAATACGGTGGTGATAGGTGCGGTATCACAGATACCAACTATGGATGATGCGACCCGGGCAGCTTATAAAGGGGCTATTCTGCGCGCCTTGCTGACCAATGCGGTGCAGGATGATAAATACAAAGATATCCTGGATAAATTTTACAATGCCTCCAGGAAGTTTATGCCTTCTAAAGATGCCTATGGGGTGTATACATTTCAGCTTGCCAGTTATGTAACAGGTCTGCCACCCGGCGTTTCAGCTACGCCTCAGGCCATTGGGTTCCTGGGTCCGGATCCCCGAAATTCATATTTCACGCCTATGTCAACTAATATGGATGTGTCTATGTACATAGAGGCAACACTCGGTCAATCAGAGGCTCAGTTTAAACAGCAATTTGGTACGCAGACTACTATCATGACCAAATATGGTTATATCAGGCAGATACTCGCTGATCTTAAAGTACCTGTGCAATAGTGGGTTCATCAAAACATCAAACAATCATATTTATAAATTATTTTAAAATTTCCAAATGAAAAAAACAGTTTTATCTGCCCTGCTGTTGGGTATTACAGCGGCGGCATGGGCGCAGAGTGCGGTGATCAAAGGTAAATTTGAGAGGGAGAAAGGCGGTAACGTGAGTGCGAGCCAGATCTATCTTTTCAAGGCTGTAGAGGGTGAAATTGTGCCTTATTACATGATCCCTCTGACCAGGCAGGATCATTCATTCCAGGTGGCCGTTGGAGACAGCGATCTGAACGTGATCAGGTATATAGGCTTTGAAGATGAAGTGTACCCAGTATATATGCGCAAAGGAGATACGCTTAACCTCCAGGGTGGATTTGGTGAGGCAGCTTATTCCGGCACAGTAAATAATGAGAACAAAGTGTTTGCCGACTGGTATAAAATGATGACACCACTGAGGAAATATGGTTATACCAAAGAAGGCTGGCTGCGTGCACACGATCACTATGCTGCTACACTTGATTCAATAGTTGGGCCTGCGGAAAAATTTATGGGCACTGTCAATACTGGTAACAAGAAATTTGACACTTATGTAAAAATGATGTTGCCTTATAGTTTCCGGATGGATGCGATGTTACCATTTACAGAAGGCATCGGATATGAAAATCGTGACAAATATCCTGCTTTCCTGGTAAACCTGTTTAATACAGAGAAATATGCAGATCCAAATATATGGACGCTTCCATTTGGTTATAGCTACATACAGAGCCATGGATTCGTACGGCATTACATTTACAACGCTGAGAGTGGATTCCTTGAAGATGTAATTGTTCCTGAAATCACTGATCCAATGTTGAGAGCCAATTATGTTCTCACACTATTGGACCGCCACGAATATCAGAACATGGCTAAATTTGTGAGTAAGAACAAACAATACATGGTTACAAAGGACCAAAAGAAAAAGATGCAGGTGCTTGAGAAGAGAGCGAATGTGAAAGAACCAGGAGGTGAGGCGATTGATTTTGCATATCCTGATATGGCAGGAAAAATGCATCACCTGAAAGATTTTCGTGGTAAAGTTGTACTGGTAGATGTATGGGCTACCTGGTGTAAGCCTTGCCTGGCAGAACAGCCTGCACTGGAAACGCTTGAGAAATCTTTGGAGGGTAAGGATGTTGTGTTCCTCAGTATCTCAATAGATACAGAGAAAGACAAATGGAAGAATATGGTAGAGACGAAGAAACTGTCAGGATTACATTTATATTCTGAAAATAAGGGAAGTATGATCCAGGACTACGAAATCACCTCCGTACCACGCTTCATCCTGTTTGACAAAAACGGTAAAATGGTGAGTTATGATGCTATCCGGCCTTCAGATCCAAAGTTAAAAGAGTTAATCGAATCCAAAATTTAATAGTAGATAAATGAGAGTATTCATTGTTTCAATATTCCTGGCAATAGGTGTTTTGTGCAAACAAAACACCCTTGCACAGGGGATTATATTCCAGGAGCTGACCCTTCAACAGGCAATGGCGAAGGCAGCCGACCCGGCAGCACCAAAACTGATCTTTGTTGATTGTTATACCAGCTGGTGTGGCCCTTGTATTGAAATGGCCAAACAGGAGTTTCCTAAGAAAGTATCAGGTGACTTTTTCAATCCTAAGTTCGTTTCTGTAAAGTTCGATATAGAGAAAGGAGAGGGTATTGAAATTGGAAAGAAGTATGACGTGAAGATGTTTCCCACCTTCCTGATCCTGAATGCCAAGGGTGAGGAGATCAACAGGGTGGTAGGAAAAGCAGTTGCAGAGGAGTTTATTGAAAAGGTGAAGGTGGCTTTAAATCCTAACAATTCGTTGGCAGGTTTGAAGGCTGCTTATGAGAAGGAGAAGAATATGACTACTGCATTGCCTTATGCGAAAGCACTGCTTGACAATGCGAGAGATCCTTCTCCCGTGTTGAGTGAGGTCTTTGACAAGGCGCAGGATTACGAGCGGTTCAGTGGTGATTACCTGCAGATGGCATTGGAAGCAACGGACTTTGGCAGCCCTTTTTTCAGGAAACTGATGCTGGACAAAAGACGTATTGATCAGGCAATTGGTACAGAGGTGACTAACCGTATCATCTTTGATAAGGTTCGCAAGCATATGTACCTGATCGCAAATGAAACCGGTGCAAGGTACAATGTATTTTATACTCCTCAGCAGGTGGAAGATATCGCGTATACCATTTCATTGTTAAAGATGGAGCCGACTCCTGAGTTGCACATGTGCAGGGTTGCTTTGTATGTGGTGAATAAGGACATAGATGGGATGATTGATTACTACAAACGGTATATTGCCAATATGCCGGATAATGATGTTTTTAAAGGTATACTGGATGGTATTCTGTCAACTAAAATATCGAAGGTGACAGATGCCCAGAAAGCGGCCATCAAAGAATATTTTCAGTTGGAGAAAAGGAATTTCGACAGACAGGCCAGGTACAGCCAGGCTCAGTTAGACAATCTCTCAAAATAAATGACGATACCGGGTTGCCTAACTTTTAAATAGCAGAAAAATGAGCGTTTTTTCAAAAGGATATATGATCAGATTCACTGTTTTATTGGTCATGAATGTTTTATTCATAGCTGGTATAGCCGTTGGACAGGGGTTTACGGACGATGTAAAGATAGCTGCTGATTTCTTACATGCTTTTGATTCCTTATCAGCAAAAGGGGGGACCATTACTGCAGAAGAAGCGCAAAAAGCATTGATGGCAGAACGGAGTGGGGTTACGCTTGATCTGGCAAAACCGGCTTCGAAGGAACTGACAGGTCATGGGGTGTATGAGAAAGCTAAGAGTGCTACAGTTATCACCGGCGTGGCGTATCTGTGTCCCAGGTGCTCAAATGTACATTTGAGCGAATCTACAGGTTATGTAATCGATCCGAAAGGAATCATTGTTACTAACTACCATGTCACAGCTACTTATGCATTCATGAAAGACGGCAATCAACCGAAGGGGTTTGTAGTCCGTATGGCAGATGGTCGTGTGTATGCAGTGAAGGCAGTCCTTGCATCGTCTAAAAAGCATGACCTTGCCATTCTTCAATTGGAGACACATGGTGATATCTTACCTGCCATTGCGCTGGCAGATTCAGCTGCTATTGGCGACAAGATCTATATACTTGGTCATCCGAAAGGGATTCACTATTACTTTTCCCAGGGCAATGTGAATAATAAGTATATGGAGGAAGTAGGGGAGGGAGAAAATAAATTCTACCGCGAGATGATGTCTGTTTCGGCTGACTATGCGACTGGTTCGAGTGGAGGCCCTGTGATGGATATGTATGGTAATGTGGTAGGTACCGTGGCCAATACACGCATGTTTTTGCACAGCGATGTGAATGCGGGCGTGCAAATGGTGCTGAAGAATACAGTTCCGGTTGAAATACTTTGGAAACTGATCCGGAAGTAGCTTTTTAATAACCTTGCCTATATTTTGAGTATGAGCCTTCAGGTCGTGAGACCTGGAGGTTTTTTTATTTGGGCGGTGAAAAAGACTCCGTGACATTATGATATTTTTACAGACTGACATACTTTAATAGCTTTAACTCTTTCCTCAGCACACGGAGATCGATTGAACAGGGATGGACAAAAAAATGCCCTGACCATAAGCAATGATCAGGACATTGTATTATTAGTGTAGCTTTTTAATTTCTTTAATTGCAGCATCCATTTCAGCTACTATTTCAGGCGTTGAGCCGCTGAATCCCACGCTGGTTAAACGGATAAATCCTTCACTGTCTATAATCACTTTATGCGGAATGCCCTTAACCTGAAAGTTTTTGGCAACCTTGTTTTCGTTGCTGGCTTTATCTTTCAGATCAAGGTAGAGCGGCAAAGAGTAATGATGACTTTTGAAGTACGCCTGGGATTTGGCTTTAACAGATGCGAAGGTGTCGTCGAATTGCTCAGCCGTATGTATGAAAAGGAATTTAACTGTAGTGTCAGCTTTGTACATATTCACTAATTGCTGCATGCCGGGCAAAGCTGCTTTACAGGGGCCACACCAGGTCGCCCAAAAATCAATGACCATTATTTTGCCTTTGAAGTCCTTCGGGGATACTACAGCACTGTCTGCATTCAACAGTTCAAAATCAGGAGCTTTAACTTTAACAAGTTCTTTCGCTATATTATTTTCGTATTGCGCTTTATACTTAGCCAGCAACGTTTGATTAATGGAATCCAGGTGCGCGTCTACATTCCTCCCAGGATAGATTGCCTGATAGCATTTCCGGTACGCTGCCATGGCTTCCTGGTCTTCCGTACCATTTTCTATAGCTTCCTGCAGATATGGAAACGCTGCTTTGTATTGCCCGCTTTTACTGAGCAAAATAGCGTAGTGTCCATTCGCGTTTTCATCTTTACTTCCCAACATATCGATAATCGTTTTTGCGATTGTTGCTGCCTGCCTGTAGTTTTGTTTCTTTTCTAAAAAGTTAAGCTTTAGCTTCAATAGCATTATTTTTTCCGGCTTATCTATCTTTCCGCTGCGTAGTGTTTGATCAACAATTTGTTCTGCTTTATTATTAAGCGCCGGATTGGATAAATAGGCAAAAGTGGCCCACGCGGTCATTCGGGAACCACCAGTTGTTTTGTGCAGGTAAGACATCGCCTTATCAAATTGGCCCAGGTTTGCATAAGCACCCGTTAAAATTGCATTGGGTTCGCCGAGATCTTTCTTCGGGAATCTAATTTTAAGTGAGTCCATTAGTTGCAATTTCCTGTCGAGATTTGGCGCTGAAGCCATTTGATTGACAGCATTATCAAATGCCATATCTCCATTAGGGAAACGTTTTATCCCCAATTCGGTCACTGGCTGCATCGGCAAATTCTTTGCATAATTATAGTATAACAACATCTTCAGGTCGTCTTCTGATCCATTCTTTAATGCATCTAGTTTATTATTAAGAGCAATGGTATCTTTTATGTTCAGTAATGAATCGATTTCTTTTTGAATGTCACGTTTTTCCTGGGAAAACAGCTGTATTTGCGATATCAGCAACAGGCTGGTAAATAAGAATCTTTTTCGGATCATTGTTTAAAAATTAAATTGTTAATTACGTTTTCTATAGGCGATGTTGGCAATCTCCCCAAAACCATCTATCATTTGTGAATAAGTATTATTAGAGATGTTTCCTAAATTATCCAGGTTGAAAAAATAGACCTGGCCGGTAGAACCGGCATTCGCGGCAACGACTAATGTTTTGCCATTGTCTGGTTGTACCTCGATCTGTTTGATACTCGTGCCGGCAGGGAACGTATAAATTAATGTTGAGGAATTTGCCAATATATCGTATTGGTAGATTTTGTTATCGGTGGCATAATACATTTGCCTTAGTAAAAGCGAACTGGCAAATGAATGTGCGGACTCAATCTCAGGACTATTCAGGATTTTTTGATTTAGGCCTGGTTGGGCGCCTGACAATGAATAAAGGTATCTTTCACCATTGCTGTTTTCCATAACAAAATAATACACCCCGGAACTACTAGTTTGAGGCCCATCCATGGCGCCTACCATTAGCATGTCTGTATTACCCATATTAAATGCCGTCGAAGAAGAGCCAAAGGCAGGGGTTATATAAAATCCGCCAAAGGCGACTGACATAAATCTTTTATTTTTATTATCATAGAAGTAGGTGTTGAACAGCGTACTGGTTATCACTTTAGGGAAAAAATAATAATCCCCGCTTAACCTCTCTGTATAAGTGACGTTAAGAGGTCCATCGAAGATTGATGCAGCATATAGACTGCCATCATTGATTACATATTCTTCTGTTTTAAACTTAGATAATGAAAAGGTGAATTTGTCTTTTGCAGGTGTAAAACTTGTTACAGAAGTGCCGGTCTGCAGAAAATCATTTGCGCTAAATCTATAATTGCCTTTATCTGTGAAAAAACCGATACCAAGTTGGGTTCCATCAGAGATAGGATAGACGTAGGTGCCTATAGCATGGCCGGAGTATACAGTTTGATTCACAGACATTGCTGGTGTGTAAAAGACTCTATAGTCCGACCTGACAAAACTTAATTCAGCATTGCCATCTTTGGAACTGCTTATCACCCAGCCATCACTGAATACACTGGTAACATTTACAGTGAACATTTTGAAAGCAGCGACACCATTATCAGTGCTGGTCACTTTATATTCAAGATGGTATCCTCCCAATAATGGCGGCACACTTATCACAGCATTCAATGACTCGTCAGTAGAGATGATCATAGGGGTGAAACCTGCAACTATCTGATCTGGATAAATTTTCCACTGATAAGTAAATTTTCCGGCTCCCGGTTTGGATTGGAGAATTTGAGGATTAATCTTTAACGTGTCAAATTGATTGATACTCAAAACAGAATCTGCGTTGATCTGTAACTCATTAATTTTTGCGTAAGTAAAGTCCTGATTATCTTTTTTGCAAGACAACAGGCTGACCCAAATAAAGAGGAATACGTATATATTAAGTTTGATCTTCAACATTTGCTTAGAATTTAACTTGATTTCCAAATTCATCAATGAGTGGACCGTTTGCCAGTTCATATGCTGCTATGGCATTTCTCAGCATGACCTGGAGACGGAAAATTTCACTACTCCCGATCACATTGGGATCAAAATTTAGCAGTCCCGTAACTCTTATCATAAATTGGAACCTTGTTACGCTGAATGGTCCATAGACAAATTCGATGTTATCCCAGTAGTTAGGTTTGATCAATTGACTGGTGATGTTGACCGTCATCTGTTGCAAATTTTCGGAGTAGTCTACGGCTACACCTGGTGCCCCCGCAACCAGTTCACTGCCGGGATCTACTTCCAGTATCAACTTCAGCGTTTTTGTCTTCATCTCAGGCGAATTCAGGACAATCAGCGGATAATTAACGGAGGTTTGATTCGCCGGCAGATCGATTTCATTGAGTATATAGTCGATATTGGCCCTGGCAGTCGAGCTGTCTGCTGCTCTTAGTTTTATGCGTCGAGGATCAGTGGACGTTTTACCGACCAGGCGCATTGGAATCAGGACCGTATCTCGTAGTTTATTTGTTGGCTGTAAAGCAAATGAATAGTTAATGCTATCAGGATCTGAAAAATATTTAGTGTAGAAGCTAATGCCATCCTGGCCATGGTAGGTGGGAATGTCACTTTTCTTACAGCCCAAAGTAAAGACCAACAGAAAAAGTATGAGTAAGTATTTCATAGCTGTTAATTGTAATTAGGATTAAACTCTAACTCACTATCCGGAATGGGAAGAATGTATTGAGACAATGATATATCTGTCGTCATAAATTGCATTCTAACAACATTTTTCCTCTTATAGTAGAAGAAAAGCTGACCTTCCACGAGGAACTCTTTTTGGTATTCCTTCGTAATTTCGTTGTTAAGGGAGCTTTGACTAAGAGTGCCGGGCAATGCCGTCAGATTTCTGTTCTGTCTGACCACATTCAGGTAGTTAATTCCATCTGCAGTGTTTGTAGCACATTCCGCCAGAATATAATACATCTCAGATAAGCGTATCATTGGCACCAGCTGATCGAGCCTGTCAGGTGAGGGGGCAATGCCGGGATAGGTTTGCCAGAATTTTGAAGCGAAAACAAAGCTTGTGTTACTTCCACTGTTGTTATCTGCTTCAATCCCCGCAATGAATCGGATATCTGTTCCTCCGCCCGATCCGGCTTCATATAAAGTTTGGTAGTCATTTATAGATCTTCTCATGGAGGAGCCTCCACGGAAATATCCGGGGTCGGCCCAATTTTTTAATCCAGCAACGCGCAGTCCAAAAATTTGCTCAGTCAAATAGAGGCGATCTTTCGAAGAGGCGGCTGCTGTTGCCGCTTCAAATGATACGAATGGGAATTTATTGGCATTTACCACAACCTGTGCTGCAGCAAATGCTTTGCTATTGTCCCCGCTGTAAAGGTATACCCTCGCTTGTAAGGCTTTAACTGCATAGTAGTTCATTTTGATGTTACGGCTCCCATCTCCGCTTATTATAGGATCGGATGTCCACAGCAGCTGTTCAGCATCGTTTAAGTCTGCCAGCACCTTTGTTACAACAACCTGTGTAGTGGAGGGAATGACGGTAAACTGGTTTACGGCTGTTTTGTAGGGAATTGCCTTTTTGTTTTGACCACTTACATATTCAGGACCAAATAGCCTTAACAATTCAAAGTGCATGTAGGCTCTTAAAGCAAGTGCTTCACCACGAATTCGTTGATAATCCTGATCGCTAAGTACACTGCGTCTTTTCTCTGTATTTTCAATGACTTTATTGGCACCAGCGATAGCATTATAGCCATTCGTCCAGATGTCGTTGCCGTAATTAATTACTTCCTGCGAAGTGAAATTAAGATTAGCACTCTCGTAAAGTGGTTTTGATGTGGGAATGTCATAATTCTGCGCAAGTGCAGAGACAAAGCCCATGGAGAGATTATCACCGAAAAGACTGCGTGAAGCGAATAGCGAATACACCCCATCCAACGCCTGTTGAAATCCTAGTTCAGAACTGAACAGCTGGTCTTCAGATACCGAAGATTTAGGATTAACGTCAAGATATTTTTTACATGAGGCCAGTATGAAGGCGAAGCAAACCAATACTGCCAGAAATTTTTTGTGATTCATATCTTAAGTTTAAAAACCTGCTCTTAATGTTAATGAATAGGTCCTTGCAAATGGATTACTTGTACCACGCTCAATCTGAATTGAACTTATTCTAAAAGCGTCGTTTGTAATTGCGGTAAGTTGTAGGCTGCGTAGCCCGGTTCTTTTAAGAAACTGGCTGTTATAAAAGTTATAACCTAACGATGCGGAGCTTAAGATCAGGTTGTCATTGTTTTGAACAAACCTGGATGTCAGTTTGGTTACGCTGGGGTTAGTTGTTATTCTTTTATACGGACTTATGGATCCCGGACCTGACCATCCCAGGTTGTAAGCTCTTTGATCGACATTAAATTGGGGGTCTACATCTTCCACCCGGTCCACCAGCGTTTGGTTGTATAACTGCCCTCCCAGTTGATAGTTGAAAATGAGTCCAATTTCGAAGCCGCGGTGAGAAAAGTTAGTTCCAAAGTTTCCGTTCCAAACCGGCTGACTGATGCCGACCGGGACTTTGTCAGCCACATTCCAGTTCATGGTAGTTTCTCCGGATTTGGTCATGAAAACTTCCGAGCCTGTTACGGGGTCTATTCCCAGGGATCTTACTGCGAATATGGTATTGATAGATTGTCCTTCCACCAATTGCATATTGGGCGCAACCTGGTCCGGATTCCCATTGTTCAGCAGCTTATTGGAAGCTTTTAGTGCATTTGAGATCTTTCTTAACGTGTTTTTATTGGTAAATGCATTCAGGGTGACAGACCAGAGTGTCCTGGATGCCGGATTTTGCCACACAGTGTACCGGGCATAAAACTCGAATCCCTTGTTTAATAACTCCCCGAAATTTTCCGTGTAGGAATTGAAGCCTGCGGAGGGAGCCAAGGTAATCTGTGTCACCGCATTTTTAGTATTTTCGCGGTACAATTCTATTCTAAGGTCTAACCTGCTTCTGAAGAGTTGTGCATCCAAACCGATATTAGCTTTATAGACGTTCTGCCAGCTAAGGAATTCATTGCCCATTCCTGCCAATGTTGCACCTAAATTATCGTAGTAAGCGGTACTGGAATTAAAATTGTAGCGAAATTGTGAGGCGTATGAAGGTACATTGAGCGAACCGGTGGAACCGTAACTACCTCTTATTTTTAAACGATTGACGATATCGCTTTTCCCAAAGAAAGACTCGTTGTGGATATTCCAGCCACCGCCAACAGACCAGAAGGTTCCGAATCGTTTTTCGTTGCCATATTGCGAAGATCCATCCCGTCTTACCGATACACTGGCAAGGAAGCGGTCATCGTAGATATAGTTTCCGCTATACAGCATGCCGATCCTCCGGGTTGAATTTTCATCTCCTGTAGGCCGTCCGGTATACTGTGCAGCAAATAACAGGTTATCTAAGGCATCTGTAGGGAAACCGGTCGCAGCAATTGTATAGTAATTTGATCTGTTGTCTGCAATATTAAAGCCCAGGTTAGAGTAAATCTGATGCTTGCCGAATATTGAATTCAAATTGGCAGTTGTTAAACTTTCGTAGCCGGTAGAACTATTGCTAGTCAACTGGTAGCTTCCTTTCTGATTCAAATCGGCGATAGCATTAAATCGCGGACTTTCCGCCGAATAAAAAAGATCGCTGCCACCTGTTTGTTTGTTAATGCTCAGGCTCGTTTCAATATAAAATGATTGTGTGGGTTTGTAACGGGCGCTGAAATTGTTGGAGATGCCGAAATAGTTAGTACTATTTATTGAATGCAGGGTAGCGTCGTAGACAGGGTTGGCTGTTTGATATGCATAGCCAAGGTAATTGTAGTCTTCCACAAATTTTGATGCCTGTCCCTGAGAGTTATAAGGAGTCCAGTAGGGGTTCATACGAACATAATCGGCGAAGTTCCCATATGGCGATTCATTAGCGTTATTTTGAAAAATACGGATTGAGTTTCTGAATTCAAACTTTGACTTCAGGTAGTTCAAGTCGAATTGTCCGGAGTAATTTTTTCTGTTTTGCCCCTTCATGACCCCGGATTGAAAGTCTCCGGATACCTGTAGTCCATACCGGATAACTGCATCGCCGCCCTGCGCATAAATTGACGTACGATTACTATAGCCATTTTGAGTGGGAATGGATAGCCAATCGGTATTAACGCCTTTTACATAAGCTTTATAGCGTTCATTATAAAGCATATCCAGACTGGTCTGAATACTGGGAACAGTTGACGTATATATCCCTACCCGTTTTTCAAAGTCCAGTTTTTGTTGTGAATTTAGCAGATGGTATACAGAAAGGTCGGGTGAGGTAAAGCGAAAGTCGTTAGTAACACTTACCTGGAATTTGCCGGGAGCCGGTGTTATTGTGGTGATGACAACTACTCCATTAGCACCTCTTGAACCGTAAAGGGCAGTTGCAGAGGCATCTTTCAATATTGTAACATTCCTGATGAGATTGATGTCCAGGTCAACAATTCGCTGCAGTGTAACTTCAAATCCGTCTAAAATAAGCAGCGGTAGTGTGGGAGCAGTTGATAGCTGACCGGAAAGATTGGGAAAAGAATTTTCTCCCCGCAATTGAATGTTGGGAAGTTGGTTGATATTGCCGCCGGCAACGTTATTCTCCACGATCCTGAAAGAAGGGTCCAGGGCACTTATGGCAGCAAATACATTGTTAGAACTCACCTTTTTCAGCTCCGCCCCGGAGATACTTTTAGCAGCACCGGTAAAGCTTTCCTTTCTCTGCTCGAAGATACCATTGATGATCGTCTCGTTGAGGGCGACTGATTGCGCCTCTAAGAAAATATCATAACGGGCTCCCGGTTTGATCTGGACAACGACTGTTTTGTAGCCAATATACCTGAATTCTAACGCCTTTGCGTCAGCAGGTACCTGGATTCTAAACTGTCCCTGCGTATTTGTTTGTGTAAAGATTTTAGTGCCTTGTACCGATACAAGTGCATTGCTCATCGGGTTGCCTGTTTTCCTGTCTTTTACGCTTCCTTCGATCACTTCATCTGCTGATGGTTTTTTGCCAGTCAATACCACGGTTTTGTTCTGAATAGTATAGTTTACATTCTGTGACCCGAGTATGATATTCAAAACGGATTCTAATGGTTGGTCTTTGAAATCTACAGTGACGGGTTTAATTTCTGCAATAAGTTTGTCCGTGAAAACAAAATTGTACCCTGTCTGTTCTTTAATCGTTCTGAATATGTCGGTTATTGGCTTATTGGCCGCGGTCAAACTGACTTTTTGAGCAAAAGCAGCAATGCTTAAATGGAGAAAGAAAAAGATCAGGATGATACGTGATACAGAAAGTGCCCGGAAAAGTTTAGAGCGAGCGGTCCCTATATCATTAAAATGATTTGTCTTCATTAATTAGATTTTAGTTAATAACTGGTTGGTTGTTTACTCCATTGGTCTGGATACCTTTTGGTTGATCCTGGCGTGCTACTGAAAAGGAAAGGAATTTATTGTCTTATCATATAATTCGGGATAAAGTTTGTAAATAGATTAATGATCTGGTTTTATTTATTCATTTACGATTTTCAGAGACGGTAATGCTATTCCCATTTATTTGAAATTTTACAGTCCCGGTAGCCTGAAGAATATTAAGGACACTGTGCAGGTCTGCGAACCTGGAAATACTGCCACTTATCTTTTCAGTAGTAACGTTACCCTCATAAATAATATCTACGTCATACCAGCGAGAGATCATTTTCATGATTGACCGGATATCCTGGCTGGCAAAAACGAATTCGTTACTTTTCCATCCCGTGGCAGCATAGACATTAGCTGCTGATTTTTCAATTTTTCCATTGCTCACACTACCTTGTTCGCCCGGTACCAGGGTGATTTGTTGGGTGGAAGTAGACAAGCGTACACTGCCATTTATCAGCGTAGTTGTCTCGGCGTCGTCATTTGGGTACGCATTTACATTGAATTCCGTGCCTAATACCCTGACTTCATGCCCGGCGATTTTTACAACAAATGGATGTTCTGTGTTTTTGGCGACCTTAAAATAAGCTTCCCCGGTCAGGCGGACAGATCGTAAAGCTGCATTGGCTAAATTGGTTGAGTAGGTCAGGCTGGAAGCTGAGTTGAGCCAAACTGACGAGCCGTCAGGCAGGTCGACTTTGAACGTTTGACCTTTGGCAGTGCTGAGGGTATTGTTCTGCGGTCTGTCCGATGTTACTCCTTTTACCTGGTAAATCAGTTCTCCTTTAGCAGATTTACTGATCCTGACGGTTGAGTCTTCTGCGAAAACGCCGTTTTTCACTGAACCTAGCGCTACTTGCGTCCCATTACCAAGCGTTAATGTTGCACCATATGTCCCGGGTGATATGGCTCCTTTTTGGGCCTTTGCTACATATTGACCCTTATTTAAAGGTGTTTGGTGAAAAACAGTGAGGTATAGTAAGACAAGAAGTACTGCTGCCGCTGCCGTAACAACCGCGGTCCTTTTCCAGAACATTCTTCTGACAACATTATCCTTAACTGGCAATCTGGACCATATCTCCTGCCCGATGAGGTGCATATCGTCCCGCTCAGGAAGCTCATCATTTAGCCTGGCTTGGTGATTAAACCATGCGTCGACGAGGCGTCTTTCTGCTTCAGTGCAGCGCCCCTCATTATATCGTTTAAGAAGATCCTGTGCAAATTTGGTATCCTTTTCAGTCATTAGTCATAGTATAGATAAAGACATAACGACTAAGTGGTACGAAGGTCCCAGAGAAAAGCAGAAAATTTTTAAAAAAAGAGGAGATAGATATTAAAGGAGTCTCCCAATTTGTTTTTTAGGAGCTTCAAGGCATTGCTCAGCTGATTTTTTACTGTCTTTTTAGATATGAGCAGTTCATCTGCGATTTCCTGGTTGGATTTGTGTTGTTTGCGGCTCATTTCGAACACAATCCTCATTTTTTCAGGCAGGTGTTGAATTTCGTGCTCTATTTGATCATACAGTTCTTTCTGAATATATAGCCGGTCTGGAGTAGTGTGATTCAGCTGAATGAAATCTCTTAGCGATTCCAGGTATTTGTTTTCAACCTTAGAACGTTTTACCAGATCCAGGATCCGGTTCCTGGTTAATGTGTATAGGTAGGCTGCTAATGGGGCGGAAATATTTAAGGTCGTCCTTTTTGTCCATAAAGTGGTGAATACTTCCTGTACGACGTCTTTTGCGATTGTTTCATCCTGTAGCATTTTACGGGAGAAGCGAAATAACACCTGCCAGTATCGTTCGTATATCTCTTGATACGCACTGGTGTCACCCGCTGTGAAAGCTGCTAAAAGATCATTATCGCTAGCGTCCGAAAATATTGACATTATGGTGTTAAAATAGTATTGTTGAACTATTTATTTGCAATTTAAAAAAATATCAGAATTTTTATTGAATGTAATTAACATGTACAAACGGATTTTTCATGAATTGCATGTTGTAGTCAGGGACTTCTTATGCTAAGATCTTATAACTTACCTGCCTGTGCTATTCATTGTCTGTTTTATATATTACCATTTATTAAAAAAAGATATACCCGTTTGGAAATTATCAATATTAGAAAATAAAAAATACTTGTGCGCCGCTATTCTTTATGCGAGGCAACGATTTGAAGATTTGCCTGTGCAGTAACTGTCATCATGTGGTATGGGCAATATTTTTTCGGGCAATATCCAAAAGGAGGCGCGCTGATGTTTGCGATTACTCCGCCGGTTCGAAAATTGCTGTTTACAATTGATGGCCGGTCCTCGCCTCGAGCTATCAATTAATTTGACTGAGCATTGGCTTATGGGATAAAAATATATATGGTCAGCGTCTTTTGTAATAAATGTGATATTTTGAATGGCTTAACTACTGGCAAATTTCAAGTATTATCTCAATTGAAGATATTATAGACGTTGCCAGTAAAATTGATCTTTAAAGTGTTACCATTATTTAATAATATATCTATCGTTTATGAGAATGTTCTATATTCTTTTGTTCATTGTGGCAATATGTGCCTGTATTATTTTCTGGTTAAAACGTACAAAAGAAAGAAGCATCAGGACAGAGAAGTTTATGCAGCAATTTGAGCATTATCAATCTCTTGATAGCCTGAAAGTTATTACATCGGGCAATCTGACAATGCAGCTATTACTGGAAAGTACAGAAGATATCCAGTCCTTCCTAACTTCAGACAATCATGTTATCATCTACACGGTATCGGGCAAAACAGAAAATTTATTCTACAAGATCAGCCCCACAGGAGATATCATTGACTCTTTAATGATCAATAGCAGACATACAAACATTGTCTTCGTTAAGGGCTTTATCATAGATAAAGATACGCATCAATATTACAAATGGAGTTTTGATGGCAGTAAGCAACCGATTCACGCTACTGTAAAAAACGGGCAGCTGGATTGGAAGGTAGAGAAGCAGCAGGAACAACTCGCTGCCATCGTTGAAAAATCGATGACCGTTTATGTAGACTATCAGGTGGAAAGTCCTGAACCGCAAAAGTCAACTGGAGATGAAATCCAGACGACACAGGCGATAAAGACTTACGCAATATTAAACTACTTTGTAAATGACGAATGCTTTCAGTTTTACACCACATTGGATGTTAACAGGCATTTTCCTTATTCTTACACACAAAAGTTATTATTAAATAATCTTTTTAGGCGTATCAATACAGCCGTTAGTGGTGATAAAGAGGTGATTCAGACTGCTAATATTCAGTACCGCTATTTCCAGAAGACAGTGCAGGAAAAGGTGCGTTTCTCAGGAGGCGGAGGCAACGCGCCAGGTTTTAATAAAGAACTTTACCACGGCAATCTTTTTACTGATGTGGTTTTTAAAAATGATACGCTCAGATTGAAGGAATTTATGTACCTCGATGAAGAATGGCATGCGTCGGCGATTGACATAAACGGAAAGAATATAGGAACACTCACCAAGAACAAGGCCCAGCCTCCGGTAATTGTTGATGCTTATATGTATTATACCAATCCGAAACTTGCATATGCGTTGTTTAGTAATAGTGATAGAAAGCTATACCTGATTAAACAATCCTGAAATTGTGTTGAAAAGGTACTAGAATCCATCAGTGTCGTCATTATTTAGTATTTATACAAATATTACGTTAAATTCGACTTTAAGAATTTCAAGCAAGTGCAATTAAACCCAACTTATGAAGTATTTATTTATTTTCCTTTTCCTGTTCTATGTTAAGACTACTGTAGGACAAATAACTTTTCCGAAAGGGTTTAAACTAATAGCAGGCGATAATTTAACCGGAGAAGATGATCGCTATACGAACGGGAAAGATGTTTTTCTTACTTATCCATTGTTCAGGCCTTTTGACAACTATACCTGGAATGATGATCAATTTAAGCAGTATGTTACTGACTATTTTGGATTTCCATTCTATCGGACGAAGGATAGTCTTTTGTGGGGAACAGGTCAAAGAGGTAAGTTTTACTCCTATGTAGTAGTGAGTCAGGGAGGGCAGGGATTTGAGCTTTCTTCTCAGCATAATGATACAGATTTCAGTAACTATTCTAAATGGCTGATTAATACAATGAGAGATTATGATAAGAAAGGGAAGGCATTTATGTTTCCCATGAGAGTTGCTGAGTAAAGCAAGGTATGCGGGATATTTCGGGAGGTTGGGATATGGTTCGCTGACCCGGCAACATTGAAATCATGATGACATGACCGGGTATTTCGGTCTCAGCACACAAAGCCCTCAGGTCTTTTTGACCTGAGGGCTTTGTGTTGGTGGAGATCGGGAAGTATGTACCAAACTCAGGCCGGTAATGGTTACAAAACCGGTATAATGCGGATGATCAGGAGGTATGTTCCCATATGTAGATGTATTTAGTGGGTATATTGATAGTGCATGTAATCAACATCAATAAAACCGGCATCCTGTAAGTCATTAAAACTGTAGATGGCCAGTCTGTCCCCCCTGTATGATGCCCATCTTAACTGATAGGTTTCCCCGATAGGTTTGAAATCTTTACCATCGGTACTATATGTAAAATTACTTTTGCCATCCAGTCCCCACACGGTGCGTAACCAAATGGTATTGCCTTTGATGATGGGGCCATCGGTGATGGTGTCTTTAGTAAAAAACTGTAATTGTTTACCCCGGCTGGTTTTTACCACTCCAGCTGCTGCATAATAGGGGGCACCGAAGTGTGATAGCCCTGCGCGTTGGCCGGTAGCCATGCCACTGAGGTCAATTTTAACGATAGCCTCGTTGGCGGTGGTGCGGTAGCAGCGTTGGGTAATGGTGTTGCCGGCGTACAGCAGGTCGTTTTTGAGCGGTTTGAAGGCGTGTAGTCTGAGCCAGCCTTTTCTTTGAGTTAAGGACCATTTGTCGGCGCGGGGCTGGTAATTCCATTCCCACTGGGGGCCGGGTATGCTACCGGAAAATTCATCCGAGCTTTGTGGAACTACCCGGCTGGTTCCGGTTACCGGCATAGGAGCCTGCCATACCATTTCGCCGATGCCGGCTGCATTGGGTTGGCCAATGATTGGCCAGCCATTCGTCCAGTTTACAGGTAACAGGCTTAGTATCCTGCCTGACCAGTCGCCAGAGCCATGGTGGGTTAAGAAGTACCAATTACCGTCAGGAGTTTGCACTAGTCCGCCCTGGTTCGGTTCGTTAAATTGTGGCTGACCTTCGCTTAACTGCTGCGGACCTTCATATGGGCCCCAGATGTTTTTGGCGCGCTCCATCATAAGGACCCTCACGTTGTTGCGCACCTCGCTAAACAGGTGGTAATAGTAGCCATTTATTTTGTATAGCTTGTTTGCCTCGCTGCCGTGTGACTGATATATCACTTTGTCGCTCTCCCTATCAATCAAAGCTCCATCTGCCGACATTTTAAACAGGTGTATTTTATAATTATCTGCGAATTTGGTGCCTACCAGGTATCCCTGTCCGTCATCATCCCAAAACGGGCAGCAGTCATCCCAGCCTTTTTCGGCCAATATATGCTTTAAAGGTGCCCATGGGCCTTCGGGCCGTGTGGCGGAACTCATAAAATAGCCTTCGTCCGGATCGCCGAAATAGACCCAGAAACGGTTGTTATGATAGCGGATGGCCCCCGCCCAGATGCCACGGCCATAGCGATCCATTTTTGTATAATTCATGGCGGGTGAAATCACCGAAATATCGTTGACGACGTGGCCTAGTATGTGCCAGTTCACCAGGTCCTTCGCATGCAGGATCACAAAACCCGGCGAGTACTGAAACGTGGACGACACTGCATAGTAGTCAGTCCCTACCCGGATGCAGTCCACATCACTGTAATCACCAGGTAAGACCGGGTTACGGTAAGTGCCATCGAGCTGGTCTCCCCAGTGAGTCCAGTTGCCCCATAGCGGGTCTGCTTGTTTAGTTTGGCAACTGGCTTTATCAAAACAAAGCAGGGAGGCAACAAAGCCTGCAATAATCATTTGACGAATCATAATCTGCAATTATCAGGAGTTGATGACTGGAATATAAGTCTACAAGCGATATCCAGTCATTTAAGCGTTAGCGTTAAGCTATGGCAATCCCAAATTATCAGGCAATAGCTCCATTAATTTTAAACACGTATGCAATATTGCCCGGGCGATTTTGTGGCAGATTTATTTTCAACCCCTCCCCGGTTTGTTCAAAATCCAGTGGGGCATCAGCGCCCAGCAAACTCACACGTTGTACTTTGGGTACACTATTAAGCGCCAGTTTTTTAATGATAGCCTGGTTATTGCCCGGCCAGCCCAGCATGGTGGCATATAGCACATTTCCTTTTTTGACGAATCTGAAATCGGCAGCACTGAAAGGTTTTCCTTTGCCCTCATTAAATCCCTGCATTACAAGTGGTGCTACGTCTTCAAGTGCCGGGCCTTCACCAAGCGTGGTCCATGGGCGGGTGTTGTAAATACTTTCACTATTGATGCGCATCCATTCGGTAATGCCTTCCACCACGGCGCGTTCTTTATCGTCAATAGTACCGTTGCCGCGTACCGGAACGTTGAGCATGAGGTTCCCATTTTTACTCACTACATCGACGAGTGCATGGATGACAGTTTCGGCTGTTTTATATCCGTTGTTATCATACAATGAGCGTTCGTAGTGCCAGTTACCCAGGCACGTATCTGTTTGCCAGGGCTCGGACTCTATGATATTACTCTGTCCCCGCTCGATATCGAGGACCATGCACTTGCGTTGCTGGTCGTTGAGCACTTTGCCAAACAGCACCGCTTCTAACTTTCCGTGGCGTTTGATGCTGGTATTATACATGTGAGCGGCTATGCGTAGTCCGGCATCGCTAACAGGCCATAATGGTAACACCGTATCATCGAAATAGATGACGTCAGGACTGTATTTATCGAGCAACTCGATGGTGCGATGATAGAACTTTTCGCAGTATGCTTTGGTAGGTACTGATACGCCATTACCCCAGGCCCACTGTTTATGGATCATGCCGTTATCCTGGCTGTTTTCGCTCAGGGCATGGTTTTGGGCGTACAGCTCCTGGGGGTCTTCTCCTTCCCACCATTTGCCTTTGCCATCGGCTTTAGTGAGGTGGCCATCATATGGTATGCCTGCCATCGGGCCGGTTTTGTCCGCCCGCTGTGCGGTTTCCATCCAGCTCCAGGCATGGGCGGCATGTACGCTTACGCCGAATCGTAGATCATTATTTTTTGCTGCCCTGGCCCATCCGGCGATGATATCTTTTTTAGGGCCCATGCGGGCGGCGTTCCACCGCTGGTATTTACTGTCCCACATATCAAAGTTATCGTGGTGGTTGGCCATCGCCATAAAATATTTAGCGCCTGCTTTCTTGTAAAGCGCCACCAGTTCTTCAGGGTTCCATTGTTCGGCCTTCCACTCATTGATCACATCCTTGAAGCCAAATTTTGAAGGATGGCCATATTTTTGCACATGGTAGTTATACTTCCAGCCGCCTTCCATATACATTTCGCGTGCATACCAATCGCCAAATTCGGGTTGACATTGTGGCCCCCAGTGTGCCCACATCCCAAATTTCGCATCGCGGAACCACTCAGGCACCCGGTATTGTGACAGTGAATCCCAGGTGGGTTTAAAAGGCCCTGCAGAGTAAGGCGCATTCAACAAGGCGCCTGCATAACTTTTGGAAAGGTACAACGACGATAGTCCTAATGCTATACCTTTTAGTACATTTCTTCTCTTCATATGTGTTCAGATAAGTTACAGAGATGAATTAATAATTCCTGATCGTCGCGTAAACACCAAAAGATTGTTGATTGATGTCGCTTAGTGGGCGCAGCACAAATGTATTTTCTCCGTTTCTCAACTGGAATGTATGATCGCCTGTCGATGTGATATTTTTTAGAATATCGTCTTTGCGGCCTTTCAATATGAATTCAGCATCCGTTTCGGCGGCCAGCATCAGCGGGCCGTAAAAAATGGCAAAAACGTTTTCATCATCGGGCATTGACTTCAGGTAAAAATCGTAGTGGAATACCAGCCTGATTTTGTCATTCTTCTTCCATACCCGCTGCAATGACAGGTAAGAACCGGGGGCTGCATTGATCGGTTGTTGCTGCTCATTGATGTACACCTCAAATTTCCCCGACCAATCTGGGATTAACATATTTAAGGTCAGCGTTTCTTTTTTCGCTTCTTTGATGGTAAATGCTACAACTGAGTCAGTCGAAAAGTTGCCGCTTTGTTCCAAAGAGAACGATTTTGCTTTCCAGTTTAATTGAGACGGGATATACATATTCACCCATAATGTAGCAGTGTTGTGGTAATAGATACCGGTGTTCAATGCTGCAAATGCCTCCACGGACGATCCGTTGCAGCAACGGAAATCGTCGTCTTTTAAAAACCTTTTTGTTTGCGGGGAACCCAAAGGTAGATGATAAACGACTGTCCCGTTCCGGGCATTTTGCAGGGCCATTGTGGAATTATAAAAAGTATTCATGTAGGCATCCGCATATTTGGCATCACCGGTCCAGGAGAATAGCATAGCGGTTAGTTTTTGTGTATTGTGTGATACACAGGACTCTGCTATTTCCTTTGTCATTGTATTGCTGAGGTGATCAGGTACGCCCCAGTGCTCAGATGTCAGCGAGGTGGGGGTAACGACATTTGGACGCGGACCACTGCTGGAACCATTAGCGTATGCGTGATGATGGATCAGCATATCCCAAAAATTCTGTGCGGCGTGTTGATACAATGTATCCCCGGTAATGATATAGTTTTGCGCGAATCCATTCACCAATACAATATGTGTGTTAGAATGAAGTCCTGACAGGATATCCTGATTACCGGCCAATGGTTTGAGGAACCAATCCCGGTCAAAGACTTTAGCCAGGGCCAGGTGCCGGGGATTATGGGAGACTTCGTAAAGCTTATACAATACATCATTCATGCCGCCTGCTTCGTTAGAAGGATTGGCTTCAGGCGTATAGAGTATTCTGTCGATGGTCTCGGGGCTTAGTTTACTCATTCTTGTTTCGACATAAGTTGCCATCTTGTTCACCATTACATATGCTTTCTGGTTACCTGTACGAACGTAAACGTCTAAAAGCCCCTGCATAATTTTATGGAGGGTATAATACGGTGCCCATACGCCTCCATACTTTTTCTCCAGCGTATCAAAATCTTTTTCCGGGAATGCGCTCAGGTAACCGTTGCCAAGGGCTTGCTGGCACTTGTACAATTCGTTAACGATATATTCCAGCCGGTGTATTGCTGTAGTATCCCTGTTCCTTTCTGCCAGTGATGCAACGGCAGATAAGTAGTGGCCAGTGAAATGTCCACGGAGGCCGACGCCTGGGTCTTCCCATCCCGATAAAGGCCGGGCAGTAGATGGCAGTCCCGCGTTTACCCGAAAGTTATGCAGCAGCCTGTCAGGGTCGAGTGATAACAGGTAGGCGGTGTTCAGTTCTTCGCGTTGTTTAATCCATGAAGATTTTAATACCACCGCCTCATCAGGAAATGGCGATATTTTAGTTCCTGCAAGCAGGTAAGTATCATTTTGGCCGAATGCAAAGCGGCACACAGCACATAGTACTAAAAAAATCAGGAGCAGCTTTTTTTTCATTTACGTGGCTTGAAAATTTCATAACGTCGAGACCAGGTTACCAACAATGTTCAGAAAGTACTTCAATTGACGCAGGCCTGGCATGGTTGGAAAAGCTATTTAGCATGATATAGCCGGTTTATTTGCTCAGGCTCAATTGATTGATACGAATTTACTGGTATCGAAGGGGAATTGTTTTGTGCCAAATAGACTTTTTTTTATATAAATCCGACCTGGGTTACGCTGGTGTGATGTTACTGGTTTTCGCTGCTGATAGTAATAAGGCTGAGCAGGTTCATCAGCCTTGTGGGGTTAGAATGCATGCTCTTCATTTCTCCTTCAGAACAATACTTCTACAGCGCCCTCTTTTAATGACGGACTGGAACTGATGGAATTGATTCACCAAACCGAGAAGGCCGCCTTTTAAACAAAACATATTGCGCCTTTTAAACAAAACGCCGTGTGGGCTTTACGCCGAATTTTGCATCATCAAAACATGAGATGATGAACACAGATTCAAATACGGGGCAAATGGTGCTCGTTACAGGTGGCGCGGGCTTTATTGCTGTGCATTGCATCCTGCAATTACTAAATGCCGGTTACCGGGTTAGAACAACACTTCGTGATCTGAACAGGGAAACTGCTGTAAGATCAATGCTGCGTGAAGGAGGGGTAGAGGCCGGTGAACGGTTGACATTCATACAAGCTGATTTATCAAGCGATGTACATTGGGAAGAAGCGGTAAAAGATTGCACTTTCGTGCTGCATGTTGCATCGCCAACACCTAAGTTGAATTTCAGGCATGAGGATGAGATGATCATTCCTGCCAGGGAAGGTGTGCTGCGGGTGTTACGGGCGTCCAGGGATGCGGGCGTGAGACGGGTTGTACTGACGTCTGCCATCGGTGCCATCGTGTATGGCCATCCTAAGCAAACAGCACCTTATGATGAAACCGTATGGACTGATACTACTCATGCACCGGCCTACCAGAAATCAAAAACGCTGGCGGAGAGAGCAGCCTGGGATTTTATAGCAAGCGAGGGCGGCCAGCTGGAATTGTCAGTCGTGAACCCTGCCGCGGTGATGGGGCCGGTATTAGGGCCGGATTACTCGCATTCCATTTACCTGGTCAAAAACCTGTTGACGGGAAAAATGGCTGGTTGCCCGAAGATCAACTCCTGTTTTGTTGATGTGCGGGATGTGGCTGATCTACACCTGCGGGCGATGATTGATGAGAAAGCGAAGGGAGAGCGCTTTATTGCTACCGGCGGCGAGAGTATCTGGCTGGTGGAGGTGGCAAAGATCCTGAAAGCCAACCTGGGCCATAAGGCTGACAAGGTGAAGGCTATGCAGCTGCCGGATATTGTGTTGCGCATTGCCGCGCTCAAAGACCCGATGGTGAAAAGTATGGTGCCTTTACTGGGCATACCGATGAACCTGACCAGTGCCAAAGCGATCGCGTTGCTTGGCTGGTCGCCGCGTTCGCCGAAAGATGCGATTTTGGCGGCAGCTGAAAGCCTGGTCCGTTTAAATTTGTTGTAAATTAAGTTATGCAGGAAGTCGCAGAAGTCTTTATATCCTGTAAAAAGGAAGTCCATTACAGCCGGGAGCTCATGCTCTCACAACCGGCACTGGTACGCGTGATCTCGGGTGAGATGCGGATTGCGGCTGCTGACCGCAGCTATCGTTTCCGGGCGGGCGATACGGCCCTGTTACCACGTGACCAGTTGGCGCGGATGAGCAAGCTGCCCCTGGACGGACATGCGTGCGTGGCGATCTCGGTGGTTTTCAGGAAGGACCGTTTGGAGCAATATTACAAGGGAATCCCGCCGATAGTGGAACATAGCCAGGAGCCTGTGATCTTTGCGGATCACCCTTTGCTGCAAAGCTTGTTTAACTCTTTGCAGCCTTATTTTGATTTAGCCGATGCGCTGCCCGCCGACATCGCCGCATTTAAGGTAGAAGAAGCTATTCGTATTTTACGAGCAATCGATCCTGCGACGGATGGCTTACTCGGGCACTTTGAAGCGCCGGGTAAAATAGACCTGGTGACTTTTATGGAACAAAACTTCCAGTTTAACCTGCCGCTTGAAAAGTTTGGATACTTAACCGGCAGAAGTCTGACTACCTTCAAAAAAGATTTTAAGAATGCATTCAATACTTCGCCAGGACGTTGGTTAACACATAAGCGACTGGA
This sequence comes from Chitinophaga sp., assembly GCF_039596155.1. Classification (GTDB taxonomy): domain Bacteria; phylum Bacteroidota; class Bacteroidia; order Chitinophagales; family Chitinophagaceae; genus Chitinophaga. Next base: position 88,074 of record NZ_JBCNKF010000032.1, read on the forward strand.
ACTGGCTCACTATCAGATAGTGGAGCAAAGAAGAAAGCCTTCGGAGGTTTACCTGGATACCGGCTTCGAAGACCTGTCGCATTTCTCATTTGCCTTTAAAAAACAATATGGTTATTCACCTGGCAAGTTGCCGGGGGCGTAATCAGTTGCGACCGGTTTAAAAGTTCTGATCAGTCCTTACAGGTACTTTTGGATACATAGAAACTCAATACGGATACATCTGAGGCGTGCCTGCTGCTGAACTTTGTGCTATCAAATACAGCAAATAAAATGAGCAAAACTATTTTTATTACAGGGGCGTCATCTGGTTTGGGTAAGGCTACCGCAAAACTGTTTCATGACAAGGGTTGGCAGGTGATTGCCACGATGCGGAACCCGGATAAAGAGACGGAGTTGAACCAGCTACCTGACATTATTGTATTACCACTGGACGTCACCAATACAAGGGAGATCAGTGCTATTACAGAAAAAGTTACCCGTGACTTTGAGGTGGATGTAGTATTTAACAATGCAGGTTATGGCTTATCAGGACCTTTGGAAGCGATATCGGAAGATCAGTTATTGCGGCAGATCGATACCAATCTATTGGGTGTTATCCGGGTAACACAAGCATTTATCCCGTACTTCCGCACCAGAGGTCAGGGGCTTTTTATTTCTACAAGTTCATTGGGTGGATTGATCGGATTTCCGTTCTCATCACTCTACCATGCCACCAAGTGGGGACTGGAAGGCTGGAGCGAAAGCATGGTCTACGAGCTTAGAAATATACATGTGGGTATAAAAGTGGTGGAGCCGGGCGCGATAGCAACCGATTTTATAAGCCGCTCTTACGACAAAGCTTTTCACCCCGCGTATGATGAATTGTTCAATCGCTTCTTTGCCAATGTGGACGGTGTTACGTTTACACCCGCAGAAAAGATCGCCGAAGTAGTGTTTGAAGCTGCTACGGACGGGAAAGACCAGTTGCGCTACCTGGCAGGGGAAGATGCGAAAGCTATTTATCAGCAACGAGTACAATTAGGCGATGAAGCATTCCGCCAATTTATGGCGCAAACATTTTTAGGGCAATAAGCGCTTAATAATAAGGCCGGCAATTTAAATTTAAACAATCAAAGCTGTGATGAAAGACACTAAATATCCATACCGGTTTTCGTCTATCATTGAGTTGCACCGGGTGCTGGAATTGCCTGGACCATTGCACCCGCTGGTCAGCGTGTTTGATAATACCCAGCTTGCGATGAATAAAAAACAACTGCCGGCCAATTTTATTTTCGACTTCTATAGCATATCATACAAGAAAAAAATGAAAGGCCGTACTGGCTACGGACAAAGCTATTATGATTTCGACGACGGGACGATGACGTTTGTTGCGCCTTCTCAACTCATAGCAACCTCAAACGATACTGAATACTTTGGTATTTCGTTGCTGTTTCATCCTGACTTTATCCGCAGTTATCCTTTAGGTAAACATATCAGGCGTTTTGGTTTTTTCTCGTATGATAGTAATGAGGCATTGCACCTTTCAGATAAAGAAAAAGAGATCATCCTTCACCTGTTGGAAAATATACAGGAAGAGCTTCAGCACCCTGTGGATGATTTTAGCCAGGATATAGTGGTTTCGCATCTCGAGACCCTGTTAAATTACAGCAACCGATTTTACAAACGGCAGTTTATTTTCCGTAAGCCTGCTAACCACTCCCTGTTAACGCAATTAGAGGATATGCTGGAGCGATATTTTGAAAACGAGGAGGGATTACATACAGGGTTGCCAACTGTTGAGTACCTGGCGTCGGCATTAAACCTGTCGCCACGTTACCTGAGTGATATGCTTCGGCATCTTACGGGACAGAATGCCCAGCAACATATCCACGAAAAGTTGATTGAAAAGGCGAAGGAGTACCTTTCAGCAACCAATCTTTCCGTGGCTGAAATTGCTTATAAGCTGGGATTTGAATATCCGCAGTCCTTCAATAAGCTGTTTAAAAATAAAACCGATCTCACGCCAATTGCTTTCAAGGAGAAGTTTAGATCAAACTGATTCCGGGTGCTTTTTTGGGGGGAGTGATCAATTGTTGTTCCGGTATATCGGCCACATGCTGAGCCGGTTTTAAAGAGAATGCAGCCAGCGTTTCTGTGAGGGTTGATATAGCCAGCTCATTGTGTTCAAAATCAAACTTTCTCTCAAGGCATTTCATCGTATTGCCGAGGTATTGGCCAAAGTTAAGGGGAGTCCTTACCGGAGCAGCATTCTTTTGCTTTTACGACCCTTCAATGTATAAAACTGACCTGTAATTGAGCTGCTCAGGAAATTCAGTCTGGACTTCTCAGGATAACCCTGTCATAGTCGTGCGCGTAATTTTGTCCTACACATTATGACAAATATGCAAAGAGCCTATATCATTACCGGCCCTACTTCAGGCATTGGTCTGGCAACCGCCATGGAACTGGCAAAGCATGGCACAGTGATCCTGGTTGGCCGTAATAAAGAAAAACTTGACCGGGTACAAACGAGTATCAGGAAAAACGGACAGCAAGCGGTATCCATCGTTTGCGATATTTCGGATATCAGCAGTGTGCGAATTGCGGCAAAGCAAATCATCGAACTTGGCCTGCCGATAGCTGGCTTACTCAATAACGCGGGTATCATGTCACGGAAGGCGCGTAAAAGTGCCCAGGGCTGGGATTTGACTTATGCGACCAATCATCTCGGCCCCTTTGCATTGACGGAAGCGTTGGCGGCTCATCTTCCCGATGGCGCCCATGTATTATTTGTGGTATCCGCCATTGAAGACCCGGAGCGTAAACCCGTAAAAATGATGGGACTTAAAGGCGGTCGTTATATCTCTGCCGAGGCCAGCGCCCGGGGGGAGTGGCTCGCAGGCGGTTCTAAAATGGCAGGAATGGACGCTTATTCCACCTCAAAGCAATGTATGCTGGTAGCGGCGATGGCTTTGGCACGGGAAAATCCGAGGTTACATGTCAATGCGGTAGAGCCGGGAATAACCCATGGAACCAATCTTGGTGGCGAGGACACCAATGCTATAGTACGGTACCTGTTTGGCAAAATATTTTCATTGATCCCTGCCGTAGCCGAATATAAAAGCACGCCGGAAAAAACAGCCAAAACCATAACGGGTATCCTGACAAACCAGCCGGGGAAAACCGGCGTTTATTTCGATGAAAAGGGTCGGCCTATGTTGGGTTCTAAATTAGCTCAGGATACTGGGTTTCAAGACCGCGTTGTGGCTGAAACCCGAGCCTTACTAACCCAGGTTTAAGCAGATATTGTAAATTTGACAGGCAATGAAAGATGTGAAAACTTATATCATTGGGGAAATATCAGCGGAACAGTTTGTTCCGGAGCATACCTTTTGTTATGTGATCAAAGGGAGCATGCACCTATATGACGGGAACAAAACCTATCATTTCAAATCGGGACAGGCGGGACTTATTCGTAAAAATAATTTGCTTCGTTATGTCAGGGAGAAGGTAGATGGCGAAATTGCCAAAGTATTTATCACCCTGGATGAAAGCTTTTTGAAGAAATTTCAGGCTGCCCATCCCGCTGAATCCTGCAAATTCAAGTGTGCAGAAGCGGTTTTATGCTTGCCGCCTAACGAGCTGACAGCGCATTTTATCCACTCGCTGATTCCCTATTATAAATCCGGGAAGTTGGAGCCGGTATTCGCAAATGTGAAGCGGGAGGAGTTGTTACTGATCTTATTGAAGCAAATGCCTGAGCTGGCGGGTTTATTTTTTGATTACGGTATTCCGCAAAAAATAAACCTGGAAGCATTTATGAACAGTAACTACAAATTCAATGTAAGCATGGAGCGTTTTGCTTATCTGAGTGGACGTAGCCTGTCGGCTTTCAAACGGGATTTTAAAAGCATATTTGACGACACGCCAAACCACTGGCTGGTACGTCGGCGTTTAGCGGAAGCCTATTTTTTGATTGAAAAGAAACATCAAAGGCCATCTGATATATATGTGGAACTGGGCTTTGAAACCTTATCGCATTTTTCTTTTGCGTTTAAAAAGCAGTTCAATATTTCGCCGTCTGATTTGTTGCGGCAAGAACAGGAGTAATAGAGTAGGGTACTATAATTATATTCCTTACCTCCAATCTTATATTTTACATCTAAACTATGACCTTTATAAGACTTCTTTCGTAAAATAATTCCTTTGGAGTAGCCACCGACTTTATTTATCAGATTTAGCTTATCTGATTTCGATTTACTCGCATTATTAATGTCTGATAGATCTGCAAGGCTTAGGGAAACAAAAGAATCCAGTTAATGTATAAAATATAGGTTTCTAGTAGGCTATGATCAATATCCCTGTAGTTGATGACAAATCACTACAAGATATAATTAACGAATAGTAGATGAATCATTACGACAGTAATTTATAAGTAGAGCTTATGGCTGGACAGAACTGTCATTATCATGAGAAGTATAGAAATAAAGATATTCAATTGGTTCATTGAAAAATAGCTCCTCTGTAAAACAAAAAATTCGAAAGAGTTAGTCGTCCGACCATTCGTGGTGATGAGCCGTTTTTTTAAATGATTATATTAAGTTTACTTTGGACAAATAAACAGCAATGAGCTTATCATCAAAACAAAACTTCGAGCACTACAAAAATGATTGCTTAACAGATTTAATGTCTCTGCAACCGGAGTTTATGAAACTGTATAATATCAATAGTTATGAAAATTGGTATTATGACCATCGTATAGGTAAATTAAATATAAAGATGCATTGAAAGCTGGAATATTATCTCATCTTTCTATGTCACAGTATATCCAGCAGATCTGATCTGCTTATACTAAATACAATCATCTTTATTTGAGCATTTAACAATTACATGGCTCACCATCCATTCATTTGTAGTTGGAACATGAAAAAAAAGAGCCCTAAAAGTTTGGCTTGCTTGCCAGAGCGCGCAATAGAACATACCCTGTCCGTTTCCGAACAATTAATCATTTTATACTATTTGTTAGTTACCTGAAAATAAATCTCATTAGCTATGGCATAAAAGCTGTTGCAAACAGTTATCTTTAAATGGCATACCTCTATGAACAATATTCGCTTTGCCTGGCGCAACCTGCAGAAAGATAAATTTTATTCCCTTCTGAATGTAGGCGGTTTGGCACTTGCCATCGCTGCTTCCCTATTGATCATTCATTATGCAAGATTCGAATACAGCTATGAAAATGTCCATGAAAAAGCAGCGCATATTTACCGTGTAACGCTTGATTTGTACAAAGGAGGGGAATATGTGACCACCGATGCTGGAACCTATCCCGCCGCAGCTCCGGAGTTAAAACTCAGAATGCCTGAAATCGTGGATTATGCAAGGATACAGAATCTTAAAATGAATGAAGTAAGCGATGGGGAAAATAAATCTTTTCTGATAGATAGAATATTCGCGGCTGATCCCGCTGTTTTTTCCATTTTCAACTTTCAATTCATCCAGGGAAATAAGCAAACAATACTGAGGGGAGCCACCGATGCCGTTATTTCAGAAACGATAGCAGAGAAATTTTTCGGAAACAGGAATGTGCTCGGCCAAACATTAAAAATTGGAGGAAATATTGTAACCATAAGAGGCGTGATCAGAGATATGCCGGAAAACACGCACTTAAAAATGAATGTGCTGCTTCCTTTTTCTTTCATTGAAAAATTCGGCCATAAAGTAGATAGCTGGACAAGCAATAATAATTACCTGTATCTGCAATTGTCTTCGGGTGTTGATCTTACTTCCTTTAATCAAAAGCTCAGAATTTTTTCTAAAGAAAAATTGAAAAATGAAATATTCACAGCGGAACCTATCAGAAAAATACATTTGTATTCTCATAAAGAATTTGAACCGGAAATAAATGGTGACGCAAGAACGGTAAATTTTCTGCTTGTAATCGCCGGCCTGGTCTTATTAATAGGTTCTATTAATTATGTGAATTTGACCACAGCCCGGTCTGTTGAAAGATCTAAGGAGGCTGCCATCCGGAAAGTATTGGGTTCCTCCAGGTTATCGCTCATCCAACAGTTTCTGACAGACTCGCTATTGATCAATATACTTTCATTTGTTCTGGCGCTTATCATCATTAGAATAGTAGCGCCCATATATTTGAACCTAGTTGATAAACCTTTCAACACCAGCATTTTTAGCGATACTGGCTTCTGGATCATAAGTATCGGTTTATTTGTTTTCATTTGTTTATTAACAGGGTTGTACCCTGCCTTTGTGTTATCGGCAGTAAAACCCATGAGCGTGACCAACAGAAGCTTTACTAACGCGCCAAAGGGAGGCTGGTTGAGAAAAACGCTGGTGGTCAGCCAATTTTCGGTTGCCATTATAGTGCTGGCAGCTGCCTTAATTATATATCAACAACTTCTTTATCTGCGCAGCCAGCAAATAGGTATGGATATCCAACAAACGCTGATAGTAAGATGCGCTGGAGGAGAATGGGATTCTTTGAATTTGCAGCATAGGATGGCATTTAAAGGCGAGTTACTGAGAATACCTGGCATTAAAAAGGTAGCCTGGGCCGGCTCGGTTCCCGGCCTGGATAAAGGTTTTATGAATACAAATAATTCTATCACGAGGATGGGGGATGAGGTGCACGCAGGATATAATTATTATCACTATTGTATTGACGCTGACTTTATTCCGGCTTTGGGAATTACCATGGTAGCTGGTCGTAATTTCTTTGCAGGTTCAGAAAACAAGCAAGATGTCATCATCAATGAAGAAGCAGCCCGTTTGTTGGGATTCCCCTCAGTAGCAGCAGCTATAGGAGAAAAAATTTCATTTCGGTCTAGCGATGGCAAGTATCATACGATAGTAGGGGTGATGAAAAATTATCGCCAGCGGTCCTGGAAAGAACCACAGATGCCTATGATCCACTCGTATGATGAGACCCCTCCCTATGGCTATTATCTGCTGAAGATGGATGGGAGTAATATCCGCGCCGATCTCACTGCAGTTGAAAAAACCTGGCGGGCGAATTTCAACGGTCATCCGTTTGACTATTATTTTATGGATGAAATGTACGACCGCCAATATAAAGTAGATATTCGGTTTGGTAAAATCGTCAGCATTTTCTCAGCGTTCACTGTCTTCATTACCTGCCTGGGGTTGCTGGGATTGACTGCCTACAATGTCAGCAGGCGCACTAAAGAAATAGGTATCCGCAAAGTACTGGGCGCCAGCGTAGCAGCTATAGTGCAACTGTTGACAAAGGATTTCGTAAAACTGATACTCATCGCCATTATCATTGCCACGCCGTTATGCTGGTGGAGCATGAACAGATGGCTGGACAGCTTTGCTAATAGAATTATCATACAATGGTGGATTTTTGCAGGAGTAGGTATACTGGCAATATTGATTGCCGTGTTAACAGTAAGTTTTCAATCCATGAAAGCTGCGTTAACTGATCCGGTAAAAAGCCTAAGAACAGAATAACAGTTTTGCAGACAGGTATTTTTAAAAGCAATTGAAAGAGGGATCCAAACCCCTGGACCTGTTACAGTCAAAACCATTTAAGTAAATAAAATGAAAGAACTACTTCTACATAATTGGATAATGCAGCAAAAATAATCTTACTTATTACTCTGGAAATATGCTGTTGCCCGTAGGGATACGTCAAGCAGGCAATGCCGATGCCCGCCATGACCAATGCAGCAATTGCCCAATTTCTGATCCGACGGCCAAAAGCTGGAGAACCCAAAGGGATGCGGTGCCGCATTTCCTTTTCCAATTGCTGAAAATCTTCCAATTCAGGCTCAGCTTGCAAAGAAGCTTGTTTATCATACCAGGCTTCTACGGCCCGTCTTTCGTCAGGAGTACACAAGCCTTCTTCATACCGCCGAAGCAGTTCTTGCACTTTCGGATCAATCATGGACAATCTAGTGGTTGGTTTCTATTTATATAGCGTTTGAAAAATCAAATCTTATCAGATGATTTAAAAATATTTTTTGGGAATATAATTTTCATGAGTTGATGCAACAGTTTTTGCGGTAGTTCATACGACTAATTATTTATTTGCAGGCAGATCATATACTACCCCAATTGCCTGGTTACAGCTGTTGAGCAATAACCGCGGCATCTTTTGCAGCTTATAATAATATCAATACAGTCACCGCCTATTCGCTTCGCAGGCTTTTGACTGGATTTACCAACGCTGCCCTGACGGCTTTGTAGCCGACAGTTATCCAGGCGATGAGCACAGAAAACGCGATTGCCAGCAAAAATACGCCTGGGCCTAACTCGACACGGTATGCGAACGATTGCAGCCATTGTTGCATGAGGTAGTAACCGACAGGACAGGCGATAACGAAGGCGATGATTACAAGGAGCGTGAATTCTTTCGAAAACAGGTAAACAATGTGCCCGACCGAAGCGCCGAGCGTTTTGCGGATGCCGACCTCTTTGGTTCGCTGGACGGCCATGAACGAGACGAGGCCGAAAAGTCCGAGGCAGGAGATCAGTATCGCAATACCGGCCGCGATCTGGTAGAGCTGCGAAAGCTGGGTGTCGGTCTTATAAAAACGTGCCACTTGATCATCCACGAAATTGTATTCATATAAAGCCTGCGGAAACGCTGCATTGAACTGTTGCTCGATCTTTGTTAGTGTTTGTTGCAATTGGCCAGGCTTTATCTTCACACTAAGTAACTGGTAGCTTCCTTTGTACGAACCCATTAATACCGGGGGGACGGCATTTTTCAATGAACCCGTGATATAATCCCGTACCACGCCAACTACGGGAAAATTGGTATGGGCGTTCCCGCCTAAATTGATTGTTTTGCCGATCGCCTGCAGTGCATTTTTTAAGCCAAGCTTTTTGACCAGCGTCTCATTAATGACATAGCCACGCGGGGTATCTGCTGCCTGATAAGGCCCGCCCGCTACAAACTGTAGTTTGTACAATTTGAAATAGTCGGCATCCGCGAATTTCAGGCTGACACCGAAGTCGGTCTCTTCGGACGAGTGATCAAAATGGATAGAGCTAAACCAGGCATTTACATCGGAAGGACTGCTATGGCTAAAGCTGACGCCCTCGATGCCGGGTTGTTGTAACAGGTCATCCCGCAGGCCTGCCTGCCTGCTCCTGCTCAGACTGTCATTTGGAATGGGTATGGTCACAATGGCATCCCGGTTATACCCCAATGATTTGTTTTTGAAGTAATTCAGCTGGGAGATGATCACCAGCGTGCAGATAAGGAGTACCTGCGCGATACCGAACTGAAATACGACCAGGACACGGCGGAGCGAAATGCCGCTAGAACGGCCCGCTTTGATCTTGTTCCGAAAAGCCCCGATCGGGTTAAAGCCTGACAGGACCAGCGCAGGGTAAAAACCGGCGAGGAAAGTAACGCCGATCAATGTAAGCAGCAGGAAAAGCAGGACGGCCGGGGTGAACAATAAGTTTATACTCAGATGAGTTTCCAGCAACCGGTTTAGCAGGCTTAAGCAGAACCCGGAGACAAGCGTACCGATCAATAACGCTGCCAGGGTCAGGATGAAGGTCTCGCTCATGAACTGGAGCATCAGTTGCGGGTGGTCACTGCCTAGCACTTTCCGGATGCCGACTTCTTTGGAACGGTTGACCGCCTGAGCGGTAGCCAGGTTGATAAAATTTACGCAGGCGATTACCAGCAGGAACAGGCCGATAAGGCTGATCGCAGTGATCAGCGCCCGGCTGAAAGGATGCCCGGTAAAAATATCGATGCGGGTGTCGTAATGCATTTCCGTTAGCGGCTGTAGTTGCATTCCTGCCACGTCTGCGTAGCGGGCAGGAATATGCCGCTTGATAAAAGCATCCAGCTGCCGGTTGAAAAGCGACACGTCCACTCCTTGTGGTAAGGTAACAAAACAGTAATGCTCGCCGATCACCCAGCCCCAGTCGGAAGAACGGGCATCATAGTCTGCGCCCTTGGTATGCAGGGTCGCATAGGAAAGCACGACCTTCAACGGAAAGTCACTGTTCGCCGGCACATTTTCCAAAATGCCAGTGATCTTGAAATCAAATTTGTTCTTGTACCGGAGGGTTTTCCCTAGCGCCTGGTGCCAATCGCCGAAGAGCCGGTTTGCTTCGTCTCGGGAAAGGACCCCGGTATTCGGCCCGGCTAAGGCAGTCCTGGGCTCACCGGCCAACCAAGCAAAGTCAAAGGTTTGAAAGAATTCCGGTCCGGCATAATAGGTCTCATCTTCCTTGAACTTTTTGTCACCTATACTAAACACGCTACCCTCATTGCGCAGGATCGTGGCTACTTGCTTCAATTGAGGAAAATCAAGGCGTAACGCGTCTGCGACCGGAAATGCCACACCGCTGCTTAAACTATAAGAGGGTTTCTTCGTTACCCCGACCACGCGGTAGATCTGATTCTTTTGGGTATGAAATCTATCGAAGCTGGTCTCATAACGAACCACCAGGAAGATAAGCAGGCAGGCGGCAATTCCGATGGACAGGCCGGTTAGATTGATGATGGTATAGCTCATGTTGCGCAGCAGGCTGCGCCAGGCAATTTTGAAATAGTTTTTGAACATGATGTTGCGGTTTAATTTCCACTTCGAAATTACCGCTGGTGCCTGAGGATAGCGTCTCAGGTTATAAGGTAAGACCTCTTTTTGCAGCAACGCTTTGTGTTCCACCGGGCTTTTGCCTGTTAACTGCTTGAAAATGCGGTTAAAGGTGGGCTTGGAGTTAATGCCACACTCAAAAGCGATACCCAGCAGGGTAAGATGATCGTAAGCCGGATCCTGCATTTTCCGGATGACCGCCTGCACCCGGTATTCATTGACCAGGCCGTTAAAGCTTTTCTTAAAAACGGAATTAGTCAGGTGTGAGAGTTCATGCGTGGTCAACCCTAGTTTAGTCGCCAATAAAGTTAAGGTCAGTTCCGGGTCCTCGTAATAACGGTTAGTCCTGATCTCGCTTCTTACCCGGGCAGCTTTTTGTTTCAGGTCGTCAGGCAGCATGGGTTTGAGTAACGGCAACGTGTTCAGGGCCGGGGCAGACATTGAACTGAGTAATGTCCTGCTGGCCATCCCGATTATAACAACTAACAGCAACAAATAACCTGTTTCAGCAGCTTGCGTAACTATGTGCTCACTGGCAGAAAAGAAAGTAATAAGTGTGACGGCCGACGACAGCAGCACGACAGTGCCGATCCCTGTCAACCAGTGATGCAGCCACCTGAAAGCGTGGCGAAAACGGTCATTTCCTGTGAAGCTTTGCCGGTCGTAAAATTCTTCGATCACCCGGCGACCGTGATAAATATAACCGATAATGCAAACCCAGGCAGTCCCTTGCCACACCAACGGCCACTGGTGAAAAGGCGGTATCAGGATGCCTGCAATGGCTACGATCAATGGTGCAAAATGAAGACGATCTGCTTTCTGTAACGATCCCGCCGGATCGGTCATTTTCCGGACAAAAAAGTATAACAATGGCCCGACGACCAGACCAAATGGCATCCAAAAAAGACCTAACATACTGCTTATCAGCGTGAGCGCCAGCCAGCGATCAGCGGCCCGATCGCTACCTTTATTCCACATTAAAAGCAACGCGAGGTAGGAGCCGATGAAGACTGCGCCAAAGACGGCCAGGTGGTATAAGTCAATATGAGATAAAAAGTATTTCAATTCATTAGCTCTTACAATCGTTGTTCCAGCTTTGTAAGGTGTTAATATACAGCACTTAAGTTATAGCCATAAATAAATAGTGTCCGAAACCGCACGATCACGTGTTCGGTTTTATGAGTCAGCTTTGCGTAACAGTGAACCTTGTCGCGCGAACTCATGAAAATTACAGGAATTGTCATTTTTCTCTTTTGACGGCAAAATATTTCCTCTTAGCTATGTATCTCCTGATGAATTTGAGTTAAACTGTCAGGAAATGAAATTAAAAAATGTAGGTTAACAGGGTATCCGTTTTTTAGGTCAAGACCAGTTAGAAAGCAATTATAGATATTGATATAAAAAAATGTCTGCCCCTCGTTTAGGTCTTATAAACTTTGCTGGGAAAGAAAAACACTTCCTTGGAACTTGTTGGTACAATATTGCTTCAATGATACCCTGAAAGAATCTCTTAAGAGCATGCTATTAGCGGAGTATCACGAAAAGAATCAGGAGAGTCTAGAAGAGGAGAGAACGTTGACGACCCAATTAAAAGAGATAGATACCAAGATTGATAATTTGGAGGAAAGCAGGTATGTATTAAAAGAAATAAGCCAGGAAACGTTTGATAAATTCTTCTCCCGGTACAGTAAAGAGCGAGAAACTATTTCTAGCCAATTGGAGAAAAGCTCAAAAAGTATTTCGAACCCAGAAGAAGCGATTGAAAAAGCGCTGACACTTTCTTCCAATCTCGCTATGGTATGGCGTTCCAGTAACACAGGTGCAAAAGAAAAACTCCAAACCCTGATATTCCCCAACGGAATCATCTATGACCGCCAAAATGAGGCATTTCGAACTCCAAAAGTCAATTATATTTTCAATCGTATTGCCCAACAGGTGGGCAATACGGTTACTAACGAAAAAGGGACCGATCATCTTTTCGATAATCAGTCCCTCTTAGCGGAGAAAGAGGGATTCGAACCCCCGGACCTGTTACAGTCAACGGTTTTCAAGACCGCCGCATTCGACCGCTCTGCCATTTCTCCGGTGCAAAAGTGAAAAACTGAAAGTGATTCACCAAATATTTTTTTAAAATGTGTAAAACATTTTTCAAACCTTACCTCCAAAGGCAATCATTTTCCGTTATCAATCCCGCCTCAAAGCCACGCTACTATTGGTATTCATCGCTACACTCCTAAATGCTCCCAGTCATTTGATGGGAATTTCTCTTTACTGCACTTACCTGGTTTTCCACCTTTTATCTCTTATTTCTCTGGTTGTATGCCTAACGTGTACATCTATATCTCATCTTCATCAAGATGCAACACAGTCATTCCTACCTCCGCAGCCTTCGAGGATACATCACAGTATAAAAGGGTAAAAGAGAGTGAAAAAATGTAGCCCTGGGATAATCCCCGATCATGTATTCATCTATTTACCAGCCACACGAATATTGATTTGCCAGAAATATTAATTGGTGGGTTTATGTATCGTTTGAGAAACGATTCAAATAAAAAAAGATGTAATTAACCGAAAATCCCCAGGAATTCTACCTGGTCCCAAAAAATTCAACTTGATTCTATTTTTTGGATCAAGTTGAATTCTTGGGGGATTGATCCTGTCAAGCATAAATTTTGGATAACCTAAACAGGAAAAATTCTACATCTCTTACTCCTCTCATCGCATTTCTAAACGCTTTGATTTTCGCATTAAA
>NZ_JBCNKF010000033.1:0-99357 GCF_039596155.1 Chitinophaga sp.
TCGGGATCTATTTGAAAAACTTTCCTTCTCAAAACGATTACCCAAAAATCAATATAGGGCGACCCTTAAAATGCTATATAACTCAAAAAAATGAGAGGGTGCCTCATTTACTTATGAGACACCCTCTATCAAACATTAGTAATTCGGATTCTTCGTCGCCGCACTTCCCTCTCCTCCCGGATTCAGATCCGCTTCATCCGCCGGCACATCCCAGTAATCCATAAAGTTGAAATTGATCGTCACATTCTTATTCAGTTTTCCTGCCGCCGTCAGGAAGTTATTACCATAACTACCTCCACCTGATCCAATATCATACGACCATCCCCAACGACGCATATCATAGAATGACAATCCTCTGAACACCAGCGATACCCTTCTCTCCATCACCAACTCCTGCATCGCATTCACTGCTGACAAGCCCGTTCCTGTCACCACACTCACACCCGCTCCCTGGTACGCTCTCACCGCATCTACATACGCCAGGCCTGCCTCCGTATTACCCAAACGCAGATTCGCTTCTGCCAGCATCAGCGCATTCTCTTCATAGCTACCCGCTATATATTGTTCATAACCACCTATCGCCGTACTGCCATATACATACACCCCTGAAGTCCCTTTACCACCATCAATAATGCTCCACCTTGTACCAAAAGATAAATCATCCAGGTACTTGGTAGCCGTATCAAAGTTGTTCGCCACACGCTTATCACCATCATGGAAGTTCTGCATAAACCGCTCTCCCAGCCTGAAAGTAGTCGATGTATTTACACCTGTCGTCAACACAGAGGCGGTGCCGCCCGATGCTGTAAAAAAGCCATTCGCAGCAGCACTTCTGCCCGTGAATACAAAATCCCCATTCCTGATACCATCTGTAGCCAACGCCAGCACCTCATTCCAGTCAGCCGTCGTCATCGGTGTGGTAGATGTGGTCGTAATAGATCCATTCAGGCTCTTATTTACAAAAGGTGCCAGTTTATTCACCAGCAGGTTCCTCGCCAACAGGGTGTTGATATTCCTTAACCACATATCAGTTGTCAGCACCCCACCATGACCTACCTGGCAAAAAGAAGGAATCAGCTGTGTCAGCACTGCGGAATAATCACTGGAACTGCTGATACCCGTCTTTAACAGGTTGGCAGCCTTATTGAGAAATTCATTGGACAACGAAATAATGCTGTCTTTTACCAGGTACCGGTTAGTCGTAGCACCAAAGGTATCTACCCTTAACCCGGAATAATACAGGGACCCGATCTGTGCATAGGCATACCCTTTCCACCAGTAACACCAGGCTTTGATGGTATTGGCCCGGCTGGTACCATCTCCACTGAAAGTGATGCCATCCACTAAACTCAATACCTGGTTCAGCGTATTATTCATGGCATACATATTCAGCCACTGGTAGTAAGTAGGGTTGTAACCAGACCCTGTCTGCGCACGGGTATTATTCGCACGCATCAGCGACGGATTGGAAATACCTGTTTCCGTCTTAGTACCATCGTCAAGTATAAAGTACTGCGGAATGCTCATGGTACTGATCAACTGGTTCGAAGCCTGCGCACCCACTACATCCCCCAATAACTCCGCATAACCAAAAGGTAAAGAAAAATAGCTATCCCCCAGCCAGTCGTCACCTGTCTTAAAACCATTGATATACACTCCCCCCGTTGCCAGTGAGATCAAACCGGATTCTGTATTCACATTCCCCCCTACCGTAGGCAGGTTGGGATTGCCCACATTCAGTTCTTTCTTGCAGGCGGTACCTAATAATAGCAAACTGCAAACAAGAGATAAGATATATTTATTATTACTCATGATGATGTTCCCTTTTAATATAAAAATTTAGAATCCTACATTTAAGCCTACCTGATATGATCTCATGTTAGGAATAGTGCTATGGTCAATACCCCTGTCGAAAGAAGAGTTGGCAGCGCCTGAACTGATCTCAGGATCAAAACCGTTATACTTCGTTACAGTCAGCAGGTTTCTGCCTGTGAAGATCACCTGCAGTCTGTTGAATTTCTGTGAATGGAGGAATCTTGCCAGGTCAAATCCTAAGGAAACGTTCCTCAGCCGCAGGAAAGAGGCATCTTCATAAAAATAATCCTTGGTGGCATTGTTACCCGGGCCATACAAACTTCCCCAGGAGCTGGAATAAGCACTGCCATAGTAAGCAGTGTATGCCGCAGTTCTACCATTGATGGTAACAGGTTTGGTAAAATCTCCATCTATCCCGTCACGGTACATCCACTCTTTGGTCTGGTTGTACAGGTGACTACCATATACCCAGTCAAACTGGAAGGAGAATGTGAGGAAATCTTTAAAGGTGAACTGGTTGATAAATGATGCGTTAAATTTAGGGTTCGGATCACCGAAAGCAGTCGCGCTTTCGGCAAACTGTATAGCTTTGGTAGTAGTATCTACCACACGGCCTTCCACTATTTCATACTTGCCTTTGTCCGCCTCGTTAATGTATTTAGAGCCATCTCCTTTCACAGCATCCAGACTTCTCAATGCTTTGTAACCATAGATCTGCCCGATCTTCTGGCCCGCTGTCAGTGTCAGGGCAGTACTACCCGCCGCAGATGTCAGGATAATATCTGCACCACCACTGATCTTGTCAATCATAGAAGTCTGCTTGCCAAAATTGGTAGTGAAATCCCAGGAAAAGTTCCTCGATTTATACACCGGTAAGTTCACCTGGAACTGTATACCTTTTGAAGACATGTCGATGGCATTCGTTAATACAGATGTACCACCGGAAGACAATGGTGCACTTACCCGGTAAATCACATTCTGTGCTTTACGATTCCAGAAAGTGAAGGCGCCGTTCACAGCACTTAACCAATCTCCGTTGAACAATGCAACAGAAAAGTCGGTACCTATTTCAAACTCTTTGGACACTTCCACTTTCAGATTTGGATTCTGTGCAGTAGATGGATTAGAGTAATACAAGCCACTGCCCAGTGCACCCTGGTTCAATGTAGGATACCTGTCAAACACACCCGGCTGTGTACCCGCTTCACCATATGCAGAGCGGATCTTGAAGTAAGGAATAGCATGTTCAAGGCCATGCCAGAAGTTAAAGGAAGAAGGGAGAATATAACCGTTCACATGAGGAAAAGTAAATGGCTTGGAGCCACTGCCAAATGTAGAAGACCAGTCACTTCTGAATCCACCCGCTACACCAGCCCAGTCGCCGATATCAATCTTTTGATTAACGAGGTAACCGAAAGTAACAAACGTCTCCTGGTAGTCGCCATTGGTAGGTTCAGTAGTAGAAGTAGACATCGGTGCTACATAAATCGCGGAAGCAGAAGCAAGGTTAATAGGCGCTGTTGTAGGCAGTCCTAAACCATAGATATCATACTCCCTGTATTTTCGCTGGCGATAATCATAAGAAGCCAGTGTAGTGGTCTGGATCGGCAGGTTCCAGCCAAAGTCTTTCTTAAAATCAGTTCTGAAATAAGCACTACCCAGGAAGTTCTGGAAAGTAGTGGTATAATTCCACTGATCAATTTCACCGGTGCGGTCTGTGGCAAAATAATAAGACTTAGTGTCCCAGTATTCTGCATTCGCATTACCGGTCTGGTTAAGGTAGGTCCATGTTGCGCGTTCTGTTCTGTAGTTGATGCCATACTTAGCATCCAGTTCCAGGAAGTGATTGATCTTGTAGTTCGCATTCACGCTTTGTACCAGATCGATCTTGTCGTCCAGTCCATCCGCATACTCCTGTACATAGTACGGATTGAAGGCATTGATACTTAAGAAATCGGCAGTCTGAAAGGCAGGTGAATGTCCATCTGCCATTTTCCACTTTAAACTGAAGAAAGGAGAAGTGTTTAAGAAACTGTAGATGTTGCCGACATTGCCTGCCTTGTTACCCCTGCCGTAGAGGTAACCACCCGGAGCCCCGAGACCCGGTGTCAGTGTATTTTTGGTGTAGATCACCTGTGTAGTGGAGCGGATACTGAATCCTTTGAAAATTTCTGTACCGATATTAGCCGTAAGGTTAGTACGGTCTACATAACCGTTGTGCATAACGGGACTGAGTGTATGATTATTCGCAAAAGCGACGTTGAAATCGGACTTGTCCGTGCCCCCGCTAAAACTGATCGCATTATTCCAGGTACTCCCTGTTAAGAACATTTCCTTAAAGTGGTCATAGTATTTCAGGTTCATGTTGTAAGGCTTATCCGCAACATTCTTAGGATTCAACATCGCATAACGGGTGGCACCGCCATAAGTATAGCTGATACCGGAATAATCACCATACTGATCAAGGGCAAGAATAGTACCATTGGCATCTATTACATTATTATTCGCATCAGTCAACCAGGGATGTTTGTTGGCTTTGGTCACACCACCACTGTTGATATAATTATTAAAGGAGTAGCTGGTGGAATAGTTAACGGCAATTTTGCCAGCTTTCCCTTTTTTAGTAAAAAGCTGAATCACACCATTCGCCCCCTGTGCACCATATACTGCAGCAGCAGCGGCACCTTGTACCACTTCAACTCTTTCTACGTTAGCAAGATCTAAACTATTAAAATCAGTCGCAGCTACCTGCAAACCGTCCAGCATGATGAGCGGCCGGGTACCACCCTGTATGGTGTTCACACCTCTCAGGAGAATATTCACAGGATCACTTGGGTTACCACTCACAGTAGAGATCTGTGCACCTGGAATTTTACCAACCAATGCCTGGTCAATACTGGTAGAAGCACCAGCCAGTTTTTCGGCCGAAACAGATTCTACAGCAATCCCCAGCTTTCTCTTGCTGGTGGGCGTGCCCGTCCCGGTGACAACAATTTCGGTTAACATCTTTTTGTCATTCCCCAGGAGTACATTAACAGGTGCACCATCTACAGTGACTTCTTTTGTTTCGAAGCCAACAGCCGTGATAAACAATTTCTGTCCCTTACTGGCGCTGATCGAGAAGGCCCCATTTGCATCAGCGACAGTGCCCCCACCCCCTTTGATTTTGATTGAGGCCCCTGGAATTGCCTGCCCCGATTCATCTTTAACGGTACCGGTTACTTTGGTTGATTGCGCAAATAATGAAAATGTATAGACATGGCACATCAGTACCAGAAGGCATAGAAAACCCTTGATTCTCATAATTGTGTTTTAAAATGACAGTAGATATCCTTTTGGTCAAACAGTGCTACCAGCGGGTTGCCGGCATGGCCCACCATAGCAGTCTTTTCATTGTTTCTTATATTTTCATAAACAAATTATAATAGTAAAATCAGGCATACCCTTAATGGCGGAGGTATGCGCGACAGCACAGCAACGGGTTACTACGATTTAGATAATCTCACGGTAAACGGTTCATCTTTTAATTCCAGCCATTTTGTTAAATGACTTGTTCATCTGTTTCGCAATAAGTTAAATAGTAATACTGTAAAAGAAAGGTCTTCACAGCGGTCATCAATAGTTTTCATCACAATGTCAGCCAGGTAAAAAGTATTGATTTTGATTTTGGTTGTTTGGATTCTGATCTTGGTTGTTGTTATAAATATATACAACTGGTTTATTATTTCATAATTTTTTCAACAAAAAAAGTAAATATTCTAATATAGAATTATTTACAATACGACAAAATGCACCAAAGGTATTAAGGTTCATAAAATTGTAACTAACACGGGATGTTACTATTAAACAGTTGTCAATTTACCTGTCCATGCAATATGCCAACATCAAAAAGCAAAAATGCTGCTACCATCGGCAACAGCATTTTATTATTGTTTATAACGTTACGCCCATCATCAACGTCAACCTGTTAAAGGAATAATCCGTCGTTGAAAAATTCCCTGTCGGCTGCTGTGTGGGCCAATCTATGATCGACGTCCTGGTCTTGAAAGCCGCATGCGAATATCCCGCCGAAATATGAAACGAACTATTATACCGCCATCGGAACTTATATCCCAGCCCCGCATGCACATACGCCCCCGCCACGTTCTTATCCGGCTCTCTTGAATTTTGACTGCTCCACTGCTTACGGGTCAGCCATGGGAAAGCCTTCCCGCCTCCTGCATATGAAAAGAACGTCCGCTCCGCCCTACTGAAATCATAACGAAAATCGCCAAACACCGGTACTGACCTTGCCTGATAATCATCTAACCCAATACCCACTCCTACCTGGTACTGATAGGCAAACCGGTATCCGACTATACATCTCCACACAGAACCCTTTCTCTCCGATAACTGCAATCCCCCTTCATCTATATTATAAAAACCATTGGAGCTGATTCTAGGATATACTTTCTCCTGCTTTATACTATCTATCTCCCCCTCTTTAAACACCAGGGTATCTTTTACCCTGTTCTCCATCTTCACCACCCCATTTTCATTCGAAAAAATATGCCCCCTGATCACACTCCCGGATTTAAAATACAATACATCCAGTTTGCGCTGTGCAGTCAGCCCCTGCATTGCCAGCAACGCAACACATAACAACAGTATATATTTCATAATGATTATTTAGAGACAACGCTGATCTTACTCAACAATACTGGTTCACTCAAATTTGAATAATCATATTGGTAAAAACCACCTTTGGCTGTTACTAACAGGATATTATCATTAGGAATCACATCATACGCATTGATGTCTGTAATGGCTCTCTTTGTAATGATATTCAACGGATCTGTCGCATCCATAAATCGTAAACCAGCAGGCCCCTCACACACAAAGAGCTTATTCCCATCAACACCTACACCAAAAGGACTATTCATGGTATAGATTTTCAACAGCACAGGATTCGTTACATCTTTTACATCCAACACATCCAGCTCATTGGTGATGCCACCACAATTACTACCCGCCCTAAGCGTAACATAAGCAGTGCTGCCATTTACCACGACAGGATCACAGGCACGTACATGTGCAAAACGTCCTAATGCAGCAGGTACTTCCGGATTACTGATATCATAGATCAGCATACCGGTAGTGGTGCCCAGGAAGAGATGTTGACCAGCAGGAAAGATCGTTTCAATTTCTGCATTGACGCTGAGTTGACCCTTCTGCACAGGCGTCTGTGGAGACTGTATACTAAAGACCTGTATACTGCCGGTAGCCACCGTATACAAGGTATTATCCACCAATCCGAAACGCGCGTAAGAACCCGCCTTTCCGGTGGGAGAAGGGGCATTCGCCGACGATTTGTTCGGGACCGTCACACTGTTATTAGTGCTGGTATATAAATACTCACCATTCCAGCTTGTATTATTGCAAAGGTTGGTAAGTACGGTATCTTTTACATTAAACCCCGTGATAATACCCTGCCCCACATCAGATACAATGCCGAATTCATATTGCCTGTAAGGAAACACACCTTCCAGACGCTTTACCTCGTGAATATTGTGCGGATCCTTTATGTCGAGCGCCACAAGATCGATATAACTGTCCGCGTACATGATGCCATCTTTTATAACAAGATCTACATTGCCCGGAATGTTAATAAATGCAATCTTTTGCGGAGAAGAAGGTTGGGTGTTGTCAATGACGTGGATACCTTTGTTCAGTTCGTTCAGGTAAATGTATTTCCCGTAGAGGTAGATCTTCCCGGGCGATGCAATGTCATGGGGCGACTCACTTCGCACAGCCGATCTGATGGACGCCAGGGAAGTAAAAACAGGCGTGTAAACTTTTGAAGGGATGCTGTTAGAACATTTGTCTTTGAGACAACTGCTTAGGACAAAGAGATAGACGGCCAACAGCGCTGCCGGCAACATTCTGGTTGATGCTACATACATGGGGATGAGGTTTTTTATTTAAACGGTACATGATATTAAAAGGTTACACCCAGGGGCAAACCATATAAAATACAAAAGCCCTCCCATAAGGGAGGGCCTGTTACCGATTGTTTCACGTTTTTATTTTACCTCATCCAAAATAGCATGATCTATTCCCTTCACGACCTGTACTTCCGGTTTTATCAACTCTAATACCGCAATACTATTCTCCCCTGCTTTCAACCACTCCGCGGGTACAAATACTGTCTGCTGCGGCCCCACTTCCCAGTATCTACCCAGGTTATGCCCATTTACCCATACTACCCCTTTTCCCCACTGGCTCATATCCAGGTAAGTATCGCCCACTGCATTCAATTTAAAACTACCTTCTTTTAGTACCGGTTCATTCACACCTGATTTTCCTGCTTTCACAACAGGTACAGTATTAAATGGCAGAGAATACATTTCCCATCCTTTCAGCTCTTTTCCGCCAAATACCACACGCGATGTAATACCTTTCTTATTCTGTAATAAATAAGGTCCGAAATTGATCCTTCCCAGGTTCTCCACCAGGATCTCCAGTCGTACCTTTCCTTTTGGCAGGGTCACCTGCAAGCTATCCTGCTTTAATCTTCTATCCAGTATCCCCACTCTCTTACCATTCACAAACACAATTCCATAATCTCTCAGGGCATCGATCTTCAGTACACCGGATTTACCGCCGTCCACAGTCGTTCTATACAAAACAAAACCATAAGCCTGTTTCAAATCTTCAAATGTTAATGGAGTAGGATGCTTCACGGCTGGTGGCAGTAAATTGAACACACCAGTAGCCTGTGTCAGCTGCACAGCAGGCACCGTGATCACCGCCCTTTTTGCAGGTACTTCAGGCAGTTGCTGTCCCGGCTGCAGGTGCTTTGCAATCACCGCACGGAACTGCATAAATTTCTCCGTCGCATTGCCTGCCTCGTCCAATGGCGCATCGTAATCATAACTACTGATCTGCGGCTCATAAGGAGAATGATCATTCGCATTCGCACCATTCATAAATCCACGGGTAGTACCACCATGGAACATATACATGTTAATAGAAATACCGGCACTCAACACACTATCCAATCTGCCCAGGTATTCCTGGTAAGGCACGGTATGATGCTTTGTACCCCACCAGTCAAACCAGGCAGGATACCATTCAGCAATATAAAATGGCCCTTTACCGCCATGATTTTCGCGGATCAGTTGCTTTACCTTCACAGGGTTATCCTGTCCGTTAATAGCCGGTAATAAGCCCGGTAAATGACCATCTTTAATCGCTGCTTCGGGATCACAGGTAAACAGCAACCCATCAAAACCAGCTTCGATGAACATCTTCCTGTTGATATCCAGGTACTCCTTATCAGCACCGAAAGAACCATATTCATTTTCTATCTGCACCATCAGGATATTCCCGCCATGATTCACCTGCAGGGGGGCTAACTGCTTACCCACCGCATGGATATAGTTGCGGTAAGCCTCCAGGTAATTAGGATCTTTACTTCTCACCACCAGCCCCTTTTCATTTTGTAACCAGTAAGGGTAGCCACCAAATTCCCATTCCGCACACACATAAGGACTTGGACGCAATACCACATACATTCCCTCTTCCCTGGCAATTTTTACAAATTCGGCAATGTCATTATTACCTGAGAACTCATAATGCCCCTTCTCCGGTTCATGCACATTCCAGAATACATAAGTACCAATCGTGTTTAATCCCATCGCTTTCGCCATTTTAATCCTGGCGCGCCATGCTTCACGCGGTACCCGGGGATAATGGATCTCCCCGGAAATCATCTGAAAAGGATGCCCGTCCAGTAAAAAAGCACTGTCACCTAACGCAAATGTGTGTTGAGACTGCGCCATCCCCTGTATCCATAATGCCATCAGGGCGATGATTGCTACGCTAAATTTTTTCATCCTGTATCGAAATTTTAATAAAACATCTTCTCTATAAGTACATTACAAGAACACTAATGGCTCATCATAATATCACCTCAATATCGATTGGATATTGAGGTGATATACTAGTGCCCTTTTGGTGCACTATTGATGATGTTTTGACAGCGTAGCTGGGTTATAGCTACACCCTACTTATTAATATCCTGTATTCTGTGTCAGCTTGTTGCCGGATGCCAGGATCTCAGCTCTCGGTATTGGCAGCCAGTAATGCTTATCAGCAAATGAACGTCCTGCCAGTGCTGTCTTCCTGGTATAAGTGAATGTACCATCTGCATTTTTGGTAACAGAAATACCATAAGCCGGTACATTCTCTGTAGTCGTAGCGATCTTCCACCTTCTCACATCATAAAAACGATGTTCTTCAAATGCCAGTTCCACTTGTCTTTCTCTCCTGATCGCTGTTCTCATCTGATCCTGTGACATCCCCGCGGCCAGTGCAGGCTGGTTCACACTACTACGCTGACGCACCTGGTTCACTGCAGCATATACTGATGCATCCGGACCCACTGCCTCATTCTGTGCTTCTGCATAGTTCAGCAGGATCTCTGCATAGCGCATATAGATCCATGGCTGCAACCCTGCCACATTCCACGGGTTATCGATCGGATTGCTGTCGTCCATGAACTTCTTCAGGTAATAACCTGTCTTGGAAGTATTCCAGTTAGAGTTACCATCCTGGCTATCCTTACCACCCGGTGTAAATGTTTCAATTGTGCTGTTTCTATAACTTGCACCATTGTACAGGATAGTTGCATAAAAACGTGCATCCCTGTTGAGATACGGCTTGGCATCACTATAACCGGAACTTGCATCCGTAATAGGTTTACCATTGTTCATTTCATAGGCATCTACCAGGTTCTGTAACGGTGTGTTACCAGCCCAGCCACCATACCCATTAGGTCCGTTGGCAATTTCCAGGCAGGTATGTCTTGCTCCTATCACGAACAGTCTCTCGAAGATGATCTCGTTGCTGGATGCATTTTTAAATAATCCACTATAATCAGCATCAATCGTATACTGACCCAGATCCATGACTGCTTTTGCAGCAGCCGCAGCATCCGCCCATGAACCAACATTGTAAAGCGGACTGGCGGCATACAGTGCCAGTCTTGACTTCAATGCCAGCGCCGCACCTTTGGTTGCACGGCCCAATGCCCAGTCACCACTGTTCGCAGCCGGTAAGTAATAAGCCGCTGAATCCAGCTCCTTTATCGCGTAGTTCATAGACTCCTGCAGGGTAGCACGTGTATATAAGGCAGCATCACTCAGGTTATCAGTCAGGTTATATACCTTATCACCCATCATCACCACACCACCATAGTTACGGATCAGATCATGATAACGGAACCCACGGATAAAGTGCAGTTCACCTCTCAGCTTATTCCGCAACCCTTCACTCATCGGTACACCTGCTATATTGTTCAGGGCGTAGTTCACTTCCCTGATACTACGATAACTCCTGGCCCACAGTGTACCGGTGATACCTGTGTTCTCAGGTGCCAGTAAACCCTGCTGTACCAACCAGGTGTTATCATCATTATTATACATGGATTCATCCGTGAGGGAACTCCACATTGCATACTCAAATCCTCTTCCAAATCCCGGAGGCACACCCTCTGCTTCTTTGTCCTGCAATTTCACACCCATATAACGGTTGATCACATAGTCGACAAATAAAAGGGAATCAGATAGTACCGCAGCATCAGACACGCGGTCCGTGGGCACAATGTCCAGGTAGTTCTTCTTACAGGACACAAATCCTATGGCAAGAAGGTATAAAAAATATTGAATCTTTCTCATGACTGCAATTTTTCAGAATTAAAACTTAACATTCAGGCCCAGGTTCACAATACGCTGTTGCGGATAGAACTGCCCGCTGTTGCTGTTTCCTTCCGGATCGTAATCTTTCACTTTAGTAATGGTAAACAGGTTGTAAGCACTTGCATACACACGCAGTGCACTGATCTTCGCTTTGCTCAGCATGGAGGGACTGATCGTATAACCCAGTTCCACGTTTTTCAAACGCAGGAATGATGCATTGTTCAACCAGAAGTTATTCGCATACAAACCACCATTTACAGAGGATGATGAACGCGTATCTACTCTTGGATAAGTACCATTCGTGTGGGTTGGACTCCAGCGGTTATCTGCCCAGCTACTGTAGAAGTTACCGATCGTACCGGATTCTGGCAGTACATACTGGCTTACATGTGTCTGACCTGCAAATACCATTGCCGCATCAAAACCTTTGTACGCAGCATTCAGTACTATACCATAAGTGATTTCAGGAATGTTGCCATATTTAGTCCTGGTCTGGTCGTTCGCATCTATCTTTCCATCCTTATTGTAATCTTCGTAGATCAGGTCACCCAGTTGTGCATTTGCCAGATGTGGATACTTGTTCAGATCATCCTGTGTTCTGAAAATGCCGATTGCATTATATAATAAAGACGTATTCATCGGCATGCCGGTCTGACGTTGGTAAGGCAGCGTACCAGATGCTTCGTCGATGAAAATGATCTTGCTTTTAGCGTAAGTAAAGTTGGTGTTGATACCATAGCGGAAACCACCATTCGTTACATTGCTATATCCCAGTGTGGCTTCAATACCACCGCTGTTCACCTGGCCAATGTTCTCTGCAGGTACAAGCGGATCAGAACCATTAGGATTCACGATACCAGATGAACCAGGGATAGATGCATTGCGCAGCGTAAGGATCTTGGAACGTTTCTGCTGGAAATAAATAAACTCAAGGTTGAAATGCTTCAGGAAAATTGCATTCAGACCTACGTCCAGTTTCTTTGCTACCTCCCAGGTCACTGCCTGGTTAGCAAGCTTGGTCAGGTCAATACCCGCATGTACCGCATCGCCTATCACATACTGGCTATTGAAAGAGTAGTTGTCAAAGTACTGGAACAGGGAGATATTGTCATTACCCAATGATCCATAAGAACCCCGGAGCTTCAGGTCATCGATGAAACTAATATCCTTAAAGAATGGCTCCTGTGAAATGCGGTAACCAGCAGATACAGATGGGAAGAAACCATACTGATGCCCCGCAGGGAAAGCTGAAGAACCATCCACACGCGCCTGCGCTTCTACGAGATATTTTTCT
Organism: Chitinophaga sp.; assembly: GCF_039596155.1. Lineage (GTDB taxonomy): Bacteria > Bacteroidota > Bacteroidia > Chitinophagales > Chitinophagaceae > Chitinophaga. Next base: position 12,850 of record NZ_JBCNKF010000033.1, read on the forward strand.
TTATAGTTATATGCCAGTCTGCCGAAATAACTCTTACGGGTAAAATTGTAACTATTACCTGAGTTATTCTTATCTGCGGCAGCAGGACCACCCTGTGACAACTCCGGTGTAGAAGTAGATGGATAGTTCTGACGATAAGCACCCAGTGAATCCTGAGATGTCTTACTCTGCTCATATGCCACAAATGCAGCAATATTGTGGGCACCAAACTGGCGGGCATAATTCAGTTTAATATTGGACACGATCATAGCCCTGTTCAACTGCCCTTCCGCCAAAGTAGCCAGACCATTTGAACCTCCCTGAATTTTCTTCTCATAGGTATCAGTAGCAGCATCATGGATATACACAGCATATGGTTTGCTGAATGCCTTCTGGAAACTCCATGATTTGTCTACAGACATAAATCCATCCAGTGACAGCCCTTCTACCCCGGGAATCTGGTAGGCGCCTTTCAGGATACCGTTGAACACCTGCGTAGGATTGCGGGTAGTACCACCAATGCTGGTACCCAGCAATGCAGGGTTTGATCCCTCAATGCCATAAGTAGGCAAACCGTTAGGGAAATAAGGCGCCACAGTAGGATACGCCCTGTAGATAGCACGGAAGATATCACCAGCACCTGTAATCGGGTAGTTACGGTCTTCTTCTCTGCCTGACAGGTACAGACTTACTTTCAATCGCTTTGTGATATCTGCATCGATATTAGAACGGAAGTTATACTGATCATACTTGGTAGCACCATGTCTGTACAATCCATCCTGGCTAATCATACCCAGGGAAGTGTAATACCTTACATTGTCAGTACCACCGGATACAGACAGGTTATGCTGCTGCTGTGAAGCTGATTTATTCAACACTACCTTCTGCCAGTCTGTATTTGGATAGTTCAGCGGATCAGAACCGTCTTTATACTTCTGGATCTGCTCGGCACTGTAAAACTGGTTCATACCCCCAGCCGGGCTTGTATAATACGCAATTTCATTCTGGATAGTAGCGAAAGTGGCAGCATCCGCCATCTTTGGCAAACGGGTAGGTGAAGAGAAACCCTGGTTGAAGGTGTAATTGATCACCGGCTTACCGAGTTTACCTCTCTTGGTGGTCACAAGGATCACACCATTTGCCGCACGGCTACCATATACTGCAGCAGAAGCGTCTTTCAGTACGCTGATGCTTTCAATATCGTTAGGGTCCAGTCTTGATAAACCCCCAATCTGACCAGGTACACCATCTACAACCACCAGTACATCGTTGTTACCCGTAGTACCCAGACCTCTGATGTAAATGTTGGAGTTGTCATAACCCGGTTCACCAGCGCGGTTGTTGGCAATCACACCTGAGAAACGACCCGCAAGGGAGTTAGATACGTTCGGCTGCGGGCTCTTTACGATATCCGCACCTTTTACGACGGAGATAGATCCGGTTAAAGTCTCCTTCTTCTGGGTACCATAACCTACTACCACTACTTCACCCACATTCTGGGTCACTTCACTCAGGGTTGCATTCACAGTAGGACCTGCTACGGCAATTGACTGAGTAGTGTAAGACATGTGATTAAAAATCAGGGTGTCTCCCTGTTTTGCTGTTACAGCATAGTGACCATTTATATCGGTCACAGCCCCTTGATTGGTCCCCTTTACTTTCACGGTTACACCCGGAACTGGTTGCCCCCCGGCAATCACTTTACCGGAAATTTTGCCCTCCTGGGCCTGTGCAATAAATACAGGGAACATGAGTACTAAAAGCAATGACAGTCGCAGAAACAAGGGCAACTGCCGCACGTGCCTGTGCAAGACTTTTTTCATAACGGAATTCTATTTGAATGAGTAAAAGGCTGATTTTCAGCTAATCATTGATTGGTTATGGTGGGCAAATTAGGGACTTTACCCCCCTTGAGAAGGGGGGTAAATCATTTAAAAGAGGGGGTAAATTCGTTAGTTTAACCCTTCTTTAACAATTGTAAGATCCTGGTTAAAGGAATGACGATACCGCTTCACATATTCGGAAGGGTTCATACCGAAGAGTTTTACAAACTGCTCCCGGAAGTACTTAACATCCCCGATGCCTACCTCGAAAGCAGCCTGGTTGATGGTATAATCTTCTTTTAGTAACAACATAGCCGCTTTGCGCAGGCGAATGGACCGGATAAAGGCATTGATGGTCTGCCCGGAAATGGATTTTACCTTTTTATATAGGCTGGAATGACTCATACCAATGGCCTGGGTAAAGGTCTTAATCGAGAAATCCTCATTTCCCAGGTTGGCTTCTACTATACTGATGCAGTTATTAAGAAAGTCCCGGTAGGCTGCCGGCACTTTTACCGTACTCTTTTGTAATGTAATGCTGTCCAGGAAGTACTGGCGAAGCAGGTTCCTGTTTTTCAGGAGGGTCTGCACCTTGGCCAGCAACAGGTCCTTGTCAAATGGTTTCGTGATATAATCATCCGCCCCTTCTTCTATTCCCTTGATTTTCAGATCATGGGCCGATGTGAGGAGGATCACTGGAATATGACTGAGGGCCTCTGTAGCTTTGATCTTTGCACAAAGTTCAAGGCCATCCATACCCGGCATCTGCACATCACTGATCACCAGGTCCGGAAGCTGTTCCTGCACCATCATAAAACCATCATCCCCATTCTCCGCTTCATATATTATATAATGGTCAGAAAATAACTGCCGCAGATAAGCCCTGATATCCGCATTGTCGTCTATGCAAAGCAGGGATCTCTTTTCAGAGACCATTTCCTCCGGCTGGATTTTTTCTTCTTTTTTCACTGGCAGGGCGGTTTCTTCCATCAACTCCTGCAAAATGGCGGAGCGTTCGCTCGTAGCAAAGTCATAGCCTTTCAGGTGGCCCAGCCCTTTACGTAAACGGATCTCGAAAGTCGTGCCCTCCTCCTGCCGGCTATGGTAAGTGATGCTACCACCATGACTTTCAATAAAGTGTTTGACCAGGTAAAGCCCAATTCCAAAACCTGTCTGACGCCCCCCGACCCTGCTGAACTTGTCAAAGATGCGGTCGCCGGTGGAAGCTGGAATACCACACCCCGTATCCTGGATGGAAATCTCCACTTCTGTGAACAACTCACGGATCTTAAACGTGATCTTCCCGCCGTCAGGGGTAAATTTGAAAGCATTGGACAGGAGATTGAAAAGTGCCACCTCCATTTTCTCATCATCTACATACATCTCGATGGGACTTTGACCGCCTTCGAACTGGTAGTCTATATTTTTGAGCCTTGCCTGCTGAGAAAAACACAAAAATGCCTCTTTACAGCGCTCCACAATATCCAATCGACTGATTTTCAATCCATCTCCACCCGAATCGGCTTTCCTGAACAAGAGTAGCTGATCAACTAAACTGAGTAGTCTGCGTGCATTTCTATAGACAATACTGAGTTCTGGGTCCTGGGTGTATGCCTTAAGAGGATTGATAATCAAGCTTAAAGGAGTTCTAAACTCATGCGAAATATGAGTAAAGAATGACAACTTCTTCTCATTCAGTTCTTTCTCTTTCTCATTTTCCAGGTATGCCAGCCGAATTTCATAGTGCAAACGTTCCTGCCGGGAGCGGTAACGCACGAAAACATACAAAAGGCCACCTATTGCCAACATATATAATAGATACGCCCACCAGCTTCTGTACCAGGGTGGTAATACGATGATACGAATGGTACTGATCTCATTTCCCCAGCGCCCTTCCGCATTGGTGGCTTTGATCTTGAAGATATAAGTGCCTTCCTGGAGGCGGGTATAATTAGCGGTACGTACTTCCCCGACATAGTTCCATTGTTTATCCCAGCCTTCCAGCCGGTAAGCATAGCTGATCTTGTCAGGAGAAGTGTATTCAAGTGCCACGAAGTCCAGGGAAATTGCCGCTTTATCATAGGGTATCCTGAGTTCTTCCACATTTTCAAGGGCACTTTTAGAGATGTACTTTCCTTCCTGTTCTACAGGGGTATTGTTAATCCTGATACCTGTGAGAAATACCGGGGGCTGCGTGTTCTGGGCATAGATACTATCCGGGAAAAAGACGTTGAAGCCCTTGATACCACCGAACATACATTCCCCCGTGCCAAGTTTCAAAGCCGCATTGTAGCTGAACTGGTTACTCTGCAAGCCATCAGATTGTGAAAAATTACGGCAGCTTTTTGTCGTCGGATCGAACCTCGCCAACCCGTTGAAGGTACTCAGCCACAGGTCCCCGCTGTTGTCTTCCAGTATCCGGAGGATAGCATTACTCGGTAAACCATCCGTTTCGGTGTACCGGATAAAGCGGCCGGTCTGTTTATTGAATTGTAATAACCCGCCACCATCCGTGCCTACCCAGAAATTCCCTTTTTTGTCTTCGTGGATACTGCGAACGGTATAACCAATGTGGAAAACCCTGTGTTGTTTGTGCACACGGTCTATGGCGATCAGGTCCTGGTAGTTACCTCCCCAGAGCTGGCCCTGCGCATCTTCTGCCAGGCATTGAATGTTGACAAGACTGTTATCAAAGAGTTCAAACTGGCTGGTAGTTCTGTTAAACGTATAGAGCGTACCATTGTTCGTAGTACTGGCCCAGATCCGCTTTTGCGTATCCTCGTAGACCACCCATACATTGTTTTCCGAAGCGTGGGTGATGGGATTATTACACTGAAAATGCTCGAACGAATTGCTCCCTTTCTTATACCTGTTGATACCTCCGAACCAGGTAGACACCCAGATATCATCCTGTACATCGCGGAGGATGCAGGTGATAAAATTGCTGCTGACAGCATTGGGCTTGGCAGCGTCGGCGGTGAAGGCAGTGAATTGATTATGAGACCGGTCCCAGTGTTTGAGCCCGCCGCCATCCGTGCCGATCCAGACGTCGTTATTATCGCCTTCGCAGAAAGAAAGGATGAAATTGCAAACGCTGTTCTCACCAGTGAACCGATAGAGCTCAAAAGGATTTCGCCGGGGCGCTATAATACTGATGCCACCTCTTAAAGTACCAATCCACATACGACCTTCCCTGTCTTCGTAAACGGCATAAACGGCATTACTGTTTAATTGACACTTATTAATATGCTCACGCGAAGAAACGATGAAGACACCTGCTCCATCGGAAGCCACCCACATGCTGCCATTTTTATCCATGCACAGGCCTACTACTTTGTTGTGGGACTGGATATAATTTTCTGAATAAGTATTGCTGGTGAGGTCGTATCGAAAGAGGCCGTTGTCAGTACCCAGCCACAGGCCACCTTTCTGATCACTGCGCAGGCAGTTGGCCTGACGGAAGTTTTGATTGATAACGGATAAGGCGCGTGTCTGTACATTATACTTACAGAGGCCGACGTCCTGTACAAATACATAAGCCGTATTGTGATCGAAGTCAATTCCGGTTACTTCGTAGTTGGTAATGGTAGTTGTCCCCTGTATGACGGGGATCTGGATACCGGCATATACATTATCGTGAAAGAGTAAGAGCCCGTCACGTTCAGTACCCGCTAAGATTGTTTTCCCATTATCACCGGCGCGGATGATGTGGATAACGCCGATTTCCGGGCGTGGGGCCGTCTGCTCATAGGGAGTAAAGCGGGCCGTATTGAATTGTTCATTGACAGGATTAAAGACACTGATGCCTTTGCGCCCCCCGAGCCAGATGCGGTGGAGGTAATCGCCTTCTACGGTGAAATTCCCATTATCGTTGAGGGAAGTGGTATCACCGATCTTATTGCGGAATATGCGGAACTTGTAACCGTCGAAACGGTTGAGGCCATCGTAGGTACAGATCCACATAAAGCCTTTGTAGTCCTGGTATACGTTCATAACGGCGTTGTTAGACAGGCCGTTTTCAATACCCAGGTTTTTTATAGGTTCGTTGTTGGCGTACAGCGTATTGTATAAAAAGCAGCAACAGAACGGCAGTACCATCCGAAACAATTTCATAACGTGCGCGTTTTGGTGGAATGTAAAATAGGGAAAGTATTTCAAAAAATATATTGATTTTCGTCTGCCCTACTCTCCTCTCATCTACCTTTATAGCATGATTCAATGCACGCTCATCGTCATCCGCACAAACAAACTGCACGAACAGGCCCGGTTCTATACCGCTTTGGGATTTGAATTTGAATATCACCAACATGGCAATGGACCTATGCATTACGCCAGCAAAGGAACGACACCTGTTTTAGAAATTTACCCGCTTTTAAAATCTCAAACGTCACCTGATGCAAGTACCAGGCTTGGCTTTTCAGTTGACAACCCCGCTCTTATAATGCAATCCATATTATCATCAGGTGGAACTATCGTAACACCGGGAGCGAACACCCCCTGGGGCTACACCGTCGTTGTTGCAGATCCCGACGGCAGAAAAATTGAGTTGGTCCAGTCTACCTATCCCGCTCCCTAAGCGGGAAATAATGTGATACAGCCCAGATAATTTTCTCCAGTGCTGCTGCCGGTAAATCGGGTGCTGTCTCAAATGTGGGCGCCTGCCCTTTCTCTCTTAATAACAAAAACTCATCTTCCTTGTAGCGTATACGCATATGAGCCGTGCCCTGCAACTTTCTCATATAGATAACAGCGCTATCAATTGTAATTTTGCGTCCCGTCATAAAAATTTCGCATTAGAGATATAGGAATGGGGTATATACGTGTAGTTTTGGTCTTAACATGCCTGAATTGAAACTACCCCAATTAAAATATTGTAGTTCACTCGAATATTCACAATAAAAACAAGCCTAATGTAAATCATTTTCTCAAATCTTGGGTGAACGCCCAATAAATATTTTACGCAATTGCATCAATTTGGCGCCACAAAATAATGGCTCCTGAACAGGCAAAAATATTAACCGTATTCGGCAATAATCTCCGGCAACTCCGGAAGGATAGGCAGCTTACATTGTTAGACCTGGAAGTGACCAGTGGTGTGAATCAGGGGGATATCTCAAGAATTGAGAACGGGAAGAAAAACCTGAGTTTTACAACACTTTTCAAATTAGCGAAAGGGTTGGATATGCATCCTTCACAATTGTTGCTGATCTCATTCCCTTAAGTATATTTAATTTTTTATTGAAGCGTAATAAATCGTCATAGGTAGCGATAATTCTATTAGGGGTAAATTACGTGAATGTTATCGCTCAATTTCATATCAGCCAGTCCAATCACCGCGCTTCAATCTTCCAATAAAGAATAGTAACATTTCTCTTACTAGTGCATTGCTTTTAAATTACCGCTCCATTTCATATCAGCCAGTCAAATCACCGCGCTTCAATCTTCCAATAAAGAATAGTAACATTTCTCTTACTAGTGCATTGCTTTTAAACTACCGCTCCATTTCATATCAGCCAGTCCAATCACCGCGCTTCAATCTTCCAATAAAGAATAGTAACATTTCTCTTACTAGTGCATTGCTTTTAAATTACCGCTCCATTTCATATCAGCCAATCAAATCACTGCACTTTAATTTTCAAATAAAGAAAACCTAATCACCAATACCATCTCATCAATGCCTGAATCTCAAAGGATTCATCGACCGCATCCAATCTCCGTCATGCAATTTCCGCTGGTGCAAAATAAACCCGATCACAATCAACACACCGGCAACACCCTCTGAAAATACAACCGCACTCACCCCTAACCTCTCTGCCAGGCTCCCCATCACCAAACTACCAATCGGCAACACACCCTGGTACGCCATGATGTAATAACTCAATGTCCTTGCCCTCATCTCAGATGATGCATGTGTCTGCAAATAAGTATTGATAGTAGAGTTCTGCACCATCAAACCCGCACCGGTAAAACCTGTTGCAATCAACGCTACCCACATATGAGAAGAAAAACCTAAACAAATAACTGCTACCGCAAATAAGATACTGGAGAATATAGTCAACTGATTCAGGTCCTTACCCGGTCTTAACATAGCCATGTAAATCGCACCAAACAACGCACCCAATCCCGCAGCACTTTCAAACCAGCTAAACGTTGTTGCATTCCCATTAAATACATCTTTTGCAATGGCTGGCAATAAGGTTGTATAAGGAATCACCAGCAGACTCGAAGCTGCCAGCATAAGTATCAATGAAGAAAGATCCGGTGATTCACGCAGGTAATCATACCCCTTTTTCAAATCAGCCCAGATGTTCTCTTCCGATTTTTCCTGCCGCACAACCTTCAGTTTCATCTGCAACAGGCAACCAATTACCACGAAGAAGCTAAGGAAGTTAATCAGGAAACAGATATCCTCACCAAATGCACTCAGTATAAAACCAGCAAATGCCGGCCCTACCAATCTCGCTGCGTTAAAGGCGGAAGAGTTCAGTGCAATCGCATTGGGCAGATCTTCTTTATTATCTACCAGGTCCACCATCAACGACTGGCGGGCTGTCGTATCAAACGTATTAATAATACCCTGGGCCAGACTCAGGGTAGCGATCATCATAATATTATAATAACTCAACCAGACAATAAGCGCCAGGATACCCGCCTGCACCATCAGCCCGATCTGGGTAATGAACACAACCTTGTATTTATCATGCCTGTCAATAAAGCTGCCCGCATAAGGCGCCAACACGAGGGAAGGGATTAAACTCAGGAAGGTCACCAGTCCTAATAAAAACGTAGAGCCCGTGATCCTGTACACTAACCAGCTAATAGCCACTCTTTGCATCCAGGTACCTATCAGTGAGATGGATTGACCCGTAAAGTGTAATCTGAAGTTCTTGTGTTTAAGTGAACGAAATATGGATGAATTGTAAATAAATGACCTAACTATCCTCATATGCTAAACTAAATTGATAAAGCTACTTTACAAAAATACAACTTTTTAGAGAACTAAACAGACTAAAACGTTAAAAACATCCTTAAAAAGGACCAAAATAGGGAACTTTAAGGGCAATATCAGGTATAAATCACCTAATAATGAGTTATTCCTCATCTTGAAGGAAATTCAAAAAAACTAAAGTACCTTTGCAAAATGTCTACAACCTATGAGGTAGCTGCCTCGTTGCGCAGCACCATCACCCGCCTCAACAGGCAACTGCGTAAGCAAAATATTTCATCTGCATTCTCCAATGCCGAACTACTCACTATGGGGTTACTCGACCAGCATGGCAGCATGCTTCCCTCCACCCTGGCAGACCTGGAACGCATCTCCGCCCAGGCTATCTCTCAGATTATCAACAGATTAGTTGAAGCCGGTGTCGTAGGCCGCACCGCCGACGAGTCCGATAAAAGAAAAGTACTCATCACACTCACCGAAGCCGGTAAAAAGCACCTCGACGAGAACCGCCGGATCAAGGAAGAATGGCTCATAAAGGCCATGGATCAACTCTTCTCCACCGAAGAGCTGACACTGATCGAAGCTTTCCTGCCACTGCTACAGCGCCTGGCCGAACACAACGGATAACGACCACTTAATAAGCAGCCCTATCCAAAAATAAAATTATAAACTTCCTATACGTTATAATATACTTATATTTGTAAAATCAATAGTTTAAATCAGAAATTACAGGCAATCAGATACTTTGGTGTCTAAATTGGCATGAGCTAGAGTCAGCTACTGCCAGATTGTAGTAAAAACAATGTTATTCCATCTGTTTCCGGGCTCCCCTGTACAGAAGATTAGCTTGATTATTTATCCGTCCTAGATCCTATGATGACTATGAAACATTTATTTACGCTTCTTCTATTATGCTCTTTGACCACCACTTCCATTCTGGCTCAGAATTACAAACAGGAGTTCGAAAAATTATGTGAACAGGGGGATACGGTTAAACAAAAGAAGTTGTTAGAAAAGTGGGAAAAAGGCCGTCCCAATGATGCAGAATTGTACATTGCCTACTTCAATTTCTACGTAAGCAGAAGTAAAACCGAAATTGTTACCAAAGTCCCTCACCCAGACGCCGACACAAAGCCCAAAGCCAAAAAACAAGCCGGTTATACCAGCGAAATTGGCTACCGGCCCGAACCCTTAGGCAGAGGATTCAAATACATCAACGCCGGTATAGCCAAATATCCCGACCGCCTCGATATGCGCTTCGGTAAAGTATATATGCTCGGTGAGACCTTTAAATACGCAGCCCTTACCCAGGAACTGGTCAACGTACTCAATTACTCCACCACCATTCAAAATAAATGGAAGTGGACTGATAATAAACCACTGGAAAAACCCGAAGAATTCATGCTCAGCGCCATCCAGGAATATGTAGCTACCATCTACAACTCCGGTAAAAGCCAGGCCGACAACATGAAAGAAATTGCCGAAACAGTACTGAAATACTATCCTAAACATGTGGAAAGCCTGTCAGATCTGGGTATCGTCTACACAATGAAAGGTGACCTGAATATGGCCCTCAGGTACTTCCTGAAAGCAACCGCTATCGAGCCGAAAGATTTCATCGTTCTCAACAACATCGCAAACATCTACAATAAAAAGAAAGACACCACCAATGCCGTGAAGTACTACGAACAGGCATTGAAATACGGAGACACCGAAGCGAAAGAACTCGCTAACAAAGAACTGAAAAGATTACAGAAGAAACCAGCTGCGACAACAACAACCGCTGCAAAAACAAAACCAGCTGCGACAACTAAAAAACCAGCCACCACGACCACAAACAAAAAGGCCCCTAAGAAAAAATCTTAAGGACCTTTCAATTTGTTTTACACGACGCTCTTTTACTTGATCGATTGTAAAAGATTGCAGAACTCTAACTTCTGATCCGATGTAAGGAACGAGTTAGCTATTGTTTCATTGATTAAATCGCTGGTAAGAGAGAATTCATCATAAAGATCATTCTGTTCAACACCGTACTTCTTAGCGGTGGAAAATCTTACGGCCATTAAGATCTCTTTTGAGGGAACCTTTTTTTCTACCAGCAACGGTCTGATGGAATACAACATTTCATTATTGGCAATCTCTAACTTCTTGATATAGTCAGTCTTGCCATGCTTTGAAAAGAAATGTCGTGTCATTAAAAAAACAATCAAGGAGGCCAAAACTCCGAAGATTGCTACGTAAACAGTGCTGTCTTGTAAGTGTATCATAGGTAAACTAAAAATGAGCGTATAAATACATTCAAAATATACGCAATGTATGGGTGATTAGTTTCTTAAAACCTATGCGCCAAACGAGATTTATATAGCGTTTTTTAATATTGTATAAACAACTTATTGTTTATCAACGTCTAACCAGTAGGGAGCTATTTTTTACCCTTCTGGAAGCTGAGTACATGTACTTATTCGGTAATTATCACACCCTACAAACGGGCAGGCTTATCCCCCATTTCTAATTCCAATGTACCCCCTGCCATCAACTCCGCATGTGTAAAGAACAACGCCTTCCGCTCCTTTCCATTCATCTTCACTCCCTGTACATACTTGTTTACTGCTGAACAATTGTGTGCCACCATCGTAAAATCCTTTCCATTCTCCAGGTGCACCACCACCTTACTAAACACAGGGCTGCCAATCGTATACACCGGCTCCCCCGCCGTGACAGGATAAAATCCCATGGATGAAAACACGACAAATGCACTCATACCGCCACCATCTTCATCTCCTGGTATCCCAAACTCATTGTCCTTAAACCATATATCCAGCAACGATCGTATCATCCTTTGGGTCTTCCAGCCCTGCCCTACATAATTATATAAGTAAGGAATATGAAATCCCGGCTCATTTCCCATCGAATACTGCCCTATCAACCCCGTCGCATCCGGAAACTTCGCCCAGAACTGGTACCGCTGTCTGCCCAGCACGGCATGGAACAACGTATCCAACCGATGCGCAAATGCACGCGGCCCTCCCATCAATCCAATCAATGCCGGAATATCCTGCGCTACCTGCCACTGATACGTCCAGCCATTATTTTCATCGTAATAATCCCGGCCCCCGGCACCACCATCCCATCCCGGATCTATATCTATCCATTGCCCCTTCTCATCTTTCGGCATAAAAAAATGCTTCTCCTCATTCCATACATTCATATATGCTTTGGCCCGGGCCCCAAAAAATACCGCATCACTGTCATGCCTCAATTCCTTCGCCAGTTGCCCCAGCGCCCAATCATCATAACTATGCCCCAATGTCACGGCTACTGACTGTCTTTTCTCAAACGTATCCACTTCTGCCACCGTTTCTTTCTCACCCGGATGTAATGCCGGGTAATATCCATGCTGTGCATAAAATACATCCAACGACGTTAGTATGCCATTTCTCCATGGCAGCATCGTAGCCTGCAATGCATTCTTCTTCATCCCTTCGTAGGCTTTCTCCATATCCGCAATATGCAATCCCTTCCTATATGCATCTAAAAATATAATCGTTGAATGAAATCCGTTCATACACGCGTGATCCCCGAATAACCGCGGGAACTGCGGCATCCAGCCGCTCTGCTCATACATCCGTACATAAGATGCCAGCATATCTTCCTCCTGGTGCGGATGCAGGATCATCCGCAACGGATGCAATGCCTGGTAAGTATCCCACGCAGCATCATCTACATAAAAAGGTCGTACATCTGCATGCACCTGTTTATCAAAACCACTGTAATAAGCGCCCTCCTCGCTGATATTTACCATGCGCTCATGACTACGATACAGCGCAGTGAAAAATGCACGACGCTGCGCCACTGTGCCACCTTCTACCGTTACCTGGTTCATCACCCGGTGCCATGCAGCCTCCGCTGTCTTCCTGATCTCTGCAAATCCCTTTCCCGCCAGTTCCTGTTCAAAACTCACCTTCGCTGCTGCCACACTGATATATGAAATCGCATATTTTAAAGAAACGATACTATCCTTAAACGTCAGTGCCGCATCGTAAGGACTATCAAACTGTCCATACAGATACACCTTTGTATCTCCATGATACAAACTCGTCCCGGTGATCTCTCCATTCCCGTTCAGCACCCAGTTATCCACAGGAGATAACAACAAGCGATGTGCAGCATGTGCAGGATATGTAAACCTGTACATGCCACATTTTCTACCTGGTGCATATTCTACCTGGATCTGATCTTCCACCAGCCAGTTGCGATAATACCACGGATGTATTTCTTCTGATTCATGATCATACAATTGTTTTCGCTCCCATCGCGTACTATCTGTCACCGGCTTGATACAAAACACCTCGCCTGCATTGTGCCCCACTACCTGTAAGGGAAAGGCTGTGATCTCATCATCGGTATAATCTTTTCTTAAAGGATATACCCTGATCATTTGGTTAGGCCGGTGTAATTGTGGTCTTGTGGGCTGTAGTAATGGGGAAATATTACCAATTGTCGGGTCAATATAATTTTCATTTCCCGCTGGTGCTGCCGGGCGACAGCAACACAGCCATAAAAGTGGAATAAGTACCGCAGGTCGCACAAATATTTATTGAAGTAATAAAACAAAAAAGAGGTGTCTCAAAAGTAATTTTTACCCGGTTGTATCCGGGTACCTGATGCACGATATTTCGTATAAACGATGCCCGATACGTTCAGATTACTTTTGAGACCACCTCCGGTTTTCACAGGATAGCAGGAATTATTTTAAGCTAATGACCGCCATTACAGGAAAGTGATCTGAAGGTTCCCTTGCAGTGTACTTTTCCAGCCCAACTTCTTTAGGGAAGTTGCCTGCATCAGTTTTAGCTGCATCCGCATCTTTGCTGCGATAAGAATCTGTCAGGATACCATACTTCTGTACTTTGAACTGTTTGGTCAGGAAGATGTGATCAATACGGCTGTTCGTCATACTATTAGACTTGAATGCATTGAACGTACCGTTCAGCGCATAGCGAACAGCAGTGGTTTCATAGGCATCTTTCAGTAAGCCGGAGGTATTGATCAGCTGGTAAGATTCACTGTTCTGATCTACGTTGAAATCACCCGTCAGGATAGTTGGCGTCGTACCTGCCATTGTCCTGATCTTCTCCATCACAAGCTTTGCACTTTCTGCTCTGGCTACCACACCCACATGATCCATGTGAAGATTGAAGAAGAAAAAGGTGAAGCCGGTTTTCACTTCCCTGAACTTACCCCATGAGCAAATTCTTGGCAGCACCGCATCCCATCCTTTGTTTGGCTTATCAGTCACTGTAGACATCCAGAAATCTCCCTTTTCCAGCAGTTTAAATTTAGCGGTGTTATAGAAGATAGCAGAATGTTCTCCTTTATCTTTTCCATCATCACGACCTACTCCGATGTAAGCATAACCCGGCAGGCTTTCTTTGATATTCTCCAGCTGATCTTTCAGACACTCCTGTGTACCGAAAATATCAAACCCATGAAATTGTATCAACGAAGCTATCACCGGATAACGTTGTTGCCATCCATCACCACGCTCCACATCACCATTGTCATGGTTGTTGTTGCGCATGTTGTAAGTGCCTACCGTAAATTGCTGCGCCATTACAGCCGTGGTCATTACGGCAAAGCCAACCATCATTAAGAACCATTTTTTCATCTGCATCTATTTTATGAAATATTAATTACAAATTCTCCCATCCAGGATTCTGCACAAGTTTGTTGTTCAGCTGCAGCTCTGTATATGGTAATGGATACAGGTAGCGGAAGTCTGCCCACTTCACCCGCGCAATGTTATCCAGCCACTTGATCTCTCCATAAGTACCATGCGATAACTGTGTAGGATTGGTTACACCATTCACGGTTGGTGCTACGCTGATGTAAGTCACCCCCTTCACCTGGTTGGCTGGCAGCGTCTGATAGAAACATACATCCATTACACCATCACCGTTCAGGTCCATAGGTACATCCAATGCCGGTACATACATACCATTCCATTGCTGCACCAGCAGTTCACCATCATTCCATCTTACCAGGTCATAGAAACGGAAACCTTCCAATACCAGTTCTATACCACGCTCTCTCCTGATCTCCAGGATAGTCGCATCGGTAGGATCGCCTGCTTTGTTGAAATAGTTAGTCGTTAGATACGGATCAGCTACGGTTGGTTTTGCTGCAGTTCCACTGGTAATACCAGCTCTTGCCCTGAGTGCACCTACTGTCGCTGCCCAATCGGCATCCGTCAGTGTACCCAGTTCAGCTTTGGCTTCCGCATAGTTCAGCAGTATTTCTGCATAACGCATGATACAAATGGAATTCGTATTGTTACTCCCGCCATCATAATAGGTGTCATCCAGACTCCATTTTTTAGGCATATAACCGGTGTAAGTATAAGAAAATACCGGTGGAGCAGCAACAGTTTTTCCATTATCGGTACGGGTATAACTACCCATGCGAATAGTCTGTGACAAACGCTGATCCCTGTTCTTTGTTTCTTCTGCAAATGGCTTGGTATCATACCCGGCTACATTCGTAAATGGCGTACCATCAATATTCAGGTAAGTATTGATGAACTTACGCGTTAAGCTGAGCCGCACACCATAAGTAGCACTGGTATAATACCAGTTGGCATCGTTGAATACAGACAGGGTACTGCTTGCAACGTTTGCCAGCATCACCTCCGATGCTACCGGTGCTGCGCTGATAAACAGCTGGCGATAAGAACCACTGGTACCACCTGACTGATTCAGGCTATAGCCACCCTGGTCCATTACTACCTTAGCAGCATCTGCCGCTGCCTGCAGTAAAGCAGGCGCATCTGCCGTCATACCCAGCGATGTGTGGTACTTCCTGTAGGTGCCTTCGAACAGGCATATGCGGGATTTCAGGCCATAAGCAGTATACTTCGTGATCTGGCTGGAAGTTGCGTCTGTCCCCAAAGTGATATTAGCACAGGCATAATCCAGGTCTGCAATAATGGAGTCCATTACCAGCTTGCGGCTGTCACGCGCTGCATACAGTGCGCTATCGGCTATGCCCATTGGGGTACCGATCCAGGGCACATCACCATACCTTTTTATTTTATCAAAGTAGAACCACGCACGGAAGAAACGCGCCAGCGCATTATAATTATTCCGAATGGTAGCCGATACCGCCGGGTTGTTGTTATTAGCCAGGAAATAGTTGATGTTACGCAGTTTGGTCCATTTCCAGTTATCAATCTCTGCCTGCACACGGGAGTTGTAAGCACCGTCGCGCAGGAAATCAGGAACAGCATTGACTGCACTATAGTCTGCCATCGCATCTCCCCTGAATACATCGCCCATAGCAGGCAATACATCATAGAATGAAGTGGCATATAATTTCAGACCGGCTTCGTTACCGAAAATCGCATCTTTGTCCGCAGTAGATACAGGACGCTGATCAAGTTGTTTTGAACAGCTGCCTGCCAGTACCCACAACACCAGGGCCATCGAGGTCCATTTCAACCGGGTAATATATGTTTGCATTGTTGCTCGTTTTAAATTTTACAGGGTAATGTTTAAACCTAAGGTGAAGCTCTTCAGGATTGGATAGTTGTTACCGTTACCCGCGTTATCCGTAGGGTTCGGGTTGGTGATCATGTCGGAACGACCAATGCTCTCCACATCCAGATCTTTGGTAACCTTGTAGAGCGGAGACCAGGAGAACAGGTTCTCGCCTGACAGGTAGATTTTCGCTGCCTGCAGTTTCGCTCTTGAGACCAGCGACTTAGGCAGGTTATAACCCACCTGGATATTCTTCATACGCAGGTATCTTACGTTCTGTAAATACTTTGTCTGCTTCGCATACAGTTCACCGGAACCATTCTGCGCTACATAACCACGATAGCGTGGGAAGTAAGTATTCGGATTCTCTGCTGACCAGATCTTACCTACCTGTGACTTCGGCATGTAGTTGTATGGTCTGTTATACTGACCCCAGAATACATCGTTCTCGTTACCAGGCCACCAGTCCTGTTTACCTACACCCTGGAAGAATACACCAAAGAAGAAGTTGTTCCAGTCAGCATTTACACCTACACCATAAGTATAACGGGGCGTTGAATTACCGATCACTTTCATATCGCCTGGGTTACCCACCGTGTTTGTACCATTGTTGATCACACCATCTCCATTCAGGTCTTTGAACTTAATATCACCTGGCAACCACTGACCACTGGTGGAAGCTTTGAACAGCGCCTGTGATGCAGCAGCCTGACCTACGTTGTCAGCTGTCCAGTAACCATCATTCACATAACCCCAGATCTCACCCACCTTCTGACCCGCATAGTAGTCAGTCAGCTTGCTGTTGGTATTGTTATATTTAGTGATAGTCGCTGAGTAGTCAGCAAGATTGGCATTGATGGAATAATGAAGTGGCTTTTCAGCTACGTTGAACTGATCTCTCCAGGTCAGGGAAATTTCCCACCCTTTTGTTTTCAGGTCGGCATAGTTACCTTTTGGTACATCAGTACCAAATACAGCAGGCAGTGTCTGACCTACGGTAAACATGTCGGTTGTCACACGGGTATACATATCACCACTGAAAGTGAGGTGATCATTCAGGGCTGACAGGTCCAGACCAATGTTACGGGTCGTAGAAGTTTCCCAGGTCAGGCCATTGGGAATAACAGAAGGCTGACCCGTTTGCTGTGGTCTGACACCATTGATCACGCGACCGCTCTGGGTGATCGCAAATTTCTCCTGGAATGCATAGGAATTGATATTACCATTACCCAGTGAACCCCATGAACCACGTACTTTCAGGTCAGAGATCGCTTTGGCAGGTACCTTCCAGAATGCTTCCTTCGACACTCTCCAGCCACCGGATACAGACGGGAAGAATGCATAACGCTGGTTGGCCGGGAACTTAGAGCTACCATCATAACGACCATTTACTTCTAACAGGTAACGCTCTTTAAAGGCATAGTTCAAACGGAAGAACTCACCCTGGATCGCCCATTTCTCGTAACCACCGGCAGTAGCGATATTACTACCCAATGCCAGGTTCATATCATTGGCATCACTATAGATCAAACCATTTCTGGTGAGCGAGAAACCGCTACCGGTAGACTGCTCATAGTTCACACCCGCCATTGCCTTGAAGTAATGGTCAGGACCAATGTTAGTTTCGTATTCCGCATACAGGTTTGTAGCCAGGTATTTGGTAGATGAATCTGCATTCATCAGGTCATTATAGCCTGTACCCACATAGGCTGTTACACCTGGTGCTGCACTGTAAGGCACCTGTACTCTTCTTCTTTTCTGATCGTCTGTGATGTTTTGCCAGGTCAGGTTACCAATGATACGCAGCTTGTTTTTATATACATTGGCATTAAATCCGGTAGTATTCCTGAACATCTGCCTGGCCAGGTTGATACCATTTTTACCATAATAGAAATCACCTACTGTATAAGCAGCAGAATAAGTAAGTGTACCATCAGGGTTCAACAACATGGAAGTGGGATGCGCCTCATCTGCCATGTTTCTGAAGATACCGCCACCTTCACCTACGTTCAGCGGGTTATGGTAAGAACGGTTAGCATATTCTGTATTATTATATACCTGCAGCCATGGCGTCAGTTGAATAGTACCCTTAGCGCGCATGTTATACATTTTATAGTCATCAGAATTAAAACGGAAGAGACCGTCCTGACCATAATAACGACCTGTAATATAATAGGAAGCCTTTCCACTGCTACCGGAAACAGACAGATTCTGGTCCATCGCCGCGGTGTGGTTCTTATATAACAGGTCATACCAATCAGTATTACCATAATATACATAGTTACCATTTGCATCCACTTCGGCTTTAGGCAGCGCAGGATTATCATTATGTTCCTTCAGCGCCTGCAGGTAAGCGGCTGAGAACTTCTGGGTTTTGTTGATATTCTGTGGAGTCTGTGCATAATCATTCCATGCAGACCATGCATCATTGAAACCACTGGCATATTGGTAACCGTTAGATACCATGTCAGGAACAGTGGTCGGTTTCTTGCTGGAATAATTGGATGAGTAGGTCACCGTCACTTTATCCTTAGTAGGTGTCTTCGTCGTGATGAGCACAACACCAAAGGCAGCTCTCGCACCATACACGGCAGCAGACGATGCATCTTTCAATACAGAAATACTTGCTACATCAGAAGGATTCAGCATACTTGGATCGCCTTCTACCCCATCGATCAGTACCAATGCATTACCACCCTGGCCAATCGAGGTCGTACCGCGGATGTTATAGGCAGGCGACTGGATAGGTTTACCATCGCCCATAGTGAGGTTCAGGTTAGGGATCACACCTTGCAGCCCCTGGCTGAGGTTGGGAATAGGACGGTTTTCCAGCACCTTACCGGTCACCTGTGTAACAGCACCTGTCAGGTTTACTTTTTTCTGTGTACCATAACCCACCACAACGACGTCATTGAGGGACGACACATTGCTTTTCATCTTTACACGAACATCAGCCTGTGCAGTTACTGGCACTGTGTCGGACAAAAAGCCGATTGAACTGATCACCAAAGTTGGATTTTCTGTTGCATTCAGACTGAATTGACCTTTCTCGTCAGTACCAGTTCCGATAGCAGTGCCCAGTACTTTTACTGTTGCACCAATAATCGGTTGCCCGCTTTCGTCAGTCACCCGGCCTTTCACAATACGCGACTGTGCATATGTGTTCAGCACGCAACATGTAAATAGAAGGATGCATAACCATCTTTTCATGAGGAGTAATTTTTTTTGTACTGCAAAAGAAGTTTCGGAAGGTGAACAGGGCGGTTAATTAGGGATTAACGCGGGCATTAATCGAAAAAAATTATGATTCTCAGGAATAATTAACTATTTTCAGTTAACGCTGAAGGATATTTAAAGTTAACTTAACTTACCATTTGCGTTTAATAGACAACCAAAAACTAATTTGCCACGTTATTTAAAAAGCCAATCGGAGTATGCCAGGGCTTCCCGCATCTGTTGTAGTAAAGAACCATATATTTATTACTACTTTTCTATTGTCATTGTTCGCATTACTGCCAGCCGGCATGTATGCGCAGAATGTGTATGGACTTGAGTTTGCAGGTAAGAAAATAGCACAGGAGTTACGTACTTCACTAAATCTTTTTCCAGACAAACCACTGACTATAAAAAATGATCTTGACCTTTCATTTGATCTCTCTTTTGCACCAGGATATGATTCATATTTCGGTTACATTTTCAGAATCACCAATGAACAGGGCCAGAACACAGATCTTATATATAGTAACCAGACACAGTCCATTAATCTCGTTTCAGGAGATGAATACACAGGTATTCTTTTCAAGTTCCCACCATCAGAAGTGGTAGGAAAATGGTATCACCTGCAGTTTTCATTCAATGAGCAAACGGGTATTGCTACACTAAAGATAAACGGCCAGCCGGCGGGAAGTACTACGATGCCCGCTCCTTTAGGCAACCAGCTGCATATTGTATTTGGTACCAATCATAATAAATATAGTAATACATACGACCTGCCCGCTATGCGACTGCGTGATGTACAGATTGCACAGGCAGGCACAACGCAATACCACTGGGCATTGAGACAACATGATGGAGAAAAGGATATCGACCTCATTCATCATAGTAAAGCCGTTGTAGAACATCCTATCTGGCTGGCAAAAGCATATACTGAATGGAATACGCGGCAAACACTAACAGTAAATGGTAACGCAGGCGTAACATTCGATCAGGAGAAAGGTATACTATATATCACAGGCCAGGACTCCCTCTACCAGTTCGCCTGCAATGGCAACAGGCTCAATGCTATACCACTGGCACAACCCAGGGCTTTGGCCGCCGGCAATGTGACAGAGTACGACACAAAGCGTCATCAACTCATGAACTACTTTGTGGATGATCAGCAGGTAGCCTGGTACGATGCAGCACAACGTACATGGAGCAAGCCCGCAGAAGGAGATAAAGTCACCGGATTCTGGCAGCATAATCACTTCTATTCCTCCTACGATAGTAGCCTTTACGTGCTCGGTGGTTATGGACATTATCATTACACGGCAGAAGTACAGCAATACAACACCGCTAATGATCAGTGGAAAACAGTCGTTGCAAAAGGAGATAAATTTGCTCCCAGATACATGGCCGCATTAGGTACTACTGGAAACGGCGATTCTGCATACATACTGGGAGGACACGGCAGTGCCACCGGCGACCAGCTGCTAAACCCGGAAAATTTTTACGATCTGCTGCTATTCAATGTAAAGAACCATACCTTCAAAAAAATCTATACCCTGGAAAAACCAGACAGGCCCATGGCCTTCGGCAATACCATGGTGGTAGATACAAAAGAGAAAGCATTCTATGCATTAGCCTATGCTAATGACAGGATGGAATCTTCCTTACAATTAATCAAAGGCTCCCTGGAAAAACCGGGATATATTCAACTCGGCAATAAATTACCTTACCGGTTTTACGACATCAAATCCACTGCTTCTCTATATTATTACCCCAGAGGACAGGAATTAATCGCAGTAACCTTATACAACGCCGAGAATAACGTTACTGAAATAAAGATTAACACGATCCTTTTCCCACCCGCATTATTAATACCTGATACAGGTATCGTGGAAAGAGATTACCAATACCTGATCTGGGGATTAACTGCATTAACCGCCCTATTTATCGGACTCTCCCTGCGAAGAAAGAAACAGGAAAAAACGACACCCGTCATCACAATGTATCAGCTGCCGGAACCTCCTAAAAAAATACCGGCATTCAGGATACTGGAGTTGCCTGCACCCGTGGAAAAGCAAAAAGCTGCTGTATATTTATTAGGACATTTCACAGTCATTGACAAAGAAGGCAATGATGTGACTAAACTGTTCAGTCCTTTGGTGAAAGAACTATTCTTATTAATATGCTTACATTCTTCTTTCGGAAGAAAAGGGATCTCCTCCGAAAAGATTAATGAAATTCTCTGGACAGGAAGATCGGTGAAAGACGCAAAAAATAACCGGTCAGTGAATATGGTGAAGCTGAAAAATATCCTGGAAAAATTAGGTGATTACAGCCTGGTGAAAGAAAATGGAAAATGGCAATTAACCTTCGACGGGCAGATCTATGTAGACGTCCGGCACTGCCATGATCTGATACTCAAAAATGATATCTCTCAATTAGTGCAGGTATGTGGCAGGGGAGGATTACTCATGGAGACGGATTATAGCTGGCTGGATAAATTTAAATCGGACCTGACCACAGAACTGCTGCATATTTTTACCAGGCACCTGGATGAACATGCAGAGCATTTACAACCGGAAGAGGTGATACAGACCTGCGATAGTATGTTACATTTTGATTCCCTCTGCGAAGAAGCCGTGATGTATAAATGCAGGGCACTGGTTGCCATGCACCAGCATGCAACGGCCAGAAGCCTTTTCAGGACCTTTAAGCATGAATATGAGACCCTTTACGGCGAGCCATTTGAGAAAGATTATCTGGCGGTGATGGTTAATGATTAATGTATCTTTGCACCTTATAGACAGGTGCCATGGAACAGGAAGAAAATAAAAAGAGGAAGATCATTCATATCGATATGGATGCTTTCTATGCTTCCGTAGAGCAGCGGGATCATCCGGAATACCGCGGCAAACCTGTTATTGTAGGAGGCCCGCCCAATAGCCGCGGTGTAGTAGCCACCGCCTCTTACGAAGCCCGTAAATTCGGCGTCCGTTCTGCCATGTCTTCGAGGCGAGCGGGACAACTCTGCCCTGACGGGATCTTTGTTTATCCAAGATTTGATGTCTATAAAGAAGCCTCCAGGCATATCCGGGAAATTTTCAGCCGGTATACTGACCTTATCGAACCATTGTCGCTGGATGAAGCCTACCTGGATGTGAGTGTGGATAAACAGGGGATCGGATCAGCTATTGAGATTGCCAGACTCATCAAACAGGCCATTAAGGACGAACTACGGCTCACTGCATCCGCAGGCGTGTCTATCAATAAATTCGTGGCAAAGATTGCCTCAGATATGAATAAACCCGATGGCCTCACCTTCATTGGCCCTTCCCAGATCACCAGTTTTATGGAGCAGCTACCCGTGGAAAAGTTTCATGGTGTGGGCAAAGTGACAGCGGAGAAAATGAAGAAAATGGGCTTACATACAGGAGCCGATCTGAAACGGCTGTCAGAGAACGAGATCAAACAGTATTTTGGGAAACCAGGGGCTTTTTATTACCGCATCGTAAGAGGAATAGATGACCGGGAAGTGCAGCCACACAGAGAAACAAAATCAGCAGGTGCAGAAGATACTTTTCCGGTCGATTTAACGGAGGTAGAGGCGATGAACAGGGAACTGGAAAGAATCGGAGGATTGGTCACCACAAGGCTTAAAAGACACAATTTAAAAGGTCGGACAATTACACTCAAAGTGAAGTATAGCGATTTTAAGCAGATCACCCGGAATCAGTCTTTACCCTTTGCAACAGATGATGTGGAGATCATCGTAAAAACGGCGCAAAAGTTATTGGCAGCCGTAGATCATGAAGATAAACCGATCAGGTTATTGGGTATCTCTCTATCGAATTTTGGAGAGATGATAACAATTCGCGGCAATAGCACCCAACTGTCATTATTCGACTAACAAAAAAGGTTTTGCCGCTGGCAAAACCTTTTTTGTTAACTATTCATTAGAACGGTCCCTAGTTAGGATATCCATCATTCTGTTTCAGATTCGCGTTCAACTGCAACTGCGTTCTCGGAATCGGGAACAACTCCCTGTATGCCTCAGAGGGCTTATGATCCCACCACGTATTCGTGGTGTACTTTCCAAAACGGATCAGTTCCTGTCTTCTATACCCTTCAAAGATAAACTCACGACCCAGTTCAGCCAGCAGTTCATCCATGGTAAGCGTAGTCGTAGTATAGGCATGTGCAGGCCAGTCAGCAGCGCTGTAGGCACGCTTCTTAATTGTATTCACCAGGTCCACCGCTTCCTGTGTTGCTACACCGCCATTCTTACGCATGATCGCCTCCGCCTTTACAAAATAGATCCATGATAACCGGTACACAGCCCAGTCACAACTACGGTAATTCGGATCTGTCAATGGACCGAGCCTGTATTTGTTAAAACGCACTCCACTATTCTCTTCACCCTGCGTCATATCAGACACTGTACTACCCTGTGCATTCTTACGGATGTTATCCACAAATACCAGTTGCTTACCATCGTACTCATTACCACCACTACAAATCACCGGTATAGTGTCTGCAGAACCATATTTCCATTGTGGGCCTATCAGCAGCCATTCTTTCTTACGCTTATCCGCATCTTCGAAAGTGGTATATACACCTGGTATCACCACTACCCCATCATTCCCATTGATCGGATTCCCATTGATCTGACCCTGGTTGAAATGATAGAAATCACCCGGCCACTGCGGTGAGAAGTTGGAAATAATATAATCATATGCTATAGAGAAGATGATCTCTTTAGACAGATCATTGGATGGCTTATACGTATCTGTCAGGTTGGTATCCAGTGCCAGTGCACCATTCATACCACCGGCTGTATTATTGATCAGCGCATCACAGGCAGCAATACAATCATCCCAGCGTGCAGTACCAGACCACTTCTCCGCATTCAGGTACAATTCAGCCAGCATAGCATACCCGCCTGCTTTTGACATACGACCTAACAATGCTTTTGACAGGTTCGGACTCTTATCAATATTGTCTTTGATTTCCTTTTCAATGAAAGAAAATACTTCCGCACGCGGCTTCGTCTCAGGACTCACAGGCTCACCTACCGTTGTTACGATCGGGATATTACCATAGATATCCATCAAACGCAGGTAGTGGAAAGCACGCAGTAAACGCAGCTCACCGGTGAAACCATCTTTTTCTACCTGTGTAAGCCCCATCTTCGCAGCATCACGCCCTTCGATATTGCCGATCGCATCATTACAGAAACCTAAACCTGTCCACAACAGGTTCCAACAGTTCAGTACAGTAGATTCATCTACCGTCCAGGTATGATAATGCAAACGGATCCACTGACCATTGTCGTAACCATGACGACCTTTCTGCGGCCATGCCAGCTGATCGCCGGATAGTTCGCTCAGGCGCCACCAGCCACTCTGACCGGGAGTGATCCATGCATTTGCATGTGTGTAGGGTCTGAGTACGGCAGACACTACCTCATTCTTATTATTGTAGAAATTATTTGTGAGCAGTGTATCGTACGCTTTCTCATCCAGGTTTGTACAGCTGTTTGCCAGTACCGGAAGTAAAGCCAGACTTGTATATACAGCTATCTTTTTAAATCGTTTCATTCGACAAGTTTTAAATGGGTACATTTTAGAATCCTACATTCAATCCAAACATAAAGCCACGGGTGCCCATGTAAGGTGTACGGTCATCTGAAGCATTCAAAGCATCAACACCTGGTTTCAGACCTGTATCTCTTACGTAATCAGGATCATTACCGGTATACTTCGTGATCAGCCACAGGTTGGAAGCGGTTACGTACAGTCTCATGCTCTGGAAAGTCTTCTTGCTCTTGAATGGAACAGTATATCCCAGTGTCAACTCATCCAGTTTCATGAAATTACCTTTCTCGATGTAGTAGTCAGAGTACTGATAGCCCCCGGTGATCTTACCATTTTTCGTAAATGCAGTTTTGAGTACATTGCTGGGCAGAGAAGCTTTTGAGCCATAGAACATTTCCATCGTATTCAGGATATTGTATCCGAACTTGCCCCGGAAAAATGCACGCAGATCAAAGTTCTTATACTTAAAGGTATTCGTAAAAGACAGGTATACCTTAGGTACAGCATTCCCGATCACAGCAAAATCCTTTTCGCTGTCCAGCTGGTCTGCAGGCGCCTTCGTACCGTCTGCCTTGTAGAACAACCAGTCGCCGGAATCTGTTAAACCTGCAAAGCGTTTACCATAAAAGTTACCAATGCGGTCACCTTCGTAAGTACGGATCGCATTACCCAATGCACCATAACCACCAATATCAGCATAAGACTGGTACTTGATCGTATACAGCTCATTAGAATAACGATCCAGTGTATTTTTTGAATTGCTGAATGCCATGTCGATATTCCAGGAGAAATCTCTCGTTCTCACAGGTGAACCACTCAGTGTAATTTCCACACCTTTGGAAGATACCTGCCCTACGTTTGCATAGATGCTGTTGGTCACAAATGGCGGCAGCTGGGTCGTTACGTTTTCCAGCAGGTCTTTTGTAACACGTTTGTACACATCCACCGCACCGGTGATACGACCTTTAAAGAAACTGAAGTCCACACCTATGTTGTACTCCGATTTCTTTTCCCATTTCAGGTTCGGGTTAGGATTTTTGTTTGGACCATAAGTCTGGCGCCATACACCATCCGGGTTGATATAGTTACCACCCGTACCCATCGTTACAAGAGAGCTATAGTTGTTGATACCAGAGTTACCAGTCACACCATAACCTGCTCTTAATTTCAGGTCATCCAGGAAAGTAACGTCCTGCATAAACGGTTCATCACGCATGTTCCAACCTACGGACAACGCCGGGAAATTTCCCCACTTGTTGTTCGCACCGAAACGGGAAGAACCTTCATGGCGCAGGATCACACTGGCCATGTATTTATCTTTGTAGTTATAGTTGATCCTGCCAAAGAATGCGATCAGCTTGTTATCATTTTTGTAGCTGCTCATACCTGCTTTACCGGTCAGCAACATGTTACCTGCTCCAAGGTTATTTTCCTGGAAGATATCATTAACGAAACCGTAGTTATTAGCATCAAAATATTGCTCTACTTCATACCGGTAGCTATAACCACCAATAGCAGTGAAGTTGTGGTTCTTGTTAACGGTGATATTATATTCCAGGGTAGGTTCTACAGCATACCTGACGTTCAGGAAAGTAGATTGAAATGCATAACCGGTGGAATCATAGTTCTCAACAGAAAGTTCAGAAAGAAGGTCAGCATACCCGCCTTCAAGATAACTGTCGCGGGTCACGGAACCAAAAATGGATGCCTTCAGCCCTTTTGCTACATCCAGTGATACCCTTGCATCACCTGAAGTCGTTTGCTGCTGGCGGATATCCGTTTGCTGATGCAACCTGGCCAGCTCATTGGTGCTGGTTTGCTCAAAATACCAGGAGCCATCAGGATTGTAAGGAGAGTACGTCGGGTTGAAAGTATAATATCCCTGCAGGTTACCACCATCCGTCAGCAGGTTGGCTTTATTAAAGTTGGTAGCCAGGTTAAACTGAGAAGTTAACCTGTCATTCAAACCTTTTGAAGTGATACTCAGACGACCACCGTATTGTTGGCGCTCATTCGCTTTCAGGATCCCCTCCTGGTTCAGATAATACACACTTGCACGATAATTAGACTGCTCACCACCACCTGAAATGGCCAGGTTATGGTTCTGTGTTAAGTTATTATGGTTGACCAGCAGATCTACAAAATCAGTTCTGTATCCTTTGTCAGTCGCATTGATCTCACCATCAGCAATCTTCGCTGCATATTCATCAGCCGTGAGGAACTTAGGCAGGCGTGCTTTATACTCTTTACGGAAGTAGTTGTTGTACGTAACACGGGCCGGGCCTTTTGTACCTTTCTTAGTCGTCACGATGATCACACCACCATTCGCCTGGGTACCATAGATCGCAGCAGCAGAACCATCTTTCAGTACAGAGATGCTGGCGATGTCATCCTGTTGCAGCAGATCGAGGTTACCACCAGGAATACCATCGATCACGATCAGTGGCGACATACTACCGGTTAAGGAAGTTACACCACGCAACTGGATAGCAGGGCTGGTATTAGGGTTAGAACCACCGGTACGGGTGATTTGCAGACCAGCTACCTTACCCTGGATCAGATCCAGTGCATTACGCGCACCGCTCTGACGGAAATCGGTTGGTTCAATAGAAGTGATGGCAGAAGTCACCTCCTGTTTCTTCTGTGTACCATAACCCACTACCACCACATCTTTCAGTGCAGTCACATCAGCGGTTAAACTAACATTGACAGTATTGGAAGACCCTACAGGCATTTCTGTAGTCTTATAACCTACAAAGGTGAATACCAGGGTAACACTACCACCGGGAACATTCAGGGAATAGGAACCGTCAATCCTGGTCTGGGTGCCGATAGTAGCACCCTTTACCTGAACGGTCACACCGGGTAAGGGACTTTGTCCACCTGCCTCCACTACCTTACCGGTAATGGTGCGGGACTGGGAAAATGCCAGCATGGAGAGGAATAACATCCATATACTGTGCAGGCATATCCGAGAAAGAAAAACGAGTCTTCTCTTCATGATACTTTGATTTTGGTATTAAGCAGAACTATTAAGCGAATCCTTTTAAAGTTGGCACATATATCCCCTGTTCGCTGCAGCCTGTTTCTGCAGCAAAGACAATTGTTGGTAAAAAATAGCAATACACTTCCTGTGCGATGAAATAACAATTTCAACGCAGGCTATTATGATTTAAATGACACATGAATCCCCCTTTGCCCACGCCAGGAATAGCCCGTGAACAAAAGATGTTAGTTTAGTTCGGCACCACAAAAAACAATACTCACATTGTGCTACGGTCTTTCAATCCGCACATATTTTTTTTGAAAAAGAAAATGGTAGGTATTACGCAGATTCAATCAACATCTCCATTTAGATTTTAGTTCGGTGACTGATTAAAAACAATGTAACTCCAAGTTCAATAACGTCGATTAATACAATGCTGTCTACAAGTTTATCTATTACGCTGCTGCTATCGATACTATATCAGTTCTCATTATATAGATTGTAGATGTAGCTATCGGTAGTAAAAATAGAGAAGTTTTTCACAATCCAAAACTGATAACCGGAGTTTTAAATTGTGTTAACAATGTTTAAAATTCATTAACAATTAGATGCTTAGCGATGAAGCATGCTATTTAAAATACAACCATCCCCGTTATGATTGGTGTTTTAATATTTTTATTGTCACGATTAACTGACCGGTATGGCGCATAGTATGTTCTGCTGAATGGAATAATAAACCACCGAGTGTAGTAGGAATTTGTTTTCTGCCAATGCCGCGTGGTACTGCGAGCGCATATTCTTCTGTGGCCTGTAGTTTAGCGAGACTAATGGTAATCTGTGCATCGAGAGCGGCGAGCAGAGATTGTACTGAAATGTGGGGATCTTTTTTGCCTTCCGCAGCAAGCTCACTCAGTTGTGACTCAGTCAGCGATTGGGATGCAGCATAAGTGAAGAGGCGGTCGAGCACGCCTTTGATATGTTGTAAATGGAAAGCAACAGAAGCACAACCGAATGGAGTGTCCCAGAGTTTGGACACCGGGAAGTCTCTCAGGTTTTCATGGATTTCTTCCTGCGCCTGCAGAAGGGCATGGGCTACCGGTTGGAGCAGGTTGGGTATGCCGGGAATGGGACCGCGCATCCAGACTTCAGGTTGTTGAGACATGATTTGATTCGTTTGCTAAAACAAGTATACAAAAAAATCACCCCTTTCAGGGTGATTTTCACTATAACTTAACAACTACATGTTTAATATTCTTCCTATCGTAGGTATAGCTAATATGTATTTCTCCGTTCTTTCCCTCAATCACTGCCGGGTAACTAAACTCCCCTTTCGGATGCTGCTCCAGCTCATACACATCTTCCCAATGTTCTCCATCTTTGGATACCGCCATTCTCAATTCGTTCCTGCCATCAGACCAGTCTTTGCCACTCACCGCCGGGTTATAAATCAACACATGCACCCCGCTCTTCAATGTCACCGCATCAATGCCACTGTTGGGGTTTAACAGCGCCTGTTTCCTCAATGGTGACCATGTCTTCCCGTTATCTGTCGACCAACTCTCTACGATCGCATTCTGCCTGCTCCTGCATAGCATTTGCAGCTTATTTCCGGGATGGAAAAGGATGGTAGGCTGGATCACCCCAAACGTATCACAATTGATATTGATGCGTTTCCAGTGCGCCCCTTCCGTATCAGAAAACTCCACATGCACCTGCCATACCTTCTCATCCAGGCTTTCGGTGCTGGAAGGATGTAGCAACAGGCCGTTAGATAATAATACCGGCTTATTCCTGATCGGCCCCAGGATACTATCCGGCAGCGGCACTGCCCTGGACCAGGTCTTACCATTATTTTTCGACGTCTTCATCAATCCCCACCATTCCCGTGGATTAGGCCCCACTTTATAGAACAACAACAGCTCGCCTTTCTTATTTGTATATAACACCGGGTTCCAGGCCGCATACCTGGTAGAATCATTCACAACACCATCTGCCACCACCACGGGCGCAGACCATCGACCATTGGCATATAAGGCCGTATAAATGCATACATCTTTTGCACTTTCGCGGCTACCACCAAACCACGACATCATTAACCGGCCGTCCTTCAGCTCCGTCATCGTAGACGCATGTACTGCCGGTACCAGTGGCTGTTTCATCACCATTTCTTCGCTTACAAGCCGGGCCTTCTGCTGCGCCATTACCGGCAATAACCCACTCAATAATAAACATGACAATACCCCTTTCTTCATATCATTTAATTAAAACAGGAAGGCCACAAAGATAAAAATCCTTGCGGCCTTCCACCATCTAAATTATAAGTGCGGTTGTTATTTTACATCCCAGAAGATTTTAGTGTTCCTGGTATCATTAGCCTGTACAGCAGAATAGCTCGTGTTATAAGCCTTTTCACTGGCAGGATAAGTAAACCTGGTCGGAGGCACCGAATAAATCGGAGAAGTGGATTGCCAGATGGTGATCTGTGGATATTTGGTTCTGCGGTATTCAGCCCATGCCTGTCCACACTGTGTGAATCCAAATGCCAGCCATTTCTGTGTCCAGATCTTACCCAGCTTTTCATCAGTGGTACCGGTATAAGCAACGGCAGACTTCGCCATAAATGCATCTACATCTGCAGTTGAAGGCTGTGTTACAGCTTCGTACTGGGTAGTATTAGTTGAGTGCAGATAATAAGCGAATGCAATAGCCTGGCGTACAGCCAGATTATAACTGGTCGCTGCATTACCGCCAGACAAACCCCAACGTTCGAAAGCCTCAGCCTTCAGGAAGTTGGTTTCAGCAGCAGTCATCATAATACCCGGCAGGTGGGAATTAAAACGATAGGTAGTAGAGTCAACAGTTGAATAATAGCTGATACTATCACTCTGCATCACCTGTGTCCACTGTTGAGACATTGCCCTGTAATTGCTGTTCGGAATAAACACTTTATTGACAGTCACCCCAAATTTATCAAACATCAGCGGAATACGCGGGTCATTCACAGGCAGCATCACAGTGTTCAGCATATAGTCCGGAGCAGCATTGGCCTTGATCTCAGAGAACGCGTTATCCAGGTTGTTGGTATAGTTTGTCAACTGGAAAATTAAAACATCCGTGTTGTAAGGACTGTAATTGTCCCCCACTCCATCACCATCCACCAGCGGGTACTGCAGCGGGTTAGACAGCATTTCCTGGATCTCGGTTTTCGCCCTGTCTTCATAAACGAAAGACTGGCGCATGAGATAACGGAGACGCAGGGAGTTAATATAACGACGCCATTTGCTCATACTACCATGATTTACATAATCCTGGTTAGCGAAAGCAGATGTAGCAACTGTATTCAGCGTAGCAGCTGCAAACCAGTCAGCCATTTGCTTCAACTGTGTCAATACAGTATCATACACCTCAGCCTGCGGGTCAAATTTTGGATTAGAGATAGTCGCAGTTGCATCCAGGCTACCCGCCTCAGAATACGGAATATCACCGAACATATCCACCATTTGTGCAGCCTGGTCCAGCAGGATCACCCTACCCGCCATCATAAATACTTCCATGTTTGGACGCTCATCGATAGGCAGGGCTTTATACAGGCGCTGCATAGTACGGTATTGTGCCATAGGACCACTACCACTACCAGCATCATTCGCGTTATTACCCTGGTTATTCGGCGTATAGAAGTCATTCCAGCGATTCTGGATATAATCGTCGTTCTGAGAGTAAGCAGTCAACTCATTCAGGAAAGCCGTCATCTGGCAATACTTTCCCATCTGGTTTAACTGTAAAGTACGAAGGTCCCAATAGGTAGGACGTACACGGTTATTATCCAGCATTGAGGAAAACAGTTTCTCAATGGTAGGATCGGTTGTTTTATCGGGATTGGTATAATATTCTTCCAATTGCTTCTTACAGCCAGACATCGTAATGGCTAGCGTAAAAACACAACTTATATGTAACAAAATTTTCTTCATGATCATACGGTTTGTTAGGTCTTCAGAATAGTTAGAAACTTGCATTTAAACTAAAACCAATACTACGGGTAGCACCGGTAGAACCTTCGTCAACACCCTGGTTTAACCAGCTCTGACCAACCGGCGCTTCCGGGTCAATGTTCTTCAGCGTTCTATAGAAGTAAAACAGGTTCCTGCCGATCAATGACAAACGGATGTTTTGCATATGCAGCTTCTGTGCAGTTCCTCTTGACAGGTTATAGCTCAACACTGCCTCTCTGAATTTGATATAACTATTCTTAATAACTGCAGGACCGTTGTAACCATTTGACGATGCGTCAAAAACAGTAAGATAATAGTTAGCCGCTTCTACGATCTGATCGTTTTCGGAACCATCAGAATCTTTCTTACCTGGCAGGATAACACCGTCGTGGTAAACTTTTCCATATGGAGAAACAGAATTGTGGCTAGGCAGTCGCGTAGCTACACCCTGTTCGTTCACATAATATGGTAAACCACCATGTGCTTCATCCCTGTATTTCATAGTAGATTCGAACATACCGGCATTGGTACCGTACTTCTGTGGCATAGACATGATCTCACCACCAAAACGATAGTCAATAGTGATATCCAGGGTCAGGGCTTTGTAGCTGAATGTGTTGGACCAACCACCTACTACTTTCGGCAGAATGTTACCCACCTTCTCATACCTTGACTTATCTATATAGTAGAAACCACTGGAGTTTACTAACTTATTCCCCTTGTCATCTGTAGCATAAGGGTACATATAGATATTACCAATCGTCTGGCCTTTTTCTGCAACGATCTGTACAGAGTTTGCATCACCACCTTTAAATACGATCTGGTTTACACCATCCGCCAGGCTCACAACTTTAGAGTTGTTGAACGCGAAGTTCAGACGGGTGGTCCAGTTTGTTTTAGGGCGCTTCAGCGGATTAGCATTGAACGCGATTTCAAGACCCTGGCTGCTCAACTCACCTACGTTGGTGATACGTGTCAGCGCACCATTAGATGCTGCGGTAGACAAACGCATCAGCAGGTCCTTTACATTACTGTTATATACAGAGATATCTACACCAATTCTGTTCTGCAGCATTTTGGTTTCAAGACCAAACTCCATTTCCGTTTTCTTCTCAGATTTCAGGTTCGCATTACCATATGCATTCTGTGCAGTCAACACCGGTACTGATCCTGTAGTAGTAGAGAGTGGCTTCTGTGTGTAAACAATGTTCGCTTCATATGGAGGAGGCGCATTACCCACCATACCATAAGATGCACGCAATTTACCATAGCTTAACCACTTAGGCATTGCAAATGCATCGGTGAAGATGAAGGAAGAGTTCACAGAAGGATAGAAGTAAGAGTTGCTGTTCACAGGCAGCGTAGAAGAATACTCCTGACGGGCAGTACCTTCCAGGAACACATAGTTTCTATAGCTGAAGTTAGCAATACCCAGGAAAGCGTATTTCAGGGATTTGCTGCGCACTTCCGAAGTGGTTTGTGTATTGTAAGAGTTGTTAAGAGAGAACCAGTTCGCAGTTACCAAACCACCACTTGTATTGGAAGTCTGGTCTGTGAAGCTCTCCTGGCGGCTCTGGAAACCACCACTTACGCTATAACCGAACACTTTTGTCTGGTCATTGGCATAAGTTGCCAGTACGTCTGTATACACGATCGCATAACGGTTTTTAGTGACACCGTAAGAACCGGTACTGTTGGTCGTATTGAACGCAATTGGATACTCGTTATAGCTCTTTGCTTCCGTATTGATACTGGTAAAGTCATTACCCACCCTGGTACGGAGTTTCAGACCTTTTGCGAGATCCACGTTCAGCGTAACGCTGGACAATAAGCGGTCCTGGTTTTCCACCTCATTGTTACGTAACTGGTACCACAGGAAGTTCAGCAGTTCAGGACGTATCTGGTAAGCCAGTGCTTCATCAGGGTTCAGCTGGGTATTATTATAAGGTACCCATTTGTATCCTTTGGAAGTTTTATACTTATCGAACGCTACCGCCATATCTTCAGCACGGCTGAAGAAACCATCAAATGAACTGAAGAGACGGTTCATCAGGCGGGCCCTGTTTGTAACAGTAGTATTTACATAACCACCTACCACATCTAAGCTTACCTTACTGTGCAGCTTAATAGTACTGTTCAGGTTAAAAGTGTTCTTACCCTGGAGGGTACCGATCTGAATACCTTTATAATCACTACGTGTATAAGAGAAACGATAATTGGCCTTTTCGTTCATATTCGAAAGGGATACATTCAAATTTGAATTGTATCCCTTCTGAAACATTTGTTTATAGTTATTGGGCTGAGGTGAATAGGGGTGCATAGAGCCATCCCACCAAGGCACCATCTGACCATCCATTTTAGGACCGAACTGGCCATAAGCTCTGAAGAAAGGTCGGACCGTTCCGTCAGTACCAACTTTTACCCAGCCATCTTCAGTAGCACCCAACGAAACGTTGCTCGCTCTGTCATAACCAGGACCATAAGTATTTTGATATTGAGGACCGTTAGCAATTCTTTCATTCGTATAGTTGTAGTTTACATCAACACCAAGACCTCTGCCTTTCTGGCCTTTCTTGGTAGTGATTACAACCACACCACTAGCAGCATCAGAACCATACAAGGCTGTCGCACTCGCGCCTTTCAATACGGTCAGGTTTTCGATATCAGTAGGGTTGATATCGAGGATACCGTTACCGCGGATACGTGGGTCATCCCAATAACCGGTTGAGTTACCACCAGCACCTCCGGTTTCGTTATTATTTCTGATCTGCACACCATCCACTACATACAGCGGCTGGGTACTATAGTTCAGTGAGTTTACACCACGGATCTGAATGTTAACGGCACTGGTAGCACCACCCGGCGCTGTTGTGATTTTCACACCAGCCGCCTTACCATATAAGGCGGAAGCAAAGTTGGTGTTACCAGCTGCGTTAATCTGCTCGGAAGTAATGGTAGAAACTGCGTAACCGAGGGCTTTTTCTTCCCTCTTGATACCCAGCGCCGTTACTACGAACTCGTTGATCATCTTATCTGCAGGCTGCAAAGTAATAGTCAACGCAGTTTTGCCGTTTACAGGAACTTCCTGTGTTTTGAAACCTACGTAAGATACCACGAGGATGGCATCGTCAGGTACACTTAAAGTAAAACCACCATTTTCATCTGTAGCTACCCCTTCCGTAGTTCCTTTGATTTTCACTGAAGCACCAATCAGCGCCTCACCTGTTTGATCCAATACCTTACCGGTGATTTTCACAGTCGTGATCCTTTCACCTCTTGGCACAATCACAATCAGGTTGTTGGCCAACTCCTGATAGGTATAACCTGAATTATCCAGGATCATATCCATCACAGTGTTGATCTGTGCATCTTTCACATTAATATCCACTTTGCTTTTGTTAGGGATATTCCTGTTGCTGAACATAAAGCGATAATCGCTCTGGTGTTCGATAATAGAAAGTACCTCCTTAAATTCAACAGAGCGGAGGTTCAGTGTAATCGTTTTTGAGGAAAGAACATTTGCAACTACGTGCAGATTCAGGAAAAGGATGAACCCTAACGTTAGTTGTAAAATCAGCAATGGCCTTAAAAGCCCGTAAGGGATCTTGACGCCCCTGGGGCGTACATAAAAACTCATAACTTAGATGTTAAAGGTGATAAAAGTGTTAAAACGGCAGTACTCGTGCGAAAAGGCCTGCTATTTTATTGGAATAAGTCATCTTTCAGCGGGGAATATCTAAATGATCCCCGCATTTATTCAGTAGTAATCGCTTTCTTTTCCCATAGACAAAATTTTAGATGTTTTACTTTGTTTCTGGTGAAATGAAAGTGCGATTCCATAGGTATAATACGTCATAGGCATCGGCATAGGGTCCTCATCTCACCTTTCACTACTTATGAAAGGAATTTCTTGATTTACCTGGTTCTTCTTTAATATATTACGATTGTTGAATCTTCAATTCTATAGTTGAAGTTCTCCGTCAGGTGCAATGCGTTCAGTGCTTCAGCAATTGTCTCCCCTTCTAAAACACCTGTGAACCTTAACTGTCTGTAACCAACCCTGTTGAAGTGGATACTGATGTTATACCAGCGCTCCATTCTCTTGGCCAGTGTGCCAAAATCCTCGTCCTGGAATACCAGCTTGTTCTGTAACCAGCTCGTTTCCATTACTACCGAAGAATCTTTCTTATCATTCAGATAAGTCATGGATGTGATGCTTGGCACACCCGGTACATTAGGTACCAAGTCTTTTATGCTGACCGCTTTCCTCTTTGTAGAGTCAAAGTTCGTCAGCACCAGTTTCTGAGATGGTTTCAAAATTATTTTCTCAGATGGATTGTCAGTCACGGTAACCTCTATCGCCCCTTTAATCAGTGTAGCCTCAGAAGAAGCTTCGTCCGGATAAGATTTTACGTTGAAAGCAGTACCCAATACCCTGATATCCATCTTGGATGTGTGGATGATAAAAGGCTTCTGTGGATCTGCATGTACATCAAAAAATGCCTCCCCCGTCAGGTATACTTCCCTGTTTTTAGTCGCAAAGTCCTCGCTATATTCTAGTTTACTGTCCGCATTTAGTGTTACTCTCGTACCATCTTCCATGATAAAAGTAGATTTCTGCCCCTTGGCAGTGACTTTCTGCATCATGGCACCTCGCAGGAATATATAATAAGTAGCACCTGCTGAAATCAAAAGTGCCAGTGATGCTGCCGCCGCTATCCAGCGAATACGACCTGTATTGCGCACAGGCGCCATCAGCGGCTTCATGACCGGCGTACCTGCTGCTTGTTCCAACTCATTGATCTTTGCCTGCACATTGTCAAAAAGCCTGCGCCCATCTATATAATCAGTATGATTCTGAGCCCAGTAGGTACGGAACATGTCATACTGCCTAGCAGAGACAGTATCCTCATGCATGATATTTTTTAGTTCCTGGCCTTCTTGAGGTGTGATGTCACCAACCAGGTCCTTTATAACCATTTCAAAAAAACGATCGCTCATTGTCCGTTGGAATAACCCTTTGTATATAGGACAATTTTTTAATGGTAATATGCGTACAAGCTTTAAAAAAAATTTTAACATATATCTCCAAGTCCTAATTACCCATAAATATGAATAAAACTAATATAGCACTGATAAGATTGTCTGTTGCCTGTCTGTTAGCCTTCTTCAGATACGGATCCATCGCCTTACTCATCTTCTTCATCGCCCGGAGCATCTGTGTGTGCACAGTACGGTGCGAAATATTCAGAATCTCAGCTACTTCCTTGTATTTCATACCGTTCTCCTTGATGAGCCGGAATATTATACCACATTGGCGTGGCAACGTACCGATGGCCTGATCCATTTTGAAAATCAGTTCCTTCTTCTCCAGCTCCATCTCCGGTGAGGCCTCATTAATCAGGATTCCCCCTCCGTCGTGATCATCAATATTGACTACCTGGATGCTCGAAAAGCGTTTATTATAATTCAGGGCCTGGTTCTTTACAGCAATAAAAAGATATGTCTCCGGCTTCTCTACCACCTGCATCTGCACCCTGTCCATCCAGCATTTCACAAAAACATCGGATACAATTTCTTCAGCAACCTGCTGATAATGAACATACAACGTGCAAAATTTGATGAGGCGCGGGTTTAATTCATGGAATAAAACCTCAAATGACCGGGCATCACTCCCTTTCGTGAAGCGCTCCCATAGATCATTTATATTAACCTCTTTTTGCATTCTAACTTTTCGTTATATTTCAGACAGCAATGTAGTAAAAGTATATGGCAAATAAAAATAATAAATCTTTCTGAATTAATTATTTATAATATATATTATTACCGATACATTAATATTTACAGCCATCAAAAAGGCACAAAAAATTAAGGGGGAAGCAGTCCAGCCCGGACTACTTCCCCCTTATATATCAAGGAGTTATATTTTCCCTATTCCTGCTCCATCGTCATAATGTCACGGTCGAACAGATAAAGACCACTTTTGTCATCTCCAATCAGTTCCAGCTTGTCATTACATTCCCGCGCCAGTCTTTCCTCTTCTATCTGCTCATTCACATACCACTGCAGGAAGTTGTGCGTAGCATAATCCTTCTCCTGTAATGCAATGTCTACCAGCTCATTAATGCCCTCACTTACCTTCACCTCATGCGCAAACAGCTCCTCAAATGCCTTTTTCAGCGATACAAAGGTGAGAACCGGCTGTGCCAGCGCCGGCACAATGGCAAAACCTCCCCGCTCATTAATATAATGGATCAGCTTCAACATGTGCATTCTCTCCTCGTCACTGTGCTTAAAGAAGAATCTTGTAACACCCTTCAGACCTGGCTGTATGTCTGCCCAGCTACCCATTGCCAGGTAAGCCTGTGATGACTGTGCCTCCATTAAAACCTGCTTATTCAGCGCTTCCTGCATTCTTTGTGACAACATAATATTCGCTTTTTGGTGATATACAATTGATTATCTAAGTAAAAAATCTTCTCTCATAGGGTTGAAGACATCAATCAGTACCCCCTCCTCTTTGCAAACGACTCCATGAATAGCTTCAGAAGGCACCGAAAAGACATCCCCTGCCTGCAGTAATTTTTTGTGCCCCGCTATCTCCACCTCAAAGGTTCCTTTTTCCACATACGACATCTGCAAATGTGGGTGCGCATGCAGGGTGCCTACTGCACCTGTTTCAAATGCCACTTTTACCACCATGAGCTGTTCACTGTATGCCATCACTTTCCTTTTTACACCAGGATCCGTTGGCTGCCAGGCTATATCAGCATCTACTTTATAAAAAACAGACAAGTCCGCCATTTGTTGATAATTAGTAAATCAAATATAATTATTTCAGTAGCTTTTCAAACACTTTCGCTCTTGCACCAGACCTCACTTCCATAGACAATGAATCATACACGGCCCTGACTTTGGCATCCGGCAAACCATTCGCATACCACTGTAATGCGGTGATGCTGACAACGGAATTGGGATGAGTGACTGCGAAATCAAGATATACCTGCTTCTCCTCATTGCGGGTAGCCCCATAATCTTCAGCAATCGATGCCTGAAACGCAGGCAGGTGCCGCGCTTCCAGCGGAGCAGAGGAATAGTCCCGGTAAATGCTTCTTTGCTTTTCACGAATGGGTTTGAGCCGGGCCAGTAATTCCTGGTACGCCAGGTTCTCCTGCCCCGCTGTGAATATAGCCGTCACGAGCGCATCCTTGCCGGAAATTTCCATTGTTCCTTTCTCAATATAAAAGAAAATAGCATCCAGCGGTATAGTCCCCTCATTTTGCGGGGTAGACAAGATCATCAGGGCATCCGCCACCTCATTGATTGTACCCCTGAATTCAAATCTACCATCCTGTAGGTGAGTCGTGTCATGTATCGTTTTACCATCTGATGCATACGTCAGGTATAAGTGGCAATCAGGACCCAGTTGCCCGATCTGTCCTTTCAGGACAAAGGGATTTTTCTGGGCAGCTACCGTGAGGGGAAACAGTAGCACAAACAGGAGTCGTTTCATGGCGTGGCAAGGGTTAATTCTTTCTAATTTAATGAAAATTCAGTTAGGCACCCGCCTTCACCGCGATTTGCCACAAAAAAACCACTCCCGCCAAAGGCCGGAGTGGTTAAATGCATTTATACTGGGTGATTACTTTATACCCAATTCCTGCTGTATCTGTTCTAATGACTTGCCCTTCGTTTCAGGCATCATCTTCAATATAAATAGCAACTGCAACAACATCATCCCACTGTAAAACACAAATGAATAAAATCCGCCATGCGCACTACTCTCCACTATAATCGGGAACGTCCATGAAATAATTGCCGCCATGATCCAATGTGTAAAACTACCCAATGCACCGCCCTGTGAACGCACTGAATTCGGGAAGATCTCTGATATAAATACCCAGATCACCGCCCCCTGAGAAAAAGCAAAGAATGCGATAAACCCGATCAGGTAAATCAATACATTACTGTTGGCCACATGCGCCGCTCCACCCGCTGGCTGCAGGTCCTTAAATGTATAAGCCGTCAGCCCCAGGAATACAATCATACCGATTGACCCGATCAACATCAGCGTCTTGCGACCGAATTTATCAATCATCGTCATCGCCAGCATGGTAAATAACAGGTTGGCGGCACCAATGTACACTGGCTGTAAATATGCCCTGCTCTGATCGAACCCCGCCATTTCAAATATACGTGGTGCATAATAGAGAATGGCATTGATACCGGAAAGCTGGTTGAACATCGCCAGTAATACCGCGTACGTCACCGGTTTCATGTACCGCCGCTGGAATAACTTTTCATGGTGTGCCTGTACCGATTCTTTGATAGATGCGATCGCACGATTGACATCTGCTTCCAGCAAACGGTTCATAATAGGAATCGCTTCTGCCTCACGGTTATTCAGGATCAGCCAGCGGGGACTCTCAGGAATAGTACGCAGCAGGATCCAGAAAATAACAGAAGGGATCACCATAATTCCCAGCATCCAGCGCCAGGCCTGGTCGCCTAAACCGATAAAAAGAAAGTTGGTGAGGTAGGCAATGAAAATACCCCCTACTATATTCAGCTGGAACATACCTGCCAACCGGCCCCTGAGATGAGCAGGGGCGATTTCTGATATGTACATCGGTCCTACTACCGAAGAAGCACCTACTGCAAACCCGCTGCTAAAGCGGAACAATACAAATAAGAACCAGGCGCTTACAGAAGCACAGCCAATAGACGAAATCACGAAAATAATAGCAATGGTGAGGAGCACTTTTTTACGGCCGTGCGTGCGGGCCGGCGCTCCGACAAGTAGCGAACCGAGAACCGTACCAATCAGGCTGGCAGCTACCGTGAAGCCATGCCAGAAAGAATCGAGTGCCCATAACTGTTGAATGGTCTTCTCCGCGCCTGATATAACGGCAGTTTCAAAGCCAAACAGAAATCCGCCAAGGGCAGCAATCAGGGCAATACGTACAGGATAAGAAAGCATATTGAGTAAATAACGTGGTTAAAAAATAAATATAATATGCTTTTTTGATTTCTTCTTTATAAAAAGCAAGAGATTGCATCAAAAGTAATCTGAAGGCATTGAAATTCCCTTTG
The DNA here is from genome assembly GCF_039596155.1 of Chitinophaga sp. GTDB lineage: Bacteria > Bacteroidota > Bacteroidia > Chitinophagales > Chitinophagaceae > Chitinophaga. Next base: position 54,002 of record NZ_JBCNKF010000033.1, read on the forward strand.
CATAAATTTCAATTCCACAGCCACCCAGATACATGCAGATCCAGGTTACTTTTGAAACAATCTCTTCTCTTTAAAGGCTTCGCCCTATTTTCTATTTTGACAATGTCTCGAACTCTTCATCTGTCAGTTGCACATCAGCAGCTTTCAGATTTTCCTCCAGGTGCGCCACTGACTTCGTTCCCGGGATCAGCAGGATATTCTCTGCCCGCTTCAGCAGCCACGCCAGCGCAATCTGTGCAGTCGTTGCCTGATGCTTATCAGCTATCGCCTTAATCTTATCCTCCATCTTCTGTGGCCCTGATGCCAGCGGGAACCACGGAATAAATGCAAGATTCTGTTCAGTGGTATAATCCAGTACTTCTTCCCATTTCCTTTCACCCAGGTTATACAGGTTCTGCACAGATACAATCGGCAGGATCTCCTGCACCTGTTTGATCTGGTCGACCGTTACCTCCGATAAACCAACATAACGGATCTTCCCTGCCTTCACGGCTTCTGCTACAGGCTGTAATGTTTCTGCTACCGGTGTCTTCGGATCGATACGGTGCAACTGCCACAGATCAATGGTATCTACTTTCAGTCTTTTCAGGCTGCCTTCGATATTTTCACGAATAAAATCAGGCTTGCCGTTAGGCACCCATTTATCAGGACCAGGCCGCACAAAACCGCCTTTGGTCGCAATGACCACACCCTGTTTATAAGGGTGCAGGGCTTCCGCGATCAGGGTTTCATTTGTATCAGGACCATATGCTTCTGCTGTATCTATAAAATTCACACCACCTGCTACCGCTGCCTGCAATACTTTCTTTGCATGCTCGCGGTCATCTACATCACCAAATACACCTTTGCCTGTCAGCTGCATAGCACCATAACCAAGCCGGTTTATTTCCAGTGTTCCACCAAGTTTAAAAGTTGTTGCCATTTTTATATGCTTTTTAATTTGGGTTAATTATTCGCCATCTTCTCCTGTGATTCCGTATACCTGGCGCCGGTATTTGGATATTTCTTCAATAATGCTTCCAGCGCTGACAGATCTTCTGCAGTAAGCTCCAGGTCTACAGCTGCTGCATTTTCTTCCAGGTATTTACGCTTCTTGGTACCCGGAATAGGAATGATGTTTTCTCCCTGCGCCAATACCCAGGCCAGCGCGAGTTGTGCAGGGGTCGCATTCTTACCGGCAGCCAATTCAGCAAAACCATTTGCCAGCTTCGCATTGTTATCCGCATATTCCTGTTGATAACGGGGAATACCTTTGCGAAAATCATCTGCAGGCAGCGCACTTACATCCAGCGTATTCGTGACCAACCCTCTCGCCAGTGGACTGAATGGCACAAAAGTGATGCCCAGCTCCCGGCAAAGCGGCAAAATCTCGTTTTCCACATTCCGTGTGAGTAAAGAGTATTCACTCTGCAATGCAGTAACAGGATGTACTGCGTGGGCCTTACGGATAGAAGCTGGAGATGCTTCGGACAATCCCAGGTACTTCACCTTTCCCTCTTTCACCAGTTCAGCCATAGCACCTACCGTCTCCTCAATAGGGACAGCCGGATCCACTCTATGTGCATAATAAAGGTCAATATGATCTACCTGCAGTCTTTGCAGGCTCTTCTCTACAGCAGTTTTCAGGTAGGCAGGCGAACCATCAAATGCCTGCTTGCCATGCTCCAGCGATTTAAAACCAAACTTGGTCGCAATAAATATTTTATCCCGGTTGGGCACCAATACCTGGGAAATAAGTTTTTCATTTTCACCATTGCCATATATATCAGCAGTATCCCAAAAGTTAATTCCCAATTCAAGTGCGCGATGTAACGTTGCGATTGATTCCTTGTCATCCGGCACACCATATGCATGGCTCATGCCCATGCAGCCCAGTCCGATGGCAGATAAGGATACTCCTGTAGTACCCAGCTTCCTGTATTTCATTGTCATTATTTTTTGGAGTAACACAAAATAAAAGCAAAATAGGATGCACTCTTTTTGAATGCATCCTATTTTTTAAGATAGTTTAAAGCAGGTTATTGTTGCTGCAACTTGCTGAGCTCCGCTGCTGTCACGGTAAAGATGGTGCCGTGGCGAATCCCTTTGGGTAAACTCACCTCATCTGATATATCCTTCCACTCCTTCAGGTCTGTAGAGCTGATAGCACCATACTTATGCGCGGTATACTTGTCAAAATAGATCAGCCAGGTATTCCCCATCTTCAGGGTAGTAGGCCCTTCCGCCCAGTAATTCCCCGTGATGGAAGGCCCCGCTTTTGTATAAGGTCCGGTCAGCTTATGGCTGAAAGCCAGTCGCAGGTTCTTGGCAGGTGGTTCAATGGTCTCATCTTTCATCACCATCATATACCGGGCACCTTCTTTTACAATGGTCGCATCAATCACATTGAAACCCGGTTCGTATAAAAGCCTGGTAGGCGAATACGTTTTAAAATCCTTTGTCGTCACATAATACAACCGGTGATTATACCCGCTTTCTTTAGCAGCAGCTGTCTCGGTAAACTTACCTGAAATAGTAGTAGACCAATAGATCATATAAGTCTTCGAAGACGCATCATACGTGATCTCTGGTGCCCAGCAGTTCCTCGCACTGTCTTCTTTTGCCATCACCGGTATAAACTCCTGCGCCGACCAGTGTACCAGGTCTTTTGACGATGCATAACCAATCCCTTTATCATTCCAGCTCACCGTCCACACCATGTGAAATAACCCATCTCCTCCCCTGATGATACAGGGATCACGCATCAGTTTATCCTTACTGACGGTAGGTGTTAAGAAAGAAGAATCTCCTTTTAATGCCGACCACTTGTAACCATCCTGGCTGTAAGCGAGATGCAACCCGTCTTCACCATTGCCCTTGAAATAGGCGAACAGGTATGCGTTTTTCTGAGACATGCCGGCAAAAGCCCAAAGCATGCAGAGGCATGATAGTAATGTACGTTTGACCATAATCGAAAAATAAATAATTAATTTGTGAGTACATACTCTTTGCCTTTTTGCGTGGGCAAATCATATAACCGGGTAGGCGTTATTGCCACTTTCATGAGCTTTGAAGCATCCTTCACAATAGGCTGCGCTATCTGCACCTCCTGGTAAAAAGGATTGGAATTATCCCCACCGGCAGCAACCAGGCCCTTTCCTTTCAACTCATTCGGCACACGGATCCTGCAATTACCGCCCAGTGTAGAATGGATCTTCAGCTTCACTACCTTCCCATCTTTCCACTCCAGTGCCGTGATGGTAAAGCCACCTCTCGCCCGCAATCCGTTCACATGTCCCTGTTTCCACTCAGCCGGCAGCGCAGGCAATAACTGGATCGCCCCATCATGACTCTGCATCAGCATTTCCGTGATGCCTGATGTACACCCGAAATTGCCATCGATCTGGAAAGGCGCATGTGCATCAAAAAGATTGGTATAAGTACCACCACCATGTTCACCCACCGGTGACAACTGGCTATTGATCAGTTTCAACGCATGTTCACCATTCTGTAATCGTGCCCACCAGTTTACTTTCCAACCCATACTCCACCCGGTGGAAACATCGCCCCTTTCCAGCAGGGTAGTATTGGCAGCACTATATAATTCAGGATGTCTGTAAGGTGAGATCTGTGAGGAAGGGAACAAACCATATAAATGAGAAATATGCCTGTGATGATCCTGCGGATCATCCAGGTCTTCCATCCATTCCTGTAACTGCCCGTATTGCCCTACCTGCATAGGTGGCAACTTACTCCTGATAGCCTTCAGCGTATCAGCAAAAGCAGCGTCGGTTTTCAAAATATCAGCAGCACAGATAGCAGTACTCAATGCATCAAATACAATCTGGTTATCCATCGTAGTACCTGCATCAAATGAAACACCCGGCCTGATCTTCGGCGCATTTTCGGGAGAAGTGCCCGGGTTGATGACCAGCCAGTGATGTACAGGATCTTCTACCAGATCATCTACAAAGAACAAGGCTGCTCCCTTTATAGCAGCATATACATCCCGCAGATAAGCAGTATCACCATTGTATAAATACCGCTCCCAGAGGTGCTGACTCAGCCAGGCACCTCCCATACTCCATACTCCCCAGAAGATCCGGTCAACAGGCCCTGTAATCCGCCACAGGTCTGTATTATGATGAGCCACCCATCCACGCGCCCCATACATGGTGCGCGCCGTATGCTGCCCTGTTACGGACAGTTCCTTCACCATTTGAATCAATGGCGTATGCATCTCCGGCAGATTATCTTTCTCCGCCGGCCAGTAATTCATTTCAGTATTGATATTGATCGTATACTTACTATCCCAGGGTGGTCGCATTTCTGCATTCCAGATGCCCTGCAGGTTGGCTGGTTGTCCCCCCGGTTGTGAACAGGAAATAAGCAGGTAACGGCCGAACTGGAAATACAATACCACGAACTGTGGATCGTAAGTATGCGCAAAGTTCTTCAACCGCACATCCGTGGACTCTTTGGCAGCCGGCGATGTACCCAGATCAATAGAGACCCTGTTAAAATAATGTTGATAAGCTGCTACATGCTCCTGCAATAATGCCGGAAATCCTTTAGTGCTGGCCTGCTTTAGATAAGCACGTGCCTTTGCTACCGCATCCCCGCTGATATCCTGGTAACTGATATAGTTGGTCGCAATAGAAATATAAATGAGCGCCGTTGTTGCACCGCTCACCGTGATAGCCGTATCACCCGCAGTGAGTTTTCCATTGGTCACAATCTTCGAGATCCCATGGAATACCACCTTCCCTTCCACCCCCTCATGACTATTGGTAATACCATGCACTGACAAAGTATCACCCCCCGCTTTCACAGGTGCATTTGGCTGTGGTGTAGAAAGGTAGGCACTGAATGACAGGCTACCTGCTTTACTGCTACTCAGTTGTACCACAATGGCCTGCGCTGGCACACTGGCAAAAACCTCCCGGGTATAGGTTACACCATTTACAGTATAACGTGTAGTGGCAACAGCACGGTTGAGGTCCAGTTCCCTGTAATAATTCGTACAGGAATCATGACCAGGGAATAATAAATTCAGGTTACCTACCGGCTGAAACATTTGCCCGTTGCTGGTCCTGCTTTGCATTTTCTCACCAGCCAGCTCCTGTGCTTCCCGCTGTTTGCCGGCAAAGATCAATCTCCTGATCTCCGGCAATGCTGCCAGCGCATCAGGATTATCATTGTTGTTAGGACTGCCTGTCCATACAGTGGATTCATTGAGCTGAATGATCTCATGGGCAGGATTGCCATAGACCATTCCACCCAAACGACCATTGCCGACAGGTAACGCAGCTGTCCATACATCACCGGCTGGTTGACGATACCAGAGCTTGAGACCAGGTTGCTGGGCAAAGGTTTGTAAGGCAAACAGACTGCTGAGTAGCAGAAATAGTTTTTTCATAACGCATGGATATGCGTATAAAAATAACCTATATTGTCAAAATGACAATATAAAATGTATGAACGTCAGGGTATCCAAAAACTACCTTCGTTTTTCGCACGAAACAAAGGCCGGCTTTTATCTACTTAGACAGTTCATCCACTAATATTACATCCCAGGGTGCGAGGTTCTTCTCTATATACAACACACCGGTTGCACTGGATAAAACCTGCTCTTCATTCACCCCCATACCCACCTTCTTCATGATTTCTACCTGGTCTTTGTTCAGCGGCTCAGGACTTCCGGCCTTGGCCCACTGGAAGATGGCATTACCGTCTTCTTTTGTCAGGATATCCATATTGAAGCGGGCATCGGGATGTATATTTTGAACCTTGAATGAAAATAATTTCGTTTCTCCCTGAGACATCAGTGAGGCTACACCAGCTCTGTCCCTTCCGGATACACCGGTAGTAACGGAAGCTGGCATATTATAAAGAAGGGCTGTGATCCGCTTAGAATCTTTATGACGCGTCACGACAATGCCATCCTTATTATACAACAATTCTTCACCCAATGCATTTAACATACGATATGCATGGAAGGATGGTTTGGCAATACCATTTGCATTCATCAATCCCTGCCCTCCATGGAAAGTATCTTTCAGTTCCTCAGGGCCGTCTATGAACGAACCGTAGAACATACCAGTCACTAAACCAATAGCATCCACATTCTCTTTTATAATGAAAGCAGCAGCAGGCAATTCGTCACGCACCGCATCAGATGCGATCGGACTCGTACTCCACTTGCTTACAAAAACCTCTGCCTGTGGAAAGTTTCTGCTCACAGTACCACGCAAGGCCGCCAGATCCCGGGCAGTAGCACCCAGTTCACGGGGCTTACCCGCACTGTCAGCAGGATAAGGATGTGCCGTTACAAAATCAACTGCCAGCTGCTCCTGTTTGCAATAACCCAGGAACTCGTCCAGCCATGCCCCCTGGGTATCGCCGGAAAGACCGCTGGTAGCAGGTCCGCCTACTTTACACTTAGGCGCCACTGCCTTCATTGCCGTTACGGTCGATTTATATAAAGTAAAATATTGTGCTTTAGTACCATCCCAGTATGTACGCTGGTCCGGCTCATTCCAGGCCTCGAAATACCACTTATTCACTTCCTCTTCACCATACTTCCCCACAATGTGTTTGGTAAACTCTGTTATCAGGTCCGTCCATTTTGTAAAGTCAGTTGGCGGTACCACTCTCGCCTTCCAGCTAAACTGCGTCGCATCACTGCCAGCAATGTCTTTTGGAAAGAAACTATAGGCGATGAAAGGCTTTACACCTGCTTTAAGCGTTTTATCCAGCAGGTCGTCAATCAGCGTCCAGTTATAACTACCGGCATTATATACCCCCATGTCGTCATGAAAAATACCCGTGAAACGGGCATATTTGAAACCGCAGTTTTTGGCAGCTACTGCCAGCTGATCACCCCATACAGCTCTGGATGCGTCATTGGCCCTGCCAGCACCCACCCCCTTGTTCCAATGGGGATCAAAGAATTTTCCGGGATTTTTAGCATCGATAATAAATGGCGGTTGTTCTTCCCATAAGGCCATGCTTTTCACTGTACCTGGCATTATTGCACTGCCTGCTACAGTGATCAATGCCTGCTTCAAAAAATTTCTTCTTTCCATACGAATAGGGTTCTTTAGTGCTTTGGTCCCCCTGGTTGTGCCCATAGTTTTTCATAGGAATGCTGTTGGGGGCAGGGGTCCCAGTTCTATATTGCTTAATGTATAACCATACCAAAGCCAATATGATATTAAATATACAGCTTTTTATTTACCCCGCAAGGGAACACACAAAATATTGGTTACTACTGTAATATGATAAATTATATTATTAAGTTATGACAGATTTAGGCAGGGAATGGTTAAAATAATATTACTCAAAAACAGGAGGATGTACCGCTCATTAACCGTCCACCACGTCCGGACTGGCAAAATAGATAACTGCCACCTCCTGCCGGAAATATGGCATATTGCCAGCAGGAACATCATGGTGTAGTTTTTGCCCCCTCTATTCGCATGAAAATTTTCTGGCAATACATGCGCCCTCATCGCTGGATGATCGTGCTCTCACTAGTGCTGGCAGGCATCGCCCAGGTGGCCACCATGTATGACCCCATCATCTTTGGTAAAATCATCGACAATTATGCTTTGCACCCCGGCAACAGAACTGAAACCGTACTGGTGAAAGGTGTGCTCTTCTGGCTAGCCATCGCCGTTTCAATAGCCATGGTAGCCAGGCTGGCCCGCTCCCTGCAGGACTACGTCATGCGCCTGATCGTACAGCGATTCGGTATGCAGATCTTCAACGACGGTTTAAAACAAACATTGCGGCTTTCCTTCCAGGAATTCGAAGAACAACGAAGTGGTGAAACAGTCGTACTGTTACAAAAAGTAAGAAACGATACTGAACGTTTTTTCAACGCTTTTATCAACATCCTGTTTTCCTCCCTCGTAGGCGTCGGTGTACTCACCTGGTATGCCTTCCACAAAAACTGGATGCTGGTACCTGTATTTTTCGTAGGGGTAGGTGTGTTAGGTACACTGACCAGTGCCCTGAGTAGAAAAATGAAAAGAATACAGCGTAGCATCAACAAAGAGACACTCAAACTATCCGGCTCTATCACAGAGTCACTGCGCAATATAGAACTCGTAAAAAGCCTGGGATTGACGTTTCCTGAGATCAGGCGATTACGCACCTTCACCCGGAACATCTTCGACCTGGAAATGAAAAAGGTGAAACAGGTGAGAACGCTTTCTTTCTTACAAGGCACCACCCTCAACCTGCTCCGCCAATCCATTCTCTTCATCCTGCTCTGGCTGATCTTTCATAAAGTGCTGAGCACCGGTGAACTGATCGCCATGCAGTTCCTCTCTACCACCATCTTCGGCCCGCTGCAGGAACTGGGAAACATCATTCTCTTCTACAGGGAAGCTGAAAGCTCCCTGCAACTCTTCGACCAGCTCATGCAAAAGCCCGTCGAAGAAAAACCAGAGATACCCGTAGCACTGGGCGACCTGGAGAAAATACGCTTCGATCACATTGTATTCCGCCACCAGACCGCAGCACAAAATGCACTGGATGATATCAGTTTCGAGGCCCAACTAGGAGAAACCATCGCCTTTGTAGGCCCCTCAGGCTCCGGCAAATCAACTTTAGTGAAATTATTGCTGGGCCTCTATCAGCCTGTATCAGGCCATATCTATTTCAACAATGTCGCATCCGACGAAATTCATTACAACCAGCTGCGCAGGCAGATAGGATTTGTATCGCAGGAAACACAACTGTTTGCAGGCACCTTCAGGGACAATTTATTGTTTGTAAAACCAGATGCTACCGAAGAAGAAATGATCGAAGCCTTGCAGAAGGCAGCAGCAACACCCTTGCTGCAACGCTCTGCACAGGGTTTGAATACCCTGCTGGGTGAAGGAGGACTTAAACTCTCCGGCGGCGAAAAGCAACGCATATCCATTGCCAGGGCTTTAATCCGGCACCCCAGGCTACTGATCTTTGACGAAGCAACATCCGCACTCGACTCGCTCACGGAAGAAGCCATCACTGAAACTGTCAGGTCTATTTCGGCCTCCCGGGAGCAGTTGAATATACTCATCGCACATAGGTTATCCACAATTATGCATGCCGATACCATTTATGTACTTGAAAAGGGAAAGATCGTGGAAACTGGTACGCATGAACAATTGCTGACCATCAAAGGATTATACTATGCCATGTGGAGACAACAGATCGGGGAGCGAAGAGTGGTCAGTTGAGTGAATACTCGTGAATACTCATTATTTTTGTCATATGACCCAAAAAAGAAAATACCATATCCTGTTGATTGTATTACTGTGCCTGCAAATGCCACTTTATGCACAGACAATCCTCATTGATTCACTACAAAGCTTATTATCCCGCAAGGACTTACCGCTGGAAGACCGCGTCACCGGTACCTCCATGATGGCACGCATCACTGCCAATAAAGATATGAAGGCAGCCATCATGCTCAATCAACAGGCACTGGCACTAAGCGCAGGCCTCAAAGATCTGAAGTACAGGGCTAATATTTTCAGCAACCTCACACAGCATTATGCACTCAACGATAGCTTTTCACTGGCCAACAAAGCCATGGATAGCGCACTATACCTCGCACGTAAATCAGGCGACAAACAGGCGCTCGGTTTGGCATATTACCGCAAAGGCTGGCTACATATTATAGAACAACAGGAAGACAGCGCAGTACATTATTTCTTCGAAGCCCTGCGCGTACTGGACGGACAAAAAACCCTGACCTGCGAACCCACCATCTACTACTTCACAGCTGCAACATATGGTGACTGGAATGACCTGGATGGACAAGCGAAATATGCAAGACTGGCGCTTTCTACCGCAATGCAGACACAGAAACCGGATGACCTGGTAAATGGATACCAGGCACTGGCCACCTACCTGGAATACAGGTACAGGGAAAAGAAAGATTCCGCTCACAAATACCTGCTCGACTCCGCATTGTATTATAACAGGATGGCTTTGCAGATCATCAGCACACAGAACGGACGATTAGTTACGCGCAGCGCTCCAGCCATCCTGTCGCTGAATACCGCCAATATGTTTGCAGAATACTGGCCTGATCAAAAAGACAGCATCATGCATTACCTGTATATGGCCACAGATTATGCAAAAGCCACCGATCAACAGGAAATCCTGGCAAACTGCTACGGCATGTTAAGCGACATCGCTGTTGCTGCAGGCAACCTGAATGAAGCAGAAAACCTGCTACTCACCGCCTTTTATACACTTGAAAGTTATCCCGCCGGTGGTGCACAGGTCAAATCACACCTCATGCAGGCACTAGCCGCCGTGGCAGAAAAACAGGGAAATACAGCCAAAGCTTTGAAGTATTACAAACAGTACGTCGACTATTTCGCACAGGCATTTGACAAGGAAAGACTGTCTACCGCCAAACGTTTGAGCGCACAATATGAAGCAGAAAAAAGAGAGAAAGAATTACAGTTACTACAACAGAAAGCCGCCTTTAGCAAAGAACTGAATTTCTTCTATATTTCCCTCGCCATAGCCGCCATCTTTGCACTCATCTTCTTCTTCAGATCCTATCATTTCAGGTTGAAAGCCAGTTTGCAAAATCAACAACTGTTAGAACTCGAAAAACATGACGCACAACTGCAATTAAAACTGGAAGCAGAAGAAAGAGCAAGACTGGAAGCAGAACAACTATTATTGCACGAGCGACAGGAAAGATTACAGAAAGAATTGCTCGCAGGTGCCCTGCAGGTGGAAGAAAAGAATGAGTTATTGCAAACCTTACAAAAGAAAATAACCACTATATCCGGCACTGATCCGCTATTACGACAAATGGACCGGATCATCTCTGATAGCCGGAAAATGGACGAAGAATTTGAAGCCGCCAAAGCCGATTTCAAAGAGATCGATCCCGAGTTTTTCAATCGCTTACAACAGCGGGCAAAAGAAAACCTCACCAGGCTAGACCTGAAATATTGTTCCTACATACGAATGGGGCTTACTAACAAAGAAATTGCCTCCCGCCTCGCTGTAGAAGCTAAAAGTATACGCATGGCACGGTATCGCCTCAAACAAAAACTAAACCTCCAGAAAGAAGAAAGCCTCGATGTCTTCCTGGCCACTTTAGTTTAAAGTAAACACGTTACAAGCCCATAAAGAATCGCTTTGCCCCAGGTAAAAGCGATTTTTTTTTGCCGTTTACCGGTGCAAAAAATAGTCGATCGACTAATATTACTCCCTGCCGCCCCGCCTGCTACTCGCTAATAAAATGTTAATGATGAATACTTTAACCAGTCATTAACTGATTTAAGTGCCCATCTTCCTAATATTGTTTTAGAATAAAAAGCAGCCTGAAGCTTTTTATGGATTTGTTTTCATAACGTGGAATTATTATAAACGACTGCCTTTCCAGGCAGTCGTTTTTGTTACTACCTTTGTACTCACTTTGAGCACACAACCATACATAACGTTATCACAACTCGCTGCCCACATCCAGGGCACCATCAAAAATGCCTTCTCCCGTCAAAGCAGCTGGGTGGTGGCCGATATTACCAGCCACTCCTTTTATCCTGCCAAAGGCTATCACTACTTTGACCTGGTGGAGAAAGATCCCCGTACCCATCAGCTGACTGCAAAGATCGCCGCTACCGCATGGGGAAACGGCAGCCAGCGCATCAGGGATTTCGAAACCACTACCGGGCAGCGTTTTGGCAACGATATGCATGTACTGATCCAGGTGCAGGTTGAATACCATGCCGTATACGGACTCAAATTGTCCCTGCTGGACATAGACCCCAGCTATACCATCGGACAGCTGGAACAACAGAAACAAGCCACTTTACAACGCCTTGTAAATGAGTGTGGCGATATTGTACTGCAAGTCGCAGAAGGCTACCTTACCCACAATAAAAAACTCCGGCTCAAATCTGTCCTCCAAAAGATTGCTGTCATCTCCTCCCCTTCCTCCGCCGGCTACCAGGATTTTATGCATACCCTGCAGGCCAACGCCCATGGTTATATTTTTCATACCGACAATTATTTTACTACCGTGCAGGGGGAAGCAAATGCAGCACAGGTTTGCGCTCAACTCCAGGCAGTGGAAGATTCGGGCAAATCCTATGATGCCGTAGTGATTATCAGGGGAGGTGGCGCACAGACCGATCTCCTACTTTTTGATCAATTCCAGCTGGGCAAGGCCGTGGCAGGATTTCCAATCCCTGTCATCACCGGCATCGGCCATCATAAAAATGAAACCATCACCGACCTGATGGCCCATACCGCCACCAAAACCCCTACCCGTGCCGCTGAACTGATCATTGCGCATAACAGGCTGTTCGAAGATACCCTGATCCACACACAGCAACAACTGATCATTCGCTTACAACAATCCGTCTCCGGCAAACAACAACAGCTGGCAGCCCTCAACAATGCCATCATCAACAGGAGCAGGGATGCCGTGAACCGGCAGAAAGAAAGCCTGATCCGCTATCACCAGCTCTTACCACAGCAAGCCCGCCACCTGCTGCTGAAGCAAAGGAACGGGATGATGCAGTTGTCAGGACAGGTGTTATCCAAACCCAAACAATTAACTGCCTCGAGACTACAGGACCTGTCCCATCTCCGGCAAAACATAGATGCCTTTAGCCGTAAACTGCTGCAACATCAGCAGCAAAAGCTGCAACATCACGAAACCGTTGTACGCCTCATGAGCCCAACGGCCTTATTACAGAAAGGGTTTGCACTGGTGTATCACCAGGGTAAACTAATTACAAATGCCACCGCCTTACAAATAGGAGAAGACATCACCGTACAAATGGCAGATGCCTCCGTACAGGCCACTATTCACACAATCAACTCAGATGGAAACGAATCTCACATATGAAGCAGCTTATAAAGAACTGCAACAGATAGCCCGGGAAATAGAAACGGAATCCGTTTCTGTAGATGTGCTCGCAGCCAGGGTGAAACGCGCGTCAGAACTCATCACCTTTTGCCAGGCCAGGTTAAGGGCCACAGAAGCGGAAGTTGAAAACATTATCCAGCAAATGACCATCACCCAATAAATCCTGTTTGTATGCCCCGGCCCAATGCCGTGGTATACAAACCCGCAGTTTTTGATAACCTACCGGACCCGCCCCGCCCCAAAACAGCCCTAAAAGGTAACCCGCCTACCCCCTATTTTTAATCTCCCTTTAAGCCCTCCATTATTACCAATCCTTTGCCCATCAAACATTTCCTTCGCAAAATCTGTTATTCCCTTTTTAATAATATCATTAAAATGGGGTTAAAATCAACCACCCCTCTTTAAAGCATTCAGCCCATTATTGAAATTTGCAATTATTGACTAATTAAATGCGAACAAACAGCATCTCATGAAGAAGCTCTTCCTATTGGCTGTAGTAACCAGTATACTCACATGTATCCACTATGTTGCTGTCGCCCAAACCAACTTCACCCTGGCAGCGGCTATCGATACCGCCAGAACCAACAGCCCGGTACTTAAGGCCCAGTACATGAACATCGCCGCCGCACAGGCCGATGTAGTGACCGCCAAACTCCGGCCTAATCCCAACCTGAACAACCAGACCTTACAACTGGCCAATTCTGCCCGCTTCGCCCCCAATACCCGTTGGTCTTCCAATTCCAACAGACAGGTATGGTATCAGCTCACTAAACCCGTTCAGTGGCCAAACCAGCGTAAGTACAAAATTGAAACAGCTTCTAAGGATGTGACAGTAGCGGACAATGAATACCAGGAAAATGTACGCAACCTTTCCCTTAACGTCGGTAACAGCTGGATCACCTGCTGGGTGCTCAAAAAAAGACTCGCCCTCCTGCAGGACAGTAAAAGCAACCTCGATACCCTCGTTCAGATCAATGAACTGCGCTACAAGAACCAGGTGATCACACAGACAGACCTGGCCCGTACCAAAGTATTGCTGGATCAGTACAACCTGCAGCTAAGCGTATTCCAGCAGGATTACATGAACGAACTGCAAAACCTGCGCCTCCTCACCGGTATCCCCAGCAATGTGGATATCGATACCCTGAGCGACGTACAGACAATTGCACCCAGCGCCACGCTGGATAGCCTCATCGCCCAGACGCTGAACAACCGCTCAGATATCACCCTGGCCAGGAGCACTATCGACGAGCGCAACAGCTATGTAAACTACCAGAAAACACTGGCCGTTCCACAACCAACAGTAGGGATCATCTACAACCCACAGAATGCAGTGCCTTACATCGGCTTCTATGCTGCCATCGACCTGCCCTTCTTTAACAGGAACCAGGGAGAGATCAAAAAAGCATATGTAATGGCTCAACAGGCTAACCAGGAACTGAATACCACCCAACGCACGATCCAGACGGAAGTAACAACTGCTTACAATACTTACCAGCTGCAAAAACAAAACCTGGCTAAGTTCAGCGGTATCCTGAATCAATCCCAGCAGATCCTGGACAACGTAAAGTATGCCTACCTCCGCGGTGGTACCACCATCATCGACTTCCTCGATGCACAGCGTAACTGGTACGACACCCGGCTGCTGTACTACGACGGATTACAATCTTACTATCAAAGCTATATTCAACTTTTATTCGCTACGGGCCTTATAAACCAATTATAATTTATGCAACGCATTACCGGATATTTTTTAGTGGCCTCCCTCCTGCTGGCAGGATGTGGTCAGAAAGAACATAAAAAAGAAGTGACGGACGATCCCGGTCCTGCCATCACTAACAACGGGCAGCAGATCACCTTCCCCGATACCGCTTCTGCCAACTTCTTCACCACTGAACCTGTAGGTGACTCCGCCCTGAGCGGTACCCTGCACGCGCCAGGCAAGGTAGCGGCGACTGTAGTCCGCTCCCAGGAAGGTGGGCAAAATGTGGTACTGTTCGATAATCCAGACCTGGAAAGCGATTACACCCAGCTGGTACAACATAAAATCAATGTGAATCATATCGCTGAGATCAATATCAAGCAACGTAAAATAGAACTGGACCGCACCCAGGATCTCTTCGACCACGGCGCTGCCTCCGGCAAAGACCTGCTCGAAGCTAAATCCAACCTGGCCATGGAACAAACCAACCTGGCCAACGAAAAAGCACAGCTCATAGAACACGAATCCGGACTGAAAGCAGGTGGTTTCGATCCCGAAATTCTCCGTGCCGCTGCTCCAGGCAACGCGTTCGTGATCTGTGATATCCCGGAAACACAATTGACTAACGTAAGTAAAGGAACCGCCTGCACTGTTATACTTTCCTCTTTTCCCGATAAACCACTGGCAGGAAAAGTAGAAGCCATCGCCGATGTGATCGACAACGTTACCCGTATGGTGAAACTACGTATCCGGCTCTCAGCCCCGGATTCAGAGATCCGTGCGGGTATGTTTGCGATGGTGAACTTTACCGTCACCGCAACGAACAAAGCAGGAACCAACTCGATCAATGTAACAAGAGATGCGCTCATCACGGCTGAAGGTGTGAACTACGTGTTTGTAAAAACAACACCTACCACATTCGTCAGAAAACAAGTGAGCACAGGACAGCAGATCGGCGACCGCGTAGCTGTCTATAATGGCCTTCAGAATGGCGACAACGTAGTGATCAAAGGTGTGATGCAGCTGAAAGGCTTAAGTTTCGGATACTAATAAAAAAACTTAACCACAATGTTACAAGCACAGATCTATATAGATAAAGATGAAGTTCATGGCTCCCAACCACTGTACGAATTCATTGTACAGTTCCTGCTCAAGCAAAAAGTAGCCGGCGCCACCGCCTTCCGTGGAGTGATCGGATTTGGAGAACACCATCAGCTGAAACGCCCCGACAGCATCTTCAGCTTCGATGAACCACCCATCATGATCACCTTCATCGATGAAGAAGAAAAAGTGCTGCATACCCTGAAGGAACTGCGCAAGCGGGTCTCCAGCGGGTTCATTATTACCAGCAAAGTAGAACGATTCCAGATTTGACCGAAATTCTCCGACAATGATTCGTAACCTTTTAATATTCTCTTTAAAAAACAGGTGGGTTGTCATCCTGATGGGACTTGGCCTGATGGGTATCGGCTACTGGTGTTTTACCCAGCTGAAAATTGAAGCCTACCCGGATATCGCCGACACCAACGTCATCATCGTGGCTCAGTATCCTGGCCGCGCTGCTGAAGAGGTTGAACAACAAGTGACCATACCCATCGAAAGGGCGCTGCAAAACACGCCAAATGTGCTTGACCGCCGTAGCCGTACAATCTTCGGCCTGAGCGTTGTTCAGCTCACCTTCACCGATGGTACGGACGACTACTTCGCCCGCCAGCAGGTGAATGAAAGACTGGCCGCCGCCGAACTTCCCGATGGCGTCACTCCGGAACTTGCCCCTCTCACAACTGCCGTAGGTGAAATCCTCCGTTATGTTGTAGAAGCTCCTCCCGGCTATACCCCTACCGAAATCCGCGACCTGCAGGATTGGGTGATCAAACCCTATCTCCTGCAAGTACCAGGTATCGCAGATATTACCACCTTCGGCGGCCCCCTCAAACAGTTCCATATCCTCACCGCTCCCGACAAACTACGTAAATACGACCTGACCCTGCAGGATGTGATCGACGCCGTGCAAAAGAATAACCAGAATACAGGTGGTAACGTGATCAGCCGTGGTGAACAGGGATTTGCTGTACGTGGTCTCGGTGCCGTAAAAACGGAAGCAGACATTCGCAATATCGTACTCAAAGCGGCCAACGGTAACCCCGTTTACCTCCGCGATGTGGCAACCGTAGAAGTTGCACCTCCTCCTCCAAGCGGTGTAATGGGCTATACTTTCAACTCCACTAAGACCAATGTAAGCAACGGCGTGGAAGGTATCATTCTGCTGCGCAGGTATGAAAACCCAAGTGAAGTACTGAAAATCCTGAAAGAAAGGATCAAAGACCTGGAAAGAGATGAACTGCCCAAAGGCGTACACCTCCGTACCCTGTATGACCGCAGCTTCCTCATCGACCACTCCCTGGAAACCGTAGGCCATACCCTGTTAGAAGGGGTGTCTATCGTAGTGATCATCCTGATCTTCTTCCTGGGTAGCCTGAGAAGCGCACTGGTCGTAGCACTCACCATCCCCTTCTCACTCCTCTTCGCCTTTATCCTCATGCGGTTAACAGGTATTCCTGCCAACCTCTTATCACTCGGTGCGATCGACTTCGGTATCATCGTAGACGGCGCCTGCGTCATGGCTGAGCACCTCATACGTACCTACCGAACGGCACCGGCGGAAGAAAAGAAACGGGGTATCATCGCCCTCACCCTCCGCTCTTCACAGGAAGTAGGCCGTGAGATCTTCTTCTCCGTGACCATCATCATCCTGGCTTATATGCCCATCCTGCTGATGACACGCGTAGAAGGTAAACTGTTCTCTCCAATGGCACTGACACTGGCTTTTGCGGTGATCGGTTCCATGCTGGCAGCACTCACCCTCATTCCCGTATTGATCTCCTTCGCATTCAAAAAAGCATTTAATAATACTGACAAACCAATGAAGGAGCACAAGAACATTGTGCTGGACTTCCTGAGCAAACAGTATGGAAAATTGCTGGGTAAAACCCTGAAACGCCCGAAAACGACAGTACTGGCAGGGTTTGCAGTAGTCGTGATCCTGGTACTATTTGGTGCGAACCTCGGTTCTGAGTTCCTACCCGAACTGGACGAAGGCTCCATCTTCCTCCGTGGTAACTTCCCCGCAGGTATCACCATCCAGGAGAATGCAAAATACTCCCCTAAGATCAGGGAAGTCATCGCCAAATACCCGCAGATTGCATTTGTCATCACACAGGCAGGACGTAATGACGATGGTACAGACCCATTCCCTACCAACCGTAACGAGATCCTCGTAGGCCTGAAAGAATATAAACTGTGGAGTGATACAATCTCTAAAAAACAACTGGTCACAGATATCCGGCATGACCTGGAAAAAGCGATGCCATCTGTGAAATTCTCATCCGGTCAGCCAATCATTGACCAGGTAATGGAGATCGTAACAGGTAGTGCCGCAGACCTTGCCATCTCTATCGTGGGTGATGACCTCACCATGATGCGCGCAAAAGCAGATACCATTGCCGATATCGTAAAACATATGCAGGGTTCTGAATCTGTGAATATCGAACAGGAAGGTCCGCAGGAACAGATCGCTATCAATATTAACCGTGAAAATGCCGCACGCTTCGGTATCAATGTCGCAGATATCCAGGGGATGATCGAAGCCGCGATCGGTGGTAGAACCATCTCTACTTTATATGATGGTACCAAACGTTACGATCTCGTCATCCGCTATACGCCTGGTGAACGTAGCACCATTGAGTCTGTGAAAAACTTACAGGTTCCTTCCGCTACCGGTGCATTGATTCCAATGAACCAGCTGGCTGATATCAGTTATGTACAGGGGCAGACGAACATCTATCGGTACAATAGTAAACGCATGGTAACGGTAAGAACAAACATCCGTGGCCGCGACCAGGGCGGATTCGTAAGTGAAGTAGGTGAAAAGATCAATGCAAAACTGCATATTCCAAAAGGCTACTCCATCATCTATGGTGGTCAGTACGAAAACCTGGAGCGTGCCGGTAAGCAATTATCCTTCACCATTCCGCTCACCATCATCATGGTGTTCCTGGTACTGTTTATCCTCTTCAGGAATATGCCTCAAACCATCGTCACGGTAAGTTGTATCCTCTTCGCACTGGCAGGCGGTATCGTCGCACTCCTCATCCGTGGTTATCACTTTAACGTATCGGCAGGTGTGGGCTTTGTGAGCATCTTTGGTATCTCGGTAATGGCAGGAGTACTCCTGGTGTCCGCTATCAACCGGCTCCGGGAGAAACCCGATCATACCTTGCAGGACAGCGTCTTCCTGGGCGCTAAGGAACAGCTGAGTGCATTGTTGTCCATCCTGATTGTGGCGATCGCTGGTCTGATTCCCGCAGCGACATCTTCAGGCATTGGTTCGGATGTACAACGCCCATTGGCAACCGTGATCATCGGTGGTCTGACCAGTACACTGATCTTTGCACCACTGTTAATCCCACCACTGTATGCATGGGTGGAAAGAAACAGGAAAGCAAAGACTGTGAATAAAGACGATGAAGAAATTGAATAGTATAGAACAGTATAAGTGTTAAAATGAGCAGTACAGGAAATAGCCGCCTCGAAAGGAGCGGCTTTCCTTTTTAAACTAAAAAAGCCCTTCGCAAATTGCGAAGGGCTTTTTTATCATTTCATTCATTTAGTTCTTTTTCCAAAACAACCCTGAAGGCTCACTCTCTAACTCACATTTCAGGTTCGCTTTCTCTCCCACTTTCTTGGTGATATCCACACCGCCCTCTACTACATTCGCTACTGAAAAGTGCTCATCTTCTACCTTCGTCACCGTTATCTTACCCAAAGTCTTCTTACGCTGCATCACCTTTCCATCTACCGTAAGCTCTGTCACTTCGTACACCCTGAACTCATCATTCACCTTCAGCCCTAACAACGTTCCTCCAGCTATCAATACCGACGTAGCGGCACCCAGGCTGTTCTTATCTTCAATTTCCGCTATAGATACTGTCAGCTTAAAGTTCTCTTTCATAAACTTCTCCACCTGCGATTTTGCATCACTGATCGCACCATCATACGCATTCTTTCCCTTCCCCGTAGCATTCACTGTCGTGGTGGCAATTACATCCCCACGACCCGCATCTGTTACATTTAAAGTAAAGGAAATCTCTGCCACATTTGTATTGGTCGTACCTACAATCGGTACATTGGTCTGCCGCATCTCCATCGTCGCTTTCGCAATATTGCCGGAGATAATAAATTGAGCACCAGCCGCTTTGGATTGTTCAAAAGAAGTATCAGTTTGAGCAACGACCGTTAAACGCTTGTTTTTCAGGAATACATCTGACACCGCATCCTGGATGGCGGTCACATTGTTCGTATTCTGAGAAGCATTGGACTGAAAACGGAGGATTCCAACCGTAGTTTTACTCTGAGCAAACGCCGAAGCTCCAAAAATAAAGCTGGCAAATGTGAAAATTACACTCTTCTTTGTCATGGTTCAAAAATAAGGACTTCTATTAATATGTTGGCATTAAAAAAGATCACCCTATTTCCTGATCCTGCTTCACAGGCAGGATAATAGTGAAGGTAGCTCCTTCTTTTTCACGGCTATGTGCTGTAATGATACCGTGGTGCTTTTCAATGATCTTACGCGTAACCGCAAGTCCTATGCCAGTTCCCTCATATTTATCCTTAGTATGTAAACGTTGGAAGAGTACAAAAATTTTATCCAGGTACTTCTCATCAAATCCTATCCCGTTATCTGCAATCGTCACACACGCATATGGCCCATCCGGATCTGACACACTATCAAACTTTTTCTCCTTCACCCGGGTCGCCATTATACTGATCATCGGCTGCACATCCTTGCGGGAAAACTTAAAGGCATTGCTCAGCAGGTTCTGGAATACCTGCCGTATCTGCGAAGGCACCGCCTCTATAGTAGGCAACTGCCCCACTGTCACGATTGCATTCTTTTCCTGTATCAATACCTCCAGGTCAGACAAAATTTCCTTTATGATCGTCTCTAAAGGCACTTTCTCAAAGAAATTCATCTGGGACAAGCGGGAAAATCTTAACAAATCATTGATCAGATTTGTCATCCTGCTCGAAGAATTAATAATTCTATTCAGGTAATCGACCGCCTTCTCCTCCATCTGGTCCTGGTAACGCTCCCTGAGCATATTGCCAAACATATGGATCTTGCGCAACGGCTCTTTCAGGTCATGAGACGCTACAAAGGCATATTGCTGCAACTCTGCATTGCTTGATTCCAATTCATAATTTGCCTTTTGCAGGGCATTGGTACGCTCCTGCACCCGCTGCTCCATCAACTCTGCCAGCATTTTCTGCTCATGGATATCTGTGTTTGTACCCACCCACAGGATAGCGGTACCACCCGGATCCTTTTGTACCCGCGTACGTAACAGAAACCAATGGTATTGATTATCACTACGACGGATCCGCACCTCCAGCGAAAAGTCCTCCTTCTTCCGGAGCGCATTATTCCAGGTACGGCTCCATACCGGCACATCATCCGGATGTAATATACTTTCCCAACCAGCATCCCGGATCTTCTCCAGGGCCAGCCCGGTGTAAGTAATAAACTGCTGGTTCACAAAATTGATCTCTCCGTCCGGCCATGCCGTCCACAGGATCAATGGCATCGATTCCGCCAGGAAACGTTTCTCTTCCAGGCTCATCACCGCCTGTTCCTCCGCCGCTTTCAGGCTCGTTACATCCAGCATCGACCCCAGCATACGATAAGGCGTAGCATATTCATCCTGCAACAGGTATCCCCTGTCCAGGATATGTGCATAACTACCATCAGCCCTCAGCAGGCGATAACCTTCTGACCACTGACTCTGCTTCGTATTCACTGCCCGGCTGATGCTTTCCTGCACCCTGGCCCTGTCATCAGGATGTACCTTTTCCAGCCAGAAGGTACGGCTGGAAGACTCCCGGTCCGGGCTATACCCGTAAATATTATAGAAGTTATCACTCCACCACACGGTATTATTGGTCAGGTTCCAATCCCAGATAGAGTCATTCGTTGCTTTTGATACTAACCTGAAACGCTCTTCACTCTGCGTCAGCTCACGGGTACGTTCCAGTACTTTATCTTCAAGCGCCGCATTCAGGTTACGCAAACTCTCACGCGCCTGTACCAGCTCATTGTAGTTACGCCGTAAACGTTCTTCTGCGTCTTTCTTCTCTGTCACATCTGAACAGGTGATCACAATACCATCCGAAGTTTTCACCGCCGACATTTCATACCATACCTCGTCTTTATTATACGCTACTAACACTTCCGTATGCAATACCGTACCATCCTCCACCACCTGTACATACTTATCAAACAATCCCTGTTGCATGAGCTGCGGTATCGACTGCTTCATAGACGGTGACTTGTGCATGAGCACCTCTTTCCCTATCAGCTTTTCAGCTGCACTATTGGAAGTCAATAAACGGAAATCTGTCACCTTACCACTTTGATTGGTTATAGCTCTAAAGGCCATAATCAGGCTGGTACTGGCATTGAACACACCTTTCAGCAACATATCCAGTTCCTTGATAGCAGTAATATCTACAAAAGTGATCACTACACCATCTATCTGTTTATCCTGCCGGATGTATGGCATGATCTTCATCAGGCACATACTGCCATTGCTCAAGACCAGTTCTTTCTCTAATGTATGTTTCTGACGGATTACTGCCTGGATATCATCAATCAGGCTGTCCTGCTGGATATTCGTAGAAATATGACTGATAGGACGCCCGATATCTGCTGCGATCAGGTTGATCATCTTCACCGCAGCAGGATTGAACTTACGGATATGCATCCGGCTATCCACAAACACCTGACCGATGTCAGTACTGCGGAAATAGTTGTCCATATCGTCATTCAGTTCCATCAGCTCTTTAATTTTGAGCTGGTGTTCTGTATTCAAAGTATGCAACTCTTCATTCAGCGATTGCAACTCTTCGTTACTTGATTGTAGTTCCTCATTGGCAGACAGCAACTCTTCATTGCTACTTTGCAGTTCCTCATTGGAAGTCTCTAACCCCTCTATAGCCATCTGCAAATTGGTGCGCGTTTCGCCCAACTCAGCCTCCAGCGACATGATGTGGTCATTCACACCAGCAGGATAACTCATCTCCTCCTTGTGCTCTGACAATAAGGCCGCTCTTTCTGGCTCTTCTCCCAAAACAATCAGTGTATACTGACCATTACCAGTATCAGGCTTGATCAGGATATTGACTACCCTGATACCCTCTTTTGTATTGAGTTTGATACCTTTCAGTGCTGCTTTCTGCGTAGTTTTCCAGGCCTGCCGCAATGCCATATTCAACACCATCGACAAGTCCGAAGGCACCATTTTCAGCAGGTTCAGGTTCAATCTTTTATCTGGCAGGGACAGGTACTTTTTAAAATTACCGGTCGCTTCCCTGATCTCGTAGTTCTTATCAATGTACACGGCCGCATACCCAAATTCGTCGGACAGTACCTCCCTGAACTCATCCTGCAGGTCCATCGCAATACGCTTCTCCTGCCCCAGCATACCGCCGGCATTGGGTCGCATCTCCCTCGATTGCCGGATATACTCCAATGGGCTATACAGGTTATCAGGCGGTGCGGAACGGGTAGCATCCGTTTTACGATAGAGCTTCCACTTTGCATTGACTTCTTCCAGCCCCCCCCTGATCAGCGCAGCTGATTCACTGGTACCCAGGAAGAGATATCCACCTGTGTTCAGGGCAAAATGTAAAGATGCCAGCACCTGTCTTTGCAACACATTGTCCATATAAATGAGCATGTTCCTGCAACTCACCAGGTCATTTTTGATGAAAGGTGGATCTTTCAGGATATTATGCCTGGCAAACACGATCTGCTTGCGTAAGCGGGGCACAATCTGGTAATGCTTATCCTCTTTCAGGAAATATTTCCGCACAATACCAGCATCTACATCTCTCAACACAGCTGCGGGATACGTACCTTTCGCGGCATATTCGATCGCATTACTGTCTATATCTGTCGCAAAGATTTTTACATCCAGCCATTTGCCTTTCTTCTGCAGGATCTGATCTATCAGGATGGCCATTGAGTAGGCTTCCTCACCTGTACTACAGGCTGTGACCCATACTTTCAGGATAGCCCCCTCCTCCTTCCCATCAATCACTTTATCCAACACCTGGTCCTTCAGTACCTGGAAAGCAGTACCATCCCTGAAAAAACGGGTCACGCCTATCAGGAAATCTTTCGCTAACAATTTACTTTCTTCAGCATTCTGCCGGAGTAGTTCCAGGTATTCTTCTAAGGTCTTGAAGTTGAATTGCGCCATGCGCTTGGCAATACGGCGCGTGATAGTGGGAGACTTATAATGATGAAAATCCTGTCCGCTGCTTTCCTGTACCAGTTTGAAGACTTCCGGCAACAAACGTTCGTCAATTTTACCATTGAAAACATGCAGCGGCAGGTCCTGTACATAATTGAAAATCTCGCCCGGCATAAACTCCGGCGCAAGTATATAATCGATGTTGTCAGAACTGATGGCACTACGTGGCATGCCATCAAATTTGGCTGTTTCCGGGTCCTGCACCATCACCATGCCACCGGCTTTCTTAATCGCACCAGCCCCCCTCGTACCATCAGTACCGGTACCAGAAAGAATAATCGCGATCGCCTGCCGACCCTGATCTTTTGCTAATGAAAATAAGAAGGTATCGATTGCCGTATTCGGCGCTTTTTCAACAGGTTTCTGCATCAGCTTCAACCTGCCTTTCTCTATAATAATGTCTCTGTTATTAGGAATTACATACACGCAATCATTCTCCACAGCCATATCTTCTTCCACCTCACGTACCTGCATATGGGTATGTTTGGAGACCAGCTCCACCAACAGGCTCTTATAGTCCGATGACAGATGCTGTATAATCACGAATGATAGATTGCCGTACTCCGGCATGTTATCGAAAAATTCATGAATCGCCTCCAGTCCACCGGCAGATGCCCCAATAGCCACTATGTAATTCGCTTTCTTCATCTAAAGGTTTTATACCATAAACAAATGATGGGCCGGAAAAAGCACCATCTCTTGTTTTAAATTGTTAAAAGGTTAACCCGGAAAACTTTAATTCATTGCCTTCACGATGTACTCCAATATAAAATTACGGAGGTGTTCTGCCATCGTCAACTCGGTTTCGCGCCATGGAAGCGCCGTATTTCGTACCTGTTGCTGCCACGTACTAAACGAGTTCCTGGGGTGATATTGTATGTTATCTTTTTCAAAACGGATCGCTTCATCCGGGTTACCTCCCCACTTCACTTCCTGGATCACCTCTGGGCGGAACAATACCAAAAAGTCCCCTTTTTGTGGCTGTATACTGATGACCAGTAGTCCACTGGCACTTTTAGCATAATGCACAGCAGGTTCATATACCGATGGCAAACTCAATTCCTGGTACACACCCTTTTCGGCAGTACTTTGTACCCAGAGCAACAAATCTTTCAGGGCATGTTTGTCAGGCACATTGCCTATGCTTTCCACCCGCTTATTGAATACCATGGCAGCACCGCTGGCATTAAAAAGATTAAGCACACTCGTTGCATGTCCCAACAGGCCATGTGGCAGATCATTGTTGGTGTACACCTGCTCTACCAGCTTAGCATGCATATCATGCAGATCGGCATATTCATCACTCTCTTCTTTATACTGAAGAGACACAATCCTGGCTGCAATGATGCCGGAGAGCAATTCGAAAAGTGCCCTTCCCTCATATGGCAGGTAATAAGGTGTGCGATGGTGACAGGAAAATAATCCCCAAAGCTGCCCGTCTTTTAATATACGACAAGACATGGATGTCATGATTTCCATGTTCTTCATATATTCCAGGTGCACAGCCGGTACAGAACGAAGGTTACAACCAGACAGATCTGTAAATGCATTCGTCAGGGGGTTGATAACGGGGTAAAGACTTACCGGCACATAATCCCTGTTGGGGATCAGGCGGTAAGGATTCTTCAGGTACATAGCCCTTGCCTGCCGGGGAATATCAGATGCCGGGAATGTAAGACCCAGGTATTGCTCCATGGCTGGTACTGCATCCTCGGCAATCACCGTACCATTCCAGTCTTTGTCAAACTGGTAAACCATCACTTTATCGTAACCAGATAATTCCCTCAGTTGCGAAGCAGCTATCTGGCAGGCTGCTACAATAGTAGGCGCCGCATTGATAGCAGCCATGGCATACCTGAGCTGCTGGTAAATAGTAATAAATGAGTTTTCTGCAGTAGGTGTACTCTGTGCTTCCATTTCCAGGATCACAGCATCTCCGTTTACCTGCATGAGTACCAGGTAATCTTTCGATGAAAAAGACAAGGTAAAAGGTACTGTTTCTGTCATCCCCTCATTAACCCGCTTTTGCAATTGTTCCAACTGATTATCAGGCACATAAATACTCAATAGCGTATTCACTACCTGCGCAGGCTGCAAATTCAATGCTTCACCAATGTTTTCACTCACCTGCACAATCTTATAATCGCTCCTTTGCAACACGATCAGTATACCATAAGGTTGTATCAGGTTAATCTGGTGTAAAGGAACACTGCCACAAAAGGTGGAGTCATAGTTCTTTTTTTGCATAAAGACAGGTTATCCGGTATTGTTTATTTGTAAAATGAAATGGATCAGGCGTTGGCTTCGGCCCACACTTTAAATTGCCTGAAAGTATCGGCGGCAGCTTCTACGATACGTTTTTTCTGTTCATCTGTACCATGGTAGCCTTCCAGGTAGTGAACAAAACTGTCCCATTGGGCACGGGTGTCCTCACCATACCCGTTAAAAAAAGATAAAGCCTGAGCTATCTCAGGCGTAGGCAGATTCCGTTGTATAATCTGACAGATAACTTGTCCGCCAAGGGTTGAACCTTCCAATACATACATCGCACCCAATGCCTGTGCGTTATCATTAATCACAGGAATATCAGTACAGGTAACCGGAGGCTCCAATGGCGCACCATTGATCACATTGATATCCTGCAATAACAGGGCAGCCTTGCGGCGGTGCTCAAACCCTCCAGGGAAGGAAGTATCAATATGGGCTGCAATATACTGTTCCAGCGGATAGTAATATCCATAAAACAATTGCAGGAGCCTGATATATGCTTCAGGGGAATTTGCGTGCTTGATCATCGGGATCAGGGTCCTTTCCAGGTCCTGATGTAGGGCTGCTGTACTTTCTCTTAACTGTTCAATCATTATCTATGTATGTGACAATGATTAAAAGTACTATGAATATTGATTTGCCGCATGTGGAATTAATTCTACGGCAGCTGCACCACTGTAAACCAATAGGTATGCAGCATGCGGGTGAATGAGACCAGGTCCGAAAAATTGGAAGGCTTGATGGTATAACTATTCACCCCCAATTCGTAACATTTGGAAATATCCTTCGTTTCGGTAGAAGTAGTCAGAATAATAATGGGCAGCCACTTAAGATTCGCATGTTCTTTAATTTCACGTAATGCTTCCCTACCGTCTTTACGGGGCATGTTCAGGTCAAGCAAAATAATACTTGGGAAGGGGTATTTCTCTTCGTCCGCATATTTTCCCTGCCTGTTCAGGTAATACATTAACTCCTCTCCGTTCTCAACAAAACGCAATTCCGTTTCCGTGCCACTCTCTTCAAACGCCACTTTTATCAGCTCCCGGTCGTCTGCGTCATCATCAGCAACCAGTATACATTTTCTGGTACGTTGCGCCTTCTTGATCATCCAGATTTAAATTTGACGGATAAAATTACTTAATAATTGTCGCATATTACCAAGAATACACAGAATAAGCACTTTTATTGATAAAATTCTTATAATAGTGCCTACCACCCCGGATTATCAGGATGGTAGGACTTGGTACTTTTTAAAGAGATCTATACTTGTGTAGTTTTTTGGGGTATTAACAAACGCAATTTGATAAGGAAGCTTCACAAAAGTACGCCTGCTCTCAATTGTAGACTGATCGGATCGGGAAAAGATACTACGCGATCAGGAAAAATTAAGTAGGCGGTCCTGCTACTTTGTGTGCATTCTATCCTCAATCATACCGGAGAAAGATGGCGGCCCCAGGTGTATGAGCGGTGTTTCAACTTTTGCACCCCCCACTTTACCCGATGGATGACCAGAGATATAATTCAATGCAGCTGCAATACAATTCTCATTCGCATCCCCGAAGTCATGCGTTACATCGTCACTCGCAGCAATATCCGGCGTCATGCCCTGGAAGTAATTGCCGTCCCCATTCGCATTCTGCATATAAAAATTAGACATATACACTGTATAAGCATCAATTTTAACCCCAAAGAAACCAACGGGTTTTCCGTAAGTTTGACTGCCTACTAATTTCACGGCCAGATGCGGTTTCAGGCTGTTAATCACCAGTTCACTCGCAGATGCTGTATTGCCGCTGACAATGAAAACCACCTGTTTGACGGTGTTCAGAGTCCCTACTTTACTGAACTTATAGGTATTACCACCTATAGAGTAATCCAGGTCTGCATAAGTCGCCTTATGCCCGTTATAATCCACCGTATGCCCGTTTGCATCCAGGTAAAGCTGTTGTTTTAAGATAGGCGCTTTCCCGTTCTGCATCAGGTCATTGAAGTATTCGATATACATCGTTTTATCCTTCAGTGTCGAAGGGGCAATGAGGTTGATCAGCTCTTCTGCCGTTTGTGTATAACCCCCTCCATTATAGCGCAGATCAATGATGAGTGCGGTCACACCCTGCGAAGCAAAAATATTGAAAGCAGCCTCCAGCGGTGCCTGCGAGCTGGACAGCATAGAGAAGCGGCTATAAGCCAAATAACCTACTTTTTGCGAACCCGCTGTCAGAACAGCATCTTTCCATACAGGGTTAGTCGTATATTTCGTCTTGGTTAGATTGACTGTGCTGGTAATGCCATTGTTGTCTACCACCGTCATAGACATGTTACTACCGTTTAGAGCAGATTGAATATAAGAACTGCTGGATGTAGATACCGCAATACCATTGACCTGTGTAACCCGGAAACCCCTTTGCAAACCTGCCAGCGCAGCTGAAGAGCCCGGGTTCACATACCGGATCCGCACATCTGCACCAATACTGATGCTAAGACCCAGATCATCCCCCTTATCAGCGAGTGATACGGTACCAAGACGTGCCCCTGTCAGGGAGCCATCATCTATAAATGAATATTTTGGGGTACCTGCATAACCAGAGTACTCGTATGAATACCCCGTACCTGGATTGGTCTTTAACTGGGTAATGGCGTATAACTCCCTTTCATAATTGGTCAATACACTGCTACCGGTCGCATACTGGCGGGGATTGAAAGTATTGTAATCAGGCAAAGCATCGTACCAGAGGTAGATTTGCTTCGCATAAAGGTATATAGAGTCAAGTGTGAATTGCTCCCGGGTGCCTTCTGTTGGAGATACAGGCGTATCGGTATCAGTGTCGTGGTCCTTGCGACAGGCGACGAAAACAGTGGCACAGGATAGGAGTGCAATAAAAAGGGTTTGTTTCACCAGTATGGATTTTATAGGGAATTTACAAAAAAAACAACAGTTTTGATCTTTTTACCCGAAGGGTACAGACATTACTTAAAAACAGCGAAGCTGCTGCCCTATGGGGCAGCAGCTTCGTTGTCGTGCTATCTTTTTAAATGATTAAATTATTAAATCCTG
This sequence comes from Chitinophaga sp., assembly GCF_039596155.1. Lineage (GTDB taxonomy): Bacteria > Bacteroidota > Bacteroidia > Chitinophagales > Chitinophagaceae > Chitinophaga. The sequence continues at coordinate 83,287 of NZ_JBCNKF010000033.1, forward strand.
ATTTCGACATATTGGTATTTACCCGGCAGGCATTCCCCTTACCAAACGCTATCCCTACTGTTGAATCAACGCATACTCAACAACAGGATACCCTCTTTCCCCACCATCATTAATTCCCATACTCACAAACTTCAGCTTATAATAATTCCCGGCCGGATCCCTCACGATGTAATAATACTGCTTATAGATACCCGTACTGGTAGATCGCCAGCTACTGCCGATCGCATCCCTCTTAGCTGAAAAAGTCAGCGAAGCCGTATCCTTCTTCGTAAAGCTCGCATATCCCACTACTGTAGAATCCACTTTTGCAGCCGCTACACCGGCATACTGGTTAATCACCACAAAATCAGAGAAAAAATAAGGAATTGTAGCCGTATAATACGCCGCATATGACCATGCAAAATCCCATTCCACTTTCTTTGGCTCTACACTCACAACCGCATTGGTAGCAAATGAAAAGAAGGTAAAGTTATAGCTGCTATTCCTGTTGATAGTAACCGTATTCACGGTAGCAGCACCCAACAAAGCATATTGCAGGGTATACCCTGTCGTACCATTACGTGTCACTTTCACCTTATACCAGGTGGCCGGATCTGTAGTACCATCTTCTGCCTTCACCAGGTATACATAGTTGGCATCCGCTGTTGCAGATACTTCCGCGATAACAGTTGCATTCAGATCACCATACACATCGTCAATCATACTCAGTGTACCCTGCCCCTGGCCTATAGCCATACTTACACCACTGGCATCCGCAGTGGTAACCGCAGTAATATCTGTCTTCGCAGTCACTTTCGCACTCATACCACTAAACCCATTCAAAATAACCCTGTAAGCACTTCCGTTATAAAAACCCAGTGACCAGCTCAGACGCTTTACAGCAGTAGCCGAATCAGTACTCATATCTACATACACTGTATTAGGTGAGCCGGTACCACCACCACCATTTAAAGTTAACCTGGATCCCTCTGAAGGAGGAATCACAACCTTGGCATCATCATCTTTACTACATGCATTGAATAAACCAGTAGTAACAACCGCAAGCATGAGTAAAAGTCTGCTAAATTTCATAGAGTTTTTAATTTTTGAATTGTATTTTTTGTGCAATTGAATTATTTCCTCTTCTATTGATATATCAAAACGAATCATCTTATTGCTATTAGAACATTATGTTATTACAGTTTCAGTTGTCTATTTACATGGATGCTCCGCTGTTTATCCAGTCAAAACCTGCGCACATTCTTTCCCATCCTATTTCCTGCTCCACGTAAAATTCACTCCCAGGAAATAACTCCGCCCATACCACATCGGCAACTGTGAGCCGGCACTATGCGCCACACCACTATTCACCGTACTATTATGAATATTCGTCACATCGAATATATTCCGCACACCCCCATTCATATTGAATTGCTTAGTCAGCGATTTCATCACCGTAAAATCAGCCATATGATAACCCGACGCTTTCACCTGGTGCAGGTAAGCCGTACCATCCGTAGCAGTCGCTGACTCATACGTCGGCCGCACCCCATTATACTTATACGACACATTCAATGTCGTTCCAATCTTCCGCAGTTGATATGTAATATTCCCGTTCACCTCCGGCGTCCACATAAAAGCCGGCGTAGGATCCGCGGCCTTATAAGTATCATCATCAGAGAATTTATTATATCGCCCTATATAAGACATCCCGGCACTCACCTCCAGGTTGCTCCATGTGATCTTACCCATCCAGGTGCCACCTCTTGTCTTGAACTTGCTGATATTCACATAAGTCATCGTATCACTATTCGCTACATACGCATTGTCAATCATGTTATCAAAATCATTATAAAACCCCGTCACCGTCACATTCAATTGCACAGCACCTGACTGAATTACCTGCCAGCTCAGCGATCCGGTAAAACTATTTGAGTACTCCGCCTTCAGGTTCGTATTCCCTTTAATAGCATGACTCGCATCAAAGAAGTTGAAATACAACTCACGTAATGCCGGCGCCCTGAAACCCCGTGCATACGACAAACGCAGATCCAGTGTCTTTGACAATGCAAATTTTAAATTCAAAGAGGGGATCACCGGAGGCGCATCGTAAATAGAATTCTTACTAAAACGAACGCCAGGTCGGATATTGATCCCCTGTACAGGTTTTAATTCAGCGGAAGCAAAAAGGGAATAGTTAGTAATGTCGGGCGTACCTGCTATGCGCTGCCCGGAAGAGGCATCGCGGCTATACTCAATACCCGGCTGAAAAGACAAAAGAGAAGATAAGTGATACTGTGCCGTACTCCTGAAAAACACAGCATTATATTTTGTCACATCCTGTGCACCGGAAGCCGTAGATAAAGTCTCGGTACCAGTAGTAAAATCCTTAATTGTTGTACGCGTATGCCTGTCATAATCCTGGTAAGACAAAGCACCATTAACACTCAGCTCATCATTCACCTGCCACATGGCCTTTAACTGGTGCGTATATCTCTTCGTGAGATAATGTGCATCTGTCGCCTTACCATTGTCATAATTAATATCACCTTTAGCCGCAAGGTCTTCATCAAGATAATCGAGCCGATACCAGGCCTTCACATGTTTGCGATCAATGCCGATCGTACCATATGTCATGAGCTGATCCTTCGGATGCCATGCTTTCGCCCTGCCAGTCAGCGTATCACTCCATCCTCCGAACGCATTACGTGTAATACCAGCACTTGCAAAATACCCATGATCACTCCATCGCCATCCTAATGATCCATTGTGTTGCCCCTTGCCATTCAATGCAGCATACTCTTTACCAACCGTTTCCTCCTGCACACTTGCTGTCACCGACAACTGCTTATCTCCATTATACTTTTTGGTAATGATATTGATCACACCAGCCAAAGCATCAGTGCCATACACTACAGACATTGGCCCTTCGACAATCTCAATCCGCTCAATACTATGCACATCAACCTGTGTAAGACTCTGACGATTACTGCCACGATCTGCTAAGGGTACCCCGTCCAGTAAGATCTTTACTTCAGCACCCGCCATTCCCATGAGCTCCACATCCGTCTCACCCAATGTATTATCATTGGAAAAACGGATGCCCAGCTGATTATCAAGCACACCCAATATATTGGTAGCACCCCGCATCTTAATATAATCTGCCGTGATGGTCCTTACCTGGTACACAGAATGCTTCAATGATTGCGGAGTGTACTGCCCGGTCACTACCACATCATTCAACTGCACGGAATCAATTCCCTGCTTCATCTGTGCCTCACATTCGTACGAACATGCGAATAGCAGGGCTAATAGAATTATCCTATACTTCATAAGTATTTTTTGATTGCAATAGAGACACTTTCCCTGGTCTGCATTCGGCGCGAACAAGTGCAGACAGGAGAAAAAAGACATCAGTCCGTAAACCGGAAAACAATAAATATTATGTAAGCTGTTGCGGAGAAAAAACAGTTACACAATACAGTACATTGGCGGAGTAAAATTGTGGAGCAAAGATCATCAACAATCTTCGCTTCAGGTAATCTGATCAGGAAATTGATTTACGCAATAGGGAAACTTTAACGTATCAATTCATACACCTGCTGTAGCAGCAATGCCTCATCAATAGCATCCCTGAGATCATTGAATTCTTCCTGGGTGAACGTAAAACTAATATCATTGCATGGGGCGTGAATGATCACCCTTTCTTCACCATCCGGGAAGACCATACAACAATCAACAAATTCCTGCCGGTGCATCGTTTCGCGGAAGAACTGGAAATCCCGGGGGGAAAAATTGAGTAACAAATTATTGTGCCACACGAATACGGTTTGACAATGGGTACAATGGCTGATCTGCGCCGCATTCTTTATACATAAAGTCCTGATGTCACACATATATTATCTTGTTTTAAAAATAGGGTAGCGTAGGATATTAACACCTGGCAAAAATAAGGGGGATGAAGAAGGAGCAAGGATCAATTCGGGAAAAGGATTTACCCAAACGGGAAAAACTACATTGACTTTAAAAAGTGGCAATGGCAAAAACTGCTGAAATAAAAACAACCTGTATAAAAAGATGAAATGCCCCCTGAAAGATGAGATACTGTCAGGAGGCATTGCTAAAAATGATACAGGATATTTTGCTATCTATAATGCTGCAACAAGCGTTCTCCACGCTTCCAGCTCAGGACTACCGGGCTTCCGCTTCCCAAAAAACTGCACGATCATCTCCCCTGCTGCATCAAATACTTCCACCGACGTCACCACACCATCTACACCCGGCTTCTCCACTGCCCAGGTCTGTGCAATGCCATCCGTCTTCAGATGTAGATTAAAGTCAGGATCCATCACATTTATCCATCCCGGGATCTCCACTATCTTCTCCACTTTCCCGGTATGGATCTCAATATTTCCCGCATTCCCTACAAACGCCATGATCTCCAGCCCACTCGCCGCCGCCTTTTCCAAAAGCGTCTTCACACACTCCTTACTCATCTTCCTGGTAAACTTTCCCGCTCCTATTTCCAACGCATACGTTCTTGATACTTTATGTTTCTTCAGCAAAGGGAAGAAATCATGCGTATCCTGCAAGCCAGCCCATCCTTCCAGGAATGCCGCTTTATCCACACTATCATTGGCATACTCCGTTGCTGCCGGAGCAGGTGCAACAACAATATCCAACGGCTGTTCCTCCGCCACAAATTCAGCCGCCAGTATATCCCATGCTTCGATATCTGTCTGATCAAGCGCATAAATCTTCATAATCGCATGCCCCTGCCCGTCAAAGAACTGGAAAGAACGCTTGAACCCGGTAACAACATCATCTGCTACCGCAAAACCAAATTGCCAGCGACCAAAGAACATACGCAGGTCAATATCTTTTCCTAACACCGTACCTACTTGTCTGCCAATAGCATCTACCTGCTCAAACACCCCCTTCTTTTCTATCACACAATGTTCATTACGGGTCAGCACCATCACCTTACCCAATGCAGGCATCCCTTCTATAAAAGCCTGGAATGCCGCCTTCAGGTGCTGTACAGCCGAACCTGTGCAGGCTGCCACTATTTCGCCTTCACTTACTTCCAGTTGTTTAGCCGCATCACGGATGCGTATAGCAGGATTTTGAGATCTAAACGCGACCCATTGGTCTTTCAACGTAGGTGTAACAATTTCATTCATTTTCTTAAAAAACATTTAATGCCTTCCCGGCAGGTGATCGAAATAAACCAGCGGTAGCGGCGGTAACCACCAGCGGATAATTACATTGGGGATGCGATAGGATATCCACATCTACCCCAAAACTATTTTTGATATGTGCAGCAGTAAACACGTCGTCCACAGATCCCTGTGTATACAATGCACCGTTTTTTAAAATGATAATGCGATGTGCAAAAGCAGCGGCCAGCTGAAAATCATGCAACACGGCTATCACCAATACACCGACAGCAGAAAGTGTTGTCGCTAATTGTAACGCCAGCTGCTCATGCAATATATCCATTCCTGTTACCGGTTCATCGAGGAGTAACATTTTCTTACCCGTATAATCCAGCTCCTGCAATCCCGGTGCCTCCAGCAATTGTGCCAATACTCTCGCCAGCTGCACTCTTTGCTTTTGCCCTCCGGACAACGTGGGATAAGGCCTGTCTTTAAGATCATAGACCTGCATGGTTTGCAACGCACATTGTATGATTTCTCTATCAGCTGTAGATAAATGCCGGTTATATACATACCGCCCCATTGCCGCCACATCATACACTGAAAAAGCCTGGTTTAACACGACTTGCTGTGACAATACAGCCCGGGTAGTCGCTTGTCGTGCCACAGGCATTGTTCGCAACTCCTGCCCCGCAATCCTCACCTCTCCCTTATAAGCCCGGTATTCACCGGCAATTACTTTTAACAGCGTGGATTTTCCGGCACCATTGGCGCCCATGACTACACAAAGCTCTCCTGCGGCTGCATGGAAGCTAACATCTTTGAGGATAGATATCTTTCCGAGCGTGAGTGATATGTTTTCAGTCTGCAACATCATGCCAGTATAGCCCTTTTCTCTTTTATAATCAGCCAGATAAAAAATGGTGCCCCGATCACAGCCGTGATGATCCCTACCGGCAATTCCGCAGGCGCAATAATGGTACGGCACAGCAAATCAGCAATTGTCAATAATACCGCGCCGGACAATGCCGCTGCCGGGATTAATACCCTGTAATCCGGTCCTGTAAACTGCCTCACAATATGCGGAACAATCAATCCGATAAACCCTATGATACCCGCCACCGCCACACCCGCTGCCACTGCCATGGTAGCCAGTGTCACCAGCTGCACTTTTAACCGGTCAACGCGCACACCACTATGCATCGCCTCTCTTTCTCCTAATGCTAACAGATTAATAGCAGGCGCTAACCGCGGCAATAAGATCACTGGTAGCAATATAAAAGGAGTCACCCCCATCACCGTCGTCCAACTCGCACCGCCCAAACTACCCAACGACCAAAAAGTGATACTACGCAACTGCTCATTATTCGCTACATACGTCATCAGCCCCGTCACTGATTCACACAACGCCCTCACAGCAATACCTGCCAGCAACATCGTAGATATCACAGCCTGCCCGCCACTCCGCGCTACGCTGAAAATAAAGAACGTTGTAAGGACAGCCCCGGCAAAAGCAGCAAAATTGAGCGCATAAAAACTCAATAAAGGAACAGATTGAAAAATGGGCAATGAACTTTGTAGAATGATCATCACCACAGCAGCCATAGCCGCACCGGAACTAATACCAATTAACCCCGGATCAGCCAATGGATTGCGAAACAGCCCCTGCAGCGAAGCCCCTGCCACACCTAATCCGGCACCAATCAGCACCCCCAGCATCACACGCGGCAAGCGGATCATCCACAACACACCTTCCATATTCGCTTCATACAAAACAGGCAGATCAATCTTCACTTTATGCAGCAAAATCGCCAATACCTGCATCGGCGATATATGCATCGCCCCCGTACCCGTCGCAATAAGGATGACCAACACCAACAGTATACTTAAACCACCGATGGCAGAAATACGCCTGAAAATCTTACTCATTATTTATCATCATTTGCCAATGTTTGTTAGCGACTGTACTTTGTCAGCTACTTCACCTCATCAACACCCACTTTATTTTATCAACCATAAAAACACGACGCTAACTATTCAGTTTGCCAGCCAACTCCTTCACCGCCATTATTACCCTCGGCCCAAAACCAGTCAACAATGCACCATCCATCACCACCACCTTCCTGTTCTTACCTGCAGTTGTCTGCTGCACTCCCTGCACTTTCAACAACCCTTCAACACCTCCTATACTCTTCAACCCATCATCAAACAGTAGAATAATATCCGGATTAGCCGTCACCAACGCCTCCGGTGTCAAAGGCTTAAAATCACTGAAACCAACCGCCGCATTCTGCGCACCCGCCAGCAGGATCATTTTCTCCGTAGGCGTGCCCGTACCCGCTACCAACATCGTACCCGCCCCTCGTGCATATATAAAAAGGACTCTCTTATTCGTTCGCGGTATCTTCAATGCCGCCTGCTCCCGCTCTATTTGCTGAACAAGCGCAGCCCCTTTAGCCGGCACCTGCAGCGCCGCAGCCACTTCAGTGATCAGCCGCTTCGTACCTTCAACAGAAAATTCCTGTTTGAATAGCTGTGTCTTAACACCTACCTGCTTAAACTGCGTTATCACAGCCGGCTGTAAAAAATTATCAGTTCCCAGGATTATATCCGGGTTCAGTGCCAGTACTGGTTCAGCAGAAATATTCCTATTGTGGCCCACCTTAGCAACCTGTTGCATACTGGCAGGATAAGTACTGGTGACATCCACACCCACTATATTTTTTTCAAAACCCAATGCAACAACAATCTCAGTAACAGCACCATTCAGAGAAACTATTCTCTGCTGGGCAAAAGTATGCATGGCCACCAGTAAGGTAGCCGTCAGGACGATCAAACGGTTCATAAAATCTTTGAAATAAATTGACAGGAAAAAAAATGGTTGACCCTTACCCGGGTTGCGGGCCAACCATCGCTCACCGGGAGCACTTTACTCCGCCATGCTCCGGCAAGGTTTCTTTAGTATGCTTAATACCGTCAGGACATAGAAAATCCATGAGGATATTTATATCCCCCTGACGGTAAGTCGAGTCAAAAATTATTGTTATCAACCAGCCTGAATGGTATGCGGAGATTATACCAGATAGGTTGATGATGTGCGGCGGAGTATTAGAGTGATGCAAATCTATGTCATAGAAATGTAAGCGGCTAATCGAATCGGGAAAATTTATGACAATCTTTACGCAAAAAGAAAAATGATAATGAGAAATGATCTGTATAAAATATCCTTGCACGTTATTGCAGTTTTTCAAAACGCGGATGGCATTTTATTATCCCCGATGGGAATAATGAAAATATCTCACTTGAGGCGGAACAATTCACATGGTTAGAAAAAGAATCGAATGGGCTCGCGAAAAATACCCTGTATTGATGATGTCACATTATCCGATCCTGGGTGTAACGCCTTCCCTTGTAGACAGATGGAAGAGTGGAAAATGAGTACATACCTCATAAATATTAAATAAAAAGGGCACTTCTCACAGTGCCCTTTTTATTTTGATACCCATTTATTTTCAGGCGTACTAAAATTAGCGTTGAATCACCAACTCATTTTTCATGAGTGTTAGCGCACATTTCACGACCAAAACTTCTTTTTATTCGTTTTGAAATTGTCTTTTTATTGCTTTTGAATGTCTTCTTATTCTTTTTTGAATTACGTAAGTAAATTGCTGCACCCTTCCAATATGCTTGCGTCCGGCGTAATCATTGTTTGAACCTGCTTTTCCATGTATCAGCTCGAAATTCCTGTCTTTGCTTTGAAACATTTTCCAGGATTGATACCTCTCACATCAGTACCAGTTTTTCATATCATATATTTATCGTACTTACACCTGCTACAATACATTCCGAATGCATTTACACGTACACAAGCTTAAGAATATCAACAACTTGTACACCCTACACTTTTCACACATAATTATAATCATCACTCCAATTTATCCCGTAAATAAATAACTATAAAAAAACAACTACTCAATTTATGCAATCGTTAAACCAAACCCACCTATCGCGTGTTTTACTATTTTATTACCTGTCACCGGAAAAACTTAAGCCCATGGATTGGGAAGAAACATTAAATCCACTGTCGCCGCACTACCAGAATACTATGCGCGAACAAATACAAATCGTCAATCTACAGGATGGATTGATTGCTGCTGCTAAACGTCTACTGGCTTCACTCTATCCTCAATTGTACGAATTGGAATCAGCCGGGTACACCGAACTGGATAGTACCATTATTTCAGAATGTGTAAAACTATCGTGCCGATTAAACGAAATCGTCTCGAAGTACCAGATTGAAAAGTAACGGAGTTAATCTACTGTAAACAGAAGCCTTGCCGCATTAATGCCAGCAACAATGCCATAGCCGTTTTCTACATTGGAATACGCGTTTTCCGGATCCAGGGAAAAGTTTTGCGAATCACTTTCACTCAATCGCTGAGAGGAAGTAGACCGCAGGTACCGCCAGGCTTCAGGAGTCAATGCACTTAATTCTATAATCATATGTGAACTGTTGACTTCCTTCTGGGTTTGTAGTACAAACTGTATGGTTTTGCCATTGAAATTTGCATCAGTCATGATGTATTCACGCTTGTAATCATTGGTGATCATATCAGGCAAATCATTATTTAAGGCGGGATCCAACCTGAAATGAATAGTATCTGCACTGTTAATCACCCACCGACCATTCACTTCCCTGGCATTAAAGATGCGCAGGCGGTAGTAATCAGTAGTGTTGCCATTTTCATGCATGGTAAACCTTACCCTGTTGAGCGCATGCTGTGCATACGCATCGCTGATGAGGGGGCGGGTTGGCGTGCTGTCTGCTGCACTGACCGATGTAAAACCACCATTTGCTACACGAATGGAATAATGGCTGCCCGTTTTTGCTGTTGACTGTGATACATAATACCCATACCCATTTATAAGCTTGTAAATGGGTGCAGGGAGTACTATGCCGTCTTCTTCCAGCACGACTGTAGCGGAATCCAGGGGATCAAACTCGTATTCCGTTACCCGCTTACTACTGGTTACACGAATATAGATCAGGCTGTCTGGCTGAAGCAGGCTGTTCAACACGATTTTATCCCCGGCATAAGGTATTTCAATGCGCGATTCCTTTACACAGGAGAAGGTCGTTAGTATAGTAAGAAAGATCAGGAGTTGCTTCATAGCGTTAAAATTTAATAGAAAACGTTACACTCGGTAGTATCGGTAAAATACTGATCTCCTGCAGGTACCTTTTCTGATTCTGCTTATCCGTCACGATGGAATACAAAAACGGATTCGCCTGGTTATATGCATTAAACAAACTGATTGTCCAGCTCCTGCTACCCCAGGGCTTCTTCTTTGTATGGGTAGCACTCAGATCCAATCTATGGATCACACGCGTTCTATATTCATTCCTGTTACTCAACTGGTCCAACACCGGGTAATTGCCTCCTCCTTCATAAGGGGAAGGATCAGAAACACCTTCATAACTCGCTACCGGCAATGTCAAAGGCAGCCCGGAATTGAAGTGCCAGTTGGCCGCCAGTTCCCACCGTTTACCCACCTGCTGTATCAACATTACTTTTATATCATGTCGTCCGTCATAATTATACGGATACGATGCCCCCTTATTTACATTCGGAAACTGCCTGTACGCCCATGAAAGTGTATAACCTATCCAGCCTCTCAGCTTTCCCTTTCGCTTCTCCAGCATTACCTCACCACCATAACTTGTTCCCGTTCCCGTCTCTACATAATCATCCCAATCTTTACTCGCCGAATTGAAGATCTTGCTATTATCTTTGTACTCAATTACATTTTTCATGCTCTTGTAATAAGCTTCCAGTGAGAGCGCATACCGTTGTTCCTTCAGCATTTTATTAACACCTACCGTAAATTGCCTGGAGAACATCGGCCCTACCTTTTTGGTAGAAGGTACCCACAGGTCCATTGGCAAACTGGCATTGGTCTCACTCAGCACATGCAGGTACTGGTTCATATGTGTATACGCCAACATCAGTGTCCAGCGATGCGGCAACTGGTACCTTGCCTGCACACGCGGCTGCAAAGAAGAAAAAAACTTTCCCTTTACAAGGAATCCGGAACCATGCAAACCGATATTTACCCGCAAGGCATCACTCACTCTCCAATCATCCTCACCATACAACAACAGTTCCCCACCTGTAGAAGTCGCCTGGTTATAAGACGTGTCCAACAAGGTCTTTGACTGCGAATAATCCTGGAATGCGGATACACCTGGATTGAATCTGTGAACAATTCCGCCGGCACCAAATTTGAAAATATGTTTCGGATTCGGGATGAATTCTATATCCGTTCGCAACATCAGGTCCTTCACCATTGAATAGTACTTCCCGTACAAATGAATAGAATCGTTGCTCTTGCTAGGTTCGTAGTAATAATTGTAATCAATGTTGAAATAATACTGTGAAAAATTCAAAGTTGTATTGACAAACAACTTCGGATTAAAAACATGGTTCCATCTCACCGCACTGGTATGATTCCCCCAATTCAACCGAGTCACCGTATTCTCCTTGAAAGGATTGGCAGCAGTACTGTCAGCATTATTCTGCAGCGTGAGGCCGATTTTATCATTGCCCATATAACTACTGATGTACAGGCGGTCCGTCGGTGAAAAGATGTGATTGATCTTCAGGTTTACATCATAAAAGGCGAGGTTGACTTTTGTACCTTGTTGCTTTTGAATTTCTTCATTAATATTGGTCAGGAGAGGTTCCAGGATCGATCTGCGTGCAGAAACCACAAAGGAAGTCTTATCTTTTTTAATAGGCCCCTCCACCATCATACGCATGGCTATCACACCCGCAGAAGCCTCTCCATGATACCTTTTCATATCTCCATCCTTCGTAGAAATATCAATCACCGAAGAAAGCCGGCCCGCATAACGCGCAGGAAATCCACCTTTATAAAAGTCAGCACTTTTCACAATGTCCGGATTGAACACAGAGAATAATCCAAAGAGATGCGAGGCATTAAAAACCGGCGAACCATCCAGCAATACCAGGTTCTGATCAGAGCCGCCACCTCTTACGCTGGTCACCGTACCACCGTCTACGCCCCCTGAAACACCGGGCAGCGTAGCAATCGTCCGCATCACATCGGACTCCCCCAGTAACCGCGGCATAGCCTTTACATCCGCCGGCGAAATATGCAGCGCACTCATCTGCCGCTGTGATTGTGCGGTATCAGCCACTGTAAATTCCTTCAGACTGTTGGCAGGCTGTAACCCAACAATCGTAAACGGCTTAGCTGTGGCAGGAAGTCGTTGCGGTTGATAACCGATATAACTTACCCACAGGCAACCGGTATCTTTGGCGATCGTGAGACTGAAAAAACCGAACTGGTTCGTGGTAGCACCAGCCTGTTGACTGGGGGAATAAATGGTGGCACCAATGAGTCGTTCTCCATTACGCACATCCTGCACATAGCCACTGATAGTGATAGTGGACGTTTTTTTTACAGTAAGGACGATTTGTTCGCCGATGCGGGCAAAGCGAATATCAAACGGAGAAAAGAGTTCGTCAAGGACTCTCTTCAGGGGCTTATTCTGCAAGTTGACTGTTACCCGGCGGGAAAGGTCTACGATTTCCCTGCTATAAGAGAAATGTATGCCGTACTGGGTTTCCAGTTGTCCGCAAATAACGGAGAGCGGCTGATTATCTACTGTGACAGTGATCCGGGTATGCCAGTCCCAGCCTAACACCTGCAGGGGAATGAGCAACATTCCCAGCAGCATTCTTCCGAGCAATGACATAATATGAATTAAAAAAAATGGCGTTCGCCTTTCTGATTGAAATAGTTATTCCTGCTTCCTCAACTCATAATCTGCACCTTTATTGATGACGTTTGCATTCGACAAATATGCGATGGCTTCCAAAACACGCTCCAGGGGTTCCCCTGTATAAGTCGCTGTAACCGGCAATTCCAGCAATGCCACATCAGCAGTTACATTTACATGATACAGCACATGGATGGTCTGCAGCACTTCGCGCAAAGGGGTATCCTTAAACACCACAGCATGGGTGGCCACATCCGTAATATGTGCCCCTACCTGGTAATGCTGCCTGCTGGTGTCTTCTTCCAGCAACATACCGGCAGACAAAATTACACTATCATGCTTTCTGCTAAGTTTAATTTTCCCGGAATGAATAAAGACACGCAACTGCCGCCTGTTATCTACACTGAACCGGGTGCCTAATACGGTAATCGCCTGGCCACCCAGATCTATAATAAACGGATGGGCAGCGTTCGTAGTTACATCAAATTCCGCTTTTCCTGTCAGGATAACTTTCCGGTTCTTTTGCCCAAAACCAGGAAGTACCTGCAATGTTGCGGCGGTATCCAGCTGGATACTGGTGCCATCATCCAGTTTAACCAGCTGGGCGCCGCTATAGTTGATTTGCCTTTCGTTTTGATGGGTAAGGTACCAGGTACCGATACCAAGCAATAGGAGGATGGAGGCTGCCGCCAACCAGCGGGTGTAGCTTTTTAAGGATGCACCCGCTGGCCCATCAAATGTAGCATCCCTTTCCACTATCCTGCTACTCAGCAGTCTCCACGCCATTTCCGTATCCATCGCCCCTGGAACGGCCTGTTCAGGCGCTGTACGCAACAATCTATCCAGAGAAGCGAGCAATACCGGGTGTTCAGGACTCGCCTGAAGCCAGGTATTCACCCATTGCTGCTCGTTGCTGTCTGCTTCTTTCAGCAGATACTTGCATAGGAGGGCATATAATGCCTCATCTGGTGTAAGCATAGTCATGTACAGTTTGTAGATTTACAGATTTGCCGGGCAAAAATAAATACGGCCGGTTGGATAAAAGACGCCCGTGGGAGGAAAAGTCCCCTATTGGAAGGAAAAAATTATAATATAGGTCCTTAAAACTGGCATTTATCCACAAAATGAAAGGGCTATCTCCCCCTGCTATAGCACCAGGAACATTCCCAAATATCCACAAAATCAAACGGCTATCTCCCCGTGCTATATCACCAGGAACATCCCCAAATAATCCTTCAACTCTTTGTGCATATGTTTCAGTGCTTTCCCCATTTGATTTTCGACAGTCTTCACCGAGATATTCATCAGTACCGCTATTTCCGCATATTTCAACTGCTGCTGCCTGCTTAGTCTAAACACTTCCTGGCACCTTTCAGGCAGTTTCTCCAGCGCCTGGTGGTATAGTTTTTCCAGCTCCCACGCCTGCGAAGCCGTCACAGATGGGGACAATTCATACCCTGAAGCCTGCTCTTTTTCAGCCCTGACAGTATCTTTCCGCCAGTTGCTGATCGCCGTATTCCGGATCGCCGCAAAGAGATAAGATTTCACCATGCCGGTAATATCTACCTGCGCCCGTTTCTCCCAAAGCTTGAGAAAAACCTGCTGTACCACCTCTTCCCCGTTGTGCACATCACCGGTATAATGCACGGCAAAAGCCACGCACTGGGCATGGTACTCCTTAAAAATGGCTTCAAATGTTTGGCGGTCTAGCATGATATCGGTTACAAAAATAGTATTCCGAAATGAAGATCAATGCAATTATAGATAATAAAAGTTTCGCTGTGACAACATGGAAATGACGAGGATCTCTCTTTTGCTTTTCTGGTTTAACATTATCTTTGTGCCGCATGTATAATTTAATCAAAAAGGTGTTTTTCCGTTTTCCGCCGGAAAAAATCCACTATCAGGTAATGAAAGGCCTGCAGATATTGCATGGCGTACCAATGGGTAAGCAGCTCCTCCATTCATTTTGTATGCCTAAAAAGACCGGGCTGGAACGGACTTTATGGGGCCTGACCTTCAAAAATCCCGTAGGCCTCGCCGCCGGTTTTGACAAGGATGCGAAGTATACCGATGAATTGGCCAGCCTGGGATTTGGCTTTGTGGAGATTGGTACCGTGACCCCCGTGGCACAGCCGGGTAATGACCAGCCGCGTTTATTCCGTTTGCCTGCAGATAAGGCGCTGATCAACAGGATGGGATTTAACAATGGCGGGGCCGTACCTGCTGCAAAACGCCTGCAAAAGCGGAAGTCGGATATCATTATCGGGGGCAACATCGGGAAGAACAAGATGACACCTAATGAGGAAGCGATCAATGATTATGAGAAGTGTTTCCAGGCGCTTTTTGATGTGGTGGATTATTTTGTAGTGAATGTAAGCTCACCGAATACCCCTAATCTCCGTGCTTTGCAGGAAAAGGAGCCCTTGAAACAATTATTGCATCATTTGCAAATGCTGAATGAGCAAAAAGCAAAGCCCAAACCAATCTTGTTAAAGATAGCACCAGATCTGACCGATAGTCAGCTGGACGACATTATAGAGATCGTTACAGAAACCAAACTGGCAGGGCTGGTTGCCACCAATACAACCATTAGCAGGGAAGGATTGGTAACACCACAAAGTGAAGTAGAAGCGATTGGTGCAGGTGGCTTAAGTGGGTTGCCTGTAAAGGACAAGGCGACAGCGGTGATCAGGTATATTTCACAAAAAACAAAAGGTAGTATTCCGATTATTGCGGTAGGCGGGATTTTTACGGCAGCAGATGCACAGGAGAAATTGGATGCGGGCGCGAGTTTGGTGCAGGTGTATACAGGGTTTATCTATGAAGGACCAGCGATAGCAAAGAAAATTTGTGACGGGTTGAAATAGTGGGCGTTGCTGAAAGTTATTTAAAATAAGGAAGGCTGTTCTTGTCAGAACAGCCTTCCTTATTTTCAGTTGTATTTTTACTAAAAAAAAGATATTCTTCAATTCTTAACCCATTTTTTAAAAATTGAAGAATACCCATATTAATCCAATCCCCAAAATTATCACCTCAAACTCAAAACTTTCACCCTCACCAAAAACCACACACTCATCTCCCCCTCTCCCCTATTCGCCCAACTATAATAAGGTATCAACTCCA
>NZ_JBCNKF010000034.1:0-96295 GCF_039596155.1 Chitinophaga sp.
GTGCTTTTAAATACTACGGATAAAGTTTTACCTCTTGCCATATTTAAATATAGGAAGAGTTAATAAAATATTGATTAACAATACATTTTTTTATACAAAAAAAAGAGGTAGCACTTATGCTACCTCAATAAATTATCTGGTCCTTTGAAAACCTAATTTGTATTATTCCCCTTCAAATATTGGTACACAAATGTAACAACCTTTTTCCGCTCTTTCCAAATCTTTTTTCCCATAATTCTCGCCTCCTGATACTACACAAGAGACAATTACCTCAAGCTCAATCGTATTATGCAATTGTACTCATATAAAGAAAATGGCTACCCGAAAATATATTTTATTATATAGGAAATTATTATAATTTACGTGTCTCTGGAACCATTATCGACACATACAGCTACCGTGATATTGAACCCATATTTAACCAGATCCTCTATGTATTGAAAACTTTATCCTATACCCGATGCCAAAACTCTATTCGCTGTCCCTGGCACTGCTTTTATCTCCATTGCAGCTAAAAGCGCAATATGCCGATACCGGAACAGGATCCCTCAAAGCGCAATCATACTGGTGCAACTGGTCCGGTTTTTCTATTACCCAGGGCGCCACCAGATCATTCACTACCAGTGATAGTCTCACCGTTACCGCCACCTTCTCCGATGTGGCCGGGGCTATGCCCATACCCAACTATATGTCTTACGCCGGCTACGATTTCCGTAATCCTTCCATCAAAGGCTCTTTAAATGCCACTGGCAGTTCTCACTTTAAAGTCGCCTTTACCGCCACCCGCAACAGTACTCCGGCCCCCGTTACCGTGGTGGTCATCCCTTCAGGTGGTACCAGCTTTACAAATGCCTGCGCCACAGAGCCATTATTACAAAGCGCTGCTACCGAAGTTAACATGCCATACAATGGAGCGCTCATTTTTGGTATTCTCGCAGCCTTTGACAGAGGAGACCTCCCTGCTTCTTACGGCTACGCTGCACATGAACTCACCTACGATTCCTGCACGTTAACCCCGCAAACAAATTACTACCTGGGTGCCATTGCTCCTGATGCAGATACTTTGAAGTCTGCTGATGATGGTGCTGATGAAGATGCTATTGCCACCTTTCCTCCATACACAGGAGGAGGCGCCTATGAGCTGGTCATCCCTGTAAAAGCGGTTGGCAAAGCATATGTTTCCGCATGGTTCGACTTCAATCGCAATGGTATTTTTGATTCGACCGAAATAGCAATAGATACTGTTACAACCGGTATTACAGCCACCCTGAAATGGGAGAACGTGCCATCCCGCCTGCCTGCAGGGAGAGTATCCCCCTGTGCTTTTCGTTTCCGTATCTCTGATAGCCTGCTTACCAGTCCTACAGGCTATGCACCTAATGGTGAAGTAGAAGATTACTTCATTTCACTCAATGCCCCCTGCGACGCGAAAGTGACAACGCTTGCAGACGTTATTCTGTGCGCCGGAAAGTCTACCCAACTAAGTGCGGCAGGCGCTACTACCTATCGATGGACACCTGCTGCAGGTCTCAATGCAGACACCGTCGCACAACCTGTTGCATCGCCTGCCGTCAGCACAAAATACACCGTCACTGGCACAGATGCCTATGGGTGCACCGGCACAACTTCTTTGACAGTCTCCGTCAATCCCTCCCCGGTCATTACCACCAGCCGGGATACCGCTATGTGCACCGGCACTACCATCCAGTTGTCCGGGGTTTCAGATATTCCTGCCAGTTATAGCTGGTGGCCTGCCAGCGGATTGAACAACACCACGATTGCCAACCCGGCAGCTTCTCCTCAAACGACGACTAATTATATCGTTACTGCATCTACCATCTATGGTTGCCGTACTTCGAAAACTATTCATATCGGTGTGACCCCCACACCTGTGTTTAAAGTCACACCTGATTCACCAGCTGTCTGCATTGGCCAATCGGTGATAATGACTGCCAGCAATGGCGATGAATACGCCTGGCTCACAGCTGAAGACTCGTTGCTTACTACCAGCTCCTCTCTCAATATATCTCCCCTGCATGATACTACTTTCAAAGTATACATTGCTGACTACACCTGTAAGATCGCTGATACGCTTGTGGTGCCCGTGATCGTCTACGATACACCCATCACTGCTATCGCCAAATCGGGCGATATCGACTGCGCGAATGCCAGTATCAATCTGAAAGCTACAGGAGGCATCTATTACACCTGGCAGGCGGCACCTGGTATCACCAATACTCATACTGCCAGCCCGGCTGTATCGCCGCTTGAAACTACCACTTATGAGGTTACTATTATGGATGGTCATGGATGTACCAATGTAGAGAATATCACCGTTCATGTGGACGTTGCGCTTGCGTTCACCCGCTATCCTATTCCGTCGGCCTTTACGCCCAACGGTGATGGTAAAAATGACTGCTTTGGGCTCAGGCGCTGGGGAGAGACTGCCTGGTTCGAATTTAATATCTTTAATCGCGGAGGTCATATTGTCTATACATCGAATACGCCAGATGCCTGCTGGGATGGCACTTTCAAAGGACAGCCGTTACCTGCGGGTAGTTATATTTACATGATTCGGGCCAGGACGATTTGTGGAGATGTCATAAGAAAAGGATCCATCCTCCTCATCCGTTGAGCTAAATCCATTTTGCAAAAAATAAATTTGGGGCTCATAGATATTTCCTATTTTAAGGGACTAAAAATCATGACCCTATGTTCAATAAAAAAAGGCGCCAGTTCCTGGCCAACGCAGGTAAAGCTGCTGCTCTCACCGGTATTGCTTCCCTGTCGGGCGCTGCGCTCTCTGCAAAACCAACAGAAAAGGTCTTTGTACACCATGTCTACTTCTGGCTCAACAATCCTGACAGTCAGGACGACAAAGCCAAATTGATTGAAGGCCTGCAAACCCTGGCTAAAACAGCCAAAACTATCAAACAGCATCACATTGGCGTCCCTTCTACTACCAACCGCGAAGTAATCGACCGGTCTTACCAGGTATCGTGGCTCCTGTTCTTTAAGAACAAAGCAGACCAGGATATTTATCAAACGGATCCAGCGCACCTGGCATTCGTTAAGAACTGCTCCGCCCTCTGGCAAAAGGTGATCGTTTACGATTCGGAGGATATCTAGCATTAACCGTTTATTAACCATAGAAGACAGGAATAATCCTTTATTTCGACCTATCAACCAAATACACGCAGCACACAACAACGTTATGTTAGAAACATATATGATGATCTGTATATGACATTAGTATACCGCTATTTGTATTACCATTATTACTTGTTGGCACAAAAATTTACAAAACGGTATGCTAGAGGAAATGCCGTTTTATATCTGACTGCAGTGGGTTTTATGGTGCTGTTACCATTTGTAATAGCCAGCTTTATTATGATCTTCGATCAGGTGTCTTATGGCTCCCTGTCGCTCATTTCAGCGGGATTTACCATCTTTATCTATATGGTTAACAGATGTTATTTCAGCCGTAAAACAGTGATTCGTAGAACTTATAAGGAATTTGCCCACCAAAGTGAGCAAGCCATACATGATGGACTCATTTTTGCCACCGGCCTCCTCATACTGGCCCCTGTGCTTTTTCTGCTGTTACTCGGCTTTATGTCGCTGCTTGACAGATAATAAAAAAGCAGCGGATCAATCCGCTGCTTTTTGTTTTTCCCTTTCCTATGTATAAAAAAATTACATCTGCATTCCGGAGTTAGTATCCATGCTGCTGTTGGCTTTACGCTTAAACAGACTTGCATCGATCTTACCAAAACGATACGCCAGATTCAATCTTACAAATTGTGGGTTACGCAGACGT
Organism: Chitinophaga sp.; assembly: GCF_039596155.1. Lineage (GTDB taxonomy): Bacteria > Bacteroidota > Bacteroidia > Chitinophagales > Chitinophagaceae > Chitinophaga. Next base: position 3,821 of record NZ_JBCNKF010000034.1, read on the forward strand.
GTATATTCCTGCGTGAAATATGTGCTGTAAGATACCTGATCTGTTTTCCTGCTGCGGAAAATGTCGTTCACACTCAGTGTTGCAGTCAGCGCTTTGCTCTTCAGGAAACTCTTCTTCAAGGCCAGGTCTATACCATAGAATCCTTTGATATAACCCTGTGAAGAGCTTTGTGCCTGCATCATTGGCGGACCGTCACCAAAGCCCTTCTGCTGATTAACCGGCAGGTTGGTTTTTGATTGATACGTACCTGTCAGCTGCAATTCAAAGCTGGCCGGCAGCCTGAAGTTACTGTTCACCTTTGCAAATACGCTCCACAGCGCATTGTTCTGTACTTCTGCCGTACCCGCATTGACCTTTGAATTGTATGCGTTGATATTCGTATTCATATCCCACCACTTCGTGAGGTAATTGACGAGTGTTACTTCCGCACCTGTTGTATAGCTATTCTTCGCATTGATATATGTATTTATGAGCGCGGTGCTACCGGTCGTTTCATCTTTCTGCGAATCGATGTAGCTGGTGATCGTATTCGTAGTACGCTTGTAATAACCAGATGCCATAAAGGTGCTGTTATTACTGAACGTCTTCATGTAAGATAACTCGAATGACTGTGTGAATTCTGGTACGAGTGCAGGGTTACCTTTTGTGATATTCAGTTTGTCGGTACTATCCGCAAATGGTATCAGCTGGAAAAAGTTAGGACGGTTGATTCTCCTTGTTACACTGAACTGTACTTCCTGGTTACCGGCCAGTTTCTGGCTCAGGAAGATCGTTGGGAACAAGCTTACCGGATAACTATTACTGAACTTCTCACCGGTGTTGATGAGTTTACCATCATAGTTGCTCCGCTCTGCACGCAGGCCCAGTTTATAGCTGAAGTTCTTTACACTGCTGCTGAACGTACCATATGCCGCAAAGATATTTTCATGATTCTCGTAGTTGCTGCTTGAGCTGGGAGACAGATCGTACTCACCGGTTGCATCATTGAAATAGTATACGGCATTTTTATTCAACGTATAGTTCAGCTGCGCACGTACACCGGCTTCCAGTTTGGATTTTGACGTCAGTTGTTTTACATAATCCGCCTGGCTAGTGATGTGGTACATTTTGCCATTACCATCAATTTTCTGAATTTGATTGTCTGTATAAGTACCTCCTTTTGCTGTATAATAATTGGTAGTATACAGTGAATTATTTTTGTTGGTACCACCAAAGTAATTGCTGGTGATACTCAGTTCATCGCCTTCGTGGGGAAACAGGTGTTTCATGGCCAGTTCCAGGCCATTCCCGTTGAACACTCTCTTCCCATCTGTAATACGACGGCTATAAGAGTTGGTAGTACCGGTATTGAACAGACTATCTGTAAAGATATCCAGTGTACTCTTTGGAGTCATTTCACCATGAACCTTCGTGCCTGTCAGGGAGAAAGTTGTTCTGTTATTCATGAAATAGTCCAGTCCTGCTCTGCCAAACATGAACCCGCCGCCGCCGGTTTGCGTATTCTCCTGCAATGTGTGCAGGTTAGGTGTAGTTGAGTAGTCCGTACGGTCGGTGTAACCGGTAGTCCGATCTCTGTTCTGGTGATACATCGCATTGGCACTAAGGTTAAATTTGCCCTGGCGTGCGTTAAAGTCTAAACCACCATTCACACCACCCCGGCTATCAACGCCTGCTCTGAGATTACCGTTGTAACCCGTCTTACGGTTTTTCTTCAGTACGATGTTCACAATACCTGCGCCACCACCCGAAGCGTCGTATTTTGCGCTGGGAGCTGTCATCACTTCCACACTTTCGATCGCATCTGCCGGAATCTGATCCAGGGTCAGGGTGGTAGGACGGCCATCCATGTACAATTGGGGGGTGGCATTGCGCATGGTCATATTACCATCTATATCTACGTTTACAGAAGGAACGTTTTTCATTACATCCTGCGCGGTACCACCTACGCTGGCAATGTTCTGCGTCACATCGAATACTTTCTTGTCCATTTCCACTTTCATCAGTGGTTTGGCAGCAGTGACGGTTACCTCGTTCAGCTGGCTGACGTCGGAAGTGAGTTTGATATTTCCCAGGTCCTTGTCAGCAGATGGTGGGCCACCACCCGCTTTCCTGAAAGATACTGTCTGAACATATTGTTTAAAACCGGTTGCAGAAATTTTCAGGATCAGCGGGCCAAATGTAGGTACCCCTTCAAGGCTGAAATCCCCGTTATTTTGTGTGATCGCTCCTTTTAACAACACATCTTTTTTAGTGCCGGTAGCGGAGTCAAATTTGTTCTGAAATACGATTACGGAAGTGTAGGGCAGGGGTTTCCCGTCACTATCCAGTACTTTGCCGTAGAGGTGGCCATTTGCGGCGGGTCTTCCCCCGCCAGGGAAGGCACCTGGGGGAGGAGTGCCACCCCCGGGCATTTGTGCATACGTTGCTACGGTAAAGGTCAACAGGGCGATTAGCCAAAAAATTCTTTGCATAACTTTCTTTTCTGATAAAGCAAAACTAATTGTAGAATTTAATTATGCATAGGCAAATGAGACAATAGGAAAAAATATGGCGACAAAAGGTAACTTCTTTTCATGTTCGGCCCGGCAAACAAAAAAAAAGGGTTTCGCCGCCCGGCAAAACCCTCCAATGACCTATTCGGCAGTGATTATTTAGTGCCCGTCAGCGCCGCTACGGATTCCCGGTAGTTATCTCCCACAGGCAGCTCCATTGTGCCGATAAATACGCTATTCTTCCTGATAGCAGTAATGTGCGCTACGGCAATGATATAGCTCTTATGAATCCTGATGAACTTAGCCGGATTCAGCTGCTCTTCTACCTGTTTTAACGGCATGCGGGTCACCACCGGTTTGGCGGTTCCCGTCATATGGATCCTGATATAGTCTTTCAGGGCCTCAATCCAGATGATATCCGCGATGTTGATCTTGAGCAGGCTGTAATCAGCATTCACAAAGAAAAACTCTGGCGAGGGAGCCGTTGTGGTAGCAGTAACCGGCTGGTGCTTCAACTGGAATAATTCCTTGGCCTTATTGCAGGCTTTGATAAACCTGGGTAGTGCTACCGGCTTAACCAGGTAATCCGTTACTTCCAGGTCAAAACCCTGCAAGGCATATTTCTCGTATGCCGTAATCAGGATGATCATCGGTTTATGTTGCAAACTCTGTATGAACTGTAATCCAGTCAAGCCTGGCATCTGGATATCGAGGAAGATCAGGTCTACTATATTTTCCTCCAGTACTTTAATGGCTTCAAACGCATCTGCACACTTCGCCACCAGTTCCAGATAAGGTACCTGTTTTATATTATCTTCCAATAAATCCAGCGCCAGTGGCTCATCATCTACTGCTATACAACGTAATACCATATTCGTAATTTATTAATGCAAATGTAATTGTAGAGATACTACGAACCATCCCTCTTTTTTATTGATCAATAACTGATAATTATCCCTGTACAAAAGGTTCAGCCTGCGTTTTACATTCGTCAGTCCGATCCCGGATGTCTTATCTTTTACCTCTTCAAATTCTTCATTGTATTTGTTCATCACAGAAAACTGCAGTAATCCCTGCCTCGCTCTTAATTCTATGTCTATCCTGGCATCGGGTATCATACCGGTACCATGCTTAAAGGCATTCTCTACAAAGGGGATAAGCAGCATCGGTTCTATTTCATACCCGTTTTCCGGCAGCTGGAGGTTCACGTTTACCTGTACCTTAGCCCCGAACCGCTGCTGCTGCAGGTCGATATAACTTTGCAGGTAATCCACCTCCTTGTCAAGTCCTACCTTGTCCTCATCCGTTTCATACAACATATATCTCATCAGGGAGGATAATTTAATCAGGGATGGCTCCAGCTGGTCCGATTGTTTCCTGGCAAGGGCCACCATATTGTTCAATACGTTGAACATAAAGTGGGGGCTTACCTGGGAGCGCAACAGGCTCAGCTCTGTCTTCAGGTTCTCGTTCTCCCTGTCACTGGCCATTTGTTCTGCCTCTACCTTGTCTTTCACGATCCTCCATGTAGTACTACAGGCAAGGATAAAGAGCAGGGTGAAGAAGCTGAAGAAGATGGTGGGTTTTAGATCAAACTCCTCCGATGAAATGAACAGGTTGACAAAAATCCATCTCACCAATACCTGTATGATCAGCATCAGGAATAGTACGCCACCATACTGCCACCATTTCTTTTTATAAACAAGTCTGGGTATTAATACGTTTGAATTAATGTAAAAGCAGCACGTCAGCAACACACAGTTTATAATAAAATGTATATGCCAGAGTGGGTCTTCCTGCCTGTGGCCCTGGTGTTTGTCAGGAGACGGGCGTAGTAAGTAAGGTAGTGAGAAGAGGGTGATCCATGCTACTGCATGCAGGAAGGGTTGTGCCCATTTCTTCGTGTACCAGGCGGGTATTATTTCATTTCGTGTAACAGTCATTACTTTATTCTTCCGTTATAACACCCCAAAAAAACTGAAAATATCCGGATTGTAAGATAAAATAGAGATGAATTACTCGTTTTTGGCGGCAAACTTGTACTTTTCTCTTAATATTGCTGTTAATATTTTGTTATAATCATATCCATGTCCAACCACTAGCAATAAAATCACTTCATCTTCAGGGTGAGTGTTCAGAATAACTATGGTGCAATCTAAGACCTTTAACCCTGCGAACAATTGGGAGGGCGCAATAGCAGCCGCTTTTGAAGATGGCTATGTTGTTGTTGATCACGCCGGCCAGATTGTGGCCTTTAATCTCTCCGCACTGGAGATCCTCCAGGTCTCTGAATCCCAGCTTCGCAATGCAGACTGGTGGAGGAGCCCGTCTGCGGGTGCTTTAGGGCATCTTCTGCAGGAAAAGATAGAATTCTCTGACCAAAAGGTCAGGCAGGAAGTCCCTCATAAAAAAGACTGCTGGTTGCGGGTTACCGGCAAAGTATTGCATACCTCCACAGAAACCGGATATATGATAATTTTCAGAGATGTGACAGGTTATCTGGAAGTGAACCGTTCACTGAACACCATCATCTCATCGCTGGACGATATCATTCTTGAAATGACCACTGATGGCATTATCCTGCATGTCTGGATGAACAGAACAACCCGCCTTACGCTACCCTGGATGGAGATGCAGGGAAAGCCGGCTAACAATTATATGCCTGACCAGTTAGTCATGGAGATCCAGCAGCTGATCGGGGAAGTAATGACCTCCGGGAACGAGGTAATCAGAGTGCTGCACGACCCACTGGGTAGAGATCAACAGGTATGGTACCGTATCCGCCTGCTCAAACCTGGTACCACAAACAATACAATTATCGTCACCATACACGATGTAACAGCCGAATACAAGGCTAATGAAGCGCTAAAAGAAGCCCGTACACAACTGGAAGACAGTCAGCAGATATTCAAAAGTGTTTTTGACTATTCTCCCACGGGCATCGCCCTTTTGTCAATTACAGGGCAGTGGCTGGATGTCAACGCTTCTCTGCTGGATACGCTGGGATATACCCGGGAGGAGATCTCCAGGCTGAGCGTAGCCGACCTGATTCATCCCGACGATATAGACAAAGCTGCTGCCCAGATTGAACTGATCCGGGACCGCAAGATCAATGCTTACAGGGCAGAGCGACGCTACCGGCATAAGGAGGGGCATTACATTTATATGTTCCTGGCTTGCTCGGCCATGCTAAATCCGGATGAAAGCATTCGCTACCTGATCCTTCAGATGATCGATGTGACAGAGCTTAAGCACCTGGATTCAGAAGCCAGAAAAAGGAATATTATTCTCCATGCGACATCTATAGACCTGCAGCAAAAGATCAAGCAACTCTTCGAAATCAACCAGATCATCGCTCACAACCTGCGCGGCCCCGCTTCCGCCCTTATTAGTTCGGTTGAATTACTACCAGAATTGACAAATATGGACGAACAGCAAATGCTGCTCTATCACATGAAAAATTCAGCTAATGCAATTTTAAACACCCTGAACGACCTAAAAGATGTACTGGCACAACATAGTAATACAGAGCTTCCCTTTACCAGTTGCAATGTGGAACATATAACAAAACATTTGTGGAGCTCCCTCAATCAACAGGTTGTGGAGAAAAATGCGCAGTTAAAAATGCTGTTTAGAGAACCAAGTATTGAGTATTCCCGCCCGTATCTGGAAAATATTTTATTTCATTTGATAAACAATGCATTAACTTATACCCGGCCGGAAGTTCCACCCGAAATTGTCGTCGAGACCTGGAAGGAAGATGATCAGATCGTGCTGATGGTCAGGGATAATGGCATAGGGATTGACCTTCAATTACACGGGGAGCAGTTGTTCAGGTATAAGAAGAAGTTTCATCGCGGTTATGTAAGTAACGGAGTGGGTCTTTTTATGATCAGGAATCAGATCCGGACTTTCGGTGGCAATATAGATGTAAAGAGTGAGGTTGGGAAAGGAAGTAGTTTCTTTGTTTATTTTAATAACCGGGTACACATATCGAAGGATGATGAATAAGATTAAAAATGTTTGCGTTGTTGATGATGACGAATTATTTCAATTTGTCATGCGGCAGCATTTTGAAAGGCTGGAACTGGTGGAAAAGATCCATAAGTTTACAGATGGAGAACAGGCACTGAATTATATCAAGCAAAACCTGAACGAGCCGGATAATCTACCGGATTTAATTCTGCTTGACGTCAATATGCCCTACATGGATGGGTGGCAGTTTATGCGGGAATACATGAAATTGCAGCTGCCTGAAGGAAAACACATAAAGGTTTATGTGCTGACAAGTTCAACACACGAGAGTGATCTGCAGCGGGCAAAAGAGTTCCCCTCACTGGCAGGTTATTTAGTGAAACCTATCGGGAAAAATATTATCAAAGAAATATTAACGGAACTGCTGCCTGCTTAACCGGTAGCTTATTTTAAGCTCTCCGGATGACAGGACTTAAGAAATACTCATTTGCCTACGGTAAATGAGTATTTTTTTGCAATTTTATGATACAAAGCCGGCCACCACCAGTGGAGCCAATATAGGTATTTCTCCTTACGGGCAATAATTACATGTTTTTTCCTCTTCGCTACGCCGTCCAATATGCGCGTCGCACATGCGCTTACCGGGATTCCCTTTAGCTGCGCCTCATCCATCACCCCATGTGCTTTACCACTCGCTGTAATTGCTGATAAAGACAACCCCGTCTGCACCCTGCCCGGACTCACAATCGTCACCGGCACATCCTGCTCCACCTGCAACGTCTCGAAATATCCCTTTAATGCATGCTTACTCGCCGCATACCCCGTTCTTCCCGGAAAGCCCATCAAGCCTGACATACTTCCAATCACAACCATATGTGCTTTACATACAGGCAATAAATACCCCGTAATGGCTACCGGCACAAAAAAATTAATTTCCATCAGCTGTCGGTATACCTCCAGTGGCGTCTCCACTGCCAGTGATCTCTGGCCCACTCCGGCAGCATGGATTACAATGTCAATATTCCCAAAGGCGGTCAGCGCATACCCCGTGAGTGCTGAGAGATCCGCGTCATACAGATCTGCGGCTAAAACGATGACATTTGTATCCAATCGTGCAGCCAGTGTTTCCAACTGCGCTTCCCGTCTTGCTGTCAGGATAAGTTTCGCCTTTTTTTCAGCTAACAGCACCGCCAGCGCTTCTCCGATTCCAGAAGAGGCTCCCGTAATCCAAACAACCTTACCCGTAAAATTTATATCATTCTCTTGCATGACCCTGATCATCTAATTAATAACTGCCGGACTGCATCTTTGCAACACAAGCTTAGTCACCATGAAAATAGAACAAATTTATACAGGATGTCTCGCACACGGGGCTTACTACATCGAAAGTGATGGAGTAGCTGCCATCATAGACCCGTTGCGTGAAGTGGCCCCTTATGTCCAGAAGGCCGCTTCAGCCGACGCCAGTATTAAGTATGTGCTGGAAACACATTTTCATGCTGACTTTGTATCCGGTCACCTGGAATTGTCCGCGATCACCGGCGCCACTATCGTATATGGCCCTACGGCACAACCAGGTTTTCCCGCCTATGTAGCAAACGACAATGAGTTTTTGTTCCTGGGCAAATGTACCATACAGGTGTTGCATACACCAGGTCACACACCCGAATCATCATCTTATCTATTATACGACGAGTTTAATAAACCGGTGGCCCTGTTCTCAGGAGATACCCTTTTTATTGGTGATGTAGGACGCCCTGATCTTGCCCAAAAGGCTGCCAATATGTCCAGGGAAGAATTAGCCGGTGTGCTGTTCGATTCCCTGCGCAATAAGATCATGACGCTACCCGGCGATATCATTGTATATCCCGGTCATGGCGCAGGTAGTTCCTGCGGCAAAAAAATGAGCCGTGAAACCACCGATACCCTGTCCAATCAGCTGGCAACTAACTATGCCCTGCGTGCAAACATGACCCGTGAAGAGTTTATTGCTGAAGTAACGAATGGTTTGACCACGCCGCCTGCTTACTTCCCGGAAAACGTGCGGTTGAACAAAGAAGGAGCAACTGATATTGGTACCGTAGTGTCACGTGGCTTACGCGCTTTAGTGCCCGACGATTTTGAAGTTACTGCCGGTGAAACGGGTGCGCTCATACTCGATGCACGCGATCCGGAAGAATTTGCGACCGGCTTTATACCCGGTGCTATCAATATTGGTATAGATGGCAGTTTTGCCCCATGGGCAGGCACCCTCATTCCCGATATTGAGCAACCTATCCTGATTGTAGCTCCCACAGGCCGTGAGGAAGAAGTAATCATCCGTCTTGCCAGAGTAGGATATGATTTCACCATGGGCTACCTGAAAGGAGGCATCCTCTCCTGGATGGAGGCGAATAAGCCAATAGACAGAATTATTACAGTAGAAGCCAGTTCCCTGACGGGGGGTGAACATATCGTGGACGTACGCCGTAAAAGTGAGTTTGACAGCGAACATGTAACCGGCGCTATTCATGCACCGCTGGATTATATTAATGACAGCATGGTGCTGCTGGATAAAGAAAAATTGTATTACGTACATTGTGCAGCAGGATACCGCTCCATGATGTTTATTTCTATACTTAAGGCCAGAGGTTACAACCACCTGGTAGATGTCAGAGGTGGACTCAAGGCGATCCGCGAGGCAAAGAGGCTTCACCTGACAGACTATGTGTGCCCCGTGACCCAACTCTGACGTTCTTCATAGACTATACAAATAAACCTGCAAGGAAGCTGACTAAGAAGATACCCTTCTGCCGGAGGATCATCTTTTGGGTTGGCTTCCATTTTTGTTTGCTGGCATGCTGATTGTTTTTACAATATAAAACTGATACGCATGAAAACATTAGGTCTCGTTCTTATTATCGCCGGTATTGCCATGATTGTCATCAGAGGCTTCTCTGTACAAACGCAAAAGAAGGTCGTTGACCTCGGCCCCGTAGAAATCAACAAAAAAGAAAACAAATGGATCGGATGGCCTACCTACGCAGGCGGTATCGTTGCGGTAGTAGGTGTAGTACTGGTTTTAGGCGCCAGGAAAAAATAATCCTTACATTTACAGGCATAAAAATAGGAACATATGCCTGAATTGAAGAACGGACAGTTGCACGTAGTCATCGCTGAAAAAGGAGCAGAGCTCCGGAAAGTAACCCGTACTGACCTGCAGCAGGATTATATCTGGAGTGCAGACCCTGCTTTCTGGGCTAAAACCAGCCCTGTATTATTTCCTATAGTGGGTACGGTGAAGAATAACACCTACACGTTTGAAGGAAAAAATTACACACTCAGCAGACACGGTTTTGCAAGGGACAATGTATTTGCTGTAACTTCCCAGAGCGATACACAGGTGACGTTTGAATTGAACAGCAATGAAGAGACCCTGAAAGTTTACCCCTTTCATTTTCGTTTTGCTGTCATTTATACAATTGATGGTGCTACACTCACAGTGACCTATCAGGTAGAAAATAAAGGTGCTTCAGATATGTATTTTTCTGTAGGTGCGCATCCCGCATTTAAGGTGCCTTTGGAAGAAGGTGTGACCTACGAAGATTACTACCTGGAATTTAACAAAGTGGAAAACACCCCTTTATACCTGCTATCTGCCGGTGGATTTGTGGAGACAACACCCGTGCCTTTCCTGGAGCATACGCAGCGCCTACCCCTGAAGAAGTCGCTGTTTTATAAGGACGCACTGGTATTTAAAGGTCTTTCTTCCAACGCAATCACTTTGAAAAGCGATAAAAAGCCACATGGCCTCACCCTGAAATATGACGGGTTCCCTTTCATGGGAATATGGGCAGCCATCGATGCAGACTTTGTTTGTATCGAACCTTGGTGTGGTGTGGCGGATAGTGTAGACGCAACGGGTGAATTGACAGAAAAAGAGGGTATTAATAAATTACCGGCCAGGCAGGTATTTGAAAGAAACTGGTCCGCCGATTTCTTTTAAACTGGTACGGTATTTTCTGGTGTTGTAATGAGAAAAACGACATGTCATGATACGAAAATTGAAAACCGGGAAGTATAGGATTTACTCCCGTAAGGTGGACCCTAAAACACAGAAACGCAAGAACCTTGGAACGTTTGATTCACTGGAAGATGCGAAGAAACATGAACAGGCGATACATTACTTTAAACAACAATAACAAACCTCCCTTCGGGGAGGTTTGTTTATTTTAATACATTTCAGTTTTCAGTCGATCTGCCCCCTCCGCTAAAAAATAATAGTACACTAATTTGGTGGACTAATATTTTTTACTATTTTTGCCTTCATATCACTGTAATTTATTCGTACAATGGCAAATACAGTACAGACCATTTATCATCAACCAGGATGTTCTAACTCAGCCAACCGCTGTTGTTGCCGCTAATTGTATTCTCTTCCATTAATCACCCTTTTGATAGTAATAATCCTAACACGCCTTCCTATGTTCCTCACAAGAGATATGGGAACGCCTCAAAATTGTAACATGCACAGTCATCTACATAACAAAGGCACGCCTTAGTGCCCTGAAAAAAGAAAGCCGGTAACTGCGGGAACAGTCACCGGCCGGATTTTAACAAGGCTCGTTATCGCACTACTCAACGACTCACACCGTTGGGCAGGCACCTTATTTTCTAATCGCTAACTGCAAATTTAATGAAAAAAGTTCTCTTGCTCATCTCACTTACGCTGGGATTTGCACCTGTAACGTCGTATGCACAAACAGTGAATGAACCAGTCATCAACTCCACACTCACCGGCATTGTCGTAGACAGTAAGTCACAAACCCCGCTCATCGGGGCTTTGGTCAGAATTAAAGGGACTACCAACCAGGTACTCACAGACAGTAAAGGAAAGTTCTTCTTCAAAACAGGACAAAAACTTCCCTATGTACTCGAAGCTGCTTACATAGGTTATAAAAAACAGGAGATTGAAGCCTCCACATCACCGCTCACGATCTCACTTGTAGAAAATGAAAGCCAGCTGAATGAAGTGGTGGTGGTAGGTTATGGTACCCAGCGCAAAAGTGACCTGACCGGCGCTGTAGCAAGCGTTAACAAAGGGTTGCTGTCACAACCGGCGGCTTCGTTCGATAACCTGCTGCAGGGTTCCGTGCCGGGAATAAACGTCACCCAAAGCTCCGGAGCGCCAGGTGCTACCGCTACTATCCGTGTCAGGGGAGGTAATTCTATCAGCTTCGGAAATGCCCCGCTCTACGTCATCGATGGCTTTATTATTTATAACAACAACGATAATGTGAATACCGGCGCCTCCAACGGCGTAGGCGTCAATGCGCTCTCTACCATCAACCCCAGCGATATAGAAAGTATCGAAATACTCAAAGATGCGTCTGCTACAGCTATCTATGGCTCACGCGGTGCGAACGGTGTAGTGGTGATCACTACTAAAAGAGGTAAACGCGGCCGCGACGAGATTAGTTATAGCACCTACTTTGGCCAGCAACAGGTACGCAAGAAACTGCATCTCCTCAACGCTTCTCAATGGGCCTCCCTCATCAACGATGTGAATGAAAGCACCGGCAGCGCCAAGACCTACAGCGACTCCGCCATCACGGCCCTCGGCGCAGGTACTGACTGGCAGTCTGCCGCTTTGCGCAAAGGCCCTATTCAAAACCATGAACTCTCCGTATCCGGTGGGGACGATAAATCAAGATACCTCATCTCCGGCAACTACTTCAACCAGGATGGTATCATTGTGAATACCGGTTTTAAACGCTACTCCGGCAGGATCAACTACGAAAGAAATATTGGTGACAAACTGAAGGTCTCGGCAAATATCTTCGGTAGCCAGTCGATCGAAGATAAACTCTACGGTAATGCCTATAACAGCATCAATTTTCAGAATACTGCCTTCGCTAACCTGCTGCAGGTATCGCCTGTAGTACCTGTTTACAATGCAGATGGCAGCTACTACACAGCCAGTCCTTATTCCTCTATTCCTACCAACCCTATTCAGGATTTTAAGTCTACTATCAACCGTACTTATATCCGTCGTATTCTCGGCAACGCTTCTGCTGAATACAAGATCCTCAAAGAATTGACACTCAAAGTTACCGGCGGTACAGACCTCATTAATACCAAACAAAACTATTACTCACCCAGCTATGCCGGTTCTCCAGGCGGTAGCAGCACCGGTTATGCTTCACAAGGCTATGCATCTGTAGGTAGTATTGCCGCCAGCACCTGGATCAATGAAAATACACTGACCTGGGATCATACTTTTAGTGACAAGCACTTCCTGAATGTATTGGCCGGATATACCACCCAACACCAGGAAGATCAGTCGGCCGTAGCCAGTGCACAGAAGTTCCCAAACGACCTCACTACCTTCAATAACCTGAACTATGCAGGAACAGCTGTACTCTCTACTTCCGATGCACATGAATCTTCCCTGAATTCCTACCTCGCCAGAGCCAGTTATTCCTACAACCATATCTACAATGTAACGATCTCACTCCGTGCAGATGGGTCTTCCAAACTGGGTAAGAATAACAGGTGGGGATATTTCCCTTCCCTCGGTCTCTCCTGGAATGCAGGCAGGGAAAGCTTCTTCCGTCCTGCCAGTCAGGTCGTAAATGACCTGAAACTGCGTGCGTCTGCAGGTCGCACCGGTAACTCTGAAGTACCGCCATATAGCTCACTCGCAGCACTGTCTCCGAGCAACTACTATTTCAATGGTACACTTGTTACAGGTATCGCACCTACGCAGATCGCCAATCCGAATCTGAAATGGGAAACGACTACCCAATACAATGTAGGATTGGATGCCGGCTTCTTTAACAACCGTCTCACCTTTACCTTCGATGCGTACTATAAGAAGACAACCGACCTGCTGCTGAACGTGCCTTTCCCGCTCTACTCCGGTTATTCCAGCGTATTGCAGAACGTGGGTAGCGTAGAAAATAAAGGGATTGAACTAAGCCTCTCATCTGATAATATCAAAAACAGCGCTTTCACCTGGAAGACCACTGCGGTATTTGCTGCCAACAGGAACAAGATCCTGAGTCTTGGTCAGGGTACTGACTACTACTTCCCGCTGGCGCCCACAGGGTATGTGTCTCCTGTGATCGTAAAAGTAGGTTTGCCGGTGGGTAGCTTCTGGGGGTATAACACTGCCGGCCTGCTCACTGCTGCTGATATAGCGAAAGGGGTACCCTACCTCTCCGGGGTATCTCAACAGGTAGGTGATACCAGGTATGTAGACACTAATGGAGATGGCGCTATCACTACTGCTGATAAACATTACCTGGGCAGTGCACAGCCAAAGTTCACCTTCGGCCTCAATAATACCTTTGCATACAAAGGCTTTGATCTGTCCCTGTTCTTCCAGGGATCTTATGGCAATAAGATCTTCAACTTCCTCCAGCAGAAACTCGAGATCCCTACACTGTCGCTGAATGCCTCTGCCACTTTGCTGGACAGATACAGCGCTACCAATCCTAATGGCAAAGTTGCCAAAGCCACCAATGCACCAGTTGCACAGGTGACTGACAGGTATATAGAAAATGGTTCTTACGTAAAACTGAAAACACTGTCCTTAGGCTACACCATTCCCCGCGAGGTGATCCGCCAGCTACATATCAATCAGCTCAGAGTCTATGTGACCGCTCAGAATATCTGGACATGGACTAAATACACCGGCCTCGATCCTGAAGTGAATTTCTTTGATAGTGACAATACCAAGCAAGGTATTGATTACGGAGCCTATCCCAGCACAAAAGGTTACCTCGCCGGGCTGAGTCTGACATTCTAAAATAAACAACCATGAAAAAATCATTCATTATATTTTCATTACTCTTCGCTGCAGCCTGCAACAAGCTGGAGGAAGATCCGAATTCTATCGTCACGGCATCGCAGTTCTATAAAACAAAGTCAGATGCTATATCTGCAGTAGCAGCAGTGTACAGCACACTCAATACTGATGCTGCAGGCGACTTTGTGATCTATGGTCGTAACCTGAACCTCCTGACCGGTAATGGCAGCGATGATCAGATCTTTAGCCCCTCCAATACCAATCCGGATGTACGTGCATTAGGTACGGCTACTTATGTACCCGCCAATGACCGTATCAAAAAGAACTGGCAGCAACACTACTTTGGCATCAGTCGTGCCAATGTGGCGATTGATAATATTCCCAATATAGATTTTGATACGGCAACCCGTGCAAGGTTAGTACGTGAAGCTAAATTCATCAGGGGCTTACTATATTTTAATATCGTGCGGCTTTGGGGAGATGCGCCACTGGTACTCCATGATCCTACAAGCATAGATGTCAATGCACAAAAGATCAAACGTAGCCCGAAAGATACCATCTATGCTCAGATCATTTCAGATTTAAATGAGGCTACGTTATTGCCTAAAACTTATACAGGTGCTGATATCGGCCGCGCTACCAGTGGTGCAGCACATGCTTTGCTGGCCAAGGTTTACCTCACCAGGAGAGAATGGACCAAAGCCGAAACAGAGCTAACGACTGTCATTAATGGCGGCTATGGTTATGCCTTATTCGATAGCTTCCTCGATGTATTTCAGCAGGCTACAAAAAATGGGAAGGAACATATCTTCTCTGTACAATTTGGCACTAATCTCGGTGCAAAGAATAGTACAAATTCTCTGAGTAGCGGCAACTTCGGGTCTTTTAATCCAGCTGTATATCCCGGTGATCAGCCCGCAGATAGTAGCCTGTATCAATTGTTTGCCAGCTTTGATACCCGTCGTGCTGTTACCTTCTTTACACAGCTGTATAACTCAGCCACCGGTAAGTATGTCCAATTTGGTGCTGCACGCTTTGCCAAGTTCATAGACTATTCCATTTCTCCATTGACAAATCAGTCTATCAGCGGGATTAACTATCCGGTGATCCGCTATGCGGACGTACTCTTAATGCAGGCAGAAGTATTAAATGAAATCAATGGTCCTACCGTCGATGCCTATGCCGCGATCAACCAGGTGAGAGCAAGGGCAAAGATCAGTAACCTCACAGCTGGTTTGAGTCAGGCAGATTTTCGGGACTCCGTATTTCTTGAAAGAAGAAAAGAGTTCATTCAGGAAGGCAATCGTTGGTTCGATCTGTCCAGAAGGGGCGGCACTTACCTCTATGATGCCCTGAAGAAATATCCTTTGAAAACAGGGGCTGCTGTCAAAGATACACTCTTCCCGATTCCCCAGTCTGAAATAGATATTAATAATGAACTGACACAAAATCCTGGTTGGTAAAAAATACAAAACTTCATCAATGAAAAAACAATTTTTAGCCGCTGCTGTCATGCTCTCTTCGCTCGCTACGACGGCTCAGACTTATAAGGGCACAGTAGGCCGCACCCTCGCTGAATCCAAAGAGTGGTGGCCGGAACCTGTGCGACCACCACAAGGTGCGCCCAATGTGTTACTTGTATTATTGGATGATGTAGGATTTGGTGCCAGCAGTGCATTTGGTGGTTTGATCAGCACGCCTACATTCGATAGCCTGGCTGCCAACGGACTTCGTTATACCAACTTCCACACCGCTGCGATTTGTGCGCCAACCCGTGCTGCCCTGCTTACTGGCAGGAACCAGCACTTTGTACACATGGGTGGTTTTGCACACTACTTCTCATCAGCCGGTTTTCCTGGCTGGGATGGCCGTATTCCCAGCACTTCAGGTACCATTGCTGAAGTGCTGAAAAATGCCGGCTACAATACTTTTGCAGTAGGTAAGTATGGGGTAACACCTGATGAAGATACTTCCGATGCCGGACCTTTCGACTACTGGCCTTCCGGTAAAGGGTTCGAACATTTCTTTGGCTTCCTGGGTTCGCAGACAGATCAGTATAAACCTGCGCTCGCGGAAGACAATGTAAACATTCTACCCGATGGCCGCCACTTCAGCGAACAGCTTACGGACAAAGCGATCAGCTATATTGCCCGCCAGCAAAAAGCGGCACCCGGTAAACCATTTTTCCTCTACTATGCCCCTGCAGCTACGCATGCTCCGCATCAGGTACCTGCTGACTGGCGCGATAAGTACAAAGGACAGTTCGACGAAGGTTGGGATGTATACCGCCAGAAGGTATTTGCTAACCAGAAAAAGCTGGGTATCATTCCTGCCAACGCCACATTGCCGGCACGCAATGCACGTATCAAAGCATGGAACAGTCTCAGACCAGATGAACAAAAATTGTATGCGCGATTCTTCGAAGTATATGCTGCTTATCTCACCTACACCGATTACCAGGTGGGCCGCGTGATCGATTACTTAAAAAGCATCAATCAGCTCGATAATACCCTCATATACGTGGTGATCGGCGATAACGGTGCCAGTAAGGAAGGTACCGATGAAGGGGTCGTATCCGCAAAGCAAACACCCCGCGGCAATAAAAACCTGACCCGTGAAGCAGCTGTCAGATACAACGAAGAAAACATTGCGCTCATTGGGACGCCGGAGTCAGATGCCAACTATCCGCTAGGTTGGGCACAGGCCACCAACACACCGTTCAAATTCTGGAAGCAGGATGCACATGCAGAAGGAGGGACCCGCAATCCACTGATCGTGTTCTATCCTAAAAAGATCAGGGATAAAGGGGCTTTGCGCACACAGTACGGTTATGTAACAGATATTCTTCCTACTACGCTGGAGGTAACAGGTGTACCATTCCCTGCATCTATCAAAGGCATCACGCAGGATACCTTACAGGGAACCTCACTGGCTTATTCTTTTGATCATGCAAATGCGCCTACCCGTCACAATGAACAATACTATTACATCTTTGGTTCCCGTGCAGTGTACAAAGATGGATGGAAAGCAGCAGTTGCCCACCACCCGGATTACATTGATCTGAATGAATTTGCCGATGCAAAACATGACATACAGCGAGATTATGATAAAGAGGAGTGGGAGCTCTATAATCTGAATGAAGACTTCAACGAACAGAACAACCTGGCTAAGAAGTATCCCGAAAAACTGGCTGAGTTGAAGAAGCAGTTTGAAGAAGATGCAAAGAAATATCACATCTATCCATTCATTGACTGGGAAGATGTCTTTACTGGAAAATTGATTAATGCAAGAAAAGTAAAACGATAAGTTATGGTGCTTCAGGATATCCTGTTACTCATCAGGAAAATCATAGTGGGGATTATCATCTTCCTCATACCGCTGTCAGTGATCGGCCTGTTGTTATGGCTGGTAAAGTATTTATTGTCTAACTAAAAAAAAAGCGCATGAAAACACCTCTTGTCACTCAAAAACGCATACTGAGAGATGTGATCATCAGCATCTTTATCTATGCCTTGCCGATAGTATTGATGCTATTGTCATTTAAGATCTCCGGCCAGCGGCCATGGAAGGATAAGCCGGCAACAACGATTAACAAATAAAATCTAATGCATATGCTCGTACATATTGAAACCATTTTTCGCAATCTCAATGGATGGGGACTACCTGTCATCATGCTCCTCATTGGAGTGATCGAATTTGCTTATGGACTCTACGAAAATCACTGGACAAAGAATGAAAAGGTACTGGATATTGTATGCTTTGTAATACCTAAAATAATAGTAAGGCCTTTTGTCGCTTATATCGGTTTGTTGCTGTTCCCCCGTTTTTTGCCCGATGCAAAGAATGTGTTTGCCTGGGTGCCTTTCTGGTGGGGCTTTGCAATTATTGCGGTCGCAGACGACCTTACGCAGTATTGGTATCACAGGTTGCATCATCAGCTGCCGTGGTTATGGCGATTCCATCGTACACACCATTCCGCACCGTATATGGGGATGGCCATGGCAAGCCGGCAGAATATTATTTATACAATCTTCTTTTCTCAGATTTATCTCACAACAACATTGGTGTATCTGGGATTAGGCTACCCGGTCCTGTTTGTAACGGGGGTAAAGGCGCTGATCACAACCGGTGCACATTCGAGTATTAAATGGGATAAACCTTTTTATACGATAAAATGGCTGAAGCCAGTCGGCTGGGTCATGGAGCGGCTCATCTCAACACCAGCCACTCACCATGCGCATCATGCGGATACTTCGGATGATGGAGTCGGGTATTATAAAGGGAACTTTGGAAATATGTTTTTTATCTGGGATCTGATATTTGGTACAGGGATTATTACCCGGCAGTATCCCTCAGGTTACGGGATCAAACATTACAAGCAGGAAGAATGGTATGCCCAGTTCCTCTGGCCCATCTTCAAGTCTAAGAAGGAGGGAAGCGAACTGGCAGCAAATGGTCCTATGGTGGGAGATGCCCTGCCTGCTGAAGCGCCTGCTGTATAAGTTGCTGCCATACAAAAAATGCTGCTTTACCATCGGTAAAGCAGCATTTTTACATTTCCAGCCCGGGGGCCTGCAGTCCAAAAAATTAATATTAAATGTTACACCATCATTAGGGAAATCCCTTCACACTCCGTATTTTACATAATCAACCTCAAATTATGAAATCACTTAACCTTGACATCCATCAGCAATATGCCGAGATCTATGATGGAGACAACTGGGTAGGAGTAAGTTTCTGCAGTGCCATTGATGGAGTAACCCCCCAACTGGCTTTTCAGCAACCCCCAGGCCAACGTAATTCAATTGCAGCGATCGTTAAACACATGACTCATTGGAAACAATTCGTGATCCAGAAATTGCAAGGCAATGTATCCTTCGATGTAGACCAGGAAGATTCTCTTGATGTCACTGACCTGGCAGCGGACCCTGCCGCCGGTTGGAAAAAACTGCTGGAGGCCCAGGAAAATGTACACGAAGACCTGCTGGACGCACTCGATGACCTGAGCCCCGAAGATTTAGACACACCTGTTGGGGGAAGAGACTACGATATCAAATACCTCATTAACGGCGTCGCCCTGCACGACATGTACCATACCGGTCAGATCGAACTATTAAAGAAACAACTGCAAGCCCTCTGACCCTGTTTACTACCGTCATGGGAATAGCCACCCATAAAAACTTTCCCTCACATGTCCTGATTTTTTAAATACCTTTGCCCCGGAAGATAAAAAATTAGGAAAATGAACTTTAACCTGGACAAGATGCCGGAACGTACGCAGCGGCCCCGTTCTTACGGCATCACAATGGTAACTGACAAAGGACTTAGCCTGCAAGACACTAAAGACTTCTTAACCGTTGCATCACCGCATGTGGACATGGTCAAGCTCGCTTTCGGTACGGCTTATGTAACGCCAAACCTGAAGGAAAAAATAGACCTGTTTCATTCTCACCAGGTACCTGTCTACTTTGGTGGTTTACTGCTCGAAGCTTTTATCATCCGCAACCAGTTCGACGATTACCTCAATGTAGTTAAGGAATATGGTATCAAGTATTTTGAAGTATCTGACGGATCACTCAACATTCCACATGCTGAGAAATGCGGCTATATAGAAAAACTCGCGAAATTAGGCACTGTATTGAGTGAGGTAGGGTCCAAGGATAAAGATCGTGAGCACATCACACCTCCTTACAAATGGATTGAACTCATGAAAGCTGAAATGGATGCCGGTGCGTCGTACGTAATTGCGGAAGCAAGGGAGCAGGGGACTGTAGGGCTGTATCGTGATTCCGGTGAAGTAAGGGAAGGGCTGGTACAGGAGATCCTGACAAAGATCCCGGGTGAGCAGATCATTTGGGAAGCACCCCGCAAAGATCAACAGCTGTATTTTCTGCGTTTGGTAGGTTGCAATGCCAACCTGGGTAATATTTCTGCCAATGAGGTAATATCCCTCGAAGCGATGAGAGTCGGATTGAGAGGTGACAGCTTCCATTTCTACCTATAAACGAATTCGGGTGGCAGGATAAACCCCGCCACCCGAAATTGTATCTTATTTCAGCTATCAATACAGCTTTTCTGTGCCATCTATCGCAGAATGCCTTCTATCTCTTCCAGCTCTTCCACGGTATATCTTAAATTCTCCAGCGCACCCAGGTTATTATCCAGTTGCTCCACAGAACTGGCCCCGATTAATACTGTCGTAATTCTCCTGTCCTTCAGCAACCATGACAACGCCATCTGTGCCAGTGACTGACCTCTCCGTTGTGCAATCGCATGCAGCCTGTTGATCTTGTCCAGTTTATCCTGTGTGATCTGCTCCGCTTTCAGGAACCCGGTTGGCTTGCTCGCCCTGGATCCCTCCGGAATACCATGCAGGTATCTATCTGTAAGTAATCCCTGTGCCAGCGGTGAAAATGGAATACATCCCACACCGTTGTTCTCCAGTACATCCAATAACCCGTTCTCCACCCATCTTTCAAACATAGAATATCTTGGCTGATGGATCAGGCAGGGTGTACCCAGCGATTTCAATACTGCAAGTGCTGCCGTTGTTTGTTCCGCTGTGTAATTCGACAATCCTACATACAATGCCTTTCCTTGTCTTACAGCCGTATCCAGTGCCCCCATTGTTTCTTCAATCGGGGTCTCAGGATCCGGACGATGAGAATAGAAAATATCTACATAATCCAGCTGCATCCTTTTCAGGCTCTGATCCAGGCTGGACAACATATATTTCCTTGAACCCCATTCGCCGTAAGGTCCCGTCCACATATGGTAACCTGCCTTCGTTGAGATCAGTAGCTCATCTCTCAGATAGCCGGTGAAATCTTTCCTGAGTATGTTCCCAAAATTCTCTTCGGCAGAACCTGGCACAGGACCATAGTTGTTTGCCAGGTCAAAATGGGTAATGCCTCTGTCAAAGGCACGGCGTATAATCTTCCTGCCGTTTTCAAAAGTATCGATGGAACCAAAGTTGTGCCAAAGACCCAGTGATATGGCCGGGAGCTTGATGCCGCTTTTCCCGCAACGGTTATATTGCATGGAATCATACCGGTCACCAGCAGGTACATAAGCATTCATAGTCGTGAAAATTTAGAAGGCCCAAGATAGTGCTAATTAATTAATCTCTCAAGCCGGTTATCCGTTCCTTCAGCCATCCAACTGCTTCATAAGGCGATTGAAATTTCCGCAACTTCTGTGCACAAAATGCTAAAATCTGCAAACCCATCTGACCTTGCATCCCTTAAATTTATCATTATGAAAAAGATTTTCCTGTCAATCATGCTACTCCCTGCATTCGCCAGGGCTCAATCCTTACCGCCTTTTCAGCCCTCTGCTGCTGAAGAGAAAACGGCTTACCAGGCAGCCGCTCATCTCGATTCCATCATTCGTGGTAAAGCCTACAAAACTACTGTCAAACCACATTGGCAGGCTGATAACAAAACATTCTGGTATAAAAATTTACTGGCAGATAGCGCTGTCGAATTCATACTCGTCGATGCGGTGAAAGGTACAAAAGTACCTGCCTTCGATCACGTAAAAGTAGCTGCTGCATTGAAAAAATATGATGCCAGGCATCTTCCCATCACGGATATTATTATTGATAAACGTTCCTTGAAATTCGCTGTCAAAGATCAATGGTTTGAATATAAAAACGGCCAATGCATAACCATTGCAGCACCTGATCGCACCATCCCGCAAACCAACTTCCGCGAAATTCCCCGCTGGGCTTTTCACGATGACAATACCGCTTCTGACACCTCATCTCCCAACAAGGAGTGGATCACAACTATCCAGGACGGCAACGTATTTCTAAAATCATCAGGTGCTACAGATGCTATCCAACTCACCACCGATGGGAGCATTCATCAACCCTATGGTGCCCTGAAATGGTCTCCTGACAGTAAATACTTTGTCGGTTATCGCATCCGCCCCGAAGTAATAAAACCAATCCATCATTTGTTGTCCTCACTTCCTGATCAGACACGTGCACGCCTGGATACTGAAGAATATGCCCAACCCGGTGATCCCTTCACGTCCTTCGAAATGTTCATCTTTAATCCCTCGGATAAAAAGGTCACCAGGGTAAACACGCCGATCTATGATTTTCTGGGAAAGCCTTACCTGCGCTGGCGCAAAGACAATCCCCGCTATTTTACTTATGAAAAGGCAGATCGCGGTCACCAACGTTTTCGCATCATTGAAGTCGATGCCACCAATGGCTCTACCCGCGATCTTGTAGATGAAAAAACAAACACATTTATTTACGAATCCCGCATCTTCACGCACTATCTCGAAGCTACCAACGAAATTATCTGGTCTTCTGAAAAAGATGGCTGGTATCACTTATACTTAATTGATGCTATCAAAGGCTCGATTAAAAACGAAATCACCAAAGGGCCATATGTAGTACGTGATATTGACAGTGTGGACGAAAGTAAAAGAGAAATATGGTTCAAAGCCAGTGGTATGAACCCCGGCGAAGATCCCTACAATCTTCACTACTACCGTATTAATTTTGATGGGTCTCATCTTGTATCGCTCACCAAAGAAAACGCACAACATAACCTGAGCTTTTCTCCGGACAGGGCATATTACTTAGACACTTATTCCCGTCCTGACTTACCACCTGCCACTTCCTTACATCGTACCTCAGACGGTAAGCAGATCATGGAAGTAGAAAGGGCAGACCTGGGTGACTACTTTGCCACGGGTATCCGGCTTCCGGAAGTGTTCACGGCAAAAGCCCGCGACGGGCAGACCGACATATGGGGAGTCGTATGCCGTCCGCGCAACTTTGATAGTACCCGCCGATATCCCGTGATAGAAAACATTTATGCAGGACCACAAGATGCTTTCGTGCCAAAGACATTTATGACCTATAGTGAAATGCAGAGTCTCGCAGAAGTAGGTTTTATTGTTGTACAAATCGATGGAATGGGAACTGCGAACCGCTCCAAAGCATTTCATGATGTATGCTGGCAAAACCTGGCTGATGCCGGATTGCCTGATCGTATACGCTGGATCAAAGCACTCGCCGCGAAGTATCCTTATGTAGATACTACCCGTGTAGGTCTCTACGGCACTTCCGCCGGTGGTCAGAATGCTGCCGGCGCTTTACTGTTCCATCCTGAATTTTACAAAGCTGCTGTATCAGCCTGTGGTTGTCACGATAACAGGGTCGATAAGCAATGGTGGAATGAACAATGGATGGGATACCCCGTAGGACCGCATTATGCAGCACAGTCGAATGTAACCAATGCTGCAAAACTAAAAGGTAAACTCCTCCTCATCGTTGGCGAAGCAGATAGTAACGTGCCCCCGGAATCGACCTATCGCGTAGTGGATGCATTGATCAAAGCAAATAAAGACTTCGACCTGCTCGTCGTACCTGGTATGGGGCACAGTGATGGAGGACCTTATGGCAGAATGAAGAAGCGGGATTTCTTTGTCAGGAATTTATTGGGGGTGATGCCACCTGATAGAAACTGATGACATTCGCTGACCGGAATTTACCTGGCTGCAGCGATCCCTATAAACATACATCTCTTTTCTGCGGAAATGCCGGTATCTACCGGCATTTCATAATAATAAGTTAACCACGTTTTACATTTTTCTGACATATAACCTCCAATAACTTTCTTATTTTACAACGACCATTATCAAAGACAATATCCTCTGATAGCCTAAACCATGCCTTTAACATATCCTCCTATATTCATTAATCAACAATCCTTACATGAAGAAAAACCTACTCACCATTCTGATGTTGATCATTCTCTATGCCTGCCCTGCTTATAGTCAATTGCCATCGGCATTTGTACTCAAACAGTTATCCGGCAAGGATATCAACGAAGCCACTGCCTTGGCGCATGCTCCCGACGGCCGTATCTTTATCGCTGAACGTGGCGGTAATGTAAAAGTCTATCAAAACGGTACTGTGTCAACCGTACACACAGTATCAACCACTACCGCAAATGAACAGGGACTGTTAGGCATGACACTGCACCCGCAGTTTGCTACCAACGGTCAGTTCTACATCTTCTACACCAATGCAGCCAGCACTGTGCACTACCTGGACCGCGTCACCATCAACGCTGCCAACCAGGTCACCGGCACGACCCGCATTATGGAGTTTGATCCTATTATCAATGGCTTTCACAATGGTGGCGCTATCCTCTTTAAAGACAACTATCTGTATGTAGCCATCGGAGAAAGTAATGCACCCGCTGAAGCAACCAAACTAAACACCTATCGCGGAAAAATTCTTCGTCTCACCGACGACGGGCAACCGGCTCCCGGCAATCCTTATTACAACACACCCAATGCTTCCCGCCAGCAACGAAGTATCTGGGCCATCGGTATGCGCAACCCGTGGAAAATGGCGCTGGACCCGGTATCAGGAAAGATCTTTGTTGTCAACGTAGGCGGTAACTATGAAGAAATTGATGATGTAACGGCCCCGGATTCTACCAAACATTATAACTATGGTTGGGATGGGAAGGGACAATCAGGGCCGGAACAACCTGATTCTACTATCGCTCCTGTATTTGCTTATCCGCATGATGGATGGGGATGTGCTATCACTTCAGGAGTGTTCTTTAATCCGGTAAATACCAGATATCCGGCTGAGTACAAGAACCGTTTTTATTTTTCTGACTGGTGTTCCGATTGGTTGAAAAGTGTGGATGCTACTAACCCCGGTGCCGGTGCAACCACTTTTTCTACCACAAACTTCAGAAGCGTGCTGGGTACCAGCGTAGGCCTGGATGGTAATATCTATTTTGTCTATTATGGCAACGGGGGCTCTTTGTATCGCCTTGAATACGACACCACCCAATTGCCGGTGATTGTAAATCAGCCCCAGAGCCAGTCAATCGTAGCAGGCGACCCTGTTGAATTCTCTGTAACATCTTCAGGCGCCCTGCCATTAGCCTACCAGTGGCAGAAGAATGGTGTGAACATAGCGGGTGCAACTGCCAGTAAATTTGCAATAGCAGCAGTGGCAGCAGGTGACTCTGCTAATTACCGCTGTATAGTGAGCAATAGCGCAGGCAGAGATACCAGTGACAATGCAAAGTTGACAGTATTGCCGTTCAATGCCCGCCCTGTACCACACATCACTGCTCCATTATCTACACGCACCTGGAGTGTGGGCGATACCATTCGATTTGCCGGTACAGCTACCGATGCAGAAGATGGAACCATTCCAGCCAGTAAGTACCAGTGGGAAGTACGTTTCTATCACCAGGATGGTCCAAACAATATGCACTATCACCCAGGTCCCGGCGTACCTAATGGTGTTACCTCCGGTACTTTCATCGCCGACAATGGTGGCGAAACTTCTCCGAACGTATGGTTACGTATCCTGCTCACGGTAAGTGATTCTAAGGGACGCACCGGTATAGATTCAGTCGATATCATTCCTAATAAAGTAAACATCACCGCCGCCGCCAGCGTTCCTGGTTTACAACTCATTCTCGGCGCGCAGAGCACGGCGCCATTTACGAAGACGCTGGTAGTAAACACCCCGATTGCCCTGGAAGCGGTGACCCCCCAGGTGCTGAATGGCAGGTTCTATGAATTTGCATCCTGGAGTAATGGTGGCGCTGCCAGTCAAACGATCCGCGTGCCTAAGAAGGACAGTACGTTCACCGCTACTTACGCATTGGGTGCCAGTCTGCAGAATCCTTATTTCGCAACGCCTGCACCTATCCCAGGCAAGATCGAAATTGAAAACTTCGACCTTGGCGGAGAGGGCATTGCTTATCATGATAACTCTACCGGTAATGCAGGTGGCCAATACCGTACTACCGAAGATGTAGATCTTGAAAACTGTTCAGAAGGAGGCTTTAATATAGGATATGTAGCAGCGGGAGAGTGGCTGGAGTATACGATCGATGTAACAACTACTGCACAGTATACCTTATCTGTTCGGGTTGCGAATCCGGGTGCTGCCAAGTCTATGCACGTGGAGCTGGATGGTCAGAACATCTCCGGCAATATTACGGTACCAGCTACCGGTGGTTTCCAGGCATGGCAGACGGTTTCGGTGACTACCCCGGTATTAACGAAAGGCGTAAAGGTACTGCGCGTATCGCTGGATGCAACAGACTTCAATGTAAACTACCTCACGTTTGCACTGGCAGGTAGCATCGAAGGGCCTGTTGTGAGCCTGACTTCCCCTGCAAACAATACGACTTTCTCAGCAGGTGAAAATATCGAAATAGCTGCCTCCGTAACAGATGCTACAGCAGCAGTTACCAATGTAGAATTTTATCAGGGTACCACTAAGATAGGACAGGATGCAGATGCTCCTTATACTTTCACCTGGACCAATGTTCCGGCAGGTACCTACTCCCTCACTGCAAAAGCAACAGACATTGCCGGGCTTAATGCCACCTCTATACCCGTAAGCGTTACAGTGACTAACGGTAGCAGCAATAACCTGGCGCTGAATAAGACTGTAGTGGTGTCAGGTAATGAAAATGCGGTAACTATGCCTGGTTCGGCAGCAGTAGATGGTGACATGACCACCCGCTGGTCAAGTGCGTTCGAAGACCCTTCCTCAATCTATGTTGACCTGGGAGCAAGGTATAATATCAGTGAGGTGAAGATCACATGGGAAAATGCCAAGGGCAAAGACTACCTCATTCAGATAGCAGACACCATTGGCAACTGGAACAGGTTGAAGGCCGTTACGGGTAATAATGACCTGGTTAATGACCATACGGGTTTAACCGGAGCAGGTCGTTACCTGAGGATATATGGTACCGCCAGAACTACCGGCTACGGTTACTCTATATTCGAACTGGAAGTGTATGGCAACAGTGCCGCCAGAATAGCCAGTTTTGCCCAGCCAACAGCTGCTATAGCGCAGAAGGCTTTCAAAATTTACCCTAACCCGGTTTATAATTATCTTACTATCAGCGGACTGTCTGAAGATGGTCTCTTTACAATTGTGAATGTCGCAAATGGCCAGAATAGCTATCTGCGTTCAGAAGGTGGTAAAATTGATGTAAGCAACCTGATTCCGGGTACTTATATCATACAATTTAAAGAAGGTGAAAAGAAGATAAACAGGAAGTTTATTAAGTTGTAGCAAAAAATGATGGAGGTCAACGCTGACCTCCATCATTTCTATTTGGAAAAAAAGAGAACTTATAATTAAACAAATCTTTCTCAATACCACCTTTCCGGATTATCCATACAATACTGTTTCCACCGCTGAAGGCGGGCTCGCACAGATATCATACATTCTGAAAATAACTCGTCATATACTCACTCGGCGATTGCGTTGTCACCGTCTTAAACACCCTGTTAAAATTCGTTATACTATTGAATCCACACGTATACGCCACCGTGGCAATATTGTCAAATGCCCCATCGGTCAGCTTCTTGCACGCTTCATTAATCCTCACTTCATTTAAGAAAGAAACGAATGTATGCAACGTATGCTTCTTGAAAAACCTGCAGAATGCCTGTGGTGTCATATGTGCCTGTTTGGCCGCATCCTCCAGCGTAATCGGCTTATCATAATTCTGCATAATATAATTATAGATATTCCCGATCCTGATCCCCTCATGCTCAGTGACCATTTGAGTCTTCTGCGCAGTGGCCAGCGGAGTCATATCTGTGTAGCCGGACAACTGTTTGAGCAGATCAACAAACTGCAATAACTGATCCGTTCCACTACTATTTGTAATCTGCATCATCTTGCTCGATACCTCTGCTGTATAGGAAGGCGGTACCTTAAAACCTGACTGACTTTGTTGAATGAAATTCTTCAGCAACTTCGTCTCCGGTAAATTAAAGAGCGATGCCAATTCTCCATTCGGGTTAAAAAAGATGACCAATGCCACTATTTTCTTCCTGCTCTTCGGCTGAAAATAGGATGCCTCACTTTTAAAAATATGCGGTTGGTTGGCCCCCAGCCAGAAGATGTCATTTGGCCGGAAAGCATGCATGTTATTATCCGCTACCAGGGTGCCTTCTCCCTGCTGGATCCAGCTCATCTGGATCTCCTGGTGCCTGTGCAAATGAGGATAAAAAAAAGGCATTACATCTTTTTGAACAATGATCGATTTGTCCAGCGGAACAGGTATAGTAAACTGTAACACTTTCATCGTAAAGTAATTTTAAGTCACAGCAAGCAGGTACTTGCAAAAACGGTTTACAGGTAAAAAAGCAGAAATCCCTTCTTATGTGGCCCTATTTTAATGTTTTGGTTGATCCCTTCTATCAGGTAAAAATGAGTGTTAATGGCACAATTAAAATTTCGTCCTCTCAATATTACAGATTTTAACCCAAATTTCATAATATTAATCTTATACAGGTTAAAATCCGGGCAATGATGGATAAAATCCTGATTACCGTATTTTGCACTTATTAATAGTACAGTGTTTGAGCTCGTTGCAGGCCTGCCGCATACCTGTGCAAGATGTGGGTATCCGGGCAGGGCCGCAGTCGCAATCGCCCGTCAGTCAAAGAGGTTAAAATTCACTAATAATTGATTACTATTAGAGCGGCCCCCTTACATCGTAGTAGATATTTTTGAAAAAAAAACACACAGTCTATGGCTATTGAATGGAAAGGAATATTTCCTGCATTTACCACCAAGTTTACATCATCAGATGAATTAGACCTCCCTCTGTTTGGCAAGAATCTGGATGCACAGGTAGCAGCCGGTATTGACGGCGTTATCCTCGGCGGATCACTGGGCGAAGCCAGCACCATTAGCATCGCTGAAAAAGAAACCCTCACAAAATATGCGGTTGAAAAGGTAGCCGGAAAGATCCCGGTTGTACTGAATATTGCAGAAGGTGCTACCAGCGAAGCCGTGAAGCAGGCCGAAGCTGCCGCCAAATGGGGTGCAAAAGGGCTGATGCTGCTGCCGCCTATGCGCTATAAGAGCGATGAAAAAGAAACTGCTACCTTCTTCAAAACCGTAGCTGCTTCTACCGACCTGCCTATCATGATCTATAATAACCCTGTAGACTATAAGATTGAGGTTACATTGGACATTTTTGAACAGTTAGCCGCTTATCCCAACATACAGGCCGTTAAAGAATCTACCAGGGACGTCTCTAATGTAACCCGTATGATAAATCGATTTGGGGACCGTTTTAAAATACTTTGCGGTGTTGATACGTTAGCCATGGAAGAGATCATGCTCGGGGCAGATGGTTGGGTTGGAGGACTGGTATGTGCCTTCCCTGCAGAAACAGTGGCTATCTATCGCCTTACCAAAGCAGGCAGAATCGCAGAAGCGCTGACTATCTACCGCTGGTTCCTGCCTTTGCTCGAATTAGATTTACATCCTAAATTAGTACAATATATCAAGCTGGCTGAGCAGGCTGTAGGTCTCGGTTCCGAAGCTGTGAGAGCGCCACGCCTGCCACTGGAAGGTAAGGAGAGAGAACAGATCCTTGCGGTGATCAATAACGCACTTGCCAAAAGGCCACAGTTGCCCGTATATTAACATTTACAATATAATATCGCATGCAGATACAAAAGATTATGCAGCAGTCCGCACAGGCCTTTGAAACGTACAGACAGGTTACCCCTGCTGTACGTGCTGCATTCCTGGAAACCATCGCCACAGAACTTGAATCAAAGAGAGAAATAATGGTACAGACAGCCGGCGAAGAAACCAATCTGCCTGCCGCCCGTCTGAATGGTGAACTGACCCGCACCACTAACCAGTTGAAGCTATTTGCCGAACTGCTCCGCGAAGGCAGCTGGGTAGAAGCTGTTATTGACTCCGCCCGGCCTGAAGCGACACCTGCCAGACCTGATCTTCGCAGAATGTTATTGCCTGTTGGACCGGTTGTGGTGTTCGGCGCCAGCAATTTCCCTTTTGCGTTTTCTACCGCGGGGGGAGATACTGCCAGTGCCCTTGCTGCCGGTGCTACCGTGGTAGTAAAGGGGCATCCTGCTCATCCCCGGACTTCCTTACTGGCATACGAAGCCATTGCCAGCGCTATAGAAAAATCAGCATTGCCTGCCCATACCTTACAGCATGTAGCTGATGAAGGCTATGAAACAGGTAAGCAGTTAGTCATGGATCCGGCGACTACCGGAGTTGCATTTACCGGTTCTTTCAATGGTGGAAAAGCTTTGCTGCAATATGCTGCACAAAGGGAAACCCCCATTCCTGTCTTCGCTGAAATGGGCAGTGTGAACCCGGTTGTTTTTTATCCTGATGCATTGCTCACACAGGGAGCGCAATTGGCCCAGACTTTCGCAGCCAGCATCACACTTGGTATGGGACAGTTTTGTACCAACCCCGGTTTACTGCTCGGTATACAGAGCGATGCGCTGGACAACTTTGCGCATATGTTAGGTGGTGCTATCTCGGCCAGTGCACCTGCAAAGATGTTGCATACAGGCATCTATACTGCCTATACCAAAGGCAGGTCCAAAGTTCTTTCCCAGGAATGTGTAACCCTGGTAGGTCAGACACCTGAACCCGCAGAACTGGAAGCATGGCCTGCGGTAGCCCGTACTACCGGGGCGGAATTTTTACAACATCCACATCTCGCAGAAGAATTGTTTGGCCCCTACTCTTTACTGGTAGCATGCGCCGACGAAGAAGAACTGGAGAAGGTACTCAAAAGTCTAAAAGGACAACTTACCACAACAGTGGTAGGGACTGAAAAGGATACCACTATTTACAAATCACTGATCGCCTTGCAGGCCACGCTCGCAGGCAGGATCATACTGAATAATGCGCCTACCGGTGTGGAAGTCTGCGCTGCAATGGTGCATGGAGGCCCTTATCCGGCTACTACCGATAACCGCTTTACGAGTGTAGGTACCAGTGCTATTCGTCGCTGGGTACGCCCCGTATGTTTTCAGAACTTTACAGATAATATGTTGCCCGATGCATTAAAGAAATCAAATCCACTGGGAATATGGCGACTTGTCGATAACGAGTTTACCAGATAAAAAATACCTATGTCAGATCAACCAAAATCATTTAAACGTTCATTTGGCCTGCTTGATGCTACAATGATCGTAGCAGGATCTATGATCGGCTCCGGGATCTTTCTCGTGAGTGCAGATATTACCCGCAACGTAGGTTCGGCCGGCTGGCTGATACTGATATGGGTTATTACAGCAGTACTCACCATTACAGCGGCTGTGAGCTATGGCGAATTGAGTGCCATGTTTCCACATGCAGGCGGACAGTATGTATACCTGAAAGAAGCGTTTAACGACCTGACAGGGTTCCTGTTTGGCTGGAGTTTTTTTACGGTCATACAGGCTGGTACCATTGCAGCGGTGGGAGTGGCATTTGCAAGGTTCACGGCTTTCCGGTTCCCTGTTTTGAGTGAGACGAATATCCTGGCAGATCTGGGGTTTGTAAAAATCTCCGCTGCACAGGTTACGTCTATTTTGCTAATTGTCTTTCTCACATTTATAAATACACGTGGTGTGAGAGAAGGGAAGTTGATTCAGACAATCTTTACTTTGACCAAGATTGTTGCATTGCTGGCACTGATTATATTTGGCTGCTTTGCCGCAAGCAGACAGGTGTGGGATGCCAACTGGCAGAGTGGATTTGGATTTAATAAAATGGAGCCTTCACAACTGGTGTCTTATTCAGGATTCGCCGTGTTGGGTGCCATTGCTGCCAGTATGGTGGGGGGCTTGTTTAGTAGCGATAGCTGGAACAACGTGACTTTTATAGCCGGGGAGATCAAGAACCCTGAGCGGAATATCGGCCGCAGTTTGTTTTTCGGTACTTTATTGGTGACCACTATTTACATTGCTACAAACCTGATTTACCTGGCAGTGCTGCCCCTGCATGAAATCGCTTTTGCAGAAAATGACAGGGTAGGTGTGGCTGCTGCGGTAAAGATCTTTGGGAACAATGGAACGATGATCATTGCGGTATTATTGATGGTATCTACATTTGGATGTGTAAATGGATTGATCCTGTCTGGCGCACGTGTATGTTTTACGATGGCGAAAGATGGATTGTTCTTTAAACAAATGGGATTGCTGAATAAGAATGCAGTACCGGGCAAGGCATTGTGGAGTCAGTGTGCATGGGCTTCTTTGTTGTGCCTTAGTGGAAAATACGGACAGCTGCTGGATTATGTGATCTTCGTAGTGCTGATCTTTTACATTCTGACCATTACGGGGATCTTCAGATTGAGGCTTACCAGGCCTGAAATTGAAAGACCCTATAAGGCATTCGGATACCCGTTTATCCCGATGTTGTATATCATAGCAGCGACGATTATTTGTTTGTCTTTGCTGGTGTATAGATTCGGGAATACCTGGCCCGGGTTATTGATCGTGTTATTGGGAATCCCGGCTTATTATTTCTTTGGTAAAGGGAAAGTAGCAATTAACAAGGCATTGTCGTAGTAATCCTGCGGGAACGGATCAATTACAGCTAAGGCAGCATTGATCTGTTCCCGGCGGATTAGCCACATGTAAACATTCCCATATGTCCGGGTAGTTACAGGCAGGTACTATTTTATTGTTGACCAGCTCCTTCTTCCTTCTGTACCTCTTCCTGCTGCTGCCCCTGCAGGTGTACATTATTCAATTCCTCAAACACATAGCCATCTTCATACCCCACGGCTACGAATACTGACAATTGTTGCTTTGCGGGTCCTTTAAACGTGCCCTTCACGGGAGTACAATCTTTAAAATCCCGGCCTACTGCCAGTTTTACGTGCTTGTTTGTTACCCACACATTATTTGTGGGATCTATTCCCGCCCAGCCGGTTCCTGGAATGTACACTTCCACCCATGCATGGGTAGCTCCTTCACCCCGCAATCCATCCTTATTCGGACAGATGTACCCACTCACATACCTGCTTGGGATCTGGCAACTCCTTAATATCTGGAGCATGAGATGCGCAAAGTCCTGGCACACACCGGCCTTATGTTGCAGGATCTCATCCACCGTAGTCTCGATATTCGTAATCCCCTTGATGTATTTAAAATGCCTGAAAATATATTCACTGCAATGCTCGGTTACAGCCGCCACACTTTTCCCGTTTGCATTGATTGTTGTAATAATATCTGTAATGGTTTCCTGGGCTTTAACCGGTGCCGTCTGCGCCATTTCCAGCAACTGTAAATTCCCGGACACCTCGTCTTTCAATTGTTCAAATCCCGAATGGAAGTTCAATTGGAGCTGCGAAGTGGCCGTAGTGCGTACCAGTAATTTACTTTCAATCTTCAGCGTTTTGTGTGCAGTCAGTATATTAAATCCACCTGTCTTATTTCCGAAGTAGTCCGTAAACGTCTGCACATCCGGATACCCTGTAATAGTCAGATCATGTTGCAATACTTCCTGCCCCGGACATTGAGAAGGAAAGATCTTGATTTCGTTCACACTTTCTTTGACCGGTCTGTCGTATTCGTATCTGGTAATATGATGTATTCTGAATATTGGCATATGGCAAGCGCTTATGCGTAAGAAAAAAATTGTTGACTCAGCAGTTTGGTAAACTGCAATACTTCTCCCCGCAACTCTTCCAGGTAAGGGTGTAAGGTGTGATTATTCAACGTATCCATGTCAGTATGTTTTACCTTACTGTACAATCTCCCAAAGCACCGCATCAAGGCGGCATTCTCTTCAGAGACGTTGCGCCTGGTAACATCCTGCAGATGCCTGTCAATACGGCCTAAAGAATATACGACTGAATGTGGGAAATCTTCATTGAACAATACCTGGTGTAATACATCGTGATTATCCGCAGAAGAGCGATAAGTCTTTAAATGCAGTTCATATCCAGATAGTGACATGAGCAATTGCCGCCATTGCATTATATCTTTACTTTCATGAATCTTGTAATGATTCATCTGGTAATGTTTATTAGTCAGCACGATGGTCTCAAAGCAACGCTCGATATATTTCCCCAGGTTCATAAACCCCCATCCTGTACCGCGTGCCATCGTAATATCTGTAATACCTGTATACAAGACACTATGTCTTGTGAAAAGATCCAGCATATCAGCAGCTTCATAACTGGATAACCGTTTGTCAAGCGTAGGCTGATTGATGAGATGATAAAAGGAGTTAACTTCCTCCCATACTTCTTTCGTAATATAATCCTGTATACCTCTTGCATTTTCGCGCGCTTTGCCAATGATCATCTTCAGTGAATTGGAATTACTATTGCTGGTAAGCAATAATTTCAACGCATCGGCAGTCTGATTTTTGGTCGCTTCTATCTCTGCTGGTGTAGCAGTGGTAAATGTCTCCAGCACTGACTGCCAGGTGAGGGCACCATTCACATCTTTGTCGAGAGAGAGAAGATAATGTGTAGCAGTTACTCTTAGTAAACCTTCGGCCCTTTCCATATAACGGGCCAGCCAGAATAGTGAATCCGCAATCCTACTTAGCATGTACGATCTATATTAATATTTTAATCAATAACCCAGGTATCCTTACTACCCCCTCCCTGTGAAGAGTTCACGATCAGGGAATCTTTGCGTAAAGCCACCCTGGTAAGGCCGCCGGGTACAATCTGCACACCCTGCGGCCCACATAATGCATAAGGGCGCAGGTCTACATGTCTGGCTTGAAAAGTACCGTCTATAAAACATGGTACGGTGGAGAGCTTGATAATGGGTTGTGCTATAAAACTACGGGGATCAGCTTCAATGGCGGCTTTCGCTTTTATCCATTCCTCCGGTGTCACTTTATTCCCCATCACCATCCCATACCCGCCAGATTGATTGGTCCGCTTGATCACCATTCTTTCTATATTGTCAAACACATGTTTGCGTTGCTCCGGATCACTTAATTCGTAGGTAGGTACATTGGGCAGGATCGGTTCCTCATTCAGATAGTACCGGATCATCTGTGGTACATAGGCATACACTGCTTTATCATCGGCCACCCCATTCCCAATCGCATTTACAATAGCTACATTTCCCATTCGGTAGGCATTCATCAGCCCGGGTACTCCCAATGCACTATCCGGTTTAAATACCAGGGGGTCCAGGTATTCATCGTCTATCCTGCGATAGATTACATGCACCTGCTCCAGGCCTTCCGTTGTCTTCATGTAGACTTTATGATTATCTACGACCAGGTCCCGGCCTTCTACGAGGGTGATGCCCATCATACGTGCCAGAAAAGCATGTTCGTAGTAAGCGGAATTATAAATTCCTGGCGTAAGTAGTACCACACTGGGATTGGAAATTTGCGCGGGTGCCATTTGCAACAGGATCTCATGGAGCATCAGGGGATAGTTACTTACCCTGCGCACATGACTGGCCGCCAGCAGTTCCGGGAAGATCCGCTTGGTCACCTCCCTGTTCTCCAGCATATAACTCACCCCGGAAGGCGTGCGTAGATTATCTTCCAGTACATAGAACTGCCCGTCTTCGCCCCGGATCAGGTCAATTCCCGAAATATGAACATAGATGTCGTGCGGCACCCTGATCCCAAATACCTCCCTGGTGTAATGAGGACAGGAGGCAATCAGCGCCGCAGGAACGATCTTGTCTTTCAGGATCTGCTGTTCATTGTAAATATCTTTTAAGAAGAGATTCAGGGCCTTTAAACGCTGCTGAATGCCCAGTTCAATATGGTTCCATTCTTTCCCGGTAATGATCCGGGGAATGATATCAAAGGGGAAAATTCGCTCTATTCCGGCGTCATCACTGTACACTGTAAAGGTAATGCCCTGATTCATAAAGAGTTCGCCAGCCAGCCGGTCTTTCTGCTGGAGAGCATTGACATCAAATTGTTCCAGCGAATGAAAGACTTTGTGATAGTGCTCCCGTATCTGTTTGCGATCGTACATCTCGTCCCAAATGTTTGGAGAGAGGTCATATTGGTCCAAAAATCCCATAAGCGGTTGATAAGGTTTGGTACTGGCTTGATACAATATAATAAAAAGAAGGGGTTGTTTCAGAAAAAGCGAATATATAATTTATTTTAATGTATTGAAGAGGTAGGTGTAAACCCTTGCTAAGGTATAGTCAGACTATACTACCAACCCGTCATTAAACCATCACCATAAGGGCACCAATATATCACCTCTATATCTCCCTGATATTGAAGTGATATATTGGTGCCCTTATGGTGTACTGTTGATGCCCCGTTTGCACTAAGGCCCCGACGTCGCCAGACTAGTTATGATATGGCTAGAACCTGTTAATATCCGTACCGCACCCCCTGCCAGATTGCCCTAAATTTAATAGCGCACACCCGCATGCCCCCCTGAAAATCTGTTACACTAAAAAACATAACCCATGAAAAAAACTGTACTGTCGTTATTATGCCTGTTCATTACAGGTATCACTGCCGCCCAGAAGTCGGTATTTATTCCCACCGAGTTTTCGTCGGCCCCACTCAATACCTGGTCATACAGCAAGTCTTATCAATCCACGAATTTCATTGTCTTCTGGGGTAATGTAGTTGGCACCGATCCCGTCAATTATCCAGATGCAAACCTGGCCTTTAATCCCAGGTCTATTTGCGATACCCTGGAGAAGATTTACACCAGGTACATTTCCGACATCAAATTTTGTTCTGACACCAGTACTAAGAACCTTGGCAAGTACAAGATCATTATCGTTATGAACGACACCTGGGGTACTAATGGGCCCAGTGGATGGGCCTTTGGAGGTGCCTATGACAATACCATCGGCGCTATGTGGGTACATCCCAATGCCTGCCGGGATGGGGGTGTGATCAGTCATGAACTGACCCATTCCCTGCAGGGCATGATCTCCATTCAGGAAAATACAGCCGGTGGGGGATTTGTCAATTATGAACCCGCTGGTTTCTTCTGGGAAACCCACGCCAATTACATGCGCACCCAGGTGTATCCCCGTTTCGCCGCCGATGATATGTCCAGGTGGATGGGAACTGCCATGTTCCATTATAGTTCCACCCGGCATCACTATGATGCTTTCCGCTTATTATTCACCATCCAGCAGTTCGATGGCATCTCCATGGTCAACCGGCTCTGGAAAGAGTCTGTTGCCAATGAGCATCCTTTGATGACCTATCGCCGGTTAAAGGGATGGACACAATCACAGTTAAATGACTTTATGTATGAGTATGTAAAAAGAGAGCCAACGGCCGATTATACCGTGAATGGTTTCGGAGGAATTATACGTGCACAGCGCGACGCCTACATCAACAGTGAACCGCACTATATATGGCGCCTGAATACGATGCTTACACAGATCAATGCCAGCACCGGGCGCTATGTAGTGCCGGATGCTTTTGCACCGCAGGATTATGGTTATAATATCATTCCCTTATATCCTACCTGTAGCTCAAAATTGGTAACAGTAAAGTTTAAAGGACATACAGAAGTGAATAGTACCGCAGGCTGGCGCTATGGCTTTGTTACCGAACTGGCAGATGGTACTATTTCCCGGTACGGTAACCTCAATAGTGCCAATGAAAGCCAGATCAGTTTTCAACTGAACAGCAACGAATCAAAGTTGTACCTGGTTGTAATGGGAGCACCTACCACACATACTTCTTATGCATGGGAGCCTGGCTGGCCGAAGATCAAACGTTATCCATATGAACTGCGCATTGCCAATGCCGTTCCGGAAGGATACCAGCCCGGTTTCCGCGCTGCTTACAAAACGAACGGGCATGCACACGCTAATGGGGGAGGTTGGGTAGCGAATTCGGCTACCGTAGCATCCACGGCCTATGTAGGGCCCAATGCCATCGTGCTGGGATCCAGCAATATCTCTGGTACTGCACGCATAGATGGATGGGCCTGGGTTGAAAATTCGAACGTATCAGGCAGTGTTGTGATCAATGGCAATGCGAATGTATGGAATAGTACCTGCTCAGGTACTGCGCAGGTGACGGACAATGCCTTACTGAGTTATTGCACCGTTACCAACAGTGCAATTGTAAAAGGTGATGCGATGGAATGGGGCGTTACATTGGGTACAGGCGTGACCGTAGGCGGCGATGCCGAGACCGGTAGTTGTAGCACCGCAGGTGTATACTTACAGGTACCACATGCAAACAATGGGCGCAGTGACTGTGATGGTAAAGGCGCCAGTGATGTATCGAACACAGATGTAAATAGTACATATACCCAGTTTACCAATGCACAGATGGCATTTACCGGTAGTGTGGCATGCGTTGGCGGAGCTGCCCGGATAGCTGCGGTAGCCGAAGCAACCACTACAGAAAAGGAGGTGGTCATATATCCAAATCCCGCTGCTACCTCTTTTAATGTGAGTCTCCGCAATTTTGATGATGGAGAAGCGCTGCTAATATCAATATATGATAGCCAGGGAAAAGAAGTGCTGCGACAGGGAATAAAAGGACAGCACAGCGTAAATATTAATAAAGTATTGGAACCAGGTATGTATGTATTGAAAGTAACGGGTGCCCAAACCTATACTAAAAAATTACTGATCACAAAATAACTGGAATGTTGAGATGAAGGGGCTCTCTGTTTTTACAGAGGCCCTTTTTTAAACTTAATATTCAGTTTACATCCGGTGAGTATGTTTGTACCCTTATATGGAAAAGTATCCGGACAGCCAGCTATTAGCATTCATTAAAACTGGGGATCAGCAAGCCTTCACTGCATTGGTAAACAGGTATTGGGAAGAGCTGTATACCCATATATACGCACGCCTGAAACAGGAAGACGATACGAAAGATATTTTACAGGAAATTTTTATTACTGTCTGGAAAAAGCGCGATACCATTCTCCCTGACGATAATGGTCGCCTGAGCAGCTATCTCTTTACAGCCGCCCGTTACTGCATCATCGATCATTTCAGCCGCCCGCAAACACCTGTATATAACGAAGATTATTTTGCGGAGACCCTGGCACAACAAACGACCTTTTCTGCTATTGAACTACTGGAAACGAAAGAAATGGAGGAACAGGTGAATGAAGCCCTGAACCGCATGCCGGATCGTCTTCGCCTGCCATATCGCCTGAGCCGCTACCAGCAGCTCTCTACACGGGAAATTGCCCTGCAGCTTTCTCTCTCCGAACAGACTGTCAAGAATAATATATCTATTACCTTACGCTACCTCCGTACTTATCTAAAAGAACACAATGACATAACAGGTGTCATTATCATCGTACTCTTCATAATTCCTTAACATACTTTTCCGGTACCTCTTTTCATGGCGGGAGATGTATAGAGTGTTATGAGCAATCAACAGCTGAAATTCCTTTTGTCCCGATACCTGGAGGGTAAGGCTACACCTGCCGAAGCTGCGCTGGTGGAAGCATGGTATGCCTCTTTTAATGAAACGCCTTTATCAGAAAATGATAGCGAACGCCTGAAAGATGAAATTATTTCCAATTTACTACGGGAAATAAGACCACCTGAACGCGTGCATAAATTATACTGGTGGTATGCAGCCGCAGTCATCGTTTTGCTGGGGTCTACACTTTCTTTTTTTGTCATTAATCACAAGCCGGTGCCTGCTATGGCAGATCAACTGGTAAGCACACCGGCAGGTAGTAGAAAGACCATTCGCTTACCAGATGGTACAATGGTCCAGATGAATGCAGGTACTTCGCTGTTGATTGCAGGTGACTTTGGTACGAAATGCCGTTCCATCACATTGACCGGCGAAGCGTTTTTTACTGTTGCTACCGATGCCCGGCATCCCTTTATTATTCACGCGGGCAGTATTCAGACCACTGTATTAGGTACCTCCTTTAATATCCGCTCCTGGCCTGAAGAAGATACCTGGGCCATTGACGTAAGTACCGGGCAGGTAAAGATATCGAACGAAGTGAACAGACAGGTAATAGCCGCCTGTCTCACTGCCAATAAAACGCTCGTTCATCACCTGCAGCGTGGTACCTCCGATATAACTGACATTGAAACGGGTGTGCCGGGTGCATGGCGCAATAATATCTTCCAATTTAATAATAACAGTATCGCGGAAATAGGGCAGGAGTTACAGCGTCAGTACAATATCCCTGTGATAGTGACCGGTGCCGGGAAAGACGGTGGACACTATAAGATCAGCTTCTCCCGGGAGCCGCTTGCCAAAGTATTGAAAGTACTCGCCGGCCTGACCGGTATTACATATACAATTAAATCAGATCAGGTGATCATTCGGATGCCAACAACAAATTAAAACAGGCGTGGGCAGCAAAAGAAAACCGGAAGTGGTTGCAACACTCCCGGTCCTTCACGCACTGCGAACAGTACGCCACATTTTTAACGGATTCAACTCACATTAAAAAACAGATCAAAGATGCGAAAAATTTTCTCAGGTTACTACAACCTGTTTAAAAAGCTATTTACCCTGAAAATGAGACTAACGAGCTTTCTGCTACTTTTTTCTTCGGTCATTTCCTTTGCTGCTACCGGCTCCGGCCAGTCTATGCATGAAGTGAAAGTAAGCCTTCAGGTCGAAAACAGGCCTATCAGAGAAGTGCTGGCCATCATCGAAAAGCAATCTGCTTTTGTAATCGGGTACAATCAGGACAATATTCCGGATAGCAGCCGAATCAGCTATCATGCGAATAATAAGTCTGTCAGCGATGTGCTCAGAGATATTCTGACTATCTATCCCGTGGTAGCCCGTCAGGTGAACGAAAAATATATTGTACTCAATAAGGTATCGTATACTGAAAAGTATCTGTTGATGCAGCAAATTACCATCACGGGTAAAGTGAGTGACAAAACTACCGGCGAAATGCTGCCCGGTGTAAGCATCGGTATCAGGGGCACCACTCTGGGGGCTGCTACCGGAACCGACGGCCGGTTCGCCCTGCGTTTTCCGCAGGATCAGGAACAAATTACATTGGTGATCTATTCCCTCGGCTATAAGAAAATTGAGCTGGTGCTGACCCGTGATAAAGCAGGCAGTCCGCTCGACGTACAGCTGGAAGCTGACCGTCTGGGTCTGGATGAAATTGTAGTGACCGGTCAGGGACAGGATATTTCCAAAAGAAGGTTGTCATCTACAGTAGTTTCTATAGGTACTAAAGAACTGGATCAGGCGCCTTCAGGTAGAATTGATCAGATCCTGCAGTCAAGACTGCCCAATGCGCAGATCCGCCTATCTGGTGGCCAGGCGGGTGCTACCTCCATCATTCGCGCGAGAGGCGTAAATTCTGCTTTTGTAAACTCGACACCGATCATTTATGTTGACGGTGTGAGAATGGATAACCTGAACACCGCCTCCAAACTCGGTGGGGGCTCTTCTACCGGTGCTGCGGTAAGCTCGGTCGCAGATATTCCGATGGACAACATTGAGAAGATTGAATATATCAACGGAGGAGCTGCTACAACGATGTATGGTTCTGATGCTGCCAACGGGGTGATCCAGATTTTTACTAAAAAAGGAGGTGCCGGCAGGACAGCTGTCGTTGCTGAAACGCAGATGGGCGTCGAGACACCTACCAGCGATTTTCTACATTTCAGGCGCACAAAAGACCTGTTATTCCAGCATGGCTTTTACCAGAAACAACACCTGGCGATCAACGGTGGTAAAGACAACTTCGGCTTTAGCTTTTCAGGCAATTATATGAACAGTCAGGGGGTACAGATCTATGACCAGAACAGAAACAAGCGCGTAGACTTCGCCAGTGGTTTCCGCGCAGATCTTGGTAAAAATGTTACCTACGAAAGTAGTTTCACCTATATTAATAACAACTACAAGCGAAACAGGAATGGTAACCAGGGTGGTTATACAGGATTATGGTTTGCAGAAAGCGGGGCATCCGCTATCACCGGACCTAAGTTCAGTCCCATTATCGACACACTATCTGCCGCATCTTACGAAAAAATGAAAGCGTATGTGGATGAAGCTGAACGCCTGCAGAATAACAGTATCAAAGTAAACCGCTTCCAGACTTCACAGGTGTTTAAGTATGCGCCACTTAAAAATCTGGTGTTTAAAGCTACCGGTGGCCTCGATTACCGTGTGATGCGTAACCAGGTCATTACGACTAATCAATACCTGTCTGTTACCACGAATACAAAAGTGACCGACCAGGGTAGCGTGAACAATACAGATAGAAAGTACATGGGTATTACTCTCGAACTGAATGGCCAGTATCAGGCAAAGTTAGGCGACTTCTCTTTCGTAACAACTGGTGGTGGCCAATACTTCCGCAATGAAGACCAGCAGATCCAATACGTGGGTAGTAATATCCGCGACGGTGCCCAGATCATTACCGGTGCTGCGACTAAAACGAGTGATGAATATTACCTGGAAGTAGTGAACTACGGTGTCTACCTGCAGGAGAATATCGGTTTCAGGAACAGGCTGTTCCTTGATATGGGAATCAGAGGTGACGGCAACCCGGCGTTCGGAAAGAACATCGGTGTACAATATTATCCCAAAGTCGGATTGTCCTATATTCCTAGTGTTGAACCATGGTTTGAAGGCCTCTCCAAAGTCATCTCTTCTGCGAAAATCAGGGGGAGCTTTGGGGTTGCCGGGAACCTGCCTACGGCTTTTGCAAACCAGCGTACCATTGCATTCAGCGGGTACCAGAACGAGCAGGCGGCCTATTTTGGTCAGCCTGGAAATGATAACCTGAAACCGGAAAAAACACAGACCACAGAAGGAGCGCTGGACCTTGGTTTCGCACATGACAGGATCTTATTATCGGCAGGATACTATCGTTCATTGACCAACAATGCCCTGTTTTACGTGCCTGCCACTCCTTCCAGTGGACAGTCACAATCTCAGCTTTACAACGTAGGCCAGATCCTGAACCGTGGTTTTGAATTCAACTTTGTAGTCATTCCGATAGAGACAAAGTATACTTCGCTGCGCCTCAATGCGTCTGCTAACACATCTTATAATAAAGTACTGAGTAGTGGAGGAGTTGCCGCTTTCAATATTAATGGTTTCAGTGCGAGAACAATTCAGACCGTGGTACAGGAAGGATATGCCATTGGTTACCTCAGGGGGAACAAGGGTGTATTTGCAGCAGATGGTACACTTGCTTCTACGACTGCACAGCAGTACCTGGGTACCACTATTCCGAACCTGTTTGGGAGCATGGGGTTGAACTTCCGCTATAAGGAGCTGGAAGTATTTGCAAATGCAGATTATCAGCGGGGCGCATATGCCAACTCTTTTGATCGTCAGTTCCGTTTTTATTACAGTGCGGCCACAGAAGGTATTCCTGATGCGGAAATCGCTAAAAATGGCCGTACCAACTGGCTGAACTTCACTGATCGCTTTGTAGAGAAAACCGACTTTATCAAAGTAAGAACTATCGGAATGAGCTATACGCTGAAAGCCAGTAAACTAAACAATAAGGTGGGTGCTGTAGTGATTGGTTTTATGGCTGTAAACCCGCTGAATTTCAGTTCGTCCAGCTTTGATCCTGAAGCGACCATCAGTGGTGCAGCACAGGGACAGGGCGGTGCGACTACCGGTGGTATCTCGTATGCTACCTATTCTTCACCACGTCAGTGGCTGGGCTCTTTAAGGTTAAACTTCTAATTCAGGCAACAATGAAACGACTCTTTATATTACTTTTTCTGGGTGCCAGTGCCTGTAATGTACTGAACCCGAACATCACAGATGATGTATATATTTCAAATGCCGGTGCAGCCAGCAGCTGGGTAAATGGTGTACGTCGTCAGCTCGCGCTCACGATGAACCAGGTAGTGGTG
Organism: Chitinophaga sp.; assembly: GCF_039596155.1. GTDB lineage: Bacteria > Bacteroidota > Bacteroidia > Chitinophagales > Chitinophagaceae > Chitinophaga. The sequence continues at coordinate 47,681 of NZ_JBCNKF010000034.1, forward strand.
AGTGCTGAACTGGTATCGGACAACTATTATAATAACCGTACTCAGAGTAGCAAGGTATTCGACATTCCGCAGATTGATTATTATGATACGGATGTGAATAATATGCAGACGCAGGTAGCGGTATTGCGTATCATGGCAGAATATGGTCTGAGCAAGGTACTGCCGGGTGATAATACGGCAACTGCTGCCAATTATGCGGAGATGTATTTTAGTTTAGGGTACGCGCATATTTTAAGTGGTGAATTATTTGTTGGTTTGCCCGGTAGCGAAAAGGGACGGGTGCTGACACCAACAGAACACCTGAACCTGGCCATTGCTAACCTGAATGCTGCCATTACACTGGCCGTAGCTGGTAGCACTGAACAAATGGCCTATACGCTGCTGAAGGCACGGGCGTTTTACTCCCTCGGTAATGCAGATAGTGCAGTCTCCCTGGCAAGGAATGCGATGAATATTCCTACCCTGTTAAGACAGGTGAAGTATGATGGTACAAACGGCGTGACCAATGACATGCAGACCTATGTATTCTCCTCTACTTACAATGAATTTGCCCCTAACCCAAGACTGGATTTCCTGGATCCTAAATATTATCATATTGGACTGGCTGCTGCCGATCAGAAACCTGTAACGATTGTAAAAGCAGAAGAGGCCTGGCTGATCGTAGCGGAATCTGCCATTTCGAAAAGTGACCTGGCTGCTGCACGTATTACACTCAAAGACCTGCTCACATCTGTCATCGCGAACAGACCTGCCGTTTCACTGGATGATAGTAAAGAAACCCGTAATGGGGGGAACAGAAAGGATTATCCTGTGACAGCGGAGCTGGTGAAATTTGATGCAGCTGATAATACACGCAGTGGCTACATCCTGAACCGACAGGCGGGAAATATCACTGCTTATACTGTATCAGGTACAAAGGTAACGGCGACGGACATAGATGCAGCGGCAACGCAGGATGATCTGCTATACCTGTTGTATCGTATGCGCCAGGAGATCTTTATGGCGGAAGGTCGTCGTATGACAGACCTGGGTATTAAGTTTCCCGTATCACAAACGGAGCAGTTAAATAATAAGTATGTAACAGATGCAGATATCAAAGCCCAGATCCCTTCTTATATCCCGCTGGCAAGAGGGATGGACGATTTTACCAATGATAAAGTCGCTGGTATTGTGACAATGAAATATGATATGAACAAGGTATTGGTAGCGAATAAAACCTCTCCTTATATTTTCCCATTTATTAATTAATTATGAAGAAGTTAATATTATCTATAGCAGTCATTCTTTGTGGTTGCCAGCTGATGGCACAGCAGGTAAAATATGTGGTACTGGTGAGTGTGGATGGCTTTCGACCTGATTTTTATATGGATGCTTCGTGGCCGGCGCCCAATATGCAGCAGATGATGCATACAGGTGTGTATGCAGAAGGTGTAAGGGGCATTTTTCCCACGGTGACCTATCCTTCGCATACGACGTTGATCACAGGGGTGATGCCTGCGAAACATGGTATCGTATACAATACACCTTTTGATCCGAAAGGTCTGAATGGGACCTGGTTTAAATATGCCAGCCAGATTAAATCTGAAACGCTGTGGGAAGCAGCACATAAAGCGGGATTGAAAACGGCGGCGGTGTCATGGCCGGTTACGGTAGGTGCGGATATTGACTGGAATATTCCTGAAACATGGCTGGAAAATCAGCCGGGTGACCGACGGATGGCTACCAGCCAGGATGCGACACCAAAGGGATTGTTTGAAGAGATCCAGGCAAATGCAACCGGGCTACTGGAAGCGAATGATATGGACCTGCATTACCTCAGTATGAATGAAAATCTCGGCAGGATGACGGCTTACCTGATTCGCAGATATAAACCTAACCTGATAGCGGTGCACCTGCCTAATACAGATGAATTTGAGCACATGGAAGGTCGTGAAGGGCCGGGTGTACGCAAGGCTGTGGCAGCAGCAGACAGGGCTATTGGAGACATTATGGAGGCTTTGCAGAAGGCAGGGATAAAGGATAGCACAGCGCTCATCGTTACCGGTGATCATGGGTTTGTAGATACACACTCCAGCCTGGCGCCAAATGTATGGCTGGCACAGCATGGCTTACAGGGTACAACGCCTGACAGGGGGAACTGGAAGGCCACTTTTCATGCAAGTGGCGGATCTGCTTTTTTACACCTGAAAGATCAGGGCGATACCAAAACGCTGGAGCAGGTGAAGGCGATATTAGCCGGTTTGCCAGCTACGCAGCAACGCCTGTTCAGGGTCATCGACAAGGCTACGATTGACAGAATGGAGGCGGATCCGGCGGCGGTACTGGCATTGACGGGGGAGCAGGGGATCAGTTTTAATAATAATGCCGACGGACCTTTGCTAAAGCCGGCAAAAGGTGGTGCGCATGGGTACTTCCCGGATTTTAAGGAAATCAGGACCGGTTTTGTGGCAGGTGGTGCTGGTTTGGGAAGCGGGGTCGTATTGCCTGAGATCGGGTTGGAAGATGTGGCGCCTTTGGTGGCAAAGTTGTTGGGTATTGAGCTGAAACAGGCTGAGGGACTGGTGTATCCCGGCGCATTGAAGAAATAAAGTCAGGGCGGACCTGCAGCAGGCCCACGCCGCAAAAAATCCATATCTGCCGGAGGCGGATATGGATTTTTGTGCTAACGGCATGATTTTTACATGATAAATCTAAAAATCATGCTTTTTTTATGGAAGAATCACTGACAGCGCCAGTCATCATCCACAGCGCTTTTGACCTCATTACTACATCAGAAAAGGTAATTCAGATCAGCAACGACGTTCCCTTTGTTTCGACCACCTTCAATACCTCCCCGGAAGGCAAAAAGCTTCTCTCGGTAAAGGCCATTATCGGGCTCAATGCCGATAGTATGGAGTCGTTCAGACTGATCGTGACGGAAGTAAGTGACACCCTGGGCGTAACCCTCCGGTATGACCAGGATGTAGACAGTGCGCAACGCAGCCTGTGGTACATTGATGCTGTATTTGGGAATGTAGATCAGATTGATAAGGTTGAATTCATGATAGACTCTTCCGACGACTATCATGATCAGAAAATAGGCAGGATTGCCATTCCGAAAGAATAGCCTTTCTTTTCCGCTGATTTTATGTTAATTTTTGCACATCATTGATCAATACCGGAGAGTACACATTCCTGTGCAGCCGGTATTTTTACCAATGAGGAATAAATTAACCAGAATCAAGCACCCGTGAAGAAAAATTTTTTTTGTATCGATGCCCATACTTGTGGCAATCCTGTGCGACTGGTAGCCGGCGGAGGTCCTGTACTCCATGGCGCCACTATGAGTGACAAACGCAACCATTTTTTACAGGAGTATGACTGGATCAGGAAAGGACTGATGTTTGAGCCGCGTGGCCACGACATGATGAGCGGCAGTATCCTGTATCCCCCCCACGATCCGTCGAACGATGTAGCTGTTTTATTTATAGAAACCAGTGGTTGTCTGCCCATGTGCGGACATGGTACGATCGGTACCATTACCATTGCCATCGAAGAAGGGCTCATTACACCCAGGGTCCCTGGTATTGTGCGCATGGAAGCACCTGCCGGACTGGTTATCATCGAATACAAACAGGAGGGCAACAAAGTTAAAAGTGTCAAACTGACGAATGTTGCATCTTACCTGGCAGCCACCGATCTGGAAGTGGAATGCCCTGACCTGGGCATGCTGAAGGTAGACGTGTCTTACGGTGGTAATTACTATGCGATTGTAGATGTGCAGGAGAACTTCCCCGGTCTTGAACACTACACAGCCTCCCAGTTAATCAGCTGGGCGCGTGAACTCAGAAAACGCATCAACGAGAAATACACTTTTGTACATCCTGATAATCCACACATCAATGGCTGCTCGCATGTTCTTTGGACAGGCAGTGTGCTTGATGCTGCTTCTACTGCACGTAACGCGGTATTCTATGGTGATAAAGCCATAGATCGCTCCCCCTGTGGTACCGGTACCTCCGCAAGGATGGCGCAATGGTATGCAAAAGGCAAACTGAAGAAAGGAGACGCTTTCATTCATGAAAGTATCATCGGTTCTAAGTTTATCGGAACGATAGAAGAGGAGACAACCGTCGGTGGCATGCCTGCCATCAGGCCGGGCATTGAAGGATGGGCAAGGGTATATGGATACAATACGATTTCCATCGATCCTGAAGATGATCCGTATGCATATGGGTTTACTGTTTTATAGCAAAGGAGAATTTTGTTTTGTCAATTTTAAAAAGACAGTACAAGATCGAAATTCATTATCATGAAGACAATCATTATAGGCGGCGGCATTATCGGATTATCCAGTGCGCTTTATTTACAGGCCGCAGGCCACGACATTACCGTTGTAGACCGTACTGACATGCTCAATGGCTGCTCATACGGTAATGCAGGATATATTTGCCCAAGTCACTTCGTTCCACTCGCTACACCGGGTATCGTATGGCAGGGCCTCAAATGGATGCTCAATTCCAAAAGCCCTTTTTACATCAAGCCATCCCTGAATGGCGCACTTGTAAAATGGGGATTACAATTTGTAAAGAGCGCTACAAAATCACATGTAGAGAGAGCTGCGGTGCCTTTAAGAGATATTGCCCTGCTTAGCAAACATCTCTATGAAGAATGGACGAAGATTCCCGGCCTGGATTTCAGTTATGATCCTACCGGTATGCTGGAGCTCTTTCAAAGTGAAGCCAACGCTCATCATGCAGAACATACGATCAAAGATGCCAGGGCACTGGGCATAGAAGCCCGGCTGATAGATAAAGCAACGTTACAGCAAATGGAACCCGACACGGAAATAAATGCACTCGGTGCTGTGTATTTTCCCGGTGATTCCCAGCTGTATCCCAATCAACTCATGACCAGTTTGATTGCCTACCTGAAAAGTAAAGGGGTACAGTTCGAAGCCAACCGTGAAGTGACCGGTTTTACGAAGAAAGGTGTTATTACCAGTAAAGGGGACCTCGACGCGGACCACATTATTGTTGCGGCAGGCGTATGGAGTGGTGAACTGGCCAGGCAACTGGACCTGAACATTCCTATGGTAGGTGGCCGGGGCTATTCTGTTACTTACGAAGATGCCCCCTGGAAAGTAAGGCGCTCTGTGATCCTCAGTGAAGCCAGAGTGGCTATTTCTCCCATGAACGGCAACAAGATCCGTTTTGGTGGCACAATGGAGATCACCCCCGTCAATACCCCTCCACGTATGGAACGGGTACAAGGCATTCTTGAATCTGTAAAAAGATATTTCCCTGCTTACGACATTCCGTTACCCACAGCAGATAAGGTATGGCATGGCTATCGTCCCTGCAGTGCAGATGGGCTGCCACATATCGGCACATTGAAAAACTATCCGAATGTCACCGTGGCTACCGGTCACTCTATGCTGGGAATCAGCCTGGGCGCCGCCACCGGTAAGTTAGTCAGCGAAATCATCACCGGCGATAAACTATCCATGGATATCACGCCTTTCAAGGTAGACCGATTCTGAAATAGATAAACTCATTATACATGAAAAGACTCATTTTCTCGATGATGCTTGGGACTACTATGCCCGTATGGGCGCAACAGAAAGATATTACAGATCTGCTCATTCATTATGAAGCAGACAGGGGTAGTTTATACCGCTTTTACCAGGTCGATGAATCACCGGAAAAAAATGCCCGCTTTAAAACTTTCAACAACGACTACCTGTCACAACTGGAGGCCGTGAACTTCGATGCACTTACGACAGATGCCAAGGTAGATTATGTACTCTTCCGCACGAAACTGAAAGAGAATATTTACCATATCGATGAAGCAACAGCGCAGGTAAAGACGTTGTCCTCCTGGTTCCCCATCGCAGATAAAATTTATGCTGCCGAGAAGATCAGAAGGAGAGGAGGAAAGCAGGACGCACAGGCGCTCGCTGCTACCTATAGAGAGATGGCACTTGCTATCAAAGAAAAGGAAAAACAGTTAACCGGTAATACAGACCTCAACATTTACCTGCTGCGCAGAGGTGAGCAGGTCACTAAAGGTTTGCTGGAAGCGATCCATAGTATTCAGACTTTTTACAACGGTTATGATCCGCTGTTCACCTGGTGGATACCTGCTCCTTATGCACAACTGGATAGTGCGTTGAACAGTTATGCGAATGCATGGAGAACAAAGATGAAACAGGCGCCCGGTACCAAAGATGATGGTAGCGGTATCACCGGTCATCCCATTGGCCGGGAAGAACTGATCCGTCAGTTACAAACAGAGTTCATTCCATATTCACCGGAGGAACTCATAGATATTGCCAATAAAGAATTTGCATTTTGTGATAAGGAGATGCTGAAAGCCAGCCAGGAAATGGGATTTGGGGACGACTGGCACAAGGCACTGGAAAAAGTAAAGAACACGTATGTACCTGCCGGCGATCAGCCGGAGGCGATCATGAAACTTTATAACGAGTCAGTAGATTTCATCAAAGGTCATCACCTGGTGACCATTCCACCACTGGCGGAAGAGACCTGGCGGATGATTATGATGACGCCTGAGCGGCAGCTGGTGAATCCATTCTTTACCGGGGGAGAGGAGTTGAGTATTTCCTATCCTACGAACGACATGGAAGAGGCAGATAAGCTCATGAGTATGCGTGGCAATAATCCGCACTTCTCCCGTGCGACGGTGCATCATGAACTTTTTGCCGGTCATGCATTACAGGAATTTATGACCAACCGTTATAAGACCTACCGCCATTTTGAAACCCCGTTCTGGATAGAGGGCTGGGCACTCTACTGGGAAATGTTACTGTGGGATCAGAAATTTCCGCAGTCACCCGAAGACCGCATCGGCATGCTCTTCTGGAGAATGCATCGCTGTGCCAGGATTATATTTTCCCTCAATTACCATCTTGGTAAATGGACTCCTCAGCAATGTGTTGATTTCCTGGTAGACAGGGTAGGGCATGAAAGAGCCAACGCCGCAGGCGAAGTGCGCCGTTCCTTCAAAGGTGATTACAGTCCACTGTACCAGGTGGCTTATATGATAGGTGGTCTGCAATTTATGGCACTGAAAAAAGAAATGGTAGATAGTGGCAAGATGACTTACCAGCAATTCCACGATGCAATCATGCAGGGTAATATGATGCCTGTAGAGATGATCAGGGTGATCCTCGAAAACAAAACTATCACGAAAGATTTCAAAACGAACTGGCGCTTCTATTAACCTGATTTAAACAAATTGATGCATGAAAATACGCTCTATATTCTCATTCTCGTTGTTGCTACCTGTAGCCTTTTGTTCCGCACAGTCTTTCTCTCCTATGAAAGATAACGGAAAGATGAAGGTAAAACCTGTCGTTAAATTACAGGCATATACATTCCCCCTGGAAGATGTCAGCATTGCGGCGGGCCCTTTTAAGCAGGCAATGGAGGCTGATGAGCGCTTCCTGCTGTTACTGGAACCAGATCGGCTGCTGGCGGATTTTCGTGAACACTCCGGACTGAAAGCAAAGGGACAACGATATGGTGGCTGGGAATCATCCGGCCTGGCAGGACATACCTTAGGGCATTACCTGTCTGCCTGTGCGATGGAATACGCAGCTACCGGCGATAAACGTTTTCTCGATAAGGTCAATTATATCGTAAAGGAGCTGGATGAATGTCAGCAGGCCCGCAAAACAGGGTACCTGGGTGCCATACCGGGGGAAGACTCTGTATGGGCACAAGTGGCAGCAGGCAATATCAGAAGCCGTGGTTTTGACCTGAATGGCGGCTGGTCGCCCTGGTATACAGTGCATAAGATTATGGCCGGTTTGCTGGATGCTTATATCTATTGTAATAACAATACGGCACTTGTGGTCGAGAAGAAAATGGCTGACTGGACCTCAAAAGAGATCAACCATCTGCCGGATTCCCTGATCCAGAAAATGCTGCTATGCGAATATGGTGGCATGAATGAAGTACTGGTGAATACCTATACCCTGACAAAGGAGAAGAAGTACCTCGATCTTTCGTACAAGTTCCACGATGTACGTATTCTTGATTCGCTTGCTGCCAATCTCGATGTGTTGCCTGGTAAGCACTCCAACACACAGATACCCAAAGTCATTGGTTGTATCCGTCGCTATGAAGTGACCGGGCAAAAGAAAGACAGCGTGATCGCAGGATTCTTCTGGAACACCATCACGCAGCATCATAGTTATGCACCTGGTGGTAATAGTAACTACGAATATCTCGGGCCTCCGGATAAGTTGAACGATTATCTGACTGATAATACCATGGAGACCTGTAACAGCTATAATATGCTGAAGCTGACGCGCCATCTCTTCTCCCTGCAACCGGATGCGCATTTCATGGATTTTTATGAAAGGGCACTATACAACCATATCCTCGCTTCGCAGAATCATGCAGACGGTATGATGTGTTACTTTGTTCCGCTGCGCATGGGCACCCGCAAGGAGTTCAGCGACACCTTCAATACATTCACCTGCTGTGTGGGAAGTGGTATGGAGAACCATGTGAAGTATGGAGAAAGCATTTACTTTCAGGGTGCTGATGGCAGTTTGTATGTGAATCTCTTCATTCCTTCACGTTTGCAATGGAAGGAAAAGAACATAGTAATAGACCAGGCTACATCACTGCCGGCTGATGACAAAGTGCAGCTCACGATTACTGCCAGGCAACCTGCTACATTCGCAGTACGCATCCGTAAACCACACTGGGTGCAACCAGGCTGGAAGATTTTGGTGAATGGTGAAACGGAAAGGGGCGTAACAGTGGGTAGTGACGGTTACATCACCGTAAAACGTACCTGGAAGAATGGTGACAAGATCACCCTGGAGCTGCCTATGAACGTGTACAAGGAAAGCATGCCGGACAACCCGGACAGGATCGCATTGTTCTATGGACCTGTAGTATTGGCTGGTGTATTGGGCAATACAGAACCTGATCCTGTAACAGGTATTCCTGTACTGGTTACAGCAGACAACAATCCCAACAACTGGGTAAAAGCAGATCAGCCACTGGTGTTCCACACCACGCAGACAGGGCAGCCGAAAGATCTGACACTGGTACCATTTAATACTGTTGCCAAAGAATACTATAGTGTATACTGGGACGCGTTTACACCGCAAACCTGGGCCGTACAACAGGAAAAATATGAAGCAGAAAAGAAACGCCTGCAACAGATAGAAGCAAAGACAGTCGACATGCTGCGGGTAGGAGAGATGCAGCCGGAAAGAGACCACAATTTTGGTGGTGAAAAGACGCTGACGGGGGAAGAGCATGGTCGCAAATGGAGAGCAACAGAAGAAGATGGGTCTCTTACATTCACGATGAAAACAGATCCTGTAGCAGCCAATAGCTTGCTATGCAGCTACTGGGGAATGGACAATCGTTACCGCAAATTCGATATCCTGATAGATGGCGTGAAGGTAGCGACAGAAGACCTGAACCACTACAAGACGAGTAAGTTTTATGAAGTTGTGTATACAATTCCTATAGAATTAACGAAGGGCAAGCAGCAGATAACTTTTACACTGAAAGCGGCGCCTAAAAACAGCGTAGGACCTATATACGGTACGATCAGAATGGTAAGGGACTGACATAAGATAAGTAATTGCTAACCATTAAAATGAAAGCGGGCCTGCACAATTGTGCAGGCCCGTGATATTTTATGATCAGAATAATAAGGGAGATTATTTAATGTTAATTCCCATTCCGATTGTGATCTGCTGAGTGTGCCAGTTAATGTCAGTACGTTCAGCCGGATGTACATTCAGTACATCGTTGATACCGTATACATAACGGCCGAAGAAGTGTACCTGTGCTACCTGCACCTGTACGCCTGCTACAGCGCCAATATCATTTTTAATCAACGCATCTCTGTTGCCCTTGAAGATATTTTCATTTGCATAGAAGAGGTAGCTGTACTGTGCACCTACGTGAATAGTTAAGTTTTTGATCGGGTTGTAACGTAACAACAATGGTACAGTGATATAGCTGAGCTGTAATTTGTCATTACCATAAGTGTTCCTGTCGGTTACGAAATAAGTCGCAAAATCATTTGATTTCTTTGCTGTTGCCTGTGTAAAAAGCAATTCAGGCTGGAAACCCCATTTCCCGTTTTTTGACAGGTCCCATTGTGCATACAGACCACCCTGGAAACCTGGCTTAATTCCTGATTCCATACCATCTCCGTGAATACTGGAAAACATCAGGCTGGCTTTTAAACCGTAATGAAATGTCTGCGCTTTGGAAGCCGTTCCAATAAACAGTGATAAAACACCTGCCAGTAACAATCCTTTTTTCATAGATTTTTTTTGCTATTTGACAATTTTATAATTTTGAAGGGTGAAAAAAGGCTCCCTTTAAAATATAACCTAAAATTTATTCGCGGGCAAACTTACGTAATTCATCATAATACCTTATTATAATTAAATTAAAGTTTGTCAGGTTTTTTAGATACCCTTTTACGAATTGAGTTTAAAAAGATCAGATTTAATAGGATGAACGACTGGATGTTATCTGTTAAATCCTGTTTTTGATCCACGAACGGCCGGAAGACGTCGCTCAGTTATTTTTCGTTATTATTGCACGAAATTCCTTTTTTCGCTTATATATGGAGATTATTATCATTGTCGTGCTTTCGTTCGCGATTATCGTGTGGCTGCTTTTTACCATACAAAAATACAAGACACGGCTGGCGGTTATGGAGACCCAGATGGGTACGGGCAACCAGGCGGTAGACCTTTTAAAACAGGAATTGCAGGAGAAAAAGGCACTCGCAGAGGAGCTAAATGCCCGTATGCAGATCTTACAACAGGAAAATGTCCGGCTGCATAGTGATACAGAAGCCCGTGATATGCGGTTGCGGGAGCAGCAGCAGTTTATTGAACAATCCAACCTGCAGCTCAGGGATGCTTTCAGTGCTTTGTCTACAGAGGCATTGAAGCATAATAACCATTCTTTTGTTACACTGGCCAAGGCTGCCTTGGAAACTCAGCTGACAGATGCAAAAGGAGATCTGGAAAAGCGGCAGCAGGCGATTGATAATATGGTGAAGCCCCTGAGCGAAAGTTTACAACGCTTTGATGATAATATGCGCCAGCTGGAAAGCAGCCGGCAGCAGCAATATGGGCAGATCAACCAGTTTATACTCGGCGTGCAGCAAAGTACGGAAAAGTTGCAGAAGGAGACGCATAGCCTGGTGAGTGCATTGAAGACCTCTCATATCCGTGGAAAATATGGAGAAATTGCATTGCGCAGGGTCGTGGAGTTCGCGGGTATGACAGAGCATTGTGATTTTAATGAGCAGGTGTCGGTAAACAGTGAGGATGGGCAGTTAAGGCCGGATATGATCATTCGTTTGCCGGAAGGGAAGACGATCGTGGTTGACTCGAAAGTGCCGTTGAGTGCTTATATGCGGGCTTTTGAAACGGATAATGAAGATGAACGCAAGGCCTTGTTCACACAACATGCATTAGCGGTAAGGGATCACCTGAAGAAGTTGAGTGCAAAGGCTTATTGGAGCCAGTGGAGCCATTCTCCGGACTATGTTATTTTGTATTTGCAGATAGAGTCTTCTTTTGGCGCGGCTTTACAGGCAGATCCTACGCTGATTGAGGATGGTATCAGAAACAGGGTGGTGTTTGCCACGCCAACTACATTGATCACTTTGTTGCGGACAGTAGGTTTTGTGTGGCAGCAGCTGCATGTGGCGGAGAATATAGAGGAGATCAGGAATGCGGGGATAGAGTTATACAACCGGACGAATGTGCTGGTACAGCACTTTACCCGTATAGGGGGGAGCCTGACGACAGCGGTGGGCCATTATAATAATGCGGTGGCTAGCCTTGAGAGCCGTTTTGTACCGCAGGCAAAGAAGTTATATAATTTAGGGCCGGCGTTGAAAAACACATTGCCGGAGGTGAAGCCGGTGGAGACGGCCGTGAGACAATTGCCGGAGCAGTTGGGAGAGAGTGAGGAAACAGTAGAAAATTAAACAATAAATTATTTATTTTGTGAAAAGTAACGGGATGGCATTCCGCGGTGCGGACGCTCCCGTTACTTTATTTTTTATATTAAACCACCCACGTATTAAATGGTCTACTCAATTAAAGGTCTGAAAAGAACTATGGGCATCCTATGCCTGTCAGTCTCCCTGATTCCCGCAGTCACCCGGGCACAGGACAAAACATCAACCATCAGCCGTAAAGGTTATACCCTTGTCTTCACGGACAAAAGTACTGACCTCGACTCCACAGTCAAAGCACGCCTGATCAGCACCTTCTTCACGGTCTATCCGGCCGAAGCGAAGAGGTATAACAAAAACACGGTAAAGAAAGTAGATTTCGTTATCGATCCTGCTTATGATGGGGTTGCTGCTACCAGCGGTTCGGTAATTACTTTCAACCCGGAATGGTTCCGCAAGCACCCCGGTGATATCGACGTGGTGACCCATGAAGGGATGCACGTGGTACAGGCTTATCCTGAATACAACCCGGGCTGGCTTACCGAAGGTATCGCCGATTACGTACGTGCTACTATGGGAGTAGACAATGAAGGCGCCCACTGGACTTTGCCGGATTACAATGAAAAGCAGTCTTACAAAAATGCTTACCGCGTTACAGCCCGCTTCCTGATCTGGCTGGAAAAACATAAACGCAAAGACATGGTCGCGAAACTGGATAAGGCTATGCGTACCAACACTTATACAGATGGCATCTGGACAGAACTGACGGGGAAAACAGTGGATGAGCTGTGGCAGGAGTATGGTGCTAATCCGGTCCTGTAGCTATGGGCCTTGTTGAAAATGAGTATTAGTCTACTAAATTAATGTAGTATATTTGAGATACCTTTTATCAACTAAATAAACATACATGCAAACCCGTAGTATTACTTGTGTATTGTCTGTTTTCCTGAGCTATGCCACGCTGACAACTGCACAGCAGCAACCTATCACTGGTTACAACAGCAGTGAATCTGCTACACAGCTGCAGCTGGAAACCCGTTTCGACAAACTGCTTTCCGCAGCACAAATCGGAGATGACATCCGCTACTTTTCTGCTTTCCCACATCATATTGGTTCGGCCCGGGGGAAGGCCGTGGCTGAAGACATTGCTGCCAGATTCAAAAGTTATGGCTGGGATGCCCGCATCGTTACTTACAAGGTGCTTTTCCCAACACCTAAGACAAGAGTGCTGGAGCTCACAGGGCCCACTCCCTACAAAGCTGTACTCAAAGAGCCTGCATTGAAAGAGGATGGCACTTCTGCACAGGATGGACAATTGCCTACCTACAATGCATGGAGTGCGGACGGAAATGTAAACGGGGAACTTGTATTTGTTAACTACGGGTTACCTGAAGATTATGAATGGCTGGAAAGACAGGGAATATCCGTAAAAGGCAAGATCGTCATCGCCAAATACGGACATAGCTGGAGAGGTATCAAACCTAAAGTAGCGCAGGAACATGGTGCTGTAGGATGTATCATTTACTCCGATCCTGCTGATGACGGTTATACCCAGGGAGATGTATATCCCAAAGGGGCCTACAAAAACGAGTACGGGGTGCAGCGGGGATCAGTCATGGACATGGTAATTTACCCCGGCGACCCGCTTACCCCGGGTACCGGGGCTACGGAGTCTGCTGCCAGGCTGGATAGAACCCAGGCTCCCAACCTGCTGAAGATACCGGTACTACCCATTAGTTACCATGATGCACAGCCATTGCTCAAAGGCCTGGAAGGTCCTGTAGCACCGGCGGCATGGAGGGGAACACTGCCCATCACTTATCATATAGGACCCAGCGTAGCCAGGGTGCACCTCGAATTGTCCTTCGACTGGAAGTTAGTACCTGCTTACAATGTGGTAGCTACAATAAAAGGATCAGCCTATCCTGACCAATGGGTGATCAGGGGGAACCACCATGACGCGTGGGTAAACGGGGCTTCTGATCCGATCAGCGGCCTGGCTGCCGAGCTGAATGAAGCAAAGGCAATTGGCCAGTTGGTAAAAGAAGGTTATCGGCCGGCTCGCACGCTTGTATACTGTGCCTGGGATGGTGAAGAACCAGGATTACTGGGATCTACAGAGTGGGTAGAAGATCATGCGCAGGAACTGCAACAGAAAGCGGTGGCTTACATCAATAGCGATGGTAACGGCCGTGGCTTTTTGTATGCAGGAGGTTCGCATGCACTGGAGCCGCTGATGGCAGATATTGCAAAGACAGTGACCGATCCACAAACCAAAGTAAGTATCTATGACCGCAAGAGAGCCGCAGATATACTGAAAGCAGGGAGTGCCAAAGCAAAGAAAGACCTGCTGCAACAGCAGCAGCTAACCATGAGCGCATTGGGATCCGGTTCAGACTATTCTTCTTTCTTACAACACCTGGGTATCCCGTCTCTGAACGTAGGTTTTGGGGGAGAAGATGAAGGCGGTGATTACCACTCTATCTTTGATAGCTGGGATCACTACCGCCGTTTCGGTGATCCGGAATTTGCATATGGAGTCGCCCTGGCACAAACCGCAGGGAGGGCCGCACTTCGCCTGGCAGATGCGCCGGTATTGCCGTTCAACTTCAGTAACCTGCAGAGAACAATTGCCGGTTATGTAAAGGAACTGGAAGCACTGGTTACTACTATGAGAGAAAATACCACTATCGATAATGAACTGATACGTAGTCGTCAATACGATCTGGCAGCAGATCCGACAGAGAAAATAAAGGCGCCGGCTGTAAAAGCGGAAGTACCCTACCTGGATTTCTCCCCCCTGCAGAATGCATTGGTCACACTGGATTCCGCTGCACACCATGCGAATGTAAAGGCAACGGGAACAGGTGATAAGGCGGCAGTGAACCAGGCCCTTTATCAGGCAGAACAACAGCTGTTAACAGCGAGTGGGCTGCCCCGGAGGGACTGGTATAAACACACGATCTATGCGCCGGGGTTTTATACCGGTTATGGGGTGAAAACCATACCCGGTGTAAGAGAGGCGATAGAACAGCGGGACTGGAAAGAGGCGCAGGAACAGATCATCATAGTAGCAGGCGCTATCAATAAACTGGCAGCATACCTGGAAAAAATCTGATGCTGACGGTATGTCCGGCAATTGAAAGAATCGCTTATGCTGTAAGGCATAGGCGATTTTTTTGTAACTATCTATAATGTGGCACTATATTTACGGCCTTATAGACCGCACAACAACGAATGGATGAAAACTAGTTCTACTTTCAGAAGAAATTTGCTAATTGGTTTCGGCTTATCCCTATTCCTGCTGATCATCAGCTCAGTCGCTTCATTTTTCAGTATTAAGAACCTGATGGATAGCGCTGCCCTTGTAGATCATACCAATCAGGTGATCATGGGCCTTGAAAATACAATCTCTTACATGAAAGATGGGGAAACGGGTCAGCGGGGATATCTGCTCACCGGGAATGATGAATTCCTGGACCCTTACAGGGGCGCTTTTGATAGCGCTATAGCAGGAATTCAACAGGTGAAGCAACTAACTGTGGATAATTCTCTACAACAAACCTCGATAGAGCAGTTGCGGCTCCTCGTTATGAGGAGGCAGGCCCTCCTTCAGCGGTCCGTTGAAGCAAAAAAAACCGGCAGGATGATCAGTTACGATACGCTGCAAAGCGGCCGCATGATCATGGACGATGCCCGCAATATAGTGAAGGTGATGGAAGCCAGGGAAAGGAAACTGTTGCAGGACCGTACTGACCGGCTAAACCGTGTATCCGGTTATACGCCTGTCCTCATAGTAATCGCAGCTATTCTCGCACTGTTGATCACGTCGGTCTTTTACGTAAGGGTAAAACGTGATTTCGATGTCCGTACACAATTACAGCATGCATTAGAAGCGAAAGACAAGGAAATCACCCGGCGTATTGATATCATCCGGAACATTGCTGAAAAGATCTCAGCGGGCGATTATGGCATCCGCGTAAATGATGAGGAAAGAGATGGACTGGGTAGCTTGTCTTTTGCACTCAATAAAATGGCGGCTTCTCTCGAAACCTCTTTCAATCTTCTGGGAGAAAAAGAATGGCATCAGACCGGCGTAGCAGGATTGAATAATAAAATGGTAGGCGAGAAGTCGGTAGAAATGCTTTCCGCACACATCATTGAATTCCTTGCTGAATATACGCATAGCCAGGTGGGTGCATTATATGTGAATGAATCCAACAAAAAGTTGTGGTTAGCTGGTAGCTATGCTTTTTTACCCAGCGAAGAAAGAGAAGAGATCAAATATGGTCATGGACTGGTAGGCCAGTGTGCTGCCAGTGCAAAAACGATTTTAGTAACTGATGTAGCACCGGAAAATATTACTATCAGCTATGCTTCTGGTGAAATAAAACCGACCAGCATTATCGCGGTGCCTATCAATTACGAAGGCAGAATCAAGGGTGTAATAGAACTGGCTGGTCTCACGCCATATACGCCTAATGATGTTGCATACCTGGAGCAGGTGAGTCATAATATTGGTCTTGCTATTATAACAGCAGAAAACCGCCGCCGCCTGCAGGAATTGCTGGAAGAAACGCAGGCACAGTCAGAAGAACTGCAAGCCCAGCACTCAGAACTCGAGAATATCAATACAGAGCTGGAAGCCCAGGCACAGAAGCTGCAGGCCTCAGAAGAAGAGCTTCGGGTACAGCAGGAGGAACTGCAGCAGGCGAACCAGGAACTCGAGGAGCGTTCGCGCATGCTGGAAGACAGGAACCAGGTGATCGTAGAGCGGAACCTGGAAATTCAGAAAAAGGCAGAAGAACTGGAAGTAAGTACCAAGTATAAGTCCGAGTTCCTCGCGAACATGTCGCACGAACTCCGTACACCACTGAACTCCATCCTGTTGCTGAGCCGCCTGATGGCAGAAAACAATGAAGGGAACCTGTTGGATGACCAGGTAGAATCTGCCCGCGTGATCCAAAGTTCCGGTAAGGGGCTACTGAACCTGATCGATGAGATTCTGGACCTCTCCAAGATAGAAGCAGGTAAGATGGACCTGGAATTTGCCAATGTACCGGTACATGAGATCTGCACAGACATGGAATCCCTGTTTGCACCGATTGCCAGGGAAAAGAACCTTTCGTTCAATATCAATATCCTGGAAGATGCGCCGGCATTGATCGAAACAGATAAAATGCGACTGGAGCAGATCCTGAAAAACCTGCTTTCCAATGCACTGAAGTTTACTGCAAAAGGGAGCGTGACACTGCAGGTAGGATTACTGGCAGACCAGTCAGGCTACGTTCGTTTTTCAGTGAGAGATACCGGCATCGGTATCCCGAAAGAAAAACAGGCGGTCATTTTTGAAGCCTTCCAGCAAGCCGATGGTTCTACGCGCCGCAAGTATGGTGGCACAGGACTTGGGCTTTCTATCAGCCGTGAACTAACGAAGTTACTGCATGGTGAACTGAAGCTGGATTCTGAACCGGAACATGGCAGTGAGTTCATGGTAATTATTCCGATACATCCGCAGAACGTGGAAAAAGAAGCGTTACCTGAACCTACCCAGGAGCAGGCAGAAAAAGTATGGCAGGAAGCACAGCAACCGGTAGACAAATATGCGAATTTCATTGCGAGTGCTATCCCGGATGAGATTCCTGACGACAGGAACGACATTACTGCGAATGACAAAATCATCCTGATAGTAGAAGATGATACCAACTATGCCCGTATATTGCTTGATTTCACGCGTAAACGTGGATATAAGGGCATCGTGGCAGTGAGAGGTGACCAGGGGCTGGAATGGGCGTTGAAGTATAAGCCGATTGCCATCCTACTGGATATTGTACTGCCGGTACAGAGTGGCTGGCAGGTAATGGATGCGTTGAAATCAAACCCGGCTACCCGTCATATTCCGGTACATATTGTATCGAGCATGGACGCGAAAAGGGAAAGTTTGCAGAAAGGTGCGGTAGACTTCATTAACAAACCACTGGCGCTGGAGCAGATGCCGCGTATATTCCAGCAACTGGAAGAAGCATTGAGCAAGGGACCGAAGAAGGTATTGATTGTAGAGGAGAATCCTAAACATGCACAGGCGCTGGCTTACTTCCTGGAGAATTTCAGTGTAAGTACAGAGATTACGGGTAATATATCAAGCAGTATCACGGCCCTGCAGAAGCAGGATGTGAACTGTGTGATACTGGATATGGGGGTACCTGACCAGCATGCTTACGAAACGCTGGAAACGGTGAAGAACAATCCGGGGTTAGAGAATCTGCCGATCATTATCTTCACCGGGAAGAACCTGTCCCGTGCAGAGGAGAACAGGATCCGGCAGTATGCTGACAGTATCGTGATCAAGACTGCACATTCTTACCAGCGTATGCTGGATGAGGTAGCACTCTTCCTGCACCTGGTAGAGGAGAAGGGGGGCCAGAAGCCAGGCCGTAAGCAGCTGGGTAGTCTGAAAGAAGTATTAAATGGTAAGACGGTGCTGATAGCAGATGATGATGTGCGAAACATCTTCTCACTGACCAAGACACTGGAGCAGCATAAAATGAAGATTGTATCGGCACTGGATGGAAAGGAGGCGATGCAGCAGCTGGAGAATAACGGGGAAATAGACATTGTGCTGATGGATATGATGATGCCGGAAATGGATGGTTATGAAACCATCCGGCAGATCCGCCAGGTACCAAGGTATCGCCATCTGCCGATACTGGCGGTAACGGCCAAAACGATGATTGGGGACAGGGAAAAATGCATTCGGGCAGGAGCTTCTGATTATATTTCGAAACCAGTAGACATTGACCAGCTGGTATCCCTGCTAAGAGTATGGTTGTACGATAATTCCCGTAACGCTTAAGAGACAAATGAAAAAGATTCTGATTATAGACGACGATTCGCGTAATATTTACGCATTAAGACTGGTACTGAAGGCAAAAGGCTATGAGGTGTTAACGGCAACGGACGCCCCGGCAGGAATTCAGTTGCTGAGAGAGGAAAAGAAAATAAAGGTGGTACTGATGGACATGATGATGCCGGAGATGGATGGATATGAAGCATTGTCTATATTGAGAAGTGATCCGGACCTGGTGGAAATGCCGGTGATAGCGGTAACGGCGCAGGCGATGGTAGGTGACCGGGAAAAATGTCTGGCAGCGGGTGCAAACGGATATGTGAGTAAGCCAATAGATGTAGATGTGCTGCTGGAGCTCTTAAAGCAACAATAATGACGTGAATTTCACAAGGTTACTTCAAAAGTAATATTACCCGGTTTTATTTGGGTAGCTGACAGAACGAAAATTCGTATGGAACGATGTTCGAACTTTCAGATTACTTTTGAAGTAGCTTTTTTTATCCGGATAATTTTAAAATTCTCTGGAAAAACCGGCACGATAAAGCAATAAAGCGATCTTTGTTCAGTTAATAAATCGTACGTTTATCTGGTTTTCAGAGGTAAATGTTACAGGAATGGGTATACCAGAATCAGCCATAGGTGGCATTAAAAACGTAAAATGTACCTGTTAACATGGTATTAACGTTGTGGCGATCAGGGAAATATGATATTTACGGTAATAACTGTTAACGTTTTTCCCAAAAAACACGCTGTATGCAGTATATGGATGATTCGGTAATGCTGGCTGCCCTGAAAGGCGGAGATTTGAAAGCGTATCAATATTTCTTTATGAAATATTATAAGCCTTTGTGCCTGAAGGCCAGAACGATGCTGACTGTGATGGAAGAAGCGGAGCAGCTCGTGCAGCATGTATTCGTACAGGTGTGGGAGGAGCAGTTATACCTTGAAATAGACCACTCTATGGGTGGATATTTATACAAAATGGTTCACAACAGTTGTGTTAATCTGGTAAGAAAGAGCGATTCGAATGACCGTTTTTCCGCAGATCCCGGCTTATTGATGGTCCACCACGCTGAGTTCCCTTTACCGACATCCTATGACCAGTTGGATATGAACGGTGCGCTTAGTTTTTCTCCTGCTGAAAAGGACTGGGGTGAGCAATTTAAAAGAATAATGGAAAACGGTGTCTTTTACGCTAAACAGTTATGCAGAGAAGTCCTCAGAACGCTCAGGCTTCGTAAATAGTAATGATTAATGCCAACGAAAAACCGGTTGCCCGTAGCAGGTGACAATTTTCTCTTTTTAGCCCAATGATTCATAACGAAGAACATATCTTTCAGCTGATACTTGAAAAGTTGAGTGGTGAAATCACCCCGGAAAATCTCGACTACCTGAATAAGGTGGCTGCGGAGGAACCGAGTGTGCAACGTTGTCTTGACGAAATGGAAAATGCGCTGCGGGCTGCAGGTCCCGGCTTTATGAATGATGTGTACAATGAGATGGCATGGGGAAAGGTATTGTCGTTGCTGGATGTAGATCAGTCTGATCTAATGGTTGGGGAGCTGGAAGCAGGTACCCTGGAACTGAATGTGTTGACGCCCGTTGACATGCCTGAAGCGTCTGAAGTGCCGGAGGAACCTGTAGAACAGGTAAGGATCAGCAAAAAGAGCGCTTTCAGGGGATGGATGGCCGCTGCTGGTTTACTGGTGATAGTTGCAACGGGATTGTTCTTTTTCCTTTCTGCACGTCAGCCAGCTACAAATGTATTACAGGCCGGTACCGGTACTGCTGGTATGATCAGGCTCCTGTTGGAGAATGGCGATACGATCAGCCTTCCGGAAAACAGCAGTGAAGATATTACCGCCAATCAGGCCAGACTGCACCCTGTACCGGGACAGCTCAGTTTTACGTCTACCGGCAATACCAGTGGCTGGAACACTTTGCTGGTACCCACCGGTAAAGATTACAGGGTCGTTCTTGCAGATGGCTCGCAGGTACATCTTAACGCATTCTCCCGGCTCCGTTTCCCTTTTGCTTTCAATGGAAGCTCCCGGGAAGTATACCTGGAAGGAGAAGCTTATTTTAATGTGGCACCGGATGCCCTGCATCCTTTTATTGTTCATACAGGTACAATTGATACCAAAGTGCTGGGTACAGCATTCAATGTGAATGCTTATACAGATAGCCTGGTGGTGACCTCGCTGGTTCAGGGTAGTGTAAGTACCACCCGGGGGCATGACCCGGCAGTGCTGTTAAAACCCGGTATGGAGACGGTGTATTCAGCCACACATGCCCGGCAGGTTCGTGCATTTGATGAGAATGTCACATTGGGATGGCGCAAAGGAGAATATACCTATTACAACCAGTCTTTAAGTTCACTCGATGCAGTGATTCGCCGTTGGTACGGTAAAACACTCATATTTGAAGATACTGCCCTCGCTCATAAAATGCTCACAGGGGTGATAGAAAGAGATCATCCCGTTACCGAATTTCTCGACGGTTTGAAAAAAACTTCACGAATAGCATATCACATTACAGCAGAGAAGATTTATCTTAGTAGCCATAATTAAGACTTAAGAAGGTGTTGCCAAAAGAAAGGAAAGCATTTGGCAGTAGCGTACCTTCGGGACGAAAGCATT
Organism: Chitinophaga sp.; assembly: GCF_039596155.1. Taxonomy (GTDB): domain Bacteria; phylum Bacteroidota; class Bacteroidia; order Chitinophagales; family Chitinophagaceae; genus Chitinophaga. The sequence goes on from NZ_JBCNKF010000034.1 coordinate 69,140, forward strand.
TACGTTGTGATAAACTCAACCAAATAATACTTGTCAGTAACGCCAAGAAGTCCGTACCGTAAAACTCAAGGATGGCCAAGCATGTTTGCAGCGCTATTGGAACCCTTTGTGTTTTTTACCTTTTTTTACTGCCGTCCACTGCTTTAGCCCAACCTGCTGATCACAGTGTAAAAGTCTCGGTGGTGGGTAAACACGTTCCATTATCTGCTATTTTTAAAAGTATTTCAAAGCAGACCGGTTATTATTTTGTTTTTGATAACGCTATCCTGGATGAAACGGAAAAAGTGACCGTTCATTTTCGCAAAGTGTCCTGGAAGCATGTTTTACAAATTGTATTACAGGATAAACAGATCAGCTGGACCCTGCAGAATAACAGGATCTTTTTACAAAGAACGACAACTGGCGGCCTTCCCGCCGCACCTGTGCCCGCAAAGGATACCCTGCACTATACTATTAAAGGGTATATCAGAACAGCGGGAGAACAGCCTGTGCCGGGGGTAACGGTGATGCTAAAAGGTACTTCCCGGGGTATTACTACGGGGAATGATGGTGCATTTGAACTCAGCCAGCTGCCGCGTAATGCCGTATTACATATTTCATCGTTAGGTTTTGCATCCCTTGATACGTTATTGACACCTTTCCGTTCCCATGTGATCCAATTGTCCCCGGCAGTAAATAGCCTGGACGCAGCTGTTGTAATTGGTTATGGTGCCAGCAGCCGTCGTTTGCTTACGGGGAATGTGACCCGCATAACCGGTCAGCAGATAGCCAGCCAGCCGGTTGTAAATCCTCTTACAGCCCTGCAGGGGCAGATACCGGGTCTGCTCGTGATGAATACCAATGGCCTGCCGGGGGCTGAAATAAAAGTATATATCAGGGGCCGTAATTCTATTGCCGCAGGTAATAATCCGCTGTTTATAATAGATGGTGTCCCTTTCGATAATACCCCGTTGAACAACATGGATCAACTACAGGGGGCGATCCGCTATATCAGCCCTTTTAACAGCATTAACCCTGCCGATATAGAAAGTATTGATATTCTCAAAGATGCAGATGCTACGGCTATCTATGGCTCCCGTGGAGCAAACGGGGTGATCCTTGTGACCACCAAAAAGGGAAAACCAGGAAAATCAGTGCTGGACCTCAATGTATATCAGGGTGCAGGGCGCACTGCCGGTTCTCTTCACATGCTGAATACCCACCAGTATCTTGCGTTGCGGAGAGAGGCATTTCATAACGATGGTATTACACCTACAGCTGCGGAAGCTCCTGACCTGTTTCTATGGGATACTACCCGCAGTATAAACTGGCAACGATATCTTGCGGGCGGTACAGCACCTGTTTCCAATGCGCAGGCCAGTTATGCCGGAGGGAATAAGCTGACCACCTTCAGACTGGCCGGCAACTATTACAGGCAGGGTTCTGTATTACCTGCGCGGCTCTACTATGAAAGAGGAGGGGGGCATTTCAGTATACAGCATCATGATGAGAAGGAACGTTTTGAAATCAATAGCACCACGTTGTTTACGACAGATAATAACAGAAGTATTTCGGGCGATCTTTATTCACTGATCAATCTGCCTCCTGATTATCCTATGTATACCCCGAACGGGAAATTGTACTGGGGTACTTACCTCGACAATCCGGCTGCCTACTTAAGGCAACATGCGAATAGCAGAACGGATAATTTATTGAGTAATGCCGTGCTGCGTTGCCGGTTGTATCCGGGGCTTTACCTCAGGATGAGTGGTGGGTATGCGCGGATTGACATGCTGCAGACATTTAGTTTCCCTTTGTCTTCACAGCGTCCTGAAAATGCGGTTGACAGTTATATGAGACAGGCAGAGAACAGAAGAACAGCCTACATCATAGAGCCGCAGGCAGATTATACTATGCGCATTGCAAAGGGGAGTCTGCATGCCCTTGCCGGTGGTACCTTTCAGCGTACATTGAGCAGGGGACAGTTTGCAGAAGGAAGTGGTTATGCCGATGAAAATAATATACATTCGCTGGCCGGGGCAGACACGATCATCCGTAAGCCGGATACACATATTGAATACCGGTATATTTCTTTTTTTACGCGCTGGAATTATAACTGGCAGGATAAGTACCTGTTGAATATCAGTTACAGAAGAGATGGTTCTTCCCGCTTTGGTCCGGGTAAACAGTTTGGGAATTTTGGAGCAATCGGTGCTGCCTGGATCTTCTCTGAAGAGCCGTGGTTAAGGCGGCTGACCTGGCTGAGTTTTGGGAAACTTCGTGTAAGTGGTGGTATTACCGGCAATGACCAGATTCCCGATTACCAGTATATGAGCAATTATGGATCGAACGGTAATTATCAGAATAGTAATACATTGTCCCCTTTGCGCATAGCTAATAATGATTACAGCTGGGAGGAGAGCAGGAAGCTGGAAGCGGCCCTGGAGTTGGGAGTACTGCATGACAGGCTCTTTTTTACAATTGCCCGTTATGACAACTGGAGCAGCAATCAGCTGGTCGGATACCAGTTGCCGGCTATCTCCGGCTTCGGTAGTTATCAGGCGAATCTACCGGCGATTGTACGTAACAGGGGATGGGAGATAGCGTTGACGTCGACAAATATTCAGCGTAAGAAACTGAGCTGGAAGAGTAGTCTGAATGCTACTTTCTTTAGCAATAAACTGCAATCTTTCCGGGCATTGACGGCGTCCTCTTATGCGAATACGCTTGTAATCGGGCAGTCGCTGAATATTGTAAGAGGATATCATTTCCAGGGTGTGAACCCGGAGACAGGCGTAGCGATATTTGAAGATGTGAATAAGGATGGCAGTTTGTCCAGTGCGAACGACCTGGTAACAATTTCAAATAAAGATCCCCGCTATTATGCAGGATTAACAAATGATGTTACATTCGGACAATTTTCTGTCAGTTGTTTTGTACAATACGTAAAGCAACAGGGACAGATCCCTGTCAATACGCCTGGTAGTCTGCACAATGAAACAATCACAGCGCTTAGGCGCTGGCAGCAATACGGAGATCAGACGGTAGTGCAGCGGGCCAGTACAACACCCGGCAATGAGGCATTTGATCTGAATGCAAATTTGTCTTTTTCCAATGCGGCCTACATGGATGCGTCTTACCTGCGGCTCAGGAATATCAGCCTCGCATATGAACTGCCTGCAGCATGGATGAAGCGGGTGCATATTACCAGATGCAGGCTGTATGCAATGGGGCAGGATCTGATCACCATTTCACCATATGATGGTGCCAACCCTGAAACACAGCTGGCACTGCCACCCATGAAAATTATCACCGTTGGTATGCAGTTAACACTATAGTACATGGTACATGTAAGAATTATATTACTGGTGCTTTGCCTGGCCTCCTGCAGAAAACTGCTCACCGTTCCTACGGCGGACAACGAGCAGAGTGCTGATGCTGTGTTCAGTTCAGATGCCGGTGCAGATGCTGCTGTGTCAGACATTTACTATACTATGGGTATGTACTACAGTGGTAACGTATTGTCGCTGATCAATGGAATGACAGCGGATGAAGGCAGTACATTGAACACGTTTTATCAGCGCTATGTCAATAATAGCATACCTGCTGATGATCCGCAGCTTTATCTGATCTGGAGTGCCTATTACAAGGTTATATACCGTTGCAATGCAGTGCTGGAAGGACTGTCGCATTCGTCGGGGCTCACACCGGAAAAGGTTTTACAATGGAAGGGAGAGGCGCTGTTCATGCGGGTATTATGTTATTATTACCTTGTCAACTGCTGGGGGGATGTGCCTTATATTACGACGACCGATGTCAGTCAAACGGCGCTTGCCTACCGTACCAGTACCGATAGTATCGGTATATGGATGAAACGGGATCTGCTGGGTGCGATTAATTTATTGCCGCCGGCAGCAGAGCGTGTAAGAGCGGGTAAAGATGCTGCCATGGCGCTGATGGCAAGGCTTTGTCTCCAAAATGGACAAAACTCCACTGCTGAATTTTATGCTACACAGGTGATCAATTCCGGCCGGTATCGTTTATGTGTACAGGATAGCGTATTTCTATACAATAGCCCGCAGGCGATATTACAGATCTGGACAAAAGATGGATATACACTGCCTGGGCAATTATTTATTCCGCAGGATGAAAACGTTTCTTATTACCCCCTGTCTGCAGATATGATGGGGGCATTTGAAAGCGGAGATCTCCGCAAAACTTCCTGGACACGGTCGTTTGCCTATGGAGGCAGTACATGGTATTATCCATTTAAATATAAGCAGCGAAGCATCACGAACGGAGACAACAGGGAGTACCTGATGGTATTACGTTTAGCAGAGCAATACCTGATAAGGGCAGAGGCCAGGGCCTTGCAGGATAAGTATCCTGATGCGATAACAGACCTGAATGTGATAAGGGCTGGTGCCGGATTGGCGGCACTGGATGCAAACATTACCCGTACCTCCTGCATAGCCGCAGTGGCGCGGGAGCGGAGAGCAGAATTGTTTTGTGAATGGGGCGACCGCTGGCTTACGTTGCGACGCATGGGAACCATGAATGAAGTATTGGGTACCCTGAAGCCCGGTTTCTGGAAGGACTGGGCTGCTTATTATCCTGTTCCGCAACAGGAGCGAGAAAAGGACCCTAATTTAACACAGAATCCCGGGTATCAATAGTGTAGCTGTAAATATAATCCCTGCACTCAATCACCATGCTGTGGTTAAAAATATGAATGCGGCGCACTTTGTCCGGGCTTACCGGCAGATAGAAGCTGCCAAGGTATTGACTGGTATTGATATCATACTTGTCAATAGCCGTATTATTACCAAATTTACCGTCTGCTTCATGATCACCTTTGAGCAGGGAATGAACGAACAATTTGCCGTTGTATACAAAGCTGGTATTGTTCACTATCTGGTCAGGGCCCTGGCTTGTGAAGACGTGTTCACCGGAGGCAGCGGCGTCGGATAGCTGAAACCGGAAGTGGCTGGAAGTATCGATGGTATGACCTGCGTGTAATTTATGCAGCGATGTATCGAAGCTGAAGAATTGATTGATGTAGAAATAGGTGTAGATCAGTTTTTTACTGGCTGTATCGTATACCAGGCTGCCATCAGTGCTCATTCCCCCATCCTGGTGCAGGATGGAAAGGTTCTTTTCAACAGTGATCTCATTGGTGGTGGTATTGACTTTCAGGAATTGCTGATCGGCAATTATTCTATCCAGTTTGCGGAGAATAAACCGGTCAGGTGCAATGGCGTATGCTTTGGAAAAGCCGCCGGGAGGGAATCTGAATACCTGTGTATGGCTGCCGGAAAGGTGGAGCGTCACAATAGCCGGCATGTTGTATCCGAAGATATGTACAAACGGAGAGTCGATCGTGGTATAGAAATAGGTTTGCAGGGAATCAATGAGTCCTTGTGAGAGGTGTAGTTTAATTCGCCTGGGATGTTGCAAATGGTAGTCGGTGCAGAGAATGATGGTCGGGTCGGTAGTGGTAAAGAAGAGTTGAGTGGGGGTGGCGCCGCTTACCAGCTGGATGGAGTCTGCAGGCATATTGCCCAGTGGGGTGAGGAAGTTGGTGGGCAGGATGGTCCTGTCAAAACCGTTGAGTACTTTATTTGGAAGGGGGGCAGTTTTCACCAGCAGGGTGACGATGAGGATAGCAGTGAGGAATAGGGATAGGAGAGTGAAAATTGCTTTACGCATGGTACATTTTATGTAAGGCGGGGCTGATGTTGATGGGCATCAGCCCCTAATAATTTTAGGAATGTTGGCTTACGGTTTACGGGCGGAAAACGATTTCATACCCATTGTCCATGTTGACTGCGCAAACCTGGTTGTTAGCGCCTTTGCAATAGATATTCTTAATATCGGCGGCGATTCCGGTTCTGGTACTACCTTCCCAGAACACCCAGGTAGTTACACGTTTGTGGCTGGCTAACGCTGTTCCAACCGCCAGCAGGGCGGCAATAAAGGTGATGCTCAGGGTCTTTTTCATGGTCTGATGATTATATGTAGTTGATAAATGCCTACTCTTTTCTACAGGTTTTCGGCGGCGCCTGACAACGTTTTTCATCGTGACTTTTTCACATGCATCAGTACCCCCATAGTGGTTAAGATGATGAATGCTGCATTGAATATGATGTGTGCCTGCCAGGAGAGGTGTTGAAGTACGCCTCCGCAGGAACAGGGTATATAAGGGCTGTACCTGAGCATAGCGGTCAGGTAAAAGGTGAACAGGTTAAGAAGGAAGAATGAGCAGTAAAGGCCCGATAACCGGGTTTTATTGATCAATAGCAGACCTGCTATCAGGAGTTCTCCGAGGGGGAGTGCCCAGGAGATGATGTTGGCATACCGGGAGATAAAGGGCGATTGGCTGAGTTGCCTGTTAAAAGCGGTGTAATCCAGCAGTTTGCTGATACTGGTATAGATAAACAGGAAAACAAGCAGTGCTGAGATAAATTCAATCAATCGTTTCGTTAACATAGGAACAGGAATCGGGGCTAATATAGTGCTTATTTTTAATTTGTTTGTAAAAAAATAAGGACCGTTTGGGACGGTCCTTATCAAAAAAATTCACCTTATATCTCGTTTCCTCACCTCCTGCGCCTGCACGACCAGATTTACCGGGAAATGCTCGTTCACATATTCATCAAATCCTATTCCCAGTCGTCTTGCGTCTCTTTCCATGTTTTCCAGTTTCTCCAGCATGTGTTGCTGGTGTCGCCTGATATGTTCCTCATTTGAAAAATCGCTTCCATGTGGGGTTAACCAGGCTTGCTGTAAAGCCACCTCATTGCGCAGCGCTTCGAATCTTGTATCCATCTGAAGAAAAGCTGTATGGAAATATTCCAGTTTTTCCAGGAGGGAACGATCAAAGTGATACTGTAAAATATTGGCTAACTGGGTTTTAAGGTTGATATTCCGGTTCTCCAGTACGGCCAGTTGTTTTTTGCACCTGTCAAGGGCATTGCGCAAGTCTTCCATCGCTAAAAATCTTATCAGTTCAAAGATACTTAGCGTCTGTTTGGCCAAACAGGATACGGGTCAGTAAGAAAACTGATTTTTATCATGCTTAGTTTACCAGATTGGCCAGCTTTTGTTCGTTCAGGATTGTGATCACCCCTTGTTTAATCTCCAGTAGCTTTTCGTCTCTGAAATCGCCCAGGGTCCTGATCATCGATTCGGTAGCTGTGCCTGCGATAGTTGCCAGATTTTCTCTGGAGATATCTATCGAGAAGGGCTGGTCTTTGGCTACGTGATATTTCTTTTTCAGGAACAGGAGGGCTTCTGCCACTTTCTTACGCAGGGAACTGTAAGCGATGTGGAGCAGTTGCTGTTCTTTTTCGGTAATGTTTTTAGCCAGCAGGCGTATAAATTGCTGGGCTACTTCCCGGTTATTGTTAATGAGTGTTTCGAAGTCTTCCCGGGGAATGGCGGTCAGTTCACAATCGTCCAGTGCTTCTGCATTTTCGTGATAATTACTGCCTTCCAGCAGGGCAACATAGCCCAGGAAGTCGCCGGCGCTGTAGAGGTTAGCAGCCAGTTCTTTACCGTCATTATTCACCTTGTAGGTCTTTACTCTTCCTTTCTGTATGTAATACAGGCTGGTTGGGCGGTTGCCTTCCTGGTAAATGAGTTGTTTTTTCTTGAACCGGTCGGTGTTACCTTCTTCCATGAGGGTTTGCAGTGTATTCGTTCCGGTTGCACTCGTCAATAGCTGTTGTAATCCTTCCATATCTGACGTAAGTTCCAGTTTCTTTACAGCGGCTTTTTTCAGCCTTCTCTCCACGGCATTCAGCAGGTCGGTGCCACTGAATGGTTTGGTGATATAGTCGTCCGCGCCCATTTCCATTCCTTTACGGAAATCGCCACGTTCACTTTTTGCGGTTAAGAAAATAAAGGGAGTATCCTGTATGTCGGGATTCTTTTGCAGCAGGTGCAGTACCCCATATCCATCTAATACAGGCATCATGATATCACATACCACCAGGTCCGGTTGATGTTCCAGGGCCAGTTCCACGCCGGTTTTACCATTTTCGGCGGTTAATACTTTGTAGTTGGCCAGCTCAAGGATTTCGGCGGTGTTCTCGCGAATATCGTCGTTGTCTTCTATGAGTAAGATAGTTTTCATCATTTGAGCGTTTTAGTTAAGATTGCAGAAAGGTCACTGTAAAGGTAGTACCTTTATTTAATTCACTCTTACAAGTGATCTTCCCGTTCATGAGTTCTGCGTATTTACTTACAATGTGCAGCCCTAATCCCGTCCCCTGTATATTGCTGACATTGGTGCCCCTGAAAAACCGCTCAAACAGATGCTGTTGGTCCTCTTCGGAGATACCTATACCGGAATCGCTTACTTCGAGTTTGATAATATGTCCTTTCTGGAGGGTGTTGACGCGGATCACGGCGTTCTTTCCGGAGAATTTGATCGCGTTGCCCAGTAGATTGAGCAGGATGTGTTTAATCAGTGATGGATCCAGCTTTACTTTGGAAGGGCCTTTGTGTTCATATTCAATTTTCTGGCCTTCCTGTACGAGATCCTGCATTTCCTGGATAATGGCAGTGGTGTGTTGCTGCATATCAAAGGTGTTGCTTCTTACCTGCACACCTCCTTCTTCAATTTTGCCTACAGAGAGGAAATCATTCAATACTTCGGTGAGCAGGGTCACGGAAGAGATGATTCTTTGTATATGTTTACTTCTTTTAGGTTGGTCTTCGGTATTGATATATTGATTTACCAGGAACGCTGAGGACAGGATGGTACTAAGTGGCGTCCGGAACTCGTGAGAAGCCATGGAAACGAAGCGACTTTTCAGCTCACTCAGTTCTTTTTCCTTGTTCAGTGCGATCATCACTTCCTGTTTGGAAAGTTCCAGTTGCTCCAGGGCATGGGTAAGTTGCTGGGTACGCTCAGCGATCTTCTGTTCCAGCTCGTTATGCATTTTTTCGAGCTTTTCTTCCGCTTTTTTCCGTTCAGTAATATTATTGATATAGGAAATAACGAAAGACCCTTCTTCATGTTGGTATTGACTGAGGCTGACTTCCACGGAAAACTCCGTACCATCCTTTTTAAGGGCAAAAAGATCCATTCCGATACCCATAGGCCGGCTTTGGGGATGGTTGTTGAACGAATCGCGATAGCCTACATGTTTTGGCCGGAAGCGCATAGGCATGAGTCGCTCAATGGACTCGCCAATGAGTTCTTCCCTTTGATAGCCAAATTGTTCCAGTGCAAAGTCGTTCATCAGGACGATCTCTCCCTGCTGGTTGGTCACCAATATGCCAATGCTGGCAAAATTGAACAGGGCTTCAAAGCGCTGTAGTTCTTTATCGTATTCTTTTTTATACAGATTTTTACCGTAGAGCATAGTTACAAGATCAGCCTTACGGCTGTAAAATTCCGCTACGGTGAGGTGAATGCATATGACGAGCGTCAGTAAATCCGGTGATTATCATCATCGGCCATAGGGGGCGAGCCATTTGGCGGCCAGCGATGGCCAGGTGTCGGCCGCCGGGTTGCCTTTGCGGAGTCCGTAACCATGACCGCCATATGACAAAAAGTGTAGTTCGACGGGCACTTTTGCATCGCGGAGCGCACCGGCCATCACCAGTGCACTGTTGCCATAGAAGTCGTCGGCGGTGGCAAAAAGGAACATGGGTGGGGTATCTGCATTTACCTTCAGCTCTGGCGTAAGGGTACGGTGCTCGCCCTTGTCCAGGTAGGCCGGGTAGATCAGTACACTAAAAGCAGGCTTTGCTGACTGGTCATCAGCAGCGTCAACCCTGGGGTAGCTGTCAGTCGCATAAAGGGTACTGATACGGGCACTCAGGCTGCCTCCGGCAGAGAAGCCTAATACGCCCACCTTATCCGGGTTGATCCTGTACGCAGCAGCCCGGCTTTTTACGAGACGGATGGCGCGCTGTACATCCTGTAAGGCGCCTTGTTCTTTATCAGGTACACGGTACTGAAGTACAAAGGCAGTAAAGCCGAGGGTGTTCAGCCATTTAGCTATTTCATAGCCTTCAAGGTTGATAGCAAGTATTTTATAACCACCACCGGGGCAGATCACGACTGCGGCACCATTGGGTCTGGCAGGGCGGAAAACCTGTAAGGTAGGGTCAGTAACGTCGGTGAGGCGGACCACACCATGGGTCGTATCGGAGGTAGGATGAGCGGGATGTTTCGGAGCTGTCTCTCCCGGCACATCACCTGGCCATATATGAATAATGTCTTTATCCTGTGCAAATGTGTGCATACCAAGGGCTAATACTATGACGAGTAGTCGGATAGTTCTCATAAGTGGAAAAGTATGGAATAAAAATAGCAATTCTGAGAAAGAAAAAAAATGTTTTAAATCAGGTATGGTGGAAATAACCGTGGAACGGACAGACCTGCGATGTACAGCCGGATGTTCACAGCAAGGCATTTATACGGCCGGAAATACCGGGATTTTCCAGCAAGTTTTGAGTTTTGTGTAACCAAACGGCCTGCCAATGCGTTTAATTGTCATGCGAACCATTTATCTACTTCTGACCATCGCGCTGCTCAGCAGCTGTAGCAAAAAAACCACTCCCGCAGGAGGAGGGGAATGTACCAAATATGCGATCGTTCCTGTATCACGTATCGAACATGTTAACGACAGCATCAAAGTATATTTCCATGTCATGAACGGCTGTGGCCAGTTTAATAAATTTATAGAGAAGGATTCCGCCAATATCCATCTGGTAAGTGTGCAGGCTATATACAAAGGATGCTTCTGCACCATGGATATTCCGGAACGTTCTGCCAGCTATCAGTTCAAACCTTCCAGATCCGGTACTACTTTCCTTACATTTAAAGGAGAAGAGGGTAACGATATCACGGAAACTATTGATGTCAGATAAGAATAAAAATGCAACAAAAGAGCGGTTGGCACCTGGAAGTGATTAAAATGAACACATCTCCATCAGGTGCTTACATAAATGAGGGCGTATCATAAGTTCTGATACGCCCTTGTTGTATTTTATGCCATCCCGGTTATCCTGCTGCCCTGACCTTTTTGAGATGTACACTCGGTGGTACCCCGAACTGCGCTTTGAAACACTTACTGAAATAGAAAGGATCATTCATCCCCACTTTATAGGCTACTTCCGCTACTGTATATTCACCGGTGTTCAGTAATTCCGCGGCCTTCTTCACCCTTACCAGCCTGATATATTCATTCGGCGAATAACCCGTCAGGCCCTTCACTTTTTTATAGAATAAGGTTCTTCCCATTTTCATTGACAGGGCAAAATCATCTACTGAAAACTGAGCATTATCCAGATTTTTATCGATAATCCTATTGATCTTTTCCAGGAATTGCTGATCTGCTTCATTTTCTGAAATATGCACGGCAAAGAAACCGGGATCATTTGCAAAACGCTTCCTGATCTTTTCCCGCTGCTCTATGATCCTGATAATTGTGGTTAGTAAGAACCGGGTACTGAAAGGCTTTGTAATATAAGCATCCGCACCTGCATCGATGCCTTGTAACTGGTGCTCTCCTGAAGATAATGCAGTCAGTAATACGACCGGGATGTGGCAGGTTTGAAACTCGCTTCTGATTTTATGTGTAATATCCAGACCACTCATTTCCGGCAGCATCACATCACAGACGATGAGGTCTGGTGATTGTGCAATGGCTTGTTCCAGGCCTTCCCGTCCATTGGCAGCAGTATGGATATGGAAATAACGACTCAGGGTAGTAGCCAGATAGGCAGCAATGTCAGGATTGTCTTCTATGATCAATACATGGTATTGGGAACCGGGGGCGGTTATCTCTACTGTATCGGTATCATCAAAGAATGGCATCACCGGTGCCTTACAAACAGTTTCCGCTGCAATTTCATCTGGCAGGTAGGCTTGCCTGTGTATAGGTATATTTATGTAGAAGGTAACCCCTGCATCTGCGTTATTTACAAAACTGATCTCTCCCTTGTGCAGGGTGACCAGTTCTTTTGTCAGGGATAATCCTATACCTGTACCGGTAGGGGTGAAATTGAGTTGGGTGAAGCGTTGAAAGACCATGTGCTGTTTTTCTTCCGATATGGCGATGCCATTATCCCTCACTTTGATAGACAGTGTATCTGCTACATATACAATCAGATCAATCTTTCCACCTGCCGGCGTGAATTTATGTGCATTTGAGAGCAGGTTATAAAGCATTTTATCCAGCTTGCCGGGATCTACCCATGCCATATATGCGTCTACATTCGACTGAAAGGATAACGTGATTTGCTTCTGCGCTGCCAGGTCATTAAAACCATTACATATGTCCTGTATAAATTGAATGACCTCCGTTTCCTGCACCTGCAGCTGCAGTTTTTTATGCTGTATTTTTCTAAAGTCCAGTAACTGATCGGCAAGACGCATCAGGTGTGCGACCTGCCTTTGCATAATATGCAGGTGTTTTCCTCCTGGCCTTCCGGGTAGTAGTTGCTCCATCGCGCTCATGATGAGCGATAGCGGTGTTCTGAACTCATGAGAGATATCTGTAAAGAAATTGAGTTTGTATTCAGTTAGTTCCTTCTCCAGCGTCACTGCATGCTGTAAGCGATGGATGCGCCGGTTGACGACGATGACGCTCAGCACCATGCCGGCGATCAATCCAAGGTAAAGCATGATGGCTACATTGGATCGCCAGAATGGTGGAAGTATGGTGAGTTGTATACGCGCTTCCTGTTTGCTCCAGGTACCGTCATCATTGGTGCCGCGTACTTTGAAAGTATATTTTCCCGGAGGAAGATTTCGATAGGTCGCTACATTGTAACTGGAAGGGGTATTCCATTCATCTTCGTAATTCTCCAGGATATAGGTGTATTTATTCTGTTGTGGATTTCTGAATGCCAGTGAGGCAAATGAAATACTGAATACTTTCTGACCGGGTTCTAAAGTGATGGATTTTGCGGTACTGATAGATTCTTCCAAAGGCACAGGATTACCAGCTACGCTTAATCCGGTCAGTAATACAGGTGCATCGCCATTGCTGTTTTTGAGCTGCTCAGGAAAGAAACTATAGAAACCATTCAGACTGCCCCATAATAGTTGCCCGTTTTCTCTGCGCAGGCAGGCGCCTTCTGAGAATAAGTTACCTAATGCATTATTGGCAAAATAGAACACTTCAAAAGTACTTTTTTCAGGATTGAACCTGGTAAGCCCGTTTTCCGTGCTTACCCATAAATTGCCATGGACATCTTCGAGCATGCTGTTCACCACATCATGCGAGAGCCCCTGTTCTGTGGTATAATTGACAAATGTATTTTTTTGTGGTAAATACCTGCTAAAACCACCACCAGTAGTGCCTATCCAAATCCTTCCCTGATGATCTTCGCAAAGGCTTTTTATTTCATTGCTACCTAGTCCTGCCTGGTAAGTGGTCACATTTCCTTTGCCAGACAGTAAGCTATCCGGGCTAAATACCAGCAATCCATTATTGGTACCGGCCCATAGACGGTTTTGTTTGTCCTGCATTAAACAACGGATATACACAGGGTTCGTTCCATCATGAAGAAAATTCTTCCATTCCAGCTGATTCCCCCCTTTGTAGGTGGCTAGAAAGAGGCCGCTTCCGAACGTACCTACCCATATTCTCCGTTGGCGATCCTCCATGATGGTATATACCAGCCGGTTATCGCCTGTAGGTAACAGGAAGTGTCTTGCTTTCTGTTGCAGCGAATCGCGGTGCACGATGTACACGCCGTCTCCTTTGGTACCTATCCAGAGATATCCTTTATTATCTTCTGTCATACAGTAGATGTTCGCAACCTGCCCGGGTAGCAGGTGTTCCAGAGAGCGGGTCTTTTCCAGACGATCATTATATAGATACAGGGCACCGTTACGTGTACTTACCCAGATCCGCTTATAGCTATCTTCAAAGATGGTCTTTACACCGTTAGCAGCATATCTGTCCGGCGTTTGCGTTTCGGGAAAAATATGTGTAACATGGAGGGATTGGGGAGTCAGTTTCTGTAAACCGGTATGTTCAGCACCCACCCATATCAGCCCGGAACGATCCGCAATGACAGTGAGCAGGTAATTGGTACTTAATCCATTTGGATTTTCAGGGTCGTATACGAACCTTTGTACCTGCCTGTTTATTTTATCAAAACAATAGAGGCCTCCGCCATAGGTGGTGATCCATATTTTGCCTTTATGATCTGCTGCAAAGCAGAACCGGCAGTCATCAATGACCTTCATGACATTGGCGGGAATGAGGGAAATGCGCTGACTAAATTCCTGTACCGGGTCAAAATACCAGACGTCGCCGGTATGATTATTTACCCAAATACCGTGGTCCTCATCAGTTTCTATATCTATATGTCCGGGTATTTCTTCCCTGAATAGTTTACTGCATGGTATCAGTTGGAGGGTATTTAGATCCATGACGAGCAGTCCATGTTGCTGGGTACCGAGTAAGATCCTGTTATTGGCTATCAGTGCCGCATCGGTGAGTATGGTACCAGCTGGTAGCGCCTTCAGTGTGTTTGAGGTCGATTGTCGTGTTTTCAGGTCATAAACAACCATTCCCTCTTTCTTAAGAAAATATAATTGCTGGTTTCGGGTGATAGCCTTGATGAAGTTGCCTTCACCGGCGGCAACTGCATTACCGCGGGTATCCAGTTTATACAGGTTCTTATCTGTGCCGATCCAGATGCCATGTAGTGCATCTTCAAATATAAAGTGTACTGACCCTATTGCATACCGGCGACCGTTGTGTACGCATCCGTTATTCTTACTGTACAGCCACACGCCTTCAGCACTTTCGAACAGGTGGTCATAGGTCAGGTCCGCACTGTCGGGCAGGACATTGATAAAGCTTTCTTTTTTGGGATCAAAGCAATGGTAATGTCCTTCGGCAGTCTTCACCCATATAATTCCGGATCTATCTTCATATAATGTTCTTATCCTGTTATCACTGACTGGTTGTGATACTCCCGTGTTAGTGCGGTAAACGGTAAACTTCCGGCCATCATACCTATTCAATCCATTGAGTGTGCCAACCCAGATAAACCCTTTTTTATCCTGCAGCAGGCACCGGACGGTATTTTGAGAGAGCCCGTCATGTGTAGTTAATTGTTCCAGCCTGATATTGCCGGACGGATCAGTAGCCGGGCCGGGTATTTTGTGGTTAGCTGCATAATATTCTTTTCCCGAAGAGGGATAAGCAGTGTGCGCACCGGGAGCCAGGTAGTTATTTCCCGCTTTAGCAGCCGGAACGGATAATCCGGTTAATGACGGAAATAGGAAGCCGCCTAACAAAAGGAAGTATTGTTGCAGTCGCATAACGTTTTTCTTTGCCGGCATCGGTGGAATTAGCCGGATGGAATTTATAATGCCTGAAAAGAATCAGATCGTATGAGCAATATAAAAAAATAACACCTACCCGTTATCCTATAGTGTCTTAGCAACACTTTTTCGCACATTTTTCCATCCTTTTGTCAATTTATCCATGCTGCTGACCACATTTTTACAGGATTTACTACAATAATCCATTGCACAATTATGGGATAGGGAATAGATTTGAGGGTATGATCAGGTCTATATTTACGATAATTTGTTTGTATGTGTTAATGCCGGCCCGGGCACAGCAATTCATCAGGCAACAGAACGCATTTCAGATCCACACCGCTACGCGAAACTTTCAGCTGGAATTTTGTACACCTGCTATGTTCAGGGTCAGTTATGGTACTCCTGTAGAGGAGCCGCTGATGGTGAACCGGTATGACTGGGATAGCATTTCGGTACAGGTGAATAGTGAGAAAGGGGAATTACAGTTCACAACAGCCAGTCTGCGGGTGATAGTCGATGCATCCGGACAGTTAGCCGTGTATACAGCGATTGGTCAGTTGCTGTGCGCAGATAAAAATACAGACTCTTCAATAGTCAGGAAAACCCTTCAGGCCGACGAGCACTTCTTTGGGTTTGGGGAGCGTATGGACTTTTTAGATCAGCGGGGCAAGAAGGTACAGCTGGAAGTTGGCCGCGGCAAGGAGAAACCCCATATCGTGGGCGCTTACAATGTATTGCAGGCGAATTATAGTCCGGTACCTTTTTTTATGAGCACTAAGGGGTATGGTATATTCCTGCATACGACCTACAATTCCACCTGGGATATGGGGAGTACCGAACCGGAAACCTACAGTTTTTCAGCGGCTCACGGGCCGCTGGAGTATTATTTTATATATGGTCCCCAATTTACAGGTATACTGGATCTGTATACACAGTTAACGGGTAAGTCACCTTTATTGCCCCAATTTGCCCTCGGTTTGCATGTAGGTACTTACAGTGGTGGAACCTGGGGACATGAGGAGCAGACTTCTGCAGCCTACGTGATCGAACTGGCACGCAGATTTAGAAAAATGGGTATCCCTGTAGATATTCTTTTCCTGGATTCTACCTGGCGTCAGTTTGGCACGAATGGGGGAAAGGGGGCCACCTCATTTGAATGGAGAGAGACCTTTCACCATCCGGAGGCAATGTTCGATACCCTTTATGGTTTGCATTATAATATGGTCGGACTGCATATCCGGCCGAGGATAGATAACGGGACGCGGTTCCGGTTGTTAGATACAGCGAGAGCGCTGCATTATACCTACCCGGAGGCTAATAACCCCGGTGAATTTATCAACTATTTTGACACGGCAGCTGTGAGTTGGTGGTGGAATCATGCAGCAATGAAGGTAGCAGGAATTGGTGCACGTTTCTTTAAGACGGATGAGGGTAGTGCCTTTGGAGCATTGGCCAATGAAAGTGCGAAGACAGGACCCGGAGGACCGGAAGCACAACGTTTACACAACGTATTCCCGATCGCATATGCCAAAGCGGCGTATGAACAATTTGCTGCTTACAACCAGCTACGCGGCCTGAATCAGACCCGGGAGGGGTATGCCGGCATCCAGCGCTATCCCTTCATCTTTGCGGGTGACTGGCCCAGTCAATGGCAGTACTTCGGACCTGTGATCAGGGCGGGATTAAATATAGGCGTGTCCGGTGTAGGGTACTGGGCACATTGTATGGGTGGTTTTGAGCAACCGGCCGACCCGGAATTGTATATACGTTGGGTGCAATTTGGTATGTTGAGTCCCGTTGCCCTTTTATTCGGCATGGATCATCCTGGTTATAAGGAACCCTGGCGCTACGGGCGGGAAGCAACTGATATTTTCAGGCAATATGACGAATTGAGATATAGCCTGCTGCCTTACCTTTATAGTGCCAGCTACCAGCAATATAAAACCGGTACCCCAATTATGAGGGCCCTTGTACTGGCATACCAGGATGATGTGAATGTATACAATATCACAGACCAGTATCTTTTGGGAGAGAATATGATGGTATGTCCTGTAACGGAAAAAGGAGCTGCTACACGCGTGGTATACTTACCCGGAGGAGAATGGATCGACTACTGGACAGGCAGGCATTATGAAGGGAAGGTGTATGTGAATGCCGTATGCCCGCTGGACAAAGTACCTATCTTCATTAAAGCTGGCAGTATTATACCCAAACAACCTGTAGTGCAGTATGTAGGGCAACGGGAAATTGACACCGTCATACTGGAAGTATATCCTGGTGCTGAAAGCAAAACGGAATTATACATGGATGATGGCAGGAGCCTACAATACCAGCAGGGGATCTATGCCATTACCCACATAGACCAGCAGACAGAAAACGGCGGCTGCCGCATACACATCAGTGCACCAGCGGGAAATTATCATGCCCCCATCAGGACCTTTACCCTCCGGGTGCATACGGAGAAAGCACCTGCCAATAGTAAGGGCCAATATGATACTGCTAACCATGTATACATACTGGCAGGCATCGACGCTACAAAAGATAATACGATAGTCATTAACTGATATGAAACAAACAGGACTGATAGCGCTGCTATTCTGCTGTATGCTATCTGTAAAAGCACAAACGATCTCCCTGAAGGGAGAATGGCAGTTCACCACTGACTCTGCCGGTCAATGGAGCACGGTAAAGTTACCGGGATCTATGCTGGAAAACGGTAAAGGGGTGGATGTGTCGGCGAACACAAAATGGACGGGAAGTATTTATGATAGCTCCTGGTACTTTAATCCTGAGATGGCGAAATATCGGGTGCCGGGAAACATCAGGTTTCCTTTCTGGCTTACACCGGCGAAAACTTATGTAGGACCGGCCTGGTATAAGAAAGGGGTGGATATCCCGGCTGACTGGAAGGGACGTCGTATTACGTTTACGATGGAGAGACCACATTGGGAAACAGTGGTGTATGTAGACGGACAGCGGGCGGGGATGCAGAATAGCCTGAGTGCACCACATGTATATGACCTGACTGCGTTGCTGACGCCGGGAAAGCACACGATCGTTGTGCGGATTGATAACAGGATCAAAGAGATTAATGTAGGACCTGATTCACATAGTTTGACAGATCATACGCAGGGGAATTGGAATGGAACGATTGGTGCGCTGGAACTGAATGCGGGGAGTACGGTGTGGATGGAGGATGTACAGGTATACCCGGATATTCAGCATCATCTGGCCAGGATTAAAGTATTGATAGGCCGCAAAGGACCTGTATCGGGGAAGCTATTGCTTGCAGCCAACGGGATACCTGCGAAGGAAGTACCGTTTGATTTAAGAGATGATACATCTTCTGTTGTGATTGATTATCCGATGGGCAGTAATGTATTGTTATGGGACGAATTTCATCCGAACCTGTATACATTAAAGGTACAGATGATACCTGCCAATGCCGGGATTAGTACAAGGATCATCACCTTTGGTATGCGGGAATTCAGTATTTACAATACCCGGTTTATGGTGAATGGAAGACCTGTGTTTTTGCGTGGTACGGTAGATAATGCGGTATTCCCGTTAACAGGTTATCCCCCAATGGATGAAGAGAGTTGGATACGTATTTTCCGGAAGGCAAAATCTTATGGTCTTAATCACATGCGTTTCCATTCCTGGTGCCCGCCGGAAGCGGCTTTTAGTGCAGCAGATAAAGTGGGTTTTTACCTGCAACCGGAAGGACCCAGCTGGGCCAATCATGGAACATCATTAGGCGATGGGTTGCCAGTGGATCAATACATTTATGATGAGACGAACCGAATGGCGAAAGCGTATGGTAACTATGCGTCTTTCTGTATGCTGGCATATGGCAATGAACCTAAGGGAGGACACCAGGTAGACTATCTGACACAATTTATTGCTTATTGGAAGGCGAAGGATAGCAGGCGTGTTTATACAGGTGCTTCTGTAGGAAATAGCTGGCCGTTGGTACCTGATAATGAGTACATGGTAAAAGCAGGGGCAAGGGGTTTACGATGGTCTGCTTTGCCGGGCAGTGATTTTGATTATTATGACCGGATCAGGGATTTTCATGTGCCGTATGTGAGTCATGAAATGGGGCAGTGGTGTGTGTATCCTGACTTTAGCGAGATACCCAGGTATACAGGTTTATATAAGGCGAAGAACTTCGAGATCTTTCGTGATCAGCTTACCGCGCATCATATGGGCGCATCAGCACATGATTTCTTAATGGCCTCAGGAAAGTTGCAGGTTTTATGTTATAAGGCGGAAATAGAGGCAGCGTTGCGTACACCTGGGTTAGCGGGTTTTCAGTTGTTGTCGCTCAATGATTATCCCGGGCAGGGAACTGCCCTGGTGGGTGTATTAGATCCTTTCTGGAATGACAAACCTTACATCAGTGATAAAGAGTGGCGCCGCTTTTGTAGTCCGACAGTATTATTAGCCAGGATAAAGAAATTTGTATATACAACAAAGGATACATTGCATGCAGCTATTGCTGTCACAAACTTTGGAGAAAGTGCATTGAATGATGCACGTCCTGTATGGAAGATAAAAGATCAGGCAGGTAAGGTGTTGCAGCAGGGTACCTTTCCTGTTATGCAAATTCCGCTGGGAGATAATATTCCGTTAGGTGATCTGCAGGTGCCGCTGGCGTATGCAGGTAAAATTACTTTGGAAATAAGTCTTGAGGGAACGGAGATCAGCAACAGCTGGTCTTTGTGGGTATATCCTGCTGCGTTGGAGATTGCTGAGAAAGGGGTGTATATATGTGATACATTGGATGCAGCTGCGCAGAAGGTGTTGCAGAATGGCGGTAAGGTTTTGCTGCTGGCGGCAGGAAAGATACAACGGGGGAAGGAAGTCGTGCAGAACTTTACACCAGTGTTCTGGAATACGTCCTGGTTTAAGATGCGGCCGCCGCACACGTTAGGTATTTTATGTAATCCTAAGCATCCTTTGTTCGCTGCATTTCCCACGGATTATTATAGTGATTATCAATGGTGGGAGCTGGTGAATAATACACAGGTGATGGATCTGTCAGATTTCCCGGCTACGTTGATGCCATTAATTCAGAATATAGATACTTGGTTCCTGAACAGGAGAATTGGTATGCTGGTAGAAGCTAAAGTAGGAAAGGGAAGCCTGATGATTTCCAGCATTGATCTGAAGCAAGAGGGGATTGTGACCCGGCAGCTAAGATATAGTTTACTGAAGTATATGCAGTCTGCTACATTCGATCCTGCCATAGAAGTGAAGTTGCCTGTGATCCAGGAATTGTTCCGGCCCGGTGCTTCCAGAAAAGTCAACTTGTATACGAAGGATAGCCCGGATGAACTAAAGCCAGCAGCGGTGCGTTTGCCTGCAATGGTAAGCGATCATATGGTTTTACAGCAGCATGCGGATGTAAATATCTGGGGATGGGGGATTGCCGGCGAAAAGGTGACGATCCGGAATAGCTGGGATAATAAGACAATTGCTACAACGGTTGGTAAGGATGGTCGCTGGCAGGCGGTATTGACTACTGCCAAAGCAGGTGGACCTTATACACTGGCCATTAATAATATCCGCTTATCTGATGTCTATTTAGGAGAGGTGTGGCTTTGTTCCGGTCAGTCTAATATGGATATGACGGTAGCACGCGAAGACCGGTATTGGTGTGGCGTGTACAATGAAGCTACGGAAGTTGCAGCTGCTAATTACCCGGCTATCCGGGTCTTTGATACAGACTTTACACCTACGGATACTATTCAGCGTGATGTAAAAGGGAAATGGGAAGTTTGTTCACCTGCTACGGTTGGGCATTTCTCAGCAACGGCTTATTTCTTTGCGCGTTATTTGCAACAGCAGTTGCAGGTGCCGATAGGGCTGCTGACAACTGCGTATGGAGGTAGTACGGCTGAAGCCTGGATAAGCAGGCAAGCCCTGGCAGATCACAATTTTCAGTCGCTGCTGGATAATTATGCGCAGCGGAAAGCCCTGTATGATACAAGTTTTACAGCGCGTGCAAAATTTAAAACAGCGATTGAAAAATTTAATACTGCTGCAGCGGAAGCAAAAGCAGCACATAGAGATCCGCCGAAAAGTCCCAAAGATCCGGATCCGGAGCATGATCAGCACAGTCCGGCGGTATTGTATAATGGAATGATAGCGCCTTTAATTCCTTACACGATTAAAGGAGCGATCTGGTATCAGGGAGAGTCCAATACGAATAACCCAGGCATTTATCGTTCGCTGATGGAGACGTTGGTAGCAAGTTGGCGGCGTGAATGGCGCCAGGGAGATTTTCCTTTTTATTATGTGCAGCTGGCGAATTATGGAAAGGTGGATTCATTGCCGGTAAAGGAGAATGGAACGGTGTTGATCAGGCAGGCGCAGCTGGAGAATTTAAGTATACCGAATAGCGGGATGGCTGTAGCAATAGATAATGCCAATCCGGAAGATCCGGGTAATATACATCCGAAAGATAAGCAGGTAATAGGATTGCGGCTGGCACTGATTGCAGCAGCAAAAACTTATGGGCAGAATAATGCCTGCAGTGGTCCTATGTTTTCGAAAATGGAAGTACAAGGCAGGCAGATCAGGTTATATTTTGATCATGTGGATGGAGGGCTGGTGATAAAAGGTGATACGCTGAAAGGATTTGCGATAGCAGGTGCGGATCAGCAATTCGTATTTGCGAATGCACGCATTGAAGGAAATACGGTGGTCGTGTCGGCGCCTGAAATTTCAAAACCTGTAATGGTAAGGTATGGATGGGCCAGTAATCCTGTAACGAATCTCTATAATAAAGCGGGGCTACCGGCAGGTCCATTCAAAACTGATCAGTAAACTATTGGGCATTCTTTGTATTATAGCCGCCGTCTTACAGCTGTTTCCGCCTTTGGCTGGAAACAGCTGTTTTGCTACAACCTGTCAAATTTTCCATTAAATAGTACAATCCTCCATTGTTCCGGCCTGGCCCTACTGCTACTTTTACCCAATGGAACCGCATTACCACCAACAACGGCTCACGCGTCTTAAACGGTTAGAAAAACTATTGCTCATTCTCATTTTATCTGCTACCGCACTGGTAGCCTGGCTAATCTTTTTTCATTAGTATCAACCAACGAAAGCGTTATGAAACAACTTTTATTGTCAGCAGCATTGCTACTCCTGCCGCAATGCCTCTATGCAGCATTTGGCCCCATCACCGGGCAGGTCCTGGACGATGCGGACCAATCCCCGTTAATAGGGGTGAGTGTGCAGGTAAAAGGTACTTCGAAGGGTATCACCACCAATGCACAGGGACAATTCACCCTCGATGTGCCGGACAATGCCGTACTCGTCATCTCATACGTCGGTTACGATCAGAAAGAAGTGACCGTCAGTGGTCCACATCTCACTATCCGCTTATCCAAATCAAATAAGGGATTGAATGAAGTTGTAGTCATCGGCTATGGTAGTGTTGCAAAAAAGAACCTGGTAGGTGCCGTAGCTTCTATCGGCGAAGCACAGATCAAAGACCGCCCTATTACCCGCATTGATCAGGCACTGGCAGCCCAGATGCCCGGTGTGCAGGTACAGTCCATCACAGGTACTCCCGGAGCCGCTTTACAAATAAGGGTAAGAGGTGCTGCCTCTGTATCCGGCAGCAATGATCCATTGTATATTGTAGATGGTGTTCCGGTTGATGATTTAGGTGATATTGATCCTACTACTATACAGTCTGTAGATGTATTAAAAGATGCATCGGCAGCAGCCATCTATGGTGCAAGAGGCTCAAATGGTGTAGTGCTCATCACTACCAAACGGGGAAAGAGCGGCAGACCAGTCATTGCTTTTTCGGCCAATTATGCCAGACAGGCACCGGAGAAGTTAGTGAAGATGATGAGTCCTCAGCAATGGATCCAGTTCAGGAAAGATCTTATCGACTCTTCCTGGACTGCCCTGGGCAGAACAAAAGGCAAGAACTATCAGGCCAGTGATAACATGGCTTTCCGTGCAGGTGAATTGGGCGGTACAACCGCCAATACCCACAAACTGGCCAATACAACCTACATGTATGATCCTTACTGGAATTACGGTACAGATAGTCTCGATTACGTAAACTGGCAGGATGAATTTTTCCAGCCGGCATGGATGCAGAAATATAATCTCTCTGCTTCAGGAGGAAATGAAAATGCCATTTACCTTTTATCGGGTGAGTATATGGATCAGAATGGAATGGCCGCGAACACCGGTTATAAGCGTTATACCTTCCGTTCCAACATGGAAATAAAACTCAGTGAGCGGGTGAGAGTAGGCCTGCAGCTATCACCCTCCATCTCATGGACAGATGGGGCAGGCATTGATGGACGCGGGGGGATTGGTCCTTCTGTAGCTGGTACTGCACCTATTCAGGAGAAAGGAGTAGGCATCCACTCCGGTTCTATCGGCACAGATGCTTACCGCTGGGTGGCAGATCAGATCAGTCCCGTCGAAGTGATGGAAAAGACAATGAACAAAACAGAGCTTACCAAATTGCTCTCTCAGATGTATATCAATGCTGCTTTGGCAAAGGGGCTTCGCCTGAACCTGACCGGTGCCTGGAACAGCAGTAGCAGTGACTATAAATATTACCAGCCTACTGCTGTGACTTCTGCCAGGCGTACTGCAGTAGAAGGCTCACAAAGTACGGCTACCCGTAAGACGGCCCGTACGCAATACTACCTCTTTCAGGCACTGCTTACCTACGATAAACAACTGCGCCGGCATGGTTTTAATTTTATAGCCGGTGCAAGTACAGAAAGCAACAACGCCGCCAGCAGCACCCAAACCAACAAGGTATTTGCCAATGATAACCTGTACACCTTTGATCAGGGTTCCTCTACAGTCACAGTCAGTAATACTACCGAATCGAAACGTACACTGGCTTCTTTTTTCGGTCGTGTTAACTACAATTTTGATAGCCGGTACCTGTTGTCAGTGAGCTTCAGGCAGGATGGTAGTTCCCGCTTTGGTGAAGATTCCAGGTGGGGGGCTTTCCCAGCTGCATCTCTTGGATGGAGGATCAGTGATGAGTCTTTCATGCGTGGTGTGAAACATATCTTCAATGACCTGAAGCTTCGTTATTCATGGGGGATTGCGGGTAATGACAGAATCGGTGGAGATTATCCGGCAATTGGTTTGGTGACCAGTACCAACTATGCATTTGGAGAGACACCTGCACAATCCACAGGCTTCTCTGTTACCAGCATCACGAATCCTCATCTCCGCTGGGAAAAAACAACCTCCAATGATGTGGGTTTTGATGCCAGTGTGCTGAATGACCGTCTCTACATCTCATTTGACTACTACGATAAGATGACCAGAGACCTCCTGCTCAGTGTACCGGTAGCGAGAGCGACCGGTTTCACAAAGGAAAATGCCAATATCGGTTCTGTAAGGAACTGGGGGTATGAGATCAACCTGAATTCAAAAAACATCAATGCAAAGAACTTCAGTTGGGAAACCTCCCTCAATTTTTCCTGGAACAAAAATAGGGTGGTAAAGCTCAATAATGATAATACCCCTATTTATACAGGCTGGGAAAGTACCGTGAAAATAGCCGTAGGAAGGCCATTATACTCTTATGTACTCTATGATGCCATTGGAGTATACCAGACGGAAGAACAGCTGAAAAATCAGCCTAAAAGGGTCAGCAGCATCATCGGAGATCCCGTGTACCGGGACGTGAACAAAGATGGCTCTATCGATGCCAATGATATGACGGAAGTAGGGCACCCCGACCCCAATTATACCTGGGGAATGACAAACCGTTTCAATTATAAACGATTTGACCTGTCTGTTTTATTCCAGGGGCAATGGGGCAACCAGATCTTCAGTATGTTCGGCCGCAACATTGATCGTCCCACTACTGGTTTGGGCAACTACAATGCGAAGCAGGTTTGGGTGAACCGCTTCCGTAGTCTTAGTCAGCCGGGGGATGGGAAGACTCCCCGTATCGATGCCTCTACGGCCAGTTTGTATGACACCCGCTGGTTGTACAGTGGTGCATTTTACAAGATCAAAAACCTCACCCTCGGTTACAACTTCCGGCCCGGTATTGTAAAAGGCTTACAGAATGCCAGGCTGTATTTCAGTGTAGACAACCTCTGGATGCATGATAATTATTCCGGGGGTTATTCACCTGAAGCCTTTCAGTATGATTACCTGAGCGACTGGTCCAGTTATCCAACTGCAAGAACATACAGCCTGGGTATTAATATCGGATTATAAAAATCGATTCACATGAAATATATTTCCGCAATCATTTGCTTCGCTATACTGGTGGCGTGTAACAAAGATTTCCTGGACACGGCGCCTATTTCCAATCAGAATGAAAGTAGTTTTTATAAAACGGAGAATGACATCGTACAGGCTGTGAGTGGGGTTTATAACAAACTGCTCACCTTTCCTGACGTAAATAATTTATATCTTTCAGAAGTACGTTCCAATAACTACTATGTAGACAGACAGGATGCAGCAAGAGATTACTTCAGCCTCTCCGCATTTGAAATTACGCCGGCATTGGGTACATTGCAAGCTGCCTGGACCAATGATTATGAAATGATAGAAAGAGCCAACCAGGTGCTGGACAGGATCGATCATATTCCATTCACTGATACAACCAGGCGTAGCAGGATGAAGGGGGAATGTAAATTCCTTCGTGCGCTTGCCTACTTTGAGCTGGTGAAAGCTTTCGGTGCAGTGCCTTTGATCGATCGCACCGTTTCTTCCGCGGAAGTGCTCAGTTACCCCCGTGTAGGAGCAGATACGATTTACAATTTTATCGTGAGTGAGCTTACAGCAGCGGCATCACTTTTACCTGCCAGTTACGGTGGTACAGACAAGGGGCGTGCAACCAAACTCGCTGCGCTGGGGTTATTAGGCCGTGCTTATATGTTTATGGCAGGCTATCCTTTTAACAAAACGGAAAATTATTCCAATGCTATCAACGTATTCCGCCAGGTACTGGATGCTGAGAATAACGGATGGATTTTTGCACCAACCTATGCAGAGATCTTTAAAACATCCAGCGATAATAAATACTACCTATTCGAAGTACAATACCTGTCAGGTGGAAAAGGGTTAGGGAATCCGGTTCCCGGAGAGGTGATTCCCATCGACATGGATACCAAAATAACGCCTTATGGCGCGTATTACATGCAGGGGTTCCCATCCGCTGATCTTATCAATAGTTTTGAAGCAGGTGATAAAAGAAAATTCGTGATCCTCGACACGGTGTACAGAAATAAAGCTGGTGTGATGACCCAGCGTGCCTACTTCAGAAAGTATCTTGACTCATCTGCCGCTGCTTCTATTCTCAGTAGTTCAGACTGGGGAATCAATTTTCCTATTCTGCGGCCTGAAGATGTAATGCTGATGTATGCACAGGCCGTGAATGAGACCACGGGTCCTACAGCGGAAGCGCTGAACCTGGTGAACAGGATCCGGACAAGGGCGGGACTTACCTCTGTTTCCGGTGTATCGCAATCAGCATTCAGGCTTATACTGGAAACGGAAAGAAGACATGAACTGGCATGGGAAGGGATCTATTGGGGAGATTTAATACGAACGGGGAGATGTTTAGAGGTAATGAATCCGTGGTTGCAGACCAATTACGCAAAATCTATGGATGTGACACAGGAGCTGTACCCGATTCCACAATCCGAGATGCAGATAAAACCGGGATTATACTATCAGAACCCGGGTTATTAATAAAAAGAAGAGAGGGTGTCTCATAAGTAAATGAGGCACCCTCTCATTTTTTTGAGTTATATAGCATTTTAAGGGTCGCCCTATATTGATTTTTGGGTAATCGTTTTGAGAAGGAAAGTTTTTCAAATAGATCCCGA
>NZ_JBCNKF010000035.1:0-86745 GCF_039596155.1 Chitinophaga sp.
GTTTTGTTTGAGGAAGCAGGGAGGGGGAAGGGATATTGTTTGAGGGAGTAAGAATGGGTGAGCATGGGAAAGATGGTTTTGTTTGAGGAAGCAGGGGGCAGGTAACGTATTAGCGGGGGGAGGTAGGATACAGGAGACGGATATGGGTTGAGGGAGTAAGAGTGGGAAGATGGTTTGTTTGAGGAAGCAGGGAGGGGTTAGCGTATTAGCGGGTGGCAGCCGGGAGGGCAGGGTAGGGACAAGGGTGAGGGAGTAAGAATGGGAGGTGGTGGATGCGTTAATACAGGAGGATGTGTTGCGTGCTTGTGGGAAAATGCAGGGGCGTTTTGTCAGGTTGTAGCGGGGGGGCCTGAATTGTATAAAAAATATTTTTATTTGAATTTGGAAATATCAGTCCCTTCTCTATCTTTGTAGTGTACTAGTTAAGTAGTACACTAAATCACTTTATATGATAACTATCCAGAATCTTCATTTCCACTACAAAAAGGGTAGGCCATTGTTTGAGGGGTTGAATTTAGCGTTGGAGGCGGGTCATGTTTATGGTCTTCTGGGCAGGAACGGGGCCGGC
The DNA here is from genome assembly GCF_039596155.1 of Chitinophaga sp. Classification (GTDB taxonomy): domain Bacteria; phylum Bacteroidota; class Bacteroidia; order Chitinophagales; family Chitinophagaceae; genus Chitinophaga. Next base: position 569 of record NZ_JBCNKF010000035.1, read on the forward strand.
AAATCCAGTTTGCTGAAGCACATAGCAGGGTTGCTTTTTCCCAAAAGCGGGACATGTACGGTGATGGGCTATGAGTCCCAACGTCGGCAGCCTGCTTTCCTCAGTCATCTTTTCCTGGTGCCTGAAGAGTTTTACCTGCCGCAGGTGACTATCAGCCGTTATGTGAACACCTATGCACCTTTTTATCCCAATTTCGATGAGAGCGCATTCCAGGCATACCTGCATGAATTTAAAGTGCCTCGTGACCAGAAGCTCACTGATATGAGTTATGGGCAGAAGAAAAAGGTAATCATCAGTTTTGGTCTGGCTACCAATACGAAATGCCTGATCATGGATGAGCCGACAAATGGCCTGGATATTCCGTCCAAGAGCCAGTTCCGCAAGGTGATTGCTGCTGCGGTGAATGAGGAGAAGTGTATTGTGATTTCCACGCACCAGGTAAGAGACCTGGATAACCTCATTGACAGCATTGTGGTGATAGACAATCACAAGATTATTTTTAAGCAGGATGTAGAGACGGTGACGGAGCGGCTGCATTTCAGAAATGTAAAGCAACTGGAAGAGGCAGAGAACGTGTTGTTCTCAGAAAGTTCAGGACTGGGGCATGCTATTATCACAGAGAATACTGGTGGCATACCTGGCAGACTGGATATGGAACTGCTCTTTAATGCCGTGCTGGAGCCTTCCGGACGGATTAATCAACTCTTTTAATTTCCCTTATGCAAACGAGCAATGTATTTCATGCGCCCAGGTTTGGGGCGTATTTTAAAAAGCATATTGTAGACAATCTGCGGTTGTACCTGATGTCTTTGGTGGTATTGGTAGGTGTGCTAGTTGCATTAGGACTGTTTGGTATTTTAACGAATTCCAGGGAGGTGGTAAAGCTTTCCTTTATCTTTCCTTTTTATGGTGTCCTGTTGTATGGCACGGGGTTGATCTTTACCGGTTTTTCATTTATCCAGTTAGCCGACAAACCCAGGGGAATTGATTATCTATTGTTGCCTGCTTCTCATTTTGAAAAGTTCCTCACCACGCTGTTGATTACGACGGTAGGTTTTTTACTGGTATATCATATAGCTTTTGGGACAGCGACGCTCATTGGTACGTTTATCTTGTCTCTGAGCAGTGAAAAACATGTGATCAATTTTGATTTTTCTAAAGATCTGCGAGATGATGTCATGGTGCTGTATCATTGGTGGTTTATGTGCCAATCAATTATCCTGTTGGGATCAGTTTACTTTCCTAAGTACAGTATTGTCAAAACATTGTTTGCCGTATTTATTAGTGTTTTGCTGATATGGGCCATCAATACGGTTTTTATGAACATCCTGTTTTATGGTCATTTGATGGATTGGGCAGCATCTGCTCCATTCTTTGGGGTATCGCTTGTTGGCAATCCAGGTAATGTATCTCATATCTCCATCTTTTTGCAATCACCTAAATGGCTGTTGGATGTACTATATTTTGCAATGGGTTACATATTTCCGGTGGCATTGTGGGTATTGGCATATTTCAGGTTAAAGGATAAGGAGATTTAAATTTTAAACTCATGGAATTTAAAGAATCACAAGCGATATACCTGCAGATTGCAGATTATATCTGCGAACAGATCCTGTTAGACAAGTGGCAGGCAGATGACAGGCTGCCATCCGTGAGGGAGCTGGCGGTGCAGACGGAAGTCAATCCCAATACAGTGATGCGTACCTGTGAGTATTTGCAGCAATATGAGATCATTTACAATAAAAGGGGGATTGGATATTTCGTAGCATCGGATGCGATGAAGCGGATAAAACAGCTGAAGAAAGAGCGGTTCATGGAGAATGAATTGCCGCAGTTCTTTCGGAGTATCTACCTGCTGGATATAGAACTGGATGAGCTGAAGACGCATTATGAGAAGTATAAGCGTTCACATTTCAGGTAATTAAATTTTACAATTATGAAGACCAGTATAAAAATGTTACTTGTTTTCGTTGGCATCATCGTGTTGTTGATGCTGGCGTCAGATGTGTTGTTGTGGGCCTATTTTAAGAAGGGGATAAATGGGGATGGGAAGGCCTTGCGATTCCAGGGTGATGATGTGGATAAAGAGATTGCGTTACGACCTTTTAAAGCGATTGTAGTCCATCCGAGCCAGGGGAATCAGCTGGAAGTGATGGCTGATTCAAATTTTAAGGTGGTTCCTATGGGATTGGATGGTGGGCAATTCCATTACAAACAGGAAGGTGATACGTTATACCTGTTGCCAAATAAGGCTTACAAAGTACTTGTGTATTGTCCTTCTGTACATTTTATCAGGGCTGCTGCAAATAATATAAATATGGGAGTTTCCGGGTTTAAGCAGCCATCGCTGGAAGTGATTGGATTGGATGATTTCTCAATAGGTTTTTCAGAGGTATTTCTTCATCAATTGACTTGTAAAGGAGGAAAAAATAACATGATTAACTCGTGGACCAGGAGTGATATTGATTCGGTGAAAATTGAGCTGGGCTTGTATGGGCAAATAGATTTCAGCAATTTAAAGCTGATGGGTTTGAGTGTGAAGGCGGATAGTTTGCGGGAATTAAGTATCGATAAGTGGGGCTTATTAAAGTTAACGAAGCTGGACAACCATTATACAATGAAGAATGATATTGAAAGATAATGATAATTGATTGGTTATAAGCAAAGCCATGTTGACAGCGCCCGCTTAAAAGCGGGCGCTGTCAATTTTTTAGATTTGTGTAGCTAGATAAGCCATTGTTCCGATCCCTGTTTCAATAGCACGTTCGTCGATATCGAATGTAGGTGTATGTACACCGGATGTGATACCTTTTGCTATATTACCGGTTCCTAACCGGAAGAAACAAGCCGGGATGATCTGGCTATAAAAGGCGAAATCTTCCGCCCCCATTCTGACTTCTGTATCCTGTACATTTTCCTGTCCAAGATATTCCCCTGCCAATGCACGGGAGCGTTCGGTCACTTCTTCATTGTTATACAGGCAGGGATAGCCTACCAGGATATCGATGTCGATGTCTGCCCCCATGGCGTGTGCTAATTCAGTTGCCTGTTTTTTGATGATTTCGTGGGCTTTAAAGCGCCAGGTTTCATCCATTGCCCTGAAGGTGCCCATCAGTTTCACTTCGCTGGGAATTACATTCGTGGTATAGCCACCATTGAATGCACAGATACTGAGCACAGAAGGAGAGAAAGGATTATTATTACGGCTGATCACCTGTTGTAAGCTCACGACCAGGTGTGATGCTACGAGAATTGTATCGGTGGTGAGGTGAGGTTGGGCAGCGTGGCCGCCTTTGCCTTTGATGGTGATATAGATCTCATCGGCACTGGCCATATACTGGCCTGCGCGGAAGCCCAGTAAACCGGCTTCCATAGAAGGCTGCACGTGCATACCGAGGATGGCATCGGGGCGTGGGTTTTCCAGCGCGCCATCTTTGATCATGAGACTTGCTCCACCGGGGTGTTTTTCTTCACCTGGCTGGAAGAGGATCTTGATGGTGCCTTCGAATTCATCTTTCAGTTCCTGGAGGATGCGGGTAGCTCCTAAAATGCAGGTAGTATGCACGTCATGTCCACAGGCATGCATAATGCCGGTGTTCAATGATTTATAAGGCACATCGTTGGCTTCAGTGATGGGAAGGGCATCGATATCGGCGCGGAGTGCGATCACTTTTTTAGAAGGGTTTTTTCCTTCAATGATGGCAACGATCCCGGTACCGGCGACGCCGGCAGTATATTTCACCCCGAAATTATCCAGTTGTTGCTGAATGTACTTTGACGTTTCATACTCCTGGAAGGAGAGTTCGGGATTGGCGTGAATATGTCTTCTGATAGCGATGAACTCGGGCGCGTATTTGTGTGCGAGTTCCTTAATACGATTCTTCATTCCCTGCCTCTTTCTCTGGTTGTAGATTAATAATGGCAGGTACAACGAACACGCCGCCGTTGAAGCTGGAAGATAATTTATCTCTCAGGTCAGCAGCTTCGTCCCGGCTTTTGAAGTCACCTACGCGTACTTTGAAGTAAGGAGCCTGGTAGTCCAGGTAGGTACGGTAGTCAGGGTAAAGTTGCATGACCTTGGCTTTCATATCGGTAGCTTCATTTCTCTTGTTGGTAGAAATGACCTGTACCCTGAAACCTGGTTGGTTGCGGATAGCGAGGGTGTTGATATAGATCTGTTTTTTTATCAGCAGATCGAGCCGGCTGTCTTTCACCACTTTTACGCCGCCGGTATTGGCAGTGGCCAGGGTATTGTCCTGAGCGGAAGCGAGGGTACCGATCAGTAATCCGGATAATAATATGATTATGTGTTTCATGTTCAGTCTTTTAGCTGATGGGGATGATGGTTAATATGTGCCTGCGGCACCATTAGTCGCCTCCCCTTTTGCCTCTTTCATGAGTGCCACGCCGCTGGAAGTTCCCAACCTGGTGGCGCCTGCAGCGATCAGCTCCTGGGCGAAGGCAAATGTACGAACTCCGCCTGAAGCTTTTATCTGAATATTTTGCGGCAGATGGGCCCGCATGAGTTTTACGGCTTCAACGGAGGCGCCTTTTTCGGCGTACCCGGTGGATGTTTTGACATAGTCAACGCCGTATTTAGCGTAGATCTCGCAACACCTGATGATTTCTTCTTCCAATAATATGCCACTTTCTATGATCACTTTGAGTACCACTTTTCTGGGTTGGTTGCGGATCACGGCCATGATGTTATTGATTTCTTTTTCGATATAGTCCCAGTCTTTGTTGCGGATAGCGAGGAGGTTGGCGACCATGTCGATTTCGTCGGCTTCGTCGACGATGGCGAGGACGAGTTCGGCGAGTTTGGCTTCGATGGCCGAGTAGCCGAAGGGGAAGCCGATAACGGTGGCCACTTTGGTGGTAGTGCTGCTGGTGAAGGTCTTGGCTACCTTTACGAAGGGAGGGGGAACGCATACTGCGGCGAAGTCGTATTCAACGGCTTCCATGCAGAGGTTTTTGATGTCTTCGAGGGTGGTGGTAGGTTTGAGGACCGTGTGGTCAATGTATTTGTTCAGCTGCATAGTGAAGTGGTTTTCGGGTGCGAAGGTAGGGAAAATTGTAGGATTGTCAGGAATGAACGGGAATGGTTGAAGTGAGAAAAGATATATGCAGAATGAACAAAATTGGATCGCGGAAAGCTAGGCTGGGAGGGGGATTGGGGGTAAATTTGTGGAGTAATTTATTGTTCACAATTAAAACAGAAAGTATGATGGATATTTTTCATCCGGATTTTCAGGTCAATAGAGTTAGTGAGATCGCGAAAAAGGCCCTGGAGGATGCTAAGCAGCGTACTCCTGAAGAAAGTTTGAAATACCTTCAGGATGCCGGTATTGTCGATGAAAATGGGAAGTTTACACGGCAGTATGAAGTATGGAATTATATTGATTTTAAGAACGAATAATCCAACATGTTTTATGTACCACATCAAAGACCATCTTATTCTGGGTTTCCATGGATGTGACGAGGAAACCTGCCTTCGGTTAATTAATGCTCCCAATGAGTTTTATTTTAAGAAAAATCCTTACGATTGGTTAGGGCATGGAATGTACTTCTGGGAGAATAATGAAAAGAGGGCCTGGCAATGGGCCCATGAAAAATGTAAACAGGGTAAAATAAAGCAGCCAGCTGTATTAGGGGCTGTCATCAATCCTGGGCATTGCTGTAATTTTCTGGATTCAAAGTATACAGAGAGTTTATCCAATTATTATCTGAGTATGGGAAGGAGTATGGATTCTTTACCTATAAACAGGAACGCTAAGTCAGATTTATACAATGATAAATTACTGCGCGAATTAGATTGTAGCGTAATTGAACATATGCATTACTATATGCGATGCGAGCAGGAAATGGAGAAGCAAAAGTTTGGTTTCGTTTTCACACCCAGCTTTGACACTGTTCGTTGTGCATTTATCGAAGGCGCTCCTGCTTTCCCGGGTGCCGGTATCAAACTCAAAAGCCATATCCAGATCTGTGTTCGTAACCCCAATTCCATCCTCGCTTTTTTCCGTCCCCGCCATACCCTCCCCTTTCATCTAGCTGCGTAGACCTTTACTAAACAAACAAAAAAGGGTGCCTCAGCAGAGACACCCTTTTTACTATTTTCATCAAGTAAGGACTAAAGGTCCTTTCCGTGACAGTTCTTGAACTTCTTTCCACTTCCGCAAGGGCAAGGATCATTCCTTCCTACCTTAGGGCCTACTTTCACCGGGTCCTGCTTCATCGGTTCTGCATTCGTTGCATACTCCTGTGCTTCATGACCATTGGTGGATTCAAAATCCTGATGTGTCGCTTTCATCTTGCTCATATCAGTCTTCTGTTCTCTTGCCTCTCTGATCGGCGGTGGTGCCTGCTGGCGTTGTTGTTGCTGTGAACGGCCATCTTCCTGTACGGGAATACCACACTTACACAGGAAAGATACGATTTCCTTGCTGGTTTCTGCAGTCACCTCTTTGAACAGGTTAAATGCTTCGAACTTGTAAATCAGCAGCGGATCTTTCTGTTCCCATACTGCACTCTGTACAGATTGTTTCAGGTCGTCCATCGCACGCAGGTGCTCTTTCCACGCGTCGTCAATCAGTGACAGGGTGATATTACGTTCCAGGGAATTGATCGTTTCAAAACCGTTGGTATCAACTACCTTCTGCAGGTTGGCCAGTACATTGACACCTCTCTTACCATCTGTAAATGGAATAGAGATATTCTCGATGTGGTGACCCTGCTCTTCGTGGATCTGTTTGATCACCGGCAGTGTATTCTGTGCGATATCCTGTACTTTACGCTGGTAGTTTTCCTTCGCAGCATGGTACAGTTTAGATGCGAGTGCATTTACATCACCTTTGGTCAGTTCTTCCTGGGTTACATCTACATCGATCGCGAAGTTGAGGATGGCATCCAGTTTCAGTGCTTCCAGGTCACCGGTTTCCCTGTGTGTATTGGCAATGCTTTCGGCTACATCGTAGAATGAATTGTCGATGTCAATTGCCAGACGTTCGCCAAACAATGCGTGATTACGTTTTGCATAGATCACAGTACGTTGTTTGTTCATCACGTCATCGTATTCCAGCAGACGTTTACGGATACCGAAGTTATTTTCTTCTACTTTCTTCTGTGCTCTTTCGATAGAACGGGTGATCATGCTGTGCTGGATCACTTCGCCTTCTTTATAGCCCATCCGGTCCATGAGACCTGCGATACGATCAGAACCGAACATACGCATCAGGTCATCTTCCAGTGATACAAAGAACTGGGAAGTACCCGGATCTCCCTGACGACCGGCACGACCACGTAACTGGCGGTCTACACGGCGGCTTTCGTGGCGTTCAGTACCGATGATAGCCAGACCACCTGCATCTTTCACACCAGGTCCGAGCTTGATATCCGTACCACGACCTGCCATGTTGGTAGCGATGGTCACTGCACCTTTCAAACCTGCTTCTGCGACGATTTGTGCTTCGCGGGCGTGTTGTTTTGCGTTCAATACATTGTGAGGAACTTTCTCGAAGGTCAGCATTTTGCTCAGCAGTTCGGATACTTCTACGGAGGTAGTACCTACCAGTACCGGACGGCCTTCAGCCTGCAGTTTCTTCACTTCTTCGATAACTGCCCTGTATTTGTCGCGCTTTGTTTTGTATACTAAATCCTCATTATCCTTACGGGTAATAGGGAGGTTAGTTGGAATGGTTACAACATCGAGTTTGTAGATCTCCCAGAACTCACCGGCTTCTGTTACAGCTGTACCGGTCATACCTGCCAGTTTGTGATACATACGGAAGTAGTTCTGCAGGGTAACTGTAGCGAAGGTTTGGGTAGCTGCTTCCACTTTTACATTCTCTTTCGCTTCAATTGCCTGGTGTAAGCCATCAGAATAACGGCGGCCATCCAGGATACGACCTGTCTGTTCATCTACGATCTTTACTTTTCCATCCATTACCACATATTCCACGTCTTTATCGAAGAGGGTATATGCTTTCAGCAATTGCTGTACGGAGTGGATACGATCAGATTTCTGCGCGAAGTCCTGCAGCAGGGCATCTTTACGATGCAGCTTCTCATCGGCAGACAGGTCCATCTTTTCGATCTCGGCGATCTCGGAGCCTACATCCGGCAGGATGAAGAAGTTTGGATCTTCACCGGATTGGGTGATCAGGTGAATACCTTTATCTGTCAGGTCTACGGTGTTGTTCTTTTCGTCGATGCTGAAGTACAGTTCCTCATCTACCTTCGGCATTTCACGCTGCTGGTCGGCGAGGTAATAGTTTTCAGCTTTCTGTAATAATACTTTAATACCTGGTTCGCTCAGGTACTTGATCAGTGCATTGTTTTTAGGCAAACCACGCCATGCACGCATCAGGGCCAGACCACCTGTTTTAGGATCATCTTTACCTTCAGCGATCAGTTTCTTAGCTTCCAGCAGGTACTGGGTAGCAGCCTGGCGTTGTGCTTCGATCAGACGTTGGATACGAGGTTTTAATACATGGAACTCCTGTTCTTCACCACGGGGGATAGGACCGGAGATAATGAGTGGGGTACGGGCGTCATCCACCAGTACGCTATCCACCTCATCCACCATGGCAAAGTGGTGCTTGCGTTGCACCATTTCGTCTGGTGTATGCACCATGTTATCACGGAGGTAGTCAAAGCCAAATTCGTTGTTTGTACCATAGGTAATATCAGCCAGGTAAGCTGCACGACGTTCAGCGGTGTTAGGCTGGTGCTTGTCGATACAATCCACGGTGATACCCAGGAATTCAAAGAGGGGACCATTCCACTCGGAGTCACGACGGGCGAGGTAATCGTTCACTGTTACAATGTGCACACCTTCGCCAGCCAGTGCATTCAGGTAAGCAGGCAGGGTAGATACAAGGGTTTTACCTTCACCTGTTGCCATTTCGGAGATCTTACCTTCATGCAGTACGATACCACCTATCAGCTGTACATCATAATGTACCATGTTCCAGGTAACCTGGCTACCAGCAGCAGTCCAGGTATTTTTCCACGTCACTTTGTCACCTTCGATGGTCAGGTAATCTTTTCTTACTGCCAGGTCTCTGTCCAGCTGGGTTGCTGTGGCAGTGATGGTAGGATTGTTGGTGAGGCGGCGGGCAGTTTCTTTTACCACTGCGAAAGCCTCAGGCAAAATTTCCTTCAGTATTTCTTCAATTTGTTTATCTCTGTCTTTCTTCAGCTTGTCTACTTCCTGATAGATAGTATCTTTTTCAGTTACTTCTTCAGTCTGTTCAGCTTCCGCCTGTTTATCAGCAATTACTCCGTCAATCTTCGACAAATGGGCTTTGATCCGTTGGCGAAAATCCTGCGTTTTATTACGCAGCTGGTCTACAGGCAGGGATTGCAGTTTTTCATACTCCTCGTTGATCTTTTTCACCACAGGCATGATCGTATTGATGTCTCTCTCCGATTTATGCCCGCCAAAAAGCTTTGTTAAAAAACCTAACATGTCTAGTTTATTACGAATGATTGTTAAAATAGTTGTAGGGCCATAGGATACCTATGTTCCAATCCGTTTCCTTACCCAAATATTATGCTTGGAAGCGACCGATGACAAGGTGTCAGCTATCCGGGATTCCGGCAAGGCCCGTAAAATTAGGAATTATTTGCACATAGTGAAGCCGTAATGCTGTAGGATGACAGTTTAAACAGAAAAAATATATTTTAGTCCCACCAGAGGTACAAAGTTCTTGTCTCTTTCAGCTCCTGGACCAGATCTTCCACATTTCCAACACCTTCTTCAGCTATATCCGGACAAAAAGCATGGATCTCACGGGCAAAGGAATCGAGGTCTGCAGGGGGTATTTTACTAAATCTGGCTTCCAGCCAGTCACTTCCGGCGCCCAGGATCTCCAGTGAATAGCGGCTATCCCAGTTATGTAGCCTGATGAGCAGGCTGTCGTTGGAAATATCATAATTAGGGGCACTGGTACATTTTAATTTAATTATATCAAACTGATCCCTGGACTTTACTACGGCGAATTGGTCCGGGAGGTTCCCGTAATTTTCTGCTGATTTAAAGAGAAGATAACCTGCTGACCGGAGTTTTTGCCGGACGCGTTCGTATTTGCCGGATTTTGGGTGGTATTCAAACTCCAACCCTTCGGCTTCGCCCAGGATATGCAAGGGGGCAGTAGTGAGTGTTCGGATGGCAGCAATTGCGTGCCGGTCAATATGAAGGGAATCGGCCAGCATACGATCCTGTTCACTGATAGGTACCTCTTTCCCAAAGTAGGAGCAGGAAAACAGGAGGGTGACAGCCGCAAAGAATAACAGCACTTTGCTCATAGGTATAGATATATATTTCTCAATGTACAAAAATGAGTAGAACCGCACAACCCTCACATTTAAAACCACGGAATGATAATAATGGCATCAGTGTGATTAATCAACTAAATGCCATACGTATACACATTCACAGTAATGGTTGTATTAAAACAAATCAATGCTTAGTCCGCTTATTCTGAGTTGTTTTCTGTAATAAATTTAATTATTGTAATTATTTGATTAACATTTATTTATAAAGTTACAACCGATTGCATTATGCGTCTTTATTTGCCCATATGATCAATTCCTTCATTTGTATTATCCTGGTTGTAATGGTATGAGGGGTAAAAAATACACTCTAAAAAAAATATGTCGTTAACGACCGTTTAACACCTTCACTTGTTACAACAGTCTACCTTTACAGTATTAGGGTTTTCATAGGATAGTAAAACAAGAGCCGGATAGTCGTATCAGGCTCTTTCTTTTTATATAAGATTCTGTTTATTATAGTTCTGTATTCTTTCTACTTACAGTTTTCTTTCCTTTCCACTATAATAAATTTATAATACAAAGGAACTCTAAAGTCAATTATAATCTTCCTATTTCAGTTAAATGAGAAATTTCATGATGGAATTTCCCCGGAGTTTTCTACATTTAAAAGCTGTGGAGTAATGACGTTATGAATAAAAACACGTGCACAACTTCCCGTTTCATGCTGCGGGATGCGAAAAACAACTCAAACCTATTATAAAGAACAAAAAGTTATTGCAAATGAACCGTAAGTTAAGAATGGGTATGATTGGGGGCGGAAAGAATGCCTTCATTGGTGCTATTCACAGGATTGCTGCGAACATGGATGGTCTGATTGAACTGAAAGCCGGAGCATTCAGTTCTGATCCGGAGATTTCCAAAGCCTCCGGCGAAATGTTGTTTCTTCACCCAGACAGGACCTATCCTGACTACAAGACTATGCTGGAAGCTGAAGCCAATAAGCCAGCAGATGAGAAACTGGATTTTATTGCTATTGTTACGCCCAATCATGTACACTTTGAACCCGCCATGCTTGCACTGGAAAAAGGTTTCCATGTAGCTATTGACAAGCCCATCACCTTTACGCTTGAGGAAGCGAAACAACTGAAAGCTAAGGTTGAATCCACTGGTCTTTCATTGTTACTCACCCACACTTACACTGGTTACCCGATGGTAAAGCAGGCAAAGCAGATGGTGAAGAACGGTGTATTTGGTAAAATCAGAAAGATTTATGTCGAGTATCCGCAGGGTTGGCTGAGCACTTTTTCTGAAAAAGACAGTAAAGGTGCTGCCTGGCGTACAGACCCCAGCCGTTCGGGAAAAGCAGGCTGTATGGGCGATATTGGTACACATGCTGCCAATCTGGCTGAGTATATAAGTGGATTGAAAATCGACAAACTGTGTGCTGATCTCAATATTGTTGTTCCGGGTCGTGCCCTGGATGATGATGGTGGTGTGTTACTGAAATTTGATAATGGGGCTTCCGGTGTGCTCATTGCTTCACAGGTAGCTGCTGGTGAAGAAAATGATTTGACTATCCGCGTCTATGGTGAAAAGGGTGGCATTGAATGGTCACAGATGGAACCTAATACCCTGATTGTAAAATGGCTGGACAAACCTGCAGAAATTTATCGTGCGGGCAATAACTACGGTGCATTACAAAGCAGTTATGCTATTCATAATACCCGTACGCCCGGCGGACATCCGGAGGGTTACCTGGAAGCTTTTGGCAACCTGTATCGCAACTTTGCGCTGACATTGCTGGCTAAGCTGAAAGGTGAAACACCTGCTCCTGAAGCACTTGATTTTCCAGGTGTGGAAGAGGGTGTGAGAGGTATGGCCTTCATTGAGAACGTCGTAAAATCCGGACAGAGCAACGAAAAATGGACAAAATTTGAAATCTAATCTATTATGAAAACTATCAAAGGACCTGGAATATTTCTGGCGCAGTTCCTCGGAGACACTGCCCCTTTCAACTCCCTGGAAAGCATTTGTAAATGGGCTGCCGGCTTAGGTTTTAAAGGTGTGCAGATCCCTACTTCTGATCCTAAGATCTTTGATTTGCAAAAAGCAGCTGAGAGCAAGACTTATGCTGATGAGATCAAAGGGCTGGTGCAATCTACCGGATTGGAGATCACTGAACTCTCTACCCACTTACAGGGACAGCTTGTGGCAGTACATCCTGCATTCAGCGATCTGTTTGATGCTTTTGCACCTGCTGATAAAAGAGGTAAGCCTGCTGCGCGTACTGAATGGGCGGTTCAGCAATTAAAATATGCTGCAAAGGCGAGCCGTAACCTGGGCCTGAATGCACATGCTACCTTCAGTGGCGCATTGCTCTGGCATACGGTATATCCATGGCCACAGCGCCCTGCAGGGCTGGTAGAAACCGGTTTTAAAGAACTGGCGAACCGCTGGCTGCCGATCCTCAATGAATTTGATGAGAATGGTGTAGACCTTTGTTATGAAATTCACCCAGGTGAAGACCTGCATGATGGCGCGACCTATGAGCGTTTCCTGGAGGCTACCGGCAATCATGCGCGTGCCTGCCTGCTGTACGATCCAAGTCATTTTGTATTGCAATGTCTCGATTACCTGGAGTATATCGACATCTATCACGAGCGGATCAAAATGTTCCACGTAAAGGATGCGGAATTCAATCCCACCGGCCGTTCTGGTGTATATGGCGGTTACCAGGGTTGGGTAGATCGCCCTGGCAGATTCCGTTCACTGGGTGATGGCCAGGTTGATTTCAAGGCGGTGTTCAGCAAGCTGACTCAATATGATTTCTCCGGCTGGGCTGTGATGGAGTGGGAGTGTTGCCTGAAGCATCCGGAAGATGGTGCAAGAGAGGGCGCGCCGTTCATCAAAGATCACATCATCCGTGTGACTGAAAAGGCGTTCGACGATTTTGCCAGTGCAGGAGCGGACGAAAGCCTGAACAGAAGAGTACTCGGACTGGAGTAGCGGGCATTTCATCATAATTATCTGATAAAAATAAGAAGGTTGCTTATCTTACGGAGTATGTCAACCTATACATATTTGTCATAATCTGAAATAGGACTTATAAAATGGAATCTAAAATGAGAATGCGTTATCTGGCACCATTCGTATTAAGTACGTTCTTTTTTGCGGCTTGTGGTGGCAGCGATAACAGCAGCGAAAAAAAAGACACAGCAGCAAGCAGCAGCAATGAGGCACCTGCTGATAATTCAATGGTGAAAGCTGGTGCGGCTGAAGCAGCCGCTTCAAAAGGTGCAGAGCTGATCTCGAAATCGGACTGTCTGACCTGTCACAAAGTAGACATGAAAGTAGTTGGGCCTGCTTACAAGGAAGTAGCAGCTAAGTATGAAGCCAACGATGCGAACATCGAAATGCTTGCTTCGAAAATCATTGCCGGTGGTAGCGGTCATTGGGGGGAAGTGCCCATGCAGGCACACCCGAATGTATCTAAAGAAGACGCCACTGAAATGGTGAAGTACATTCTGTCTTTAAAGTAGTTTACATAATTATCCGTAGCGGATTACGGAGGCAATAAATTTACGGGTCTCAACTATGTCATTCTGTGGGTGATCTGCGGAACCATTGTACCTCGTTGATTGATTGTTTCGTAATCCGCTTTGCTAAAATTCCAAACCCAAACAAATCCATTCATTATATGAAATTGCTTATTCCCGTTTTGGCGTTCAGTCTCTCGTCGGCCACTGTTTTCGCGCAACAACCCAATACTTTATCTGCAAAGGAACAAAAGGACGGCTGGAAATTATTATTTGATGGTAAAACGACTACTGGCTGGCATACTTACCTGCAATCTGGCGCTACCGACAGATGGAAGGTGCAGGATGGGGCTTTTGTGCTCGATACTGCTGTGAAAAAAGGTGGTGGTGACCTTGTGACCAATGATGAATATGAAAACTATGATTTTACCTACGAATGGAAGATCTCTGAAGGTGGTAACAGTGGCCTGATCTTCAGTGTGCATGAAGATCCCAAATATGGTGCTACTTACCTGACTGGTGCTGAAATGCAGGTGTTGGATGATGCTAAACATCCGGATGGTAAATATCCCAAACATAATTCCGGCGATCTGTATGACCTGAAGAAGTCTACCAGGAACGCTGCAAAACCGGTAGGTGAATGGAACAAAGCGCGCATTCTGAAAAAAGACGGTCATCTCACTTTCTGGCTCAATGGCACCAAAACCATTGAAACTACTGTTGGCAGTGACGAGTGGAAAGAGTTATTAGCCAACAGCAAGTTCAAAACCTGGGAAGGGTTTATGAAATTTTCTAAGGGCCACATTGCCCTGCAGGACCATGGCAACGTAGTAAGCTACCGCAGTATCAAGATCAAAACACTGTAATAAAATATGAAAAAACTGTTTGTTGGTATTGTATGTACCACCGCGTTATTGATGCTGTATCCTATGACCCGGTTGATGGCAGCAGCGCGTCCACGTCTGCTGGTGTTTTCCAAAACAATGGGTTTTCGTCATGATTGCATACCTGTTGCCAAAGTAGCTATCATGCAACTGGGGCAGGAGAATGGCTTTGATGTGGATACCACTGAAGATGCTGCTGCTTTTGAATACAAAAATCTGAAGAAGTATGCTGCTGTGCTATTTTTAAACACAACAGGCAACGTTTTAGATGACAAAGAACAGGCTGCTATGGAAAAGTACATTCATAAAGGCGGTGGGTTTATGGGCATTCATGCTGCGACCGATACAGAGTATGACTGGCCATGGTACAATAAGCTGGTAGGTGCATGGTTCACCAGCCACCCTAAACAACAAACAGCTTCACTGATAGTAGTAGATAAGAATAACGATGCTACCCGTCACCTGGGCGATAAATGGTCCAGGTGGGATGAGTGGTATAATTTTAAAGACCTGAATCCCGATGTTCATGTACTCATCAAAATAGATGAGAGCAGTTATGAAGGCGGTAAGAATGGCGATAACCATCCTATGGCATGGTATCATGACTTTGAGGGTGGCAGGGCATTTTACACGGAGATGGGGCATACCAAAGAATCGTATAGCGATAAAACGTACATGCGGCATGTGCTGGGAGGACTCAGGTATGTGATGGGCTTGAAAGCTACCGATGCTGATGCCGGCAAGACAGGGACCTATTACTAATCATACAGAAAAGGTTGTCTCAAATGTAAATTTTATCCGGCTTCATTCGGGTATCTGACGGAGAGGGAGTACGGTTGCGTTATTCTCTGGGCCGTCAGATTACGTTTTGAGACAGCCCTTTTTAACGAAAACAACTAACATGCGATTAAGGTATGTATTTTACCTGGCTGTGCTTTGCGGAATTATCCTTTCCGGTTGCCAGTCAAAGATCAGACCCGGTAACCCCAGGGTGCTGGTATTCTCGAAAACGGCCGGATTCCACCACGCCTCTATTCCCGCTGGCATTGCGGCTATTGAAAAACTAGGTAAGGAAAATGGATTTGATGTGGATACGACCACAAATGCTGACATGTTTGTAGAAGATACCCTGCAGAAATATGCTGCTGTTATCTTCCTGAACACTACCGGCGATGTACTGAACAATTACCAGGAAGCAGACTTTGAAAGATATATACAGGCCGGTGGCGGTTATGTAGGTGTACATGCTGCGACCGATACGGAGTACGAGTGGGGTTGGTATGGAGGCCTTGCAGGCGCTTACTTTGATAACCATCCTCCTGGCACTCACAAGGCAACATTGACTGTAAAGGATAAATCCTTTGGTCAGTTGCCCGACAAATGGGAACACGAAGACGAATGGTATAATTTCAAAAAGATCAGTCCCAATATCAAAGTCATTATGACTGTGGATGAGAAGACGTATGAAGGGGGGAAGAACGGAGATAATCATCCCATCAGCTGGTACCATGATTATGATGGTGGCCGTGCGTTCTATACAGAACTGGGGCATACAGATGCCAGTTATAAAGAGGAGAATGTCCTGAAACTGCTCCTGAGCGGTATCAAATATGCCATTGGCAAGAACCAACTGCTGGATTACAATGTGGCGACTACCCTGCGTGTACCGGAAGAGGATCGTTTTACAAAGAATACACTGGTATCCGGTGAATTCTTTGAGCCTACAGAAATGACCATTCTGCCGGATCTTAATATTCTCATTGCTCAGCGCAGGGGTGAGATCATGTACTTTGACCAGCAGGCGCACAAGCTCACGCAGGCCGGGTTTTTACGGGTTTATTACAAAACAGAAGTACCGAATGTGAACGCAGAGGAAGGTGTACTGGGTATCAGTGCTGATCCTGATTTTGCTACTAACCATTATGTATATATATATTATTCTCCGATTGATACTTCTGTCAACAGGTTGAGCCGTTTTACATTTGAAAACGGTAAGATCGACAGTGCTTCAGAGAAGATTGTATTGCAACTGTATTCTCAGCGGAATATCTGTTGTCATACAGGTGGTTCGATTGCCTTTGGCGCAGATCATTTGTTGTACCTGTCTACAGGTGATAATTCCACGCCATTTGACGAACCGGGTCAGCAGTATGTAACGAAGGGGTATGGGCCATTGGATGACCGGCCGGGGCACCTGAATTATGATGGTCGCCGTACATCCGCGAATACCAATGACCTGAGAGGAAAGATCCTGCGTATCAAGATTCACCCGGATGGTACTTATACGATACCTGAAGGCAATCTCTTTAAGAAAGGTACAGATAAAACCCGCCCGGAAATTTATGCGATGGGTACCCGCAATCCTTATCGTATTTCTGTTGATCGTAAGACGGGGTATGTATATTGGGGAGAAGTAGGGCCTGATGCGAACAATGATGATCCGGAGCGTGGCCCCAGGGGGTATGATGAAATCAACCAGGCAAAGAAGCCGGGGAACTATGGTTACCCGATGTTTGTTGGTAATAACTATGCTTATCATCGGTATGATTATGAAACAGGCAAGGCAGGTGCCGCATTTGATCCTGCAAAACCTGTGAATGAATCACGTAACAATACTGGTATCAGGGATCTGCCACCGGCTGTACCGGCTATGATCTGGTATCCATATGATAAGTCGCCAGACTTCCCTTCTATGGGTAGTGGCGGTCGCAATGCGATGGCGGGTCCTGTGTATTACAATGAGTTTTATCCAGCTGAAACCCGTTTCCCGGATTACTATAATGGTAAGTTCTTTATTTATGATTGGGTGAGAGGCTGGATCAAAGCGGTGACATTTGATAAAGACGGGAATCTCTCCAAGACAGAACCATTCATGCCTCATACGAAGTTTAATGCGATCATTGATATGGAATTGGGACCTGACGGCAGGATCTATGTACTGGAGTATGGTAATGGTTGGTTTAGTAAGAATAAAGATGCAGGTTTGTCAAGGATCGATTTCAATGGTGGTAACCGTGCGCCTATAGCAAAGATCCAGGCGAGCAAACTGTCAGGTGGTTTACCATTCAAAGTGAAACTGAGTGCAAAAGGTTCTTCTGATCCCGACCATGATCAGCTTACTTACATCTGGTACCTGGGTAATGGGAATAAGAAAGAGACGAAGGAGCCGGAAACGGAAGTGACTTATACAACAGCAGGTGAATATGCCGTATCGGTAGAAGTGGTGGACGACAAGGGTACCAGTACCCGCAGTGAAGGCATAGCCTTGTATGCAGGTAATGAAACGCCTGAGGTGAAGATCAATATCGCTGGTAATAAAACGTTCTATTTCCCGGGCAAACAAGTCGCATATGATGTGCAGGTAACTGACAAGGAAGATGCAGGTAATATCAAGCCTGAGAACATGTACATCCGGGCAGAATACATGGAAGGAAGTGACCAGGCAGCGATTCCGCAGCAGGGGCATCAGATCATTACCGGTGTGATTGCAGGTAAAAACCTGTTTGAATCAGGAGATTGTAAAACATGTCATAAGCTGGATGAAAAATCAATAGGACCTGCTTTCAAACAGGTAGCAGCGAAATATAAAGATGATCCGAATGCAAAAGATTACCTGGCGAATAAGATCATCAAAGGTGGTGGTGGTGTATGGGGAGAGACTGCGATGTCAGCCCATCCTACGCTTACAGCGGGAGAAGCACATCAACTGGCAGAATACGTAATGTCTCAGGGTGCGGAGAACAAGGTGGCACCTTCCCTGCCACAGAAGGGTACGGTTGCTCCAACTGCAGGTAAACCGGAGAAAGACAATGGTATATTATACCTGATAGCCAGCTATACTGATCAGGGTGGTCCTAATATTCGTCCGCTAACGGGGACGGCTACGGCGACACTGAGAAGTCCTAAACTGGTAGCTGCAAACTACGATCAGTCTTTTGGTGTAACGACGTTTGAAGCAGATGGCATGAAGTTCCTGATTCCAACGGCTAATAGCTGGGTGTCTTACAACAACCTGGATCTGACAGAGGTAACAGGTATCGGGATCGCTTATTATTCACAGGAAGCATTGCAGTATGGATATACAGTACAGGTATTCCTGGATAAAGAAGGCGGTACTAAGCTGGGAGAGGTGGTGATTGGGCCTGGCGCGAAAGTGAAGATGCCCAATACGGCGTCGATCAATTTTGCCCCGGTAGCAGATGGTAAGCTGCATAATCTGTACATCAAAATTGTAGCGGCAGATCCGGCGGAAAAAACGTCACTGGGTATCAGCCGGTTTGAGTTACAATCAAAATAGTTGCTTTACACTTCAATAAAAAAAGGCTGTATCATAAGTACGATACAGCCTTTTTTTATTCGTATCCCTGATGGAGTCGGGTATCCGTTTTACTTATGAGCCATCCTCTTTTTTATTTTGAGCGAAGTGAACGACTTCATTGAAAGACATTATCAGGCAAGGCTATTGGGGACTGGTATGAATTTTTTATATAGGTAGGGAAATCACGTACTTCTTTCAGGAATAAATGCTAACAATCTCGATCGTCACCCATTCGCCAATGATCAGGACCACACCGGAGATGTCCAGTTCTTCCATCATTCCAATGGCCAGGTGTTCGCCATTTCCCTGGTCTATAAAATAGTAAGGCCCGTAGATGGATTGACCGAGGGTAAACTGAATAGATACGGGGATACGATCGCATTCAGTGATGCAATAATCGACCATACCTACAGCGCTACCACTGACGCCGGTAATTGGCCAGACGATTGCTTCGGCAGCAGCTACAATTTTTGAATAACGAACAGGCAGAATGGAAAAACCAGGCATATAGTATCGTGCTTATTTTGCTCCTTTTTTACGTCCGGCATAAAAGTAATTGATCATCAGTACTGCGATCAGGATGAACAGTCCAAAGAATTCACGGGTTTCTTCAATCCACGGCTGAGAGGCCTTCATCGTCTCTGCGATGTTCTCACCATGATGTTTGGTTGCCCAATCCAATACGCCATTCTGATCAAAGAATTTATAGATGGCATAACACAGGTATACTACTACCCCTACGAGGTAGGCCTTTCTGTAATATTTACCCCTGGCTGCCAATGCACAACATGTGGCACCATACAGGTAAATAGGCATCCATACATATGGATCCGGATCGTTGTATTGCAATCCCGCGAAAATGATGAAAAGGATGCACCAGATGATGTTGAATAATTTCATTTCACCAATATATAAAAAAAATATACCTTTGCGCCGAATTCCTTATTTCTTCATCTTTTTAAAACACAAGGAATCATGCTGAACCGTACCAACATATCACCCATCGATCTTGCCGCTTAGTCCGGCCGGACACCCCGTTTCCCAATTAATTTTTCCTTATTAAAAATTTAGTTGCGGCATTGCTATGCCCGCACGAAGCATTCTTATGAGCAGTTTAAAAGCTAAAGAGCTCAGCAAGATCGGCTATACAGACGATCGTGCCCGGAGCCTTGTGATAAATATATTTTCAAAACATTTTAAGCATCATACAAAAGACGAAGCGATTAAGCTTTTGAATGATATCAAAGAGCATCCCATTACTTACAGAGATGATGAAGTATTGGGAAAAATAGCCGCTACTTTTCTGCAGGAGGTAACCGTGAAGCCCTTCCGTGCACACAATCTTTTGGAGGTAGCCGGTGATGTAAAGGTATACGGTGCCAGGGAAATAGAAGCCGGTGCCAGGAGACAGATGGAAACAGCTATGACCTTGCCTGTATCTGTGCAGGGGGCTTTGATGCCTGATGCGCATACAGGTTATGGATTACCTATTGGCGGGGTACTCGCTACGCAAAATGCGGTGATCCCTTATGCCGTAGGTGTGGATATTGGTTGTAGAATGGCGCTCTCTATTTTAGATACCGGTGAAAGTTTTCTGAAGCGATATGCTTTCCAGGTAAAGACGGCATTGAAAGCATGTACACACTTCGGCCTGGAGGGTGGACTGGATACAGTGCAGGAACATGAAGTATTGGATCATCCGACATTTCAGGCGACAGACCTGTTGAGGAAGTTGCAGTCTAAAGCTGAAAGGCAGCTGGGTACATCCGGTACAGGGAATCACTTTGTGGAATTCGGCCTGATCACGCTGAATGAAGGAAATGCGCTGGGCATACAGGCAGGGGAGTATCTTGCTTTGTTATCTCACTCAGGTAGCCGGGGGTTAGGGGCCAGCATTGCACAGCATTATACCCGCATCGCAATGGATACCTGTAAGTTGCCCAGAGAAGCACAGCAACTGGCTTGGTTAGATCTGGATACGGAAGCAGGGCAGGAGTACTGGATGAGTATGCAGTTGGCCGGAGATTATGCCAGGGCATGTCATGACAGGATCCATGCAAACCTGCTGAAAGCAACGGGTTTGCAGGCATTGGCCACTATAGAGAACCACCACAACTTTGCCTGGGAAGATACATTGGCAGATGGTCGCCGGGTGATCATTCACCGGAAAGGGGCTACGCCTGCACATGCTGGGGAGTTAGGTATTATTCCCGGCAGTATGACGACGCCTGCGTATCTCGTATCTGGCAAGGGAGTACCGGCCTCGTTATACTCCGCCTCGCATGGTGCAGGCAGGGCGATGAGCCGTAAGCGCGCCAAAGAAAGTGTGACTATGTCAGCTTTGAAGAAGATGCTGGCAGATGCAGATGTCACGCTGATAGGAGGGAGTGTGGAAGAAAATCCGCTGGCATACAAAGACATTGAACGAGTGATAGATGCGCAGCAGGAACTGGTAAACATTGAGGGGAGATTTGTACCCCGCATTGTAAGAATGTATAAAGAGTAAGTAATGGACAAAGCAATCATACAAATAACGGCTGGCAGGGGACCTGTAGAATGTAGCAGGGTAGTTGCCAGGGTAACCGAAAAGATATTTGCACAATGTCGTAAAGAGGGCATTGAAGTGAATTTACTGGATAGTACACCTGGAGACCTGAAGGGTACTTTTCTATCCACGCTGTTGTCAGTACGTGGTGACATAGACAGGTTATCAAAAGAATGGGCGGGCACGGTACAATGGATTGCCCGCAGTCCCTACAGAAAGTTTCACAAGCGAAAGAACTGGTTTGTAGGTGTGGCATTTTTTGATATCGCCAAACAAATGGCGTTCAGGTTGGCGGATGTAAAACTGGATACCTGTAGGGCGTCTGGTCCTGGTGGCCAGCATGTTAACAAAGTAGAGACAGCGGTGCGTGGTACGCACCTGCCTTCAGGTATACAGGTGCTGGCAATGGATAGCCGTTCTCAATGGGAGAACAAGCAGCTTTGCCTGAAAAGACTGGAGGCAAAAGTACAGGCGTGGCAAGGCGAGCAACTCATTGCGCAGCAACAGGAGCAATGGCAGGAGCACAATGAACTGGAGCGTGGCCGTGCAGTGAAGACAATAGAAGAAGTGTTGGAATAATGCAGGGCGATTACGGCAGTGAATGTTGTTCCAGTGAAAAATCTCAGCAGTGAGTAGTTGTACAAGATACCTTCCATAGATGCTCGCTTTCACCATATGGTAAAAGCGAGCATTTTATTATTCAGAAAAAATTCTTTGCATAAAACAAATGAATGTGTTAATTTGCCAGACGTAACCAAAGTCTAATATCCACGAATTTTATAAACGTTATGACATGACAACAAGCTGTAGTAGTATGTAGTTTGCAAGCCTGTGCAATGTGCCCTCAAGAAAATGTGCTGTAGTATTAAAATACCCTTTAAAAATAAACCCTGACCGGAATTGTGACACACCCACACTGCGTTCGCGGGCAGTGCGCTGAGCATTAGTATTTCAACGACTGGAATTATTACAAACCCTCTTTAATTACCCGGATTATGCTGTAACCGGTTCTCATCGCTGCGTCTTTTTCTCAACAGGAAGACCTCGATCAGGCCATTCATTCACCTAAAAAAAACAACGTTTCACGTTATGAAGAAACATGTATGCCGCACCATTATATGGTGCTGGGCCTTGTTGCTGCTTGCCGGTAACGTCCTTGCCCAAACCCGTATAACTGGTAAAGTTACTGACAAAGCCACTGGTAATCCCTTGCCTGGTGTTACTGTCGCAGTAAAAGGTTCAAACAGAGGCGGAGCCACCGACCCCAATGGACATTATTCATTACAGGCGAAGAAAGGTGATGTCCTCGTTTTCTCTTTTGTCGGCTACAATTCACAGGAAGCACCTGTTGGTGATGGTCCTACAGTCGACGTTACGCTCGCGGAAAAAATCGGTTCCCTCGATGAGGTGGTTGTAACAGGTTATGCTGTGCAACGTAAAAAAGACCTGACAGGTGCTGTATCTGTTGTAAATGTAGATCAGATCACCCGCCAACCTACAGCACAGGTGAGTAACCAGCTGCAGGGCCAGGTTTCAGGTATCATGGTACTCGGCTCCGGCCAGCCTGGTGAAGAGCCACAGGTACGTATCCGTGGTGTGAACACATTTGGTAACAACACCCCGCTCTATGTAATTGATGGAGTGCCAACTCAAAACATTGTAGATATTAACCCGAACGACGTAGAGTCTATGCAGGTACTGAAAGATGCAGGTTCTGCCTCCATCTATGGTGCCAGGGCGGCAAATGGTGTGATCATCATTACTACTAAAAAAGGAAAGCCCGGCAAAGTGAGGGTAACTTACGATGCTTATTACGGTCGCCAGGTGCCGAAAGGCGGCAACGTATGGCACCTGCTGAACTCCCAGGAACAGGCTAACCTGAAATGGATGGCGCTGAAAAATACAGATCCGAATGTTGTGTACAACGATGGTTTGTATGGCTCCGGTGCTACGCCTGTGTTGCCTGATTACATTGCACCGGGAGGTTTGAAAGAAGGTGATCCGGGTACTGATCCATCTCTTTATAATGTAGATCCTTATTATAAAAACCCTTCAGACCTGGATGGTTTCTACCGCATTACCAAAGCTAACAAGCAAGGTACTGACTGGTTCCATGAAATCTTCAAGCCAGCGCCTACTACCAGTCACAATATCTCTGTAAGTGGTGCCAGCGATCAGGGTCGTTATTTCCTCTCTTTCTTTTATTCCAATCAGCAGGGTACTCTTAAGAATACTTACCTGAAACGTTACTCCATCCGCTCTAATAGCAGTTTCAATATTGGCGAGCATGTGAGAATAGGTGAGAACCTGGAATACTCTGTGATAGACAATCCGCAGATCGATGCACTCACTGAAGGCAGTGGAATTGGTATGGCTTTCCGCGAGCAGCCGATCATTCCGGTGTACGACATCAAAGGTAACTATGGTGGTTCATTCAGTACAAACAGTGCGCAGTTGGGTAACGCGCGTAACCCTGTTGCTATCCAGGATCGTATCCGTAACAACAAAGGTATCGGCACCCGCCTGCTGGGTAACATGTACCTGGAAGCAGATGTGCTGAAAGTATTCACCCTCCGTACATCATTTGGTGGTGAAATATTCTCAGCCAGCACACATACTTTCACCTTCCCTGAATATGAGAATGCAGAAAACAATAAAGTAAACTCATTTACCGAAGGTGCCAGCAGTGGTTATAACTGGACCTGGACCAATACATTGACCTTCCACCAGACATATGGCAGGCATAATATCACAGCGCTGGTAGGTACGGAAGCGTACGACAACCATGGCCGGTCACTCACCGGTACGACACAGAGCTACTTCATTTTCGATCCTAACTTCACCAATCTTTCCACAGGTACAGGTACTGTAACAAATGGCAGTGGTGTGTATTCAGATGGTTTGTTCTCACTGTTTGGTCGTGTGGATTACAGTTATCATGATCGTTACCTGTTAGGTGCGGTGATTCGTCGTGATGGTTCCAGTAAGTTTGGTGAGAACTTCCGTTATGGCTGGTTCCCGGCTGTGAGCGCAGGCTGGCGTATCTCCCAGGAGGCTTTCCTGAAAGATGTATCATGGCTGTCTGATTTAAAGATCAGAGGGGGGTATGGTATCATGGGTAACCAGTTGAATGTAGAAAGTGCGAATGCCTTTACACAGTATGGTCTGAACAAAGGGTCTTCTTTCTATGACCTGAATGGTACGTCTAATACACTGGTATCAGGTTTCATGAAGACGCATATTGGTAACCCGAATGCGAAATGGGAAAGTAATACCAACTCTAACATCGGTATCGATGCGAGTTTCCTGAAAGGTAAACTGGAACTGAGTGTGGATTACTACAGCAAGAAGGTAAAGGATCTGCTGTACAAACCTGAGATCTCTGCTACTGCGGGTCGTACTGATCCTCCTACTGTGAACATTGCGCAGATGGAGAACCACGGTATTGATCTCTCCTTAACAGCTACAGGTGTACACCTGACCAAAGACCTGACCCTGAAAGCAAATGGAACATTTACTACGTTCAAAAACAAGATCGTAGCTATTTCATATGATGCACCTTACTTCGACCAGGAGTCACGTCGTTTCAATGGTAGTTTTATCATTCGTAACGCGGTAGGTCAACCGGTTTCCAGTTTCTATGGTTACAAAGTGATTGGTTTCTGGAATGATCAAAGTGAGATCACAGCAGCTAATAAGCAAGCAGAGGCATCTACTGGTGTGACGGGTGCAGAATATCAGTCACAGGCAGCACTGGGTCGTTTCCGCTATGCTGATACCAATGGCGATGGCCATATCACTGAAGCAGACAGAACATTCCTTGGTAATCCAAACCCGGACTTCAGCTATGGTCTGAACCTGGAACTCGATTATAAAAACTTTGATTTTACCATTTTCATGTACGGTGTACAGGGCAATGAGATCTGGAACCAGGTACGTTGGTGGACTGACTTCTATGCAAACTTTGCCGGTGCAAAGAGCAAGACAGCGCTGTACGATTCATGGAGACCTGACCATCACAATGCAACAGCACCTATCCAGGAGAATGGCAACTCTTTCAGTACGAGCAACGTGCCTAACTCTTACCTCGTAGAAAACGGTTCTTACCTCAGGGCTAAGAACATCGGATTAGGTTATACACTTCCTGCTTCATCGCTGAAGAGGATTGGTATAGATCGCTTCCGTATCTATGTACAGGCAGCGAACCTGTTCACGATCACGAAGTATAAAGGTATCGATCCTGAGATCTCTGGTGGTACTACCAACTTTGGTTTGGATGAAGGTGCTTATCCTAATCAGCGTCAGTACCTGGTGGGTGTAAATGTTGGATTCTGAAACTGTTAAAAATCGCTAACAATGATAAAGTCAAAATATATAGTCATAGCGGCAGTGATGTCTACTGCCATACTGGTAGATGCGTGTAGCAAGAGTTTCCTGGAGCGCAGTCCCCAGGGTGCATTGCAGGGTACTGACCTGCAGAATAAAGATGGTATCCAGGCTTTGCTCGTAGGTGTGTATGCTGCGCTGGATGGTCAGAATAGTGGAGTGACGGCACTCAATGGTGGCAACCCATGGGAAGCTGCACCGAGTAACTGGATCTATGGTAGTGTAGCTGCCGGTGATGCACACAAGGGTAGTGATGCTACTGACCAGCCGCCGGTGAGCCAGATTGCCATTGGCAACTTTGATCCCAGCAATGGTTTTTTCAATACCAAATGGCAGGTATTGTTTGAAGGGGTTGCCAGAGCAAATGTGCTGTTGTCGTTATTGCCAGACGCGACAGGAATGTCAGATGCAGATAAAGTGGGTGTGAAGGCACAGGCCGTATTCCTGCGTGGTCACTACTACTTTGAGCTGAAGAAAATGTATGACAAAGTTCCATGGATCGATGAAACGAACCTGGCAGATTATAAACAACCTAATAATGTGGATATCTGGCCGAAGATCGAAGCAGATTTTAAATATGCTTATGATAACCTGCCGGAAACGCAGAGTAGTGTAGGTCGTGTGAATAAATGGGCAGCAGCCTGTTACCTGGCAAAGACTTATGTATATGAGGCGAAATGGGCAGATGCCAAGGCGCTCTTTGATGTGATCACTGTCAAAGGCCAGACGTCCAATGGCTTGCCTTATGGGCTGGTAGATCGCTTTGAAGACAACTTTGATCCTACTGCCAAGAATAACAAGGAGTCAGTATTTGCCATTCAGATGACGGCCAATGATGGTACTGGTTCTATCTCCAATGCGAATCAGGGTGAGATGCTGAACTTCCCGTATAACAGTCCATTTGGTTGTTGCGGATTCTATCAGCCTACGCAGGAGCTGGTGAATTCTTATCGTACAGATGCGGGTGGTTTACCTTACCTGGATGATTATAATGATCATGCCGTGAAGAATGATATGAAGATCCTGTCAACAGAGCCATTTACACCTGATGCGGGTAACCTGGATCCAAGATTAGACTGGACGGTAGGTCGTCGTGGTATTCCTTACCTGGATTGGGGTAATCATCCGGGTCGTTCATGGGTACGTGACCAGGATTATGCTGGTCCATATGCACCTAAAAAGAATGTATACTGGCAGTATAACCAGGATAAGTATAAAGA
This sequence comes from Chitinophaga sp., assembly GCF_039596155.1. GTDB lineage: Bacteria > Bacteroidota > Bacteroidia > Chitinophagales > Chitinophagaceae > Chitinophaga. The sequence goes on from NZ_JBCNKF010000035.1 coordinate 27,739, forward strand.
TCCGAATTCATGGGCACCAGGATCTGCTATCAATATAGTATTGATCCGTTATGCAGATGTATTGTTGCAGGCAGCAGAGGCAGAAGCGCAACTGGGTAACTTTGATGCGGCACAGGCTTATGTAAACCAGGTGCGTACCAGGGCAGGTAAGCCAGCTACAGCAGTGTATAAGTATATAAATGATGCTACGCCGATGGGTGGTTTTTCAACAACACCGGCGGCTAAATATGTAGTACAGACTTATCCTGCCGGCAACTTTGCTGCGGGTGGTAAAGATTATGCACTGAAGGCGATCTACTTTGAACGTAAGCTGGAACTGGCGATGGAAGGGCAGCGTTATTTCGACCTGGTACGTTGGGGTATAGCGGCTACAGAGCTGACGAAGTTCTTTGCGTATGAGTCTAAGATTACGACTGACATTACAGGTGGTAAGTTTGTGTCAGGCAGAAACGAACATTACCCGGTTCCTCAGCGTCAGATTGATCTGAGTGTGAGTGGTAATACAAAAACATTGGAGCAAAATAAAGGTTATTAATAAACACTATTAAAAATACTCATTGAGTGATGAATGAGCCCGTTCACACGGGAGCCTCTTAATCCGGGGCAGTTGAATTACGAATGGCGGCCATGTGCTGCCATTCGTAATTTTTTTTAACTTGTAATGTATGATCAGATATATCCCCTTTATATTCCTCGTTGTTATTTTTTCCTGTAAGAGCAGGCCGAAAGGCGAGGCGCTGGCTGTTAAATATTGCAGTAGTTGTCATATGGCTGTTGATCCTTCCTTGCTGGATAAGAACACCTGGTTGAAGCATGTATTGCCGGCGATGGCGCCTAAATTAGGCATCGGTGTATGGGAGGGCGATAAGTATTATCCGGGTAAAGGAGGAATTACTATTAATGAGTGGAATGATATTGTGAACTACTACAAAGAGTTGGCGCCAGATTCACTGAAGGTGGCTACGCCGGTATTGAAAGAAGACAGTTCGCTGTTTATGGTACATGTACCGGAGGTAACAGATACGACTTACCGGGCGACTACCACGATGGTGTCAATTGATCCATTTACAGGAGGTGTGTATTCCAGTTCAGAGAATGGCAAAACGGCATCGTTGTTTCGGTGGGAGGGGGTAACGCCACGAAAGGTAACGGACCTGCAATCTACTGGTGTGGACCTGGCATGGATAGCACCTGATACTGGTATTCTCACCTGTATTGGTAACCTGAGAGCGGTTGATCAACTGGCGGGCGTGATCTGGAAGATCACCCCAAAGGCGGCAGCCGAGCAGCAGGTGCATACCATAGCGATGGCATTGCCAAGGCCTGTGCAGACGCTTGCATTTGGGAGGGACTTTGTTACCCTTGGCTTTGGGCATAAATATGGCGGGCTTTATCTTTTGAATGAGGAAACCCGGAAAACGATCCGGGATGTTCCGGGTGCAATTCATGCAGAAACAGGTGATTTCAATCATGATGGCTATCCTGACCTGATGGTTTTATTTGCTTACGATGATGAGGGGATCTGGTTGTTCCTGAATGACAGGAAAGGGGGATTCACGAGTGAACATATTCTCCGTTTTCCGCCGGTGTATGGATCTACCAGTTTTCAACTGGCAGACCTGAATAAGGATGGTCAGTTGGATATTATCTACACGGCGGGTGATAATGGAGATTACTCGATGGTGCTGAAGCCTTATCATGGGGTATATGTTTTCCTGAATAAGGGGAATTTCAAATTTGATGTGGATAAACCGGATTTCTTTTACCCTGTGAATGGTTGTACAAAGGTGATTGCCGCAGATTTTGACCTGGATGGCGACCTGGACCTTGCGACGATTGCATTTTTTGCGGACCTGCGGCATAATCCGGGGGAGAAGTTTATCTATTTTGAACAGAAGAAGCCCTTATCATTTGAACCTCATATAGTTGCGGGACTTGCGCCGGCTGGCAGATGGATCTGTATGGCGGCGGGAGACTATGATAAAGATGGGGATATAGACCTGGTGCTGGGGAGTTATTCGCGGGGTTTTATCATCCAGGATGGCTATGAGCCGGCCTGGAATATCTATACTCCGCTTGTGCTGCTGGAAAATAGGAAAAAATGACCAGGCCCTGCTTTACTCATCTATTAAATAGTAACTCAAGTTGACATTATTTTTACATGTTAGATCGCAGTTGTAACAAATAAATGCTTATATTGCATACACAACAACAGGTAAGAAATCTAAATCGTGGCTTGCTGACTAAGAGATTAGGCCCAGTTCTTGATTATATTTCCTGGACATATACAATTAGAAACATGAACAATACGCTTGTATTGTGTTGAAATAATAAAGATACTCCTGATTGAACTGATCAGGTTTTAGAATGGCGGAAGGAGAGGCACAGTGTGCCTCTCTTTTATTTGCAACCTATTTAAATAACCTATGAAAAAGCCATTTAAATGACCACGCTACCTTTCGTAACTCTTTTGTTATTTTACATCATATTCCGCTAACTTTAAAGTCAGACAACCAAGGTCTCAAAGATAAAGATGGAACCATATAATTATGACTGTGTGTTGGTTGGTAGTCGAATACAAGCCATCATTGCAGCGCATGCCACGCCACAGGCACTGAACTGGTTACAGGAACAGTTGCAGTTGCTACAGGAAGCGAAAAGTACTCAGCGCTTCAACATTACTTTCACTGCTATGCCTCGTTTCACGGGCAAAAAAGTTATATCGGATGTATATATTCCCGAGGCGAATAACTTTTTCATTTATGGATATACGTTAGACCGCCTTGCCCGCATCTGGTGGTTGCTCCAGTTGCCCTCGGAGGACCGGTCTTATTATGTTGCTGCGATTGAGGATCTTTTCTCGGCAGCCGATATGAATGAGCAGATTACGCTGTATGGCGCACTGCCGCTACTGGCCTATGCTGAGGAGTGGAAGTTGCGTACTGCTGAAGGTGTCCGTTCGAACATAGGTGGGGTGCTGGAAGCCATTATGGTACACAATGCTTATCCGGGGAGGTACCTGGATGAAGCGGCGTGGAATCAGCTGGTGATGAAGGCTATTTTTACTGATAAGCCGGTACATCTCATTCATGGTCTGGATGAACGTGCGAATCCGCGGTTGGCGCATATTCTCCGGGATTATGTACATGAGCGATGGGCTGCAGGCAGGAAAATTAATCCCATGTTATGGCGATTGATAGCACCTTTCATTGACAGTGAGCTGATGCCTGATATCAATCGGATCTGGGTGTCGGATCAGCTCATTGACCGGGAAGCTGCGGCGTTAGCCTGTGCACAGACGGGGTTTGCGCCTGCAAAAGCACTTTTGCAGCAATCGCCGGAACTGGCGGGTGCCATTGCGGATCATTCGCTGACCTGGATGACGGTGGCTGAACAGGCAAATGCATAGGTGTGAAAAGGTATAACCGGAATTCATGATATGAGCCTTCGAAAAAAGCAGCAATTGCACCAAATAACATAAACGTGTATCACACATAAAATGTATAACCTGTAAAATTGCATCGCTAACATTGTATTTTAATCTTATTTATCAGGTCTCAAGAAATTAATTTGACATGTGTTGTAGTCACGAACTAAAAGAAACAATTCAACCTTTGACGACAGTACCCACGTTTATGGAGCGTATAAAAGGAATGCAATTCTTTGACCCGCATATCCACATGACAAGCCGCACTACTGATGATTATCAGGCAATGGCAGCGGCTGGTATTACTGCTGTTATTGAACCTGCTTTCTGGCTGGGACAGCCTCGTACAGGCGTTGATACTTTTAAAGATTATTTCAACAGCCTGATCGGCTGGGAACGCTTCCGTTCCTCACAATTTGGCATTAAGCATTACTGCACGATAGGGCTGAACAGTAAGGAAGCCAACAACGAGAAGCTGGCAGCTGCGGTGATGGAAGTATTGCCTCTTTTTATTTATAAAGAGGGGGTAGTAGGCGTAGGTGAAATTGGTTTTGATGACCAGACACCAGCTGAAGAAAAATATTATCGTGCACAGCTGGAACTGGCTAAGGAAGCGGGTTTGCCGGTGCAGATACATACGCCACACAGAGATAAAAAGAAAGGCACTACACGGAGTATGGACATTGCCATTGAACATGGTATTGATCCTAAAATGGTGATTGTAGACCATAACAATGAAGAGACCGTGAAAGAGGTGCTGGACAGGGGTTTCTGGGCTGCCTTTACCATTTATCCATTTACTAAAATGGGCAATGAACGCATGGTGGAAGTTGTGAAACAGTATGGCAGTGAGCGGATTATGATCAATTCGGCGGCAGACTGGGGCATCAGTGATCCACTGGCTGTACCTAAAACAGCGGCCCTCATGCACGAAAGTGGTATTGACTCGAATGACATTCATTTGGTAACTTTCCGCAATGCTATTACAGCCTTTGCCCAAAGTGGGCAAATTAATGAGGCAGATTTTGAGATGGTAAAGCAGATAGATCAGAGTCTGAAGTTCAACGGAAGCACTGTATTACGCGGTGGTCAACAACCTTTCCGTAACGCTCAGTCTACTATTATTAGTTAAACAGCAGTATTAAAAATTGACGGATGTCCTGATTATAACCAGGCAGGTCGTAAGCCATAGCCAGGTGTTTCAACCCGGCTGGAGATTGTTCGTCGTGCTGACAAATTAAACCTAGTATGTGAATATGGATCAGTTGCAATTCGTATTTCGTCATTCGTCATTGAGAAAACCCGTGTACCCGGTGAATTATATTATTAGCAAATTACTAGGATATTTACGTTTAATGCGTCCTGCAAATATCGTAACTGCCGTGGCAGATGTGTTGGCAGGGATCGCTATATCCGGTTTTTTGGGAGCTGAAGTTGTCAACTACCTGGATCAGCTGTTGCCAATACTTTGCCTGTGCCTGGCAACTATAGGGTTGTACGGTGGAGGTGTAGTATTCAATGATGTGATGGATGCAAAGCTGGATAAAACGGAGCGTCCTGAACGTCCGATCCCAAGTGGCATTATTTCTATGGCCCAGGCAATTGTGCTGGGTTCGTATCTCTTATTGGTTGGGATACTGGCGGCATTTACTGTCAGCCGTGTGACGGGTTTTATTGCATTAGGTATTACTGCAAGTGCACTTATTTACAATAAATGGGGGAAACACCAGGTATGGGGACCTGTGAATATGGGCCTTTGCAGGGGATTAAATTTATTGTTGGGTATTAGTATTGTAATGCCTGCATTACAAACATATTGGTGGATGGGAATTATTCCTGTCATCTTTATTGCTGCGGTGACTTATATCAGTCGTGGTGAAGTCCATGGTGGAACCGCTGCTACCATGCGGATTGCGGCTGTTTGTTATGCGGTGGTATATGGTACGATGTTCGCCCTGGCGTATTACAATGAGCATTTGCTCATTGCATCTCCGTTCATTATTTTATTCATCATAATGATCAACCGGCCACTGTGGATAGCGATGAAAGACCCTACTGGTCCTAATATCGGGAAGGCAGTGAAAGGTGGAATCATCGCTTTGATCGCTATGAATGCGGCATGGGTAGCTGCGTTTTCAACATTGCCACATGCGTTGATGGTGTTGGTATTGTTACCAATTTCATTGCTGATAGCGAAGGCGTTTGCTGTTACCTGATTTTTTACTTCAGGCCCGATGCAGGCCCACACTCATAAATCGCTTTTACCGCAGGTAAAAGCGATTTTTTTTGCTGGTAGCAGTTTTGTACTTTTAAAACGGCTTTAATTATTTGATCAGCACTCAACCAAAGATATGCACGTTATTCAACAGACATTCAGCGTCCCATATTCCTACGAAGTATTCTTTACCACGCATCTCTTCGACTCAGGAAATCCACTGCTTAAAAATTACCTGGAATCTCAGGCTGCCAATAACCTTAGCAAGCGCTTACTCGTCATTGCAGATGAGGGATTGATCAGACATCATCCCAACCTTCCGGCACAAATCAGGCACTATTGCGGATCAGTGCAGGGATTTGAACTGGCTGGCGATATCCAGGTGATACCTGGTGGTGAAGCTGCTAAAAACGATATGCCACTTTTCTATCGTCTCGTGGATGCCATTGATCAGTATTCTATCGACCGCCATTCGTTTGTGATCGGCATCGGTGGGGGTGCTGTGCTGGACCTGGTTGGCTTTGCTGCCGCTGTTTCTCATCGTGGTGTGCGCCATATTCGTATACCGAGTACCGTTTTGTCTCAGAACGATTCTGGTGTAGGTGTGAAGAATGGTATCAACTACAAAGGGAAGAAAAACTTCCTGGGCACCTTTGCACCGCCGGCAGCTGTATTTAACGATGCACATCTGCTGACGACGCTCGATCCCAAAGATTGGCGTGCAGGTATTGCGGAGGCAGTGAAGGTGGCATTGATCAAAGATGCACCGTTCTTTGAATGGCTGGAAGCAAATGCTTCCGCACTGGCAAACGGGGACCTCCCGCTCATGCAGGAACTGGTGTATCGTTGTGCTGCTTTACACATGGCACACATCGGTGGTGCCGGCGATCCATTTGAAAGTGGTTCTTCCAGACCTTTGGATTTTGGTCATTGGAGTGCACATAAACTAGAGCAGTTATCCAATTTTGAATTACGCCATGGAGAAGCTGTTTCCATCGGTATGGCTGTAGATAGTATCTACGCTTCATTGCTGGGGTGGCTCGATCAGGCATCTGCTTTGCGGATAGTAAAGTTGTTACAGCAGTTACAGCTGCCGGTATACCATCCATTGATGGAAAATAAAGATGGGGTGCCTTCGCCCGTGATAAAAGGGCTGGAAGAGTTCAGAGAGCATCTTGGTGGCAGACTAACCATTTGTTTATTAAAAGGGATCGGTGTAGCAGCAGAGGTGCATGCAATGGATCTGACACGGCTGGACAAAGCTGTCGAAACAGTAAGATCGCTTTCATAAAAAAACTAATTTCATGCGAACAGTTACAGGTCATCTTTCCTATTGCACGAATATTCACCCGGGTGAAACCTGGCCGGATCATTTCGCGCAATTGCAACAATATATTCCCGCTATTAAATCAGTTGTTTCTCCTGATCAACCTTTTGGTATTGGCTTGCGATTGGCTAACACCGCCAGTCTGGAGCTGTCTAAAGAAGTGAATCTGCTCGCTTTCAGGCAATGGCTGAAAGAACAGGATTGTTATGTATTTACAATGAACGGTTTTCCATACGGTGGTTTTCATCATACAGTGGTGAAGGACCAGGTGCATACGCCTGACTGGACAACGGCTGATCGTGTGGAGTATACGAGTCGTCTGTTCCGCATTCTCGCTGCGTTGTTGCCGGCAGGGATGGAAGGCGGTATTTCTACTGCGCCATTGTCATACAAATTATGGCATGATGATCCGGAGGCGGCGATGGAAACTGCGACATTGAATATGCTGCAGGTACTGGGACAGTTAGTAAGAATTCATCGGGCAGGTGGTCCTGTCATGCACCTGGATATAGAACCGGAGCCGGATGGATTGATGGAGAATATACAGGAGTATATTGACTGGTACTTTGCTTACCTGATGCCTTTAGGTATCAACTACCTGCTGGACCAGTTTGATATGAGTGAAAAGGAGGCCGGGGCAGCCATAAAAAGGCATATCCAGTTATGCTATGACGTATGCCACTTTGCGCTGGTGTACGAGTCACCGGTATTTGTACTAGGTAAGTTGAAAGAGTACGGGCTGAAGGTAGGAAAGTTACAGATCAGTGCAGCACTGAAAGCGGCTATGCCAGCGGCGCCGACAGAAAGGAATGCAGTGGCGCAGGCATTCAGTACGTTCAATGAACCGACTTATTTACACCAGGTAATAGCCAGGAAATCGAATGGAGATTTTCTGCATTATCCCGATCTGCCTCAGGCATTGGAAGACGTGAATAACAGGGAGGTAGTAGAGTGGCGTTCACATTTCCATGTACCCGTATTTTTAGAACACTACGAACTTTTATACTCCACCCAGTCGGATATCCGGGAAGTACTGGAATTACAGCGTGAACAATTGTTTACGCAGCATATGGAAGTTGAAACATATACCTGGGGAGTACTCCCTGCGGAGTTAAAACTGCCTATGGATCAATCAGTTTCCCGTGAAGTTAGCTGGGTCATGGAACAGCTTGGAATTCAGAAAAAGGAAGTATAGATTTGAGCACGATTTTTTTCTTAAGAATGGCTCAACGATCATGAAAAAGACAGTTGTTATTGACGTCGTAGGACTCTCCTCCTCTCTGATTGGGGAGCATACGCCTTTTTTGAAGGCCTATGTACAGCAGCACCAGTTGCGCACAATTAAGCCGATGGTGCCTGCGGTCACCACGGCAGTACAAAGTACTTATGTCACCGGGCAATGGCCTGCGGAGCATGGCATTGTAGGTAATGGCTGGTATGACCGTCAGGATTGTGAAGTGAAGTTCTGGAAACAATCAAATAAGCTGGTGGAGTCTCCTAAAATCTGGGAAAAGGCGAAGCGGATCGATCCGGACTTCACTGTTTCCAAAATGTTCTGGTGGTACAACATGTATTCCAGTGCAGATTATTCTGTGACACCTCGCCCGCAGTATTTATCTGATGGCCGTAAGGCACCGGATTGTTATGCACATCCTTCTTCATTGCGTGATCATTTGCAAAAGGAGTTGGGCACGTTCCCGCTGTTTCAGTTCTGGGGGCCAGGTGCAAACATACGGTCTACCCAGTGGATTGCCGATGCTTCGGTGATGACAGATGATATGTACGATCCAACGCTGACATTGATCTACCTGCCGCATCTGGATTATTGTCTGCAAAAGTTTGGACAGGATCTGCCCCGCATCAGCAAGGAGCTGCATGAGATAGATGAAGTCGTGAAACAACTTGTTACACATTATGAAAAGAAGGATACCCGGGTGATCATTCTCTCAGAATATGGAATCACCAATGTGAATAACCCGATCCACCTGAATCGCATTTTCCGTCAGGAAGGTTTGATTGCGGTCAGGGTTGAGCGGGGACTGGAACTGCTGGATGCAGGTGCTTCCAAGGCATTTGCGGTAGCAGATCATCAGATCGCGCATGTGTATATCAATGATCCTGCGGTATACAAAAAGGTGAGAGGGATTGTGGAAAACACACCGGGTATACAGCTGGTGCTGGATCGCGAAGGCAAGCGTCAGCATAATATGCATCATGCAAGAAGTGGTGAGCTGGTGCTGGTAGCAGATACCCATAGCTGGTTTACCTATTACTACTGGCAGGATGATGCCAAGGCACCGGATTTTGCGCGATTGGTGGATATTCATCGTAAGCCGGGGTATGATCCGGTAGAGATGTTTATGAACCCTGCAGATCCTTTGATCAAGTTAAAGGCAGGTTTTAAGCTTTTAAAGAAGAAATTGGGTTTCCGGTATCTCATGAATGTGATTCCCCTGGATGCGACCTTAATCAAAGGTTCTCATGGCCGTATTTCAGAAGATAGCCGGTATCACCCGGTGTTGATCACTGCGAGGGGGGAGGAGACAAGCCCGGTGGAAGCAGTAGATGTGTACGATGTGATCTGGCAAACAATGCAATAAATGGGTTGTCAGGGGATTGGCTACCAAATCCCCTGATTTCCTATAATTCCTAGACTTGGTAGGCTATTCCCCTTCAAACTCAAGACAGTCAGAATTATAACCTAAAGTTATATCCCATAACTTTTATTAATGACCTAATGACCCTGATTATTTTGTTGAACCTGCGCCAACACTGTACTTTTGGCTTGTCCGCGACACTTATTTGCTAAAAAGGAAATTCATCAAAACCAACCGACGACCTGCCAACCGGCACGTGTGTGTCTAACCTGTATATGATTGCGTTATTTCAACAGACTGATTATTGGGTAATATTATCCATCGGATTGATCGTGGGTTATCTTTCCGGTTTACTGGGCAAAGGAGGTAGTGCTGTGAGTACACCAGCGTTACAGATATTTGCCGGGATTAATCCCTTTTATGCGCTGGCTTCCCCATTACCAGCTGCTATTACGAGTACAATTTCTGCGACAGCAGTTTATAGTAAGGAGAAACTGTTTGATAAGAGAGTGATAGGATTGGGGGCATTATTTGGCGTGCCTGCTACTGTATTAGGTGCTTATTTCAGTCATTACCTGAAGGGTGAAACTTTGATGATCTGTACAGCTTTGTTCATCATGGCGATTGGTACGAGTTTGTTGATTTCTTTTTTAAGGAAAAAGCGTACTGATGTACCTGCAGACAATGAGTTTCACACAGGTTTAATGATTGTGGCGGCTACAGGCATTGGGCTATTATCGGGTTTGCTGGCAAATGCCGGAGGTGTATTGTTCAGCAGCTTCTTTATTAAGCGTTTAAAGATGCCTATTAAGCAGGCGTTGGCGTGTTCTATCGTATTATCGGCGATACTTTCTATACCCGGGGCAATCGCGCACTGGTACCTGGGCCATATTGACTGGAATATTGCATTGTTGCTTTCATTGACTGCTATCCCCTCTTCTTATTTAGGGGCCAAAACGGCGGTGAAGATGAAGTCACCATTACTGGAGAAGGTGTTTGCGTGTACACTGATCGTTTTCGGGGTGTATGATATCATCTACACTGTTTTCTCTTAAAATGTCGGCCCTGGGCCACCCACCAAATAAAAAAGCTTTTACCTGCATGGGTAAAAGCTTTTAATATTTTAAGGGGTATATAGGGGACCTTAACGCTGCCAGCGTCAGGCGCAAACCTTCCTACCACAAAAAATCCAGGGTTTGTTATACCCTTTGCTCCCGCATAATCTGCGCCCTTTCTTCCGGTGGCAATGAATTTACCACCAGGTCATAGGCACTCTGTAATAAGGCTTGTAATTGCGGTACAGGTAACGTGTCCAATTGTTTGATCTGTACCCAGTGGTAACGGGCCAAATAGGGGGCAGGTACAATGCCCGGTTGAGAAATGAGGCGGTGAAAATCTTCCAACCTGCATTTCAGGGAAACCTGGTGAGGAGAACTCTTTGAGATCATGCAAAAGAGTTTTTCACCTACGGAAAACCGTACATCGTCATCCCACTTCTCTTCCCGCACAACGGCAGGGAAAGCAAGGCAGTAATTAAGGGTCATGTCAAACATAATACTGGCAGCTTAAAAGTTTAATAAAAATTCCTATCTCTCAGTGAAATATTAAAACGTCTCTCTGTGAAATTATAAAGCGCAATGTTCACACAAGCGTGCAATAATTTTAAAACGTGAAATGGTAAAAGGCTCGTTGAAGGAATAGCTTTCGTTATAGAAGAGTATCTTAGTGATGTGGCAACGTCCTAAAACCTCAAAGGTTCCGTGTTCCCTGAAATAATAAAATTCCCACTATAAATTTAAGTATTCTTTCTCAAAGCAGATACATATTTTATTGTTAAATCCGCAATATCAGGAAGCTGTACATTAATTGGGGTGTATAGATTTTATTATAATATTTACCTTTTGCAGGGTGAGGGCATCCTGCAAAAGGTAAATAGCTATTTATTTAAATTTCCTTGCCATTTTTTCTTCTAGCACGTCCAATGGTACGCAACCATCTTTCAGCAATTCGTCGTGGAAATCTTTAATGTTAAATTTATCGCCCAACTCAGCAGTATATTTTTTCCTCAGTTCGCGGATTTTCATTTCGCCAATTTTATACGACAAAGCCTGTGCCGGCAATGCCATATAACGCTCTATTTCTGCTGTTGCTTCCTGCTCGCTGGTTGGTTCATAATCAAGCATATACTTGATGGCTTGCTCACGGGTCCATCCTTTGTAGTGTAAACCCACGTCCACAACGAGTCTGATGGCGCGGTGAATTTCGTCGCTTAATCTGCCGAAGTACATGTAGGGATCTGTATATATTCCTAATTCTTTTCCAAGACTTTCGCAATATAGTGCATAACCTTCCCCATATGCCCCGATCCAGTTAAATCTGCGGAACTTAGGCAACGAATCGTTCTCTTGCTGGATAGAGATCTGGAAGTGGTGACCGGGTATTGCTTCGTGTAGAAACAGGCATTGCATACCTGTATATCCAAATTCTTTTGCATTCAGGATAGGTACGTAGAAGACACCAGGTCTTGAACCATCTGCGGCACCCTGCATATATTCTGCACTTGCGGAGGCTGCGCGGAATGCTTCTGTTTGCCTGATCTCAAAAGGTGTTTTTGGCAGGTGGCCATACATCTCTTTTACCTTAGGCATAATCCGGTCTTTGATTGCAGCGAAGCTATCCAGGATCTGCTTTGGTGTGGAGAAGATTTTGAATTTCTTATCCGTTCTGATGTAGTTAAAGAAAGAGGGCAGATCGCCTTTCCAGCCTGTTTCTGTCATGACCTGTTCCATTTCTCCTTTGATGCGGGCCACTTCTTTCTCACCGATTGCAAAGATTTCGTCGGGTGTCAGGTTAGTGGTTGTCCAGTATTTACTGTAGAGTGCATACCATTCTTTACCGTTTGGCAGGGCACCATATCCGCTGGTAGTGCGGGCTTTGGGCAGGTATTCTTTTTCGATGAAGTCATGCAGGCGTGCATAGGAAGGTAGTATGTACTGTTCAATACTTGCCTTGTAAGCTGTTGCCAGTGCGGTGTCTTTCAGTGTTCTGAGGGGTGCGTAGAATACATTCCCGGTATCTTTTTTGGCGATGTCTGCCAGTTGCGGGAGTATTTTTACCACCAGAGCCTTTGGTAAAACAACCCCTGTTTCCATGCCTTTGCGCATATTGGCGATAGCGGTGTCTGCCCATTCAGAGAATGCTTTCATGCGGGACATGAAGTGGCGGTAGTCGTCATCCGTTTTGAAAGGTTGTGCGGCAGCGCCGGAACCTAACAGGGGCAGTTGCAGTGTAAGGCCACTGAACTGATCAAAGGGCATGTAATGGTCAGGAAATTTCAGTCGTTCCCTGCTAAGGCTGAGGTCCCGCTGCAGCATGAGATAACTGATCAGGTCATTGGGTGTAAGGCCGGCAGTATCTACGCCCTGGAGTGCTGTTTCGTAGCTGGCGAAGAAGCTATCGGCATGATGACGAAAGTGCTCGCTGATATCAATTGGCAGGAGGCTATCATACTGATGTTCTCCATTCATTGTTGCTTCCAGTGGAAACAGTTTCATTCTGTCATCGTAGTACTGTTGAACGAGGTGGTGCAGAGAATCGGCATCATTGCCAGATTTCCTGCCGGGTTGACCACAAGCTACTGCCAACAGTATCGAGGGCAGCAGGAGATAGTGTTTTTTAAACAGCATTTATCTTTTGATTTTGTTGATGTGTACGGATGGGCTAAAAATAAAAAAACACTCCGAAGAATCGGAATGTTTTATATAGAACAGTGAACAATGAAAACTTATTAATATCAGGTACTTATCAGCTCAATTTCTATCATTTCCAAATGATTGCCGGATGACTCAATCGTTTAAGCTCCAGCCTGGTATCACTAGAAATTTACACATAACGGTCGACTTCGGCTTTACATACCCGCTGCAAAATTAGGTTAATAATTAAAAGCAACTTGTTAACCTATTTTAAATTTTTGATTTTTATGCTACGAAAGGACACGGTATTTCCATGATCCTGGAGTAAGATGTGCCCTTCTGGCCAGAGACCAAAGTTATTCCAATTTTTGTATTTAGAAATCGCCACCAGGTCTTTAAATTCTTTGGACCCTCTTTCATACTCCACCATCTTTATGCCATTCAGCCAATGTTCCACATGATTATTTGGATACACGATCACGCGGCCATGGTTCCATTCGCCAATCTTTCTAAATGCATTCTGGTTAGCATCCTTTTTCCTTGGTATCAGGTCGTACAGGGAGGACAGCGTTCTGTTACCATCACGGCCAAGTTTGGCATCGGGATGACGCTCATCGTCCAGCACCTGGTATTCAAGGCCTATGGCTGACTTCCCTTTGGTATCGTAGTCTTCTTTTACGAAATATTTGACACCGCTGTTAGCGCCTTCGCTGAGTTTGAAATCGAACTCAAGGTCGAATGCGCCATATTGTTTGTCAGTAATGATGTCACCACCAGAACCTTCTTCATCGCCTGTAGACTGGTGGATAGTGAGTAAACCATCTTCCATGGTCCAGCCGGTGGTTGGGAAATCCTGTTTATTCACCCGTCTCCAACCGGTGGATGTTTTACCATCCCATAATAAAGCATACCCGTTTTTCTTCTCTTGAGGAGAAACCGTGTTCGGTACATTATTCACCACATAGATATTATCGTAAGGAGAATATTGTGAAGCATCCGGGTTTTCCAAAATGCGGATATTACGCCAGTGAATTTGTTTCCCTTTATCTTCAGGTTTATAGATCTGATGTACTTGCAGTGCTATAAAGCCTTTGAGTGTCATGTCGTCAATTACATGTGCACAGGCAACACCATTGATCCATGTTCTGATCTCCGATCCTCTGCACTCGATTCTATATTTGTTCCAGTCTTTCTTTTTGAACGCCTTTTGCGCTCCCGGATTCAGGTCCAGCGGATATAACCAGCCACGGCGCGCCTCATCATATATTCCACCACTCCATGCTCTGTCGCTGGGGTCAACTTCCATCTGGTAACCATGTACCCGGCCATTGTTATAGTCAGGCTTGCTTTCGCTACGGAATTGAATACCATAGTTCATTTCCGCATCAAGTTTGAGTTCCAGCTCCAGAATAAAATCACCGTAGTCTTTTTCGGTAGCAAGAAAGGAATTAGGGCTTCCTGTAACGGATGTGCCCACGATCTCATCTTTTTTGGCCTCATAGGTAGCTGTCCCATTTACTTCTTTCCATCCTGTGAGGTCCTTACCATTGTAGAGTGAATGCCATTGAGCTTTCTTTTGTGCAGTTGCCCAACTGCTGATGAGCAGGACACTACAGACCAGTAACGTGTTTTTCATAACATTGAACCAAAACTAGTTTTAAAAATAAATAATAACACCCATTTATTCAACCGATTGCACTATTTATGTGATGAGCGGTAGAATTTCCTTTCTAAACAAGGAGTGCTAACTTCACTGAAAGTTATGCAATCGTTTGCAATTTATAACGAATCTACTTAACTTGTATTGCCTCGACCCGGAATTGTTAGAAAAACCTTAGGATAAAAGCGCACCTATTTAAAGAATGAAACTGTAGTTGTTAACTGCCGGGAAGAAGAGGTCATTGTACACTCAAAATAAACGTTGATCACTATTCTGTTACTCTAAAATTCTACGTAATGAAAAACACGTTATCGAAAACGGGAGTGATACTCCTGTACCTGCTATTGCTGGGGACCCTCATTCGTGCACAACAGCCAGTCAATCTCACGGGAAGGGTGACATCGCCAGATGGTAGTCCTGTTATCGGGGCTACGGTAGCCGTAAAAGGGAAATCGAACGGAACCGTCACTGACAACATGGGGGCTTATAAGCTAAAAGTCTCGCCCGGCGCCACCATTGTCATTTCATTTATTGGTTATTCGCCACAGGAAATTCCGGTCAACAACAGAACAACGATTGATGTGAAGTTGGCCGAAGACAACAAAAAACTCGAAGAGGTCATTGTTGTTGGTTATGGGCAACAAAAAAAGAAAGATGTAACCGGGTCTATTGCTTCTATCAACAGCAAAACAATCATGGAAGTGCCGGTTACAAATGCACAACAGGCGCTACAGGGAAGGACGCCTGGTATCGACGTGATTAATAACAGTGCCAAGCCCGGTGATGAACCCCGGGTAAGGGTAAGAGGTACCCGATCGCTTTCTGCGGGAAATGATCCATTGTATGTTGTAGATGGCATCCCATTCGCAGGGGCGATGAATGATATCAATCCTTCGGATATCAGTTCCATGGACATTCTCAAGGATGCTTCTGCAACAGCTATCTATGGATCACGTGGTGCAAATGGTGTAGTACTGATCACTTCACGGAAAGGAAAAAGTGGGAGCAGACCGGTGGTAAGTTATAGCGGTCTGTATGGTTATGTGCATGCACTGGGTCGCACAGATATGATGAACAGTCAGCAGTATGTTGACATGAAGCGGGAAGCTTACCGGACTACGGGTGGCTATGATGATAACAACCCGGATGCGTCTGACGCCAAAATCTTTAATGCTACAGAGCTGGCCAACATCAAGAGAGGTGTAAATACAGACTGGCAGGAGTTGTTGATCAGTCCAGGCTGGCAAACCCGGCATTCGCTGGGGGTAAGTGGAGGAACTGATAAAACGAAGTATGCGGTAACAGGTGGTTACTTCAAGGACCAGGGCGTGTTGAAGTTACAGAGTTACGAACGTTACAACCTGCATGTAGCAGTGGACCAGGAGATCAATAAACGTATTACTGTGGGTACTTCTATGCTGGCTGCTTACAGCACACGCAAAGGCAGTAGTTACAATGGTATGGGCGATGCATTGAAGATGTTGCCGATTGCAGATCCTTATGATGCCAATGGAAAGCTCATTACCTACCCGACCGGGGATAACCAGCAGCCGAATGCATTGTTGAATTATGTACCGGGCAACAGGGTGGAGAACCTCTATCACCTGCGTTTCTTTAATAGCCTGTATGGTGAAGTGACTATTCTTGATGGATTGAAATATCGCCTGAATGTAGGTACAGATCTGCAACAGAATAACTATGGATTGTTTTTGGGAAAGAACAGTACTGATTTACTCATTGGAGGAGGAGATGCAACAGCTACGAAACAAAGCCAGTTTGTATGGGCATATACAGTAGAAAACCTGCTGACTTACAACAAGACGTTTAACAGGAAACATAATGTAGGTGTAACTGCATTATACAGTGTACAACGCCAGCGGGAGGACAGTTCTTCTGCTTCGGTGAGAGGGATTCCGGTGGAGTGGCAGGAATATTATGGTTTAGGGCAGGCTGCAAATGTGACAGGGATAGGGAGTAGTCTGGGTACCTGGACCATCCTGTCTTACATGGGCCGTGTGAACTATGGATATGATGACCGATACCTTGTCACACTTACTTTACGGGCAGATGGTTCCTCCCGTTTTGCACCGGGGCATAAGTGGGGATATTTTCCTTCGGTGGCTGTAGGTTGGAATATAACGAAGGAGCGGTTTATGGAAGGTAGCACCTTGTTTGATAATTTAAAACTGCGTGCGAGTTATGGTAAGATCGGTAATACGGGTATACCTCCTTACGCCACGCAGGGTTTGCTGGGAAGAACAACTTATTCGTTTAATAACAAGGGGACGTTGGGGTATTCTCCCATTTTATTACGTAATCCTAACCTGACGTGGGAGACGACGACATCTACGAACATTGGTCTGGACTTTAGTGTGCTGAAGGGAAGGATCAGTGGTACAGTGGATGTATATAAGCAGAAGACGACAGACCTGTTATTACAGAAATTCCTGCCGTTCAGTAATGGTTTTGATTATGTGTTAGAGAATACGGGGATGACGCAGAACAAGGGTATAGAAGTGGGCATTTCGACAGTGAATATAGAATCGAAGAGTGGGTTTAACTGGACCATGGATGTGAATTTCTTTATCAACAGAGAAAAGATCCTGGCATTAGGCGAAGGCAAGACACAGGATATTGGTAACGGATGGTTTGTGGGGCAGCCTACTTATGTGTATTATGATTATAAGAAAGTGGGCATCTGGCAAACGGAAGCGGCGGCGCAGGTGTATAAGCAACACCAGGGAGAGATTCAGCTGGCAGATGTGAATAATGATAAAGCGATTACAGATAAAGACAGGGTGATCCTGGGGTCATCACAGCCCAAGTGGTCTGGAGGTATGACGCAGCGTTTTAGTTACAAGGGATTTGATTTATCGATCGTTGCATTTGCACGAATGGGAAGTATGATCAAGAGTGATTTCTATGCAACCTATAACACCTTGTTTGGCCGATATAATAACCTGGATGTGAATTACTACACGCCACAAAATCCTTCGAATGAATTTCCTCGTCCAAACTCGAACCAGGAGCGGCCGAATAACTACAATACCCTGAGTTATTTTGACGGGTCATATTTCAAGATCAGGAATATCGGGTTGGGATATGCTTTGCCGAAGAAACTGATGGACAGGTGGCAGATGGAGTCCCTGCGGTTTTCGGTGGATGTAAAGCAGCCATTGATCATTGCTCCTTACAGGCAGAAGTGGAAGGGGATAGATCCGGAGGATGTGAATACGATCGGTATTGATGCGCCGGCAACATGGATGCTGCAGTTTGGTGTAAATGCAACGTTTTAATTTTAAAATTATTGAAGATGAAAAAGTTCCTGTTTTTAATATTAATAGTTGTGGTATCGTGTAATAAGATGTTGGATGAGGATGTGGTGACGAATGTGACAGATGATTTTTACAACACGCCGGCCGGGTTTTCGACGGCGGTGAGTGCGGGGTATGCGGGCCTGAGAAACTTTTACAGTACAGAGCGTGGGATGACGGTGAGTGTGTTTGGAACGGATACGTATACAAATGGATCGGATGGAGATTTCAAGTTTGCGAATCAGTATACATCGCAGTTGAATCCTAGTTATGCGCATTTGAGGGAGATCTGGAATGGGTTTTACCAAGCGATCAATGTGTGTAATGTAGTGACGACGAGGGCGGATGCGATACAGGGATTAGATTCAGCTGTGAAGGTATCCGGGGTGGCGCAGGCGCGTTTTTGCAGGGCTAATTATTATTTTATCCTGTTGCAGTTGTTTGGCGAGGTGCCGTTGAATTTAAAGGAGAATACATCGATAGCAACGGAGGCGCATCGTGATCCGGTGGCGGCGGTTTATGGGGCGGTGATCAGTGATTTGCAATATGCAGCTTCGGTGTTGCCGGTATCGCAAACGGACTGGGGAAGGGCGACGAAGCCGGCGGCGGAGCAGTTGCTGGCGCGTGTTTATTTGACGCGTGCTTCTTCAAAGTCGGCGGTGGGTACGGATTATGATAGTGCGGCGCTCTATGCAACGCGTGTAATTTCTCAGTATGGTTTTCAGTTGTTGCCGGATGTAGGACAGGTGTGGGCACAGGGGAATGAGCGGAATAATGAAACGGTGTTTGCGGTGCAGTATATCAATGATGCGTTGTATAATTCGGCGGATAATAATGCGTGCAGGTTCTTTTTGATGCAGTATGATGTGTTGGCAGGGATGAAGCGGGATCTGGCGAATGGTACGCCCTGGAAGCGATTCAGGCCTACGAAGTTTTTGTTGGATACGTTGTATAAGGATCGGGTGAATGATAGTCGTTATGAGAAATTTTTTAAGCGGGTATGGTTTTGTAATACGGCGACAGATAAGTTGAAGGTGGGGGATACGTCGGTGTATATGCCGGGCGTGGATGTGACGGATGCGGAGATTGCGGGTAAGAAGTATTTGTATGTGCCACCGAGGAATTATACGGAGAAGTTGTATCCGTCGTTGAATAAGTTTGCGGATGCGTTAAGGCCGGATAACCAGGCGTCGGGTGTGCGGCCGTTTATAGCCTTTAGGTTAGCGGAGGATTATTTGATCGCGGCGGAGGCGTATATGAAGAAGGGGGATAATGCGACGGCAGTGGGGTATATCAATACGTTGCGGGTGCGTGCGGCGAAGGTGGGGGCGAATGATGTGGAGACGGCGGCGCATCAGGAGGCGATGAAGATTACGGCGGCGGATTTGAGTATTGATTTTATATTGGATGAGCGGGGGAGAGAGTTGGTAGGGGAGCAGTTGCAGTGGTTTGACCTGGTAAGGACGGGGAAGTTGTTAGAGCGGGTACGGTTGCATAATCCGCAGGGAGGGCCGAATATAGAGGAGAAGCATTTGTTGCGGCCGATTCCGCAGGATCAGATTGATCGGAGTAGTAATGAGTTTGGGCAGAACCCGGGGTATTGATTTTTATAGGTCTCAATTGTGCAGACAGCGTCTGCACAATTGAGATTGTTTGTTTATTTGTTTATGAGAGAATGTCGTGTAATTTGTTCATCAGTAATTTTTTATCCGGGAGTTGCATTTGGTAGTCGGCTACCATTGCAGGGGAGAGTGTTCTGCTTAAGGAGTACTCAACTACATCATCATTTTTCCCTTTGCAAAGCATGATGCCAATGCTTGGATTTTCATGCGGTTTTTTATGGTCTCTATCCAGGGCTTCGAGATAGAAGTTTAATTTACCAAGGTATTCAGGTTTGAATTCATCTGCTTTTAATTCGAATGGGATGAGGCATTGTAAGCCACGGTGATAGAAAAGCAGATCGATGTAGAAGTCTTTGGTGCCTACCTGGATTTTGTATTCTTCTCCTATGAAGAGGAAGTCTTTCCCTAATTCAATGATGAAGTCTTTGATGCCTTTGATGAGTGCTTTTTGCAGATCTTTTTCATTGTGAGGTTTTGGTAGATTGAGGAACTCGAAAACATAGCTGTCTTTGAAGATATTAGAGATGTCTTTCTGTTTAGACTTGATATTTTTGGGGAGGTTGGTATTGCCAAGCATTACCCTTTCGAATAAACAACTATTGATCTGACGCTCCAATTCTCTGACTGAATAGTTTTCACGGATGGTGAGTTTTAAATAGAACTGACGTTCTTCCAGAGATTTGGTTCTGGAAATTAAGACAAGATGATGTGTCCAACCTAATTTAACCAGGTCAGTGTTCTTTATATCAATTCCTTTAAATTGTGAAATCGCTGATTGCACAATTGTATCTGATTGGTTATCAGTTTTTAGTGTTGGTTGGTAGGTTTCGTAGAATAGCTTCATATTGTACAGGTTTCTTTTGGTGAAACCTTTTAAATCCGGATGATGTTTTTCAATATGTGCTGCTAATTCAGCTACCGTTTTGTTACCCCAAATAGCATTAGCAACTTTGCTGCTTATATATGCTCCTACCTGCCAGTGTAAATTGATCAACTCAATATTAACCTGCTTAATGGCATTGCTTCTTGCTTGTTTTATCAGCAAAATGACTTCGTCGAATTGTGTCTCCATAAAATTGGTTTTTCTTGTTATTTATTAGTTGCTTTTCATTGTAAAAAGGTTTCACCTGTTGATAAAAAAATTTATTCACTATCTTTAAATCTCACCTTTAAACCCCCTATTCTCATGGCTCAGAAAAACATCCTCTTCCTCACCGGAGACTATGCAGAAGATTATGAAACGATGGTCCCTTTTCAGATGCTGCTGATGGTAGGTCATAATGTACATGCAGTATGTCCTGATAAATCAGCAGGGGATAAGATCATTACTGCCATTCATGATTTTGAAGGAGACCAGACATATAGTGAAAAGCGCGGGCATCATTTTATTCTGAATGCATCCTTTGCGGATGTGAAGTTTGAGAACTACCATGCATTGGTGATAGCAGGAGGAAGAGCTCCTGAGTACCTGCGATTGAATTCGAAAGTGATTGAACTGGTCAGGCATTTTGCACATGCGGATAAACCGATAGCGGCGATTTGTCATGGTATCCAGATTCTGACAGTGGCGGATGTGGTGAGGGGAAAAACATTGACGGCGTATCCGGCTGTAGGGCCTGAGGTGACAATGGCGGGAGGGCATTATGCGAATGTGAATGTAGATGAAGCGGTAACGGATGGAAATTTGGTGACTGCGCCGGCATGGCCCGCACATCCTCAGTGGATAGCAGCTTTTTTAAAGGTGTTGGGAACGGAGATCAGGTTGTAAGGAGATGGGAAATTGATAAAGCGACTATGTCGCCGTACAACTATTGCTTCAGATGATTTAGCGTGATAGGTATTTCCGCCGGGTAGTATGTATTCGGGAATGCGCACATTTTTTAGAAAACATGCGGTCTGTATCTTACTTTGAAGTGCCCCCAAAAGGTTATACACTTTTAGGGGCACTTCACTTTAGGGTACAGGCCTTTTTTATTCATAATTCGATGATATTTATTATTTTTGGTATACAATCCTTTTCCTATGAAACGATATTTCCTACTCTCTTTCCTCCTATGCCCGGCATTCTTTGCCCATGCACAGCAAGCTGATACGCTGGTAAAATTCCAGAAAGGTGGAAAATATGGCTTCAACAATGCTGCTGGCCAGGAAATCATTCCTGCTCAATATGATGTAGTGGGTGAATTTGTGCATGGGGTGGCACCTGTAAAGGTGAAAGGGAAGCAGGGATTTGTGTTTGCAAATGGAAAACATACTGCTTATAAGTATGACACAGCCTGGGTAAAAGGAAAGTTTCTTTTCGTGGGCAGGAAGCAGAAGCAGGGGTTACTGGACAGTACCGGAAAGGAGTGGGTAGCACCGGTATATGACGAAGTGAAACCGGAGCGGGATGGATATGCGAGGATCAGAGTAGGAGAAGTATATGGAATGGTGAATAGCAAAGGGAAGGTGATCCTGAAACCGGCGTATGACATGATCAGTGGAGTGAGTCATCATAGTGTACTTATTTACAATGGGGATAAGTGTGGTCGGGCGGACCTGCAAACCGGGAAGGTGATTGGTGCACAATACGATAAGGTGGGTCCATTTAAGGATGGGCTGGCCTGGGTGCAGCAGGAGAACAAGTTTGGATTTATCAATGACAAGGGGGATGTGGTGATTCCTATTATGTATGACAGGGTGGGGAACTTTAACGAGGGGGTTGCTCCCATTGGCGTGAGCGGTAAATTTGGTTTTATTGATATGGCTAATAAAACCGTGATTGCGCCTAAGTATGATAATGCGATCATTTTCCAGAACGGGAGAGGACTGGTGAAGTTAAACGGAAGGGTAGGATTTGTGGATAAGGAAGGGAAGGAAACCTGGACGGATTCACCGCCGGAAGAGGTGAAGAAATAGGTTTTTATGAATTACCGGGCTGATAATTAGGTTATTCAGGTAGATTGCCAGGAAAATATCCGTGCAATTAGCGGGTATAAGGGGCTTTCGAGAAAGGATTATTTTATTGTTGCAAGCAATTATACACATTTATGATTATATGACGAGGATCAATGCCTCTTCTCCACCAAACTATCCACAATCCTACGAATCTTAATTTGTTTTTATTACCTTTGCAGCCAAATTCAGGAGCTCCCAAAGGGCTTTTAGTCATATAAACTTTACGTAATACATAAAACATTATGTCCGGTCAGCTTAAAGAAGTTCGCAACCGAATTAAGTCCACACAGTCTAACCTGCAGATCACTAAGGCCATGAAAATGGTGAGTGCTGCTAAACTTCGTCGTGCGCAGGATGCTATCTTACTGATGCGTCCTTATGCCGTTAAATTGCAGGAGATGTTGCAAAACATTGTTTCCAACAGTGAAGGCAGCATTGACCTGGCATTGGCAGCAGAGCGTCCTGTTGAAAAGGTATTATTGATTGTTATTACCTCGGACAGGGGCTTATGTGGTGCTTACAATTCAAACCTGATCAAGCTGACTAAGCAGGTGATCCGTGAAAAGTACCAGGAACAGTTTGAGAAAGGTCATGTAACTATCCTGCCTATCGGTAAGAAGGGTTGGGAGCATTTTGGTAAGAATGGTTACAAGATGAACGATACTTACTGGCACCTGTTTGCTCACCTGGATTTCGATCATGTAAAAGAAGCGGCTGCAACTGCTATGGAAGGTTTCACCAGCGGTCAATATGATGCTGTTGAGATCATTTATAGCCAGTTTAAAAATGCGGCTACTCAGTTCTATATCGCTGAACAGTTCCTGCCGATCGCTAAGGTAGAGGAGGAAGTTCCAGCTGGCAAGGGTAAGAAAGCTGCTAAAGCTGACTTCATTTTTGAACCGGAAAAGCAGACCCTGATTGCTGAGTTGATGCCTAAGATCCTGAATACCCAGTTATACAAAGCAATGCTGGATGCGAATGCATCTGAGCATGGTGCGCGTATGACTGCGATGGATAAAGCAACTGAGAATGCGAATGAGCTGTTGCGTAACTATAAGATCAGCTACAACCGTGCACGTCAGGCAGCGATTACAACTGAGCTGACTGAGATCGTGAGTGGTGCAGCTGCGCTGGAAGGTTAATCCTGTGTGGATAACGACCACAAGGACGCTTGAATAGGTTGATTGTGGTTGGTATATTCTTCCCATGGGTTAATACCGGACTTATACACATCGTATTAACACCGATATTTTTAGATTTTATCATAAAGGTCAAAGACTGTATTTTCGGTCTTTGACTTTTTAGCTTATAGGCGCTGGCGCCAGCAATTGAAAACCGGATAATGGAAATCTCACAGATCATACCTCATGTTGAATCACTGATATTCGCTGCTGACAGACCCCTGCCTGTGCTGGATATCACCGACTTGTTAAATAATGCGCTGGCTTTTCTGGAAGACAGGGTAACTGTTGACCAGGTGGAGACGGCCATTGAGGCTATACGGGAAAAGTATAGCACGGAGTTTTATGCGTTTGAAGTGAGAGAGAGTGGGGGTGGGTTCCAGTTCCTGACCAAGAAGGAATATTACCAGACGGTTGCGCAACTGAATGGGGATAAGTTCCTGAAGCGGTTGTCGACAGCAGCGCTGGAGACGCTGGCGATTGTGGCATATAAGCAACCTATTTCTAAAGGAGAGATTGAGCATATTCGTGGGGTGAGTACGGATTATTCCATCACGAAATTGCTGGAGAAGGAGTTGATTGTGATTTCGGGGCGTAGTGAGACTTTGCCTGGGAAGCCATTGCTGTATTCTACTTCGAAGGCGTTTATGGATTATTTCGGGTTGAATTCACCGAAGGATTTGCCGAAGTTGAAGGAGGTATTTGAGGATGAAGGGGTGCAACCGACGTTGATGACGGGTTTGGAGGAGAATGGGAACGGTGAGGACGCGGATGCGATGAGTATGCGGGTGTCGGAGAATGGGGAGTTGGTAGAGGAGGAGATTTTGCCGGTGATTGAAGATGAGGTGAGTGGGCAGCTGGAGTTACCGTTGGGACAGGCGCCTGAAGAAGTGGCAGGGTTAGAAGTAGAAGAAGTGGATGAGCCGAAGGCGGAAGACGAGGTAGAGGGGGAGAGTGATGAGTCAGCCGGGCAAGAGGAGCCGGCGGAGTCGCCGGAGTTGCCGGAAGGAGAAGAGCCAGCAGGTGAAATCGATAAGAAAGCTTACCCGGAAAATGTGATTATTGAACATGTGTATATTGAGGAAATAGTAGATGTTCCTGATCCGATGGATGAAGAGATGGAAAATGGTGAGGTAGTGGGAGAAGATAGTGAGGTGGCGGAGGCAGCAGGTGAGGACGGAGAGGGTTTTGATGAAGATGAGGAGGACAATGGGGAGGATGAGGATGAAGACCTGGAATTGGAGGACGGAGAGGACTTGGATGAAGATGAGGATGAAGAAGATGACGAGGAAGACGAGGATGAGGATATGGATGAGGACGATGAGGATTTTGATGAAGACGATGAGGATGAAGACGAAGATGATGATTTTGAAGAGGATGACGAGGAGGACGAAGATGACGATGAGCAAGACGAAAATGAAGAAGATGACACCCGTTCAAAATAAACTAAAACGCTTTTGCCATCCGGCAAAAGCGTTTTAGTTTATAAGCAAAGGCCCTAAGGCCTGCTGCCAGCTTTATAAAAAACAGTGTTACAACTGCTTTATCACCTCCACCATTATCTCACTCAATCGCTTATCTGCTTTGCCTGCCACCTCGATAATCTCCTCTATACTCACTGCCTGCAGGTTATCCGGATCACACTCATCCGTAATCACTGAAACCGCTGCACATGGCAACTTGATCTGATTTGCCACTATCACCTCTGGTACGGTACTCATACCCACCATATCACCCCCTATCATCCTCAGGAACCGATATTCCGCTCTCGTCTCCAGGTTCGGCCCCATCACTGCGACATACACCCCTGTTCTCAGGAAATACCCCACCTTATGCGCTGCTGCTTTCAGCTTCTTTCCCAATTCCTCATCATATGGCATACTCATATCCGGAAATCTCGTCCCGAATAACGGGGAGTTCAGCCCGCGAAGCGGGTTTTCCGGTTGTAGATTTATATGATCGTCCAACAGCACCATATCTCCTTTCTTGAAAGCCGGTCGCATCCCGCCTGCTGCATTACTCAATAATAACTGCTGCACCCCCAGTGCCTTCATCACCCTAATCGGAAATGTAATTTGCTGCATAGAGTACCCTTCATAATAATGAAATCGCCCTTGCATTGCCACTACAGGGGTCTCACCAATCTTGCCAAAGATCAGCTGACCCTTATGCGACTCTACCGTCGACAGGGGAAAATGGGGAATCTCATTGTACGGGACTGTTCTGCTCACAGCGATGTGTTGTACTAACTGGCCCAGACCAGTACCTAATACTATCCCCACGCGGGCTTTGTCGGCATTAAATTCATTGAGATAACTGACAGCGGCTTCGATTTGTGATTCTAAGGGATGCATAATCATTGAGTTAAGTGATTAGTGGAATTAAAAAAGCAGGCTGAAAGTTGCCTTTCAAGCCTGCTTTAAATATATTAATTCTACTGGATTAGCGCGCTACATTAACAGCACGTTTCTCCCTGATTACAGTCACCTTAATCTGACCAGGATACTGCATATCATTCTGGATCTTGTTTGCTATTTCAAAAGAGAGGCGATCTGCATCGTTATCTGTTACTTTCTCGCTCTCAACGATTACGCGCAGTTCACGGCCAGCCTGGATTGCGTAGGCTTTTTCCACACCATCATGGGCCAGGGCCAGGTTTTCCAGATCCTTGATACGCTGCAGGTAGCTCTGCATGATCTCACGACGGGCTCCCGGACGTGCACCAGAGATGGCGTCACAAGCCTGTACGATTGGGGAGATCACATATTGCATTTCCATTTCATCGTGGTGTGCACCGATCGCGTTGACTACGGCTGCATGCTCACCATATTTCTCAGCCAGCTTAGCACCCAGCAATGCGTGGCTCAGTTCAGTTTCTTCATCAGGTACTTTACCAATATCGTGGAGCAGGCCCGCACGTTTAGCGAGTTTAGGGTTCAGCCCCAGTTCTGCTGCCATGACTGCACACAGGTTAGCTGTTTCCTTGGAGTGCATGAGCAGGTTCTGACCATAAGAAGAGCGGAAACGCATCTTACCTACAAGTCTGATCAGTTCTTTGTGCAGACCATGGATACCCAGTTCGATCACGGTTCTTTCACCGATATCCATTACCTGTTCTTCCAGTTGTTTCTTGGTTTTTTCTACTACTTCTTCGATACGTGCAGGGTGAATACGGCCATCCTGTACCAGTCTTTGCAGTGACAGGCGGGCAATTTCACGACGCAGTGGGTCAAAAGAAGATAATACAATTGCTTCAGGGGTATCGTCTACGATCAGGTCAACACCGGTAGCGGCTTCGATAGCGCGGATGTTACGACCTTCGCGGCCAATGATCTGACCTTTGATTTCATCGCTTTCCAGGTTGAAAACAGTGATGGCGTTTTCGATGGTCTGCTCAGCAGCCGTACGCTGGATGGACTGTATAATGATTTTCTTTGCTTCTTTGTTTGCTTTCAGTTTAGCATCCTCGATGATCTCCTGAATGTGGCTGAGGGCCTGTGAGCGGGCTTCTTCTTTCAGACTTTCAATGAGTTGGTGACGGGCTTCTTCTGCTGTCAGCGCCGCAACTTTTTCAAGACGGCGAATATGTTCTTCCTGGTGCTTTTCGAGTTCTGAGCGTTTTACAGCTACCAGTTCCATTTGGCGGTTCAGATTTTCCTTGATCGCCTCATTCTCCTGCATCTGTTTCTGTAAGTTCTCTGTCTTTTGTGTCAGGCTCTGTTCTTTCTGTTTGATGCGGTTTTCTGCATCTGCCATTTTCTGATTGCGCTGCAGGGTTTCTTTTTCATGTTCACTTTTCAACTGCAGGAATTTCTCCTTTGCTTCCAGTATCCTGTTCTTCTTCTCATTCTCAGCGGCTATTTTCCCATCTTCTACGATCTTTTGTGCCTGTGCTTCAGCTTCCTGTATTTTTATCTGTGTATTCTTAGCAAATATGACCTTGCCTAGCAGTATTCCTATGATCAACGCAGCTACTGCTGTTATTGCTACGATTAAAGTAGATTCCATTTCAATAATTTTAACTTGATTTATGTTGCATTCCTGGCCACATCCCTAATCCGTGGAATAGGTAGAGGGTTTAGAACCGATTCGCGAAAATACAAAAAAGAATGCGCTGCAATGAAGTACTGTTGAGGATTGGTAGGCTTATTTGGCAGGCCTGTTCCCTGGACGGGCCGTCAGGCGTAGCTTTCATGAACGGGGAAGCGACAATAATTTGCTGAAACTTAAATTGCTATTTCGTATTTATATATGAATATATTACTTACTAGAAATCCACTTTTTCAAGATATTCAGTCCCTTCCGTAGGTCCTTTACTTACCAGACTCAACATTTTTTATTACAAACATCTTCTTTTCAGGGTGCATATTAATATATTTCCTTCATTTTTAAATTATTAATAGGGACTCTTTTGCATTTCCTGAACCGAGGTTGGTTGATTTTTATTTTAAGTGCTCATCGATCAATGTCTCCAGATGTTGCAGTTTCTCCTCCAGAAATGGTTGCAGGCCAGCCTGCACTTTTCCGCCGTGGGTGACAGGATGGGTAGCGTACATGATCAGCGCCATGGCGATGTAATCCTGTAAGTCTTTGCCCGCATACGCAGTCTTGAATTCTATGATCTTTTCATTCACTTCCTTCATTGTCCGGCGTACTTCCTCTTCTTCTTCCGGCTTGATTTTTATCCTGTAGGACCTGTCTGCTACGACGATATTGATGGGGATCAGCGGTTCCATGTCGTGTCATTTAGATGTTTAATAAGGCGATACACCGGTCAATCTCCCTGATATACTCGTTGATCTTATTGCGCATTTCCTTTTTAAACTCCTCATCGTCTTCCTTATCTCCGGGAGTACCCTGGGCAGCCCCCGCGATCCTGGCCAAATGTAACTTATTATCCAGCTCATCGAGCTGCTGTTGCTTCATTATCAGTTCGTTGTCTCTAATTTGAAGCATTTCTTTGAGCGATACATTCTCTGACTGCACCTGTTGCAGTTTTTTCAGCAACTGTTGCAGCTTTTCTTCAATTCTCAGTATGTGTTGCTCCAAAGCCAATGTTCAAATGTACTTGTGAGTACAAATTACGGATTATGAATTGATAATAGAAACTACCGGAGATTAATATTCAAGAGATTTTAACAAAATGCTCCACCCCGGTTATTATTCCAGCGTGGAGCATTTACATTATTTTCTGATCTCAGCCTGCAGTTGTGTCTGGAAGGTTTTGATGAGTTTTTCCATTACTGCATCAATCTCCTTGTCAGTCAACGTCTTTTGTGCATCCTGGAAAGTGAAGCTCACGGCGTAAGACTTTTTATTGTTACCCAGTTTCTCACTTTCGAATACGTCGAACAGGTTCAGGTCCTGCAGGAGTGGAGATTTCACCGTTTTAGCGGCTGCCTCTACTGCTGCATATTTCACCTGTTTGTCCAGGATCAGGGCCAGGTCGCGACGTACGGAAGGGAATTTTGGAATTTCCTTATAGAAGCTTTCCGTTTTCTGCAACAAGCTTAACACATTGACCCAGTTGAAGTCTGCAAACCAAACGGGTTGTCTGATATCGAACTGTTTCAGTTTTGCGTTGTCCACAGCACCGAGGGTGACTACAGATTTATTCTTTACCAGAATCTCCCAGGTGTGCTGATCACCTTCCTTATACTGTAATCCTTTGATTCCCAGTAGTTGTAATACGTTTTGCACATATCCTTTCAGGAAGTAGAAGTCGACCGGCGCAGCTTTGTGCAGCCAGCTTTCAGCCACTTTCTGCCCTGTAAGGTACAGGCTCAGGTGTGCTGTTTCTTCATATTTATGTTCACCTGTGGTGGCGTAGGTATTACCGAATTCGAAGAACAGCAGGTTATCATTTCTGCGGTTCAGGTTGTGGGCGACGCTTTCCAGGCCGGTTTCCAGCATAGAGGGGCGCATGATGTCCAGGTCTTCTGTAAGACTATTGATCATACGAACGGTGGTTGCCAATACCTCAGGTGTATAGTACTTACTATTCGTGATGGAGTTGGTGAAGATTTCATTGAAACCATTCGCAGCCAGGTAATTCGCGACCTTTTCACGGATCTTTTCCTTGTCAGGACGGGATGCCGGAGAAGGGGTGATCAATACCTGTGTAGGAATGTCAATATTATCCAGGCCATCTATACGCATCACTTCTTCCACGATATCGGCCGGAATGCTGATATCTGGTTTGCTGAATGGAACCGCTACGCGGAAGCGTTCTTCCGTTTTAGACAGGAAGGTGAATCCAAGGCTAACGAGAATGCGTTCAATTTTGTCAGCAGGGTAAGATTTACCGCTTAACTTTTGAATATAATTCCAGGAAGTCTCCACTTCTACGGCCGGCTTAGGTTGCGGATAAATATCTACAATACCTGAGGCAGCCTGGCCACCGGCGAGTTCGCAGATCAGGGCAGCGGCACGTTGTAATACGTAGACGGTACCGGAGATATCCACGCCTTTTTCAAAACGGGCGGCAGCGTCGGTACGCAGTCCATGACGGAACGAGGTAGGACGAATGCTGGCCGCGCTGAAGCAGGCACTTTCGAGGAAGATATTAGTAGTGGTATCGGCTACTCCTGTGTGGAGGCCACCGAATACACCTGCCAGGGCCATAGGTTCGCTATCTCCATTGCAGATCACGAGGTCTGCAGCGTCCAGTTTACGTTCTTTTTCATCGAGGGTGGTGAAGAGCGTATTCTGTGGCAGGTTTTTAACGATCACTTTACGGCCTTTGATGGTATCCGCATCGAAAGCATGCAATGGCTGACCGGTTTCATGCAGGATGAAGTTGGTGATATCCACTACATTATTAATGGAGCGGATACCGATAGCCTGCAGGCGATTTGTAAGCCATTCTGGAGAAGGGCCCACCCTGACACCTGTAAGGGTGATACCTGCATAACGGGGGCAGGCAGTAGTATTTTCGATGGTAACGCTGATGTCGTAGCGCTCTTTTGCTTCTGGCAATGCTGCCAGTGCTGGCATTTTTGCTTTGTTCTCCAGCGTGTTACCGGTATTGTTCAGATAAGCGCACACATCCTTTGCCACGCCCAGATGGCTCATGGCATCCATGCGGTTAGGAGTGAGGCCGATTTCGTACACCCAGTCTTCAAAAGGGTGGAATATTTCGCGGGCGGGGGTACCTGGGGTAAGGGAAGGATCCAGAACGAGGATACCTGCGTGGCTGCTGCCCAGGCCGATCTCATCTTCAGCGCAGATCATGCCATGGCTTTCTTCGCCACGGATCTTTGCCTTTTTCATGGTGAGTGGCTCACCGGAAGCGGGGTAGATGGTGACACCAATAGGAGCAACCACTACTTTTTGTCCTGCAGCTACGTTGGGAGCACCACAAACGATATTGAGGGGCTCGGCGGCGCCGATATTGACAGTTGTCAGTTTCAGTTTGTCTGCATTGGGGTGTGGTGCTGTCGTGAGCACTTCGCCAATAACAAGTCCTTCCAGACTGCCTTTTACGGATTCGAATTTTTCCAGGCTTTCAACTTCCAGACCTATGCGTGTCAGGATCACAGATAGTTCCTCCGGTGTTGGTTTCACCGGCAAATAGTCACACAGCCAATTGTATGAAATAGTCATTTGTATAATTAATAAGTCCGTAAAGGTAAAATTAATGTGTGAATGTGCCAATGTTGGCAGGAGAAGGGTAGGAATTGGATGGGAATGGGGGATGAGGGCAGGCGATACGGGGCATTAATTAATAAGTCCGTAAAGGTAAAATTAATGTATGAATGTGCCAATGTTGGCAGGAGAAGGTGTGGAATTGCCGGGATGAGGGCAGGCGATACGGGGCATTAATTAATAAGTCCGTAAAGGTAAAATTAATGTATGAATGTGCCAATGTTGGCAGGAGATGGGTAGGAATTGGATGGGAATGGGGGATGAGGGCAGGCGATACGGGGCATTTATTAGTAAGCCCGTAAAGGTAAAATTAAAGTACGAATGTGCCAATGTTGGCAGGAGAAGGGGTGGAATTGCCGGGATGAGGGAAGGCGATACGGGGCATTAATTAATAAGTCCGTCAAAGTAAAATTCATGTATGAATGTGCCAATGCTGGCAGGAGATGGGTAGGAATTGGAGGGGAATGGGGATGAGGGCAGGCGATACGGGGCATTTATTAATAAGTCCGTAAAAGTAATATTCATGTACGAATGTGCCAATGCTGGCAGTAGAAGGGGTGGAATTGGAGGGGGATGTGGGAATGAGGGCAGGTAATACGGGCCTTTTTGGGGGAGGAAGGAGGTAGAATGCGATGAACGGTTGCAATTGAGGGGTCAATGAGGTACTTTTTCGGCTGCCGGAAGGGTAATTAATTGACAGGATCAGCAGGATATCCCGCGAGAATAAGAATGTTTTGGGGGCAGATTTGTGAACCGGGATTAGTTTTGCATAATTTTTATCCACTGTGCACAAAACTGACTAAGAAGTGTGAGCAATCTCTGCTAATAAGGAGCGATCTTTGCAGTATGTGGATAAGTCCGGTAATACGCACATCCGGGATTTCACCAAACCATTGGGGAAAAACTTTTTTAACAATGTTTGTGATTATGTGCACCTTTGTATGGGGATTTGACGTTAAATATGTGAATAAGTGCTTTGGAGTCAGTGGATAACTGACATTTTGCGGGTGTATATCCTGTGAATTTGGTCTTATAAACTATATAGACAATCAAACCTTGTTAAATGAATAAATGCGGTTACCTTAGTTTTTACGGCCCTAAAAAGCTTTACAATTTCGACAATCGATAAGGACATAACGGGTACAAAAAATTGTAAAAGAAACTAAGGATAGCCACGACATATACGATACTATTTAGCTAACAGAATCAGATTATAAATAAATGGATCTCAATGTAAAGAAAGACCGCAATGTACGTCGTAAGCCGTCCGTTGACGTATCTACCATGATGTACGGTAAAATTCCACCTCAGGCAAAGGAAATGGAAGAGGCCGTATTGGGAGCCATTATGCTGGAGAAAGGGGCGTTTGACACCGTGGTAGAGATCTTGAAAGGTGAATGTTTTTATGTAGAGGCACATCAGAAAATCTTTACTGCCATGACCCGCCTGGCGGGTAAGTCCATGCCTGTGGACATCCTCACAGTGGTAGAAGAGTTACGGTCAATGGGGGAACTGGAGATAGTGGGCGGTCCCTATTATATTACCCGTCTTACAAATATGGTGGTTTCGTCTGCCAATATTGAAGCGCATGCCCGTATTATCCTGCAAAAGTTCATTCAGCGTGAGCTGATCCGTATTTCCGGGGAAATTTTATCTGAATCATACGAAGACACTGCCGACGTATTCGACCTGCTCGACTCCGCCGAAAGTAAGTTGTTCGAGGTGACGAATAATCACCTGCGTAAAAACTATGACAGTATCGACCGTGTATTGGTGAATACCATGAAGCGTATCGAGGATCTGCGTAATAAAGGCGATGATATCACAGGGGTACCTTCCGGGTTCCCTTCTCTTGATAAGGTAACATATGGCTGGCAGTCAACGGATCTGATCATCATCGCGGCACGTCCGGCGGTGGGTAAGACTGCATTTGCACTGAACCTGGCCAGAAATGCCGCCCTGCATCCCCGTTTTCCGAAGGGTGCAGCTGTGTTCAGCCTTGAAATGTCTTCCGGGCAGATCGTACAGCGTATTCTTTCTGCCGAGTCAGAAATTAAGCTGGAAAAGATCACCCGTGGTAAGCTGGAAGAATACGAGATGAAGAAGCTGATGACGCATGGTATTGAAAGGTTGGCCAAGGCGCCCATCTTTATTGATGATACCCCGGCACTGAACATCTTCGAGTTGCGTGCCAAAGCCCGTCGTCTGGTACATAATCATGGTGTAGGTGTGATCATCATTGACTACCTGCAGCTGATGAGTGGTAGTGCGGATGGTAAGGGTAGTAACCGTGAGCAGGAGATCTCCAAGATCTCCCGTGACCTGAAGGGGCTGGCAAAGGAACTGCACGTACCGATCATTGCGCTGTCACAGTTGTCCCGCGATGTGGAAAAAAGAAAGGATGGTAACAAGATGCCACAGCTGTCTGACTTGCGTGAATCCGGTGCGATCGAGCAGGATGCTGACATGGTAATGTTCCTGTATCGTCCTGAGTATTATGAGATCAATACCAACGAGATGGGAGAATCCAATAAAGGTGAGACCCACGTGCGTATAGCCAAACACCGTAATGGTCAGCTGGACACGATCAAACTGAGAGCTATCCTGGAGTTCCAGCGCTTTGAGGACGATGGTAGTCTGGAGAACCCTGGTGGCGGTGGCGGCAACTTTATGCCGATCTCCAGTGCGGGTAATAATGATCCATATGGTGCTACGGACGAAGCAAAACTGTACATCCAGAAAGGATCCCGTATGAATGATATGGACTTCGATGAAGAGGCGCCTTTTTAGCAATAAAAAGGTTCAAGATATAAGGCGCTTCTTCATCGAAGCGCCTTTTTTTATTTCAATCAAATTGTAGCAACATCCGGGTGTGACTTATTCCTGAATATGAGTCATAACCTGTCAAATTTTATCAACGTGTGGACTAAATATCAAGCTTATTATAAGGACAATTTTAAACTGGCATACCCGGTCGTCATCAGTCAGCTGGGGCATACGATGGTCGCCCTGTCTGATACCATTATAATCGGGCATACGGGGGATGTACCGCTGGCAGCTGTTGCGCTGGGGAGTAGTATTTTTTCTATCTGTATGGTGATTGGCATCGGGATGTCTTATGGACTGACGCCCCTGATTGCGCAGGAATATGGCAGACAAAATAAGGTTGCCTGTGGCAACCTGCTGCGCCATAGCCTGGTTATTAACCTCGTGATGGGATTGTTGATGAGTACCCTTATCTATGCAGGGAGTAATTACCTGTATACGTTAGACCAGGTACCTGCAGTGGTGGTGCAGGCAAGGCCATTTTTGAAGTTACTCGGGATCTCTTATTTTCCTTTGATGGTATTTTTATCCTTTAAGCAATTTGCGGAGGGATTAGGATTTACCAAGCAGGCAATGCACATCAGTATCATCGGGAATATTGTCAACATTGTAGTGGGAATTGCGCTGGTATATGGCGTAGCAGGATTGCCAAGATTGGGAGTGATCGGGGTAGGGATTGGTACACTGACAGACCGTATTCTGATGGCGGTGGCTATGTGCTGGTATGTGTTGACAGCCGATCGTTTTAAGCCTTACCTGCAGGAGTTTACGAACAGGTATTTTTCCTGGGAGAGCATTAAAAAGATCCTGGGGATTGGCACACCGGTCGCGTTGCAATATGTATTTGAGATCAGTGCGTTCAGTAGTGCGATCATTATGGCGGGGTGGATTGGTGCGAGGGAGCAGGCAGCGCACCAGATAGCGATCAACCTGGCTTCTATTACTTATATGATGGCGAGTGGTATTTCGGCGGCAGCGGGTATTAAGAGTGGGAATCATTTTGGTGCGAAGCAGTTGAAGGAATTACGTTTATCAGCGATAGCGAGTTATCATATGGTGTTGATCATGATGGGAGCGACCGCCTTGATCTTTTTGGTGGGATGCAGGGTATTGCCACTGATGTATATCAATGATCCGGCGGTGATAGAGATCGCTGCACACTTGATCCTGATAGCAGCGTTCTTCCAGTTGTTCGATGGCACACAGGTGGTAGGACTGGGTATACTGCGTGGACTGGGAGATGTGAAGATACCTACAGTGATCACTATGCTCGCTTACTGGGTATTGGGATTACCGGGTGCTTATTTATTAGGTATTCATTTAGGATATGGTATACAGGGAATCTGGTGGGGATTATTATTGGGACTACTCACGGCCTCCGTATTATTGTTCCTGCGCTTTCAGCATAAGACCACTCAATTGAACGCTTTAACGACGGTATCATGAGCTTTTAGTGGTATATTCATGGTATGATCATCAATGGACAACGACCTTTTAAGCAACGTACCCGCCAGGGGTTGACGATCGCTCCGTTAAGGAGCGGCAGGTTTGTGCTGCGTGCTAAAAGTTCGTTGTCTGCGACGCGGGTGAAGACGGACCCGGCATTCAAACCATTGATGGCAGATGCGGCTTTGATGAAGCTAGCATCTCCGCTGGCATCAGTTGTGTATCGTTCATTGGGTATCAAGGATGTAAAGCTATACAGGAACCTGGTAGGGCGTGTAAAACGCATGCTGAAGGATGGGTTGGAGACAGCGATCATTAAGCGGCAGTTACAGGACGAAATACTTAATAAAAAAAGAAAAGTTAAAATCGGGCGTAACGTTATTTTGCGGGTTGCCAGATACCGTGATTTCCCGGTATTTTTCGTCGAGAAACTTCGATTTTTTGATTCGCTTACACATCCCTATGCCAGTGTATTTAATACTTCCTGAGAATGTACCCCGCTAAGTGCAATTTTTGTTCCATTTCACATGATAAAAATATTCTCCAAAATCAATTTTTTGAAATCATTTTCTTGTTATTTTTGGAATGTAGTCGATTACAACCAGTCGAAATAATCATCTTATTAGCCATTAATTTCATAATAATCTAAGCCAAAAATTCGATGAATAGTTTAGCCCTTATTCAGAGAGTTATCCCGTATTAACCGATGATGAGTTTGTAAAGGAGTAGACGCAATATATTTATCCTTTAGCCAAGGGGAACTTCATTTAATTTCATACAGTAACATTTAGGTAGAATTGAATGTACGAACAGTGCAGTGATTTTGCTGTGGGGTAGTATTTTTTTCTGAGATAGCTATGTACAACTTTGCGGGGATGTAATGTCGTCGTGATGCAATTTACTTCCTTGCTTAGGGGACGGCCTGTTATTTCTTTCTCGTCTACAATGAGGGGTGTGATGTGCTTTACAACATGTAAAGGCATATGGGATTGTTATCTCCTATCGGAACCAGTTTTTATCTGCATATAAACTCAGAAACTTATTGTTGCGCAACACAGGTGGAACTCGAAAATCCTGACCCAAAGAGTAGAGACTTCATCATTTTTTAAAATCATCTAATATGAAAAAAATCGCGTTAAACCCTTTAGCCCTCGACATGGAAACAATTGCCAAGCTTGATGAAAAGCAATTATTAGAAATCACTGGTGGTACCAGCAGCGATTCTGATACCGGTAGTTCAACCGGTTGTGGTTCAGGAAGCAGCCAGTGCCTGGTAGATGAAGCTTAATTATAGACCCTGTAATTCCTCCCTGCTGTCCGGGCATGGAGTTTTAACCCTGGATTTTTAAAAGAGCAAAAAAATGAAAAGACTCCAATTAAACCCTTTAGCGCTCGATAAAGAAACGATTGCTAAGCTTGATGAAAAGCAATTGCAGGAAATCACTGGTGGTATCAGTGAAGAAGCCGACGGTAGTTCTACAGGATGCGGTTCTGGTGGCAGCAAATGCTCTACTGGTACATCCACTGGTTGCGGTTCTGGTGGTAGCCAATGTTTTGTAGAATCTCCTGTTGCTGAATAATTATTTATCTCACATTTAATCATCTGAAAAAATCATTCATTGATTATGAAAAAGGTAGTATTAAACCCATTATCTCTCGATAAAGAGACCATTGCAAAGCTTGATGAAAAGCAATTATTGGAAATCACTGGCGGTGTAAGCGAAGAATTAGCTGCTGGTTCTACTGGTTGCGGTTCTGGCGCTAGCACCTGTGGTAGCGGTGGTTCTACAGGTTGTGGTTCTGGTGCAAGCACTTGCTTTGCGGAGGAAGAATAAGCTTATATAATCATAATTTTTATCATCCCTCTGTACGTACATACAGAGGGATGTTACTACATTTTTTTCAGATGCTTAGAATCAAATCTATCCTTTTTTTATTCCTGCTTTTATTCTTGTTGTTGCCTGCTATTGCGCAGCAATTATCTGTTTCCGGGTCATTGTATGACAGTGCTCATTTGCCTGTGGCGGGGGCCCGTGTGGAATTGCTGAACAGTGCCAGTCAACAGGTGGTGAATGCTGTGAAGTCTGGTGACAATGGTACTTTCGTTCTGAAGAATATTGATAGGGGAAGTTATCTTTTACACATTCAACATCTTGCTTTTAACGAATACCTGAATACGATCACGGTCGGTGATACCAATGTGACGCTTCCTCCGATTGTGTTGGCGGTTGCTGTGACTACCCTGAAGAATGTTACGGTGAATGGCCGGAAGCCCGTGCTGGAAGAAAAACTGGACAGAACTGTACTGAATGTAGAAAACAATGTAGCGTTAACCGGCGCGACTGCACTGGATGCAGTAGCAAAAATGCCGGGTGTAAGAGTCAGCAACAGCTCACTCTCCCTGCGTGGTACCGGCATGCTCAACGTATTGCTGGACGATCGCTTACTTCATGTATCAGGTGAAGACCTGATCAACCTGTTACGTTCCATGCCTGCGGGTGAAGTTGTGAGAATTGAGCTGATCCCTAATCCTCCGGCAAAGTATGATGCCAGTGGCAGTTATGGGTTAATTAACATTGTGACGAGAAAGAAACGCCAGGAAGGGTTTAGTGGGAGTGTGAATGGTGCTTTTACCCAGGCATTTTACAGTGGCGTTAACGGAGGTGGGTTACTGAACCTGAACAGGAATAAATGGAATATCAGTACCAGTCTGAATGGTACAAAAAACCTGTACAATGAGCTGACCAACCCTATTACCTATTATACTGACCAGACCTGGAATCAGCAAAGAAAATCAGTGAACGATAATAAAAATATTTTGTCCCGTACTTCTGTTGATTTCAATATTAACAAACGACAGCTCATTGGGTTGACTTATATTTATTCCAGCAGGAAAACTATCACCCGTGAACATTCGAATACCACTATTGGATTGCAGCAGTTAGATTCGCTGATAGATGCACAGAACCATATTGACCGGCATACCCAGAGTCATGATTTTAACCTGCATTATGAAAATAAATTCGATACGCTGGGGGGTAAGTTTAGTGTAGATGGTGGTTACTTCACTTTTAATAACAAACTGGAACAGCTTACACAAAGTGATGTGATTGATCTTGACAATGAACTTACTAATCAATATAGGTTCAAGAACACGGCTCCCCAGGATGTACAGGCTTACACTTTACAGGCGGATGTAAACCTGCGGCCTCGTTTTGTGACTTTTTCCTTTGGTGGTAAGTTCAGTTATATTGATACAAAGAGCGGCACCAATTATTATAATTATACTGATCTTGGTTATAAATACGATACGACCAGGAGTAATTCATTTACCTATAAAGAGCGGATCGAAGCGGCCTATATCAATGCGGTAAAAAATAAAGGCAAATGGGGTTTCCAGGTCGGTTTGCGGGCGGAGTACACACAAACGACAGGTTACTCCGTAACGCAGCGGCAGACCACAAAAAATGATTATCTGAAGTTATTTCCGACTGTATATATCGGGTATACGAAAGACAAGCAGAACAGTTTTTCTTTTTCTTACGGAAAGCGTATTAACAGGCCGAACTACTGGTACCTGAATCCATTTAAGCAATACATCAGCGAGTATTTTTATTACGAAGGGAATCCTTACCTGCAACCCTTTTATAACAATACTTTTCAGCTGAATTACATTCATAATAATATGCTCATCACAAGGGTGATGGTAAATGTGCTGAATAATGTGTATGACCAGATACTGCTTACTGACGATGTGACGAAGGTATCGCGGTTGACCAGGCAGAACTATTATTCACAGCGTAGTTATGGTGTGAACGAAACGGTGAATTTCAATGTGGGCAACTGGCTGGAGAACTCTAATACTGCTGCTGTGTACTACCTGGATACGCGCTCCAGGGTGGCAAATGCTGCCAGTCAGCATGGATGGGGGGCGGATGTATCGACCAGCAATACTTTTTATTTTAATAAGGGAAAGACATTGATGGGCAGCCTGGATGCTTCTTATATCTTTCCTCAACTTTCCGGTGTGAATAAATTTGATGCTTATTATGGTATTGATATGGGGCTTACCATGTTGTGTTACCATAAGCGGTTATCCCTTGGTTTGAATGCCACAGATATTTTCAGGACAATGAAGACGCATTTCCATAGTACGGTGAATGGTGTGACTACTTATTACAATAACTATTTTGATGCGCGTAAAGTTCGTGTTTCCATCTCTTACAAGTTTGGTAAAACGAAAGCCAGACAGCAAAGTAAGCTAAGTAATACTGAAGAAAAAGGTAGAACCTATTAAACTTTTTGTATGAAGGATTACGTGTTAGAAGATTTTTATCTGCTGCGTGCCCCGGCCAGGCCTATTGAGAACATCCTGTATCTGAATGCACAGTTGGATAAGGGAGATATGACGGTGGTGAAACAGCTGTTTAGTGACCCTCATTTTTTGGAGGCGATTTATATTTCATCCAGGGATTTGTACCTGTCTCTGCAAAGATGGCTGGAAGGAGAAGAGTTATCCCCTAAGAAGTTAAAGAAGCTGCTGACTGGTCTTCATAAATACTATTCCCGGATGTGTACCCGTAGTACGCCATTTGGTTTGTTCGCCGGATCTGCCTGCGGTACTATACTGGAAGGGGAGAGTGGAGTGCATTTCGACGCTGACAAGGTGCGGAAGGTTGCCCGGTTTGATATGAGTTATATCAATGAACTGACGGAGCGGCTGGCGAAGCATACGTCATTAAGGGGACAGATCAGGTACTATGTGAACAACACCCTGTATAGGATCGGGTATCGCTATTTGTATGTCGAGTATACGATGAAGGCAGGTAAGCGTAGTCATACACTGAGTGCGTTGACGGCGAGTGACTATATCGATATGGTACTGGCGCTGGCCAGGGATGGTGTGACGATCGATACACTGACAAATGAGATCAGGAAGACGATTGCCGATGAGCAGGCGATCAGCAATTTTATCCACGGGCTGATCCAGTCGCAGGTGCTTACCCATGAGTTGACCCCTGCCATTGCCAATGAAAATTTTGTACCTGCATTGATTCAGCGTTTGCAAGAACTTGGGCAGGATCAGTTTTGTGTTCCCCTGGAAGAGTCATTGCAGCTGATGAAAGACATTTCCCTGGAGGGATACCAGGCGGTGGAAGAGAAGGCTGGTAGCGTTATTCCCATAAAGGACCTGGAGGTGTTGCAGATGGATATGTTCTTTCAAATGCAACAAAACAATATCAATAAACAGGTGATCAGTGAGCTGGCGGCAGCTTCGTATGAGCTGACGAGTGCTATCCCGTCTTACCTGTCCCCGTTGCTGGAGACGTTTATGAAAAAATTCTCGGAGCGGTATGAACAACAGGAGGTGCCGTTGGTCATGGCGTTAGATCCTGATGTGGGGATTGGTTATGGACTGGCTACTACCGGGAATGTAGAATACATGCCATTGATAGAGCAGCTTTCCATCACTCCTCCCGCTGGTGCGGATATGGGAAGGAGGAAGACTGCGCAGGAGGAGCTGGCGGAGAAGAAATTACGTAGTTGGTGGCAAAGTGGTGAAACGGTAGTAACGATTACAGCGGAGGACCTGGCGATGTTGCGTGCAAGGAGCAACACGCCGGAGCGGCCGGTGCAGAATGCCTCCTGTTACCTGTTTGGCAGTTTGCTGGCTAGTTCCTGTGAAGCGATTGACAGGGGGGCATATAGATTTCTCGCCACCCAATTGCATGCGCCTTCTGCTGCCAAACTGATATCGCGGTTTGCACACGGGGATGAGATCCTCAAAGAAAAGATGCTTGCTATTACACAGCGGGAACAAGATGTAAACAAGGAGCGGGTGATGGCGGAGATCGCTTATGTGCCGGAAGGGCATTTTGCAAACCTGTCACTCCGTCCTACACAGCGTGCATATGAAATTGCTTTCCTGAGCCAGTCCAGCGTGGAACCTGCTTATAGAATTGATGTGAATGACATACTTGTATCAGTGCGGGGAAACAGGATTGTGATCAGGTCAAAGCGACTGAACAAAGAAATATTGCCGTGTCATACGAATGCTTTTAATACGGACCTGGCGCAGCCTTTTGTGCGTTTTTTGAATGATCTGCAATCCATGTATGTAAATGTGGGTTTCAGGTGGCAGTGGTATAATTACACCCTGGAGCCACATTTACCACGGGTTGAATATAAGAACATTATTCTTGGCAGGGAGCGGTGGTACCTCGCCCGGGCAGCCGATAGCAGTGTTGAGGTACTGGCAGCGTCACTGGATGCATTCCTGGAGAAATACCAGGTACCGCGGTATGTGATCCTGTCGGAAGGTGATAACGAACTGCTGATAGATACGACCAATGAGTTTTGTAAGGGGCATGTTATACAGGCGATGAGGAAGGGAGGGGTAACTTTTATGGAACATGTATTTACGCCTGAGAATTGTTTTATAAAGGATGAGAAGGGCAGTTACAGCAATGAGATCATTGTACCGATGTCTGTGACACATCCTGTCTTTGAGGAGAAACCGGCAAAAGAACTGGTAGATGGGGCCGTGCAGTGTAAGCGTACATTTGGTCCCGGCAGCGAGTGGATGTACTTCAAGATCTATAGTGGTTTTAAGACGATGGATCTGTTGCTTAGAGATATTATACAGCCGCTGGTGCAGGAGTGGAAGGCCAGTGGTGCGATTGATAAGTGGTTTTATATCCGGTACAATGATCCTGAGAGTCATATCCGGTTGCGGTTATTAAAAGGCACTGATATAGCGGGGTGGCATAGCATAGTGGAAAAGCTGAATGGGGAGCTTGAGCCGCTTATAGAGTCGGGACAGGTTACCAGGTGTATGATGGATACTTATCAGCGTGAGTTGGAGCGGTATGGTGCGTTGACGATGGAAGACAGTGAAAGCATTTTTTATTATGACAGTGAAGCTGTGATCAATATGCTGGATCATCTGCAGGGGCAGAAGGGGGAACAGTTGCGCTGGCAGATGGCGCTGTATAATGTAGATCAGTTGCTGGATGATTTTAAATATGACCTGCACCGCAAGCGGGATTTTATGAAGCAGCTGCGGAATTACTTTTTCAGGGAGTTTTCAGGTAAAACGAAAGAAAGTGCTATCCGGTTTGATCAGTCGCTCAGCAATAAATACAGGAACAATAAAGCATTGATACAGGAGGTGTTTGTACCGGCTAAGCGGACTACGCAGGTACTGGCCGCGATGGAAAGTTATAATGAGAGAAGGGAGCAACATGCGGCTACTATAGAAAGTATATGTAACAAGGTAGACGGGGACCGGCTGGATGGATTACTGAACAGTTATATTCATATGACGATGAACCGGACGTTCCTGGCCCGGCACCGGATTCATGAGCTGGTGATATATGATACACTTTACAGGTATTATGATTCACTGGTAGCAATGGGCAGACAATTATCGTTATCAATAAATGAGCGTTAACCTATGGATACAATTACTCAGAAAAATGTTGTGATCAGTGAAGAGATTGAACGTATCAGGCAGGGGTTTACCGGGAAGGATCACCTGTTACAGAATGCTGCATTTGACACTGGGCTAACGGGGCTCACCTTGTTTTACAGTTATTACGCCAGGTATACCAGGGATGATAGTTACCTGAAACCTGCCATGAAATATTTAGAAGAAGGATTGGCTTTCCTGAGCGAAAGTTACAAGCGTGTATATGCGACGGATTCACTGGATAATCACCTGGGGCAGACCGGGCGGATGCTATTATTCCTGAAGGAGACTGCTTTGCTGGATGTGGATACAGACAATGTATTGCCGGACATTGATGCCGCCCTGGCTACGCTGATGAAAAGCAAAATAGAGATGGGGGATTTTGATTACAATAGTGGTGCGCTGGCAGCAGGTCATTATTTCATGTACAGGTATCAGACGAACCCTTTGGTGGCAGAGAGTTTGGGTGTACTGGTGAGGGGGCTGCGGAAGCAGGCTTTTACGGATGATGACGGTGATTATTACTGGAAGTCTCCTTCCATTTATAACAGGGTATATATTGGTATTTCGCATGGTAGTGCTGCTGTCATGAACATTGTAAGCAGCATTATGGAAGCGGGTATTGAGGTAGATGTGTGCAGGGATCTGTTGGAAAAGACGGCCCATTTTGTCAGTAAGCAGATGCGGAC
Organism: Chitinophaga sp.; assembly: GCF_039596155.1. GTDB lineage: Bacteria > Bacteroidota > Bacteroidia > Chitinophagales > Chitinophagaceae > Chitinophaga. Next base: position 71,790 of record NZ_JBCNKF010000035.1, read on the forward strand.
GCAGGAGCGGGGTATTTTTCCGCTGATATGGAATGATAAGGTTGAGCCCAAACAGTTTGCCCTATGTTATGGAGATCTGGGTACGGCCTATGGGTTGTACAGGGCGGCAGTGGCGTTGCAGGATGCCACCTTGAAAAAGAAAGCGGAAGCGGCTATGGAAGATTGTCTGCTGCGATCGCGTGAGGACGGGCTGACCCTCGATGCCGGTTTTATATACGGTGCAGCTGGCGTAGCTGCGATGTTTGAAAAAGTGTATGAGAAAACGAATGATACCAGGTACCTGGAAAGGGCAGATTACTGGTATCGGCAGATACCTTTTTACGGCATACACGGGGGTGACTATGCAGGTTACAGGAGCAGGCTGCTCAACGCTTCTGAATACTGGCATGTATGTTTTGGCTGGGGAGTGATTGGAATTGGTACTGCATTGATGCGGTATGATGACAAGTCATTGCCGCCGTTAGGGAAGTTACTTATGATCGCTTAATTTTTAAAAATGTAGTTTGTATGGAAGCTCTTCATCGTTCTCTTGATACATTAATGGCAGTATGTGATGAATTCCCTGTATCCTCGAGGGAGATCACGATGCTGTATAACTATGGAAAACTGATTGCTATTCTGCAGCACAAGGAAATGCTGCCTTATAGCACGGGCGAAGAAGAAATGGAAAGTGTGTATGTGCTGACCCGTAAGTTCGGGACGATTGCGAGGGATATTGTGCTTTCGAAGGGCGAGGTAGGGCTGGCGGGTTTTTATGAGTTGGAAAATACGATAGAAAAGCAGTTGAACGGACATTTGTATCTCTATGCCAAGCAATGGGGACTTTCTGTAAAAGCACTTTATTATCATAAGATAAAACGACATGACAAGGCGATCGATTTCAGTATGGAATGTGTGGCAATGAATGATTATCTCGTTAGCATCGGGATACATTCCTTATTCTTCAGGAGTCTTGAGCAGTACCGGAATATATCCCGTTCCTGGCTACGTAGTGGTAACTGGCAGGAGGGGTGTAAGGTCGCGAAAGACCTTATGAAGTACCTGTTTAATGGTACGCCTGGTTCACTGAAAGGTGGTATTTACCAGGACCCGGCGGTATGGCGTGCTATTCCGTATGCAAGGGAGTATTATACCTATGAGACTTTCCGGGCAATGGTGGCGATTACTATTCGTATGGCGGCAGATTTCCCGGATTGTCCTGATATGTATACGGCAATTTTTGAGGGGCTGGAGATAGCACCTGATACAATAGAAAGAGTGATCATATCCAACTGGCTCGAAGTGAAGAATACTTTCAGAAAGCGGGACTATCCATTGTTCGTGGAAAATTTTATTGAGTTTATGAATGAGCCCACGAGTATGATGTTTGACCTGCTGAAGATCTCCCTCTTCCAGGATATGCAGCTATTGATCCAGCAGGGTGATTATCCGCGGAAGGAGGAGTTGCTGGCGAAACTGAAATATCACCTGGATGAGAAACTACAGTTGCAGGAGAACCTGAGAAAGGATATCAGTGCCACTAACTTTGCCCTGAATGATTTTAACAGCCATAAGCAGCCTCTGAATGCGTAGAAAATTTCCTATATACAGGCAACTGGATAAAATGGATTGCGGACCTACCTGTCTGAAGATGATAGCAGCCTGGTATGGCAAGCATTATTCATTGCAGACATTAAGGGACCAGTCTTATATGACGAGAGAAGGTGTGAACCTCAAGAACATCAGTGACCTGGCTACCAAGATGGGTTTTCGTACGGTAGGTGCGAAATTGTCGTTTGAGCAGCTGGATAGTGAGGCGACGTTGCCGTGTATTTTATATTGGAACCAGAATCACTTTGTAGTATTACCTCCGCAGGATTATAACAGCCGGCGGAATGGGAAGATATTGGTAGCGGATCCTGCCTATGGCTTGGTGAAAGTAGACAAGGCCACCTTTCTGAAGGCATGGATCAGGACGGCAGACAATTGCGGGATCGCCTTATTAATGTCTCCTACGGCATCATTTTATGATAACGAAGGGGAAAAAAAAGAGGTAAAGAGCTTTTCGTTCCTGCTGAATTATGTGCGGCCTTATAAGTACTATTTTCTCCAGTTATTGCTGGGAATGATAGTGGGGAGTGTATTGTCGCTGATTGCTCCTTTTCTGACGCAGGCATTGGTAGATTATGGAATCAATCAGCAGCATCCGGAATTTGTGTCGTTGATATTGATCTCACAGCTGGCATTGTTTGCAGGAAATACGGCCATCGATGTAATACGGGGATGGTTGTTGCTGCATATTGGGAGCAGGATTAATATTTCGATCATATCTGATTTTCTCGGTAAACTTATGAGGTTGCCTGTACGATTTTTTGATACGAAGATGCCGGGTGACATTAGTCAGCGGATAGCAGATCACAACAAGATAGAGGCATTTCTGACGGGGACTTCCTTTAATACGTTGTTTTCATTAGTGAACCTGGTGGTGTTTTCTGTGGTATTGGCGGTGTATAGTATGACGGTGTTCTGGGTTTTCTTCGGGGGGTCGGTATGTGCAATCGTGTGGATATTGTTTTACCAGCAAAAGCGCAGGGAATTGAATTATGCGCGGTTTCAGCAGTTGACGGACAATCAGAATTCGTTGTTTGAGATTGTGTCTGGTATGCAGGAAATTAAAATGAATAACAGTGAGACGACATTTAGGTGGGGATGGGAGCGGATACAGGCGAAGATGTTCAAGATCAATGTGAGTGGGTTGGTGGTGAATCAATACCAGCTGGTGGGATCGAATTTCTTTTCACAGTTGAAGAATATATTGGCTACTTATATAGCGGCGCGGGAGGTGTTGGAAGGGCATATGTCGCTGGGTATGATGCTGAGTGTGTCGTATGTGATAGGGCAGTTGAATTCTCCGGTGGACCAGTTGATCAATTTTATACAGGGGGCGCAGGATGCAAAGATCAGTTTGGAGCGGTTGAGTGAAATTCATACGCGGGAGGAGGAGGAGCGGCCGGATGAGCTACGGCCGGATCATGAGCTGGAGTTGCATAAGCCGGCTCATTTAAATGGACATCACAGGGAGGTCGTGGAAGAGGTGATGCCATCCAGGGAGGGGATTATCCGCTTGCAGGATATATCCTTTCAGTACGGGGGGCCTTCGTCGGCTTATGTGTTGAGTAATATCAACCTTGATCTGACCATGGGGAAGGTGACCGCCATCGTGGGGACAAGTGGTAGTGGAAAGACGACATTGATGAAGTTGTTGTTAAAATTTTATGAGCCGGCGGAAGGGCAGATCTATATAGGGAATACGGATATGAACAATGTATCGGCGCGGTGGTGGAGAGATCAGTGTGGGGTGGTAATGACGAATGGATACATCTTTGCGGATACAATTGCGAAGAATATAGCGGTGCAGGAGGAGATTGATAAAGAGCGGCTGTTCTATGCGGTCCGGATGGCGAATATAGAGCAGTTTATTAACAACCTGCCGTTGGGGTTGAATACGAAGATTGGTACATCGGGCAATGATATCAGTTCCGGGCAGAAGCAGCGGATATTGATTGCGCGGGCGATTTACAAGCAGCCGAAGTTTATATTCCTGGATGAGGCGACCAGTACGCTGGATGCGAACAATGAGCGTATTATTATGGAGAACCTGCAGAAGTTTTTTACGGGCAGGACGGTGTTCATTATCGCCCACCGGTTAAGTACAGTTAAAAATGCGGATCAGATCGTGGTGTTGGAGAAGGGGAAGATAGTGGAGATAGGCAATCACCAGCAATTGACAATGATGCGGGGCCATTATTTTTCGCTTGTTAAGAATCAGTTGGAACTGGGCAATTAAAACCTTGTTGTATGAAATTTAATGAACATAGTGAGGAAGTGCAGGAGATTATCGGGCGGGTACCTTCCTGGGTGATCAGGAGGGGTATTACCGTGATTGCCTTTGGGGTCATGATCGTGTTGGTAGGAGGGGCATATATACGACTGCCTGATACGATTCCATCGAAGGTATGGTTGAGCCGTGTGGTGAGGGGGATGGATACAACGTACCATGTAAAGGCGGTGATCAGCAGGTATAAATCAGGCAAGGTAAAGCCTTCGCAGGAGGTGTTATTGAAATTTGCGGAATATCCTTTTGAGGAATATGGGGCGTTGAAGGCCAGTGTAGCGACTATCCAGGCGGAGGACAGTGTATATACAGCAGATCTGCGACTGGAGAAGGGATTGTACACAACCCGTAGGCAGTGGCTGGATTACAGGGGAGAGATGGAAGGGGTAGGTGAGATTATAGTGGATGACAAGAGTGTGTTGCAGCGGATATTTGAAAATGTGTTTCGAAAATGGAGGACCAGGTAATTACCTGGTCGCCCAATAATCGTATAATGCTTTAGCAATTTGTGCGATATAGCCTTCTCTTTCAGCTTCTGTTCCTTTTGCATCTGACACAAATACAGCCAGTGCAAGGTGTTTCCCATTTGGCAGGGTTATGATACCGCTGTCATTTGTAGCGGCGGTAAATCCCTGATGCGTGCCGGAGGTGCCTGTTTTATGTGCAACGATGGTACCAGGGGGTAATAGCCCTTTGATGCGTTTGGCCCCCGGGAAGGATTCCGCCATATCTTTCCAGAGGAGATCATATGATTGTTTAGACAATGCTTTCCCCTGATAAAAGACTTTATACAATTGGGTCAGTCCTATAGGTGTGGCCCAGTTGTGATATTGGGTGGTATCATCTTTTTGCTGTTCTTTTTCGGTAGTAGCGATGTTGATACCCTTTACCCCCAGGCTTTTGATATAATCATTTGTTTTTTTAGTGCCCCCCAACAGGCGTAGCAATACATCGCAGGCGGTGCCATCGCTTTCCTGGATGTTATACCTGGAAATTTCCCTGAGCGACATCGTTACTCCCCCATGTGGGTGTGCATCACGAATAGGGCTATGTCCTAGCGGCATGATGTCGTTGCTGGTAATGGTAATTTTTTCATCCAGTTTATATTTCCCCAGGTCTACCTGATGCAGTATTGCCATAGAGATAGGGAACTTGTACACACTTTGCATCGGGTAATGGTCATTGCCACGATAGGTGAGTGTGTCACCGGTTTCCAGCAGTAAGGCGGAGACGCCGATACGTGCTTTGGCATGTGTGGCAATAGAATCGATCGTTTTCCGGATTGCGGTTGTTTGTGCGTGTACGCTGGCTGAAATGCATGCTAAAAATAAAACAATGGTCGTCTTTCCTGGCATCGTATTGTATTAGAGCCGTGAAGGTACGCCATATATTTTATGATAAGTGAAATAGCTGATTGCCAGGATCAGCATGACAAAAATAGGGAAGAAGGTCTGACCGTTTGACAAGCCGTCGACAGCAGCATGGGATACAGCGGCGCTAATCAGGTTGAAGGTAAAGCCAGCATAAGCCCATTCCTTGATCCTGCCTTTGAAGAACGGAAGAATTAATACCAGCGCACCCGTTACCTTAAAGATGGTGAGTAATACCCGGAAATAGTCCGGATATCCCAGGTGAACAAAGCCTTCTTTGGCCATGGCAGAATTCCCATAAATGGCAGGCATGACACCTTCGAAGAGGAAGAAGATAATGGTCGTAACCCAGTAGATGATTTTAGTCGCTTTCATATGATATAATTTACAATTGCAAACTTAGTTTTGTTCGTAATATTTTGTGAGGGGCGGGTACGTCAATAATTGGGGGGATTTGCGACTACCACGTTTTTGACACTTCTTATGCTGGCCTGCATTCATTTTCTCGTGGCAATTAGATAGCTTTGCACCCATGTTTTACGCGAAAGAATTGCTGCCGGCAGCGGCTACTTATACAATGGATGAACCTGGCTCCAAGTATTGCATTATGGTATTGCGCCATACAGCGGGAGACGAGGTGATCCTGACAGATGGAAGGGGAGGGCATTATACCGCCATTATAACGGACGACAACCGTAAGAAGTGTGTTGTAACAATATCCCGGTATACCCTAATGCCTCCTGTCGCGGCACCGGTCAGAATAGCAATTGCGTTTACAAAAAACACCTCCCGTATAGAGTGGTTCCTGGAGAAGGCTACAGAAATTGGTATTCAATCTATTATTCCCCTGGTCAGTCATCGTTCAGAAAAGGAGAAGTTCCGGGCAGACAGGTTGGAGAATATCCTCGTTGCTGCTATGCTGCAATCCCAGCAATATTATCTGCCGGAGCTGTCAGCGCCAGCCAGTTTTGATACACTGGTCAAAGCGCCTCCTGCAGATCAGTTATTCATTGCACATTGCCTTCCTGAGCAGAAGCAACATCTCTGGCAGGCGATGGAAAAGGGGCGGGATACATTGCTCCTGATCGGGCCCGAAGGGGATTTTACGCCGGAAGAAATTGCGCTGGCCCTTGGCAAAGGTTTTAAACCGGTTTCTCTTGGTGAAACAAGATTACGGACCGAAACAGCGGGTGTGGTGGGGGTGACAATGATGAATGCAGTGAACGCCGGATAAGTCCAGCTAACGGGTAGAAAACAGCCAATGTGGCGGAGCAAACGATAGGGATGCTGACTATTGGTGAAAACGAAAAATAATTGTAGCTTACACACTTATAATATATACTTTATAAGTACCACGTGAAAAATGCGCATCTTCATCAGGATTCCGATTTATGGAATTTGATAAAAGCGGATTCTATTCCGGCTTTTAATGAAGTATACTCCCGTTACTGGGAGGTGTTGTTTCGTGTGGCTTATAAGCGACTTCCCTCGAAAGAAATTACAGAAGAAATTGTACAGGATACGTTTATTATTCTCTGGGAGAAGCGTCATTCTATTGAAATCACTACGCTGAAAAGTTATCTGTTTGCCATTACGAGATATGCTATTTTCCATTATCATGCCCGGCAGGAGACTATCCGTGCACGTATGCAGGAGATGGCTACTATGACGCAATCGGCTCCTGATATCTCTGCGATTGTGAACGCGCGCCTGCTGTTACAACTGGTGGATACCGTTGCTGCAGAACTGCCTGAGAAAAGCCGCCAGGTGTTTGCTGACAACAAACTAAAAGATCATTCCCTTTCTGCCTCTGCCCAATCTTTCAATATCTCCGTGAAAACCGCCGAAGGACATCTGACCCGTGCACTTAAAACAGTGCGTCTGAAACTGGGTACTTTGTACACGACTTTATTTTTATAATTTTTTTTTGAAAGACCAAGGGTAACTCTTTTAAAATATACTCTACTTATAAAAGGGCAACTTCCATGTCGAAAGAAAATATTCAGGAACTAGCTGAAAAATGGCTGAATGGCACTGCTACACCGGCTGAAATAGCGCGTTTGCAGCAGTGGTACCATGACAGGGAAGTAATGCTTACTCCTGTACCCGATGCTGCCATGGCGGAGCGGATCAGGAAAAATATTCAACCGGGCAGCAAGAGACGGCCATTCAAATGGATAAGTGCTGCTGCGGCTGCTGTGTTGTTATTGATTGCTGCCGGTTATTATTACAATAATCACCGTGAGCCGGTGAGGCAGATGGCGGTCTATGTACCGCGTGAGCATCAGAATCGTTTGGTGCTGCCGGATGGCTCTGCCGTGTGGCTCAATGCAGATAGTAAACTGACGTACAATGAAACCAACAATAGAAGGGAAGTCTTACTGGAAGGGGAAGCCTTTTTCAATATCAAACAGGCAGCAGGCCGCCCTTTCGTCGTCAAAGCGGGTGCCTGCACGGCCACTGTGTTAGGGACTTCTTTCAACGTTAAAGCCTATAAGAATGATCCTACAGTACTCATCACCGTCGCCACCGGCAAGGTACAGGTGCAGGATCAGCACCAGCAATCGAAGGTGCTTACTGCCAACAAACAAATTGCCCTGGAACCCATCACAGGTGTGATCAAAGAAAAGCAGGTAAATGCGGTTGTGTATAAAGCCTGGATAGATGGCAGCTTTGAAGTAAACAATGAAACATTTGAAGAAATCGCGCACCGCTTAAGCAGGAAGTATGATGTAAATATTCACTTTGACAATGCATCACTTGCGCACTGTACTTTCCTGGCGAGTTTTGACCAGGCAGCCGATTTACCGTTCATTTTATCCATGTTGTGTAAGATTAACAATTCCACATATCGTATTAGTGAAGACAAGAGGGAGGTGACGATATCAGGTAGTGGCTGTAGTAATTAAGGATAGTTTTTTTATTGATCAAATATTCCCGTTATGAAATTTATCAGCATGCCCGCCGGTGATTCTTCATAATAAAAGAACATAGCGCTTTCAGCATCCACGGTCTGCAAACTTCAGATGCGTCAGCGCTACGGCACTGTATTCTATTACATCATACAAAATGCATTTAAAGATATGAAATACTGCGGTATTTTAGGTGGGATTCCTATTCCCTTATACGAACGTTTTCAACCGTTATTAAAGATCATGCGCTTCCTGTTCCTGGTCACACTGGTTTTATGTACAACGACGCTGCTGTTAGTAGCCCGTGATAGTCGCGGGCAGGATCTGAGCGCCATCCGACTGCACCTGAATATTCATGATGCCAAACTGGATAAGGTGCTCAAGCAAATTGAGCGCAACAGTGAACTCCTTTTTATTATTGATGGGAGTATTGCACAGATGGCTGCTGTGCCTTCGCTCGATGATAAAGAGCGTTCTGTGAAAGAGATCCTGGATGCTGTACTGGGCCCTAATGACCTGGCTTATGTGCAGAACGGGCATTATGTCATTATTAAGAAGTCAGCTCCCGCTGTGTTTGCAAAGCCAATTTCTGGTGTGGTGACAGATGAAAAAGGAGAGCCGTTACCTGGTGTAAGTATTTCTATCAAGGGGTCTCATGCAGGTACGATCTCTAATGAGAAAGGTATCTTTTCCCTGAATAGTTCTGCCGATAATGATACAATCGTGGTGAGTTATGTAGGGTATAAAACACAGGAGATTCCCGTAAAAGGCAGTAGTCAGCTGACTATCCGCCTGTCACTCAGTGAAAACTCCCTGCAGGACGTAGTGGTGATTGGATATGGTAGTCAGCGGAAAGGAGACCTGACCAGTGCTGTGGCGACGGTGAAGTCTGAAAACTTTGTAAAAGGTAATGTACTCGATGCCGGACAACTGTTACAGGGCAAGGTAGCGGGTCTTACCGTATCAGCGCCCAGTGGTGATCCTACCAGTGGCACACAGATCCTGCTGAGAGGTAATACAACGTTGTTAGGGGCGAACAGTAGTCCGCTTGTACTGATCGATGGTATTCCCGGTGATCTGAAAACAGTGGCACCGGAAGATATTGAATCTATGGATGTACTGAAAGATGGTTCTGCTGCTGCGATCTATGGTACGCGTGGTACGAATGGTGTGATCATCATTACCACCCGCAGACCAAGTGGTGCATATAGCAGTTCAGTAGACTATAGTGGTTATGTGGGTACACAGACCATTGCGCGTAAGCCGGATATGTTGACAGCCGCAGATTATCGCAGGCAGATTGCAGCGGGTACCCGTGATAAGTCGTGGGACCTGGGTGCGAATACAGACTGGCAGAAAGCGATTTCACAAACGCCGGTCACTCATGTGCATAACCTGACCTTCCGTGGTGGTAACAGCAAGACCAATTACCTCGCGAATGTAAACTATCGTGCACTGGAAGGGATCATGAAGAAATCTGACAATAATACTTTTACAGGCAGGGTAGATATCAACCACAGTATGCTGGATGATAAACTGCGTATTAATGTAGGATTATTGAATGCGAATAATCAATTTATCACTACTGGCGACGGTTATAGTTTTAATGGTTATACCTACAGGCAGGCGCTGATCCGGAATCCGACTTCTCCCATTTACGATTCAACGGGTAAGTGGTTTGAGCAAACAGGTTTGTTCAACTATGAGAATCCTTTGTCCAGGCTGTATGAAAGCGATGGGCAGAATACTTCGCAGAATACGCGTATGAACAGTACCATTACTTTGCTACCGGTTGAAGGACTGAAATTGTCTGCCTTGTTTTCTTATACAAGGTATAATGAAGAGCGTGGTTATGCGGAGACCAAGCAGCACATTTCAACACTGCGTGATGGCAGGAACGGATATGCTTCTACCGGATCTTCACAGAATATTCAGCGGCTGATGGAATTGACAGCACAGTATAATAAGAATATCGGCAAGCATAAGTTCAGTGTAATGGGCGGTTATAGTTACCAGGAAACTGATTATCGCAATGCTTATATGCAGAACTGGGATTTCCCGACTGATCGTTTTTCCTACAATAATATAGGTATAGGGTATGCATTGAAACAGGGGCTGGCTGTACAATACAGTGAGCGGTCACAAACAAACCTGATTGGTTTCTTTGGCAGGGCTACCTATAGTTATGATGATAAGTATTTGTTATTGGCCAGCTTACGACATGAGGCCGCGAGCCAGTTGTACGGTACTAAACAACCATGGGGTAATTTCCCGGCGGTGTCACTGGGTTGGAGACTGAGCAACGAGCCATTTATGAAGCGCATCAGCTGGCTGACAGACCTGAAGCTCCGTGCGGGGTATGGGGTAACAGGTACCCAGCCGACAGACCTGTTCCTGGGAGTGGGGATCCTGAGTTATGGTGAGTATGTGTATAACAATGGTGTGTGGATACAGACGCTGGGGCCTTCTCAGAATCCGAATGATAAACTGCGTTGGGAAGAGAAGCATGAATCCAACTTTGGTATTGACTATACCTTGTTCAATGGGCGTGTGAGTGGTAATGTGGATTATTATATCAGGAGGATCAATGGTTTGCTGTATGATTACGCAGTACCAAGTCCGCCGAACTTATATAATAGTACCCGTGCCAATGTGGGCAAGATGGAGAACAAAGGACTCGAGGTGATGGTGAATATCATCCCGGTAAAGACAAACGATTTTGAGTGGACGACCAGTTTGATGTTTTCTACGAACACCAATAAGTTGCTGACGCTTTCCAATGAACTGTATCAATCAAGTGTGGATTACATCACCACAGGGAGTACGGGAGAGCCTATCCAGTCATTTACCAATATTGTAAGGGTGGGTCGTAATATTGGCGATTTCTATGGTTTTAAGGTGGTGGATATTTCCAGCGATGGTAAATGGATCTATGAGGGGCGTGATGGTAAGCCGGTAGCATATAGCCAATACCAGCATGCATTTGAAGACAAGCGGGTATTAGGGAATGGTTTACCCCGGTATTATGGTGGGTGGAACAATACGTTCCGTTACAAGCGCTTTGATTTGAATGTAACGATGCGTGGTGCGTTTAAATACCAGATATTGAATGTACAGCGCATGTATTATGAAAACACCGGGTTACAGCAGTATAACCGCCTGCGGTCGGCATATGACAAGGTGTTTGGCAAGGCGGTACTGGGTACTGATATGCCACTGGAGTTCAACAGTAACTATGTGGAGAATGGTGATTTCTGGAAGATAGATAACATCACTTTAGGCTATAATTTCAATCACATACAGAGCAAGTACATCCATGGTGCGCGGGTATATGCTTCTACACTGAATACGCTGACGCTGACAGGTTACAAGGGGATAGATCCGGAAGTAAACAGGTTGGGACTGGCACCTGGTGTGGATGACAGGGATAAATATCCTGCTGTAAGAACATATACAATTGGTGTGAACCTGAACTTTTAAAACCAAAGCAATGAGAAGATATATATGGGTAGCAGTGCTGTTTGCGATGGCCTGTACCAAACTAAAAGATACCAGTTATAATAAGATTATTGACAGCCAGTTTAAGCCAACAGCGGAAGACCTGGCGGGCCTGGTAGGGGCTGCATATGTGAACTGGCGGCATGTGTTGAATGACTGGAATGGCTTATTCCGCGCAGAGGAGGTATCGGGTGATGAGGTGGTGATACCCGCTAGGCCGAATGGATGGGTGGATGGTGGTATTTACCTGCGTATACATGAGCATACCTGGACGGCGGATGATGATATAGTGGTGCAGACGTGGGGGCGTACATATGCAGGTATTACGAATTGTAACCGGGTGATCTACCAGCTGGAATCAGGTGCCATTCCGGTTACAGATTCGGCATTGAAACGGGCTACGATAGCGGAGTTGCATGTGTTGCGTGCATCCTATTATTATGTGTTGTGTGATTTTTACGGCAATGTACCTTTGGTGACGCAGTTCAATGTACCGGCGGGTTATCTGCCTACACAGAATACACGTAAAGAGGTATATGATTTTATCATCAATGAGGTGAATACTTATTTACCATTGTTGAGTGATAAGAATGACAGGACGACGTATGGGAAATTCAACAAGTGGGCAGCGCATGCGTTGCTGGCAAAAATGTACCTGAATGCGGAGGTGTATAGTGGTACGCCGGCGTGGCAGCAGTGTATCAAGCAGTGCGATACGATTATCAATTCTAATGTAGGATTTGCTCTGGAGGCGGCGCAGAAGAATGTGTTCATTACAGAGAATGAAAACTCACATGAGATCATATTTGCGTTGCCGTTTGATGATACGTATGTAACGAACTGGAATGCGTTTGACATTCATATGGAAACCTTACAGCCGGCGAACCAGGCGACGTATAACCTGAAGTCAACGCCATGGGGTGGTATATGTGCGATACCGCAGTTCATCAGTACTTACGATGCGGAGGATGACCGCCTGAGAGACAACTGGATCAAGGGGCCGCAGTACAGTGCAGCGGGTGAGCCACTGATGTGTACAATGGGGGCTTATACAGGGAAGCCATTGAATTACATCAATGCGGTACCGGGCATAGATGCCTCTGAGGAGATACATGGATACAGGTTAGGGAAGTTTGAGATCAAGCAGAAGGCGCAGGTGCAGTTGAGTAATGACTGGCCTTTGTTCAGGTATGCGGATGTGTTGATGATGAAGGCGGAGAGTTTGTTGCGAATGGGGAATACCAGTGATGCGGCGACGTTGGTGACCATGGTGCGTCAGCGTTCATTCTCTACCAATCCGGCAAAGGCAGTGGTGACGGGTGCAGATTTGCTGAAGGGGAGTGTATATAATTACGGGTTGAGAAATCATAAAGATTCCACGTTTGAAGGGGGGAATGATGTGATGTATGGACGTTTCCTGGATGAATTGGGATGGGAGTTTAGCCAGGAGGGGAGAAGGCGCCAGGATATGATCCGGTTTGGTGTATTTACGAAGAAGAGTTGGTTTTCGCATAGTCCGAATGGGGATTACAGGAGTCTGTACCCGATACCGAGGACGGAGTTAAACAAGAATGCGAATCTGAAACAGAATACAGGGTACTAGTTTATTACAGGAGGTCTTTTATGGAAGAGGGCTACGGCCCTTTTTCTTTTGATCAAAAACAGGCACGATTATGAAGCGATTATTTTTATCATTATCATTATTTTATGCTGGTAGTGTATTTGCCCAGCAGGCAGATTATCCGATTCGGGCTGTGAATTTTACAGCGGTAAAATTGGCAGACAATTTTTGGTTGCCGCGTATACAGATCAACCATACAGTGACGATCCCTGCATCGTTTGCGCGGTGTGAAAATACGGGGCGGGTGAAGAACTTTGAGATGGCGGCGGCGCGTTCGGGGAAGTTTTGTACGAAGTTTACATTTGATGATACGGATATTTATAAGACGATAGAGGGGGCATCGTTTTCGATGGCGGTGACGCCGGATAAGAAAATGGACCGGTATGTAGATTCATTGATAGCGATAGTGGCGAAGGCGCAGGAGCCGGATGGGTATTTGTATACGGCGAGGACGATAGATCCTTTGCATCCACCGGAGTGGGCGGGTCCTGAGCGTTGGGTGAATGAGCATGTGTTGAGTCATGAGTTGTATAATTCCGGGCATTTGTTTGAGGCGGCGAGTGCGCATTACCTGGCGACGGGGAAGCGTAATTTTTTGGATATCGCATTGAAGAATGCGGACTTGCTGGTGAAGACATTTGGACCGGGGAAGAGAGGGGTGGCACCGGGGCATGAGGTGGTAGAGATGGGGTTGGTGAAATTGTATCGTATTACAGGCAGAAAAGATTACCTGGCGTTGGCGAAGTTTTTTATAGATGAAAGGGGAAAGCGGGGATATGATAAGGATAGTAAGAATGAGTGGAAGAATGGGAAATACTGGCAGGATGACCGGCCGGTGACGGCGCAGGACGAGGCGGAAGGGCATGCGGTGCGTGCGATGTATTTATATGCGGCGATGGCAGATATAGCGGCGATAGACAGGGATACTGCGTATCTGGCGGCGATAGACAGGATTTGGGATAATATGACGGGGAAGAAGATCTATGTGCAGGGAGGGATTGGTGCGGTGCCAGATGGGGAGCGATTTGGAGAGGATTATGAGTTGCCGAATGCGACGGCGTATAATGAGACGTGTGCGGCGATAGGGAATGCGTTTTGGAATGAGCGGATGTTTTTGTTGCATGGGGATGCGAAGTATATAGACCTGTTGGAGAAGGTGATGTATAATGGGTTGATAGCTGGATTGGGATTGGATGGGCAGTCGTTTTTTTATACGAATGCGATGCAGGTGACGGATGGGGTAAAGCATGGGAGTTTGGAGGGAGCGAGGTCGGGTTGGTTTGAGTGTTCATGTTGTCCGACGAATTTAGTGAGGTTTTTGCCTTCGGTACCGGGATATATGTATGCGCAGGAGGGGAATAAGGTGTATGTGAATTTGTTTATCAATAGTACGGCTTCATTGAAGGTGAACAATGCGGAGGTGGTGATTACGCAGCAGCATAATTATCCGTGGGAGGGGAATATTTTATTGAAGGTGGATCCGGCGAAGGCGGGTGAGTTTGATTTGCATGTGCGGATACCGGGGTGGGTGAGAGGAGAGGCGATACCGGGTGGGTTGTATTGGTTTAAGGATAGTGTGGGGGCGCAGGTTGGAATAAAGGTGAATGGGGAGATGGTGGCGTATAAGATGGAGAAAGGGTATGCGGTGATCAGCAGGCGGTGGAAGAAGGGGGATGTGGTG
>NZ_JBCNKF010000036.1:0-80841 GCF_039596155.1 Chitinophaga sp.
TCGAACTGACTGACTGTGATCCACTTAGGTTCTAATGCTTTCAAGCCGAAACTACCAAAGGAGATTTCCGCACCACGTTTTGCGTTACCCTTGATGCGGCCTTTATGCATCTTCCTGTGTTTCGTTCTCTTGGGCTGTAACATCTTAAATTATGTTAAATGTTAATGTTAATTGTTAAAAAGATTATCTACGGCCACCACCACGGTTATCTCCACCTCTTCTTTCGCCGCCGCGGTTATCGCCGCCTCTTCTGTCGCCACCTCTTCTTTCACCACCACCGCGATGACCATGACCTTCACCACCTGTGCGGCCTTCGCCATCCTTACCGGAGATAGCATTCGGATTCAGATCGCGCTCACCCAGTACTTCACCTTTACAGATCCATACTTTGATACCGATCTTACCATATACTGTCTGTGCGAACAGAGAAGAGTAGTCGATATCCATACGGAAGGTGTGCAAAGGTACACGACCCTGCTTCATTTCTTCTGAACGTGCGATTTCAGCACCACCCAGACGACCACCAACTTTAATCTTGATACCTTCAGCTCCCATTCTCATTGCAGTAGCAATCGCCATCTTGATCGCACGTTTGTAGTTGATACGGCTTTCAATCTGCTTAGCGATAGTTTCAGCTACGATATTGGCATCTATTTCAGGACGACGGATCTCCAGAATGTTGATCTGAACGTCTTCTTTAGAAGTCAGTTTCTTAATTTCTTCTTTGATGCGGTCTACCTCTCCACCACCTTTACCTATGATGATACCAGGTTTAGATGTATGGATGGTGATGATCAGTTTACCTAAAGTTCTCTCGATCACTACCCTGGAAATGCCACCTTTATTGATACGGGCATTCAGGTAAGTTCTGATCTTGTTATCTTCGATCAGTTTGGTAGCAAAGTCTTTCTTGCCGCCATACCAATTAGAGTCCCAACCTCTGATGATACCTAACCTGTTACCAATAGGATTTGTTTTCTGACCCATGTTCTGGTTTATTTGTCTATTAGATAAATAGTTTAAGTTTCAATTATTTCGCTTCCGCTACTTTGCTGTCTACTGCAATGGTTACGTGGTTGCTTCTTTTACGAACACGGTAACCTCTACCCTGCGGAGCTGGACGCATTCTTTTCAGGATACGACCGCCATCAACGAAGATGGTTTTAACGATCAGATTCGCATCTTCAACGCGTACACCTTCATTCTTCACTTTCCAGTTAGCAACAGCTGATAACAGCAGTTTTTCCAGAGGTACACTTGGGTGCTTAGGATGGAACTTTAAAACATTCAGCGCTTTCTCAACTTCCATACCACGGATCAGGTCTGCGAGCAGACGCATTTTGCGGGTAGATGTTGGATTATTATTAAGCTTAGCTACTGCTTCCATTGTTATTATAAATTTGAGTGTTTGAGGTCCGAAGTCCGGGGTTCGAGGTGTTTCACGCAGCAAACCTCGAGCTTAAAACTTCAAACGAATGACTACATTTTCTTGTTAGCGTGTCCTTTAAAGTTGCGGGTTGGTGCAAATTCACCCAGTTTATGACCTACCATAAACTCAGTAACGTATACCGGAATGAACTTGTTACCATTGTGTACCGCAAATGTATGGCCCACAAAATCAGGTGTGATGGTAGAACGACGGCTCCAGGTCTTGATTACAGTACGCTTGGTGCCTTCATTCATTTTATCTACTTTCTTTCCTAATTTCTGGTCAACGTAAGGACCTTTTCTAATGGAACGACCCATGTCTTTTTATTTTTATTCTACTTTAACCGTTCCGCTCCTGGCTATCCGCCCGAAGCGGAACTGGTAAAAGCTTTATGAATTATAATTTTTTGCCGTTTTTCCTGCTGATGATCAGTTTATCGGAGCTCTTCAGCTTACGAGTCTTCAGACCTTTCGCATATTTACCTGTTCTGGATCTTGGGTGACCTCCGGAAGATCTACCTTCACCACCACCCATTGGGTGATCTACAGGGTTCATGGCCACACCACGGTTACGTGGCTTAATACCTCTCCAACGGTTAGCACCCGCTTTACCAATTGATTGCAGGGCGTGGTCAGAGTTAGAAACGGTACCTACAGTAGCAGCACAAGTGATCAACACTTTACGCAGCTCACCAGAAGGCATTTTCAATACGGCATATTTTTCTTCCTTGTTGCTCAGCTGTGCATAAGTACCCGCACTTCTAGCGATCGCACCACCTTTACCAGGCTGCAGTTCGATATTGTGGATAACGGTACCCAGTGGCATATTCTTCAGCGGCAGCGCGTTACCTACTTCAGGAGCAGCATCAGGACCGCTTACTACGGTAGCCCCAACCTGTAAACCCTGAGGAGCCAGGATGTAACGTTTTTCACCATCTGCATAGCTCAGCAGTGCGATGAATGCACTACGGTTTGGATCGTACTCGATCGTCTTAACTGTAGCAGGAATTGTATGCTTGTCGCGTTTGAAGTCTATGATACGGTAATGTTGCTTGTGTCCACCACCGATGTAGCGCATAGATCTTCTACCCTGTACGTTTCTACCGCCGGTTTTGGACTTAGCCTCCAGCAGGCTCTTCTCAGGAGTATCCGTGGTCAGCTCAGCGAACGCGTTGCCAATTTTCCAACGGGTACCGGCTGTCATCGGTTTAAATTTCTTCAGTGCCATGATCTAGTAATTGTTTAACTAGTTGCTTTATTTATAAATGTGATCTGCATATACATCCATCATGCTGCGTTGCCGCAGCTATGAGCACTATATGTTAGCATACAGATCTATAGATTCTCCTGCAGCCAGGGTTACAATTGCTTTCTTGTAAGAAGGCTTCTTACCAGCAATGAAACCAGCTTTGGTAAAGCGGAATTTGCTTTTACCAGGCATAACGGCAGTGTTCACTTCTGCTACTGCAACGCCATAGAACTCTTCAACTGCTTTCTTGATTTCCAGTTTGTTGGATTTCTTGTCTACGATGAAGTAGTAACGGTTGAATTTATCAGTGGCTTTGTTCACTTTTTCACTTACTACCGGTCTGATTAAAACGTCTGAAAGTTTCATCTTTTATCGCTTTGAGTGGCAGGCTGACCTGCCAGCTGTGTGATTTAAATTTGACAATTAAGCTTCTACCGGCTCTTCAGTGAAGATTTTAGCAGCACTCTCAGTAATGATCAGTGTATTGCTGTTCATGATATCATAAGTGTTGATATCGCTCAGCATTACGCTATCTACTGTAGGAATGTTACGCAGAGACAGGTATACATTATCATTGTATTCTGGCAGAACAACCAAAGTCTTACGGCCATTTACATTTACGTTCAGTTTCTCGAGGATACCCGCAAACTGTGCAGTTTTAGGTGTAGCCAGGTTCAGATCTTCCAGAACGATGATGCTGTTTTCTTTCGCTTTTACAGACAGTGCAGAAATCTTAGCGAGATCTTTTACTTTTCTGTTCAGCTTAATGTCATATTTGTGTGGTTTTGGACCGAAGATGGTACCACCACCTTTATACAGTGGGTTACGGATGTTACCTTTACGGGAACCACCAGTACCTTTTTGTTTGTGCAGTTTACGGGAAGCACCTTTCACTTCAGCACGGGTCTTTACCTTGTGGGTACCCTGACGCTGAGCAGCAAGGTATTGTTTAACAGCCAGGTAGATCACGTGGTTGTTAGGCTCCACTCCGAAAATCTCTTCAGGAAGCTCAATTGTTCTTCCGGTTTTCTTACCTTCTATATTTAAAATATCAAGTTGCATATTACTTCTGGATTAAAACGATTGAACCAATGTGGCCGGGAACGGAACCACTTACCAGGATATAATTTTTCTCAGCGAAAATTTTAACGATTTTCAGGCCTTTAACTTTCACCTGCTCGTTACCAGTCTGACCAGCCATACGCATACCCTTGAACACGCGGGAAGGATAAGAAGATCCACCTACGGAACCTGGAGCTCTGCTTCTGTCGTGCTGACCGTGTGTAGCTTCACCCACACCGCTGAATCCATGGCGTTTAACAACACCCTGGAAGCCTTTACCTTTGGAGGTACCGACTACATCAATTATTTCTCCTTCTGCAAATATTTCGGTGGTAATGGTTTCACCAAGAGCTTTTTGTACATCCGGGTTGCGGAACTCTTTTACAAATCGTTTAGGGGAGGTGCTTGCTTTCGCGAAGTGATTGATTTGTGCTTTGGTAGCGTTCTTTTCTTTTTTCTCGCCAAATGCTACCTGAATAGCGTTGTAACCGTCAGTTTCCTGAGTCTTAACCTGCGTTACTACGCATGGACCGGCTTCGATGATGGTCACAGCAGTCTGCTTACCATTCGGTTCGAAGATGCTGGTCATGCCGATCTTTTTGCCAATAATACCTTTCATGTTGTTATATATTATACCCAGCGCCTGGGGGTGGATCTAGCTATCCCCAGGATAGGCGGTTTAAATGCTTTATTGGGCGGCCACCCAGAAGGCGTGACCTATATTTTTTATGTTGTGGCGTTTACATCTGACAAACGGAGAGTACTTTCCCCTGTGAGATCCTGTTATAAGACCCCACTGCCAGCAAAACTGCAGTCATAAGATTAAATCAAACCAGGCAGGCCTTTTGCCCACCTGCTGATGTCCTACGCTTTGATTTCTACTTCCACACCGGAAGGCAGATCTAACTTACTCAACGCGTCTACAGTCCTTGAAGAAGAAGTGTAGATATCCAGTAAGCGCTTGTGTGTGCACAACTGGAACTGCTCACGAGCTTTCTTGTTAACGTGTGGTGAACGCAGCACCGTAAAAATTTTCTTTTCAGTTGGTAAAGGAATTGGACCTGTTACCACGGCACCAGTGTTACGCACTGTTTTAACGATCTTCTCAGCAGATTTATCTACCAGATTATGATCGTAGGACTTCAGCTTGATTCTAATTCTCTGAGACATATGCAATGAACTTCTACTTTTTACCCTTACAATTTGGGAGGGCAAAGGTAATCAGTATTTTTGTATTCCCCAACAAAATCGGGGAAAAATAATGGGAAATTTTACTGAAATGTAGAACACCGGCGGATTTGAGGCAAATGTTAATTTGTGTAAAAGTATAGGAAAGGGCCGTAACCGGCTGTAATATAATTATTTACTGTGGAAAAATACTCCAGGCCCCCATGTAAACCACTTTTCCCCCCTTCCCTATATAAAAGCCAGCCAGTACCCCCTAAAAAAAACAAGCCGCCGGAAAACCGGCAGCAAGTCCTGTCTGGGAATGCAATAAGCAATATTTCCTAACCTGTCAGCTTCAGAGAGGTAACTTACCCAACAAACGCTGAATCAGACCAAGAACTAAAGCCAATACCTGGTTCAATAAATCCATAGATGTTTTTGAAGGCTTTTCATAAGGTTATGCCTACTCTGTTACTTGGTTTTCGGCAATCCCAAATGCCCCTCACACAGGGAACATTGAACTAAAATTAGCCGCAGCAAATCAATTAGTAATGGTTCATTTCATTCATTTTGAACGGTTTGTTCATTTCGTTCAGTGCTCCAAAACGGCCTATTCATTTTTTCCAGCCCCCTCTCCCGCCAACCCGCTTCAATCCCCTACCATCCCAGCTCACACTGATCAGATAGCCCGTTCATTATGAAAAAAAGCCTCCCCGGTTCTCACCAGGAAGGCAATAAGTTGGAAAATGTCTTTTGTTGCGTTGTACATTTTCCGCGGAATCAGTGGCGTAATTAATTACAGACCACCCAGCAGAGAATTCAACAATGCGATGATTGTTGCCAGTAATTGGTTCAGCAGATCCATGTTGATGGCTTTTCACTGGTTACGCCTACTCTGTTAATGGTTTTCGGCAATCCCATTTCCTAAAATTAATATGCAGTAATTATATTTCATTCGTTCATTTCATTCATTTTCAACCACTTCTACACATCCCGTTCAATCAATTCCCATTCAGTCAGCACCCAAAATGACAATCCCCACATATTCCCCCACATAAAAAAGGCCCCGGTTACTACCAGGACCTTTCAAACTTGTTAAATGCTTCAGGGAATTACAGGCTACCGAACAGTGTATACAAGAACCTGGTCAGCGCTGCGAGAATGGTTGCGGTCATGATCTTAGTTTTTCAGAGGGTAACGCCTACTCTATCTGTAACTGGTTTTCGGCAATCCCAGCAAACGCCCGTGGCGACGTCTTATTTCATAAAGATAATAGTCCCCCCTGTTAAATCAGTCATTCATTCCATTCATTATCAATTAGTTCATTCAAACCATTCAAAACTAAAAGGCCGCCTACAGACCCAAAAATCCGTAAGCAGCCCATTATAATAACTTATCGTGCTTAGTTCATATTACGCTTCTCCTCTCTATACAATTCTCTCGCCTTCGCACTTGGCAGGAAGATCTGGAAACCTACCCCCAGGTTCAACTGCTGTGCTGTTGTAGAGTTTCCCCCACCCACTATAATGTTGTACTTCAGCAGTGTTTCCAACGCTACATTTGGCGTAATGAAATAGGAGATACCAGGCCCTACACCCAGCTCTACACCATTTGTTGAAGCACCACTCGCAGGATTTGTACCACCAAAACCCGCATTCGCTTCTACAAAGAACCTTGCACGCCTGGAGAACTCCAGCTTCTGCACATTCTTATCTGTTGGATAATAACGTGCTAATGCACCAAGACCATAACTTACATCCGATCCAGCCCCCTTACTGGTGGCCAATCCGAAATTCACATAACCACCCACGGCCAGTCCGTCACTGATAAACCAGGCCGCCTTGGGATTGAGGTTAAAATTAAACTGGGTACTGCCCTTCTGAAAGTTCAGTCCAAGATCCGTAATGTCAGATCCAATCAAAATGTTTCCTTTCTGGGTTTGCGCAAATGCCGTGGTGCTAAAAAACAATACCGTCATCAGGGCCAGGGTTAATGCTTGGAGTTTGTTCATGTTCAGTTTTTTGAATTTTTATGATTAATACTTGCCATCGGAGCATCTGAACGATGCCCTATCGAACAAAAAAATACATGCAATCTGAAATGTGTCTCGCTTTGCTAATGAAACTTGAGCCAATAAGATAATAGGATAAATAAGCAGGAACCTTGGGGAACAATTAGGGTATACCAAATTCAGTGCCAGACATCAACAAGATAGTTGCGAATATACTGAAAATGAGTTAAATAAGTATAAAGAAAATGAGAGTAAACGGGGCATTAACTGCAATCGATCACAACTATTAGTCAGTAAGTTGTTCCTGCAGCCACTCAATATGAGGCATAAACTGACCTTTACGTTGAAGATATGCCAACACGCTGTCCAACCGTCCCTCCAATCTGGGGTTCAGCACACGCGATGTGGGGGACACGGCCAATTCACTACTATTAAAACGCAGGGAAATTACGTCCCGGCCACCGGTCAACAACCTGGTTATCCACAACGGACGGATCTTTTCTGCATATATTTCGTACAGCTCGTCCATTATTGTCATAGGACGAACCTGCTGACCACCCGCATGATATAAGTACCCTGCCACCTTCAGTGCCCTGTAATCAGGCGTTGTACCAGCCGGCATCCGGCAACCATATACACGGCTACCTGAAATCTGTTCAATAATGCTTTTCTCCATGCATCCATAAGCCCCTACTTCATGTACACGGGCCACCTGCCGTACGATCAAAGGGTACGCCTGCGCCCAGGTGGACGTCATAAAAAATGTAGCCCTCACCTGGTACCTGTCCAGTAATATCAATGTTTTCTCCAAACCCTCCCGGGCTTGCTGGAGCCCTTCTTCCAGGCCTGGCTGCTGACTAGTTCCTGCCTGCACATGCAGTTCTTCCAGATCGATACTGATCAATATCCGGGGCGTATTCATTCGGCTGTAAGTGAACTTTAGTATATATAGACAGTGTTGGTTGTATGCTACCCTGATAGCTCTGTAGTTAAAGACGGAATGTAGTGACCATTCCCCTATCGGGAAGCGTAAGCATAAAACGTGGTGCCGGTATAGATGTTACAAATCCTTATAAACAAAAAATCCCGTTCCGAGTGACCGGAACGGGACCATATTTCAATCAGATACTAATCATGATGATTATGCATTCACTTTACCTTTAGCTTTTGCCATTTCTTCTTCAGCAACAGCATTTGGAGCAGGTGAGTAGTGAGAGAACTCCATGATGGAAGTAGCACGACCAGAAGACAGGGAGCGCAGCTGAGTTACATATCCGAACATTTCTTTCAGAGGTACTTTCGCTTTAATTACCTGTACACCATTTCTCATTTCCATACCTTCCAGCATACCACGACGACGGTTCAGGTCACCTGTTACGTCACCCATGTATTGGTCTGGAGTCTGTACTTCTACTTTCATGATTGGTTCCAGCAGTACTGGTTTAGCTTTACGACCAGCTTCACGGAAAGCCTGTCTTGCAGCCAGTTCAAAGGATACTGCATCGGAGTCAACCTGGTGGAATGAACCATCGAACAGACGAACTCTCAGGTTATCCAGCGGGTAGCCAGCCAGTACACCCTGGTTCATAGCAGACTCGAAGCCTTTCTGTACCGGAGGAACGAATTCTTTAGGGATGGAACCACCGAAGATATCGTTGATGAACTGGAATGATTTTCCTTCATTCTCTTTCAGCCATTGCTCATCAGCAGGGCCGAGTTCGATCTGGATGTCTGCGAATTTACCGCGACCACCTGTTTGTTTCTTATAAACCTCACGGTGTTCAACCTTCAGGGTGAATGCTTCCTTGAAAGCAACCTGAGGTGCACCCTGGTTAACTTCTACCTTAAACTCGCGACGCATACGGTCAACGATGATTTCCAGGTGAAGCTCACCCATACCGCTCAATACGGTCTGGCCGGTTTCTTCATCAGTTTTAGCCTTCAGGGTAGGATCTTCTTCTACCAGCTTAGCGATAGCCAGACCCATTTTGTCCATATCCGCCTGAGTTTTAGGCTCGATAGCGATGTGGATAACTGGTTCAGGGAAGGTCATAGATTCCAGTACGATAGGATTTTTTTCATCGCACAGGGTATCACCTGTCTTGATATCTTTAAAACCAACAGCAGCTCCGATATCACCAGCTTCGATGAAGTCGATTGGGTTCTGCTTGTTAGCGTGCATCTGCATGATACGGCTGATACGCTCGTTCTTACCAGTACGGGTATTCAGTACATAAGAACCAGCATCCAGTTTACCGGAATAAGCCCGGAAGAATGCCAGACGACCTACGAAAGGATCGGTCATGATCTTGAACGCCAGTGCAGAGAATGGTTCCTTTACATCAGGCTTACGCTCGATTTCGTTACCATTGTCAGGATCTGTACCTTTAACCGCTTCGATATCTACTGGTGAAGGCAGGTAACGACATACGGCATCCAGCATTTTCTGTACACCTTTATTTTTGAAAGAAGAACCGCACAGCATTGGGATGATAGCAATATCGATCGTTGCTTTACGGATAGCTTCGTGAATTTCAGCTTCAGAGATAGTGTTTGGATCGTCGAAGAATTTCTCCATCAGCTTGTCATCGTATTCAGCAACTGCTTCTACGAGTTTCGCTCTCCATTCTTCTGCTTCGTCCTTCATGTCAGCAGGGATCTCGATCTCCTGGTAAGTAGCACCTTTACCTTCTTCATCCCAGATGATACCTTTCATGGTGATCAGGTCAACCACGCCTTTGAAAGTATCTTCAGCGCCGATAGGCAGCATCAAAGGAACCGGGTTAGCGCCCAGCATTTCCTTCACCTGTTTTACCACGTTCAGGAAGTCAGCACCGGCACGGTCCATTTTATTTACGAAACCAACACGTGGTACACGGTAACGGTTAGCCTGGCGCCAAACGGTTTCAGACTGTGGTTCAACGCCGGATACAGCGCAGAACAGTGCTACCAGACCATCCAATACGCGCAGGGAACGTTCTACCTCAACGGTGAAGTCCACGTGACCTGGAGTATCGATGATGTTGAATTTGTATTCTTTTGTATCTGGCTGGAGTTTACCCTGGGTAGTAGGGAATTTCCAGAAACAGGTAGTAGCAGCAGATGTGATGGTAATACCTCTTTCCTGCTCCTGCGCCATCCAGTCCATGGTGGCTGCACCTTCGTGCACTTCCCCTATCTTGTGGGATTTACCTGTATAGTACAGGATACGCTCTGTGGTAGTGGTTTTACCCGCATCAATGTGCGCCGCAATACCAAAGTTTCTCTGAAATCTTAAGTCTGCCATAATATTAAAATGACTGTATAATAATGCAATTTGGGGGGCAAAGGTAAATCATTTTTGCTAATAAATAAAACAGGCAACTTTGCCAAATTGTTATTTCAGCAGCAACTTACTTTTGGTCCCTTTGGTTACAAGGTTTAAAAAATTGGGTATATATGAGAAAAGGAAAAACATCCCCCAGTATAGCCCAGAGGATGTTTCCCTTATATCTTTATAAACCATCTACCGTAAAACGGCAGTAGATTTAGATCCTGAAGTGGGAGAATGCCTTGTTAGCTTCAGCCATACGGTGAGTATCTTCTTTCTTCTTGAAAGCAGCACCTTCACCTTTTGCAGCAGCTACGATTTCAGCAGCCAGCTTCTCAGCCATGCTCTTACCATTCCTTTCACCTGCATAACGGATCAACCATTTCATAGACAGGGAGATCTTTCTGTCAGGACGAACCTCAGAAGGGATCTGGAAGGTAGCACCACCAATACGACGGCTTCTAACTTCAACGGCAGGAGTTACGTTTGTGATCGCTTTCTTCCACACTTCGTAACCATTATCATTAGTGATAGTGCTCACTCTGTCGATCGCATCGTAAAATATCCTAAAGGCAATGCTCTTTTTGCCCTGCTCCATCACGTTGTTAACAAACCGGGTAACCTGTTTGTCGTTAAAGCGAGGATCCGGAGCCAAAGGCATCTTTTTCGCGGCTTGCTTTCTCATTTATTTGGAAAATTTCAAATAGTTATTATAAATTATTTCTTAGCCTTTTCCTTTTTGGTACCATACTTGGAACGGCTCTGCTTTCTGTCTTTCACACCAGCAGTATCAAGGCTACCACGAACGATGTGGTAACGCACACCTGGTAAATCTTTTACCCTACCACCACGGATCAGTACGATAGAGTGTTCCTGCAGGTTGTGTCCTTCACCAGGGATATAAGCGATTACCTCTACTTTATTGGTCAAACGCACCTTTGCAACCTTACGCAGTGCAGAGTTTGGCTTCTTAGGAGTGGTTGTGTACACACGTGTACAAACACCGCGACGCTGTGGACAGCTATCTAAAGCCCTGGACTTGGACTTAGCCCGGATAATTTCTCTTCCTTTTCTTACTAATTGTTGTATAGTAGGCATTCTACCTAGATTTTTTTTCTTGTCGGTTTACAATGACATCCAAATCACCCAGAATGGGAATTTGGGAGGGCAAAGGTAACACGCTCCTTGTTAATAACAAAATGTTTTGAACATTTTTTTGAGGAAATCCTTGTCAGATCCTGCTAAGTACTTCGACGATTTCGCTCCATTCCATGTCCAGTGTAGATTCTGGCATATTTCGACCCGCTCTGCTGTACCAATACCGGGCATTTCCCCGGTCACCTTCTTTCCTGTGGAGATAAGCATGTACCCAGGCTGCTGTATCATCTCCCATATGTTCGATGATGTCATGTGCCTTTTGCCAGTTACCCTTACCATCCCACCACAAAGCCTTCAAATAAGGAGAAATCCCCTCAGGAGGGGCGGCCTGATCCAACGACGAGATAAAAGATGCCATGGTCATAGGGCGCAAAAGTACAAAATTGACGCGTGATTTCATTGAAATAACTCCCGAAAAATATAGATAACCCGTACTCTTCCTGCTTATAAAAGGCAGATATCCCGCAGATATCCCGCCTTTATATAGATGCGGAATATAGGCGGCTTATAGGCGGGTTATCTGCGGGTTATCTGCGGAATATCTCAAAAGAAATACTATGGAAGCACCGAATAGCAGGTATTCAGGAAATAACACAAATAAAAAAGCCTGTATCCAGGATACAGGCTTCAGGTTATATAAAAGAGAAAGACCATCTACTCGCGCAGATGGCCTTCCAATTCAACACAACTAAGACTATTTTGAATAAGTTCCTACCTTGTAATTCCAGTGACGGGTATCTTCCGATTTTCCCGTACGGATCGCATCCAGTCTTTCCAGCAACTCATTTCCTACTTCATACTTTGTAGGATCCAGCCTGATCTGGTGCTCTTTGTAATCCAGTTCCTGTACATATGCCACACTGGCAGCCGTACCCGTACCAAATACCTCGCGCAGCGTACCGGCCTCATATGCCTTTACCAACTCCTCTATACTTACCGGCCTCTCCTCTACTGTCAAACCCATATCTTCCAATATAGACATCACAGCGGCGCGTGTTACCCCTGCGAGAATCGTGCCTTGATTCAAATCAGGCGTTATGGCAGTGTTACCTATTATAGCGAACACATTCATTGTTCCACACTCCTGTAAGTACTTGAATTCCAATCCATCTACCCACAATATCTGGTCATAGCCCTGCTTGCGCGCCTGCATGGTCGGGTACATCGCCCCACCATAGTTACCCGCTGCTTTAGCTGCACCAACACCACCAGGGAATGCACGAATATATTTATCCTGTACCAGTAATTTAATAGGTTTATTAAAATACGGACCGGATGGTGAGTTAATAATAACAAATTTATACGTATCTGATGGCCTTACGCCAATAAATTCATCAGCGGCAATCATAAAAGGACGCAAATAAAGAGAACAACCCTCATTTGTTGGTATCCAATCTCTGTCCAGATCGATCAAAAGCTCCATCCCACCTATGAAAAGCCACTCAGGCACTTCGGGCATCCCCATACGCTCTGCCGACTTGTTAAACCGCGCATAGTTGTCGTATGGACGGAAAATCATCGGGTTCCCCTCCTGGTCTTTATAAGCCTTGATGCCCTCAAATATTGCCTGCCCATAATGCCATGCCGCATTGGACGGACTCACTGAAAGCGGGCCGAAAGGCAGGATCTCTGCATCTTTCCACTCTTTTCCATCAAATTCTGCCACCAACATATGGTCTGCATACTGCTTACCGAAGGTAGGGCTATTGAGGTCTACTTCCCCAATCCTTGAATTTTTTATCCGGGTCACCTTAATTTTTTTTAAGGCGCCTTCTCCTACCTTGTTTTCTATTTGATAATCTACTCCCATCATAAAAAAGTGCTGTTAATTTGTTTTGGATGTATGATATGTTGGCGAAATCTAAAGCCGGAAATCGCTCATCTGAAAATGAATACACTTAAATTTGCGCAAGCCGTCAGATGCAAATAAAGCAAATTTTTCCCCAAAGGGGGCCATTACATTCAATTTAAACTATATATGCATGTCTTTTGATCAAGTACAGCTGGACCCCTATTTCCTGGCCAGGATCTTTACCCAGCCTATCATACCGGGGAAAAAGGCACCTGTTGCCACCACTCCTGCTGTCATTCCGGAGGTGAAATTTTTAGGTGAAAATCAAAAAAACATTGCACTGTTCATACAAAATGAGGGAGGCGCTTACTTAAACGAAGAATTATTCAACCTCCTCACCAATATTTTAAATGCCTGTAAACTAGGCATGCAGGATATAGCCCTGATAAATGTAGCTCATTATCCTGCCATGGCCTTTACATCCTGGCAATCAGCCATCTCTATGAAGCAGGCTGTACTTTTTGGCGTGCCGCCAACCGCCATGGGTATCGAGGATTTTCCTGCTTACCAGATGATCGCTGCCAGTGGCTGCCAGTTGTTGTATTCTGATGATTTACAGTTGATCGCACAGGATAAAATGCTGAAAGGAAGACTATGGAACAGCCTGAAACAACTGCTGGGCATTTAAATATGTAACTTGCATTCATGAAGCTAGTATTCGCTACCAACAACGAAAATAAAGTAAAGGAAATCCGCTCCATGCTGGGCGACGCGTTCGAGATCATCACCCTCCGGGAAGCAGGCATCGACATCGATATTCCGGAACCACACCCTACCCTCGAAGAGAATGCCCGGGAAAAATCGATGACCATCCATAACATGACCCATCAAAACTGCTTCGCTGAAGATACAGGACTGGAAATTCATGCACTGAACGGCGAACCCGGTGTACGCTCCGCCCGATATGCCGGTGAGCAGAAATCCCCGGAAGATAATATTGATAAAGTCCTCTCTGAACTGAATGGCAATACTCATCGCCAGGCACAATTCAGAACTGTGATCTCCCTCATTCTCGATGACAAGGAGTACCAGTTCGAAGGCATCTGCCCAGGTACCATTCTCACCGAACGTAGAGGTGGCAAAGGCTTCGGCTACGATCCCATCTTCGTACCCGATGATGCCGATGTCTCCTTTGCCGAAATGGACATGGCCGGCAAAAATAAGTTTAGCCACAGAGCCAAAGCTTTCCAACAACTAATTGCCTTCCTGAAGGCTCACTGATAATTTAAATAAATGGCCAGAGTAAAAATTGACCTTCCCGAACAACTGGATTTTCACACCCAACTCCCTGTCAGGATTGGGGATATCAACTATGGTGGACATGTAGGTAACGACGCCATTCTCTCTATCATTCACGAAGCACGCCTTCGCTTTCTTGCCAGTTTCGGGTATGGCGAACTGGATAAAGATGGCCAGGCTGGCCTTATCATGGCCGATGCCGCCCTCGTATATAAAGGCGAAGGCTTCCACGGCGATATCTTTGACATCGCTGTAGGTGCCGGCGACTTTACCCCGTTTGGCTTTGACCTGTATTACCGCATCACCACTATCCGTGAGGATAAAACCATCCTGATCGCAGAGGCAAAATCCGGTATGATTTACTTTGATTATAATACCAGGAAAGTAGCCCGCCTGCCCGAAGCATGGAAACAAACTCTTTCACCTGTTAAATAAATATCGCGCATGGACTTTGAGCAATTGAAGAGCATTATCACCAACCGTAGGAATATCAAACCGTTCGCTATGAACGGCAAACAGATTCCGGACGAACAAATTCAGGCCCTCCTTGAACTGGCCGACTGGGCCCCCACACATGGCTACACTGAACCCTGGTATTTTCCAGTGTTTGGCGGCGAAGCCGTTAAACGCTTTTGTGCGGATCATGCCGAGCTTTACAAAGCCAATACTACCCCTGAGAAATTCATTCCGGGCAACTACGAAAAACTGAAAACGCAAGGCGACCTGGCCTCTCATATCATCGTACTCTGTATGAAAAGAGGCAACAAACCAGCGATCCCTGAAATTGAAGAGATTGCTGCGGTATCCTGTGCGGTACAAAACCTTTGGCTAGGCGCTACCGCCCTGGGACTAGCCGGCTACTGGGGTTCCGGTGGTATGACCTTCTCTCCTGCCATGAAAGCATACCTTTCCCTGGGAGAGGAAGATAAGGTACTGGGCATTTTCTACCTGGGTTATACTGATGAACCCCTGCCTGAAGGCAGACGCTTAAAGCCACTGGCAGAGAAGATCAAATGGGAGAAATAATCTTCCTGCTGCTGCTCATGGCAATAACAGAAATTAAAGAGATTGGCATGCACCAGTCTAAATAAATCCCGGTAAAACAAAATCCGGTACTTTTATTGATGTGGCTTTGGATGGATCACAACCGCTCAAAGCCACATTCTTTTTAATCTGCTAATACATGAAGGTCAGATTAACCTCACTACTCCTGCTATGCTTGTGTCATGTGGCTTTGCTACACGCACAAACCCCTGCGACCAAACCCCTGGACAGCGCCACCCTTAGCAAAATCATTTCACAACAGGTGAAAGACAGCACCTCGGGCAAACCCAAACTACATCTTTCCGATACCTCAGTGGCTGTGTTGATCACACGGCTGGAAAGCTATACGCTCATGCTCAATGAGGTGATGAGTATACTGAAGCGGGGACTGGATACCACCGAGATCAGTGAACGGCTGCCACTTATCGATTCTTCGTTGAATGTGGTCAAGCGGGACATTACTGCCCTGGGAAGTACCCCGAATGTAATGGACTTATATACAAACAGGGTCCTGCTCGTACAACTGGAATGGCGGCTCGATAACTGGCAAAACCAGTTATTTAAGTACTACGATAAATTAGTGAACATCACTGATACCTTACAACAATTGCGGCGGGATACTACCATGCGGGATATACCTGCTGAAGATGAACTACGGGATATCTACGTAGGGCAAATGGCCACCCTGATCAACAAATGGCGACAGGTGGACAGTGCCAATAAACGCAACCTGTTATTCTTAGGTCTATTACAGAATAAGGTAGCCAGGCGATATTTAGAATCGACCAACCTGCTGGAAGATATGGATTTCCAGTTGTCACGCTACAGTACACGCATGTTCAACAAAGACTTCAGCTACCTCTGGGAACCACCCCTGCCGGGAAAGAAAGGACCCAAATTCCCCTACGTGCTGCGACGCTCAGTAGCCAAGAACCTGCATGTATTGCAGATCTTTTTTGCCATCAGGAGACCCATGATTACTTTTTGGTTGCTGGCGGCTATAGCCTTTGCATGGTGGGTGATTGCCAACAGACGCCGCATCAGGAGAGATCATGCGGAGCAGGAAGCTGAGACGATCCTGCAACAGATCCGCTATATAATTGTGCATCCGGTAGCAGGTAGTTTATTACTGGTGTCGACTTTTTCAGCGATGTTAAATATTCAATACCCTATACTATTTACGGAGATCACGTGGGGTATTGCAATGGTAACGGCCTCCATCATTGTGAAGAAGTATTTGCCCGGACATTTGTTCAGGAGATGGTTGTTGCTCATCTTGTTGTTAGTAGTCTACTGTGTAAACAACCTGTTGATCCAGGTAACATTCACTGAACAATGGGGCATTTTTACCGGTGCCATCCTCGGGGTAATCCTTGGATATTACCTGTTGCATAGTATTGAGCAGACAAAATTGCCACTACCAAAGTACGCTAAACATGCAGTATGGATCTTTATGATCATGAGTGCCTTCTCGTTGCTGCTGGTGACCCTGGCGCGGGTGACGGCGGCTAAGATCTTTGGTGCTGCAGGTGTGGTGAGTATCGCAATGTCGCTGGCGATCGTGCTGACCGTGGAGATCCTGATGGAAGCAATCTACCTGCATGTAGAGGCAAATAAGCATTCGAGTACGTTCGTGTCGTTTTTGGACTACCAGCACATCAAGTCACGGTTGAAGTCTATCCTGTATGTAATAGCAACGGTAGGATACCTGGTGCTCATAGCCAGGAACCTATATATCTATGATGCCCTGTATGAGCTGGTGGCAGATATGTTGGCAGCAGAAAGAAAGATCGGCAGTTTTACTTTCTCCTTTGGTGGGGTGATTGTGTTCCTATTGATTATCTGGGTATCCTCAGTCGTGAGCCAGTTATTAACATTCCTGTTAGGATATACAGGGAATAATGTGCCTACCCGGAAAGGATGGGGTTCTTATATGTTGCTGTTAAGACTGGCGGTATTGGGAGCCGGTGTGTTACTGGCTTTTGCAGCATCCGGGATACCCTTGGATAAGCTGGCGATTGTCGTAGGGGCGTTAGGTGTAGGTATTGGTTTTGGTTTGCAGAATATTGTGAATAACCTGGTGTCGGGGATCATCCTGGCATTCGAGAAGCCGATAGAGGTGGGTGATACGATTGAGTTAGGCACGCGTACAGGTGTAGTGAAGGAAATCGGGATCAGGTCCAGCAGGATCTCGGCAGGTGATGGCTCGGAAGTGATCGTGCCGAATGGGGAGCTGATAGCGCAGCAGTTGGTTAACTGGACATTGAGCAGCAGGTCGAGAAGGGTGGATATAAGTGTAGGCGTCACATATGGTGCGGATATTAATAAAGTGATACAGGTGATGAAGCAGTGTTTACAGCAGCATGAAGGGGTCATGACGGCGCCGGAGCCCACGGTGTTACTGAGTAATTTCAGGGATGGAGCGATGGATTTCCAGGCGTTCTTTTGGATAAATGACCTGGGACAGGCGGGCAGTATGAAGAGTGCTGTGCTGACGGCGATATATGCATCTTTGCAGGAAGCAGGGATTACGATAGCGCATCCTACTCCGCAGCAGGTACAGATTAATATGGATCCGATGTTCTGGCAGCAGCATCAGCCACCACCACCGCCGGTGGCTTAGGTTAGCAGGTGGCCTGCCGGGATATACCACCCATATTTGAATAGATGATGTGTTGAACACAAGTGACGTGACAAGCATATAACACCTACCTTGCATACATCAGACAGATGGTGTTTTGAATACCAGGTGGCCGACCGGCGTATGTAGTCCCGTATTCCCGTGGATGAATCTACCACGAATATTACCTGCTGATCTCTTTGTACAGGAGCAACTTCAACAGCTGCACCACTAAGAGTGGAAAACCTGCCACGGGAATGCAGGCCAATGCCCTCATTGTACCGCAGAACATCATCTGGGGTCTGCTATCCCCCTTTCCGGTAATTATCCCATCATGCTACTTTTCGTAAATCGGCAATGGTATGCGTTCCACGATCGCCAGGACCAACTGTCGTTCCACACGACCTTTCGACTGGCGCCCCTTTACTATCGCAAGGACCAATGCATAGCCACATCTGGCACACTGTATGATGTACCAGTTGATAAAGCTAAGATTATGAAAAACTTACAACTTGCATTACTGGGTTTTGCCATCATGCTGTTAAGCAGCTGTGAAGTCGTGGGCGGTATTTTTAAAGCCGGTGTCTGGACAGGAATTATTGCTGTAGCTGTGGTGGTGTTCCTGATCATATTCCTGATCTCCCGTGGCCGGAAGTAATGTGCCTGTAGCCAATGCATGCTGGCAGCACCAGGAATAGCAAAGACACAGATAGCACATTCAGTAACATTACTACTTACTGATAGCTTCTACAGGAATGATGCGGCTACTGTTCCCTTCTACAGCAGCAGGTGCCTCGCCGGCAGCTCCATCTGAAGCAACAGGTCCGCTGATATATCCATTGGCATAGAATTCCTCCTTGATGCGGGACCAGATCCATGCACGGCCCTTGCCTGATTTAAGCAGCCATTCATGCTTCATTGCGGAGATCTTATCATCGAAGTTCTCAAGATAGATCACCTCCCAGGGTCTGTATTGCAAGGTACCTTTCTGGCGCCCGTGCACATTGTGAAAGTGAAATCTTTTAACAAGATCAGTGGTGTGTCCGGTATAGATCTTCTGGTACCTACGGGAAAAAAGGATATAAACGGTGTACATATTAATGGTTATGCCATGAAACACAAAAGGTTACCCTGTTTCGGAGGTAACCTTTTGTATTCCTGTATTTCATAGAGCCACAAAGATACTTATTTTATCCGGGCAAGGCGGGCATAAATTTCCATCATACCTGTCTGTCCTAACAAATCTTTGTCAGCCTTACGGCCTACCAGCCCTGTTTTATCACTTTCGGTCGCCCATACTTTGTCGGCATCTTCCTGCATCGCATTGATATACTGCCGGTTACCATCCACAGCATACAAAGCTTCGTATCCTCTGAGCAGCACTGCGTTGAACCAATAAGAATATGGGAACCTACCCTGCCGGAAGAAGTGAGCATAACTGCCGGCTGCTATATGTTGGGCAGCTTCAAGGTAATGTTTATCATGCGTAATGTGATATAATTTAACATTGGCCTCCAGCATCGTCCCCGCATTGTAGGTATACGTAGCGGAATCGATTTTGAGCGATGGCACATGGATCATGTCATAATAATAACCTTCAGGAGCCTGCAGGTATTTGTTCACCCAGTTATATAGCAACAGGGCAGTGTCAAGATAGCTCTTCTGGCGGGTTGCATCGTATAACTGCAAGGCTACCAATACACCCGGGCCATTGGAGCAGGTGTTCTTACCCCCTTTATCTCCTTCTTTCCAGTATAGACCACCACCGGATATGGTATCAAACCCCGTCATCATAAATTTATAAATTTCCGTGGCTTTCTCCAGGTACCATTTTTTCCTGGTGCGCTTGTACGCATCCATGTAAGCGATGGCGATCCACTGATTGTCATCATAAAACCGATCGCCTCCCTTCTCTTTTACAACATAAGAGTCATAGCCAGGAGCCGGTGGCTTTTTGTCGTAATACGCATTAATAGCAGTAATAACGGTAGGCATGTAATGCCTGCCCGGATGAATGGCTTCCATTTCATTGGCGGCCTGGATCAAACCACACAAAGGCCAGAGATAGGAATGAGGATTTTCATTCTTCTCCCTGTTAGTGGTTTCATAATAGAGTTTGTTGGGAGCGTCATACAGGTTTTTAACAACTGCTGACCATAGGGTATCTGCATGTGCTTTGTTGGCAGATGACTGTGCAGAAACGAAAAGGCTGCTATGTAGACATAGCAGCATCATGAGACCTGAGTATTTAAGCATGCGTGTGGATTTTTAGATCTCCGGCCTGGGCCGGAGATCTAAAATTAATTAATCAATTCCAGTTCTTTTAATCAATCAAATCCAATTCCTTTAGCCTGGCAACAGCTTCTATTAACATGGATCCGCTGAGTTGGGTAGTCAGATCTGTTGTGGTAGCCATACCTGTCCAGCTGGTATTAAAGATCACCTGTGGACGGGAGGTGCCCTGCAGCCACATGGTTTGTGCATTCAATAACAATGAATTTGCAAATTTCGCCTGATCGGTGCTGGAGATACTACCATCCGTGATCAACAGCATGAGGTAGCGTACCAGGATCCCTTTGAAGAGGCCACCATCTCCCCCACCCTCATCCTTGAAGATATTATTGTTGGTGAACTCACTGCCCAGCGAGTTATTGGCAGTTCGCAATGCATCGGAGAGATAGGTATTATCTCCTGTGAGTTTATATAATTCCACTGCTGCACCAATGAACACTCCCTGGTTGTAGGTAAACTTCCAGGCCTTGTTTGTACCACTGGCATCCAGGCCATCCCATACCAGTCCCGTCGTTGGATCTACAAGGTTATTCTTTTGCCATTGATAGATCTTCTTTGCCCAGGCCAGGTCATCGCCATTATGATCCAGCTGGTAAAAGCGGGAGGCAATGATACTGGCTGGCGCATTGGCGGGCGTATTCTTATTCTGACGGTCCTTATTCCAATAGATGCCACCTCCGAAGTTATCGTCCCATCCTCCTTTGATATCGTTCCACAGGGTGGTAGCAGCCGTTTTGTACCTGACATCACTGGTCGCTTCGTAGGCACGCAGGCAAGCCAGTGTCATCCATTCCATATCATCATAGAAGTGATTGATGATGGTATTGCCGTTTTTTACCTGTACGCCATCCAGCAATTTGTCCATGCGTGATTTGATTGCAGCATCACCGGTACGCAGGTACGCATCTACCAGCAGATCCAGTGCATGTGCATTGGGCCAGTAGTTAAATGTCTGATCACTGCTATTATTTTTATTAAAATAATTGCCACTCTGATTGTACCAGCCACTGATCAGTGATTTCTCTGTAGAATCAGCGATAGCAGGCCAGTTATATACATAACTCACCGTGCCAGCGCCTGGCCCGGGACCATCGTCCACGGGTTCTTTCAGGCAGGAGGTAAATCCTGTGATGAGTAAGGTGCCAACAATTATCAATTTGCGCATAATTCAATAATTTATTTAATGATCACTTCGTGGGTATACGTCTTGTTTGGGGAGAAGTATACATTCACATCACAGTTTTTAGTATCCACGTCACCACTGAATTTGAAACAGTAGTTGTACTGATCACTGTTAGTGATCAGGTGCATTTCCCAGAAAGACAGGGGTGTTGCAGCTGTTGGACGGCTGTTGTCAGCATTGGAAGAACCCCACCATTCGTAGCCGGCAGTGCCATCAGCAGCGGTTACGCTCAGGCGGAATTTATAACGTTCATCACGGCCCCATGATTCCTGGTGGAAGTTGATCAGTTTATTTTTAAATGACCATACGCCATTGCTCACATAATCCAGTGGATACATGATCTTATTTTCAGGTGCGAACCACAGGCCCATACCAGTAATCTCAGTAACAGTGGCTGCTGCGTTGTTGAAGTCGAGCTGCAGGCGGTACACTTTGGTACCCGTAGTTTGTGTGCTTGCGCCATCTTGTTTTACAGCCCCTCCATCAATATAGAAAGTAGTCGGTGTACCGGTATTCCTATCCGTGAAATGGTAAGTACCATTCTTAAGGGAAGTATAAATTTCGAATACACCTGCTGAAGTAGATTTCAGTTTCATAGCAGCTGCCAGGTTATCACCGGCTTCAGTAGCGGATCCTGTCAGGTATACATCTACCGGGATTTCAGCAAATCCATTAGGTCTTTCCACTTCGATGGTACGTGTTTCGGCAGCCTTCTGGATATTGTATCCTTTTGACGCGTTCACCGTCCATTTCAGTTTACCTACCGCCAGTGACGCAATGCCTGCTTTGGCAGCGATGGAGTTCAGGTCTTTGTGAGACAGGGTCAGTTTGTTGTTCACACCTCCGCCATCAGAAGCGACAGTCGCCAATGGTGCAGAGAAGTCGCCACTTTCCTTATCGAACACTACTTCGTACAGTACCAGTGAACCATCTTCGGCGCGCGCCTGCTCCCATTCGAAGGTAACAGAGGCGCTGGTAGTAGGTTGCAGCTTGATGTATTTATCATCCACCGGTGCGCTCAGCGCAGGTACCGGCTTCATATTCGTATTGAGTTTATAGTCGTCCTTTTTACAGCTCACGGCCAGCAGGGACATGATGGCTAATATATGCAGGAAGTATGTTTTCATGTTTTGCAGCATTTTTAAAATAAGTGGAAATTCTACCAACCCTGGTTTTGCCCGAGGTTACTGTTTTGGTCACGTTCGAATGTAGGCACTGGCCAGAGGTAATGCTTTGGATTGTTGAAGATCCTGTTCTCCACAATGATATAACCATTCGCATCTTTATTGAAGGCACCACCTGACACTTTGATTCCCCTCACTGGTCTGGCCATTACCTGGTCTGCAATTTTCCAGCGACGGATATCGAATGGGCGGAGCCCCTCAAATGCCAGTTCTGCACGTCTTTCGCGGCGTACGATTGTTCTGAGCTGATCAGCAGTTGCTGAAGGAAATTCAGTGGCCCCTGCATCATTAAAACCAGCACGTATCCGCAATGCACGCACGGTGGTATTCCAGACATTTGCATCCAGCTGCCCCAGTTCATTCTTTGCCTCTGCATACATCAGCAATACTTCTGCATAGCGAATCATGATCAGGTTCAGGCTGGAGTTGTAGTTACTGGCGGTAGGATCATAATATTTATAGAAGTAATAACCGGTAGGTGAAGCACCCTGGTCATCCACGCTGTTGGTAGCAGGATTAGATCCCGGCTGTGTAAGAATAGTTTGTACAGTACCGTTAAAATCAGTGATTGTGGAACCATCGTGCAGGATAGTTGCATTAAAACGAGGATCCCTGTTGCTATAAGGATTATTCTCATTGTAACCGGAACCTGATTCAGAGATCCCTTTACCATTCAGCATCACATAATCATCTACGAGATCCTGTGTAGGCACCAGCACACTTCTCAGCAATGCAACGGTTTGTGGCAGGAAGCTACGTTGTGTAGCATAAGTACGGCCGCCACCATATTGCAGATCGAGCATCACTTCGCTGTTATATTCGTTGTTCACACTGAAAATATTCCTGTAGCTGGATTGCAGGCTATACGTGCCGTTATCAGTTCTGTTGATGAGTTGTTCACAATCATCTACTACAGCCTGCCACTCTCCTTTATACAGGTGAACACGTGCACTGAAAGCAATGGCAGCGCCGCGGGTAATGCGGCCTCTGTCCTGGTCTGCATAGGCAGTGTTTACGGGCAGGTCATTGCGAATAGCGGCCAGCTCTGCCTGCACGAAATTGAGGATATCAGCTTTGGGTGTGCGGCCGATGGTTTTGGCATCACTGATGGTGATGAGGTTGGTATAGAAAGGAACATCTCCATACCAGTCAGCCAGCTGAAAGTAGGAATAAGCGCGAATAAAACGGGCTTCAGCGAGTATCCTTTTTTTCAGGGTAGAATCCATCGCCGGCACCTTATCAATGTTCGTGGTCACGATGTTACACTTGCGGATACAGGTGTAGCGGTAAGACCATTCATTCGTGACCCTGGCATTGGAAGGATCGTAAGCGCCATCAGCAATGGCGGTCACATTGTCAAAGCCGATACCGTTTACATAAGCGTTGTCGCTCAGGGCTTCGTTACCAAAGAAATAGCCATCGTTCGACATGTTTTCGTAACAGCTGTTCACTGCTGCGATGGCATCATTGGCATCCCGCCAGTAGGCCTCCTCGGTATATTCGCGTGTGATAGGCTGATCCAGCTTGCGGCAGGAATACAGCGTAGTCGCACTTATGAGTAATATCAGTAGTCTTTTCATACGTTTAAAATTTCAGGTCTATACCGAAAGAGAAGGTAGCTGCATTCGGATAGCTACGTCCTGCAATAGCGTTGTAATTGGAAAAAGACAGCTTGTCGTCGAACTGTGTGAACTCAGGATCTACACCCAGGTCGTGGAAGCGACGTGGTGTGAAAGTGATCAGGTTCTGACTGGTAAAGTATATCCGTGCCCCCTGTACCTTGATGCGATCGGTAAAGCGCTTGGGCAGGCTGTAACCGAATTGCAGGTTCTTGAGGCGCAGGTAGCGGGTGTCGAATAACCAGTAATCTGAATAAGCGAAGTTGTTCGCATCTGCTGCTCCAATTGTAAGACGTGGATAGGAAGCATCCGGATTGGTTGGCGTCCAGCGATCCAGGTGTTGTACAAAAGCGTGGTCTTCATTGTTATGGAAAGCCTCTACGATATCACCACGCAGGAACTGTGTACGTTTACCCACTCCCTGCCAGAACATGGAGAAGTCAAAGTTGCGCCAGTTAGCACTATAATTAAACCCGAATGTATAGCGTGGGAATGGGTTACCGAATACATAACGGTCATTGGCATCGATCACACCATCACCATTGCGGTCTATATATTTAATGTCGCCTGGCATTACCTGTTGGTTATAGGCGAATGGCACTTTAGGTGCATTCTTGATATCGTCCAGGTTCTGGTACAGACCATTGGATTTGTAACCATAATAAGAAGCGATCGGGAATCCTTCTTTGATGATATAGGTGAAGTCAGACCCCTGGATACTCTGTTCGCCGTATTTGATCACCTTGTTCAGGTTGTCAGATAAGTTGGCGCCGATAGTATGATTCACAGGGCCTGTTTTAGCATGGTAGGAAACGGAGATTTCCCATCCGCGGTTTTCCACTTTACCTACGTTCTGGAGAGAGGAACCGATACCTGCTGTACCGGGTACTACCTGGAAGAGGTAGATGCCTGTTGTCGTTTTATTGAAGTAGTCAAAGCTGGCGGAGATCTTGTTATTGAACAGATCCATATCTACACCATAGTTGCTCATGGTAGAAATTTCCCATTGCAGCGTTTCATTGTAAGCGGAGAAGTCGGCACCGGGAGCAGGGGCGTTATTGAACGCATACTTGCCGGAGTTGAGCGTTACGCGGGCCAGGTAGTTGAAACCGCCGATGTTGGAGTTACCCACTTGTCCCCATGAGTAGCGCAGCTTGATATTACCGTACTTATCCCTGAAATCCTGGAAGATCTTTTCATCCGTCACTCTCCAACCCAGGGAGAATGCAGGGAAGAATTGCCAACGGTGGCCGGGAGCCAGTTTGGAGGAACCATCGTAGCGCCAGGTAAATTCAGCGAGATACTTATCGTTGTACACATAGTTTACCCTACCAAAGAGAGAATTCAATGCATAAAGGTTAGGGTTGCTGATATCATTGTACGTACCGATAGTAGAATAATCAAAGCTACCATC
This sequence comes from Chitinophaga sp., assembly GCF_039596155.1. Taxonomy (GTDB): domain Bacteria; phylum Bacteroidota; class Bacteroidia; order Chitinophagales; family Chitinophagaceae; genus Chitinophaga. The sequence goes on from NZ_JBCNKF010000036.1 coordinate 25,833, forward strand.
GGGTTTAGGGATATAGCCGCCACCGATAGACCATTGGTTATCCAGGTTGGTAGTACCATAGCGGTTGGCTTTGATACCATAAAACTCATTCACCGCATCACTGCGGGCACCTACCTGTGCTTTTACATAGTGCTTGCCAAACGTGTTTTCATATTCAGCAGTGGCATATACGTTGGTATTGTTGTCCTTGTATTCAGATTCTGAATACTGGTTGTAAATCGGTGGGTTAGCAGTGGTGTAGTAAGGTGCGTAGCTATACTTATTCACCCTGTTGATATCGTTGGTAATGGTGTAATTGCCGGAAGCATTGAAGTTGAGCTTCAGGTGTTTTATGGGTGTAATCGTTACATCCAGGCCACCGAGCAGGTTATCTTTTTCTACGAGGTCGAAGCCCTGCAGCGCCAGTTGGGCGAAGACGTTGTTACTGTTCAGCGCAGGAACGACGAAGTTGCCCAGGGAGTCTTTTACAGGATAGATCCTTGGTGTGCGCATAGCATCGCGCATCAGAATACCGATATCGGCAGATTGGCGGCGGAAGAAGGATTTAGTATACGCGATGTTTGCATTTACTTTTACGTATTTGCTTACATCCACGCCGAGGTTAGCTCTGGCGTTGTAACGTTTATAGTAGAAGTCCTGATCGACGTATTTGTTCTGCAGCATGTTGCCCTGGTTCACATACCCGAGGGAGATGAGGTAGCTGCTGCTTTTTCCGCCACCGGTGAGACTTAAGCTATGATTTTGCTGTGGGGTATAGTTCCGGATCATTTCATCCATATAGGAAGGATAGGAGCCTTTACGTTTCCAGTAAGCAATTTCGTCCGGAGAATACTGCGGTGTTTTACCGGAGTTCACCAGTGCTTCGTCTTTCAGGGTCATATATTGCCATGCTTCCACGTTGCGTGGCAGGGTGGTAGGTGTTTGCCAGCCATACATACCGTTGTAGGTTACGGAAGGCTTGTCATCTTTGGAGCCGCGTTTGGTGGTAATATAGATCACACCGTTAGCAGCCTGGGAACCGTAGATAGCAGAAGAGGCAGCATCTTTCAGTACGGAGATGCTTTCCACATCGTAAGGGTTGAGGTTCTGGAGGCCATCCCCACCGGTTTGCACACCATCGATGATGATAAGGGGTGAGTTGCCGGTAAGACTGCCTACGCCACGGATATTGAGTGTCAATTTAGCACCTGGTTCAGCATTCTGTTGTTGCAGGATCAGGTTGGGGGCAGTACCCTGGAGGGCCTGGAACATATTTGTCACAGGGCGGCCTTCAATATCTTTGGTCGAAATGGTATTGATAGCCGCAGTTACCTGGGTTTTCTTTTGTGAGCCGTAAGCTGTGATCACGATCTCTCCCAGGTCCTTGGAATCGGCGGTGAGCATTACGGTAATATTAGTTCTGCCATTGATCCCCACCTCCGATGGGATGTAGCCAACGGAAGAGCAAACTAAGGTACCATTGGCTTGCCCAGCTGGGATCTTTAGCGTAAAAAAACCATCATCATTTGTAGTGGTGCCGAGGCTGGTACCTTGCAGACGTACGTTAACATTAGGAATGCCGACGCCTTTTGCATCTACGACCTTACCACTCAGGGAGATGTCATTAGCCTGGTAGGTAGCGGCTGGCTGGCGGCCCTGGCGGAGGATGATTTTGTTATTGATTTTTTCGAAGCGGATGTCCAGCGGGGAGAGGATGAGTTTAAGTACATCGTCGAGTTGCTGGTCTTTGACATTGAGGGTTACTCTTTGTCCTGCTTTGACTTCGTCGTTGGAGTAGACGAAGACGAAGGGAATCTGTGCTTCGATTTTTTCCAGCACCTGTCCCAGTCCTTCATCATTTACATGGAGGGAGATGCGGTTGTCAGCTGGTTTTTCGGCTGCATTGACCTGCTGTGTGCCTGAGTAGCGGCCGGCGTTGGAGGCAAAAGCCATCTGGGCGCGCAGATCGAGTATGTTCATAACGACCATACAGACGAACATAGGCAGGAAAAGGGAGCGGAAAGTAGCCGGAATAGTAAAACGTAGCGGTCTTTCTTTCATAACGCTATTTTGGTTTATTGTGTATGTGTATCAGTAATACTTATAGTGTAGGAGGCGGCTAAAAAGGGCTGACGTGGAAGCCCTTTTTAGTGATGCCTGTACCTTAACGTGAATTATGAATTTATTTTCTTAGTCAGCTATGCTTTGTTTTAATTGTGTTTGCTACTTATGAACAATGATCTTTTGCACATGCAATTTCATTTATCAGCCGTGTGTATTTACAGTTGTTGATATTTCCAGAACAGCCTTTACCAGTTTATCGGGAATGTGCTGCCGGTGTTGTTTATTGAAATGCCAGGGACAGCATTTACCCGCTAATCAGTAATGTGCTGTGGTTTGTTTATCGAACCTTACCGGGACAGCATTTACTCGCTAATCAGTAATGTGCTGTCGGTTATAGTATAATGGAATGACCTGGACCTGGCGAGATAATACATGATATCCTGCAGGTTGTTGTTCTGGAATGAGCCCGTCAGCCTGTAGTGCCGTGGTGCTTCATCAATAAAGGAGATCTTTTTACCAAAGGTCCTTTCCAGCTCAATGCCTATTTCTTCCATTGTTTTATCTCTGAAAACGAGCCGGCCTTCGGTCCAGGCTTTATCATCTTCAGCAGCTGTCTGTTCTTTAATAATTGCTTGTGCAGCAGCAGGCTGATAGGTCACTTTTTCATCTGGTGTGATGAAGATGGTATCCTTATTATCAGCAGGAATAAAGGCTACTTTGCCGGTTTGTACGGATGTTTGCACCGCTTCATTCTCATAAGCACGGATGTTAAAAGAAGTACCCAGTACATGTACACTTCCTTTGGCCAGATGAATGATAAAAGGTCTTCCCGGGTTGGGTGCGATATCAAAAAATGCTTCCCCGGTCAGGTACACTTCTCTTGAGTTGCTATTGAACACTTCAGGATAGGTGAGTTTACTGTCTACATTGAGCCAGATCTTACTACCATCGGCCAGTTCGATAGAAGCGCGGGTTGCTTTGCCATTCTGGCGATGCAGCCATTGCATAGTGTCGTTAACTGCCAGGTGAGTGACTGGTGTGTGTGCCTTGTCTACATACAACAACCCGGCACCGAATATCAGCATAGCAGCAGCTGCGACACTGAGCCATTTCCACACCTTTACTTTTGGCTGAAGTGTGGGGGTGGTATGTATACGCGCCATCGTTTTCTGCAGGGCGAGTTCAGTATCTGCAGCAGCGTGGTAAGGCGCTTCGGTGAAATAGGATTGTAACAGGTTGAATTGTTCCCGTAGATCGTCGTTTTCGAGCAACAGGCTGTCCAACTCCTGCAGCTCTTCGGCGGTAGCTTCTCCAGCCAGTTTCCTGGCGGCTAGTGTATTAAAAAGTTCATCGTTGATCATATGTGAGAAGCCGGTTGTATAAGAAGGACAGAGATATTTTAAAAACTACTTACAATGCGTTTGATTTTTTTTCTTTTTGTAAAGAATTTCACCTGCATTGCCTGGTGAGTTTTATCTCTCATGGATTGAGGTGAGTTACTTCTTTTTCACTTTTTGCGAGATGAATGGACCAATCACTTCATTTAATCTTTTCATCGCCCGGAATAACTGTGTTTCGACAGTTCGCGGGGAGATATTCAGTATTTCCGCTACATCTTTATACTTAAACCCTTCTTCCTTGATCAATTTAAATACCCGCCGGCACTGATCCGGGAGGCGGTTTACTTCCTGGTCCATTTTGAAGAGGATCTCTTTCCATTCCATATTTTTAGATGGATCGGTCGTAGTGATGCCAGCCAGGCCAGAATCGTCATTGAGTGGAGTGACCCTGAGATTGGAATATTGTTCAAGATAATTGAGTGAATGATTTTTGACTGCCACGAACAGGTATACTTCCAGGTTGGAAATAGTGCCCAGTTCGGCACGGCGATTCCAGATCTTCACAAATACATCGGAAACGATTTCCTCCGCGGCTTCGCGCGTGGATACATATTGCATGCAGAAATGCAGTAATCGTTCATAATAGTGACGGAATAGCGCCGCAAAAGCTTTTTCATCGCCATCATCAGCTATCTGCTGTTGCCATAAACGGATGTTTTCATTGTTGCTCATACCCTGCTGACAGTACCGGATGCGATATACATGATTTTTGCCCCTTTCATAATGTGGAATATGGCTAGTTAGGCCATTTAATATAGGACAGAAAAAATAGGTAAATTACTGACAGAGAAAGAAAATATTTTTTGAGTGGCATTCCGGCTTCCTGCGGAAGCCAGGTGTACTCAGTACAAAAATGAGTATTCCGGCGGCAAAAGAATAAACTCTAAACCCGCTTCCAGTCTACACTGCGGTAGAAATATCAATCATTAATTGAAATGTTAATATAGCAAGAATTATATGTGTGAATCGGGGGAAAAAGCTTAACTTAGTAGTGTTACCCAAGATTATCAAACTTCAAATGATTAATGTCGGCGATATTTAATACCATATTAGCAATTATAGCTGTTTTCAGCTTGCTGGCTACCCTAGCATTACCTATTATTAGTGCCTGGAGGGAATCAGCCAGGCTGAAGAAATACAATACTCATCCTCCGAAGGCTTTGGTATTGGAGGACCGAACAGGAAAGGTAGTAGTACTTGAACTTGAGAAGCAGAATGATGCACAAGAGATTCTTCGCACGATGGATGTACTACTAGGCAAGTGACCCAAATACCAGACATTCAATTCAATCCTATAAAACCATTTTCATTCCTTGGATCAAGCAAACTCATTGGTTGCTAACCCATCCACAGAGGCTCTCAATAACCAGAACCAGCAACCAAGCACTACATCTGCCAGTATAGCTGGCGCAAGCAGTGGTACCCTGCTCGTACTACTAGCTAGTAATCTCCCTGATAATTATCCTTTAAAGTCCTGGCTTGTTATTATAGCTCCAAGTGTTTCTATAGCCTTCTCTTTAATCTGGAAGTTCCTTATACGGGAGAAGAATGCGTATTACAAACGGAAACGGGTAGTGAAATTTAAAAAACTACTCCGGAAGAAAATAGAAGAAGCATTGAGTGATGGGCTTATTTCTTCTGACGAAGCAGCAACTTTGAGAAGAAAAATGATAGAGATCGAGCTGCAAAGCATAGACAACCTTGCTAACAAGATCAAAAACATTGAATTTGAAGAGTAGGCTATTCCGTTTGAATACTTTGGACCGGATTGGTCAGCGCGGCAGTCATTGCTTTATGGCTCACGGTGAGCAAGGCAATGGCTACCGAAGCGACCATCGCGGTCAGGAATACTGTTGCATCAACATCCGTACGCAGGGTGAAGTTTTGCAGCCAGTTGTTCATGAGCCACCAGCCAGCTGGTGCTGCTATCAGGAAAGCTATGCCGACTAAGGCAAGGAACTCTTTCCAGAAGAGATAGAGTATATGTATGACAGATGCACCCAATACTTTACGAATACCAATCTCTTTCTTCTTTTGTACTGCCATGAAAGAGACCATTCCATATAAACCTAAACAGGAGATGAAGAGTGCAATGCTGGCAAAAAGCCGGTAGAGCAGGGAGAGTTGTTTTTCCTGCTGATAATAGTTTTCCATTTGGAGAGAGAGGAAACTACCATTGAAGACATAGCCAGGAAAAGCTTTCATCCATTCATTTTTCAGCACGTTCACCATTTTAAAATCTGTAATCCGTACACAGGTAAGCCAGCAGGCTTCCCGCCATGGCATGACAACTGATGGGCGTACACCTTCTCTCAGAGAATTGTTCGCGAAGTCTTTTATCACACCAACGATCTCGTACCAGTCTTTGTTTTGATCACCAATTTTTATTGTATGACCAATCGCGCCTGCAGGGTCTTGATATCCTAATGCCTTTGCAAAAGTTTGGTTGATGAGCAGCTCACGAACGCTCTTTCCATCCTGGTAATTACGCCCGGCTATGAGTTGCAGGCTGAAGGTTTTTAGATAATCAGCATCCCCACAACGAATGTCGATATTATAACTACTGGGGGTAGCTCCCTGATCAAAATAAAATACATCCATCCAGTTGCTGTTGGCAGCGGGTGGCATGTTGGCCAGGGTAATACTGATGATACCTGCATATTGCCTGAGGCGGTTTTTAAGTGCGTCGGCTCCGTTCAGGTCGTAATTACCAAAACCCGGGACGGTATAGACGGCATCTTTATTAAAGCCCAGGTCTGCGGATTGTAATAAATGTACCTGCGCCATAGAGACAATGACACCAATGATCAGGATCTGAGAGATGGCAAATTGAGTGATGATCAAGCCACGACGCACAGAGAGACCACCGGGTTTGAATGCTTTGAGCGGTTGGTAACCAGATAATATAAAGGCAGGGTAAATACCTGCGCATAAGGTAATAGTCATGAACAATATTCCTGTGAAGAGGAAATTTTCTGTGCTGCATACGGATGTTGGCAGGCTTGTGAACTGGCGTAACCCAGGCAGGGATAATTGAGCAATGCTGAGCGCTAACAGGATGGCGATAGCAACAAGAATAGCAGTTTCAAAGAGGAGGTGGCCGATGAGTTGTATTCTCGTGCCACCCAATACTTTGCGGATACCAATTTCTTTGGAACGGACGGTGCTTTGGGCCGTGGTGAGGTTAATGAAGTTAATGATGGCCATGAGCAGGATGAGTACACCGATAAACGCAAGCGTGAGCAACCTGGTATAGCTGGAAATATGAGGAACAATATAGCCGAAACGGTTATCGAAGTGGTTTTCTTTTAATGGAAGCAAGAGCAGGGTTCTTACTTTGATGGTTTGATTGGCATAATGTTCTTTGCTAAAAGTTCTGAGTCGGTGGCTGATAACAGCAGTGTCTGTATTGGGGGATAATTGTACAAAGACCTGGTGATGACCGCTGGCTCCGCTCCAGTCGTCTTTTACATAGCTATAATCGTCAGGATGCTGAAGGAGGGTGGCGAAGGAGATGGCCATGCGGATAGGGAAGTCAGTGTTTGCTGGGGCATTGTCTAAGATGCCGGTTACTTTCAGGGGGTATTTATTATCTAATTTAAGCAGTTGGCCGAGGGCTTTCTGCCAGGAGCCAAAGTATTTTTCAGCGGTGTTTTTATCTAAGGCAATCGTGTTAGGCGCGGATAATTCCGATGGATTACCGGCAAGCCATTGCTGGTGAAACATATTGAACCAGGCGGGTTCTATGAAGTAGGCCCCGTGGTCTTCTCTGAAGCGGTTACCGTTGGCAGAAAATTGAGTGCCTTCGAGCATTTGGAGTGTAGCGATGGATTGCATTTGGGGGAACTCAGCCTTGAGGGCGTACGGAACACCACCAGATACGCCGGAGTTGTATTGGACGCCAGTGGAGTAGTCGGTTTGAGTGACGATACGGTAAATATTGTGATAGGCGGGTTGTTGGGTATCAAAAGAAGTTTCGAAGCGGATAATCATGAAGACGATAAGGGCAGCTGCGATACCGATGGCAAGGCCAGCGATGTTAAGAGCCGAGGCTTTTTTGAAACGCAGGAGGTGACGGATGGTAATTTTCAGCATGGATGATGGGCAGCGAGAATGGTGCCGGGAAGGAAACTGGTGATAACCAGAGATTTGCAGTAGTGAGATGTTCGTTTTTGGTGGTTGCGATGTCCGGTTTTGAACAGGCCGGTTAAGATCGCTTCCCTACGATATCTGATCCATCATTTCCTGGTACTTTTTTTAAATGACGATCTTTGTCTCCAATAATGGGTTTTTATTTTACAATCCGCTATGATGCAACGATCCGGCATCTTTACATTTAAACGAACAGTCAGCTTTTCTTTGCAAATTTCTCCCGCTGGCCAAGGTACAAGCCCCCTATTACTAAGATCGTTCCGACATATGTAAACCACGTAATTGCTTCATGCAATAAAATGGCCGCATAAATAAATCCAAACACCGGGCACAAAAACAACCACAGTGATGCCCGTACGGCATCCCTTTTTACCAGGTAGAAAAAGAGTTGTAAAGCGGTAACAGAAACAGGGAGCACCAGCCACAGCAAGCCACCCCAGAAATTGATATCGTATCTGGTAGTCGAAAAATCAGCCGTAAAGCAGGTAAACGGCAATAGTAACAAGCCACCTAAAAACACCTGCCAACCATTGATGATAAGATTGGGCAACTCCCATTTGATGCGGGAATAATAGACGGTAGCAGCCGAGACAGACAGCATGCCGGTAAGCAATATAATCAGGCCGGCTGCTGAACCATGGCTTTCCGCCAGTAGCGGATAAGTAGCGACTGCAACACCGGCTAAACCCAGCAGCATACCAGTGACTTCAAACCATCGTAATGGCCGCTTCAGCCATAATGCAGATATCGCCATAATGAACAAAGGGTTCGTTGCAGTAGCCAAAGTACCGATACCAGCAGATACTGACTTCATGGAAATGACATATAAACTCAGGTACAGGGTGGTATTTAAGAATCCAAATATGAGCAGCTGCCCCCACTCCTTTCCCTTCGGCAATCTATGTTTTCCATTTTGAATAAGATATGCAAAGAGCAACATACCTCCTCCTGCGAGAAAAAAACGAAAGTTAGCTAATATTAATGGCTCGGCTGATCTGATACCAATCTTGGTAGCCACGCTGGCACTCGCCCATAGCATGGCGAATAGGATACCGAATACAATTTGACGCATTTAATAAATCCTGGTTACTGTTCAAAGGTAACATCTTTTAGGGCATGGTCATAGACAGGTTGATTCTTCAAGAAGCTTAACCCGGTTGTTATCGCCATTGGTTTTTATATTGTAAAAATAAAGCCGCGGTTGATGACTGCCGCTAATAGCAGTAGCCATCAACCGCGGGAAGAATAGCCTGCGGCGAACTCTTAAAGCGAAACAGGTCATTAACTATCTGTCGTGACCGGAAACATCTGTTGTGACTGGAAACATTTGCCGTGACGGGTTATTCCTTCCCGAACGTCACCCCTTTCCAATCGTCTGTTCTAAACGGACACGCCGGTAGCCCTGCGCCATTATATAAATTTCCCTCCGGATTATTTGCCCAATCATACCTCACCGCCACAGGATGTGGCACCTCATCGCTCCACACCACTACCTGGTTCCCCTTAATCGTGGCCTGTGCCCAATGAAATTGTTTGTCCTCCCCGGCAATTGCAAACCCTTTCAGGTTACCACCTTTTCTAACCTTTAATCCGTCATTGGTATTTTTAAAGTTCAGTGTGACTTTATTTCCAGCCACCTGCTTAGACACATACATAGGGCCGGAATAAGCAACCTTTTCCCCATATACCTGTGCCCGTGCAATCAGTGCCAGCCTATGCCCTACTTCCTGTTTGTTTTTAGGATGTATATCTTTCGCATCGCCGATATCGATCGCCGAAGCCATACCCGTAGCTGGTAATGCCAGTGCTTTGGATTGTGCCTCCCGCAACTCTGCCCAGTCGGACTCCACAGGTTGAGCATCTACATCCTTGTAGTTAGCCAGCTGCACAAAGTAGAAAGGGAAATCCCCCTGCTTCCATTGTTTGCGCCAATCTTTAATCATGAGGGGGAACAATTCGCGATACTGATATGCCCTGCCAGCATTACTCTCGCCCTGGTACCATATCACTCCACGAATTGTATAAGGAATTACCGGATGAATCATTGCATTATATAAAAGCGTGACTTTATTAGGGTTAGATGGGGTTTCGGGTGTGGAAAGTTGTTCGAACTTCTTCACGGAATCTGCAAATGCAGGCATTTTCTTCAAAGATTCCCCACTCGTCCACGCTTCTGCTACAGTACCTCCCCACGAAGTGAGGATGATTCCCACCGGTACCTGTTCGTAACCATTGATTTCACGGGCGAAAAAGTAACCAACAGCTGAAAATTCAGGTACACTTTGCGGCGTACAAGCCTGCCATCCCCCTTCCCATATTGCTGCATCATCCAGGGGTACGGTACTGGTTGTACGTTTTAACATCATGAGGCGGATATCAGGATAGTTCGCAGCCTTTACTTCCTGCTCATTGTTATGCACTTTACCCCAGCCCTGTAGCGGCATTTCCATATTAGACTGGCCGGAAGCAATCCACACTTCACCTATTAATATATTCTCCAGGTGAATGGTGTTCCTTCCTTTTACTAACATTTCATAAGGGCCGCCAGCTGGCATTGCAGGAAATGTAACCTGCCATTTGCCTTTTTCTGTTGCAATAGTTTTGACTGTTTTCCCCTTGAAAGTAACAGCTACCGCCTCACCTTTATCTGCCCATCCCCAGATGTGTAATGGTTTATTGCGCTGCAAAACCATATTGCTTCCAACTAAAGCAGGCAATTTAATATCAGCATAACAAAAAGTTGTAAATAGTGACAGCACCGATAACACAATGGTACTGAGCAACGTGGATGATCGCATGAAATGAGTTTTTAAATGATTGCTACAAGTTAATAAAAGTTTGGCACGAAATTTTTATAACAGGATTTTATAAAATGAAACTATCATGGCAAACGGTATCATCACTTTAGAATTTGACATCAAAGCGCTTCACTATTTGAATTCAAATAGCAGCTTTATCAAAGCAACAGCAGATGCCAATGGTAATATCGACATTGCATCAGCAGCCTTACAATATTATAATACTACCAATACTCATTTCGATATGGAACTGGAGAGCGAAGAAGATGTGGATAGATTTAAACATGTAGCGCGTCGCTTTTTCAGTTGCTTTAGTGAGAACTAATTTATTCTTCAGGTTAGTTCCTGTAAGAGCTAACTGAAACGGCTCCCGTAAGAGCCAGGTTCCCGTAAGAACTACAAACTCAAAAAGTTCCCGTAAGAACTTCCCAAAAAGACATTATTCGTATAGTGCAAGCAGTTTTCATCCCATTGTAACTTCCAAATTTCATCCATTTTACCCCGGATTTTCATCCATTTCACCCTGAAACTTTCATCCATTTCACCCCGGATCTTTCATCCATTTCGCCCTGAAACTTTCATCCATTTTACCCGCATTTTTCATCCATTTACCGCCCCAGGATTCCTTCCGGTAATGATCTTATTTTTCGTCCGGTTGTGCCCCAAAATTTTCATCCGATTGGTCATGCCCCATTATTCATTGTTTCCCCGTTTCGTTCATTGTTCCCCAAAACCCCAAACATTCATTGTTTCCTTATTCTATCCATTTTATTTTCCTCAATAAGCATCCATTCCCAAAAAAGTGAGCAGCCTGCAAAGATAGTTTGCAGGCGCTTTTTTTATATGCAAACAGGGCCTGGCAATCGCCAGGCCCTGTTCATTAAACAATGCAATGTAGGTAAAGGAATAAATAAGATTTTAAAAAGAAAGGTCGCCAGGAATGACAACCTTTTTCTACCATATCCTAATAAAAACCAAGCTCTTAACAGTATATGACCATGCTCATATACATATATATTGAATAAATTATTTCAGATTGCTGTTTAGTAATAGAGAAGTCGTAGAATAGTATAACATAAGTGCACTACAAATATAAACAAGCCCTGTATCGTGACGTGTAGTACAATTACTACACCCTAAAAACAAAGATGGGGAAGCCGTAGAAAGGCCTCCCCACCACAATACAGCTGATTGCTGCTAATTATTTACCTAGCTTTTTTGATAACATTTCCATAAAATAACCTCCTACTACACTTCTCGCCTGGAACCCTACCATCTTTCCATCAGTCGTCTCATGCCAGTCAGAAATAGGTACACGGCTGGTGGTTTCCTGTGCATACCTGTAGATCGGTGTGATCAGTGCTTCGAAGTCAGACTGATTGTCTGTCAAAGTAGCTGTCCATACAATCCAGTCAGATTTAGTGTAAGTCTTACGGCTATCCAGTGGCAAACCATATTTTTTCTGCTGTGTCAGGTAATACTTAATCTCCTTATCATATACCGCTTTAGGGAACAGATCCAGCCCCAGCACTTTATCCCATACCAGATTGTACTTCTGGCTCCAGCTACCTTTGCGCTCAAACGCCAGTGTGTAATGGTCACCGTCATCTGCCAGCTTCATCCAGGCGGGCACCATGTTTTTTGCCGCAGTTCTGAATTTCTCAGCGGTTGTTTTATCGCCCAGCTGATCTGCCAGTGAGGCGTAGCAACCCAACCCTACAATGGCCTTTACGGAGAGATTAGCGTTCCTCGCCAGGTGACCTGCAAAGTCATCCGTACACAGCTGGTTAGCAGGGTCGAAACCTTCTTTCAACAGGTATTCAGCCCAGGTGGTCAGGGTTTTCCAATGCTTTTTCGCGTAGTCTGCATTGCCTTCGGCCTTTGCGATGGCAGCAGTCAGAATAATCATGTTACCAGATTCTTCAACAGGCATCCCTTCGCCATATACCTGCCCATTGGCGAGGGGATATGTACCCAGGTCATGCGCGGCATAAGGTTCCGTGTATTTGCCACTTTCGCTGAAATAGAAGATACCATTGGTCATTCCCTTCATCAGATCCGGGTTGTAGATGAGGAACAAAGGAGCTGATGGATAAGTTACATCCACCGTATTGATACATCCATTGCTGAAGTTCTCTTTGGACAGGAACAGGATCTCACCTTCAGGACTCTTCACCAGTTTGTGCGCAGCGATACTCTGGCGATAGCCGAGTACACACATCTTAGCATAAGTGTCACCACCAGCTTTCGTGGCATCGGCGTACATCTGTTTATCAAAAGTGTTGCAACGCTCCAGTATGGATCCGTAGTCTTTGCTGGCGGCAGCCAGTTCTTTTTCGATGGTAAAGGTATCATCCTTTTTCCACCATGGACGCAGGTTGTTACCAAAGTACTGAATGCTGTAGATATCATCGTAGCCAATCAGTATTACCTGTTCTTTCGTTGCTGCGCCTACTTTGCCCAGGTTCACAACTGTGTTCAGTGACAGTTGCTTACCGGAAGTCACTGTTTTGGGCTTGCCTGTACCAGCGAAGGATGCAATGGCGTCGGCATCAGAGGTCACCGTCTGGACAGCATTTGCTTCTTTAGGTACTGCTACATACAGGTACCCCCAGTCTATGCGAAGGTCATCACCTTTCTTCGCGAGGATTGCCTGCTCTTTTGTACCTGTTTTCAGGATAGAGAGGCCATTGCTGGTGAACTGTTGTGCAGTCACTTCCTGACCTGCAGTGTTGGTAGCCAGCGTGGAAGCAGCCCCGAAGTACACCTGTACATCGTGCGCTGCGCCATCATTTGACTGCACTTTGTAGCTAATGTAAGATACCGGACGAGACATCAGGTCCAGGTCATTTAGTAATAAAGGAGAAAGGAAGTTCAGTATGAGATCTACTTTACCACAGGTAAAGGTATAGGTCGTCTGTGTAGCGGAGAGCTGCACACTCTTTTGAACTGCCGGCTGCACCGCATCTGCCAGTGCGTTCTTTGGTTGTATGGAGATTCCTGCGTCGAGATAAGCGCCTCCCTGTGTGTTGGTAACATGTATGGCCATTACATTTTTACCTTTTTTCAGGAGCTTCTTTACATCATCGCTGATCGGGAAATATTGCATATGATTCAACCAGCCTTCATAACTATACGCCTTTGTACCGTTAATATATACTTCAGCGTTATCATCATGATTGACCTTCAGGAAGAGGGGCGCTGACGGAATGTTATTCAGGTTGAATGTGCGGCGTACCCATATATCCCGGGTATTCCATTGAGTACCGGGCATATGCTTGTCGTTGGTAAACGGCGCTTCGCCTGTCTGCCATCCTTTTTCAATGAAAGCAGGAGACATCCAGTCAGCAGCAGGGGCTGTTTCGGTAAAAGAAGCCGTGTATTTCCTTTCGTCTGCTGCAGGTACAATACCGTCAAAGTGTTCCCCCTGACGACCCAATACACGATAAGTGGTGCCATCTACTTTTATCATCCCTACTATTGGCTGCTCTGCACCAGTCCAGTGACGGGTAGCAGAGGCAGTCAGGTCATCTGTTGCAGACCAGATGCTGAAATAAGGATCATGTGTGACCAGTGGATAGGCAGGTGCCTGTTGTTGCTGCGCGTGAAGTTGCTGAGCGAGCAACAGCGCGGCAATACCCAAAAATTTGTTCATGGTTTTGTGGAGCTTTATATTGATTAAAATATACGCGAACGTGGACGCAAAGCCATTGCTGGCTGCGGAAGTGTTGAGACGCATGGACCTGACTTTGAATAATGACGTGGATCTATCTTCTTCGTTTTTCATTCACACAGGGTGAAAAATAGGGATTTTATTCTAAATAAAAGGTAGGTTGTACGCTTATTTTTTTGTTGCGTAAGCTAAAAGTGCACTTCTGCAAAAGACAGAAGTGCACTTTGACAAGGGCCGTGTACCGGCTAACTATTTTAATTTATACATCTCGCTACCTGCCAGCAGGAAACATCCCAGTCCGTAATCTTCAAAATCCGGGATCTTATCAAAGGTAACCGGCTGACCATCTGAAGGCTGCTTACCTGTGCTTTGCACAAATCCCAGCATTCCATTGTCATGTACACAATCTTTTACCAGCGTATTCCATGCCTTCACCACTACCGGGTAATAAGTTTTTTTATCCAGGTAACCTTTACGGATGCCCCAGGCCATACCATATATAAACAAGGAAGTACCTGTCAGCTCCTTACCTCCATAGTTGCCCGGATCGCGCAGACTTGCATTCCAGCAACCATCCTCCCTCTGTAAGGGTAACAGGGCCGCTGCCATGTCCTGAAAGTCATGCAGGAAGATCTTATGGTATGATGTATTTTCAGGCAGTTGTTCCATTGTTCTCACCAGCGCAGCCAATACCCAGCCATTACCCCGGCTCCAGTAGCAGTTTTGTCCGTTCGGTTCTTTGTAAGGCGGGATGAAGTCTTTATCTCTCCACCACAGGTGCTCTTCGCTATTGTACAATCCATCTTTTGTCCATTCGTACATCTCATACATACGATGATAGTAAGCGGTGTCTTTGTATATTTTTCCCAAACGGGCCATCACCGGCATTGCCATCTGTATGGCATCAATCCAATGCCAGTCATCAATTTTAGCTGTTTTCAACATTGTATCAATAGAAGCTTTGATATTGGCAATGCGTTCCGGCTTTTTATCTATCAGGTACAGATCGATGTACGTTTGCCCGCAATCCTGATCATCCGCATTACGGGTTTTTATGCCGTTACGCAGGTTCCAGTTGTGCTTCTCCCCCCACTGAACGGCATAATCATAGTAAGACTTTTTAGGGTCTATACTATACAAAGCCATGAGCCCTTCATAGTACACACCACGGGTCCAGATATTAGAAGGCCATGTTTTATTCAATACGATCTCTTTCCCGGCATCCGGCCACTTGTCCATAAAATACTGGTTTGTCTTCGTCATTGCTGCCAGCGTCGTTTTCTTTGGAATGAGGGTTTGCTGTGCCTGGGTATTGACGGCCAATAGCATGGTAAAGAACAGAAAATACTTTGTCATTGTGGATTTATTTAGATTTATCAGGGCATAGGCTGCAGGCCTTCCCATTTTACTTTCCATCTGCCATTTTTAGGAATACCGGGTTCTTTGACGGTACACCCATCGTATCCTGCACACATGAGCGCTACAGCTGTTAATAACCCACCATTGCCGGGCAGGTACAGGCGCAACCTGTCATCCTGGTAATTGTGTCCGTTGCGTAGCCAGGTATTTGTTTTGATCTGCATGAACAGGGCATCAATCGCCCTTTCGGGTTGCCCCAGCCTTACTGCCGTCATGCAGGTAAGGGGGAAGTCCCACCCCCAGGTATCTTTCCAATCCCAGCTGGTCCATATTTTATCGAGTGTATGGCGCATGACAGCGGTATCCAGCGCAGGGCTTGCAGGCAGCATGCCCAATGTACCCAGTACTGCGGGATGATCCGTCATGTAAGATGGCCGGGTATAGCTGTCAGGCGCACTTTCTGCCGCGAGGTATACGCCCTCCTGCCGGGGAAGTGACGACAGATCCTGTAATACTTTATCCCATCCAGGATGGCGGGGCAGGCCGGCTCTTTCCCGCCATCGCTGAGCAGTTTGTAGTCCCCACCGCCAGTAGGCCAGTTCGTATGTCGGGTTATAAGTTTCTTCGGGTTTAAACCTTTCCTGGGCAGGAATGAGCCCTTTGCCTAATATATAGCGATGGGTGGCACTGTCATACCAGGCATAGGACGCCATGAAATCGGCCGTGGCAGCGACCAGCGACTGATACCTGGCTAGTACTTCCGGATGCTGGCGGTATAATAGCTCTGCCATGTAAATGAAATGTGGTTGCTGCCAGATGAGGAAAGCACCTACAGAAGAGGGGCTTTCATTTCCTGCAGGATCTGTCATCTTCTGCCAGCGAATACCTTTATATCCCTGTCTTTGAGCGATCGCCCGGGCTTTGTCTGCCACTGTTGCGTACCATTGCAGGCTCTTTTCCATGAGATCAGCCCTGCCCCAGAGGGGAAAATGAACCTCATGCCACCAGTACATTTCAAGATGGGGCTTACCATACCAGCTGTTGTAAGTCAAACCCGTTTCCTGTGGTGGCATAGTACCTGCACATTGTATGGCCATGAGGTACTGTGAAAGGATCACTCTCCGTTCCAGTTCAAAAGCGCGGGGGTCTGTACTTCCGCTAAAATCAACTGCTCCTCCCCTTTTCCAGAATGCCTGCCAGTATTGGCGGCTGTCATTTTCAGTTTGGGTAAAAGAAGGAAGGGCCGGTGCTTCATGGGGAGAAAATTGAATGGTGATCTCCCTGTCGGGGGTCAGCAGGAACTCATGGGGATGTGGGTTGGCTATGCTTGCAGGGGAATAATTCAGGTAATAACGGGTTGTATCTAACTGGTGGATGATCAGACCGGGTTTAATGACAGATGACAGGTGCCTGTCGGGATGTTGGTAGTTAGTACCAGCATCTGCAAACCCGCCTGTAGGGTACGGCAGGCGAATACGAATTTTCAGTCGCCCCTGCTTTACCAGCGGTGAAATGACTTTGACAGCTATCACGTCTTTGCGGGGATGCACGACTGTGCGGACTTGTACGGGTACGCCTTCTACTGTAAAAGCACTGCGGATCTCGCCGTTCCAAAGGTCTAACACCTGATTTACCTGCCGGATGTCAGTGAAGGTAGCAGGTTGTCCATTCTTTTTCAGGATCAGCAACCCCACATTTCCCAATTGCAGGCGGTGTACATTCTGGCGAAAGTAATCGACAGCCGGTGTATTCTTTTTCTGTACTGCGTAGGTAATATCGCGCCCGTGCAGGTGATAAGACTGGTAAGTATCTTCAATTTTAGCCCCTGCGATATTGGGGAAGCTATGCCATCCCCAGCCGGATTGGGTGCCCAGGGGGATACCGTTGCTGTAAGTTTCAGGAAAAGTCTGTAACCCTGTAACGTCTACGGTAAAGGCGAAATTGCCATTGCCCAGGGAGAGTGCAGCCAGGGTATCTGCCTTGTGCAGGATCACATTATGCCGCGCTACAAGCGCCTGTCGATTGATAGGCGTTTGTGCACATACCATAAAGTATGTACAGGTCAACAGGAAAGTAAGGTAGTTTTTCATTCGTGGAATACTTAAAAATACGTCTTTATGAAAACGTTTGCATAAAAAGTTGACTTTTCAAATATGCGAAATGAAGAGAGTAAATGTATCCTATGCTGTCTTTTTACTATTTTAGCTAATATGAAAAAGTTACTCTTTTGCTGCCTTATGCTTAGCCTGAAGGCGGTTTGCTATGCCGAAGAAGGTACCCCACCACAGGAAAGATATATTTTAGTGATTCATGGCGGTGCTGGTACTATTACCAAACAAAACATGACCCCTGAAAAGGAAGCCGCTTACACAGCCGTGCTGAAAGAGGCCCTGATTACGGGTTTTAAAATGCTGAAAGCCGGAAAAAGCAGTGTGGATGCGGTAGCAGCTACCATCAAAGTCATGGAAGACTCTCCCCTCTTCAATGCGGGCAAAGGTGCTGTATTCACCCACGATGGTAAAAACGAAATGGATGCGGCTATTATGAATGGTAAAAGTCTGCAGGCAGGTGCTGTAGCCGGGGTGACGACTGTAAAGAATCCGATCGCTGCCGCAAAAGCAGTGATGGAGAAATCTGAGCACGTGATGCTGGCAGGCCGGGGAGCTGAGCAGTTTGCCAAAGATGCAGGCCTGGAGATCGTCGATCCCAAATATTTCTGGACCCAGGATCGTTGGGATGCGCTGCAAAATGCACTGAAAACTGATACAGCCAAAACAAAACCAGACCACAGTTATACACCGGCAGGAAAGCTGGGTATTGAAAATGTGGATAACAAGTTCGGTACGGTAGGTGCAGTGGCGCTGGACAAAAACGGTAACCTGGCAGCAGGGACATCTACAGGCGGCATGACGAACAAAAAATATGGTCGTATAGGTGATTCGCCCATCATTGGTGCTGGTACTTATGCAAATAATAAAACTGCGGCGGTGTCCTGTACGGGTTGGGGTGAATATTATATCAGGGATGTTGCTGCGTATGATCTTTCTGCTATGATGGAATATAAAGGAATTGGTCTGGACCAGGCAGCGAAAGCGGTGATTGAAAAGATCGGCGTGCTTGGTGGCAGCGGAGGATTGATTGCCCTGGATCAGGCAGGTCATGCAGTGATGCCGTTTAATACGGAAGGGATGTACAGAGGTACGATTACTGAAGACGGACAGATTGATATTGAGATCTACAAGCAGCAATAAAGGGTAATGACTCAGTGTGAATATTAAAAGCCAGCATTCAACGCCTGCTTTTTATGCAACACAACCTGAGTCGGGACTTATATATGCAGAAAGACTGACTAACAGGCCACCATCTTTGTAGGGGAATGGTAATAATACCTTGTTAGTCAGTCTTTTTATGCTTTCAAAAGGATAGTTAATCCGGGTTTTTCAACAATGATATTGGGTTTAATATTTTCTGAAAACATTAGTTCAGAAAGCTGAATTTGTTTTCGAAGACTTTCCCAATAACTGGTACTGGTCTTTGTGCTTCATTAGAAGCGGTTATTATTCCAAATATCAGCAGAATCAATGGAAGAAGGCCGGCAATACTCAAGAGCATTCCTAAAGAAGGGATGACACTCGCGACGATGTTTACAATAATTCCAATAGCAACCCCGGCGATAAACACCCCCAAGGCTTGCGCAAGATGGTAACGAACCAACGGTGACCGTTCAGGCGTTTCCTTATACTTGACGTATGCAATTACCCAACCAATAATTGTACAATAGGCGACGATAGCTAATGTTTTGTCCTTCATGATATGATCAATTTTTTCGTGATTGATGATGTCACAAAAGTATTCCCCCCAGGTATGTGCAGCTATTTTTGTGCTACTACGGAAGTACTACAAGCGAAAAAAACAGCGTCTACGAAACATCTACAAACAACACAATCAATTCAGGATCATACTATTAAAACTACTCCCCTTTATTAATATTATGACTTTCAGCTTTGGCAGCCTGGTTATCGCGTGTATTTTTCTGCACTGCGATAGCACCAAAAATGCTCAGTAAAAATGCAAATGCATAGAATCCTTTTTCGCTTGGCAGCAAGGTGGCGTTCCATAAACCAACGGCCAAAAGCACTAAACAAAGCAATGTAGAAAACCAGCTAATACCATAATAAATATCAGTAACGGGAATTCCTTCTAACCTGTCTCGTACACATTTTTGTACAGAAACCCCGGCAAAAAGGCCATACATCAGTATCGTGAAATAGTATCCTTTTTCGTTAAGTTGCATTTGGGCATTCCACAGGCCGACAATGTAGCCCAATATGCCAATAAGCAGCGCAACCCAGGATGCGGCAATAAATGCCATCGATGGTTTTTGTTTCATTATATCAGTAAGTTTCTATATAAGATACAAATTAACCCTAATTATCAGGGGCCTGAAATAGCTGATTTCAGGGATAAAATCTGGGAATTTTATAATATCATGAAAATCATGCCTCTCTAAAGTGACGATTTTAAATACTCATTCTATTTTGATAATTTTATATCAATACAATTATCCATGCATCAGGAAACACACGTAAACAGTTCGAATTTTGTAAGAGATGTAATCATCGGCATGTCCGACGGACTCACTGTACCCTTTGCCCTGACTGCCGGATTGAGTGGGGTACTGGACACCAACCATCTCATTATCGTATCAGGCATTTCTGAAATTGCAGCTGGCTGTATTTCGATGGGATTGGGTGGATTTCTGGCGGGCCAAACGGAGATAGAGCACTACGATTCTGAACTGAAACGGGAGTATGAAGAAGTGGAAAGGGTACCCGAAACGGAAAGAAGTGAGGTGGAAGCCATCTTTATAGATATGGGTGTGGATAAAGAGCTGAGTAAACAGGTCACTCTACAGATCAGCCAGGATAAAGACAAATGGGTGGATTTCATGATGCGCTTTGAGCTGGGGCTGGACAAGCCTGACAAGGACAGGGCCATTAAATCGGCATTGACCATTGCGTTCTCTTACCTGGCCGGTGGGTTTATTCCCTTATTCCCTTACCTGGTCACATCCAATAATCAGCAGGGGTTCTATTTTTCCTGTGTTATTACGGTGATGGCCCTCGTCGTATTCGGCTATTTTAAATCGAAAGTAACCGGGCAACCATTATTAAAAGGCACATTGAAGGTAGCGTTCACAGGCATTATAGCCGCTGTGGCAGCTTATGCACTGGCGAAAATCGTAAGCTGATTTACATCACGACTTTGCCCACTGACCGACTGTTTGACCCCATTGAACTACATCGCATGATTTGGTGTTCTTTCTGGTTTTAGTTTTGTATTGAAACATGGTAATGACTCGTGTAGACTGTTGAAAAATTGAATGAGCGTCAGGATCATGTAGTCAACTAAACAAGAAAGAGAATGTTATTCATTTAAAATCACCCAATCATGAGACGTATTGTTTTAGCCCTGTGTTCGTGTTTGTTCTTGTTGAATAGTTGTACCACGACAACGACTGTACAGGGTACCACCTCATATGATAATGGTTCTATCACTTACCAGACTTTTTACGATGACCTCTCTCCTTATGGTAGCTGGATAGATTATCCTGGTTACGGCCATGTGTGGAGTCCGGCTATGGATGGTGATTTCCGTCCTTATGCGACCAATGGTCACTGGGTATATAGCAATGAAGGCTGGATGTGGGCATCTGACTTCCGCTGGGGATGGGCGCCATTTCACTATGGCCGCTGGTTCTACGATGATGGCTACGGATGGCTGTGGATTCCGGGATATGAATGGTCGCCGGCATGGGTTACCTGGGGATCTGTGGATAACTATTACTGCTGGGCTCCCCTGGGACCAGGCGTGGGTGTAGGTGCTGCCTACGGCTCCTGGAGACCACATGACTACTATTGGAACCAGGTGCCGAGAGATCACATTTATGATAATGATCTTTCAAGAGTAGTGTCTCGTCCTAATGCTGCTGACAGGATTTCTGTGATTAACAATTTTGCTACCACACACGGTCATAATTTATATTATTCACAGGGACCTAATGTGGCAGAGGTACAACGGTATACTAACAGGACCATCACACCGATGGCTATACAGAATACCCGCGTACGGGGCAATGCTGTACAGACAGGCAATAATATGCAGGTATACAGACCACAGGTACAAAACCCGCTACCCAGACAGTATAGGAGTTTTGAAAACAACAGCACTCATCCTGTTATGCAAATGCAGGACAGACCAATGATCCAACGATCTGAACAGATCAGGAATGTGAATAGTCTGCCAATGCGTACAGCGCCGATGATGTCTTTTCCATCTTCTCCATCGGGCGGCAGGGTGAGAAGGTAAATAAAAGAGCCTGTATCTTTTCTTTTTCAGATACAGGCTCTTCTTATTGCAGGCGTTTTATAGAATTCTCAGTATGTAGTTAAATCGTGATACACTTTCCTGATGACCTATCGTAACAACTTTCTGTCTTCGTCGCTGAGCGGCACTACATGACTCACCAACGCTACTATTTCTTCCTTCATTCCCGCTTCCAGCAGTAGTCCCAATAAACCCACATTGATACGTTGCTGCTCTTTGTTGAGTCCCTGGAACAGGCGGGGCTCTATGCAATACAGATTCTTCACCACTTTGAGCAGTGCCTTTTTCTTCCTGCCATCGTTCAACTTAGGAATGATGCCATTCTTCTCATAGTTATCCAACAGCTTCTCTGCCGCTTCGCCATCTACAAATGTCTTTTGACGCAATCTTACCAGTTCATGCAGGTGATTCATCAGTGTTTTGAATACGCCATGCTGACGGGTACGTTCAAACAGGTTCTGAGACAATTCATTGTCCTGTGGATTAAACGCATCGAAGTAGCGGGATTCTACATATACACTATGATAGAAGCCGATTGCATTATTATTGAACGAAGTGAGGTCTTTGAATAACTCCTTCTGGTGAGAATTGAGAAAGTAAAAAAAGAATTTGTCGCCAATACGTTCAGACCACCTTACAAAGGTAATCTTGAAAAAGTGGTCCTTGCCCTCTGCATCCTTTAGTGGTAATGTCCCGATATCTGTCTCAGCAATCAGCTGTTGATAAGGCAAGGGGGCGCCATTGATGCGGATCTGGTATTCTTTCTCCCGGTTCAACATCAGGAACCAGCCAAACTCTCTCTCAAGAAAGGTTCTGAATTCATCAGACTGAAAGGAGAACCCTGTTACATCAAACAGGTCTGTGAAAGTAACGATCGTACCGGTAGTGCCTTTTGACAACTCCCGCTTATTGTGTGGATCGAAATAGTCTTTCGTATTCCTGCTGATTGTGATTTCGTAGGCATTGAGCTTACCGGTGGTCTGGTCTTTATAGACCGTTTTCCACAATGCTTTCCCGCTAAAGGCAGAAAAGGAGAACCGACCGCGACCTTTGTTTCCTTTGATAACGGAGGAGGTCTTCTGAAAAGTGGCCTTTTTAATAGAGTCGTTGAAATTGCCGAAGGTCTCTTTCAGCTGGTCGTAGTCGATACCAGTGCCATTGTCGGTGATTGACAGACTATGGATGGTATCTATTTCATTTGTTTCAAAAGTGATATCGATAACGGATGCTGCTGCGTCAAAACCATTCCAGATATATTCTGCCACCGCCTCCATATAGTCCCGGGGAAGGCCGGAAGACTGAATACCGGTATCTGTAACAGACACTTTTTCTTTCATATTACGTGCGCATTTAAGTGGGCAAAAGTAACATAAAAGCCTTATTCATTTACTAATATAATCTTTCCGATATGTTGGCTGCTTTCCATGAGGGCGTGGGCTTCCGGCGCTTTATCATATGAAAAAGTCGCATATATAACTGGCTTATATTTCCCCGTGTGTATAAGTGGCCATACTTTCTCCAGCAGCTCCTGTGACAGGGCTTTTCGAAAGGCATAATCGCGTGGGCGGAGGGTGGTGCCTGTGATAGTCAGGCGCTTTTGCATCATACTGGCAATGTTCAGTGCTGCCATGTTGCCCCCCATGGCATTGATATAAACCAGCCGGCCTTCGGTGTTGAGGAGCTGGATATTCTTGTCCAGGTAGTCCCCTCCCACCATATCGAGTATGACATCCATACCTGTACCGGCGAAAGCTTCTTTAAAATCCTGTTCCTTATAGTTGACATAACCGGCGGCCCCAAGTTCCAGGCAGGCCCTGCCTTTTTCTTCAGACCCAACGGTGACATATACATTTGCATCAAAGGCGTGCCCCAGCTGGATAGCGGCGATACCGATACCGCTGCTGCCACCATGTACCAGCAGGTTCTCTCCGGGTTGTAGGTGTGCCCGCTGAAATACATTGGTCCATACCGTTGCAATTACTTCGGGCAGGCTTGCGGCTTCTGCAAATGAGAGTTTTTCAGGTATGGGCAGACATTGTCCTTCCTTAGCGGAGACGTAGGTAGCGTATCCACCACCTGCAATCAGTGCACATACTTTATCGCCGGGTTTCCACATCGTTACACCGGGGCCGCATTCTTTTACAATGCCAGCCACTTCCATTCCCAGAATTTCCTGTACAACGCCTGGAGGAGCCGGGTATTTTCCCTTGCGCTGAGAAACGTCTGCCCTGTTGAGACCAGCCGCTTTAATCTCAATCAGCACTTCTTCTGCACCCGGAATGGGGGTAGGGTATTCCTGTAACTTTAGTACTTCTGGTCCTCCAGGTTGGGTAATAACGATGGCTTGCATAAATTACGCATTTAAAATAGGTGCATCTTTCAATTTCTCTTTAATTGCATCGGGCAGGAAAGGTCTGCCGCCACTTGCGGGTACACAGGTACCTGTAAATACTGCCTTGGTAACTACCTTGTTATTGAGCATGATCTTCTGCTCAAAATGGATCTGTGGCTTGCCACTTCCATCTGCCATCAGCTGACAGGTAACTGTAAATTTATCATCTCTCTTCAATGAGCGGACAAACTGAATGGTATACTGAGACAGGACCATATTGATGCCTTTCTGCGCTTCTTCTTCCAGACTGAAGCCTAATACATCTTTTATAAAGTCGTGCCTGCAATATTCCATGTAGAAAGGATAGTATAACCCGTCCATGATGTTCTGCACGTCGATGTGTTCTGGTTTAACGGTGTATTCTTTTACGTATTCCATTGTGTTGGTCCTTTTTCAGTTATAGGCAAATCTACATGAAGGATTCTGATAATATTTCCTTTCTGTCAATATTTGTTTTTGTAGAATTTTTACTAAACTTTTATTCAATCGGTTTTGTTAAATTTAGTGCACTTACTATACCTATCTCTTCCCTGGTCTTTTCCTATATCGACAGCAGTGACACCACAATGAGAATATTATGAGAATGGCCAACATTATCGTGCTGCATCAGTATCCGGCTATGGCAGAGAGATTGATAAAGACACTTTACCACCGGCAGTTTGATTTTTATGTACACCTCGACAAAAAGGTAGACATAGGTCCTTTTCGTTTTTTAGCCACCCTGCCGAACACCTTTCTTGTACAGGAACGGAAAACTGTAAATTGGGCAGGGTACAGTCAGCTTGAAGCGATAGGGGCCTCTCTGCGTGCTATATTTTCCAGTGGCAGATCCTATGACTACGTAAATTTGCTGAGTGGGCAGGACTATCCCATTAAACCTGTTGGTTACATATATGATTTTCTAAATACTTATACGGGGCATTCTTTCCTAACTTCCGAAACGCCGCCCAGTGCCTGGTGGGAGCATGCCCATCAGCGATATACCCGGTATCACCTTATTGAATATGGGTTCAGGGGGAAACACCGCCTGGAAAATCTGCTCTCCGCTATCTTACCTACCCGGGACTTCCCTTTGCCTTATCAATTATATGGAGGGCCGTATGCCGCCTATTGGACACTCAGTGGAGAGGCTGCTTTTTACCTCAGTCATTTTTTGTCGGAAGGGAAGTTTCACTCATTTTTTAAACATACCTGGGCACCGGATGAGTTCCTGGTGAACACCTTATTGATGAACAGCCCGTTTTCAAACATGATTATCAATGACAATTACCGGCATATAGACCGGTCGCCCGGCGGGTCTCATCCCAAAATATTGACGATGGCAGACCTGGGTAGTCTACAGCAAAGCAGCCGCTTATTTGCCAGGAAATTTGATCCGAATGTCGACAACCAGATACAGGACAACATTGATGAAACAATCCTCTATTCAAAAAATTGGGTGTAACAGATGAAACATGAAGAAAGCTGGGACTGGGAGATTAATGCCAACACAAAATGGTTTGACTGGAATCTCCGCGAAATTGTCAGCTACAGGGATCTTTTATTCCGCTTTGTAAGGCGCAACCTGATTGCAAGTTACCAGCAAACCATCCTGGGGCCTTTCTGGGTATTTATTCAACCGGCCCTGACCACGCTTGTTTATTATATCATTTTCGGGAAGGTAGTAAAGATTTCTACAGGCGGAATACCGCCTGTTCTGTTCTACCTGTCAGGCATTCTTTTCTGGAGCTTCTTCTCTGATTGTCTGAATGGAACGATGTACACGTTTCTGCAGAATGCCAATATTTTCAACAAGGTTTATTTTCCGCGGTTAGTAGTACCGGTGAGCAATGTCATTTCCCATAGTATCAGGATAGGGATTCAATTGTTGCTTTTCATTGCTATTTACCTGTATAATGCCGCCACGATAGGACTGGCAGGCAACTATTACATATTCATCACCCCATTTCTGTTATTGCTGACCGCAGGATTTGGGCTGGGTGCAGGCCTTATCATCAGTGTATTTACAGCGAAGTACAGGGATCTGGATTATGCACTGCAATTTTTGCTTCGACTCTTCATGTTTGCAACGCCAGTGGTATATCCGGCATCGATCGTTCCTGAAAAGTACCAGTTTCTGTTCTGGCTAAATCCACTTACTGTGATCATTGAAACATTCAGGGCGGCTTATTTTTCCAATGAACCCGTGCATTATCTCAGGCTGGCACTTGGAACGATAGTCGTGCTGGCTTTACTTGTAGTGGGCATTACGCTTTTCAAGAAGAAGGAACTCAAAATAATGGACGTAGTATGATTGCTATAAAGGTTGAAAACATCTCTAAGCTGTATCGCTTAGGTAATACGGGCACCGGCCGGTTGCGGGAAGATATCCGCTTTTGGCTAAAGCGCCCCAATGCCACCAAACACCTGCTATGGGCACTAAAAGATATCAACTTTGAAATCAGCCAGGGAGAGGTAATGGGCTTCATTGGTAACAATGGGGCAGGAAAATCCACCTTGCTAAAGATCATTTCCTCCATCACGACCCCTACTACCGGAAAGATCTCAGGCAAGGGAAGTATAGCCAGCCTGCTTGAGGTGGGATCAGGGTTTCACGGGGATCTGACCGGGCGTGAAAATATCTTTCTCAACGGTAATATTCTGGGGATGAAAAATCATGAAATAAAAAAAAGTTTCGATGAGATCATTGCCTTCTCAGGTGTGGAGGAACTAATTGATACACCGGTCAAGCATTATTCAAGCGGAATGTATATGCGGCTGGCATTTGCAGTGGCAGCGCACCTGAACCCGGAAATATTGATTGTAGATGAAGTACTGGCAGTGGGGGATGTAGAGTTCCAGCGCAAATGCCTGGGAAAAATGAAAGAAATCTCTGACCGGAAAGGGAAAACAGTCTTATTTGTAAGTCACAATACGCAGGCATTGCAAAACCTTTGCGATCGCGTCATCACTCTACATAAAGGGCATATCATTGATGCGGGCAGGCCAGCGGAGGTGATCACCAATTACTTAAAAAGTACAGACAACAATTTCCTGGAGCAAAGTTATGATACGCCTGAATCGGCGCCCGGCAATGATTATATCAGGATCAGGAAGATCGCCATTCAGTATGATACTGAGATATTCGACATCCGTACGCCTTTTTCTACAAAGTTCGAATTCTGGTATAATGATCCTGCTCCCGGTAGCCTGATTGTAGGTATTCATTTATTCAACATGGCCGGGGAGTGTATTTTCGATGTCGCCTCAAAAGGTGCGCAACTTCATCCAGGGCTAATAACCGGCGAATGCCAGATACCCGGCAATTTCCTGAATAATGGTGCTTATTATCTATCCATAGTATTCGTCAAAGATACTACGCAGCGGCTCTTCTATTTTGAAGGATGCCTGTCTTTCAACGTGGAAGATTTCAGAGAGAACACCGCCTGGTTTGGGAAATGGATGGGATACGTCCGGCCAGCATTTCCAGTAGTTTTAAATCAGCAGCATGTACTATAAAATACACCATATACAATTAGCAGCGGTAGACGACTTTGCTGTTGGAAAGGGCCGGCATTATGTTGTTGTATGGTCCGGACAAATTCCATTAGGACATGTCTGGCTTACTTCGCCGGCAAATATTGCTGAAAAGATCAGGGATGCCATTCAACCTGCACTGAATTATTACAATGAGCATGGATCTTCATTAACGCCACCCCATAAAGGAGTCAGGTTATCTGTTATTATTTGTACCCGTCACCGGCCACAATCCCTGAAGAATTGCCTGGAAACATTATTGAATGGACCTGACCGGGACTTTGAACTGATTGTGGTGGACAATGCACCGGGAAATGATGATACCCTGCTGGTAGTGCAGCAGTTTCCACAGGTACGCTATGTTCGCGAAGACAGGCAAGGGCTGGATATAGCCCGCAATACGGGGGCGAGAACCGCCACAGGGGATATTATAGCCTATACAGATGATGATGTGCGTATTCCACATAACTGGATCACGAACCTGAAGGCCTCCTTTGCAGATCCACTGATTATGGCTGTGACAGGACTGGTGATTCCCCTTTCGCTGGATACCCGGGCACAGTATATATTTGAAAAGAAGTGGGGATTTAACAAAGGATATCTTCCGCGGCGATTTAATCACCAGTATTTTATTGACAATCTTGCATATGGCGTACCGGCATGGGATATTGGAGCGGGAGCAAATATGGCATTCAGAAGGGAAGCCTTTCTGGTAGCCGGATTATTTGACGAAAGACTGGATGTAGGTGCTGCGGGCTGTAGCGGAGATTCGGAGATGTGGCACCGCATTCTGGCAGAAGGATGGGATTGCCGGTATGTACCGGAGCTGTATGTATTACATGAGCATCGTTCTACTGGTGCAGGTTTGCGTAAACAGCTTTTTGGATATATGCGCGGGCATGTGAGTGCATTGCTTGTACAACATGAAAACTACCGGCATCCGGGAGAGTTAAAGCGATTGCAGGAAGGTCTGCCTCATTATTATAAACAGCGCATACTGTCGTGGATAAAAGGTAACAGGGAAGAATATATCCGGCACATTATTACGGAGATCAGGGGATGTCAGTCTGGTGTCCGCTTTTATAAAGCCCATCAACATCTGCGACGACAGGATATACAGACGTTTCCTTCTTTATTGTTTCAACCTGTCGAAATCACAGCAGCAACGCTTGTGTCGGTAGTGATCCCCTGTTATAACCATGGTCAGTATCTGCGGCAGGCCATTGATAGTGCATTGGGGCAAAGCTGGTCACATATGGAAGTAATAGTAGTGGATGATGGTTCCAGCGATGATACAGCAGCTATCTGTAAGGCATACGAAGGCCGGGTGCAGTACATTCGTGTTGCACGTGTGGGGTTATCTGCCGCCAGGAATATTGGTGTGCAACATAGTCATGGCGCATTTGTAATCTTCCTGGATGCGGATGATTATTTACTTCCGGGTGCCACGGAAATCAATCTCTTTTATTTCAGGCATTATCCGCATCTCGCATTTGTATCGGGTGCACATATCAGAGTAGATAGTAGTGGGGATCTTCTTTCGGAGGAGTATCAAAGTGGTAGCGGCTATCTCTCCTTATTGCAGGGAAATTTCATAGGGATGGAAGGCTGTATTCTATACAGGAGAGATCTGTTCTTTCATTTTCATTTCGACACACAGCTGAATGCGTGTGAAGATTATGACATCAATCTAAAAATAGCAAGGGTGTTACCCACCTTTCATCATAAAGATAAAATTGCCGCATACCGGATTCATGGGCGGAATATGTCTGCCAACAGGCAAATGATGTTGACACTGGCTCAGGAAGTATTAAGCAGGCAGATACCAGTATTATCAAATGAAGCAGAGCGCTGTGCTTTGCAGGCAGGACTACAAAACTGGGTAACTTATTATGAAACAGCTTAACAGGATTCCAGCGGAGCCGCCTGCTATTAAGCCACTGGCAGCAGCAGCGCAAAGACCTCTGTGGTCGGTGATGATACCTACTTACAATTGCAGCCAGTACCTGGAAGCTACCTTAAAGAGTGTGCTGGAGCAGGATCCGGGGCCGGCGCTGATGCAGATAGAGGTAGTAGATGACTGTAGTACAGATGGGGATATTGCGGCATTGGTAGCCACTATCGGGCAGGGACGGGTATCATTTTACCAGCAGCCGGAAAACAGGGGGAGCCTGCGCAACTTTGAAACTTGTCTGAACAGGGCAAAGGGCCACTTTGTGCATTTGCTGCACGGTGATGATCTGTCAGGGCCGGGCATCTACGAGCAAGCGACCCGGTTATTTGAAGCATATCCTGATGCAGGAGCTATTTGCACGGGCTTCTCCTACATCAATGAGCAAGGGATAGAGATAAATAAAAGTCCTGCTTTACAGGCTGAAGCGGGGATTATTCACGATTGGCTCGCGCAGATCGCAACAGGACAGAAAATGCAGCCTCCGGCGGTATTGGTAAGAAGGAGTGTATATGAGCAACTGGGTGGGTTCTTTGGCATTCATTATGGCGAAGACTGGGAAATGTGGGTACGTATAGCGGCACATTTTCCGGTGGTCTATACCCCTGACAGGCTCGCCTTTTACAGGGTGCATACGACTAACATCACCAGCAGGTATTTTTTGTCTTGTCAGCACATCCTGGATATAGCCAAAGTGATTGAGCTGATACAACCTTATTTACCTGCCGGGGAAAGGGCACGATTGAAAAGGCAGGCACGTTATAACTGGTCGCTGTATTTTGCGCGTACCAGTGATATGACGTATCATAAATATAAAGCGCCTGTGCAGGCGCTTAACCAGGCAGGCAAAGCTTTCAGGATGCATCAGAATAAAGTGACGTTGTTTTTTTTAGGTAAGATCCTGTTGAAAATAATGCTTCGGTACAAGCAGTAAATTTGGTATTTTCCTGATATGAAATTATTGACAGAAGCAGAGTTAATCTGGTCTCCCATTGTAGCAAATAACAGGATGAATCGCAAACGGGTAGCGAATGGGGTGAATAGTTATGAGAAGGAATTGTTTTTTAATCCAACAACATACCTGAATGATTGCCTGTCGAAACGCGGTGTAGTAAAATGGCTGGATCTATGTTGCGGCGAAGGCAATGCACTGATTCAATATGCTCAGGGCCTGACACAGCAAACAGGCGTTACATTGAAAGGGATTGACCTGGTAGATCAATTTCAGGAGATTCCTGAAGCTGTCAATTGTCTGACATTCGAAGTCAGATCATTGCTGACCTGGGAGCCGACGGAGCAATACGACTTGATTTCTTGTGTACATGGTATTCATTACGTGGGCGATAAGCTACTTGTGTTAGCGAATATATTAGCGGCATTGCAGCCAGCAGGGATATTTGTTGCAAATATTGATCTGAATAATATCCAGGGGATAGATGTAAGGCAGTTGTTTGCACACAATTCAATTGATTATCATGCCAGAAGAAAGCTCCTGACCTGTAAAGGACCCCGCCATATTGATATCACCTGGACCTATTTAGGTGCTGATGATCAAACCGGGCCGAATTATACAGGTCAGGAAGCAGTAACCTCTTTCTATTCATTGGCTACATAAGGCTGCTTATCGATCTTTCTGTAAGCCCATCCAAAAATGAGCGGGAAGACCCACAGCGAAAAAATCATGGCACAGAGTATACCACCAATCACCACCCTTGCCAATGGCCGGGAACTTTCAGAGCCAATACCGTGGGAGATGGCAGCGGGGAATAAACCTATTGCTGCCATGAGGGCTGTCATCATCACAGGACGGATCCTGGAATTCACCCCCAGTTTGATTGCGGTGTAGAGTGACTGATGCTGCCCTTTCATGACCTCGAGATTGTGTTTAAAAATGGTGATCAACAATACCCCGTCCTGTATACAGATTCCGAATAAGGCAATAAAACCAATACCGGCAGAAATACTGAAATTGGTACCTGTAACGTGCAGGGCGATGATGCCCCCCATGATGGCAAAGGGTACGTTCAGGAATACCAGCCCGGCATCTTTCAGGTTACCAAACATGGCAAACAGCAACAGGAAGATCAGTGCGAGGCTAACAGGTACCACCTGTGCAAGCCGCCGGGTAGCACGCTGCTGGTTCTCAAAATCCCCTTGCCAGACCATACTGTAACCGCGTTTCAGGTTGACTACCCTGGCCACTTTCTCTTGTGCTTCTGCAATGGTACTCCCCATATCGCGTCCTCTGACGGAGAACTTAAGGGCCGAATAACGTTCATTGTCATCCCTGAAGATGAGGCAGGGTCCGGTTTTTTCGGAGATATTGGCAATTTCCTTGACAGGTACTTTTGAACCGGAAGCTGTAGGGATGAGCAGGTTACCGATATCTTCTGGCGTACGCCGGAACTGTTCATTCATGCGAATACGGATATCGAACTCGCGAATACCTTCGTATAAACTGGTGACGGCTTCACCGCCGATAGCCATTGCAATCACGGCATTGGCATCGGCTGCAGCAATACCATATACAGCCATCTTGCGCTGATCAAGGTTAATATCCAACTCCGGTTGCCCGATGTTGCGGATCACGCCGAGATCTTCTACTCCGTTTACACTGCGCATTACATTGTACGCCTTCATCAGCTGGTCTTCCATATAATTGAGAGAGTCCCCAAAGATCTTGAGACAAATAGATCCTTTTACACCGGATACAGCTTCTTCCACGTTGTCCATGATTGGTTGGGAAAAATTCAGCTCCGCGCCGGGTATAACCGATAATTTATCATTCATCTGGTCCACCAGTTTTTCGTACGACACTTTGGGATTCCAGTCTTCTTTGGGATACAGGATCACGTCGAATTCATTATTGTAAAAACCTGCTACATCCGTTCCATCGTCCGGCCTGCCGGTCTGGGATACAACATATTTTACCTGTGGAAAACCCTGCACTATTTTCCTTGCCTGGTTAGCAATCTCCACCGATTTATCCAACGAGATACTGTAAGGCAACTGGATCCTCAGCCAGATAGACCCTTCGTTGAGTTCAGGCAGGAATTCTGTACCCAGGAAGCGGAAGGAGAAGATGCCAATGCCCATGGCAATGAATGCCCCTACCACCACGATTTCCTTTCGTTTAAAAGCAGCGACAAACCCACCCAGCATTATCTTCGTGAGGAAATGCACCACAGGGTTATGTTTTTCGTGTACATTCTTCCTGAGTAATAAATGGATTAATACAGGCACCAGCGTTAGTGTGGTA
This sequence comes from Chitinophaga sp., assembly GCF_039596155.1. Classification (GTDB taxonomy): domain Bacteria; phylum Bacteroidota; class Bacteroidia; order Chitinophagales; family Chitinophagaceae; genus Chitinophaga. Next base: position 58,763 of record NZ_JBCNKF010000036.1, read on the forward strand.
ATCAATGCTCCCAGCAAGGCGAACCCCAGGGTATAAGCCAATGGGGAAAACATCTTGCCTTCTACTTTCTGAAAGGAAAAGATGGGTAAGAGGCCTGTTACAATAATCAGTTTGGCGAAGAAGATAGCTTTTCCCAGCTGTGCACCATTCCGCCTGATCAATCCCATCTTCGCCACTTTATTAAATCGCGCCATTCCCATTTCACCCGCCTTGTGATCAAGGACGACGAACATGCCTTCGACCATGACGACGGCACCATCAATGATGATCCCAAAGTCTACCGCCCCCAGTGACAGCAGGTTTGCAGACATGCCCATGAGGTGCAGGCAGATAAAGGCAAACAATAATGCCATGGGGATGATGATGGACACGATCAACGTGGTCCGCCAGTTGAACATAAAGATGGATACAAGCAGGGTAACTAACAGGATACCTTCCACGAGGTTATGCAGCACGGTATCTGTTGCATAATGAATCAGGTCTTCCCTGTCATAATAGGGTACGATGCGGGTATCAGCGGGAAGAATACTGCTGTTCAGCTTATCAATTTTTGCTTTTACGGCCTGCACTACCTGTGTAGGGTTCTCTCCTTTCCGCATGATGATAATCCCTTCGACAATATCTTCTTCATTGGTCAGGTGGCGCTTACCGGTAGAATCAACCAGGCCATCAGAGCGGGATACATATCCCAGCCTGGGCACATTGGAAATCACAACGGCTGCCACGTCCTTTACCAAAATGGGCACTCCATTGATATTCTGCACTACGATATTCCTGATTTCGTTGATATCATTCAGGATACCGATGCCCCGTACCACATATGCCTGGTTGTTTTTCACCAGCACATCTCCGCCGATATTGATATTGTTTTTCTGAACTGCGCTAAATACATCGAGTGCAGTGATACCCAGGTTCGTGAGTTTACCCGGATCTACCTGAATTTCGTAGGTTTTGGTTTTACCCCCGAAAGCTACGATGTCGCCTACGCCGGGTACAGACCTGAGTTGCCTGTCTATTACCCAATCCTGTATGGTTTTGAGTTCTCTTGCATCCCTGAAGGTACTTCTGATGCTATAGCGATAGATCTCGCCTGTAGGGCCGGTAGGTGGTTGTATAACGGGTTGGACACCGTCAGGCAGGTTCACATTGCCCAGCTGGCTGAGCACCTGTGCACGGGCATCTTTGTCTACTACTTTATCATCGAAGATAAGTTTGACATAAGAGAGGCCAAAGATACTGGTAGAGCGCAGGCTGATTTTTTGTTGTACGGGATTCAAGCCTATTTCGATGGGAATAGTCACAAATTTTTCCACCTCTTCCGCACTGCGACCGGGCCATTGTGTAATGATACTGATCTCAGTATTGGTCACATCCGGGAAAGCCTCGATGGGCATATTTTTGAATGTGATGATACCACTTATGATCAGTAACACGGAGAGTGCCAGAATGAAGTATTTATTCCGGAGCGAAAATGCTATGATGCCGCGAATAATTTTGATCATCTGAATAGGTTTAGTTGTTTAAGGCACCATATATCAGGATGGCCTGTGAAGAAATCACCAGTTGTCCGGGCTGCAATCCGTCGGAAATATAAGTATGCTGTCCTGTAGTGTTGAGCACCTGCACCGGGGTAATCTGTACATGTGCTTTGTCTTTGAACACGAGTACAAAATTCTGGCTGTTATCAAACACGAGTGCGCTGGATGGGATACACAGGGCTTGTTTGCCGGTGGGATTTGTCACTGTGATGCTGGCAAACATCTGAGGTTTGAGCAGGTAGTCAGGGTTGGGCAGTATGACTTTTACCTTCATCACTTTGTTGGTAGGGTCCAGTACATATTGCATTTTATCTATAGAACCTTTGAATACCTTGCCGGGATAGGAGAGTGTGGTTACATCTGCGGCGTCGCCGGTGTGGATATTACTGATATCGGATTCATATACGTTGGCCTGTACCCAAACCTTTTGCAGGTCTGCGATGCTAAAGAGGTTGTTTCCATTATCTGTACGGATCTGGGTATTGTTGCTGATGTTCTTCTGTACCACCACGCCGCTGATAGGGGCCTTGATCAGGTAATCGCCCTGTGTGCTGCCACCGTTGATGTTAACGACCTTCTTTACCCGGTTCAGTTCAGACTGTGCCTGGTCAAAGCTGGCCTGGGCAGTGATCTGATCCACCCTGGATGCAAGACCACTTTGAAACATATCATTTGTCTTTTCGAGGTTCTGCCGGGCCACGATCAGATTAGTTTCGGCAGTGGTGAGGTCATTGCTGATACCGGCCATTTCCGCACTTTTCACCACAGCCAGCAATTGTCCTTTTTCCACATGATCACCCAACTCCACTTTTACATCCTGGATAGTACCACTGACCATTGGATAGACACTGACCTGATTGTCCTGATTAAAATCGACCATACCTGAAAAGGTAAGTGCCCCTACTAATTCACAATTCTTAACGGTATCAATACTGAGCGTGCGATACAGGGAATCTGGTATCACATAGGCTGTCCTCTCAGCCGGGGCATGGTCATTACTGTTACAGCCCTGTAAGGTCCAAATTACAGTCAGTATGCAAACAAAATGTTTTAGCATATTAGATTATTGAAACTTAAAAAAATTAGTACCTGTATAGTAATTAAGATCTTCGAAAGCACTGACCCTGTTAAAGCGGACTGTATTTTCTGCCAGCACATTTTCCTTGAATGAATCGTAGAAGTCGAGGAAATCCAGGAGACTGATATTCCGCTTCTGGTAATTGCTGACTACTTCGCCCAACAGCCGGTTGAATTCGCGTGAAAATGCAGGGTCAATTTTTTTATACAACTGGTCCTGTGCAAATGCTTTCTGTAAAGCAGTGACTACATTTTCCTGTACCATAGCTTCAACACCTTTTTGTGTGGTGCGGTTCAATTCACTTATCAATTTTGCAGACTTTACATTGCCCTGGTTGCGGTTCCAGAAAGGCAGGTCCATTTGGATACCGATACTGTAAAAGTTATTGAGATAGCTACCCTGTTCATCAAAACCGGTATACACAGTCAGATCTGGTACAGCGAGCGATTTCTGGTAACTATAGGTGAGGTCACCAATGCTGGTATTGGCCTTTGAGATAAGCAGGTCTGTGCGATTCTGATAAGCGGAGTCCAATAGTACATTGAGGCTATATGCGGCCGGACTTAATCCGGCAACGGTTGTAGTATCGATGACTGGTCGCAGGTAGGTACCTGGGGTTGCCTGTAATATCAGCCTTAACTCACTTTGTACATCATGGATCTGGTTAATGAGATCAGAATATTCATGTTCAAGGCTGTACAATTGTGCTTTGATACGGATCATTTCCTTCTGGGAGATATAACCTTTGCCGGAAGTAGACTCAAAAGCGGTCACTACCCGTTGAAGGGAATAGATCTCTTCATCGTACACCTTAGCAGATTGCTGCAGGTAGTAGATGTTCAGGAAGTCGGTATGGAGGGTATACTTAAGTGTGCGGAGCAGATCATAGAACTGGTATTCCGCCAGTCGGGTATTGGCTTCGGCCAGCTTAATCTGTTTGTTACGCTTGCGTGCCAACAGGAATAGTTGTGACACCTGGACGGTTGTCTGGTCATTATTGCCGGTGGGGAAGAATTGGTTCAAGGTACCGGAGTAAAGGCCATGGGATACATCCAGATTTGGATTGGGCCATAGTCTGGCCTGGATGATCAGGGCTCTTTCGGCATCGATATTATATTTCTGCGCCAGCAGCTGAAAGTTTCGCTGCAAAAAATAAGACTCTGCACTGTCCAGTGTAAGCGTAAGGGTGTCTACAGGGAGGCGGGTCTGGGGGTAGGCATGTAAGGGAGCGCATGACATTGCGATCCACGCTGCCAGCAGGGCTATTATTTTCATTGTACTATTAGATTAAACAATCAGCTACTAAGGTTGTTCTTAGTCTATAAAGGCTGTTCCCAAACATTCCGTCATGAATTTAAAGAAAATTTCCGGAGTTTTAATTATCTCAATATTAGCAACTTATTCACTTTATGCCCAAACCTCAGACTGGTCTTATCATTTCCAAATAACCGTCATTAATCAGAAACACGCAGGGTTTAAAACCGCCTATAGCGGGAGTAATAGTCTTGCAGATAGTGTGGAACCTGGTGCCACGAGTGTAACGGCCACTGTTTTTCTGGGCAGGCGTTTATGGAAAGGTGCGAGCCTTTATTTCAATCCGGAATTATCCGGAGGGAAAGGGTTGAGTTATGCACTGGGTGTAGCCGGAGCATTGAATGGAGAGACCTATCGGATAGGCGATCCGGAGCCGGTGGTATCGGTAGCAAGGGTTATTTTCCGACAGGTGATCCCGTTGGGTAGTAAGCTGGTGGATCAGGAGGATGATCTTAACCAGTTAGCCGGCAAAGTGCCTGCCCGTCGTATTGAAATCAATGCCGGTAAATTTTCTATGAATGACTTCTTTGACCAGAATAGTTATAGCCAGGATCCGAGAACACAGTTTTTGAACTGGAGCCTCATGAGCAACGGGGCATGGGATTACCCCGCCAATACAAAGGGTTACACGATGGGAATAGTGGTGGGAATGATTACTCCCAAATGGGAGTTAAGGATATCTAGTGAGGCGGTGCCAAAGATAGCAAACCATCCGAATATGGAGTACAAGTTTGGGAAAGCGCATTCAGAAACGATAGAAGTAGCGCGTAACTTCATATCCTCGAAGTTATCATTGCTGGTGAGTTATACGGCTAACAGGGCTCCTTCTTATAAAGATGCGATGACGTTTGATACAACCCTGCTCAATGTGATTGAGGGGAATGCCACGGGGCAAAAATTCGGCGGACATAAGGCGGGAATCTGCCTGAATTATGAGCAACGGATTACAGACGATCTCGGCGGCTTTGCCAGGGCGGGCTGGAATGACGGGAAATATGCAACATGGGCATTCACAGAAATAGATCAGACCTTACAGGCAGGGTTGTCATTGAAAGGAAACAAATGGAAAAGACCGGGTGATGTACTTGGATTAGCGGGCGTGGTGAATGGCATTTCGACTGCGCACCGGAATTTTCTAAAGGCGGGGGGGCATGGATTTATATTGGGAGACGGCGGACTAAATTATGGACATGAGGCGATTATAGAATGTTATTATAGCGCATTATTGTTCAAGTCATTATGGCTTTCGGGAGATTATCAGTTTGTGCATAACCCGGGTTATAATAAAGATAGAAAGGGGCCTGTGCATGTCTTTGCAGTAAGGGCACACGTGGCGTTCTGATTTTGTGTTTTCCCCGGAGGAGCGACCATGCTTCCTGACATGTACTGATGATACAGGGCAGGAAGCGGTATAATTAGTTGCCTCTTTTAAATCCTAATACGATCCTTATTTTTTCGCCCACGTTGTCGTAAGTTTTCCTCACTACAAAGTACCATTTCTTATCAGGTACATCTACTGTGAAGATATCCCCCTTCTTATGTCTGGCTACAGCGTCTTCGAAAGGTTTTACCATCATGCCGGCAGTGAAAGGCCCTGTATCCCCGTTCTTTTGATTGGGGTCCATGTTATATTTAGCATTCAGTTCCTCGAATGATTTGCCGGCTGCGTATTGCTCCTGTATGAGGGTACGTAGACTATCTATATGAGCACGTGTTAAAACAGCACCATCCAGGTGAATATATTGCGCCCGGAAAGTATAATTGCCGGTATCGGCTATTACCTTATAGTAAGTACCCTGGATCGTTGCAGTATCTCCCACATTCAGACTAAACAGTTTTTGATCTACGGCAGTCGTATCCTTTTCAGAGCTTAATGGATACAGTTTGATAAAAGGATATTTCTCAGCTACTTTGTAAGCTTGTTCGATATTACCTGCCCGGTCAATCATGAGTTCCAGGGAGCGGTTGTCAGCTTTCTGGCTGCAGGCTGTGAGGGTCAGTAAAAACAGACTAGCGTATGTGTATTTCATGGGACTCAAGATAAATAATTATTACCAGGTAATTGCGATGAGCATGATTCCGGCATCGGACAGGGGCGTTCGTCTTTCCGGCCTGAAAGTGTGTCTGTTTGTGATCTCCCACTGCAGCACTATTAAATGATGTAAAAAATCCGGAAATCTCTTATTTTAGTAACAGCTATCGATTGAATGAAGTTACATTGTTTCAAGAAAAGAAAAGCCAGATAATAACCTATAAATTTAGTAGACTAAAATATTTTATATTACTTTTGCCTCTCCTATATTCTTTTAGCATGTCCCACCAATATGCATAGAGAACCCGTAGAGAACCCATAGATAACCTTTTAGCCTAAGAGTAATGCTATAATATCTTAAACCCATGTTCAAACAAAATCTAATCCTGGTGCTCGCACTTTTTGCAGGCACGGGGCTGTATGCGCAGCAAAGACAAGTAGAGGGTCAGGTCCTCTCTGCTGAAAACAAACAACCATTGCCAGGTGTAACTGTTAAAATTAACCGTACATCTATTGGTACCACAACAGATCCGGAGGGTCATTTTCAACTGCATCTTCCGGCCAGTAAATCAGTTATTACGGTTTCCTACCTGGGGCGGGAAACGATGGAGACAGAGGTACATGAAGGAGATGCCAATGTGCTGATCCTGCTAAAACCGACTAACACTACGCTGGATGAAGTGGTAGCCGTTGCTTACACGAATGTAAAACGTTCAGGATACCCGGGAGCGGTATCTACGGTAACTGCTGAAAAGATCAACAACCGGCTTACGCCCAATGTTACCAATGCCCTGCAGGGATTAGTAACAGGTTTACAATCCTCCCTGTCCAATGGTCAACCTGGTAACAGCTCTACTATCAGGATCCGTGGGGTAGGCTCTATCAATGCATCGAGTGCTCCTTTGTTTGTAGTGGATGGAGCACCTTATGATGGAGATATCAATGCCATCAATGCCACTGACATTGCTGCTATCAGTGTGCTGAAAGATGCAACTGCTGCCAACTTGTATGGTTCCCGCGCGGCCAATGGAGTGATCATCATCACGACCAAGCAGGGTCAGAAAGGAACTTCTCATGTAGACGCCGTATTCAACCAGGGTTGGAGCAGCAGAGCAGTGAAAGACTATGATAAGCTGAATACTGATCAGTATTTTGAGCTTTACTGGGAAGCGCTGCGAAACAAGCAACTGACCAATGGCCAGACAGCAGATCAGGCAGCAGCTACGGCCAGTGCAAGAGTGGTATCCGACCTCGGTATCAATCCTTATGGTACAGCTTATCCACAGCCAGTAGGTACGGATGGAAAGATCGTAGCAGGTGCCCGGCCATTATGGAATGATGACTGGGAAAAAGGTGTTCAGCAATCAGGCGCTTACACACAGGCACAGCTGAATTTTAGTGGTGGGAGTGATAAATCTACGTATTATGTAGGTGGTGGTTATCTCAACAACGAAGGGGCCTACCTTGCATCCGGATTTAAAAGATATAGTTTCAGGAGCAATATTACGCTGCAGGCAAAGCCCTGGTTAAAGACAGGATTTAACCTGACCGGTGTAAGCACTGTACAGGATTATCCCCGTTCTTCTGACTCACAGACGGATAACGTGGTGCTGGTAGGCAGAACGATTCCAAGCTTCTACCCTATTTACCAGCGCAATCCTGATGGTAGTTTCCTGCTGGATGCGAATGGCAACAAACAATTCGATTATGGTGCCTACCGTCCTTCGGCAGCACTGGCCAGAGAAAACCTGATTGGCTCTCTCCCACTGGATAAAAACAGGTATACGAATGAAGTGGTATCTGCAAGAACTTTTGTAGAAGCCTCTATTACAAAAGCATTGCATTTCAAGACCAGCTATAATATTGACTATGTGAATCAAAACTTCCTGTTTTACAATAATCCGCTGGTAGGCGGCAGTGCAGAGATAGGTGGTTACGTTAATAAAGGTAGTAGCCGTAAACTTGCTTATACCTGGAATAACATCTTCACATATGATGCAGATCTGCTGGGTGGTCATCACCTAAACCTGCTGGCCGGACAGGAATATTATTATTACAATACCACCGATCTGAGCGGTGACCGGCAGAAATTTGCATTACCAGATCTATATGAACCGGCAGCGGCATCACAGTTAAATGATTTCACGGGTACAACTGATAACTATACCAAACTAAGTTTCTTTGGACAGGGGCAGTATAACTACCTGAACAGGTATTTCTTTACAGCATCTGCAAGAAGAGATGGTTCTTCCCGTTTCTCTCCTGCATCCAGGTGGGGTACATTCTGGTCAGCAGGTGCATCCTGGCGTATATCAGAGGAGGAATTTCTTCGTAGCAAAAGCTGGCTGAATGCATTGACACTGAAGGCAAGTTATGGTTCATCAGGTAATGATAATCTGTCTTCCTACTATTCATACCTGGCACTCTTTGCTATTCAGAATAACCTTGGTAATGGCGGGGTAATCACTTCCAGACTGGCGACACCGGGTTTGAAATGGGAAAGTAACCTGAACCTGAACATTGGTCTGGATTATGGTTTCCTTGATAACCGCGTGTATGGTAGTATCAATTATTATGACAGGACAAGTAAGGACCTGCTGTATGCAAAGCCAATGGCTTTATCAACTGGTTTCAGCTCCATCAGCGCCAATATCGGTGCACTGAAGAATACAGGGGTGGAACTGGAACTGAATGTAGTACCAGTTAGCACAAGGACCTTCAAATGGACGGTAGGACTGAATGTAGCACGGAATAAAAATAAAATTACGGAGCTGCCACAAAAACAGATTATCAGTGGAACCAAGAAGCTGATGGTAGGTACTTCTATATATGATTTCTTCCTGCGGGAATGGGCCGGTGTAGATGCCGCTACAGGCAATCCGCTCTGGTACCAGACAGGTACAGATGGCAAGAAAGTGACCACTAACAATTATGCGAATGCTACCCAATATTATGCGGGTTCTGCATTGCCTGATGTAACGGGAGGTTTCAGCAATACTTTCAACTATCACAATTTTGAATTGTCTTTCCTGTTAGCTTATAGCCTGGGCGGTAAGGTACTGGATCTGGATTATGTATCGCTGCTGAGTGGTGGTACAAGCCCAGGCCGTAACTGGTCTACAGAGCTGGCGGATCGCTGGACGCCGGCACATACTTCTACTGATGTACCAAGGCTGACAACTGACAACCTGAACTGGACTTCAACATCTACCCGCTTCCTCTACAGTGCTACATATGCACGTTTGAAGACATTGTCTTTGGGGTATTCAGTTCCATCTAAAGTGTTATCAGGAATAGGTATCAGGAGTGCAAGGGTATATGCACTGGGTGAAAACCTGCTGACCTTCTATGGACACCAGGGCATGGATCCGGAGCAATCAATTGATGGTACCACCTATTACCAGTATCCGGCAATGAAGACATTTTCATTCGGTATCCAGGTAGGTCTGTAATTTTTTAATGGCTATTAATTTTTCAAAATGAAACTATATAAATATGTGATCGTAGCAGTGGTGGCGCTTTCCGCTTGTAACAAACAGCTGGACACAGCGCCCTCTGATGCAGTATCAGAAGATATTGTATTGAAAAATATTTCAAATTTATCTACCATTTCTGAGGGTACCTGGGCATCGATGATGGACGACTTTTATGGTGGTACCTATAGTAACCCGGGGTTCAAAACCATTGCGTTAACCAGTGATGCAATGGCAGATGATGTAGCCCTGATCACGACTAAATATGGTTTTCCGACTGCTTATCGTTTTACCCAGATGAATGATAAGACGCAGTCACGTGTGAGCGCTATCTGGTCACAGTTGTATAAGATTATCAACAACAGTAATATCATTATTGCCAATGTAGATAAAGTAGAGGGGGATGCAACTGAGAAGAAATTTCTGAAAGGACAGGCACTTGGCTTGAGGGCACATACTTATCTTATCTTTGCGTCTTTCTACCAGTTTTCCTATCTGAAAGATTCACTGGCGAAAACAGCACCTATTTATACCACGCCTACCACTTCGCAGACGCAGGGAAATCCCAAGGCTACCCTGAAAGAGATCTATGAGCTGATCTTTGCCGATCTGCTGGCTGCAAAAGATCTGCTGGATGGTTATGATCGCCCGGCGAAGTATAAGATCAATAAAGATGTGGTGAATGGATTGCTGGCACGTGCGTTCTTAAATACCGGCAGATGGGATCTGGCGGCAGCAGCGGCAGCTGAGGCGCAGCAGGATTATCCGCTGATGGCACAGAGTGACTACAGCAAAGGTTTCAACGATGTGAATAATTCAGAATGGATATGGGGGCATCCGGAGATTCCCAGTCAGAGTGATGGTAGTTATAGTTTTCATTTCCTGGATGTATCATCTACGACTTCTTATTACTATAGTTTTATGGCAGATCCTTTCTTTAAAGAATTATTTGAAGATGGAGATATCCGTAAGACGTTGTTTTCATGGGATGGATCAGCTACTTCGAGAGAAGGCTATCTGCAGTATAAAAAGTTTAAGTTTAAATCTGACCAGACGGCAGACCTGGTGTTGATGAGAAGTGCAGAAGCGGTACTGATAAAAGCAGAAGGTTATGCACGTTCCGGTAACCTGACGGAGGGTATTAACGCATTGAATGAATTACGGGGAGCAAGAGGTGCAGGGTTGTTTACCGGTGGAACGAAAGAGGAGTTGATCAATGCTATCCTGATTGAAAGGAGGAAAGAATTATGGGGAGAAGGATTTGGGTTGTCCGACATCATTCGTAATCAGCTGGCGGTAGTGCGTAAGCCCTACGTGGATGCGAATGGCAATGATATTAAGGTTACTATTACGAGACCTGATGGCAGTACGGCACAAGTAAATGCCAGGTACCATACGGCACTGAAGTTCTCGGATGGTAGCAACTTTGTACCGAATAGTCCTTACTACCTATTTGTGATACCGCAGGCGGAGGAACAGAATAATCCTAATTTATAGTTTATGCGAGGGGCCGGACAATGTCTGGCCCTTTTTATTTATGGAAATATTTATTGCTATCGGGTCATTTACTCAGCAAGGAAATTACTTTGTTTCCATTTGTTGATGGTGTCAGGTTGTACACCACATTCCAGAAAAATTCCTGTTAACTCTTCGGTGCTGTGGCCTTCAATGGACCAGTCGATCGCAAAAGCGGTAAAGTCGCCGGTAGTTGCTATTTTCCCGAATAACTTAGTTTCGGTGAGGATGGCAGCAGTTCTTCTAAGTGCTTTTACACCGATATTCATGTCATCCTGTTCTTCCATCAGTGATTCCATTTGCGCGAAGAGGTCTTCGAATGGCGTAATGTCAATCAGCGCGTCAATATAATTGTCAGTGATAAAAGCGAATTCTCCTTTCAGGTGTCTTTGTTCCACTTCCTGTTGAGATTGAATGCCCAAAAGGGGAAGGTAATTATCGGCATAATGGAATCCAAGTTCCAGGAGTGCCAACGGGAGCTCCATTTCGTATTGCTGCAAGGTGTGGGTAACAGATTGCGCCATGGACTGTGCAAGCTTTTCGATCAGTGCCTCGGGCGACAGATTTGCACTGTTGCGGCTGTAGGTTAGGCGGCTGTTGCCTTCAGCGTCGAAAGTTCTGATTTTATCAAGTTGTTTGTCGACGTAGGTGTATTCATCATGAGAAGTGTATTTGCCTATACCTGGGGTGACATGGGTACTTTCAGCACGCATAATTTTCCCATCCTGATCGTATATAAAGCTGGTCGCAGTGAGGAAAAGCGCGTTGGTATCTTCTTTTATTTTATTGATCAGTGCTGTCCTCTGGGATTTAAGATGGCCATAAATGGTTCCTCTACCATTTACTACCAGGCGTTGTGTGGCGATCTTACGGCCCTTTTCAAACAGGACTCTCGTGACGGCAGAAGGTGTACCTGTGTTGATATTAAATTCAATATACTCAGCGAGGTTATCGCTATATTTATAATATCCTTCCCAATAAGTCTTATTATGTTCATGACTAAAGGCAACGTAGCAAGGTACCCCCTGATCGCTGAAGCCGTATTCATGGTTGTCCTTAAGGGAAGACAGGGGCCCATCGGAGGGGAAGGTTTGCTGGTCGAATTTTTCAAGATTATAACGGGCACCGCTGGCATATTGAGTGGTCTTGATCTGTGCTTTGAAAACCGGAAGGTTTTGTATATCATCAAAAGCTTTCTCCCAACGGATGATGAGCTGATCTATTAAATTGTCCATGGAATAAAATTAAAGAATATATATGTCCTACGAATATTTTTTGCAGGCACACTTAAACCAGGGAGCGCAGGAAGTACCAACGGAGCGGATTTTGTCCATATTCAGCGATTATATAATTGTGAAGGATAAGACTTTTATAGATGTAAGGTTTGATGAAAGTAATAGTTGTACGGTCTATATGGATACGGAAGAAGCTTATAATACAGGTTTGATGGTAAGCAGGCCATGTGGAGGGAAGTTGGGAGCGTGTTTGTATGCGGTGATGCGATTGGGAAATTTTGTCTTTTATGAGCCGGATGGAGTGCACGTGCTCGTGGTGAATGCAGCCGTGATACCCCACTTGCCTGAAGATATGATAACGGCGTTGGGGATGCCTGTAGTGGGGGAAACATTGGATAAGTTCCTGGAATTATATAATAACAATCGGTAGTGTATGCAACAACAATTTAGAGGTATACAGTGGGTAGTACAACGTAATCTTACTCATCGCGCTGACTTTGAGGCGCTCCGGCTCGCGTGTGCAGAAGCAGGTGTTACATTTATTCCATTAGATATTATTCCATTTACATCGGGATTACCATCATTTGACAGGAGCCGTCGGTCTGTCATTTATGGTTCTACAACATTTAATGCACTTGCAAGGGAGGATAGTTCTTTACGGGAAGGGATATTCTTTGATGAGGAGCAGTTTTCCATAGAGAATTATTTTCATCACTGGGGCAGATATATGCTTAATTATGGCGCACGGATAATGACTTTTCAGGAACTGATTTCGGGCAATGAATATGCTGGTGACCAGTTGTTGTTTATTCGTCCGAATGATGATAACAAGTCCTTTGCGGGAGAAATGAAGCGATATGATGAGATAAAGGAGTGGTATACACAATTGGCCGGTGTAAACATAGAAAATAGCAGGATAGTGGTATCTGAGCCGTATAATATCGCATATGAATGGCGGCTTTGGATCGTGAATAAGCAGGTAGTAGCGGCCTCGAAATACAGGCATTATTTCAAACTGACGAAAGAAGAAGGTTGTCCGCGCTGTGTAGTAGATTTTGCGAAGGCCAGGTGTGCGGAGTATACACCGCATGATGTATTTGTAATGGATATCTGTTTGTGTGGGGACGAATATTTTATAGTAGAATGTGGAGGTATGAACGGGGCGGGTTTCTATAACGCAAGGGTAAATGATATTGTAAGGGAGGTGTCAATATACTTTGCTGGAATAGGAAAGATGTAAACAATACTTGTCATTCACTGCAATAAAAAGGAGGATTTAACTATCATCAATCCTCCGTGGCATGCCACATCTTTAAAATACGAATGTAAAACAATATTGAAGCATGGATAGAATTCAATGCGGCTTCACCTTTTGTTTTTGCGGCAATTCGTATTTTAATAAAAAAAACAGAAAATGATTGCTCCTATGATTGCAAGCAAGAGCCCCAATATCGGTAAGACAACATAGGCAATCATCTTTGCTAACAAGTGGTGTTTTTGATCTTCTTCGTATTCCATAAGCAGGTTTTATATAAATAACAATACGCCTTATACAGGGGAAATTTTACGGTTTTATAGAGTCTCTTTCTACAGAAAGCCTGTAATCATTGCTGTTGATACCTCTCACTCCTTTCCGTTTCTTTTGTGGCGGATATACTGCTACAGTATCAATGATCTGCTGCCTTACAGCAGGGGAATCGGCGATTAAGGGCGATATCTTTTCTTCCGCCTTTTCTTCCGCCTTTTCTTCCTCAGGTATCGGGTCGTTGCTGATGACAGTATTAATAGTGTCTTTTTTAATAATTACAGGTACTGGCTTCCGGGTTATTCTTTCAATAGATACAGGACTGTCTTTAGATGGTATTATTACCTGTACTGGAGGAACGATTTCGTTTCCGGGCATCGGTTGCTTGTTATGATAGAACCACCAGCACAATGTAACAACAACAATTAAAGTGATTATTCCATACCAGGCATTACCTGTCTCTCCCCCGGAAGATTTCTCTTCGGGAGCGTCAGGTAGCTCATCTAACTGCATTTCAATGTTGGCCCAGATGCTGTCGGACATATCCGGCACAGCGATCTGATCCAGCTTTGCTGCTATTAAATCTTCGTATGGAGTAGTTTTATTCACTAAGTATTTATAGCTGTTAATTTTTTCTGAAGAATTTTTCTTGCCTCACTTAAATGCCATTTACTGGTGCCTTCACTGATATTTAATTGTGTTGAAATTTCTTTGTGTGTATAGCCGTCGATAGCGTATAGCAGGAATACAGCATGCGTAGCCGGCGGTAATTGTCGGACCAGCTGTAAGATAGCGGCTGCATCTGTTTTCTCTATTATACTATTATTTACAAACGGTTCTTCTACTGTATCTACTTCCAGGCTGACAAAACGGCTGCGTTGTTTAATCTGGTCTAAAGATTCATTAATAATTATTCGCTTTACCCAACCATGGAAGTTGCCTTTAGTAGCATCAAATGTATGGATGCTTCTGAACATTTTCACGAAGGCATGCCCAAGGATGTCGGCAGCCTCGTGTTCGTCAGTAGCATAGCGCATAGCAATAGTCATAGCAAAGCCATACAGCAGCTTGTAAAGCTGGGCCTGTGCTTTTCTATTGCCATTGCGGCATTCAATGATAATATTATCTAATTCCTGTTCCAGTGGTTATTATAATAGGTATTGGCGATTATCACCAGTTTACATTGTGTACTCTTCTTGCGAACAAAGCCGTGCCAATGGCGCTGATCTGCATGCGTTCCATCTCATCCAATTCATTGTAAAACCAGATGTTCTTGTCAATCATGTCAATCACTGCAATGACGCCGCCGCTGGTGCTTAACTCATAACCCGACATGATCGTAAATGGCAGGTTTTTAATTTTACCATTTGATTCTGTTTTTTCAAGGCTGAGTGGTTTTACATAAATAGTATCTTCTCCATTGGTGGCCATTCCGTGGTCTGATCGCTTTATAATGGTAAAGGGGTTGGTATCCTGTTCCCTAAACCTGTCATAATTGTTGGTCATGAACAGTTCCCAATCCTTTGTAGTATTACTTTTGATTACTGCCGAGAAGAAATAATTGTACTCCTGTACCTGTTCAATACTATTAAAGATACTTTTACTGTTATATGCTTCGTAACCAAGCTTCCTCACCATCTTCTTTTCGTTGGCAAATATCTCCATGTTATTTTTCCCATCAGAAAGAGAGTAGCGGAATTTCCCTTTTTCGCTTGATACTGTTTCTGATTTCTCGATCCCGAATTGATTCAGTAGATAATTTTCAGGGAAAAAGTAAGGTTCTTTCCAACCGGAACTTGATACATGCCAACCTCTTTTTATCCGGGAGGTGCTCACATTTCCGAATGACATTCTATTGGCTCCTGTCCCCTTTACATGTTGCATAGTGGCCTGTTCCTTAAACACTTCGGGTATCGTCATTTTTATGGTTGTTTTACAACTTACCAGGAAAATGGCCCCAATAATTAGTCCTGCATTTTTCATTTGCCAGTTATTTCTCTTATCAATACCCTTGATTTTAAACAAAGGTTGGGTACCTGCAAAAAAAAATATTTTTCTGGTTTTACCCAACCCTTTCTATTTCGGGGGGAGTATTACTATCAAACAAAAGCTGAAAAACATGAAAACAAAACAGATTTTACTGATGATGGTATGCTCTTTTATATTTTTCTCCTGCAAAAAGGAAAAGGATGAAACTCCCGCATGTGGTATTAGCATGGATGGTCTTGCAGGATCCTATAAGCTTATCAAGATGCAATATAAAGCGTCTGCAGGGGCAGCGCCTGTCGATTTTATGAATTATCTGGAAGAATGTCAGTTGGATGATATCACCACTTTATATAGTAACGGAACTTATAAATATGATGATCGTGGGTCAGTGTGCGATCCTAGTGAAAGTGAAGATGGGGTTTGGGTGGTAAAGGACAAGACAATTGCGAGTGAGGGGATTATTAACGGGACGGTAGAGAGTTATGACTGTAAGACGTTGGTGTATTATATGGCGGATGTGCTGGTTGAGGGTGATAAATTAACGTTTACGGCGGAAAAACAATAAATTACCGGGATTATATAGAATAGTCGAAGTATGCTTCGACTATTCTATATAATCCCTAAGCAGTTTCTATTTGTGTAGCCGCCGATTATGGATATATATAGGTAGCGCAGATCGTTTCTATACTAAATAACTGTACTTTACTTACTATCCGGAGCGCTAAGATTCGGGATATTGATTTGAAATAGCATTATTTTCCATTTGATTTCGACCCCATACTTTCATTGCATCAATAATAGGTAATAGCGTATTTCCAAAGGGTGTTATCCTGTATTCTACACGGGGCGGCACTTCTGCGTAGACAATTCTTTCAATAACGCCATCCGCCTCAAGTTCCCGCAGTTGATTGGTCAGTGTCTGTTTACTTGCTTCAGGCATTCCTTTTTGCATCTGACTATACCGGGTTGAGTCATTACGAATGAGGTGTATAATAACTGGCTTCCATTTTCCTCCTATAATATTCAAACAATACGTTACAGCACAGTTTGTCGGGTTAAAATTCTTTGTCTTTCTAATACCTGTATTTGCCATTAGTCTAAAATTTTAGCCCAGGTTCCAAATTCTGGTCTGATCTTGCATTTGAGGGGAAAGAAGTTATTTGCCACAAATTTATAAACTATGCTGCAATCTTTGACAAGTTCGCTACCTGGCAGTAACAAAATGTACAGTTCGGTCAATATTGATATTTTTGTGGTATCTGACGGCGAAGTATCATATGATAAAAGTTGTTTTGCACCTGGCATTGACAGAACAGATGTAGACGCTGTAAGTAAGAATACAACCGACTATATTAGCTTAACACATAATGTTCTGGTATTTCTTCGGAATAATAGCATCATACTGATAGATGCCGGTAATGGGAAGACTAATTCCGGCGAGGGCGGCCACCTCATTAGTAATTTAAAAGCTATTGGTATTGAACCGGACATGGTGACTGATGTTGTGCTGACACATGCTCATCCGGATCATCTCGGGGGATTAATAGATAGCAACCGACAATTGGCATTTCCCAATGCATCAATTCTTATATCGCAGGAAGAATATGACTTCTGGCAATCCGACACACCTGATTTCAGTAAAAGTAAAAATACACCGCAGGTGTTAATAGATGTTCAGAAAAACATTCAACAAATGCTGGTGGTGATAAAAGATAGACTTCAGTTCTTTCATGGGACTGATTTACTATTTGACTTTTTACAACCTATTCCGGCAATGGGGCATACACCTGGGCACTACATGTTTATTGTAAATACTGGCAATGAAAAATTTGTGCACATGGGAGATATCTGCCACGAAGAATTGATGTTGTTTAATAAGCCTGAATGGGGGACTGTTTTTGATATTGACTTTGATCTTGCTGTGACAATGCGGGTGGCGGTCTTAAATGGGTTTGCTGCGTCGAAGGAGTTGGTATTTGGGTATCATATGCCATGGCCGGGATTTGGAAAAGTGGTAAAGAACAGGACTGGACTTAAATGGGAGGCTAAAGGTTCATTTGAGGAATAACTGATACAGTTAATTTAGATGTATGTAAACAAGTGCCTGTATCTTTCTTTGTATACAGGCACCTTTCTGTTTGCTTTGTTTTTATCTTTTGGGCAGATCATCTACAACGAAATCGATCCACTTACCTTCCGGGAGTCGAATAGGCACATCCGGAGTAAAACCTGTTTGGTCAATCGGTTTAGTGTCAGTCCAATTTGATTTCGCTATGGGTATGGTCAGGATAAATTTACTATATGGCAATGTTGTTGGATTTGACATCCCTTCATAATCCATCATTCCGATGGTATTGGCTCCATAAGTGATCACCTTTTTGCATTGGTCAGTGAGGGAGATAAAATATTCAGTTGAGCTACCGCAAAAGTTATTAACTATTACGGCTATTTTTTCAGGTTGTTTTGTTACCGAGTCCAGCGGAAAGGTAACAGCGGGGATTGGATAGAAATGTTCTTTTGTTGTGGGTAGTTCGGCATAAGCTTTCTTATATGCGTTTAGCACCTGCTCCGGGAAGTACTTCTGGTAGTCAGCATCGATGGGATTTTTCACAAAGTATTCCAACTCGGGTAACTTGCGTTTAATATTGTCGGGGGTTACGCGCATCATTGCGGGCTGCTGAATGATTGGATTGGTCATAAGATAGGGTAGAAAATATACCCATCCTGTATTACCGCCACCATTACCTCTCAGATCTACAATGAGATATTTGGTATTCCTGATGGTGGAATCACTTGCTGCTACCAGCTGCTGAATTTTGCTATCGTTGTTATAAAAACTCGGGATCCTTAAATAACTTACTTCGTTGTTTAATTTTTTAAATGCAAGACCATTGTTATTATTTCTCCAGGTGGACAATTCTTCTTTTTCTGCTTTTGTCATTTGTTGAGGAGATATTTTCCCCCACACGGTATGATTCCAGATACGTAATAGATTGCCGGTTTGTTTAGCGGGGAAATCCGTGCTGACAAATGCGTCATATTTTTTCACGATGTATTGATCTCCTTTAGGTGTAAGCGTGAAATAAACAAATCCTTTGGGTAAGCTATCGGTAGATGATTCGTATTTGATGGCTTCGAAATTACCGTTATCAGACTTTTGAATGGCGATTTTAGTGGTACTATCCGGGCTTATCCAGATTCCTTCGATTGGTAAATTTGGTTTTCTTTGGAAAGTTGTAACCGCACTATCGACATCCTTTGTGTTAGTATAAGAAATGATAAAGTGCTTGTCTTTAAAAAACCTTACATACTCACGAATAAGATAGTAACATTGTTTAGGTGCCGTTAATGTCTCGGCTTTTGCCTGCAGATTTGAAACCAGTAGTTTATAACTGGCGTTCACTTTTGCAGGATAGCCTGCGTAGTTGAGTTCGGTTTCCTGGATAGTTTTGTTCAAATTATCAAGGCAATTACATGTTTCGGTTTGAGCTTTACCTGCGTTTGTTGTCAACAGCAAGGTAAATACTAAGATTAGTGAAAGTAGTGGTGATTTTATCATAGTTCGCTACAATGGTTTATAGATTGGTATTAGTCGCATTTCTTCAGGTGCAGGGAGTAAAATAATGTAATATTTATGAAGTTGCAAGGTGAGGGGAAGTTAGCTATTGTTTATTTCAACGCAGATAGGGGCCGTGTTATGCGTGTAGTTTTGTCAAACAATATTATTTGACATGACATTTGCATCTATTGATTTGTTACGCGCCACACCTCCTCAATCAGGCGAAATTTATGACGTTTTAGGGTACTACACGCCAGGTGATGGTGGTGGCGGAAGCTTTTACTGGGATTCCACTTCAGGAGAAAATCCGGAGCCAGGAATGATCGTTGCCAGCGGTCAACATGTGTTTGGTAATCTTGCTGCTACAAGGTCTTTTGTTAAGATTTATTTCACAGAATGTACTGTAAAAGGTACTACCTCCACGAGTCTGTTTAATACAATGTATGCTGCCTATCAGGGGCTGGATGTTGAAGTGTATAATATTCGTTCTACTTTTACGAATGTTATGGTTAACGCTCAATCACCTTTACTTGAAATAAAGTATAAGAACTTTTAGTGGACTGATTTCTGGTTGCATTACAATTTTCATAACCAGAGAAGTGCTGGCTTGATGTACTCTTTTCATTGGAATTGGGACTTCTGCTGTTATGGATAATGTAACTGGTATTTCGGTTTGCGAGGTATTTTTGTGAGTGAGGGTTTTAGATCTTTTAAAGGATAACTTGCTTTTGTTTGAGTGTAGAAGATTTTTTGTATTGTTCTTAAAATCGGTAGTATAAAATTCTTTGTATGAAGAGCTGGTAATTGCGCAAAAAAGGCCTAGAATAACTCAAAGTCTTTTTGCTATTTGTAGCGAGAAAGGAAGAAATGTTGAACCAGTTATTTCAAGATCTGATTCTTCTGATATTTCATTGATTTAAGCAGATTTTACTTTCAAGGGAATCAACAATAAGCGTACTCGCTTATGGGCCTAAAAGTTCTTATTTACAATAATCGTCAAAATCAGCACGAATATTTTCATTATCTCTTATAACCCAGCGCTTAAATGCAGTAAAATTTGAAGCAGGACGTAAATGGCGGATTATTTTATTCTTTATGCTTTCTTTTTCTTCTGCAGTATATGTTTCATCATAATAATCAAACAATAAACCCTGAAATAATCTTATTTCTTTTAGTAAAAGGCTCCTAAGATTAGCAGCTTCAATAGTTTTTAGCGTTGTTGTGCCATTATAAACTGCATCCAACAATACGACGGTATTATTTACAATTTCTGTATTTTCCATCGGCTGAAACTCCGCATTTTCTTTCGGATATGGGTTTATATGATACCTAACCTTTTTGTCAGCCTCATGATTTGCATTAGTAACATCCAAAATATCATCAAACATTGGCCTCGCCAACTTGGTATTGTTACAATGCCCACATGCATAGTACAGATTTGCCCACTCGAACTTTAGATCATGGTTACCTCTATGTGGGACAAAATGTTCAATATTTATTGTTATTGGTTCACTCTGTTCACATATATAACATTTATTATAAAAATCTTTCTTAATCGTATCAAGAACATCATCACACCTGTAACTACCAGAAGCCTTTTTCTTTTCTGTTGCAAGAGAAGGAGGTGGTGGCTGAGATTTAGCGGAGAAAATCATTACTTCTTTTTGTTAAGTGTCTTTAATTGGATTTGTTGAATTTTAACTGCTAATTCATCAGCTATAAACTTGGGAGCATCTTTTATATACCGTTTTAATTCTGATAGTTTTTCGACGTCACCTTCATTCAAATCTTCTTTAGACATTAACTTTTCATATTCATCAACCTTTTGCTTTAAAACGATGGAATATTTATCCGCTCCAAAATAACTTTCAATTAAAGTATCATAAGAATATCCTGATAAATCTTCTGTTACTATTCTTTTCTCCAAATCACAGATGACTGCGTTTTCTATAGAATTAATTACAAATGGAGAATGTGTTGTTACTACAAATTGTAACTTTGGAAAAAAGTTTGTTAAAAATGGGAGTACCTTTTTCTGGAGTTCAAGATGAAGATGAGTTTCAAGTTCATCTATTAGTACAATACCTTGTACATCATAACTTTTTACACCTGAACTCTCCATTCTTAACAGCAATTCTGTTATAATACTTAAAATTGCAGAATACCCATCAGAGAGTTGGTTTAGATTATATGGTTCCTTTCCTGTTTCAAGTATGTTGAAATTATAGTTCTTCCTATCGAAAGACAATTGGAGATTAGGATCGTTAAATAATTCAGCTAGACTTTGTTCAAAGTTAGCGAACCATAAATCAACCTCTTTTACAACATCTGTTTCATTCTCATCTCTGGCAAATGATCTGTCAGCTTTTAAATTTACAATATATTGAATGAAATTTGATCCCACGTTTGCACTTAGATTATAATACTTTTTAAAATCAATTTTATTAATTCCCTTAGGAATCTTGAATTTTAAATTTCTCTTTGAATCAAAATATGCTATTATAAATTCTCCTGCATTAAAGCTTGATAAGATTTTATTATAATGACTGAAGCTTATTGAGACTCCTGTAAGGTTTCTTATTTGATTGTTAATTCCTTCTAATTCTGTACTATATGAGAGTAAACTAATTTCATTGTGACTCTTTACACGATCCATATTCTGGATAAGTGCATCTCTATGCGTTAGATTAAAAGGGATCAAGTTGAATTCTTGGGGGGAATGCTAAAAATTTGTTGCTTTGCAACTCATTAAAGAAGCAACAAACTTGGATCAGAGCTATAGACAGTTGATGGAATTTCTACTCCCAAAGGGACTTTTAGA